>CBCTHE010000005.1:0-204307 GCA_965146665.1 uncultured Ructibacterium sp.
CTGGTTATCTAAGGCATTTGGCGCCTGTTCTTTTGTTGGTTTGGCGGATAAATCCACTAGGTTTGTGGATATCTTTGGATTCTGTCAAAAACATAGCAAACTACGCTTGTGTACCACCGCAGAACATCTTCGGGCTCCGTTTCCGCGTTTGACGGGGAGGCCCTGTATATCGCGTGCTCCCTGGCCGGCCTCACGCCTGACGACCAGTAAAAAATTCGGGTGAGCTGCAGCTGCCGGAACCGGGCCTCCGGGGTCCATAGGGGCCGCCGCCCCTATGCGGCCTTTTTGGTTCGTTTTTGGCCGCGCAAAAATGAACAAAAGCGTTTCTTAAAAACAAATTATGTTGCGCGTCATCTGCGACAGTCGGCGCAGCAAATGCCCTTTGACCTTTCCAAAAACCCGTTGATTCATCGCTTATCCTATTACTTTTCTATTTTATCACAATATTTTTCGGAAAGGATTTTTTAACCTAAATCAGATTAGCATATAAAAAAAGAGCCGCTTTCGCGGCCCTCTCTACACTCAAATACACACACGTCTCATAAAACCGTCTCCAAATCAAATTCCAGCTGACAGTCAAAGGGCTCTGCCGCCGTATGCCCGGCATGACGCTGCAAAGCATCCCTACAGCCGATCCCCCGGTAGAACGCCTGGGTCTCAGCCGCCGAATGGGAGGAAATATAAAGCTTTTCCGCCCCCTGCGCCTTTGCCCAGGCGGCCGCCAGACGGAAAAGGGCGGTACCCGCGCCGGCGCGGCGGCAGTCCTCTGAAACATGCAGACTGGTCAGATCCAGATAGTTTCCCTGAAGCTCAAGGGGTTCCGCCTCTACAGAGACAAATCCCTTCAGGACGCCGCCGCCGAACGCACCATAGACAACGCCGCCGGTGCGGACGGTGTTCCTCAGACAGCGAACCAGCTCTGCATAGTCAGCCGTGTCCCACTGATCTACAAAGGGATCCTCCTGAATCTGCCATTGACCGCCGTTTTTTCTCCAGCACTTTGTCACCACCTGCCGGCGTTCAAAAGCCGAAAACAGTCCGAGGGTTATTTCGTGTTCCGCCAGCCTGCGATATACAAATTCATTTTCCATTCTTCATCCTCTTTCCCCCGCCCGGCTCTCACCCAAGCGCCACGTCCAGAATCATCATAATTAAAAAGCCTCCCATAACGCCCAGCGTACCCGGGTGGGAATGTTCGCCCAGATGCGCCTCGGGAATCAGCTCCTCCACCACCACATAGAGCATGGACCCTGCCGCAAAGCTCAGGAGCCACGGCATGAGCGGCTGAATCGTCCCGGCGATCAGCACCACCAGAATGCCGAAAATCGGCTCCACAATCCCGGAAAAACTCCCAAAAATAAACGCTTTCCAGGCGGGAAGCCCCTCCTGCCTCAGAGGCAGGGAAATGGCCGCGCCCTCCGGGAAGTTCTGGATCCCGATCCCAATGGCCAGCGCCATGGCGGCGGTATACATGGCCGGATCCCCGCCGTGCTGTGATGCCAGGGCAAAGGAGAGTCCCACAGCCATGCCCTCCGGAATGTTGTGGAGGGTCACTGCGGTAATCAAAAGCGTTGTGCGTTTCCAGGAACTGGATATCCCCTCCGGAGACGCGGCGTCCGGGTGCAGATGCGGCAGGATGCCGTCCATCAGCATCAGGAACACGATCCCCAGAATCACTCCGCCGGCCGCGGGGATCCAGCCGATTCCCCCGCTGGCCTCGGACTCCTCAATGGCGGGGATCAGAAGGCTCCAGACCGAAGCGGCGATCATGACCCCCGCCGCAAAGCCCAAAAATACCCGCTGAAAGGTCATATTGACCCGTTTATGAAATAAAAAAACCAGCGACGCTCCCAGCGTGGTCATAAGAAAGGTAAAGCCTGTGCCGCTGGCTGCCCATATAAGCGCGTCTTTCATAAATCGTCCTTCTTTCTCTTTTGTTTTTGTATTTTAAGGCGGGGAGTCCCCGCCTCTGCTTCGTCTCTCTCCATAGTTTGCCGAATCATAGCAAAATATATGCCTGACCGCAGGCTCAGGACTTGGCCGCAGACGCGGTTCCGTTCTCCGCCGCATGGCATACAGGGCCGTACAGGCAGTACTGGCAGGCGTCATGCTTATAGCTCTGGTAGGGCCGCGCGCCGATCCGGCCGCCCGCAATCCCTGCCGCCGCTTCCCGGATTTTTTCATTGGCGCTTTGGATCCGTGCCTGAAGCTCTTCGCGGCTGACCATGGCCGCCGTCCCCGCGGGCAGATAGGAGCACGCGTCCTCGCCTGGGGTCCCGGTATAGGCGGAGATGATCTCCGCGTCATCCGCAATCCAGCCCCGGGGCGCCATCTCCTTATTGACCGCCAGCTCCAGATTCCCCTTGACCTTGGACTCGTCCAGTATAGGGTCGTTCATCTGCAGATAGACCATGGCCGCGGGGACGGCATTGGGCAGCTGCCGGCAGACCGCGTCTGTGTAGAGCAAGGGCTGGAGGGTGATCCCATCTCGGACCAGCTCTACATCCAGCCCCTTTGCAGAGGATTTGTAGTCAATGACGCTGACCAGGGTTTCACCGTCCAGCTCTGTGGTATCCGCCCGGTCAATGATCCCCCGGATGCGGGCGATCTCCTCCCCGTCGATCCGGACGGACAGGGCGGGGATGTCGCCCTTTGTACCGATGGTGATTTCAAAGCCATAGGGCCGGAAGTTGCTGGAACGGTAAAACTTTACCACCTCCCAGGCGGTTCTGGCGGCAATTCCCTTCATCCGCATGACAATGTACTGATAATAAGCTGAGGTCTCATAGAGCAGTTCGGCATTTTTCCGCGCCTCCCGCTCCACCGCTTCGCCCACCCTGCGGCAGCAGTCCTCACGGCTGATCGCCGAGAAATCCGCGCCGGAATCCCTGAGTTCGGTGAAATAATCATAGAGGGCAGCATGCTGTACGCTCCCCATCCCCCGGGGCTCAACCCCGGCCTGCTCCCGCTCCCGAACCAGCAGGCCATAGGTCAGAAAATACTGAAATGCACAGGCGTTGTAGGCCTCCAGCTGTGAGGCGCTGAGGGAGAGGGGAAGTCCGTAAAGTTCCTTCACCATATCAGGAGACAGCGTCTCCGGCGGCCCGGCGCTCATGGCCTCCCGCAGGGCGCGGAGCCGGGGCTGGTATGCGCTGTCTTGACAAAACCACCCATAGAGCTCCCGCAGAGGACGGGGCAGAAGTTCCGGATCCCCGCCGGCTTCCGCCAGGGCGGCGGCCAGCAGGTCAAACGCACCCGCGCGGCCCTCTGTGCCGGACAGGGGATCCTCCCCCGCGTCCGGATTCACCGCGGCAATGGCCGGGAACAGCTCCCGGATCCGTTTCAGGATTCCGGAGCCCTGCTGGGGCTTGCCCTCCTGATCCAGCAGGGGCCGGAAGAAATACAGCCTCTCTCTGGGCGCGGACAGCACCGCATAGATCAGGAGCTGTTCCTCGCGCCGCTTTTGCTCCATGCCCGGCGCGAGCTCAACCCCGAGCCGTTCCAGCTCACGGCGTTCGCTGTCCGAGAGCAGGCCCTCGGACATATAGCCTCTGGGGAACACTCCCTCGTTCATATCCAGCACCAGCACCACCTTGGAGCCGCTGCTCCGGAACCGGTCAATCTGGCTGAACACCACACAGTCAATGGTCTGGGGCGTGAGCCCGATTTCAATTCCAGTACAGGCCCCTTCAAACAGCTCAAAAAACCGGCGGTAGGTCATGGGCACCCGCGCCATGACAGCGGAGATCTGGGCCAAAACGGAGACGGCGGCGTTCCACACCTGCTGGTATTCATCCGCAAGCTCCGGCTTCCCCGCCGCGGCACAGGCCCGCGCCCGGTCAATCACCTGCTGGGAGAGCCCGCTCTGCTTCATCCAGTCAAGCAGGGCCGCGCACAGCTCGCCGCCGGTTTTGGTGCCGGTAATTTCATTCTGGACAGCGCGCACGCCGGACAGGAGAACATCTCTGGCGCGGTTGATTTTTTCCATATCATAGCGGCCGCGCCCGGGGACATAGTCCCATGTCTCCGCCTGCCACATGGCATGGGACGGCGCGGTGGCAAGAATATAGTTTTCAAGCTCGTCAACCGCGTCCCGGGTCAGGTCAAAGAGCCCGGTTCGGGCAATGGCCATCACCCGCTCGTAAGAAGGTCCATAGGCCAGGATCTCCAAGGTCCCTGAAATCAGCCGGATCAGCGGCTTGGAGGCAATGCTCCGCCGGGCGTCCAGAAATACCCGGATTCCCCGGCGTTCAAATATGGCGGGCAGAATCCGGGTATAGGATGCGGTGTCTCTGGCGAGAATCAGAAAATCGCTGAACCGGAACCCCTCTGTCCGGCAGAGCCGGAGAATCAGGTCCGCGGCGCATTCGATCTCCCGGCAGTGGTTCTGTACCTCATAAATTCCAGCCGCGTCTCCGTGATTCCCGGCAAAGGGCAGGGCGCGGGCGTCAAAATAGCGGCCTCTCAGATAGCCCAGGGGGCTTTCCTCGGAAGGTCCGGGGAGCACGATTGGCTCCGCTTCGGCAATGCCCTCCGTTTCTGCGGTTTCCCGCAGGCGGCGTATGGTGCCGCCCACCGGCGCAAACAGTCCGGAAAACGCGGCGGCATCCGAATAGTCCAGGGCCGCGCAGAGGTCGAACCGGTGCATCAGTTCGCCGAGGGCGCGGTGTTCAATGGGGGTAAAGGACCGAAAGTGCTGGATATACAGCTTCCCGGTCAGAAATTCACAGGATCTGAGCCGGGGGCAGATCAGGGCCAGATTGTCCTCCGCATCGGCGCTCTGGGCCTCAATCAGGCCATTGTAGGTCTCATAGAGCAGAGCCAGATCCTCCAGCTTGGCGGCCAGTTCCGGCTCTTTGGTATGCTCCGCGGCAAAGCGCAGTCCCTGGGGCGGAACGCCGTAGCGCTTGCACTCCGATATGGTCTGCACCAGCACCTGGCCAAAGCCCTTCTGCCGCAGATTCCGTCCCAGAACGGCCAGCTTGCCCTGAAGCAGTTCCAGGGTCTGGGCGGCAATGATCTGCTTTCCGGCCCCGTCAATATACCGCATCCGCAGAGGCCCCGCCTGGTGCAAAACCAGATTGCAGAGCCGGGAAAAGCTCAGAACCTTGATCCGGGTCTGAGCCGGCAGTCCAAAGCGGCGGATCAGCTCCTTTTCAGTAAACAGGGAAAACTGCTCGGGCACCAGAATCCAGGAGCGCAATTCCGCCCGGAGCCGGGCATCAATGTCCTGATAAATGCATTCTGTCTTGCCGGAACCAGCCGGCCCCAGTATGAATTGAAGCATAGCCTCACCTCTCTCCTTCTGGAAGATGAACACGAATGGGCAGCGCGCGTCTCATCTCCTGCTATTCCTCTTCTCCGCGGCATGAGGATTTTTCGTTTTAATCCAGCTCCCCACGGCGCGGCTGTCCGGACATAAGAATGTCCCAGACCTCCTGTATATCATCCATAATGTAATCCGCGCCGGCCGCAAGCAAAGGCTTTGCCGGGAACGAGGCGGTCACTGCGGCGCAATGCATGCCCGCCGCCTTGGCGGCGGTAACGCCGCTGACCGCGTCCTCTATCACAAGACAGCGTTCCGGCACCCTGTTCAGACCGGCCGCGGCCTTTTGATAGGGCTCCGGGTCCGGTTTCTTTCTGGTCACATCGCTGCCGGAGAGGATCAGGTCAAAGCTGTCCTTACAGATGCCTGCCGCGTCCAGCGATACCAACAGCTTGTTCAGGTTTGAACTGCTGACCAGCGCCAGGGTATAGCCCGCCTCTCTCAGCCGCCGTATCAGGCCGGGGGCAGAGGGATAGACCTTCAGCTCCTGATACACATATTTATCATACAGCGCGTACATCATCTCCATCATGGCTCCGATCTGTTCCGCCTTTCCCGCACGGCGGCCAGGGCCGGTGATGAACTTTTCCTCACCCGCGCCGATATAGGGTTCAAAATCCGCGTATCCGGCCTGAATGCCCTCCGCGGCCAGGGCCTCTGCAGCCGCCCGCATAATAACCGGCTCGGAGTCGACCAGCACGCCGTCCATATCAAATATTACGGTATCCATCCCTAACCTCCCTCCGCGCCGGCAGAGTGCCCGGCGTCAAAGTGATCTCTTTCCCTTTTAAATAATCCAGCGGTCCGCTGTCAGAGGCAAATGCAAAAACCAGCCGGTAAGCGGTCAGATGCTGGAACCGCCTGCCGCCGTCCTTCCGGGCGCCGTATTTCACGTCGCCAACCAGCGGATGGCCCAGACTGGCAAAGCCGGCCCGGATCTGATGGGTCCGCCCGGTCAGCAGCTCCGCCTCCACCAGGGCGGGATTCCCCGGCCGAAGAACCCTGTATCGGGTTTTGCAGGGCATACCGCATGGAACCGGCCGCGGGGAGAATTCCATCCTCCGTTCCGCGCCGTCCTTGGTCAGCCAGCCCGCTATTTCCCCAAATTCGGGCTCAGGGGTCCCCTCTGTCTCACAGAGGTAAAACTTGCGGATTTCCCGGTCCCGGATCTTTTGGTTCAGGATACGGAGGCTTTCCGCGTCCTTCGCGCCAATGACGAGCCCCGCCGTGTTCCGGTCAATCCGGTGACAGAGAGAGGGCAGAAAGGTGGCTTCTTTTTCCGGCGCAAAGACCCCGGTCCGCAGGAGATAGGCGCGCATATGTGCCTCCAGAGACGCGGTTTCCCCATCCGCCTGGGAGGGGAGCCCGGCCGGCTTGTCCATGACCAGAATATGCCGGTCCTCATAGATCACGTTCAGTTCCGGCTCCAGCCGGGTCCAGAGGGGCTGGCCAGCCGGGGATGCAAAGTATTCGTCGCTGATGTAAAGCTCGGCCAGATCGCCCGCCTGCAGGCGCAGGCTTCCGTCCGTGCACCGTCTGCCGTTGATCTTAACCTTCTTTTTCCGCAGGGACTGATAGATAACGCCCTGCGGCGCACGGGGCAGCAGCTTGGATAAATAGCGGTCCAGCCGCTGGCCCGCGTCATTGGGACCAATGGTATATGCTTTCATGCTATTCCCGGCCTCCGAAAATCCGGTTTGCCAGCGCCACATCCGCCCGTGCGTCCTTCACGTAGTGGTCCGCGCCCACAAACTGGACATACTCCTCGTTCAGCACGGCGCCGCCCACCATGATCTGGGCGGTACAGCCCGCGGCGCGGAGGGCGGCAATGGTCTCCTTCATGCTGGTGACTGTGGTGGTCATCAGCGCGGACAGGCCGATCAGCCGCACCCCGGTCTCCATGGCGGTCCGGACAACCGTCTCCACCGGCACGTCCTTCCCCAGGTCAATCACCCGGTAGCCATAGTTCTCCAACAGCATTTTGGCAATATTCTTCCCAATGTCGTGGATATCTCCGGCCACCGTAGCCAGCAAAACCGTGCCCTTATCCGTGCCGCCCTGCGGCATGGCGGCCTTCAGCACCGCGAAGCCCCCCTTGACCGCCTCCGCGGACTGAATCAGCTGCGGCAGGAAGATGGTCCCCTTTTCATACCGGTCCCCCACAATGTCAAGGGCGGGAATGAACTGGTTGTCTATGATATCCAGGGCCTCCTGCTCCTTTAAGAGCGCAATGGTCTTGAGCCGGGCCTCTTCCTTCCGGCCCTCTATGATATAGTCCCTCAGCTCCCGCTGGCCCGCGGCCGCTGGCGCGGCGGCCTGTACCTGGCTATAGCGGGCAATGTAATCCGCGGCGTCCCTGTCCTGGCTGTTCAGGACCCGGAAGGCCCGCACTGCCTGCATGGCCTCCTGGGACATGGGATTGATGATGGCGGTGTCCAGGCCCGCGCCAAAGCCCGCGGCCAGAAATACGCTGTTCAAGATCGGCCGCGCGGGCAGGCCAAAGGACACGTTGCTGACCCCGAGCACAGTCTTGACGCCCAGCCGGGCTTTGACCAGCTGGATTGCCCGAAGGGTCTGGATGACCAGCTCCTGCTGGGCGGACGCGGTCAGAACCAGACAGTCAATGATGATATCCTCTTTTGGAATGCCGTATCGCGCGGCCTCCTGCACAATCCGTTCCGCAATGGCACAGCGTTCCTCGGCTGTTTCCGGTATTCCGGATTCATCCAGCGTCAGGCCGATGAGGGCCGCGCCGTACTTTGCCGCAATGGGAAGGATGGCATCAAGGCTCTCCCGCTTCCCGTTTACTGAGTTGATAATGGGCTTGCCATTATAAATCCGCGCCGCCTTCTCAATGGCAGAGGCGCTGGAGCTGTCGATCTGGAGCGGCAGATTCACCACCGCCTGCACCTCTTCCACGGCGCGGCACAGGGCGGCGGCCTCGTCAATTTCCGGCAGACCGCAGTTCACATCCAGAATGTCCGCGCCGTTCTGAGACTGGCTGATTGCCTCGCCGATGATATAGCCGAAATCCTGCGCCCGAAGTTTTTCCTTTAAGAGCTTTTTGCCCGTGGGGTTGATTCTCTCGCCGATCACGGTCACCCCCTGGTCCAGAACAACGGTTCGGGTGCCGGAACATACGGCTGTCACGGCCAGCGGGGTGCAGGCTGTCCGGACCCGGGACGGCAGGGTCTTTACCATGGTTTGGATAAAGGCGGGCGTCGTTCCGCAGCAGCCGCCCAGCACCGCCGCCCCCTGCTTCGCGAGCGTTGCCATAAAGCTCCCGTATTCCTCCGGGCCGACATCATAGACGGTCTGGCCGCCCTGCATTTTCGGCAGCCCCGCATTGGGCTGTACCATGACCGGAACCCGGGCATAGCGCAGCAGTTCACCCACCACCGGGGCCAGCTCCTTGGGCCCCAGAGAGCAGTTGACCCCCAGCGCGTCCGCCCCCAGCCCGGACAGGGTCAGGGCTGCGCTCCGCGGGTCACAGCCCACAAAGGTCCGGCCGTCCTCCTGATAGGTCATTGTCACAAAGACCGGAAGCGAGCAGGTCTCCTTTGCGGCCAGCACACCGGCCTTGACCTCCAGCAGATCTGACATGGTCTCAAAGAGCAGAATGTCCGCGCCGGCCGCCGCGCCGGCCGCAATCTGGCGTTTGAACATGGCATAGGCCTCGTCAAAGGTCAGGGTTCCCATGGGTTTCATCAGCTGACCCAGCGGGCCGATATCCAGCGCGGTGTACTTTGCGCCGCTCTCCTTTGCCAGCCGTACACCCGCAGCGATCAGTTCCTCCGGCGTATAGCCGCAGTCCTTCAGCTTCAGCTCATTGGCCTGAAAGGTGTTGGCCGTAACCACGTCGCTTCCTGCCTGTACATAGGCGCTGTGTATCTCCCGGATAATCTCCGGGTGCTCAATGTTATAGATTTCAGGCAGACCGCCGGCCGGAAGGCCTGCCGCCTGCAGCATGGTGCCCATGGCGCCGTCAAACAGCAGTATATTATTTTTCAGATAGTCTCTAACGTCCACAGGTGGTTCCCTCCTTTCGGAATCTGCACTGTCCCCGCATGGAGCAGGTGGCGCACTTGCTCGCCTGTTTTCTGGGGCGAACCGTAAACCCAACCAGAGCGGTTACGGATTTCCTGGGTATCATCAACGAATTTTCCGTCATGGTCAGGCCGATTTTGCGGACTGTGTCCAACACCTCGCCGATTCGCCCCTGCAGGGTCAGCGGAAGATCGCCATAGCCCGGACTGAATCTGAAGTTGATGCCCCGGTTTTCTTCCGCGGCCCGGACCTCAATCTCCCGCTCCGCCCAATCACAGACCTTTTCGATCATATCCGTGGCGCAAGCGTCCAGAATCACTGCCCGGCTCATCTCACTCGCCTCTGCGACACGAATCAGGTTGTCCGCCTCAATGCCGAGCGTCGCGGCCATAAGGGCGCATTTCCGGCATTCGCGCAGATGCTCATAGATGTCCCGGCCCGGCAGGACCAGCCCGCATTCGGGAAGCAGAATGGCCTCCTGCTCTATGTCCTGACGAACTTCAAATATACGGTATACGTACCGGGGTTTCGCTGTTTTGAGCATCTGGTCCATACAGCCGCTGATCAGGGCGTCAGTCCGGCTGTCGATTGCTTGTCCCCGGTAGCCCAAATACCGGAGCACCTCCTGTCTGTCCAATGTCAAATCCATGTGCAAATTCCTCTTCTGTCTTTGATTTGATTTTCCTTTTCATAGGATGTCCAGTCCGGGGCGCGGATATCGCAGAAACATGCAATTTTCCAAGCCCAACCGGCCTGCTTAAGTTCTTAAATTATATGTTATAAAAGGGAATTTGTCAAATGGAGAAATCAAATCATTGCAAGGTCTCCGCAGAAGAAAACACGCTGGTCCCAGGGCCCGGACAAAGGCCGCTGCCAGCCAAACGCGCCGGGCCGCAAGGCGGCTTTTTATCCGGTGTTGATTTTTCTTTTATAACCTCTGGAAAAATACTTGAAATTTTCAAGGATTCATGATATAATATAAAAGTTGTAAAGCTCTGCGACTTTTTCTGGCCTGTACACTATACTTTTTAAAATTGAATAGATGGAGAAGTATCGAAGTGGTCATAACGAGAACGACTCGAAATTTTTGAAATTGGTGTCAGTTTTGTCCGCAAGAAATCCAGTATTTATGCGGGGTTACGCAGTTCGAAAAACCGAATATTTTGTTGTTCTTTCCGTCAGTTCTTTCCAAAAGTTTTGGAAACGATTTTCGGATTGACATATGGAGAGTTGTCCGAGTGGTCGAAGGTGCAGCACTCGAAATGCTGTAGACCGAGAGGTCTCTAGGGTTCGAATCCCTAACTCTCCGCCATCGTCGTCACAAGCTATGTATCGCTTGTGACGATTTTTTTATAAAAAATCATCCCGCACTCACGCCGCTGTTCCTCCTCTCCCCAAAAAGTCTTGCGACTTTTTGGGGACCCCATTATTCAGTAAACAAGCGGGTTTGCTGGACTTTTCTTTTTTGTCCATTTCTGAAAACCACCTTGAAATTATGGAAAGAACAGACACTTTTTCGGAAAGAACTAAGAGGATTTTTGATTTTCCGCTGATTCGAGCCGACAAAATCAGTTTTCTTCGCCATCGCCCGTAATTCCGGTCCATTTGCTGCTGAAATCCACCACCTCCGGCAGTGCCATTCCGCCGACCATTGCCTGCGCTGAGGACAGCTTTGAGGTATAGTCAAGATGAGCATAGATATTTGCCGTGGTGGAAAAATCGCTGTGCCCGAGCCATTCCTGAATTTGTTTCAGTGGCACGCCGTTGGCAAGGAGCAGACTGGCGCAGGAGTGCCTCAAATCGTGAAAGCGCATCTTTTTCATGCCGTGCCTTTGGATATACTGTGGGAAATAGCTGGTCAGATAATCCGGTCGCATCAAATCTCCCAGTTCATCCACAAAGACATAGCCGTCATACTCGTAGTTGTAGCAGTTGCCACAGACCTGCTTGTTCAGCTCCTGCGCCGCCTTAACTTCTTTGAAATATTCGGCAAAGCTTCCCACCAGTGGTAGCGTGCGCATACTGGACTTGGTTTTGGCGGAGTCCTGCGCATACATTTTTGTTTTGCCTTCCACCTGCAACGATGTGACCGTGTGCTTTATAGTGATTGTACCACGCTCAAAGTCGATAGCGTCCCATCGAAGACCGCACACCTCGCCACGCCGCAAGCCGTAGAAAGCGGCGACTAAAACCGGAAGTTCCAATCTTGTTCCCTTGATCACCTCAAACAAATTTTTCAGTTCATCGGCATCGAGAAAAACAGGCTGATAATCGTTCTTTTTTGGACGGTCTACTTTCACCGCCACATTTTGCGGTACAAGGTCGGTTTTCATTGCGTATTTCAGCGCCTGATGAATGACAGCGTGGTAGTGGATCACAGAATTTGGTTTGACCGTCCGCAGTTTCTCCGAATAGAACTGCTGAATATGCCTTGCTTCCAACCCCTGAAGCGTGTACCCTTTTTTGCGAAAGTACGGCTCGATAGTCGATTTTATCATCGCTTCGTAGGAACTGAATGTTGTCGCTTTCACACGCACCTTTACAATGTCCAGCCACTGAAGCAGATAATCCGCAAAAGGCATATCGGAAGCAAGCTCTCCCACCTCCTGCGGCGGCTCAAACTCATTGCGTATGCGTATGAGTTCCGACTGTGCCTTTCTTTTGTTTCCCCTTTCGGGAAGTCCTGTGGATACATATTTGACGTGCCGTTTGTTTCGGTTGTCGTAATAGCTGAGCACGACATAGTAGTATCCCTTTTTCACCTGTAGGTGTCCTGATACCATATTGTTTTACCTCCTTGTAATATTGTGATGTTTTGCTCTTTCCGGCAAAACTCACGGCAGAAAGCAACGCTTTCTGCAATACACAGGACAGTCCTGCACCGACAGGAATATCATAGCCTGCCAGTGCAGTTCTTTCCATTGTGCAATTTGTTCCTTTGCAGACACTTGCCGGTTCAAATCAGCGGGAATCTCTGTCCCGCTCTCGCCTGCGCTGCCATTGCTCTAACAGCTTGATGACCGTATCACAGACTTGCTTGTCCGTGTAGTTTTTGGGAAAATATTTGCGGATGTCTTCACGCTTGAATTTGTACTGTTCCTGCTGATTGGGCTTCTGCTCTGCAAGAATTTCATAAATCGTCTGATCATTCAGCACACACTCCTGTGAAAGCTTTTTCAGCTTGATTGACTGTGCGTGGGATGGTGTGCAGTCGTTCAGTTCCATTGCGTTTAGCAACACCCGCTGTTCGGATGGTTCTAAGTAGGATAACTCCACCGCTGGATTAAAAGCGATTTTGTTTTCATCTACCATAGAGAGTAATTCAGGAATTAAGTAGGTCAGGCGGATATATCTGCGAACTTGGTCTTTGCTTTCGCCTGCGTCATCTGCCACTTTTTCTACGCTGAGTAACTTCTCTGCAACTTGCATAGAAGCTTTACCTTGATGTTTTATGGCGTCTAATTTCATTTTATAAGCAAACGCCTTTTCACTGGGTAAAATATGTTCTCTTTGCAGGTTAGCGTCCACCATTGCGATAACTGCTTCATCATCGGTCATTTCACGGACAATAACCGGCATTGTTTCAATTTCAAGAACCTGACAAGCTGCAAGCCGTCTATGTCCCGAGATCAGCTCATACCCACCCTTGGGCAATGGTCGAGCCAGCGCAGGCGTAATGGTTCCAAACTTTTTAACGCTCTCAATCAGTCGTTTCATTTCCTCATTAGTTTTGAATTTTAAACGGATGATCCTTGAACGGGTGAAGCTCATACAGCGGAATGTCTTTGACTCTTTCCAGCTTTGCGTCATCCCGTTCTGCCTGTGTGGAAAACAAATCATCCAGCGTAGGCAGTGTAAAATCAGATTTTCGTGTTGTCATTGTGTTTTCCTCCTTTATTGCCATTTCAGATTGCTCTGACTGGGGCGGAGGAACACCGCTTCGATGTCCGCCTGAAATTTGTGCCAGCGCAACGCTTCTGTTTTCAGCATCGGTACATCGACAAAGCCGAGCGCATTTGCTTTCACCGCAAGCTGGTTAATGTTGTTGCCGATAGCGGACAGCTCACGCATCGTGTCATAAAATCTTGCATCCGGTTTTTCTCTCGGCTCGTAATTATTAAGCAGCATTCTTATCACGGTTGATTTTGGCAGTCCGGTAATTTTCGTCTTGCGGTTCAGTTCGGCGTTTTCCGATTTGCTGAGCCAAACCCGAATGGGAATATTTCTTTTTCGATTATCTGTTTTCATATCAACGTTCCTTTCGTTTGTTTGATTTTCTCATAGAGGTTTTAGGATACATCCTAACGAGACTTACTGTTTGTGGCGTGTGGGGTCACAAACAGTCTGCTCGCTACGATAGTGCAGGTTATTTCCAGCTATCGCAATTCTTTTAAGATTTCGTCAATTCTGCGGGCGATTTCGCCCTTTTCAAGCTGTTCGCAATCTGCTTTTAACTGCTTTAGCTTCCGAAAAATACGATAATCTTTTTCTCGCAAGGTAGCTTGAATGTTCTTGCCGAGCCCCAATCTGCGTAGATATTCGGACAGGGAAAGTGCACAGTAATCTGCATTTTTCAAAAGCTTTTCCTTTTCTTCGGGCGTTACCCGCACATTGATTCCAAGTGCTTTATTTCGCATAAAAATCTCACTCCTTTTCTAAATTTGTGACAGCTATGACAGCCGTGACACATTTTTTGCTATATATCGTTTTCTTCGTCATTTGCGTCACCGCCGTCATTTCGTATAAACTTAATGAGCCGGTTTTGTCCCGTTCGTTTGGTTCGGTATTCAATGCCGGCAGGCTCAAGAACCTCGTTTGAGAACTGTCCGAGATATTTGGTTACCACATTGGGCGTGGTTTCCGTTTCCGCCATATCAGCGATCAGCTCGGTGGCTGTCCCAACCCATTCGGTATGGTTTTTCATAAATTCCACTACCCGAAAAAGGAAACTCGGAATCTCTGCCTTGTGAATGTCCTCGCTGTTTTTTCGTTCCACAAGCTCCCATATAAGATTGTTAAACTGTAAGGTCAGTTCCTGATACTCCACATCACGCCCGCAGGCAAGAAGCATTGCGGCGTTACCGCTTCGTTTGCGCTTGAGCACATAGTTGGTATCTGCCGCACCGATGATTCCGGTAGAACCCGAAACCTCGTTGAACGGATCGTCTCCGTCTTTAAGCTTGCGCAGATGATGAACAAGGATAATGGAAATATCATGCTCATCGGCGATCCGCTTAATAGAGGAAATATCATTGTAATCGTTGCCGTACATTCCCGTTTTGCCGGCGCTGCCTTTGGAATCCCGCACCTTTTGGAGTGTGTCAATAATCACAAGCTTGGTTTTCGGAAAGTCGCTCAAAAAGTTGATAATTTCTTCTTCCAGACCATTCCCAATCAAGCCGCACATTACCGACAAATGAAAATTGCGAGGCGGATTATCGGTTAATTCGAAAAGCCTGTCCTTTATCCTCCTCTGTGTATCTTCGAGACAAAGGTACAGCACATCGCATTGTTTGGTTGAAAGATTCCACACAGGAAGCCCCTGTGATACCTGTAATCCAAGCCACAGCATCAGCCAGCTTTTACCGATCTTGCTTGCACCACTGAGAACATTTACGCCCTGCGGAATCAGCTCATCGATGATGAACATGGTCTTGCTCATAGGTGTGGACAGCAATGTTTCTGCATCAACGGTAATCAGTTTTCGTTTCATAAGTACAATCCTTTCAATTTGTTTGTGGACGGTTTGACCTCTGATTTTAAGGATGAAGGTAATAACACCCTTACCACCTTAAATCAGCGGCTGTAAACCTTGATTTATCAGGCTTTTTTAGTGCCGAACTGTCCACTTCTTCGTCTGCGCTCGCTCTCGGTTTTCTGTATTCTATGGATTCGCTTGCCGCAAGCGGAGCAGTATTTCTGTCGGTTGGAATTTGGCACAAATACCGCACCACATTCCGTACAGCGATAAGTACGCTCACAGAAAATCTCTGCGTGCAGTTCTTTTTCGGCGGGTAAAACCGCACTGCGAAAATATTTGCACAGCAAAGAGTAGGATATTGTTTGCGGACAAATATGGGTTTCTCCATCGTCCAGTAAAAGGCAGTTACCGTCATCGTAATTGGCACACAACCGTTCGATTAATCGGTTACAGCGTTTGCGTTGTTGGGGTAAGCCGGGGTATTTCAGGCACTGTTTTTCACCTCCAATCTTTCTTCGGTCACGAAATGGATTACGCTGACCTTGGGGATTTTTAGCGATGTTCCGATTTTGACCGCCTGAATATAACCGTCGTTTATCAGCTTATAAGCAAGCGGTCGGCTAATGCCGAGCATCTCACGAAGCTGTTTTACAGTTACAATATCCGGGTAATCTGGGAACATCATTTTGTAGAGTTCTTTTAACTCTGTCTTTTTCATAGCTTCCATTCCTCCTTTACAGCTATGTAAGCCCAGATAGCGGCTGAGGAATCCTGTGCTACCGCTATCCGTCGCCGTTGTACCCTCGGATTCCTACAGGCACTCCCGCTTGTCGGCGGGCGCTGTGCAGTCCCAAGTTGTAAAAACTCAGGCGCTCCCTTACCCTACGGTAAGATCTTGGCGGTTTATTTCCTTCATCGGGTTATTCAGTTTTTAGAAAATTAGTTTTTAAAAATCTCAATTTTCAAATTTATTATATTCATGTATTGACACTCAGGCAATACTTTTGTACAATGTTCTTTGCAGTGATATGAATTTTCTAATATATGTTGATTCGACATTTTCTAAAAATAGAGGTGAGCGTATGGATAAAAAATCAGCGTTTCAAGTCCTTGATTTCGCTAATGAAGAGCTTCGGGGAAAGATGAAAAATTTGGTATGGTGCGATGCGGAGCAAAAAAGCATTTCTATTGCCATGCCGGAAAGCTATGAATTTTCCGAGGCGGATGCCGCCAGCCGCAGTATCACGAAAAAGCGGTTTTCCTCCGTTTCTGAACTTGCCTGCGAGGAAAGAAATTCCTTTCTTATACCGCCCGATCAAAGCGATAAAGAATTAAAAAACTATATGAATGTCTGCGATATGTTCCCTCCCAATTTTGAATGCTTTCCGTCTATGCAGATGGTTCCAAATCCCGATTTAGATTCCGATGAAAGCGAAATTGAGGTGGGCAGACTCATTCCCCTCAGCGGCGGCAGCGTGGACTTTCCTTTGGGCGAAGGGCTTTTAAATTTTCTCTATGCCGACTTTGAAAAAGGGCTTGATAACGGAAATTTGACCTTTGAAGAGGAGTGTGAAACTGATCCGATTCCATTTGAATCGGAAGCGGAACAAAAGGTTTTTGATTACCTCTGCCTTGCGGAAACGGTCAAACACTTTCGGCCTGTGATCCATTCGTCTTTGTACACCATGCTGTTCCCGCCGTTTTTGAAAAAGCGTACAAAAAAAGAGCTTTCAGCGTATCTTGCATACCTGAAAGCCCTTCAAACACGGCTGATGGAATTGATTACTTTTGTTTTTGACGAGGAATATTATCCCTCTGTTTTGAAAAATCTGAGCGCCAATCAGCGATATGCGCTGTATTGCAGAGCAAATCACTGCACTGCCCGGTATGAGTATCAGTACATTTTTGATTATCCCGAATTAGGGCAAAATCCTCTCGGCAATTATTTCAGTCCAGCGCAATTTATTGAACCTATAGACGAGAAATATGAAAACGATGAGTTGCGGGATTTTTGCGTAGAACACCGTATTCTACAGGAAGATCTCGAGACCATTTCTGTATTGCCCTGCGAGCCGTTGACACGATTTCAATGCTCATCCATAGAAGATATGTTGATGTTTGAGTTATGGGAGATGCTTACAAAGTCTGTTCGGTTTCGCAAATGCAAGCGCTGCGGCAGATATTTCATTATGAAAGGCAACTATGATACAAACTACTGCGACCGTGTATCAGAGGGCGAAACACGAAACTGTCAGGAACTTGCGGCGCAGGAAAACTACAAAAAGAAAATGGCGGACAACGCCGCCATTCCGCTCTATCAGAAGTATTATAAACGCTATGCCGCACGAGTGCGTGTGCGGCAAATTAAAGAGCCTGATTTCAAAAAGTGGAAGTATCAGGCGATGACCAAACGGGACGAGTGCACCGACGGAAAAATTACGCTGTCCGAGTTTGAGGCATGGTTGGAAGCCAGCTTCCCAAATAGGAAAAAGAAAGATTAAGCATAAAGCACAGCTTTCGGATCAAAATCCGCCTGCTGTGCCTTGTTTTTTTATGATAAAGTCCCGGTATTTCGTCAAAATCTATTGACGGAGAATATAACATTAGATATAATATAAAATAGAAATAATGTTATAATTACGAGGTGGCACATGCAGACGCTTATTAAACAGATAAGAACCTATTTGAATATGAGTCAGACCGAGGTTGCAGAGCAACTGAATGTTACCTTTGCAACCGTAAACCGCTGGGAAAACGGTCGTGCTGTGCCGAACAAATTGGCGCAGTCTAAAATGTATGACTTATGTAGGGAAAAGTCTGTTCCCGTTTATGATATGACTTTGAAAAAGATTTCTGAGGCAGCAGAAGCGATTAAGCCGGAACCAAACCGATTGCTTCTCTATCACGGCTCAAAATCAGGAATTGAGGGCAAAATCGAGCCGAAAAGCAGAAAACAGTGCGACTTCGGAAAAGGCTTTTATATGGGAACCGATCCCGGTCAGGCGCTCACCCTGATTTGCGATTATGAGAAATCTAAGTTCTATGTCGTTTCCATTGCTACAGATACGCTCGCTCAAATCGAAGTCCCTGCCGATATTGACTGGGCAATGCTTGTGGCATACCACCGGGGAAGAATGGAAAAAATAAACGGTACTGATTTCTATAACAAATACCGTGATATGACCGTAGATAAGGATTTAATTATCGGTAATATTGCGAACGATCGTATGTTTTTTGTGATTGATAATTTCTTTGTTGGTAACGTAACCGATACGGCGCTTATTCACAGTCTTTCTGCGCTTCAACTCGGCAAGCAGTATGTGGCGGTTTCTCAAAAGGGCTGCGATGCGGTTCGTATTGAAGCCGAAATCAATCTTTCTTACCTTGAAAGACTATTTATAAAGAATACCGCCGAAGAAAACAGAACAAAGGGAATCTCCCTTGCCAATGATATTTGCAGAAATTATCGCCGTGAGGGTTTGTTCTTCGATGAGATACTCGACAAGGCGAAGAACGGAGGGCAATAATGGACGAATTACAGCTAAAGTTATGTGATATTCAAGGCAGGCTGTTTGAATTATCTGCCGAAAAAAAATACAGCAGCGCCGCTTTTGCAAAGGCGTTTATGACCTCCGATACCGCAAAGGCGCTTGACTCCGAGTATAATCGGATGCAGTGGGCAGGCGAAGAATATCTCCTTGAGGAGATTGTATCTGCCGCAGGCGATTTGTTAACCGCAGACGGTGAAATATACGATACCGACATTTTGTACTGGATCGGTTACATCTACCGCTATTGGCATTATTACAGCAGCGAGGACAGCGCAAAAATATATAAGCAAGCCCCTGCCCTAACAATGAAACGCAATTATATGATATTTCACACAATGGATCCTGTGCTCGCTATCGAGGATTTAAAGGAGATTCATAATCAACAATGATGGAGGTGCAGTATGGCACTTGAAAATAATTGGGACTCACAAGTTCTGCCGACCTTGCCCGTGAGGAAGAACGCATCAGTAAGAAAAAAGCTGTGGAATTATTTGAAAACGGTGTGCTTGATTCTCTTCCGGCAGGTAAATTTTCTAGATTATTATAAAAGGTGAACATTATGGGTGATATGCTTAGTCTAAACAATAAAATTCAAGAAAATAAAGATAATGCAATATTACGAATGATGAGCGACGCTTCTATCTATACGATGTTGCAGGAGTCTGAGGTTGGTGTGTCAAACTATACACCGTTACCAATTTCAAGGCTTACCGCATACGGAACAGCGTTCCAGCCACTTGCAACAGCCGTTCAAACGGCAGTGAGTGGGGCTGGAGGAAGCGGAATATATTATGTCAATACTGCCGGCAAAACAATGTTCCAAATGAAAGGAACAAATAACTTCATTGGCTCATTGCAGACTTCTACCGGTATGGTTGGTGGCGGTCAGGCACAAATGACACCTCTTGCCTGCGACCCTACTATGCTATTTATGGCAGCAGCGTTGGCAAATATCGAAAAGAAACTTGACGCTATTCAGGATATGCAGAAAGAAATGATGGACTTTCTCGTTCAGAAAGAGAAAGCAGACTTGAAAGGTAATTTGAATTTCCTGTTTGATGTATTTAGCAATTACAAATACAACTGGAACAATGAAATGTACAAGAACAGTAACCATATAAAAGTTCTTGACATAAGGCAGGAAGCAGAAAAGAAAATTGTTTTCTACCGTGAGCAAATAATCGCAAAGGTTAATAAGAAATCTTTCGTTCACAGCGACCAAACGGTAAATAAGCAATTACAGGCGGTTCAAGACCAGTTCAAGGATTATCAGCTTGCGTTATACTTACTTGGCTTCTCGTCATTTTTAGAAGTAATGCTCTTAGGAAACTTTGACGCAGATTACTTAACGAGAATTTCAGATAAATTGGATACATATTCTCTTAATTCCAGAGAGTTATATACGAAGTGCTATGATGAAATAGAAAGTTATTCATCAACTTCCGTACAGTCAGCAATGCTGAAAGGCATTGCAAAGGCAAGCACATCTGTTGGCAAGTTCGTAGAGAAAATTCCGGTTATTAGCAAAGGACAGGCTGATGAAGCATTGATTACGGCAGGCGACAAGTTAGATGAATTAAATGCCGGCAAACTGAGAAAGCAGATGAGTTCCTTAATCGAGCATCAAAGCAATTCTATAAGACCTTTTATTGAGAACATTGATACAGTAAACGAACTATATAATAAACCAGTACAGTTATTAGTTGATAGAGAAAATCTTTATCTTGCTACCATAGTATAATCATTTTCGTATGGTTAAACCCTCAATATACAATATTTAAACCGATATGCTATATAACGGAGGTGCAGTATGGCACTTGAAAATAAATTAGGGCTGACAAGCTCTGCCGACCTTGCCCGTGCGGAAGAACGAATCAGTAAGAAAAAAGCTCTTGAGCTTTTTGAAAACGGAATTCTTGCTCAATTAGAAGCCGGGAAGTTTTCTGCGCTCAAGGCAATTCACAAATATCTATTTGATGAAATTTACGACTTTGCCGGAAAAATCAGAACGGTGAATATTGCAAAAGGTAATTTCCGTTTTGCGCCGGTGATGTATATGGAAGCGGCGCTTGAAAACATTGACAAAATGCCGCAGTCTACATTTGATGAGATTGTCGAGAAGTATGTGGAAATGAATATCGCCCACCCTTTCCGTGAGGGTAACGGACGCAGTACCCGTATTTGGCTGGATCTCATTTTCAAAACCGAACTTCACAAGGTCGTTGATTGGAGCAAGGTTGATAAAGAAGATTATCTTTTAGCTATGGAGCGCAGTCCGATAAAGGATATCGAAATTAAACATCTGCTCAAAAATGCCTTGACCGATGACATTAATAGTCGTGAAGTCTATATGAAAGGCATCGACCATAGCTACTACTATGAGGGATATACAACCTTTAAGACGGAAGAACTGTAAATTGTTCAAGCAGGTTTACAAAGCATTAATTTGATTGGGAGGATATAATCATTTGAAAACAGATACACTTGAGAAAGTTGCACTTCAATTATTGAATCAAAATAGTATAAAGGCTGTAGAAATTCTCAACAATGAATATCCTTTTTCCTTTTTAGATCGTTCAAAGAGAACATATACAGATACACAAAAAATAAAACAATGCATTAAAGATGGTTTTATAGATAGATATAGCGGAGATCGTTTGGTTAATCCCGGATTGTTAAAAGTAATTTCTTTTTATCTTCCGAATGATTTCCCTTATCATCCTCGTTGGAAAATGGATAAATGCCATAATGCATATTGGGAACTCATCCCTACATTAGATCATATTTATCCAATCGCATTAGGCGGTGCTGATAGCGAAGAAAACTATGCAACTACATCAATGCTGCATAATTCAATAAAAAACAACTGGACTTTAGAACAATTACAGTGGTCTCTTTATCCTCCGGGAGACATCAAAGAGTGGGATGGATTGACACATTTGTTTATATCCTTGGTTGGGGCTAACAATCAGTTATTAAATGATTCTTACATTAAAAAATGGTACATTCTTTCTATAAAAGAAGTAATGAACGAAAAGAAATGAGGTGCAAATATGCCCGATAAGAATTGGCAATTTGAACTTGAAGAATATATAAAGCAGGGCGAACCCGAACAAGCTGAAAAAAGTGAAGCTTGGCAAACTGCTATCGGCTTGCAGGCGGTTGATGGGCTGAAAACCTCTGAATATTTGCTGGATACTGCCAAGGAGCATATCGAGGGCAATATCACCATCGATGAGGCGCAAAAGCGTATTCACAGCTATTACGAACAACGCACTGTCCGCACCGAAGCCGAAAACGAAACCAAAGAGGCGGATATCGTTTCAGCCCGAATCACAAAGCTCTTGGGAGAAAAAGCCTTTCAATTCTCCCCTGTGGAATGGCTCACCATTCACCGTAGGCTGTTCGAGGGCGTGTTCAGTCACGCCGGTCAGGTCAGACAGTACAACATAACAAAGAAAGAGTGGGTACTGAACGGCGATACGGTTATATATGCGGATTGGAACAGCATTAAGGAAACTTTGGATTATGATTTTGCCACCGAAAAGCAATTTTCTTACGAAGACTTGTCCGTAGATGCTGCTGTAAAGCATTTGGCGAAATTCGCTTCCGACATTTGGCAGATTCACCCCTTCGGCGAGGGCAACACAAGGGCTACCGCCGTGTTTATGATTAAATATATGAAAACCTTTGGATTCCGTGTCAATAACGATGCGTTTCGTGAAAACTCTTGGTATTTCCGCAACGCATTGGTTCGAGCAAACTATAACGATTTGCAGAAAGGCATTCATTCCACCACAAAATTTTTGGAATTGTTTTTCGCAAATCTTCTGCTCGGTACAAACCACGAGCTCAAGAACCGCTATATGCACGTTGATTTTGTGAATGAAAACACTTCCAAAAGTATCAATTCTAAAGTTTCAAAGTGTCAATTTGATACTTTAGACTGCTCTTTAGAAGAACTTGCGGTTTTAGAATTGGTCGCAAAGAATCCGACAATGAAACAACAAGAGCTTGTTGAGGCAACCGGAAAATCTATTGCTACGATCAAGCGCATTATGAAGTCGCTTCAGGATAAAAACTATATCCGTCGTGCAAGCGGCAAACGCTATGGCAAGTGGGAAGTTTTGGTTTGAGATATAAAAATTGAGGTATTAATTATGAATTTAAAGACATTATCTTCAGAAGGCAAAATCGCATACTTGATTAAGCCTATTCTGAAAGTATTACAAGAAGCAGGCGGTCAATTAGAGCGTTCTGAAATCAAAGAGCGTATTGCTGATATGGATGACCAAATTGCCGAATATTCTGTGCTTGAAAAGAAATCCAAACAAACAGGAAATACCTACAAAGAGTTTAATTTCAAATTTAACTTTGCCATTAAGGATTTGTTCTTTAATGGTCTACTGACATATACGAATTCCTCTCCCGTTACACTGACCGAAAAAGGGCTGTATCTTGACGTAGATACGCTTGATGTTCAAAAAGAAATAATCGAACCCTCAAAGAAACATTGGGAAGCACTTAGCCAAAACAACAAAAAGAATAAAACTGTTAATGTTAGCGACAATGAAGAAGAAACTCAAGCAGAAGAAAAAATCAAAGATGATTTTAAGGAAAATCTGCTTGCTGCTATCGCAAAGATGTCACCTAAGAAGTTCGAAGCTTTCTCAAGAGCTTTGTTAAATCGTATGGGTGTTGAATTTACTGAAAAAGGTGTTCAAATCAGTAATGACGGCGGAATCGATGGATATGGTTATCACATTGATGTCAACGACTTCAGAACTACAAGAGTTGTTATTCAATGCAAGAGATACAACATTGCTCCTGTATCCGAACCTGAGATCAATCAATTCTTGGGAGCAATGAATAAGTATCAAGCTGATTATGGTGTGTTTATTACCAACGGAAGATTCACAAACGCCGCCAAAACTGCCGCCAGAGAAGGCTCGCCGATTACTCTTATTGACGGCAATGAATTGGTGAGATTAGTTATACGATATGAACTCTACATAACACCAGTTAGAACCTATGTGTTAGATGAATTTTATAATACAGAGGAATAAATGAGCACTATTTTTATCAAATATGAATGGGCACCCATGCAACAGCATAGGTGCCCTCATTCTTAATGTTTTTCTGCTTTGTGACTTGCAAGAGTCTTTCCAGCTTTGCTCTTTGCAGACTTGGATGAGCCTTTGGACGCTAAAGTTTTTCCCGCTTTACCGACCTTACCACCATGATGTACAGCCATCGCATTCACCTCCCACTATTAGCCCTTCGGCGGACAAGGGTCATTGCCGTGGCTGTCTGCGGACTGGATACGTCCGTTCATACTATGGATAACGAACTCGGTGCCCTGATTTCGGCTGATTTGCCTTCCGGCGTTTACAGCCTGTTCCTTGGTTGTGAAATGACCGCTGGAGCGCTGAGAGCCGCTACGCTTAACATCCCAACCTCCGTTGGAGTTGTGAACGACATGATGAGAAGAACGTGCCATATTAATTACCCCCTGTGTGCTTTCGGACAGCAGGTTGCACAGCCGTCCGCATCAAAATAAATCTTCTTTGCCTGAGCAACAGCTTCCACTTCGCTTGCAAAATAGCCAACATACTGTGCGCTACGGATGCCAAGCTGAGTGGCGTGCTCCTGGGTATGGACTTCGTGGTGAAGGCCGGGGTTCAATGTCTGATTGTTGTTAACGTAAAAATGTTTATTCATACTTATTTCCTTTCTGCTTGACTGAGCAAGCTCCACATGATATTTTAAAAACATACATATTACGAATGAGCGGTTAATCTGTGCTAGCAGGTTGCCGCTCTTTTTATTTGCGCATAAGGCACCACCTCCTAAAATACTCCGTTCTGTGCTTATATCGGTTTTAAGAACGAGACTTTCCTCGGCTGTGCAGCTTTTTGAGATGAACTGGAAAGCTCGTCTTTTTTACAATACCATTATATAGCTGATTTCTATTTTTGAAAAATTATAGTGTTCGGAACTTGGTGGCAAATTAAAATAAAAATTAAATAATATTGGAAAACATTTGATTTTTGGTGGCAAATAGTGTATAATGAATATGATAGGAGGGGTATGCCTTGGGACGAAAACTATATACTAAACGTGATATATCAAAAACCAAGACCGCATGGCTTGCCATACCGAACCTCATGGTATTAGAGAGTAGTGGTGACGATGCGTACTTAGAGGTGGTGCATCGCAGATACTTTGAAGGAGAGAAACTGCCCTGCCCTGCTTGCCAATCTATCAGGACACGCTGCTCTAAGATTGTGGATCGTAAACTCAAGGACTTAATATGGCTTGATGAGGATCACACGAAGTTCCAAATTATTGATCTGCTTCTTCACCAACGCTATCTGCGGTGCGACAATTGCGGAAAAAGTGTTTTTCCTGAGCCTGCAGAATTTGGAGAAAAGGGATGCAGGTTTACGAATCGATTAGCAGACGCCTTAGCTGATGGTACTTTCCAATTCTCATACAAAAAGGTTTGTCAGCATTATGGGGTTCCGGCTTCAACAGCTTCAGTCGGTGAAATAATGCGGCGAAGGATACAATATCGTGAGTGCTTGTTGCCGCCGGTCAGGACTCCGCACATTATTAGCATTGTTGAGGTAGCATTTTATGGCGAGGTCTACCCCGCTGTTTTGGGTATTTGGGATGGCGAGGTTTATTGCCTGGATATTCTACAAGACTCATCAGAAACGACTTGTGGCGCCTTCCTGAAAACATTGGATGCCACTCAGGTTGAAACTGTATATGTAGATCCCGTAGACAGCTTGTTTAATGCCGCCAATCAATACTTCCCGATGGCTTCGATTGTGGTGACGGATGAAGCCATTCAGCGGTATGCGATAAATGCCATGCTTGATATCATTCATTCTGATGGAAAGCGATTTCCGGTAGTACACAAAGACAGACGCCTAACGGTGCTGAAAAAGGATCTGGACGACAAGTCGGTTATCCCCAGAATTAAAGAAGGCATGAAGTGCAGGCCGAGATTAAAACAGGCCTACGATCACCACCAGAGATTGTTGGAACTCATGGAAACGAAGTGGTCGATGGATGAGCTCCGGGGATGGGTAGAACAAATCCCCGAAGAGGTAGATGAGTTTTTAGCCGTTGGCGACGTTGTTGATGTCTTCAGTGAGCAAATAAGTCTTTTTTTAGCTTTAGAAGAGAAACCACCCAACAATTATCAATTTGCTGTACAGGGCATTTGTGATGCTATCAAAGATATGCCGCATTGTATTTTCGATGTGCTGCGCGGTCGCTGCATTTTCTCCGCATCTCACGATACTGTAGAGGAGAACGGAGAACTGCGGAGATACGGCATTAAAGCAAATAGGCTGATCGAAAAGAGCAACGAAATCTCGAAGAATATCAGGGAGGAGCGAGACTATGGATTCGAACGATAAGATCAAAGTCGTAGGAGTAAACATTCAAGAAAAAGCAAACTTAATATGGAATGTGGCAAATAGCCTCTTCGGTGCCTATAAACCCCATGAATACGGATTGGTCATCCTGCCGATGGTTGTAATCAAACGATTCCATGATTGCTTGCTTCCCACCAGAGAAAAAGTGCTGGCCACCTATGAAAAGGTGAAGCAGCTGGCTGTCAAAGACGGCTTTCTGCGTACTGCTTCCGGCTACCGGTTTTATAACACTAGTCAGTACACCTTTGAGCGCTTAAAGGCAGACCCAGAAAATATCAAGGCAAACTTTGAAGCGTATATCAATGGCTTTTCTGACAATGTCATCGATATTTTGGCTAACATGGGCTTCTTTACACAGATTGAGCGTATGGCGGATGCGGGAGTTTTATATCAGGTTATCAGCGATTTCACTGCGGATAACGCAGATATGAATCCTGAAAAAATTTCTGCAATTGATATGGGCTATGTGTTTGAAAATCTTGTTCAGCGTTTTTCTGAGAGCTACGATGAAGAAGCCGGTGCGCACTTCACAAGTCGGGACATTATTTACTTGATGTGCGACTTGCTCACCATGAATGCGGATTTTTCCGGCGAAGATGCTCCTGCAAAGACTGTCTATGACATGGCCATGGGCACCAGCCAGATGCTCACCTGTATGGAAGAGCGTGTCCATGCTCTTGACAAAGAGGCAGAGATCATCTGCTATGGTCAGGAAATCAACCCGTTTACTTTTGGCATTGCCAAGGCAGATATGCTGATCCGTGGTGGTGACCCTGAAAACATGCAGTTCGGCGACACCTTGAATGCGGATAAATTCAAGGGCTATACCTTCGACTATATCATCTCGAATCCTCCGTTCGGTATCGATTGGAAGCGTGAAGCCGCCGATGTGGAGAAGGAACACAAACTTGGCGATGCTGGTCGATTTGGGGTTGGTTTGCCTCAAAAATCCGATGGACAGATGCTGTTCTTGCTGAATGGCATTGCAAAATTGAAGGACACCGGTAGAATGGCTATTGTCCAAAATGGTTCCTCTCTCTTTACGGGCGATGCAGGAAGCGGCCCCAGCGAAATCCGCCGGTATATCATTGAAAATGACTGGCTGGATGCCATTGTTCAGCTTCCGAATGACAGCTTTTATAACACCGGGATTGCAACCTATGTCTGGATAGTATCCAAAAACAAACCCGAAACACATAGAGAACGCATTTTGCTGATTGATGCCAGCAAGTGCTGTGAGGCCCGTAGGCGTCCTATCGGTAATAAGCGTGTAGATATCACGGAATCTTGCCGCAATTTGATCACACAGGCATATAGCGAATATAGAAGTGCAATTTTTACAAAGACCTTAGAAGATAAAAAAACATTGCTGACTTGCAAAAGCAAAGTACTTGATGCCATATCGCTTGGCTACAATAAAATTACAGTGGAAAGTCCTGCTTTGGATGATGACGGCAACCCGATTTGGAAAAAAGGAAAGCCAGTAGCCGATACCTCCAAGCGTGACACTGAAAGTGTTCCACTTGATGAAGATGTGGATGCTTATTTTGCACGGGAAGTTCTCCCTTATCGTCCGGGTGCTTGGATTGACAAAAGCAAGACCAAGGCTGGGTATGAGATCCCATTCACTCGTACCTTTTATGAATACGAAGAACTTGAACCAGCAGCTGATATTGCAGAACGCATTGCGGCCCGTGAAAAGGTGCTGATGAAAAAATTGCAGGCATTGTTCGGAAAGGGTGGTGGACAAAATGAGTGAGATTACTACCTATGAAAAAACAAAAAATAGCGGCATCGAATGGATAGGCAGTGTTCCCTTGCACTGGCGTGTCCACACCTTGTATCAACTTGTAACCCAGGTCAAGGAAAAAAACAGCAATCTTCAGGAAAAGAATCTGCTGTCTTTGAGTTACGGCAAAATCAAACGCAAAGATATTGATTCGCCGGATGGACTTCTTCCTGCGTCTTTTGACGGTTATAACATTATCGAAGATGGGGATATAGTCCTTCGTTTAACAGATTTACAGAACGACCATACAAGCCTTCGGGTAGGTTTGACCACAGAACGTGGTATTATTACCTCCGCTTATACAACCTTACGCCCAATCGACACAAGCAATTCAAAATACTTGTACTACCTACTCCATGCCTTTGACCTGAAAAAAGGATTTTATGGCATGGGTTCCGGTGTACGGCAGGGTTTAAATTATGCAGAAGTGAAAGAGCTTCGTGTCGTGCTGCCGAGTCAAGATGAACAAAATGCTATTGTTCGATTTCTTGATAATCAATGCGGACAAATCGATTCAATTATTGAGGAATCGAAATCCAGTATTGCAGAATATAAAAAATGGAAAAAGTCGCTGATTTCTATATCAGTTACGCAAGGGATAAGATCTAACCCAACGTTGAAAGATAGTGGTAGTTCTGAATTAGGGCTCATTCCAAAACATTATAACATCGTTTCAGTTCGCTGGCTTCTTTCTGTGTTGACAGATTACACAGCAAATGGGTCGTTTGGTGACTTGGCAAAAAATGTTGTTTATAGGGAGCAACCCGATTATGCACGGCTTGTTAGATTAACTGACTTAAGAGTAGATTTCTCGAATGATGGAGTGTTTGTTGATGAAAAAGCATACAACTACCTATCTAAATCCTCTCTGTATGGCGGTGAAATTCTTGTCGCTAATGTTGGCGCATATGCAGGTTTAGCTGTTGAAATGCCTTATGTCGATTTTAATGCAACGCTTGGTCCAAATATGTTTTTAGTTAAAACTAATGCAGACTTATGGAATCAACACTTTGCTTATTATTCTTTGATTGGAAATTATTGTAGCCAGCAATTGATTTTAAGAGCAAATAACACGACTGCACAGCCAAAACTAAACAAAGATAATTTCAAAAGTATAGTGACAGTTCTTCCGCCTATTCAAGAACAAAGAGAAATTGCAGAATATTTGGATTCGCAATGCGAATATATCGATTTAATTATTCAAGAAAAAGAACAGTTACTGCTGGAATTAGAAAAATATAAAAGATCACTAATATTTGAAACTGTTACAGGAAAAAGAAAGGTGGTGTGACCATGAACGAAACAGAAAAACGCTTTGAGGAATTCATAGAGACCTACCTTGTTTCTGAGAATGGTGGATGGACAAAGGCAACGGATGCCGGTTATTGTAGCGATGAAAGCAAAGATATGTTTCTGGACATCGTCACTCTCACCGATTTCGTAAAAAGTACCCAGCCCATGGCATGGAAACGCTTTGAGCGGATGTGTACGATCAACCCTGTTCGGCAGTTTTATAAGGCATTTGAAAATGCCGTCACGCAGGATGGTCTGATTTCTGTCCTGCGTCACGGCTTTAAGCATCGTGGCATCAATTTTCGTGTGTGCTATTTTAAGCCTGAGTCTGAGTTGAACGAGGTGTCTATCACTAATTACCAAAAGAATGTCTGCCAGTGTATCCGCCAGTGGCACTACTCCAAGCGGAATACAAATACAGTTGACATGATGCTAGCAGTCAACGGTATTCCCGTTGTGGCGATTGAACTGAAGAATCAGCTTACCGGGCAGTCGGTGGATGACGCTATGCGTCAGTGGCAGTATGACCGTAATCCGAACGAGCCTGCATTCGGCTTCAACAAGCGCATCCTTGCATACTTTGCTTGTGACCTCTACAACGTGTACATGACCACTCAACTGAAAGGTCCGGAAACTACTTTCCTGCCTTTTAACCAAGGTAGTGCCGGCGCAGGTAAAGATGGCGGAGCGGGCAATCCGAAAAACGAGGATGGCGGCTATGTTACTGCCTATTTCTGGGAAAAAGTTCTCCAGAAGGACAGCTTGTTGGATATTCTGCAAAAGTTCATTAACTACGAAAGAACAGAAAAAAAGGAAACTTTACCGGACGGCTCCACAAAGAAAACCGTCAGTAGCAAAATCATCTTTCCACGTTATCACCAGTTGGATGTCGTGCGTCAACTGGTCAATCATGTTAGAACTAATGGCGCTGGACATAACTATCTCATCCAACACAGTGCCGGTTCCGGCAAGTCTAATTCTATCGCTTGGACGGCTTACCGTATGGCCAGTCTCCACAACGAGAACAACGATGCAATCTTCAACAGCGTCATTATTATTACAGACCGCCGTATTCTTGATCAACAGCTTCAGGTGACTGTCTCTAGTTTTGACCATACGCTGGGTAGTGTCGTTACAATTGATGAGAAAAAGAACTCTGGTGCTCTGCGTGACGCTATCAACGATGGAAAACGGATCATTGTTACTACATTGCAGAAGTTCCCGGTGATCTACAACGAAATAGAGTCTGCTGTCGGTAAGCGTTATGCTATAATCGTAGATGAAGCACACAGTAGCCAGACCGGACAGAACGCATTAAAACTCAAGGCTGCTCTTGCCGATGTGAGCGATGCTCTTGCAGAATATGCCGAACTGGAAGAAAAGGCTATTGAGGAAGTCGAGGCAAACGATATTCTTGTGCAGGAAATGCTCAGCCAAGGTAAACACAGCAATATGAGCTTCTTTGCATTCACCGCCACTCCCAAGGGAAAAACTCTGGAGATTTTTGGAGAACCTCAACCGGATGGTTCGTTCCATCCTTTCCACATCTACTCAATGCGTCAGGCGATTGAAGAAGGGTTTATTCTTGATGTTTTGGCAAACTATACAACATACAAAATGTGCTACCAGATTGCCAAGAATGTGCAGGACAACCCAGAAGTACCGACCTCCAAGGCGGTTAGAACTATCCGCCGATATGAGGAACTTCATCCGCATAATCTTCAGCAAAAAGCGGCTATTATCGTAGAGACTTTCCGTGATGTCACAAAGAGGAAAATCGGTGGGCGTGGAAAAATGATGGCGGTCACTGCATCCAGGTTGGCAGCAGTACGCTATTATCATGAAATCAAACGATATCTCGAAAGCAATAATTATGATGATGTAGAAATCATGATCGCATTTAGCGGAAGTCTGAAAGATCCAGATGCTCCAACAGGTGTAGAGTACACCGAGAGCGGCATGAATGTGGATCGCAATGGTAATCGGGTAAAGGAAAGCCAGACAAAAGCGGTGTTTCACGAGGAAGGAAACATTCTTATTGTTGCTGAAAAATATCAGACGGGCTTTGATGAGCCGCTTCTCCACACGATGATTGTTGACAAAGAACTTCGTGATGTTAAGGCCGTTCAGACTTTGAGCCGTGTTAACCGCATTTATCCCGGTAAAGAGGATACCTATATTCTTGACTTTGTGAATCCAATTGAACGTATCCGTGAAGCCTTCCAACAGTTTTATCAGGAGACTAGCTTGGATGAAGAAATTAACTTTGATTTGATTTACACAACGCAAAAAGCACTGCGAGGATTTGGTGTCTATACAAATGAAGATATTGAAGAAGTTTCCGGAATTTATTTTGATCCAGATGTACGTAAAGCAAATTTGACCCAGGGGAAAATATCCAATGCACTAAAACCCGTAGCGGACAAGTACAATGAACTTAATCAGGAACAGCGTTATCAGTTCCGGAGAGAAGTTCGTGCACTTGTGAAGTGGTATAATTACATTTCGCAGATTACTCGTATGTTCGATAGAGACCTGCATAAGGAGTATGTTTTCTGCTCCTACTTGGCAAAACTATTGCCCTCTGATCCTGTGCAACCATTTGATCTTGATAACAGGGTCAAACTGGAATACTATCGTCTGGAAAAGACATACGAGGGCGCAATTGAACTTGAGGGTAAACCTGGTTCTTGGAAACCAACTCAGCCAAAGCGAGCTGGAGGTCAGAAAGATCGAACCAGTCCGTTGGATGAAATCATTCAGCGCATCAATGAAGAATTCTATGGTGAATTTACAGATGCAGACCGTGTAATGGTTGATACTCTGTATCAAAAAATGCGCAAGGATGCTAAAACCAAAAAAGCGGCTAAGACGGATGATCGTCAAGTTTATGAACGTAGTATTTTCCCGAGCATTTTTGATACAACGGCTCAAGAGGCTTATATGGAGAACACAGAAGCCTATGAACAACTGTTTCTGGATGCAGATAAATATCAAGCTGTAATGAAAGCTTTGGCGGATCGTCTGTATAAAGAACTGCATGATGGCAACTAATGTAATTCGGAATTATAAAAATGTAACAACAGGCACGAGAGGTTGACTCCCGTGCCTGTTATCATTTTATGTATTTGATTATGAGTTCATCAATTCCGTCAGTGTATTTACATTGAGATATCAGCTTATTGCGATACTCAAGCAAGCATTGAAGGATGAGGCGGTATTCTTCATCGATCAGGCGAAGATAGTATTTCCGCTTTCTCATACGAATACCACGTCCGAATAGACAGTTTCAATTACACGCTCTCGAATATTGTTAATCCTCTGCACCCACCCCATTTGATCAGTTGCCTTGAGTTGTTCTGTCACGCCCTCCTTTTCTGCATATTCCTTTAGTAACTGAAGAAAAAGCTCCTGAGATTGCTCTTCGACATCTGCGAGGTGGGAATGTAGCTTGCTGGAAGTGAGCAGATTATAATACAAGACTTTTCGGTGGTGCTTTAGGTAGTTCAGCCTACGCTGTCCCCATACGCCGATGGGGCGTTCTTCTTCAGTGGGTAATGTAAGATTGGGCAGGCAATAATCGCCCTGTCGTGTATATTCTCCGCCCATTTGTTCAAATATTGTTTTTTCCATAGTACAAAACCTCCTTTGATACTGTCATTGTACCAAAGGAGGTTTCTGTTTGCGAATGTGCGATTTTGGTTATCGCACGTTGTATGTTGAAAAAATTAGTCAACTACAGTTTAGTCAATCGTAATTGACTAAACTACGCTTCAGCAGACCTTTCATTCTTTCAGAAAACTTTCAAACGGTGCGTCGTTACTGCAAAAGGTATCGAAGATCATTTTAGCGCCGAGGCGGAAGCCGACGACAAAAGAATCAAGACCGGCATCGCCCATCAGCTCGCCGTAAGCATTGCAGAAATCGAGGAACAAGCCTTTATCTTCACCCTGTAAGCGCTCGGTCAGCTTTTTCTCCAGTTCATTTATGCTGTCGGACACTTTTATGATATGGCTGTCTTTTCTGTAGCCTCTCGCCTGTGGATCAAGGTTTCCGAAATACAGTTCTTCCAAGAAACTTGCCATTATCTTGCACCTCCCTGTTCCGGCTTCTGCCTTCGCCAAGAGGGGAAGCGTTTCAGCGTCTTAATATGCCAGTCAGATTTTCGTGTGATAGAACGGCAATAGGGCGAACAAAGAAATTCTATGAGATATATCTTGGGAATATGGTTGATACTATGGCGTTTAAATGCTTTCAGGTGTCCGCTTCCACACCAGTTGTTGATGGACGTTTTACAGTAACCTGTAATTTTACAAACTTCAAATACAGTCAGAACATCTTTATATTGAGAAAGCAGATCGGTATAATACTCGTGCATATCTTCCAAGGCTTCCGGCGGAAGATTGATTTCCATTTTGATCTCATAGTAGCCCTTATACCACCCCTTCGGTGCGGCATAAGCCTCCGGGAAGATTTTGCGATCCTCTAAATAGGAAATCACATCTTCCTTTTTGATTTTATAGCAGCGAGTCTGTTTACCAGTATAGTAACAGGGTATCTTTCCGCTTTGTAAAAGATAACGGGCTGTGGACTTGCTGATATGGCAAATTCGATAAAGTTGATCCTTCGTGATAATATCGGGAATCTCCTCCCAGTTGATAACTGAGCTACTCATAGCAATACACCTTTCAAAATCAGATTTGCCGGTGTGACTGTCCGTGTATTGCCTTGTTGTGTGTTGGTCTTTCCGTTCTTTCCGCAGTTCTTTCCAAAAATGCGGATTTTAGCGCATTTTACGACTCATTCGAACTTGCCCGTGACAACAGGTTTTTTCAAAGTTTAGGCGTGAGAAATCCAGTATTTATGCGGCTTTGCGCCGAGGACAAAACTGACAGAAGCTGATACAAAGCTAACTGGTCTTAACACGCACTTCATAAAACTCGAAATAGTTGGTATCCACGAGAAGTCAAATTCGTCGAAACGCTTGATGTGACTGTGTTTGTGGGTTTGTATGTTTCAAAGCTTTTTGTTCGTTCCCTCCAAATTTCCCTCCGAAAAATCAGGAGGAAAATTCAGAGGATAAAATTAAGTAATTTCATATGGAGATGTACCCAAGTGGTTGAAGGGTCTGCACTCGAAATGCAGTAGGTCGTTAATCGCGGCGCCAGAGTTCGAATCTCTGCATCTCCGCCAATTTTTGGAAATGGCCGTCAGTCTTACTCACTGGTGGCTTTTTCTTTTGTTAAATTTAATCCATTCAGCATGGCGTTTGCCGATGACAGCTTTGCCGAATAATCCAAATGCGAATACACATTCGCCGTTGTGGCAAAATCGCTGTGACCGAGCCATTCCTGTATCTCTTTCATCGACACGCCGCCCGCAAGCAGCAGGCTGGCACAGCTATGCCGCAAATCATGGAAACGGATTTTCCTGAGATTGTGTGATTTTAAAAACTTGGGGAATATTCTCGTGATGTTATCAGGGTCGATCCGTTTTCCGAATTCGTCAACATAGATGTAATCCAAAAACTCCCTCAAGTAAGCTTTTCCGCAAAGCTCTTTGTAATGCTTGATTTTTTCCTTCTTTTCAAGCAGAACTTCCCGAAACGCGGGAACTAACGGAAGCGTTCTCATACTTGATTTTGTCTTTGCCCTGTCCTTTGCGACGGTCACTTTCTTGCCGTCCACCGTCGCGCTGGTAACGGTATGCTTGATCGTGAACGTGTTGTTTTGGAAATCGATTGCATCCCATTTCAGACCCACAATTTCACTGCGGCGCAATCCATAAAATGCGCCGAACATCACCGCAAGCTCCAGCCAATGCCCTCTGGCCGCTAAAAACAGCGCATTCACCTCGTCGCTGCTGTAAAAGCTGCCGTGAAACACTTCCTTTTTTGGCCTTTCCACTTGGTCGGCGGGGTTGGACACGATCATTCCCATTTTTACAGCGTGCTTTAACGCCTTATGAATGTTCGCGTGATAGTGAATAATCGTTGTGTTTTTCACTCTGCTTGCCTGTTCGCTGTAAAAGTCCTGTATATCCTTTGCTTTCAAATCCTTCAGCTTGATTTTGCGCTGTTTGAAATACGGAACGATTACTTTTTCGACGGAATACTGATAAGATGAATATGTAATCACCTCAACATTCGGTTTCGTCATTTTCAGCCAGTCAAGCATAAAATCTGAAAATAAAATCCGATTTACGTCTTTTCGCTCTGCATTTTCGCGCAGTACTTTTTCCAGATCACGCCTTGCCTCAGAAAGCATCGCCTCAGCTTTCTTCTTGTTGCCCTTCACAGGAAGTCCTGTCGTTTTTGACGGCGTTTTGCGGCTGCCGTCCGCATCGGTGTAATTCAACACCATGTGCCATATTCCATTTTTGTCCCGCAGATGACCTGTTACATTAAAATTCATTGAAACTCCTTTCCTTGGCGCAAATTATCTGCCACTGATATGATGATATTATACCACAGGTGGTCACAAAGTGCCAGACATCTCCGGCACTTTAATTGTTACGTTTGCGCTGCAATAATATTTATTATTAAGATGCCATCAGATAATCTATGACGTATATCTTTGGTATCCTGTATTCTCGTCCTGTTTTGATATGCTTAATTTGGTTTTCTTTCAGTAATTTATAGGCTGTCTTTTTACTTATCTTCAATAATTTCATCAATTCGTCTGCATTTAAAATATCAGGGTAATCTCTCAGCATGGTTTTGTAGTATTGTTTTGTCACTCAATCACCTCCAAATCAGGTTTTCCGCACCCTATTGGTTCTTGCTAAACATCAAATGCAAATTGCCGGTTACGCAATTATCATAGAATCCGCCCCACATTCTTTCTCAAACATGGGTGGCATTCTCCCGGTCGCTTTGCCGGGCTGCCCCCATTGCCTGCGACGGTTTTGGGATTTATCCCTCTCACGCTCGGACTGTGGCTGGGCAGATGTATCATTATTGAGTTCACAGGGTTCGTCGCAATCCACTCCACCACGGAGTTTCGGGAAGTTTCAAGTATTCATCGCAAGCGTACTTAAACTTGTCGCTTTGGCTCATCGCCGCCTGTGAACATTGTACATTTTATGTCGTATTCAGTTTTCAAGGTGAACGGATCATGCGGTTTAATATCATAATTTATTCAAGACAGAAAAAAACCCCCTCACTATATAAAGGGTTAAAAAGTGGGAGGTTGGCAACTTAAATTTTTAGTTTTTTTGAAAAATCAGCATATTGCACAATTTCAAGCGGCATGAATTATATAATATGACGGTATTTTGCGCATACTTTCATTCAATCCATAAAAAGCCCATCCATGCGCTTTTTGATATTGTTCTTCCTATCATCTGTCGCAATCTCGTCCCGTTGAATAATTATAATATCGTCCTCCCGCACATCTTCCGGCAACACTACTTTCGGCATATTCACAAAGCTCCCGTCATCAAGCTCTACAACGGCAAATTCACCCTCAAATCGATCAATAATCATATCTCCCCACCGCTTTCCTGAATTTTTACAATCTGTTTCGTAATCGGCAGATACGTGATTTTATATGTTTTTTCCCCGCAGATATCTTTTGGATTGCACACAAAAGCAAGATTTCCGTAAAGCACAGTATCTGTGGTTTCCTCTGATGTGACAGAAAAAACGCTGAGACTGGTTAGTGACGAAACAGACTTAATTTGTCCCTCTATGGTATTTCCGCCCTTAATGGCGTTTGGCAAATCCACAACGTGCCACATTAACACGATTCCCATCATAACCGACATGATAACGGCCAACGAAGTTATATCTTCATACTTTTTCTTTATTAGATAAAACAAAACTCCTAATATCGCCATCAGGATAACGAGTGTGATCCAGTAACTCATTGATTTGTCCTCCCTTTACACCAATAATGGTTTGTATATCTGTACCGAAATCTCATCATCAAATAGTTTGAATATCAACAGTGAACCCGGTTTTATTTTTAGATACTGTTCAAAATTATCATCAAATATCAATTCGCCACTGTCAGTAATTTTCCTGATATACGCTTGTTTACAGCCACAGAGTTTATATTCGTCCGCACTCAAACGATAAGCATACGGTTCAATGGTGAAAGTGCTGTCGCTAAAAATCTGACATACCAAATCCATACCCGGTGCAATTTTAAAGAATTTCAAACATTCACGGGGCAGCCAAACCGTATTGCCGCCTGTATATTCAACGAAAAATTGTTCAATATGGTGTTTGTCGAAGCCATCTAACGCCTCAATTTCCGTATAAATCTCGCTCATGGCCTTGTAGTCCTTTTCAAATTGCGCCTGTTCCAGTTCGTCAATATACTCCGTCCGCAATCTTTTCTTAAATTGTACGTTCATAAGATACCCCTCAATTCTGCGGAGGGTTGCAGCGTTTGCACGCCCTAAGCCCCATACTCTTTGCCTCCGCAACAGTGGTTTCAATTTTGCTTTTTGATAATGACGAACAGCCGCCCGTATGCCAGCATTCACCTGTTTTTGTCCGATAGACAACAGAACTTTGGTTTTGAGTCGGTTGCTCCGTCTCCTGTATGCGCTCTTTTGGAGCAACATGCGGCGGGGCATTTCCTTTGATTGCGGACGCTTTTTTATCAACCGTAATCTTTTTATTTGCGTCAGCCGAAACGATAACTGTACCAATCTCGTCCGTTCTATAGGTGGTTACGCCGTTCTGATTGAGCGTTGCCAGCGTCTCGCTGTGCGGATGGCCGTAGCTGTTGCCCTCGCCGCAGGAAATGATTGCATGGGCGGGAGATACTTTTTGGATAAATCTTGCCGATGATGACGAATGAGAACCGTGATGTCCGACCTTCAGCACATCGGCGTCTATATCCGCATTCAAAAGCTTTGCTTCAATCTCCTGTTCTGCATCGCCCATAAACAAAAACAGCGTTTCGCCGTATTTCAGTTTCACCACGGCAGAGCAGTTGTTGAAGTTGGAATCGCTTTCCGAAAACGGTGCAAGGATTGAAATTTGTAACGGATCGCCTTGAACAATGTTCACTCCGGCTTTGGCGGTGTGAAGTCTGATACTCTTTTGCTCAATGGTATCAATTAGATTTTCAAAGGTTTTCGATGTGTGCGGCTGCCGTGGCATATACATATCGCCGATTGTAAAGCTGTTTAAAACCTCTGCCATACCGCCGATATGGTCGGCGTGTGGATGGGTAGCGACTACATAATCAAGTTTGCTGTATTGCAGATTGCGGATATATGAGACGATATCGCCGCCGTCTCCGGGATTCCCGGCGTCAATCAGCATGGTTTGCCCGTTGCCAAGTTCGATAAAAATGCTGTCGGCCTGGCCTACGTCAAGATAATGGACACGGATGTCCTTCGTGTTAGGTTGCACAATGTTTTCGGATGGTTGTGCCGTTTGCACCGATGTTTGTGTTGATTCCGGGGCGGGCGTTTGCTCCGGCGCGGATGTTGCTGACTGCTCCGGCGCAGACGTTGGCGCAGATGAATCGCATCCCGGCATAAATACGAGCATAAATGCCAATAATAAAAGCGTCAGGCTTTTTTTCATTTCCAATCCCCATTTCCGTTGAATTAACCGTCAAATAATCACGCTAACGCCTGAAAACACGGCATTTTTAGGTAAAAATAAAAAAAGCCTTAAAGTAATCAACTTTAAGACGAACAGATGAAAATGCTTGAAATCACTACATATTTACTTGTCTGACGGACTATTTTGACGGACTATCAAAGATTTTACCCAGCCGTTCCATCTCTTTTTTCTTGTGTTCCGTAAGGGAATGGGCATACAAATTCAGCGTGGTAGTCGCTGACGCATGGCCTAAAATTTCGCTCAAGGTTTTGATGTCAAAACCAAGTTCCAGCGCCCTCGTGGAAAAGGTATGCCGCAATGCGTGGAAGTTGATATCGTCAATGCCGGAGAGGGCAAGCAGCTTTTTGAACCGCCTGCTGTAGGTGCGCGGTTCAATATATTTTCCATTTCTGTTGATTACGAATCCGTCCAGCTTTTTGAGCGCACTCAATTTCTTTACAAGGAATTTCGGGATAGGTATTTCACGGGCGGAGGACAGGCTTTTCGGTGTGGAAAAGTCCACCTTTGTTTTGCCTTTTTCACCTTTGCAGCTTACTCTGTGGATCGTCTGAGAAATGGTGATAATTCCTTTGTTCAAATTCACATTTTCCCACTTCAATCCGCATAATTCACCGATTCGGATACCTGTGTAAAGACAAATCAACACACCAATGTCGTTTGGTTTGTTTGATGTACAAACCGTCTGTTCAAGCCGTTTCTGCTCTTGCGGAGATAAGACCTTTACCTGATTTCCTTTGGTTTTGGGTAGTTTGATATTGCTGTAAATATCCGCAAGCAGATTTTTCTCATTTGCCGCTTTCAGCGCCAATTTTAACGCGGAAAAAATAAGCTTTGTAGTTTTGGGCGATAATTCAACCGCCTTTTTGTCTACAAAGCCTTGCAATATATCCCGGTTCAGCGCTTTTAATTTTATATCGCCAATAGCTGGATTGATATGGTTTTTCGCATAAGAGGAATAAATCATTTTGGTGGTATCCTTGAGTTGTCCCTGTGCGGCCAGCCATGTTTCAAACCACTGTGAAACGGTGATATTTGACGATGTAACGCTGTTATTATTTTTGCATTTTACTTTACATTCATTCAGCTTTTCCTTGACTTCACTGTAGGTTTTGCCGTACACATACCCATTCTTTGCTTTTCCGTCTATGGAATATGCTTTTATATATCGGCCTTCGTACCGGCCGTCCTTGCGTTTATAGATGTTTTCACCTCGTCTTGCCATGGTATCACGTCCTTTCTCTGACTGGAATTTTGACGGTGAAATTCAAGAAAATTACATCAATTTGTCCGTTAAGATTGACTATTTTGTACTAATATGCTATAATTATTAAAGTGTAAATTACAGTAGTAATATGGCTTAAACCCTTGCCGTCACTGTGTTTCACGACTTTTTACAAAACCGTCTTTCATTTGATTATTTTGAGAACAAAAAAAGAACCCGGACGCAAGCAGAAATCGCTTGTATCCGGGTCTTCGTTTTTTTATGGTTTATAGATGTAGGATTTTTATTTGCGTCTTACTTTTTCGGTTAATATATATAGTGGTTGCCATAGACTTTTCATCGCCTCGGTCAATTCTGATAATTGAACACAGGTGATTCTTCCCTGATGGGATAAAAGCGTAAGCTGATTTATATTTGTGCCAATTTTTCTTAGTTCGTGACATAATGGCTTTAAATCTTCCACAATGATAATTTTATGTTTTTTTGCGCAGCTTACCATATAATCGGTAATATTCATCTCGATCTTTTCGGCGTTGCTTTTTATAACCTCAAAAGCCGCATCGCTGATCCTTAAATTATGTTGTTTTTTGATACGATCACCTCCGTAAAAAATAAAAGGCGGACAGCAATCGCCGTCCGCTTGGGTGTACTTTTAGTTAAGAAAGTTTGTACGAGAAACTTATTAGCCGCTTTAATAAAAATTAATGTTTGCTCATTATAAACATAATGGAGATCTTGTCTTAATTAATAAAACATAAACAGCTTTTAGGCTATTTGTCATTTAATCCTTTAATATTTTCTCAAAGAAATTAACAATATTCTTTCTTTTATATTTTGCTTCTACTTCCGCAGTGATAAAAATTGTAAGTCTGTCCAATGATCTGGTCAAAGCTACATAAAGCCTACTCTTCGTTGTTGTATCTTCCATCTTTTCACCGAACATGTATGCTGCTAAATCTGTTGTCAAGATAAACAAACAATTTTCACCTTCTTGTCCCTTAATACTATCTATTGAGTTAAGCCGGATTTTTTCATTATCCAGTGCACAGGAGTTATCTGAAAGCATATTAATAATTACCCCGTATGCCTTTTTGCTCAGTTCTTCGTGCCCAAATACTTCATTCATGGCTTTTATCTTATCATCAGTTTGAGAATATTTTCCCAATAGAAGTTCTGCGTAATAGTACGATGCTCTGAGCACAGTTAGTTCCGGTTTATCTGGATGAAGCCTACGCATTTCGCCCTCAATTTCTTCCGATAATGCAAATAGGATATTATTCGTAGTTTCAATTTTGTGTGTATCGAACTTCCCTTGTTTTTGAGAAATATAACATAGTTTGAAATCCTCTTCGTTTATCAGTTCGCTACATGGCTTGTCGTTTTCAAAACATATTGAAATAAGCCCACCTTCCTTATCAGAATGTTGCTGCTCTTGATTGTTAACGATTAAATTTGAAAGCACTAAATGTTTTTGAGGGCATCGATGACATATACCTATGTAAGTAACACTGTCCTTGTATTTTTCAATGAGAATTTTTAAACATTTATGTCCTTTTAAGTCTTGCTTAGGATCCCCCATCAAAATGAGAGAAATACCCATTTCATAGAGAGACTCAATAATTAATTGAATATCCGAATCGATATCCTGAGCTTCGTCTATACAAATTCCACCACAGTATTCTTTAAATGCATTTTTTATTATCTCTCGTTTTTCCTTTACGGCTTTTCTGTCATCCGATTTCTTTACTGCGACCCACTTTGCTCTCTCTGGAATTACTGTTTGATGTAAAATATTTCTTTCTTCTAACCGTTTAATCTTTGCGTTTTTATATCCTGGATTCTGTGGCAATGGTGCTATAGATATCCGCTCATACTGTTTTCCAAACAACAAAAAATAATATGGTTTGATGTATTCCCTGTACAAAAAGGAATGGATTGTGCTTACTATAATGTTGTTCGGAATAATTCCATAATAATCTCGTAATTTCTGTTCAATACATGACACTGCATTATTAGTAAAGGTGATGCAGAAAATATTCTTATTTTTATCCGTTTCCTCACGAAGTTTTACTATTTTATCTGCCATTGCAGTGGTTTTTCCTGCACCAGCACCAGCTATACCAATCTGCATATTCACACCACCTCTATCATTCAAATCTACTTTAGAAAATCAAACACCTCTTGTATATGATTAGGCATTTGCAAATCAGAGAGTTCTCCATTAACTATATCTTTGCAGATAGTAAGCATATCTGTGGCTTTCGCTTCTCTCCACGCTATTTCCATTTGATCTTGAGTCATATCTTTCCATTCAAATATCTCGCCATATTTATTCTTTAAAATATCATAGTTATTTCCTGTTTTTACAATCTCTGGTTCAAGCGTATACTCAGAAGTAGTTCTAATACAGATGGTTGTTCCATCATCATATTCATCATGTTGCTTTTTGGCTTTTTCTTGAGCATCATAATCACGGATGATTCCCAGCTTATTCCCGGTATCCTTGTTAATTATTTTCCAGATTTTTATTATCTCAATAAAACCTTTATGGAAGGAAAGCAATTCTATATCGTTTAATTCTTGCCTTGAATCTATATAGGCACGCAATAGCATTTCTTCTGATATTCCTTCAAACAGAATACATTTCTTCGAGAAAAACAGCTTAAACAAATCAAGATTTGGATTCTTTGTGAGGTAATCTCTTGCCGAGTTATCCAGTTCATCCATAAAGGAAAACGCTTGTCCATCATGCATAACCACAACATTTTTCAGATCCATTTTGTTTATAAATTCTGTGCTGTGTGTAGAATAGAATAGCTGCGAAGAAGGATTCTTTGCTGTAAACACCTTTAGAAAGCTCACCATAAGCCTAATGTTATTTATGCACAGATGTGCTTCAGGCTCTTCTATTGCAAGCACATTAAAAGCAACATCTATCTGTCTTCCTACGAGTGAATTTATTAAAACTAAAAGTAAAATGAGATTTCTATATCCAAGCCCTTGTAATGATAGTTCCTCGTCAGAATAACCTAAACGGATGCTGTTTAATATGCTTTGCATTGGTGGCATATTAGGCAGTATTCTAATATGTGAGAAAAATTCCTTTGCATCAGCCAATTCAGACTCATCCTGCCAATTAATCACGCTGTCCATATGGCTGACAGATTTTAGTTCTTCAAAAAAATGATTATATCCTTTTTCAATCTTCAGCTTGTCATCATCTGTCAAACCTGTCTGTAACAGTTTCACCAGTGACTTTGAACCCAGGCGTTCTTTTGTTCTTGAAAATTCATCTCTTTCAGCTTCAAGTGTTACATATTTATATAGCTTTAGAACATCATATGCGACTGAACCCTTGCCCGGAACGCTTACCGAATATGAGTAACACTCTGTTGGTAGCAAATTCATCTTTACTGTGCTTATTGATTGCATGTCTAAAGCTCCAGTTTCATCAGACAAAACTTTTTTTACAATACCATAGATATCATCAACCTTTGAAGGCTTGTATTCATACCTAAGACCATATTGTATCTGATCATTTTCTAAGCAAAAACTCAAATCTTTTACAAAGTAGCCTTCGGTTTTTTCAGGCTTCAAATGCACCTCAACAGTCACAACGGGCAAATGTGTGGTGAACTCGGCACAAGAAATCGTACCATCCATTATTGCTACTTGATTATCAATAATGTATTGATAATACTCACTTTTCGCCACATCATTAATATCTGCCCAAGATAAATTCTTGCTTGAAAACCCTGATTCCTCAGACAAAAAAGGGAATGTTATTGCCTTAAGGAGATTAGTTTTACCACTGTTATTCTCGCCAATTAAAGCTACTGTATCATTTAAGTGAATATCGATTTCCTTTAAATTTCTGTAGTTTTTTATTATCAACCTTGATATTTTCAAAGGATAACCTCCCTATATAATCTTCTGTATTTGCCAAAAAACTTGTTCGGATTTAGATAAATTCATCTGTTGTCTAGCTTTCTCTGACACATTAACACAAATATGACCATGTGTTTCTCATTATTGCTATAATGTGAATCAAATTCTTTTCAATAATTATTTTAATTATATCATATTTCGTCATAATATTCAATTGACAAATTACCAGAAATATGAACATGCTTTATGCCACATACGCCAAACAGCTTTCTTGCATATCGGGTTTGGGCAGCGCCCAATATTCAAACCCTTTGTGTACACAAAGGGGAAGCTTGCCGTCATGAAAATGACGTAGATTTACCCTTTCGCATAGTGTGTTCCGCCTATTATTTTGCCTCTGACATCGGTAAAACAGAAGAAAAAAATAAGGCGTACATTAATCACCTGTACGCCTTAGGATGTTGCTTATAGTGGATTTCCCCCAATGCGATTGTGTTTCATCGGTCATAATGGTGGCGATTTGAGCTAACGACTTGCCGGACTGGCGCAGTTCCAATATCCGCGCGACTTCCTCGGCGGTTCCGCGTTCTTTTCGCCCAGCGCCAAGAGGATTTTTAGCATCAAGCCGTAATTGCTCTATTTCGGACTGCAACGCCGCGATTTCATGCCTTAGACGTGACAATTCCTTTTCATGCTCATTTTTTGCAAGCTGTAAATCAAATTCCGAAACCGTGTTTTTATAGTACAGTTTTAGTTCCCGGACACGTTCCACGGCGGTGCAGTATTGATTTTGGGCGTCCTTCAATTGATTTCTCAGGTCGCTGATTTCAATTTTCAAGCCATACACATCATCATATCCGGCTATATCTGCCACTTCTTGCAGTTTTTTGTATTTGCTCTGCAAATCTGAATATTGCTCGTTTAGTTGATGGTAAGCGGCAGTATAGCCGCAAATATCAAGAAACCAATCAACAAACCATTCCCACAGTTTTTTCAGCATCTAAAACACCTCCGTGCGCTGACATTGTAAATCAAAGGCTTCCGCCTGACACATTTCGTTATAAAGCAGTGATGTTAGAAAATTCAAAGGATTTTTAGGCAGTTGCTTTTGATATTTATCAAAAGCGGAACAGACAATTTCCAACGATAGCTTTCTTAATCGTTTTCTTACGGCAAGCTGTGGTTGGTCAACGCCATAAACTTTTATATACGGAGCCGCATACATTCTGCGGATCACCTCTTCAAAAAGCTCACTGTCAGTTTTATTGTCAAAAATATCAAGCTCCAATTTTTCTATGATTCCGTCTATCTCTTCCTGCTCACTGATTGATAGATGGATATTGTTAAAAGATTTAGTATTTTTAGATTCATATAGTTCGTGTGCACCTGATGCACCACCCTGTGCAGGAGATTCACTATCGGGTAGTGCAGGACATTCACCACCTTGTGCATCAGATGCACCAACGGTAACAATTTCATAAATATTGCTTTGGTTCTTACCTTTTTTATTTTTCCGCCGAGTGACAAGGATATATCCTTTATTTTCAAGCTGTTTTATAATGATTTTCGCCTGACGCTCACTGCAACAGGCCTCGGTCGCAATGGTCTTATACGATGGAAAGCACCCCTTGTTTTGATTGGCATGACTGCATAGCACGATGTAAATCATTTTTTCATAAACCGACAAATTGGTATTTTGGATGATATTATTTGCTATTTGGGTAAAAGGTACTGCATATGTGATGTCCAAACACATCGCCTCCGTTCTTTTTTAATTTTTGTACGATAAAGGACAGTACCAAAATTGATACTGTCCCATGAAATCAAGCGTATATTATTTCGTTTAAAGCAAATTCCTCCGCATAGGCTCTTGCCTGATTGCGGCGTTTCGCTGTTTCAATAAAATTGCCATGTGGTAATGGATATCTTTTAAAATACGCCTTTTCCAAATCGTCTATCATTTGATATGTACGGTCGTTTATATCAATCAGATAATCGTATAACCTGTTTTCAACAAGCAATCTGAAAAGCAATTCCTCATTATATTCTTTCAGGTATTGCAGCCGCATTCGACCGTATTTACCAAATTCAGTCTCGTCATAATTTGGAATGATTTTAGGATACATCAGCCCATCAAGTTCAATATACTCAATCATTTTGCAAAACCTCGCTTTCAAATTTTTCAAGCAGTTCCTTATGCCTATCGGATTTCATTGGATTTGTAACAGCGTGCTTGCTGACCATAAAAGCAATCAGATATTTTTTAGGTACAAAATTCTTTTTAGCAGGGCTCAAGGATTGCAGCTTCCCATACATAATCCAATCATTGATACAACTTTTTGAATATCCGGTCAGGAAGGATATCTCTAAATTGGTTAGAACGTCCGGCTGCGCTTTCATTTCTTCCTCGTAGAACTTTTTTAGCTTTCTGACATAGATTTCATCCTGATACTGCAAATTTCTCAATTGATACATATATCGCAAAACCGAGTCACGCTCAATCCGGTAAATTGAAAATAACCGTTCATAATTGATTTTTCCTGAATTCAGCCATTTATAGACGGTATTTTTGCCAATCCGGCACATTTGCATCATTTGCACCGTATCAATGACCTCCGGAAAACTCCTTATTTCCCTATCAAAATGCTTTTTGTAACTCATATTTTCATCACTCTCTAACAATCGAATTTATCAGTGGCTAAATAACTATGCTCCCAATACCCTATTGTTCTCCATCGCCGTTTCCCTTTGCTGCGCGGTTTTTCAGCAATGCCGTGACGTTTTTGGTGTGTTTCAAACACCACATCATTCTCCGCAAATTTTACTTTTTTCAGAAATGATAGATTTTTCATAAATAATGCCTGATTTCCCTCCAACATCCCTCCGAGTTCCCTCCAAAAGCTTTAAAAACAAACCAACTTTTCAGATTCCGTATGTTTCTGTCACAATGGGCAAAAAAATGAAAAAGCAGCCGAAAACCCTTGTGCTATCAAGGTTTTCGGCTGCTCTTGACTTCTCTTTTTTTCTGTCAAATACCACCATTTCACCCTAAGGTGTAATAATTCGAAATCACTCGAAATCGTTTTGTCCGAAAGGGCACGTGGGTTCGAATCCCACCTTCTCCGCCAAAAAAGCCTTAAAACACTGATGTTTCAAGGCTTTTTACTTTTCGATTCTCCCATTTCATTTTTTGACATTTTTGCTGTCAAGACCGATTTAAAAATGAAAGGAAAGGGCGATTAAATTTTGCATGTATTGAAAATGTATCAGTTGCCTTGTTCACAAAGAATGTTCACAATGTGCTGTTTCTGCTTGGTGTATTCTTTTCTCTCTTTGAGTCGGCAACGCCCGCCTTTGATATTGATTACTGTACAATGCGGGAAAACTCTGGCCAGAATTGCCAAGGCAATGGTAACATCAGCAAACACCTCGTCCCACGTGCGCTTTCTTTAACTGCTCTATCAGCGTGTGGCAGTTTATGCAGTAAATTAAAAATCTATGTTTTCTCTCTTCCTTTCCCAAAACAGTGGCAAGGTGCGTTTTGCCTGTTCCGGGCAGTTCTAAAAACACAACATTTTCCGCACTTTCAGAAACCGTATGGTATGGTACACATTCATCCATCTGCTGTTTGTACCTAGACGGCTGAAAAGAAAAGCCGAACTCAGCAAATCATTTTCTAATTGGAACTACTCCATAAAAAACATCCTTATATTGCTGCGGCAAATGTGAATCCATCTTCTTTACAGATGAAATAGTTTCCATTTTCCAATCAGCGGCAGGTCCTTTGCCTTCCCCTGCACCGCGTTGACAATGCCAATAACCGCCCAGATAAAGAGCAGAATACTGGCCACCCAGCTCAAGGTGTGGACCGCGGTGGCACCAATACCGAACATCGCTCCCCGCAGCACTGTATACAGAATCTTAAATACAATTTCCTTGGCCGCGCCGAGGATAAACAACAGAAAGCCCTGTTCTGTATGGAATCTGGCGAACGGCGATTTCCTCGCCGCCAGCAGCGGGATCAGCACAAGGATCCCCAGATAGGCCAGCACCGCATAGATCTTGTTATCCCGAATATCCGCCGGATCAAAGGACGCGGTATAGTCCTCCGCATCCAGTATCTGCTCATAATTGACACTGCCGTCCCGGCGTGAACCGCCGGCGGTGCCGTTCATGCCCGAGTCCGCGCCGCATGCCGTACAGTAGCGCATTCCCTCCGGTATTTCCTGTCCGCATTTTCTGCAATATGCCATTCACCTTTTCCTCCCCGTGTTCATTATCCGCCAGACTATGGAAGTTCAAATTTGGCAGTCATGGTCTGCGGCCCATATTCCTGCGGCTCCACAAAAATCTTCAGGGTCTGCCCCGGCCGCGCCGTCAAAATTTCCGGATCAAAGGCAATCTCATATTCCCCTCGCCCCGGGACCACGGTAATGCTCTGGCTCTCCATGCCGGCCAAGATCCCGCGCTCATAAATGCCGCAGACTACATTCAGCGTCTCCTCCGCATCCGGTTCCTTCCCCACATTTTTAACCGTCACTGAGGCAATGGGCAAGTCCCTTGTGAGCTTCACATGAGAGATGGATTTTCCATTGATCCCGCTGACCCGCCAATCGGAAAAATACAGGGGATCCGCCAAAAAGGCCAGAACCATGGTTTCACCCGGTTCTACCACTGCCGCTTTGCCGTCCTGAAGCTGGACCTCTGCCGGCAATACGCTGTCGTCCGCCATCTCCCCGTCCCGCAGAAAGCTGTAGTAGGTACCGCTTACCAAATCGCGGTATACGCCGGAAAGATTCTGTTCTTCCCACGGAAGCGCTGCCGCACCGGCGGTTTCCTGATTCTGGAACACCTGATAGGTGCCATAGTCCACAGCGGTGAGTTTTCCATAATAATTTCGGGCGCGGGCCTGACTGTAGGTATCATAATACAATGCATTTCGGTGGACCTCCGCATACTCCCCTTCTCTTGGCATAGATACCGCGATCTGGTCGCCTCCATCCCGGAAAAGTACCGTATGGGTATCCTGGTCAATCCAGGTATATGTCTTTTCCTCCGGTACATCAGCTGCCGGAGGCTCCTGGGGCATTTCCCCGGGGAGTTCCCAAACCGGCTGCTGTGTCACCAAATACAGCCGTTTCAGGAATTTATAGAAGGAAGTATCAGCCATAGGCGTCTTTCCGGCCACCATTTCCCCCTGCTCCGCAAAGGCCAGCGGGTCGAAATATGGCGTCTGGGTCATATAGGCCCCGTAGATATTCTGCGGCTCTGTGTCCTCTGCCGCTGAAACAGTGCCGTTTGTAAGCCTGAGGCTGACAAAATCCCGGCCCTGTGTGTAATCTCTGGGAATCGGATAGGTCTGATAGAGGAAACCCTCCTCAGCCTCCGGCGTATCTCCCGTTCCGCCGAGCAGTATGGGCGCCGCGTCCTTTTCCTGCAGACTTTGAATCACCAGGTTTGATGCCGGAATATCCCCTTCCCAGGTCTTAAGGGTCAGGTAGTTCTGCGCATCCGGGTCACAGGCCAGATTCAGCACCATGGCCCCGTCCGTTTCCAGCGCGCGGAAGGAGAAACTCTTTCCGGCGATCCACCGGCTCCGCGCCGGCGCCCCGGCGGCTTCCAGCCGCTGCTGTGTTTCACTTGCCGCCGTCCCGATATGAACCATGTCCGTGAACGCTTCGTCCGCATAATCGGGTGCGTCCTCAGGCAGAATGGTCAGGAAAAAGCTCCGCTCTCTGCTGTAGCCGCCTGATGTGATAACCGCGGTTGCGCGGATTTTTCGGGCGGGTTCAAACCACTGCGGTCTCTGGACTATTCCGGATGGGCTGACCGCGTCCCGCAGAACCGTACCGGTATCCGCGTCCGCCGCACGCCAGCTGAGCGACGCGCGGGTTCCGTCCGCAGCTGTATAGGCCCCCAGCAGATTCTCTGTGATTGCTGTCAGCTCCGCATTTTGATCCAGCGCGTGAACCGACGCCTCCACGGCGGCCTGCACGCGGGCATCATCTGACACCCGGATCTCCAGCCGCGGCGCGTCACGGCCCTCCGCCTTAAAGGTGACCAGGCCATCTTCGCCGCCCGTAATCCGCAGTGTCAGAGCCGTATCTCCCCGATCATAGGCATCATTGATCACATCTGTCAGATCAATGCCCCGCAGTCTTCCGGCCTCTGGCACCTTTGTGCTGTAAGCCAGTATTTCCTCACCCTGCGGCCGCTCCTCATAGGAAATATTCTCACGGCTCCAATCCGTATTCCTGACCTGATATACCTTCAGTTCAGCACCTTCCTCCGCCTCAAGCATCTCCAGCTTGAGCTGGGCCAGATACATGGCCCCCTGGATATTGGCAGGGTTCAGCTGGAATTTCAAATAGGTTTCCCGGCCTTTCCCGGCCGCAAATATCTCCTCCTGGGTCTGCGCCCCCAGCGTCACACTGGTGTCCAGCCAGGACTTGACAAGATCCGGCTGATCCGGATCCGCGGCGTCACCGGTCACCACCTTCAGGCAGGGCCGGTAGGCTTTGTCCTCATAATCCGTCCCCGCAAACACCGCCGCAATGGACGTACCCGACGCATCCAGATGCAGGGAAACAGAGGTTCTGCCATCCTCAATCCATTTCTTCACATATTCGGTCATATCCAGCTCGACCAGAGCATTGCGGGCATTTCGGCTGTCAACCGCCGTTTCAGCCAGCTTGATCTCTCCCAGCACAGGCGGCCTGCTCTGATAGGTCATGCTCTCATTCCAGGCATTGTCCGGCATGAGCCAGAGCCGAACCGGTACGGCGCCCTCACCGCCGCCCCGCACCACGGCCAGGCGCAGTTTCGCCTCATGGACATCCGCTGTGTCCTTGTCCAAAAGACTGGACAGATCAAAGCGCAGATACGTGTCATAGCTGTCGCCCACCATCTGCAGGCCCGGGGCAATCTGGCTCCCGGACAGGCCCTGTTCATCCAATTTGGCTGACACAAAAGTTTCCGCCGCAGGGGACAGCCGCAGAAATTCACCCTCCGCGCTGACGGTCGTTGGTCTGGAAATCATGCCGACCGGAACAACACCCAACAGCATAACACTTGCAATTAAAATAACCGCCAGCTTCTTCATGCCTGAAAACAGAAGTTCCTTCATACAATATCAACTCTTTTGCCGTCACACCGCACCCACAAAAGGGTATACGGGTAACATGATAATATTATGCTACTATATTATAGCACAGATTTGAAAAAATGAAAGTCTTTTTCCTTTAAAAGATATACAAAATTGTTTCCAATTTGTTAGATTATATGCCGAGTTGTACCAGCGCAGGAGAGCTTTGTTTCTGTGCGGCCGTCCGCCGCCCGCCGTGAACAGCAAAAAAGCCCGGCATAAAGCCGGGCTTTGCAATTATTTCAGGTTGTTCTCCAGATTTTCCAGCTCTCTCTTAATCGCAGCGGGAAGTCTGTCGCCGAACTGTTTGAAGTATTCCTTCTGGTTTTCGACATCCTCCATCCAGACCGCCTTGTCAACGCTCAGCAGTTCTTTCAGCTGATCAGCGGTAATATCCAGATCTGTGGTGTCGATGGCATCCTCTTTGGGCAGCAGGCCGATGGGGCTCTCTACCGCGTCAGCTTTGCCTTCGCAGCGGTCAAGGATCCACAGGAGCACTCTCATGTTGTCGCCGAATCCAGGCCACAGGAATTCGCCGTCCTCGTCTTTTCTGAACCAGTTGACGTGGAAGATCTTCGGCGCCTTATCCGCATCCATCTTCTCGCCCATCTCCAGCCAGTGTCCAAAGTAATCAGCCATGTTATAGCCAACAAAGGGCTTCATGGCCATGGGGTCGCGTCTTACGACACCAACCGCACCCGCCGCCGCCGCGGTGGTCTCAGAGGCCATGGTTGCACCGACGAATACGCCGTGCTCCCAATCTCTTGCCTGATATACCAGCGGAGCAGTCTTGGCCCGGCGGCCGCCGAACACGATCGCGGAAATCGGAACGCCCTGGGGATTCTCAAACTCAGAAGAAATGCAGGGGCAGTTGATGGCCGGAGCGGTGAATCTGGAATTCGGATGCGCCAGCTTGCCTTCATAGGTTTTGCCGTTGACCTTTTTGCCGGTCCACTCGGTGCAGTTCTCAGGCGGATTCTTATCAAGACCTTCCCACCAAACGGTCATGTCGTCATTGTTAATGGCAACATTGGTAAAAATGGTATTCTTCTTTGTGGATTCCAGCGCGTTGAAGTTTGTCTTTTCGCTGGTACCGGGCGCAACGCCGAAGAATCCAGCCTCCGGATTGATGGCGTACAGCCTGCCGTCCTCACCGATTCTCAACCAGGCGATGTCATCGCCCACGGTCCAAACCTTATAGCCTTTTTCCTTCAGGTATTCCGGCGGGATCAGCATAGCCAGGTTGGTCTTGCCGCATGCGCTGGGGAATGCCGCGGCAATGTACTTCACCTCGCCCTGCGGATTCTCAAGCCCCAGAATCAGCATGTGTTCTGCCATCCAGCCTTCCTGCTTGCCCAGGTAAGAGGCAATTCTCAGCGCAAAGCACTTTTTGCCCAGAAGGACATTGCCGCCATATGCGGAATTGACAGACATAATGGTGTTGTCCTGCGGGAAGTGAACGATATACCGCTCTTCCGGGTCAACATCTTTTTTCGCATGGAGGCATTTGGTGAAGTCATCACCATCAATGATATCAAGGACTGCCTGGCCGACTCTGGTCATGATCGCCATGTTCAGAACAACATAAATACTGTCGGTCAGCTCAACACCGATCTTAGAGAACGGAGATCCGACAGGGCCCATGGAATAGGGGATCACATACATGGTTCTGCCCTTCATAGAGCCGGTGTACAGAGCCTTCAGCTTAGCGTACATTTCATCAGGCGCCATCCAGTTGTTGATCGGACCGGCTTCCTCCTCTGTGGGGGTACAGATAAAAGTTCTGTCCTCAACACGTGCAACGTCGTTTTCTGCGGTTCTGTGATAGTAGCAGCCCGGCAGTTTTTCTTCGTTCAGCTTGATCATCTCGCCGGTGGAAACCGCCTCTGCGCGCAGCGCTTCCAGCTGAGCTTCGCTGCCGTCAATCCAGACCACATTGTCCGGCTGACACATTGCTTTCATTTCTTCAAGCCAGTTCAAAACAAACTTGTTTTCAGTCATGATAATTCCTCCTGTATTGTATTTTTTCATTTTGATTCTAGTGCAACTAGGATATAATATATCGCAAATTTTGGTTTTTGACAATATCTAAATTGGACAATTTTTTAACAAAGTCATTCCCCGGTTTGTAGGAGTTGCCAATGGACATAAAATTCGCGCAATCCCTGTATCTGTCAGGGCTTATCCGGCTGCAGGAACGGCTTGTCCCGCCTTTCGGCAAAATCACTCCGGCTCCTCCTCTGCCGGGATTCCGCGCTTCAGAACTATGTTCTGCGCCTCCTCAATATCCGCCTCTGACACAAGGATTTCGACGCCCAATATAGCACGTCCAAGCAAAATTTTATTATAGCTGTCTGATCCCCGATAGCGCTTAAAGGCATAAATCCCCTCTGCCTTTAGCTTGGCCAAAATGAGCTCTGCCTCAAAATCATTGGCAGCCTCACATAAAAACTGCGGCTCGATATGCGCACGCGGGTCCGGAACCGGCTCGGCGGGCAGACGCTCCACCAGCGGACAGCCGCACTCGCCGCACCGGGTAAAACCCTTTCTGTATTCGCTCCTGCATTTGGGACAGTACATACAAGACCATCTCCTTTAGACTAACAGATTTGAAAGTTGGGCAAACTGCTCCACGCTGAGCCGCTCGCCGCGGATTGCCGGATCCAGCCCCAGCTCTGCCAGCGCAGTCTCCGCCCGGGTCTTTTCCACAGAAAAATACGGGCTTTTTGAAAGCGCGTTCACCAGGGTTTTCCGGCGCTGGCCAAAGGCGGACTTCACGACCTGAAAGAATCGTCTTTCATCCGTGACCTGGACGGACGGAGCCGGAAGCACCTCCAGGCTTACAACCATAGATGCCACCTTGGGCTGAGGCAGAAAGCAATGGGGCTCCGCCTTGCATACAATCGTGGGCCGGGTATAATACTGCACCGCCACAGAAAGGGCGCCATAGGCCTTGGTCCCCTCACGGGCCGTCATACGTTCGGCCACCTCCCGCTGTACCATGAGTGTCATGGCAGTCACCGGCAGATGGCTTTCCAGCAGTCCCATGACAATGGGCGTTGTGATGTAGTACGGCAGATTGGCCGCAACGCAAAACGGTTTTCCCGCAAAGACCTCCCTGGTCAGCTGACCGAGGTCCACATCCATGACATCACGGTGAATCAGGGTGAAGTTTTCAAACCCCTCCATCGTTTCCCGCAGAACCGGAATCAAAGCGCTGTCTATTTCAACCGCCGCAACTCTCGCTCCCCGGCGGGCCAGCCGCTGGGTCAGCGTTCCCGCGCCCGGACCAATCTCCAGAACACAGGCTTCCTCACCGATTCCCGCCGCCTCAACAATACGGTCTAAAACTGTGTCATCAACCAAAAAATTCTGGCCAAGTGACTTTGAAAAAGCAAAACCATGCCGCTCCAGCAGCGCTTTCAATTCGGACGGATGCGTCAGATTCATAGGGGTTCTCTCTCCATATTTCAGTATTTCCGCGGACCGTCGGGCTCATAACCCGAGGGTCAATTTTTGTTCCGCCCCCAGCCGCGGTTTCAGCCGGGGTCTTTTGAAAAGGCATACAATGCCGACTTATATGTATATTATAGTCCAAAACGCATAAACTTGTAAAGAGCAAATTCGATCTGGCTCCTGTTTTTATGCGCCGACAGCGCGAAATATAAAAACTTGCAGTTTTTTCAAAAAAGACTTGACAATCCATAAATTGTGTGGTATTATAGCTAAGCTATGAAGAAGGCGCTGCATACGCCGGAGTGGCGGAACTGGCAGACGCCCGGGACTTAAAATCCCGTGGGAAGTGATTCCCGTACCGGTTCGATTCCGGTCTCCGGCACCAAAATGGTTTTGGTGATTCGGAACCCTGTTAAGGATCAGCCCCTTTTCCATAGACGAAAATTAAATAGCGCGGGGTGGAGCAGTCTGGTAGCTCGTCGGGCTCATAACCCGAAGGTCGTTGGTTCAAATCCGGCCCCCGCAACCACTTGTATATACGACTACGATGATAATAATTTTATCATCGTAGTCGTATATTTTTTCTATTTAGGTTTTAATTAGGCGCGGAATGTTCTCACGCAGCAAAGGGGCAGGCTTGCACTTGCCCCTTCTATATTTTTTGCCAGTATCACCAGTTCGGGTATCCTAAGTCCCAGCAAACTGCTTACCCAGGTCTTCACGGCCTCGCCGCAATAACCCGGGTTTTAGTTTTTACGGCCAGGGCATGATTGGAGGCAGTATGCAAAACGGATGGCCCGCGGGATCAAACATCACCCGCCAACGCTCATCGAATTGAATTTCTGACAAAGCCGCGCCGCATGACAGCGCATGCTTCACACCCGCTTCCACATCATCGACATGGAAATCTACATGCGCCATTTGCTGCTGCGCCTCCAGCGTCCCAGGCCAGACGGGAGGAACATAATTATCCACCTGTTGTATGGTAATCCAGGTTGGAATCCCCTTTAGTTCCAAATTCACTAAGACAGTATACTCTTCGCCCTCGAACCGCGTCCAGCCAAGTAATTTTTCATAAAAGACAGCTAACTCATCTGCTTTATCAGAGTCCAGCACAACATTCCATCCTGCAAGATGAAGCGCCATAATACAATACCTCCGCTTCTGCTTATTTCGAATCAGTTCCATCGCTTGACTGATTTGATTTCCTGCCAAGCTGTTTGAAAATTTGATTGACACCGGTCGCCGCAAGTCCGCTGACTATGCCGATTGCAAGCGCCGTTAGAATGTCACCCGCCGGAAATTCGGGCATGCTATGCATCGCCGCAATCCCAAGCACTCCGCCAAGCACTCCGCAGATCGGCGGCAGGTATTTATTGTCAAGCGGTGTGAGCTTAATGAGTTCTGCCGCAAGGTAACAAATGATCGTGATGACCGGAATCGCCGTTAATCCAAAAATATTGTCCGCCATAGAGCATCCCCCTTTTTTCTCTCATTGTAACACCGTGAACAGAATTGTCAAGCATGGATCTCATGCGGTATTACGGTATACCATGATGGAGGGATTCGGCGGCTTGCAGAAATTGATGCTGCTCTTATTCAATTTCATCCATCACCTGCGCGAAGTACCTGGTCGCGGCCTGCTGATACGCCATACTTTTCCGCAGATACAAAACTGCTTTCCTGTGGCTTTCGGGTGTCTTCACCTTTGGTATTGGCATCTGCAGCTCGTATACCTCCACGCCAAAATATGCCGCAATTCTGTATAATGTATCTGTTCGCGTGTTTGACGTCCCGTGTTCAATGCTTCGTATAATATTGGGGCAAACGTTACATTCCTCGGCCAGCGCAGTCTTGGATAGATGGTGCTGGAGCCGCAGTCTCCGCACGTTTTCCGCCATTGTGTTCTGGGTTTGCTGTAGTGTCATCATATGACAACCTCCTTCAATAATAGTGAGGTTATCATACCGAAAATATTGTCACATGCTGTCGAATTCACACAATTAGTCATCATAAAGACGTGAATATCGCAGATGTGACATTATGGTGTGAGACCTGCGCATTATAGTGCAGTGGGCTCTTGCCGGTTTGCGGCAATGGTGTATGGGCAAAATTCAAATCAATCCTGCGATAATTTTCACCTGCCCTACATTTTTGCGGGGCTTTGCCTATGACGCAAACGTCTGTACGGTTCCCTCTTTCCGCAAAACGGCCCTTGCATTCATTGAATGCAGGAGCTATGTTTTCTTCTTCAGCTTTTTGGCGGCCAGCCTTGCACAGGCGGTTTTCACTTGTTTCTTCCCGTCTCTGTGATACGCCAGGCAAGCCGCACAGTCTCCGTGCCGCTTACAATTCCGCTTACAGGGACACTCCTTTTTCTGGCCGCTCAAATCAGCACCTTTCCCGCTTTCCGCCATCTGACCACTCCCCCTCTGATGCGCCAGTTCCGTCTGTGCCTTCCTTTTTGTTATTTTATCCAGGTCTGAGGCCATTATCCCTCCCGCTCGATATACTTTTGAATCCCCGCGCATTTTCACTGCCCACTGCATCATGCACAGCGGCAGCTTTTCCCCATATAGACAGAGTCCGGCGCCCGCGAATATACAGAGCCGGAGAAACAATAAAAAAAATTTGCCTAATCCTTGTATTTGAACACAATCAATGTTTTGAGCGACTCATAATTGAACTTTGCCAGGAAACGACTGGCGGATTCCCCCGCGGTTTTATAGGGCAGCAGATCCTGGACACTGCCCGCATAGACCTCGTCGGTGGTCTCGTCATAGACCATGACCGTGCCGCTGAGCTTGACGGAATACAGGTTGTTGGGATCTGTAAAGTCAATGTCGCCCAGATGCTCTCTGCTGATATTCGACATAAGCGCATAGCCGTTCTCTATGGAATAGACCGCGCCTGCAATGGCCCAGTTCTGGCTCAGGACGCCTCCGAACGCGCCGCCGGCTGTCTTCTGGGTATCAATGTTTACATCCACCTTGATCCCCGCGACCTTGGAATTTCGATCCAGCTCCACCCGCACCACATCGCCGCGCTTCAGCTCCCGCTCTCCGGTCGACAGCTGAATATCGCCGTTTGAGGGGTATTCCACAAATTTGCCGTCCGCCAGACCGTGGAGCACCGGAACGGTAAAGCCGTCCTCGTCCAACCCCGTGCTCACATAGTCCACCAGCACCAGTGCGGAGCTGTCTTTGGGCGTGATGTTCTTGGCCTCTTCCCAGCAGACCAGCGCCTCCACGACGCCGCCCTCGTCCGCGTTGTATCCCGCCACGTCATAGAAGCTGTCATTTGTGAAGTGGGAGACGGACATGACCTCAAACGCCTTTTCATCAATCTCGTTGGAGGGAGACACCACGAAAATCTTGGTTTCGCTGTTGATGGAGAACTTCATACCAAAGGTCTGGCCGCCGCTCTTATACCTGATATTGGACTTTGGATTCGTAAGGTAAAAGTCATAGGTCCAGTCCTGGTCCGGATTCCGGGGATCCCCGGCTGCCTCCGGCCCTGCCGCGGCGTCCCGGCTCCCGGTCTTGGCCGTATTGAGCTCAATGATCTCATTGTCAGAATTCAGCTTATATTGGACCAGCTGCTGCTCCCATACGCCGCCGTTTGAAAGCAGCTTCCGCACGGCCTCTGCCGCGTTTGCCGTGACCCGCACCCCATTGAGCCGCACCTTGCCGGACACATCCAGCGCCTCAATTTTTCCGTCCTCAGTAAGCATCCGAAGGGTCACCACATCGTCAAAGGCCGAGATGCCTGCGCCTTGAATCATATAGCCGTATTTGAGCACACCGGACCGGGTGGTGTCAAACCAAACCACTTTGCCGTCCACGCTGAGATAAGCCGTACACTCGCCGCCCAGGCGGTTTCGGGCCTCCTGGCGGAGGGAATCCAGCATTGGATAGGACTCACCGGAAATGATAACCGTATCTTCTGTCACCTGCTCAATGGTTCCCATTGCCACATCCTCTGAAATCCGGATGCTGATATAGGCGCCGTCCGGGCTCCGGTACACCGCGAGCATGGAATCCGCCGAAATATCCGTAATGTCCAGACTGCTCCCGTCCTGCTGGATATCAAGGTCCCCCCGGCTGATGTAGTCCGCAAGGTCCAGTTTGTTGCCCGGCACCATCTTGTCATAGATCACATTTCTGTCAAAGTCCACAGCATCCACCAGCAGATTGGTATACTGGCTGACGGTCACCAGATCATAGCTCTCTGCGGCCCCCTTCTCCAGAACAATCGCGCCGCAGAGCGCGGTATCAATCAGGGAGGGATTGTAGGCCATCGCACGGCCGTTGACGATCATATTTGCCGCCGCGGCCACCGAAACACGACGGCTCCGCTGTATGTCCCCGCTGTAATACGTGATGGTATAGCCGTCCACACTCACAATATCCTCAAAGTCGATCCGGAGCTCCTCCTCCACCCGGCCGGAAGGTTCAAAGCAGACAATCCGCCGGATTCCGTCCTTGCTCTCCCGATAATAGACATCCACAAGCTTCCCCAAGTAACTGCCCGCGTCCGTGCCGCCGTCTTCAAAAAGCATATTGGCAATTTCCACGTCTCCGTCGTCAACACCTTCGCCGCCGTTCAGGCGGGTCACGGTGTTTCCTGTCACCATAGCGCGCCGGAGTATCTTGAGCTTCATGGTATTGGTCATAAGGTTCTCGTCCTTTACCACCATATAGGCGGGATCCTCTCCGTAGCTGGTCTGCTGCATAATATCAATAGACAGGGCATTGTATAGAAGCTTTACAAAGTTCCGCCAAACCAGCAGGTCGGCGCCCCGGAAGTCCTGCCCGGGGAGCAGCCCCAGCTTGTTTCCCCGGAGCAGATAACCCGCGGGGTATCCCCCCTCCTCCTGGGCCTTGATGTCATAGCCCAGAAGGCAGATAAGAATTTTTACCGCCTGCTCCTGGGTGATGGTTTCGTCCGGGGAGAACGCGCTGCCGCCTGTGCCGGACACCAGCTTCATATCCGCCATCATATTGACCGCCTTGACAGCCTCCGCCCCTTGGCCCTCCATGTCACCGAACAGGCTGGCGGGCTCCTCTTCCCCGTCCGCCGCGCCATTGCCCAGAATACGGCCTATGGCCACGCCAAACTCCACCCGGCTCACCTCCGCCTCGGGATCCGCTTCCTCCAGGCCAGTATCCAGAATCCCCAGAGCGTTCAGAAATCTGAGGCCGCTCTCGAACACGGTGTCAGGCGCCGGTTCCTCTTCTGTGTCCTCCGCCAGCACAAAAACGCTTGTAACCAGCATCAGTACGCTGACCGCCAGCGCAATCCATCGCTTCATATTCTTCATAACTATTTGCCCTCCTTTGCCCACAAAAGTCCTGCTGCAATTTTACACGCCTCCGCCCGGGTGGCGCCGTTTTGCGGGTTAAAGTTTCCATCGGTATCCCCGCTGATGATCCCGGCGCTGCAGAAGGCGCTGACCGCATCCCGGGCATAGTCCGAGATGCTTTCCGCATCCGCCAGGGTCCTCTCTTCTCCGCCGGACAGTTCCATTCCAGCGGTCTGCGCAGCCCGTTCGCACATCACTATCAAATCCTCCCGTGTGATATCTTCCGCCGCGCCGAACCAGTCCTCACGCATACCCTTGACAATCCCGGCATTGACGCCTGCCATAACATAGGGGGCATACCATTCCTCTGGGCTGACATCCGCAAAGTCCAGCTCCCCTTTCGTGTCTGTAAATCCAAACGCGGTTGTCAAGATCTTGACAAATTCCGCCCGGGTGATGCTGTCATTTGGCCGAAAAATGCCGTTCCCGTCCCCGCTGATTACATTCTGGTCTGTGAGATAGAGAATTGCCTCTCTGGCCCATGCCACACCCGACAGATCTGAATAGGGATCGGGTTCCACTGGGGTGGTATCTACACCGCCCTCCCCGGGCGATACCGGAGATCCGCCGCCTGTGCCGCCGCTCGAACCGCCGCCCGGACGGGATCCGCCTCCCGGACCGCCGCCCTGGTTGTTTTTGCCGCTGTCCGCCTCGGCCTGTGCCTGGGCGGAGACTGCGCGGTCAAACCGGCTGGCCGCGTCCTGATAGCCGGTGATGGGACTGCCGAGCAGGGCCGCGAAAACCTTGGTGGGGTTGCTCAGTCCGCGGTACGCGGTCAGATCCAGTTTCAGCACATCCGCATAGGCATTCAGGAAATAGTCCTGCAGTTCTCCCGCTGTTTTCGCCCTGGCGGCGCGCCCCGCGAATACAGCCTCCGGATATGCGGCCGCCAGCGCTTCCGGGGACGCATAGGTCTTGCCGGCCAGCACTGTCATGGCATAGGTCCTTGCCTCTGCTGTACAGGCATCCAGCAATGCGAGATCAATTCCCAGGGCGTCGCCGTATTTCTCCAAAATCGCGCCGGCGTCCGCGGACCCTGTGACAGCAGCGGCCGCCGTACAGCTGCCAAAGGCGCTGTGCACCGCATAAATGTCCGCAAAACCGCCGGACGGACGCCGGGTATACAGCATCCGGGCAACCTCCTGCTTTCCGGCGCCGAGCGTATCATATTCGCTCATATCCAAAAGCATTCCCTCACGGCACGCCTCCAGAGCGGCCGTCATCTCCGGCTCGGACGCCTGATTGACGGCGTCCAGCGCGCCGCGCATCTCCTCTGCCGAACGGTATGCAAAGGCCCGGCTTCTGCATATGACTCCGGTCTTGGAATCAATCAGACATATCTCATAGCTCCCGCCGCCGCAGTCCGGCCGGAATCCAACGCTGACCCGCAGTCCGCCGTCAGCATCCGCCACGCCCTGTCCAATATAAGCGGCCGCGCCGGACTCTGCCACCTGAAATGGGTTTCCGTTCTCCGGCACCGCCACGATACTGGTCTGGGCCAGAGGCTCCAGGCCGGACGCCTGGATCTCCACGGAAAAGTCTCTGAAATTCAGCGCCGCGCTGACCTCTGCCGCATCTGCCCCAAACACCGCGGTCACACAAGTGAGCAGCATACAGACGGCTATCAGCACCGCTCCTAATCTTTTCATATTGATTCCTCCTCATCTGAGTTTTGATTTTCATGTATGGAATTGTTGACATTCCGATACTGTGCCGGGGTCACGCCCTCATATTTCTTAAAGACCCGCACAAAGGTCCGGAGGTTGTCATAGCCAACCTGGTTCGCGATCTCTTCAATGGAGCTCTTATTGTCCCGGATCAGCAGGCTTTTGGCCTTTCGGATCCGATACTGCATGATATAGTCAAGCAGTCTGACACCGGTCTTTTCCTTAAACGTGGTCGAAAGATAGGTGGGATGCAGACCCATGTATTCGGCAATGGACGCCACCGTGAGCTGGCTGTTGGAATAGTTCTGCTCCACAAACTCCAGCACCTGCTGCTGGATCCGCTGATCGCCCTTGGCGTTGACATATTCGCAGACCTCCTGGAGCATCTGACGCATGACCTTCTGCATCTCATAGATATTCTCACAGCCCAGAAGCTGATCAATGCTGACGGTGTTGCCCTGGAACTTCTCCTTTGAATTCGAGGAGATTTCGCTCAGGGTTTTGATCATGGTGGACGCCATATCAAACATCAGGCACTTGACCAGCGGCAGGGGCAGGATACTGTTCTTGAAGTTGATGTCATAGATTTCGTCCATGACCTGCTGGGCCGAATCCAGATCCCCGTTTTTGATATAATTGGTCAGTATCCGCTCATTCTCCAGCGGATAGTAGTAGGTTCCGGTCTCCGGAATCACCAGATCCTTATAGAAAATGACGGCCCCCTCGTTGTAGAGCACGCGGTATTCCATGGCCTCCGCCGCTTCGGAATAGGCGTCGCAGATCCCCACATGGGTATCGTGGATCCCGCTGACCGTGGCCAGGAACATAAAGTTGAAATAGTCCTGCACCGCCTTTTGGGCCTCCAGAATATCCTGCCGGATGTTGTCGTAGGTCTTTCCGTTTCCGGCGTCCGGAACGTTGACAATGCAGGCCGGCATGTCATTGATAACCGTACACAGAACCGGGCTCTGGGCCTGCAGAAGCTCTGATACGATATTGAGGATGATAAAGTTTCCGATCCGGCGGCGTTCCCGGTCATCCAGCTTTTCATCATCCGGGAAGATCTGCCCGACCTCCTCAATCTGAAACAGGGCCACCAGGAACCGGTCGCTGATAAGCTGGATCCCAAACTGCTTCAGGGAGGAATCCCAGTCCGCCTGACTGCAGTTGCCCTTGAGCATGGCGTTAAAGAAGCTCTGCTTCAGGGCGTCGTCCTTTTTTTCCAGCAGGGTTGTAATGGCCTGATTCTGGTCCAGCGTCTCCCGGAACGCCCGCTCAATCAGGGTGTACTCATTTGTGTTTTTGTCGTAGACAATGTTGAGCCCGTCCGCAATGTTATTGAGCAGGCTCTTGATGGGCGTGTAGTTGTACCGGAGCAAAAGGATGACCATCACACTGCATATCACCAGATAGAGCAGAAACAGCAGAAAGGTCCAGCCCCGGGTTCCCCGGAGGTCGGCCAGCACCTGATCCATGGGGATCACGGCAAAGACGGTCCATGCCGGAACTCCCAGCTCCGTTCTGAGCACATAGCACTTTTCGCCGTCCACCTCCCGCCGTTCTGAGATCTGGACATCCACCAGCTCGCCGGAGGGGATGTCATCCCGGCCGCTCTGGAGCAGTACGTTCTCCTTGTCATCCATCACAATGAAGCTGGTCGGGTTGTCCGCCTGCTGTTTCTGGTGGAACGCCTCCGACAGGTCATGCTTCTTGATCAGGCTGACGCAGACCGCGTTGACGTCCTTGGAGGCCAGCGGAAATGGCTGGATAAAGGCAATGCAGTCAATGCTCATCTCATTGTTTCCGTAAATCTTTTCGCTTCTCTGCCGGAAAAAGGAAGAGGACAGCAGTTCCCGCTTCCACTCCTGATAGGAGGCCTCGTCCCCATGGTAAAACACCTGGTAAAAGTCCCGGCTTTTCAAATGCCCGCCGGGAAAAACACAATGGTCCATCCCCGGAAAATAGGCGTACATTTCATAGATGAGGCTGTGGGAGACCTTGGCGGCGGCCAGCTCTTCTGAAAACAGCTTGACCTCATAGCGGTCCTCCGCTCCCAAGTTTCCCCGCAGGAGCCCCAGATTCTTCATTCTCTTGCTCATGGAGAGCTGGTTGTTGCTCAGGTTGATCTGTGTGGTGATCTCCTCTATGTTCTGAATGGAGGAGTTCACAACCGCCGTGTTATACCGGATGGCATCGTCGGTCATGATCCGCTCCATTCTTCCATAGAGGAACAGCCACGTCCCCAGCGGAATCAAAAGGATCAGCACATAGGAAACAAACCACTTGAAAAGGATGCTCTTGTTCCGCACAAAAAATCTTGTCAATGTCTCTCCTCCGCGTTTTCCGCACTACTGCAATATAAACTGTTCACCCAGTGCCGCGCCGGTCTCGCTGTCCCAGACAAAGCCGCGCAGGCTGTGCTCCGGGGTCAGGGCGCCGTCAATGCGGAAGCTGCCGCCGGATATCTCCTGGGGCTCCCCGCCGGATACCACCGCCCTGGTAAGCTGGTATTTTTCCATGGTGTTTCCCCGGTACAGTGCGGTCATTACCCAAACATCCTTCTGCCCGCCTGCCGCGTTTACGGCCTCGGCACGGAATTCCGCCGTGTCACCGGAGGCCAGCGTCATGACCGCGTGCAGCGGTTCGCCGCCGCTCTCAAACACACCGTTCTGTATGCCATAGTCCCCGGCAAGGGTCCGCACACTGCCGCCGCGGTTCCTGCCAATGGAGTTACCCTCGCTGTCCTTGACCGCGTCGCTGAGGACAACCCGGTAAAGCGACGCATCCTCCAGCGGGCCGGCGGGCTTGACCACAACCGCCTTGTTGTCATTTCCGCAGGAGACCTCCGCCGCAAGGGACACATCCTCATAGCCCTTGTACAGCTTCACGCTCTCAGCGTTGACCGTCCCCGGGGCCAGGGCCTTGGAAAAGGCTACCTCAATGGCGCTGATGTCAGCGGCATGGTATTCAGAGAGCGTCTCACCCGCCGCATTCTTGGCCGCAATCCCCTCTGCCTTGATGGGCAAAGGCAGTACGCTGATCCTGACATTGTCCAGATACATGGTTCCGGCAGTCTCCTTTTCGGACTTATGGGTGAACCGAATCTGGGGGATGCCCGCCATCCCCGTGTTCTGATACGCCTTGGAGGACACCAGCGTGCCGTCAATGTAAATTTCCACAGTTTTGGCGTCCAGATTATATACGGCTTTCAGCTTATACCACCGGTTTGCCTCAAAATCCATCACCTTGGCATCGGGGCCCTGGGTGCGGATCTCCCCGTTTTTAAAGATCAGATCCGTATTCCAGGCAGTCCCGCCGCTGGCGCTGGTGCCGCGGGCGGTAAAGCACTCCACAATATGCTCTGTGGTGTCCAGCCGAAGCTCCGCTTCCGCTGTGAGCATGCCGGTTTTCTGCTCCGCCAGTTCGATCCGGAAAAAGGGCGCGTTATTGCCGACCGCGCCGGGGATGGAACAGCCCAGGCTGAGCCCGTGCGCCGCGTCCAGCTGTGCCTTGGAAAAGCCCCCGATGTTCTCGTTGACGACACAGTCCGAACCTGCCGGACAGCTGGCATTGGTACCGTCATAGCTCTCCATGTCCCATTCGTAGAGCACGTTTGCCTCGCGCCGGACGACGGTGACATGCACAGGCTCGGCATAGCCGCCGCCCCCGGCCGCGTCATAGGCTCTGGCGGACAGGGCATAGTCCCCCTCCGCCTCTGGGATCCAAACACAGGTATAGGGCGCCTGGGCCGCCTCGCCGATCTTTTGATAGTCCGCAAAGAATTCCACCAGCCGCACCGCCTCGCCGTTGGGATCTTCAGCCGCGGCGGCAAGGGTCACCGGCTGGCCGGGCGCGGTCTCGAAGCCGCTCTCCGGCGCGGTGAGCTTTACTGTGGGAAGCTGGTTCTCCGCCACCAGCAGGGTTACGGTCTCGGAATTGGTTCGGGCGCCGCCGTCATCATAGACCCGGCAGGTAAGGCTGTAGGTCCCCGCCTCCAGTCCGGTCCAGTCCAGAGAGAACGGCGCCTGGTTCGACCTTCCGATCTCCGTACCGTTGGCGTAGTAAATGGCGTTGACAATCCGCCCGTCCGGGTCTGAGGCTTCGATCCGAAGCTCCGCAGCGCTTCCCGGATCAAGGCGCGTGCGGTCCGCCGGGCTGGTGATGCTGACCGCAGGCGGCTGATTATTGGGGTCCGATATGGTCCCGAACATCAGAACCCGTTTCTCCTCCGGCAGGGGATTTCCGTTGATATCCCGGATGCCCTCCGGCAGAGTCACGGTGTAGTCCGCGCTGTTGGGCAGCGCGCCGTCCCGGAGCTGCAGCTTCAGCATATCGCCGGAGAGGACGGCATTCACAGGGGTGATGGCGGTCTCACTGCCGCCGGTGGATTCCATTACCGCAATCTCCCCGGTTGGGAACGTGTCCGGATCAATCTCTGTGCCGAACCGGAACCTGACCGTATTCTGACCGGTCTCCACTGTGGTGGAGCCGTTGGCCGGGGAGGCCGTCATATCCCGGAAGCCCGCCTCGGACAGGGGGACAATTTTGATATTGTCAAAACACCCGTCCGCCTCTTTTGACGAAGAGACTGCAAAGCGGACGGCCACGTTCTTATACTTGGCGTTTGCATTGGCATGAACCGCCTGATCCACCAGTTTTCTGCCGTCTATGTAAACGGAATAGGTCATTTCCATGGCTGTGCCGTCAAAGGCGGTGACAATGGCCACACGGTGCCAGACACCCGGCACGATATGATACGCCGCCCCCTGGTCCATGATTTCTGTGCCAAAGGAGGTCACTTTGCCATCGGCCCCGTTCTTTTGAAATATATTGAACCACCCGGTGGGATTGGTGTTTCCGTCTCTGTAGCAAACGTTAAAGTCGGCATCAAGGCTTTCGATCTTCACATCAAAGCTGATCATCCGGCCGCCGTCCATGTCCATGTTTGCCCCGGTCTGAAGATACGGATCATTTTTATTGGAATGGAAATGGATGGCCGTGGTATCGTCTCCCATCCGGTCCGGCAGGGTGACCGCCTCGATTTTTCCTGCCGGCTCCTTTTCCAGGGCCGCCGGCCACTTTGCCTTCAAGGCGCTCATGAATGCCGCATGATCCGTGAATTGGGCATACGCTTCCATGTCGTCGGTCAGCGCGCCGCTGCCCGCGCTGACCGGAAGCGCTCCGAACAGGGACAGGAGCAGACTGCATGCCGCGCAGATACTGATTAACTTTCTCATATAGGTTACCAGTCCTTTCTGTGTATTGATCCCTCTTCTGCCCCAGCGCGTGGGACAGGGGGTGAAGTTTTTTGCTTTTATTCTGTGGTCCACAGGGCCAGCTCCGGTACCGCCGGAACGGCGGCCGGGCTCTCCGCGCCGTTTTCCAGCGGCAGGAAGGCCACGGTCAGGTTCCAGCCGCTGATGCCGGTCCGGTGGATCACCAGCTTCCGGACCCCGGCGTTGGCGTTCTGCGCGTCAGACTGCGGCGAGGCGGGCAGCGGCTTTGCCTCCGTGTCATAGAACGTGCCTTCCCCGTCCAGGATGCCGACCCAGATCCGCTTTCCTCCCCGCTCCAGAATAACCGACCGGCCGTCGCTGCCATAGCCCTCGATCCTGGCCTGGGTGTGCATGAACCAATAGGCCTCGCCGGGTTCCCTGAGCGTCAGCTCATCCCGCACCACAACGCCCGTGCGGTTCTGCACCAGCATCATCCCGCGCTTTGCGGACAGAGCCGCCCCGCTCTGGGCCGGTGTGGTGTCCGCAATGGCAAAGGGGCTGCTGCCGCCCTCTGAAAACGCCGTGATCTCCGAGAAGGAATCCACCTTCTGATCCGGCCCGCTTCCGGGATTGAGGACAATGGTGTTGTGCCCCTCCGCCCGGGTCCGGTAATACCGCCAGCGCTTTTTGCTGTTGTCAAAATACCCATCCAGCTCATAGCTGTCGCCGCCCAGATCACAGGCAAACCGCTGTCCCTGCATATCCAGCACAAAGGTCCCCGCATCCAAATTGCCGTGGGGCACATTGTTGGCCCCGCCGTGAAGCCCCGCAAACAGCGACGTGTCCGTCCAGCTGTCCCGGAAGGTCACAACCTCGCTGTCCCGGAATTTGCGCTCCAGGGGGAGATGGTTTTCGTCCGCGGTCCCGGCTGGATCATACCAGATCAAATCCATGGGTGATACGCTGTAATACCCCCTGCGGATATTGTCCAGCTTATACCTGCTCACACTGGGATCCCGGTACCGCCCCGCGAGCCAGAACAGCTCCGGCGCGCTGACTCTGCCGTCGCCGCTGTCATTGAGGTTGAAGGTTCTGTCAACCCCCGTCATGTAGATCAGATAATAGGCGGTCCAGCCGATCCCCTCCGCGTTCCCGTAGCCGTAGTCCGTACCCAGGGCACTCTGAAGGGTTGTCATATATATGGTCAGATATTTTATGGTATAGTGCCAGTAGCTCGGCCCCTCCTTCCAGGCGCCGTCCGGTGCGAATTCCCCCACCATCACCTGATAGGATTCCAGCCCCCGGCTGATGATTTCCGCCGCCAGCTTCGGATCGGTGTCCATCACCGCCATGGCGCCGGCCGCAAGTCCGCCGTTGCAGACCACGTTCCAGTTCCAGTCCCAGCCGACCCAGTTTCCATAGGAGCCAAGCTCCCCCCGGTAGCACTTAAGGCCCGGGGTCAGCCCCTTTTCCACGATTGCCCTGCGAAGCACCTCGCGTTCCGCCGGGCTCCACAGATCATACAGCCAGTCATAGCCAATGGCAAAGGCGGCGGTCATCTCCGCCGTATCCAGGAAGTGCGCCGGATGCCAGTCCGGGAACCCGGCCGCCGCAGACAGCTCCCGCCACAGCCGGTCCCTGTATTTTACATTCCCGGAGGCAGCGTAGGCAACCGCAAGATTCTGCGTCCGGTCCAGCACCTTTCTGGAAACCTCCAGCAGCCGTCCGTCCACAATCCGGTAGGCAACCGGATCCTGGCCGCAGATGCTGTCGGCGTTCGCAAGGATCTTTTTCTTCCAGCCGCTCATGTCCGGATCCGCGGTTTCGGAAATCAGGTCCAGCCGCGCCCGGTCCGTGATAACCCATGGCCGCCCGCGCTCTCCGGCGGTCTGTGCAAAGTCCGCCAGCACCTGGCCGGCCGCGGGCGCGTAATATACATTGCCTTTTTCTGATACGGATACCGTGCTCACAGGCTTCATCGTTTCGCGGTCCCAAAGATATGACACCAGTTCACCTCCGTTCAAATATGTGTCCGGGACCCGGACCTCTGTCCTGAACACCCGGCTTTCACCCGCCTCCACCGACACCGGCTCTGCGGCCGCTGAGGAGAGCAGGGCGTCTTTTTTCACAGCCGCCAGCTGCCAGAGGCTCCGGTTCTTTCCGCTCCGGTTCTCCACCAGACGGCAGACCCGCAGTTCCCCCGGCGTGACACCGGCTTTCTCGTTTCCGTCCGTATCCTCATACCAGACCGGCGAGACGCACAGGCCGTCCTGTATGTCCTGCATCAGGGCCAGGGAAATGTCATCCGCGTCCATGGCCGAGGTCCCGCCGCTGCTGGCGTTCTGACAGCGGAAGGTGATTTTTCCGAACTGAAATACCGCGTCTGAAAAATCTGCGCCTGCCGTCAGGACCGTCTCTCCGTTTTTCACGCTTATGGTTTTGCCGCGGATGTCCACAGTGAATTCCAGGTCATAAACCGCGCCGATTTGAGCCGGCTCCTCTCCGCCGCCGGGAAACTGGCTGAGAAAACCAAATTTCCCCTCCCGAAAATAAGCCAGTTCAATGAATTTCGCGTTCTTGTCCCGAAGCAGCAGTTTTTTATTGCCCGCGCTGTCATTGGCCCGGATCTTTGCCCGTATGATGAGATAATTCTCCTGCACATTGATCTCCCGGTTGATATGGGCATCGGCTGAGGCGGTCCCCGCGGGGGCCGCCGTCAGCCTTGCAAAATTCCCGAATACCGCGTCATGCTCCACGGCGACCTTTCCGCCCCCGGTCTGGGAGACGGAGAAACCGGCAGGCGGCTGGCCCACCGTATCCCCCTCGAAATCACAGACCGCGCCCGTGCCGCGGACCATCCCCGGTACCAGCAGGACCGCGAAAAGAACCGCGGCAGCCATTCTCTTTTTCATGCTCTATCTCCCATAGGCCTGCACCTCGCTGTAGCTGTTCCAGCCGCTCGTGCTGTTTCCGGTACCCTGAACCTTGATATACCGGGCCTTATGGCTTCCGATGAAATAGCTCTCATATCCGTCTGTCACACCGGAGCTCTCTCCGGAATACACCTTTTCCCACTTCTTTCCGTCCGCGGACACCTGTATGTCAAAATAGCTGACACGTCCCACGCCGGAGTAGAAGGCCATGGTCACAACACTGACATCCTTCACCGCGCCCAGATCCAGCCGGAGCCACTGGGATCCCTCCGCGGACCACCGGGTGCTCAGATCGCCGTCAACGGCGTTTTCCTTTCCGTTCTCGGGCTGCGGGATGTCGCTGACCTCCACATTTGCGGCCGGAATCTGTGTATAGCCCTCCGCCAGGCCGATCAGCGGCATTACACTGAACTTCACGGTATAGTAATTCCGGTTCTTGGGATTCTCCTTCTCATAGACCTTAATCTTTGCAGAACCCTTTTCATCCTCGGCCTGGGTGATCTCGGCCTGGAACCTGTCGTCCGCCTGGGCGGTGACCGTCTGCGCGCCCTCTGTTCCAAAGGGCAGCTTGACCGTATACATGTTCTTGTCAGGCGCAAAGCCCTCCACAGGGTCGCCGCCTGCGGCGAGGCCGCTCAGCTCAGGCCGGACAATGACACCGTCCTCAATCTTCCACTGGCTCATGGGAACCGTCTCCGGAATTCCATCCGCCTTGATCTCCTCCAGCATCTCCTCGCCATAGACCGGAATGAACCGGACGCTGATCTCCACCTTGTTCTTTGCCTTTGGAATGTTGATGGCAAGCCGGCGGTAGGCCGGATTTTTGGCCTGCTGGCTTGGGTTGGGAGAACCGGGCAGAGGCTCCGCGTCAATGTCTTTGAACTTCGCGGCCTTTACATTGGTATCCAGCACCACGTACATCTGTTTTCCGTTGATGTTCAGCATGGCGGACTTCCCGTTCTTGGCAATGTCAATTTCGGCCTTGGTGTGCATGAACCACCACAGGTCCACCGTGGATGTCAGGTCAATTTCGTCCTGCAAAACCACCTGGGTGCGGTTGGAATCCACCTTCATGCCGCGGTACGCGGAGGCGACCTTCCCCGCATACGCGGGAGACATGTCTATGACGGCAAAGCCGCCGCGCTCCTTGGTTTCAAACCGCTCAATGGCGGTAAAGCCGGTGGGGGTCTGGCCCGTCTCGGTGACGGGGTTCATGGCAATGACGTTCTGGCCCTGAGCCGTACAGCGGTAATACTGCCATCTGCCGCCGCCCGCGTTGTCAAAGTACCCCGTCATGTTGTAGTCATCAGCGCCCAGCTCGCTGGCCCAGCGCTCGCCCATGGCATCCAGCACAAAGGTGCCGGAATCCAGGTTGCCGTGGGCCACGTTGTTATCGCCGCCGTGGATGCCCGCAAACAGCGCGTTGGAGTCGTTAAACGCGCTCCGGAAGGTGGCCATCTCCGTGTATCCGAATTTCCGGTCCGGCCACATTTCCACGGTGTCGCTGACATGGTCTGGATCATACCAGAGCAGGTCAAGGGGACCGCCGCTGAAATGGTATGTCTCCATATCGTTGAGCCGCATCCGGGTCAGGCTTCCGTCCTGAAGCTTCCGCGCGAAATAGAAGATCTGCGGGGAGTTGACCAGTCCCGCGCCCGCGTCATGGAAGTTGAAGGAGCCCTGCGCGCTCTCGCCGTAAGTAACAAAATAGGCGGTCTGTCCAATATTATTGGAAGAAAAGTATCCGTAGTCGGTCCCAAGCGCAGTATCCAGCGCCGCCATATGATATACAAAATAGGAAACCGTATAATCCCAGTACCCAGGGCCCTCTTTCCATGCGCCGTCCGGCGCGAATTCACCCAGCATATTTTCCATGGACCGGAACGCAGTCTCCATCATCCAGGAGCAGAACGCCGGGTCCACCTCCATGAAGGCCATGGCCCCTACAGACAGGCCGCCGTTACAGACCTGATTCCAGTTCCAGTCCCAGGTGACCCAGCTCCCGTTCACACCGGACTGGCCAAGATAGCATTTTTCACCCTGCTTGAGCCCCAGGGCCATGACGCCGTTCTCAATGACCTTTTTCTGTTCCTCTGTCCAGTAGTCATAGCACCAGTCATAGCCGATGCCCACGGCATTGGTCATTTCCGCCGTGTCCAGGAAGTGATTTGCCGCGTTCCAGTCCGTGAAGCTGCAGACCGCGCTGTACTCTCCCCAGAGATATTCCGCGTATTTGGCATCCCCGGTCAGCTGATAGGCAAGCCCCAGCGTATAGGAACGGGTCAGTACCTGCCGCGACATGCTGAGGAGCCGGATGCCGTCACTTTTGAAATAATAGCTGTGGGGCTGTGTCAGAATATTGTCGGCATCGGTGACCAGTTTGTCCAGCCAGGGTTTCATGACCGCATTGGTCTTGACCTCCTGCCTGAGCTTGTCAAAGTCGTCCCTGGTGGCCATGATCCGGGGATGTACCCCCTTCATGGGTTCAAAATCCTTGAGGATCTGCTCCTTTGTGGGCCGGGAGTAGGTCAGCAGATCATAGATGTCCTTGATCTGCTTGTCGGTCAGGGCCGCCGCGCGGCCGCCCAGAAGCATGATCCCGTACCGGGTATTCTGGTTTTCCGGCACACCCAGAAGCTTTTCCGCCAGATCGGCCATGGGGAGCATACTGCGGTCCTCCAGGGTGAGCGGGGCGGCTTCCAGCCGCACGGCCTCTCCGTCCAGCGCGGCCTCTCTTTTGCCCACCCAGCACTGAATGGACCTTCCGTTCGCGCTGATGTCCAGCCGCTGTTCCGCGTCGTCCCAGGCGATTTCGCCGCCCAGCCCCTCCACCGCGAAGCGGGCGGGCACATATATGGTCCCGTCCACCTCCCTGGGCCGGATATCCAGTTCCTTTTTCTCTCCGCCCGCATAGGCCGTGTCGTCATTGGTCAGCATGGCGACCAGACCGCCCATGGTCTCCTCTACCTTTTCCTGCGGAGTAATCAGCTGTACACCAACGGAGGCAGATGTCTCGGTTTCGGCCAGCTCTGCCGGATCCTTGAACTCCTTTCCGGCATACAGGCGGATGTCGTCCACATAGACGCTTCCCGGCCCGGAATTGCCGGGAATCTGAACCCTGAATACCGCCGGGGTACCAAAGGCCGAATTCTTAAACGGAAGCTGTTCCTTGACCAGCTCGCCGTCCAAATACACGTCCATGGTTTTGGCGGACATGTCCAGAATGGCCCCCAGCCGGTACCAGGTCTTCTTTTTATATTTTGCGATCTCCTCACCGGAGGCAAAGAGCCCGCCGCCGGCGCCGATCTTGAACAGCTCGTTGAAAGCACCGGCTGTGTCCTTGAAGAACACCATCTTGTCCGAGGCGTTGTCCTCGCTGCAGAAGGCCATCTCCAGCACGGCGGACGCCGTGGCAAATCCGGTGATGGCCGCGTCCCCCAGGGGATCCTGGCCGCCGTTTTTCACGAACCGGAAGCTCTTGTTTTTTGCGTCCGGGAAGTCCTCCACCTGAATCACATTGGTGTCCTCCTTGGTCTGGACGCTCCAGCCGCCCGGCACGCTGCCCTGTGTGAGCTTGTCAAAGCTGAAATTCAGGAATACGGACTCCGTATCCTCCGGCAGCTTTTCCGGCTCCGGGACCTCGGCAACCGCCTCGTTGAACGCCTCCTGTTCAAACGCGCTGTCGTCCAGCAGATCTTTGCCCTCATAACAGCGGATATTGTCATAGTAATACTTGGACCCGGCCTCACCGGCCGTAGCCTGGAACCGCAGGATAGAAGCCTTGGTGAAATTGGCCGCGTTCTGAATGGCAATCCGGCTGGCCAGGCATTTTCCGTCCATATAGAGCTCGTACCGCCCCATGCCGTAGTGGTACACCAGGGCAAAGCGATACCATTTTCCCACCGCCACTTTGGCGGGTTTCCGGTTGTCACTGAGGACCACACTGCCGTCCTGGTCAATGGCGAAGCCCTCGGAGAATTTCCCCAGACCGTCCTTGAACAGTACCCGCTTTGTGCTCCGGTTGTCCTCCATCATGAAGTCAAACTGGTATACGATGTTGTTGGCGCTTGAGCTCAGTGCGATATCCACGGTGACTGAGCCGGCCGGCTTTGTAAGCGCCATGGCCTTGTTCCGGACCGTCTCGTCCGGCTGTTCCACATAGACTGTCCCCTCGTTGACTGTGAGCCCGCTGGGAACCGAGTTGGTCGGCATGGAATCAAAGCTCAGATCCACCACCACCTGTTCCCCCGTGTCCGCCGCAAAGCCCGGAACAAAACTCAGAAGCATACAGACACACAGAAGGAATGAAACCGTTTTTTTCATGTACTCCACCTCATCCTTTCACCGCGCCGACCATGACACCCTTGACAAAATATTTCTGCAGGAAGGGATACACCACAAGGATGGGCAGGGTCGCCACAATTATTACGCCATATTTGATGGACTCGCCGATTGCCTCCTGGTCCACGGTTCCCACGCCGCCGGTCATGGCCGCGGTGTCGTTGCTCAGCAGGATGCCGCGCAGTACCAGCTGCAGCGGGTATTTCACCCGGTCCTGTATGAACATCATGGCGTGGAACCACGCGTTCCACTTCTCCACCGCATAGTACAGGATAATAACCGCGATCACCGGCATGGACAGGGGCAGAACAATCCGGAACAAAATGGTCAGATGCCCCGCCCCGTCCAGCTTGGCCGACTCCTCCAGACTGTCCGGTATGGACGAGAATCCGGTCCGCATGATAATCAGGTTAAAGGTGTTCATGGCCGTGGGCAGGATCAGGGACCAGAGCGAATTATACAGCCCCAGCTGTTTGACTGTAAAGTAAAAGGGGATCATGCCGCCGCTGAAGAACATGGTGAAGATGATATAGAGCATCACAGGCGTCTGCAGCATGACGTTTTTCCGGGAGAGAAAGTACGCGCCCAGCGCGGTCAGCACCAGGCTGATACTGCTCCCCACCAGCACCACAAACAGGGTGTTCATATACCCCTTCACGATCATGGGATCCTTGAACACCATCTTATAGCCCTCCAGGGAGAAATCCACAGGCCAGAACAGCAGGCCCGTGTGGGCCAGCAGGGCATTCCCGCCGCTGAACGACGCGAACAGGATATGTACCATGGGATAAAAGGTAATCAGCATCAGTCCAAACATGACAATGACATTGATTATATCAAAAATCTTGGAGCCCAGGGACGTTTTGATCTTATTTTTATTCTTTATTTTCTGTCTCATCTCTGTTGCCTCCTACCATAATGACGTATTGTTCATTCTGCGGCTGAACCAGTTGGACCCAAACAGGAGCAGGCAGTTGATCAACGAGTTGAACAGGCCGACCGCGGAACTGTAGCTGTAGCTCCGCTCCAGAATACCCTTCCGGTACACAAAGGAGCTGATGACATCCGATGTCTCGTAAATGGCCGGATTGTAGAGCAGGATGATCTTCTCATACCCCACATTCATCAGGCCCCCAACCCGGAGGATGAGCATGATGACCACCGTGGGCATGATGCAGGGAATGGTCACGTGCAGGGTCTGCTTCCACCGGCCCGCGCCGTCGATCTCCGCCGCCTCGTAGAGCTCCTGATCAATCCCGGTCAGGGCCGCCAGATAGATGATACTGCCCCAGCCGATGCCCTGCCAGATGTCCGACGCCACATAGACGGGGACGAACAGCTTGGGATTGTTCAGCATGGTCTGACGCGGAATGCCGAACATGGCCAGAAAGTCATTGATGACCCCGTTCTGCGCGGTGAATTCCTTGATCAGACTGCACACCACCACAAGGGAGATAAAGTGGGGCAGGTAGGACAGGGTCTGTACGGTCTTTGGATACCATTTTCCCTTCAGCTCGTTGATCAGCAGGGCCAGAATAATGGGCGCCGGGAACGAAAAGATCAGGGTGCTGATGCTGATCCACAGGGTGTTTTTCAGGATACGCCAGAAATACGGATTTGAGATAAACTCCTGAAAGTGTTTCATCCCAACCCAGGGACTGCCCAGGATTCCCAGCTTCGGGGTGTATTCCTTAAAGGCAATGATCGCGCCGTACATGGGTTTGTAACAAAACAGGGTGTAGAAAACAAGAACCGGAAGGACCAGGATATACAGGGTCCAGTTCTGTTTCATGTCCCGTCTGAGGCGGATGCCAAACGGCGCCGCGCCGTTGTTTTTCATCTTAGCCATGAAGCTCTTCCTTTCTGTCTTATACTGCAAAGTCTGTCCTTCTGAAAATCATCCGTCCCTGATGTGAGCCTAACTTTCAAACGCGGGCGGATATTCCCTACCGTTTTGACAGACTGTCCATCAGGGACGTGATTGTATTTTGGGTTTCGTTTTGTTACCGCTTCATATAACGCTCATAGGCAGTCTGGTAGATCTCCAGCAGCCGGTCAACGCCAAAGCCGTTCAGATTGGACAGGTAGTCGTCAAAGGCCGCGAGATCCTCAAGCCCCATGATGAACCGGACGGTCTTTTCATCCACATAGGTGTTGATGTTGTTCATGATGGTTGACACCTCGGAGCTCTCCTCCGGTGTGAAGGTGATCTTGGGCAGCATATACTTCTCCATGTCGGTCTTTGCCCACACATCCAGCGCAGACGCCTGCTGCGGCGTGTTGTAATACTGTTCAATATACTCCTTGGCCTGCACAAAGGGACCGTTCTGGTTGCCGCGGATATACTGGCCCATGGCCGCACCCACGGAAAGGCCCTCCGTGTTTTTCATCAGCTTATCCGTATAGGTCGGATAGCCGTCCACCATGTTAAAGCTCTCGCCTTCAATGCCGAAGTTGTAGAGGGTGTTGCCCGCCTCGCTGTAGCCATAGTCCAGGAACCGGGCCGCCAGTTCCACGTTCTTACAGGAGGAGGTGATCGCCGCGCTTCCGCTGCTGGTATACGGAAAGTCCCGCTGGCCGATTTTGGGGATCTCACCCTTGGCGCCCGCCACATGGGGCGCCGGCACCAGCTCCGCGTTTGGATTTTTCTCCTGCAGGGCCTGCATCCACTTGCCCAGGCCGCTGCCCGCAAAGCCAAAGGTCGCGCCGGTCTTGTCATTGAGGATATTGGCATCCAGCGTCTTGGCGTCCACGTTTGCGATATTGGGGTCAATGAGACCCTCCTTATACCACTGGGCAAAGGTGGACAGGAAATCCTTATACCTAGGATCAGCCGGGCCAAGCACGACCTTTCCGTTCTCCACGGTAAACCCTCGGGTAATACCAAACGCCCCTACAAACTCACCGCTGCCCAGCATACTGTACTGATAGCACAGCGGCGCCTCCGCGCCTTTTTTCTCCTTAAAAGCGGTCAGCACGGTGTGCCATTCATCCAGTGTCTCCGGCACGGCCAGCCCCAGCTCATCCAGCCAGTCCTTGCGGATGATGCTGCCCTGGACCACCAGCAGTTTTTCATCGCCCTTGATAAAGGGGTAGACGTAGTATTTATTGTCGTCTGTTTTTACCATCTTGTCCACGTCCGGATGGTCCTTTAAGTACTGTGCCAGATTGGGCGAATTCTGGGCGATCACATCGGTCAGGTCTATGATGAAATCGTCCTGCATGGCCTTTGTGGGGCCGCCGGAAAATCCATACCAGTCATTTTCAATGATGTCCGGCAAATCCTCAGATGCAAGCAGGATATTCAGCTGGTCCGCGGCCTGCCCAATAGGCGGGTGAATGAATTTCACATTGACACCCGTCTGCCTCTGGAGCTCCTCCGCAAACGGCGTCTTGCCCAAGTCCTCCGACACTGCCGCCACATTGGCATTGAGGTCACACCAATAGGTCAGTGTCACATCTGTGTCAATGGGATAGGATTCAAATTTGAAACGCTCTGCCCCCTGCTGGGGATCTGCCCCGCATCCGGCCAACGCCATGGTGACGGCAGCCGCGGTCACCGCGCCGGCAATCCCTTTTTTCAAAATCTTTTTCATGCTCAAGCCCTCCTCAATTCATTTTGCTTCGTCCCCCTCGGCCAGAGGGTAAGGTCCGGCCCGGGAACTCTTTGATTCAAGTATACTCTCATTTCACAGACGCTGTAAACGTTCAGATTCCCAGATTTATCTACCAAAAAAACAGGTTATGCCCAAAACCCTTGCAAAAACGCAGGTTTTCACTGCATATGCCCCTGTTCTTCCTCCGCTTCGGGCAAACGAAAGCCGGCGGCAGACGCCGCCGGCTGTATACCACATTCTTCTCTTTTTCCCCTGTTCCCGCCGGACTATTTCACCAGTGTGCCAAGGGGATCCCCGCTGGCCTTCAGCAGTTCTGTAATGGTCTGGGCCAGATACACGGCGCCGTCATGGCTGAAGTGGGTCAGATCCTCCGCCTTGGCGGAGCCCGCGTCGGCCAGCACTTTGGCGGTCAGGTAATAGGCCTCCTTGGCCGCGTCAGCCCCCATCTCCATAAAGTGTTTGTAGGATACCGCATTCAGATCCAGCAGGGGCACGCCCTTTTTCACGGCCACCTCCCGCATGGCGCCGGACCGCTCCTCCAGGCTGTTGCCGTGTCCCCACATCTCCGTGGGCGGCGTAATCAGAACGATGCTTGCCCCTGCCCGCGCAGTATCGTCAATATACCGCTCCAGATAGCTCTGGTACTCGGCAATGGTGGTGTACTTTTCCGCGGCGGCGGTGTTCCGGTCATTGTGTCCCATGGAGAGGAAAACGTAGTCCCCGGGTTTCAGGGTTTTCAAAATTCCGTTTTCCCCGGCCCATCTCCCTTCGCTGATAAAGGATTTTGTGCTCCGGCCGCCCACGGCTCGGTTGTCAATGGCGACGCCCTCCTGAAAAAACTGGCCGATATTCTGTCCCCAGCCCTCCTGGGGATAGTCTGACTGCTGGTAATACTGACAGATGGAGTCCGATACCAGATAGACGGTCAGCGGCGTGCTGATATCCCGGAGGGGAAGGGTCTGATCCCGGGGCACATTGAAGAACACAGGCTTTAACGTTTCCGCGGACTCAAACACCAGCGTTCGCAGCACATGGCCCTCCACCTGGTCCGGAAGCTGGATCACCAGCTTCTGGGTGGATTTCTCCCCCGCGCCGGCAAAGGTCAGCGTCTCGGTCTGGGCCTGAACCAGCGTATTTTCCTCGTTGTACAGGGCCGCAAACACCATTGCGGCACCGGCATCCTGCCGGGCCACTTTGACCACGGTGTTGACCGTGCCGCCGGGCGTCAGCGCGGTCACCGCATTGCCGCCGCTGTCCGTACGCTCCACAGCGGATACCTTAACCGGAATATCCTCTGTGGTGAAGGAATAGGTATAATCCTCGCCCAGCTCCGCGTAGTTCAGCCCCTTGAGCGCCCGGTCAATCTTCAGGGTATAGCGGATGCCATACCGGAGATCCCGCGGCAGCGTCATGGTGAAGGTCCGGCTGGTCTTGTCATAGGCCCCTGTATAGGCGACATCCTCCCCATCTGCGGCTGTGAGGCTCACATAGGGCTGTATGCCCGTATCCGCCAGGTCAGAGTCAAAGGAGACCGCGATCGTCCCGGCAGAGACCGGGACATTCTCCGTTTCTGACGCGCCGCCAACCGTCACGCCGGTGACCTGAGGCCCCTCGCCCACGGACTGGATCCGCAGATTGTCCACAACCGTGAATCCTTCGGAATCCACATAGGTATCGGTGACAAAACGCATGGTGGTCAGGGTGTGGATCTCATCTGAATAATCGAGCTTTTTTTGCTGAATTTTGCAGACATCATTCACATAGACATCCGCCAGATGGGTCTCAATGTTCCAAACCACCCGAATGGTATACTTGACATCTTCCTCCAGCGGCTGAATCAGCATTTCAGGATCATTGCCATAGTTTTTGCCCACAAAGTACAAGTTTCCTTTTTCGGCGATCACCGGTGTGGCAAAAACGCCGGAGCCATCGGCTCTGGAGTTTCGGACCATCATCAGATTCCGCTTGTGCTGGATGTTGGAAAAGGTGAAGTCCCCCTCCAGCATGACCGTTCCGCCCAGCACCGGGGAAAAGCTCTTGCCGATATACGGCGCCGCCTTCTCCGCCGCTGAGGCGAGCTTGGCCGCGCCGCCCTCAAAGGCAATGCTTCCGCCGACCTCCACAATTTCCGTCAGCCAGTTTCTGGCCGCCTGCACATCCTCGAAATTCTGCTCTGTAACCAGATTCCATTTCCTGTTGACGCCGGTGATTCTGACCGCTTCCGCGGCCGCCTCATAATCCCCATAGACCGCCTTGGCCACGATGTCATGATCCCCCTCTGTGACGGTATAGACCGCCGCATACGGGGCCTCGGCCACGCTTGCAATCTCAGTGTCCCCATCATAGTATTTCATGGCGGTCAGGCCCGATGTGGCCTCCGCCCGCAGCGTGATTTCCGTCCCCGCGTCAAACTCCGCCCCGGCCAGCGGCTCCCTTAGGGAAACGACCTTTTCCTCTGATTCAAGCTGATAGAAGCTGAGGTCGTCCAGCAGGGTATAGTTGGCCTCTGTCACATAGTTATTGGTCAGAATCCGCCAGTTTGAAATGGCGCTCTGGGCAAGACCGTCCGAGTTTACAAACCGCATCTGTTCCGCCAGCTTGCTTCCATTGACATAAACGTCCGCGAACCCGCCGCTCAAATCCCAGATCACCTTAATCTGGTAGGGGGTGTCCGCCTCCAGCTCCATAAGCGGTCGGACGGGGTTGGAGTTGAGACAGAGCTTATTCCCGTTCACCACAAGCGGCGTGCCGAAATAGGTCCCTGTGGCACCCGGCACAGCGGCTTTATCCTCCCGCACCATGAACAGGGAGCGGCTGGTGGCAGTGCTTTCCGGTTTCAGTTCTCCGTGGAAGGTAAAGGTCCCCTCAATCCCCAGCCGGCCCTTCAGCTTTGGGTCGCATTTGCGGCCGATAAACGGCGCGCTTCCCGGCGCAGTCATCTCCAGCTTGACGCTGCCCTGTTCGGCGCGTACCGTCCCCCCGTTGAGATTGCTGAATCCCGAATCCTTGAACCCATCCGGGAAGACGGCTCCCGAGGTATCCGTATAGTCATCGAAGGTGAACGGTCCGGCGATCTTTGTCTCCGTAAAGCTCACCGCCTTGGCGGTGCTTGTGATTTCGGTCTGCTTTCCGCCGTCGTCAACAGCTATGGCCTTCAGGGCATGGGTGCCTTCGGCCAGTTCCGTACTGAAGCTGTATTCACCGCCGGTCCCTGCCTGCATCTCGCCCAGAAGTATATCCCCGTCATACAGGTTCACCTGGGCCACCGCGCCGTCGCTGTCAGACGCATGGACTGAAATGCGCTTGGCCCCGCTCCGACAGTCGTACACCGCGCCGTCCGCCGCTGGGGCAATCCACCGCAGTACCGGCGGCTGATCCGCCAGAACCGTATAGGCCGCCACATTTGACGTTCCGCTCACCCCGCCGCTGGTCACCCTGGCGGTCACATTGTGCGTGCCCACCGCAGGCGCGGTGAAGGTATGGGTAAACGCCCCGCCGTTGACCGGCACTGTGACCGCAGGCGCGCCATCCTGTATGATCTCCGCCTCTGTGGCCGCGCCCGCGTTTTCCACGGTGCCCTCCACAGTGACATCTGTATTTTCCCTGACCGTGGTCTCGCCCTTGACCGCAAGGGTGACGACAGGCGCGCCGGCCTCCGCTTTGGTAGTGAAGACAACGGCGGCAGGGGTCTGACCGAACACATCCTTCATCTGCTCCGTGAAACGGATCTGATACACGGCGCTGGCCTCCAGTGCCGGCAGTCCCAGCGTAACCTTTGTGCCGGAGCTCTGTGCCGGGGCCTCAGCGGTCACCGTGTACCCCGCCACCGCCTCCATGCCGGAACCGCTCTGTTTTTCAAGAATGATGTTCTCGCGGTTTAAGGCAGAGGGATTCATCTCATTGCCAAAGCTGATGACAAAACTGCCTGCGTTTTTATCTATAGCCTCTTTGGCATAGTCCACTGTGAGGTCCTTCTTGGTATAGATTTTCAGGTCGTCCACATAGCTGGTGGAGGAATCGATCGCCAGCCCCTGGTCCATTCTGCCCTGAATCCGCATGGGTGTAACCGCGCCCGCGGCCCCTTTTGACACCTCGTTGGCGATCAGGGGTACATCATACTGGCTGAATTCGCCGTTATAGAATACATTGGCGGTCTTGTTTTTATAGTCTGCCATAATGATGACCTTTTTCCAGGCCCCGTCATTGACCCGTTCCAGCACGATTGAGCTGGGGTTTGACGCCTTATCCGTCCCCAGCTCTACGAACTTGGGGAAGAAGGTAACCTTGGACTGTTCCAGATTGAATACATTCATAAACCCGCTTCCGCGGAACAGCAGCTGAATGTTTCCTTCGTCCTTGACCTGTTTCACGCGAAAGGACATCACCAGCGGCTGTTCCATGTCCGCCTTGACGATATTCAGGTGCGCAAAGGGATCCGCGCTGGTACTGGTGGACTTTGCAAAGAACTGAAGCACGGTGTTGTCCTTATCCTCCGGATCCGGTACAACCGTGATGGTTCCCTTGCTGGTTTTATCCGCGTCGTCATTGTTCAGTGTCAGTCCGTCGAAGCCAAAGTGGTTTGTCTCTGTGGCCTCCGCGCCGAAATGATTGTAATACGGCAGGGCCGCAGTCGCTCCCACCTCCACACCCGGAAGCGAAAGCATCCCCAGCACAAAGAAGAACACCACCGCGGCCGAACTCCACCTCATTTTTCTGCCATACATCTTCTCAACCTCCTCGCATTGTGATACCCACATTATATCCGGTAGAAGTTACCAACTTCAACGTTCACATTCCCATATTTCTATACCAAAAACACATATCAGACTTTTTTTCACCCTTTTTTATTTAAAATAACGCTTGAAGGTATGCCGTGTTTTGCACGCAGTCTGCCCCAGGCTCAAAGTCCGTCCTATTTTCATCCGGACACAAAAAAGGCCATGCATCAAGAATAACGCATGGCCTTTGAGCGTGCCGAAAAAGCTGATACGCAGAAAATATGGTATATTTTTCTGGATACAAGTTTGCGGGGAAGCCCAGACTCCCTTTTTGATTCTGAAAGGACAGGTTAGATTGTAGGGGCGAAAAACGAATCCCCCTACACAGTATAGGATGTGGTTGTATAGAAAAAACCTTGATACGATGTATGCCATTCGCTTTATCCGGATCCGGACTTTTTCGACAGCTTGAGCAGGGGGAAACGGGGGAGCCAAACACGGGATCAGACAAGCTCCGCGCGAATCCGGTCCAGATTCAGCCCCGTTACACCGCTGGAATAGATCCAGCCGCCGCAGCCCGGCATCCGCCCGGGCCGGCAGTTGGGCTCCATGTCAAAGGAATCCGCATAGAGCGCGTGGTTCCTGCCCTGCGAAATCTTGAGCTGAATATCCGCAAGGGAAACATCTGATACATTCCCGTCTGTTCCGGCAATCAAAAACGGATTCTCACACCGCCCGCGGATCCGGGAAAAACTGATGCCGGCGATTTCGCCTTTGGATTCCGCCGCGCAGATCACCGCGGGTTCTCCCTTGCCCCACCAGCCGCCGGCATAGACGCGGGTCTGGAGCTGGATATCCGCCACGGAGACGTGCCGCACATGGCCGCCGTCGCCGGCGAAAACAGCAAAGCCCCGGTTTGTGTTGTGAATGATACAGCCCCGCACCAGTACCTGCTCCACCCGGCTGGCCAGATGCCCCATTCGGACTGCCGCGCTCCGGGAACTGAGAATACAGTCGGAAACAATGACATTTTCTGTCATCCCGTCCCAGTCGGTGATACAGGTCATGGCAATACAGTCATCTCCGCAGGACAGGCGGCAGTTTGAAATCAGCACATCCCGGCTGGCAGACAGGTGAATCCCGTCATTGTTGGGAAACCTGGGGTGGTTATCCACCACAATTCCGGTGACGCGCACATCCCGGCAGCAGCTGAAGGTCAGGGTCCAGCAGGGCGCGTCCCGGATGCAGATGTCCTCCACCGCGATCCTGGCGCAGTTATGAAAAAAGATCGGCTGGTTGGGCCGGGCCTTAAACATGACCACACACTCCTCCACCTGCTCGGTTGAGAGCCGGTCCGGCGGCACACCAGGCGGCACCAGCGTATCCAGATCCATGAAACTGCGGCCGCTGCAGTCTATGGTTCCCCGTCCCCGAACCGCGATATTTTCCGCGTCCAGCGCATAGAGCAGGGAGATGGTCTCGCCCATCTCGTTGTGCCGGAAACCATTTGCCCAATAGGCCTCCATGTCCGGTGCGCCACGCAGTATAGCGCCCGGTTCCAGATACAGAACCGTGTTGCTTCTGAGCTGTATGGTACCGGTCAGAAACGTACCGGCCGGGACCACCACGGTTCCGCCCTCCGGCTGGCTGTCCACCGCCCGCTGAATGGCGTCAGTGCACAGGGTCTTCCCATCCCCTGCCGCACCGAATTCCGTTATCACTGCAATTCCCATATAAAATACCCCCTTTTTTCCTGATAACAGGCGGCGAGACTCCCGGCTTGGAGCCCCGCCTGCTTTTTTCATCTCCGTCTCACACGCGCGGACGCATCCCGGCCGCACTTCTTTCCTCTCTTCCGGAGCCTATTCCGTCACGTCCACGCGGCGGGCGTCATAGGGACGCATCTGCCCCAATGTGTTCCAGATATAGACCCTGACCTCATAGTCTCTGCCGCTCTCCGGGTCCGTAAAACTGCCCTCCGCCTGCTGGGTACCGCCGGGCGCAAGCGCGGACAGATCCACCTGCCGGTAGTCCTTCATAACTCTGGCACCCTTGTCATACAGGGCCGCAATGCCCACGCCCGCCTGCATCTCCGTGCCGAAGTTTTTAAAGGAGCACACATAGGAAATCCGGGTCTCATCCCTCTGGGTTCCCACCGCGCTGATGCGCAGGGACTCCTCCGGCGCAATCTGGTATATTTGGATGCAGTCGATGGTCCAGGCGACTGTGGTGGTCAGGGCAGCGGGCGGGTCTGTCTCCGCCTGCCAAACCTTGGTATCACTGGGCCGGACCGCGGGGTACAGGCGGAAGTTCTTCATAATTTCCGGAGTCAGCTCACTGGTAAAGGCATAGGCCGTCCGGGGGCCGCCGTCGTTGGAGACATACACCTGTTTTCCGGCGGGATCAATGATGAAATCCACCGTCCGCCAGGTGTTCCCGAGTGCCTCTGACAAGGTCACGTCTCCGGTGTTGGGGGTCTTGTCGCTGTTGGCGGCAAACGCAATGCCGTCCGGATTCATAATCCCTCCGTTGGTCAGGACCAGTCTGGCCAGGGGCAGGTCCGCGCCGTAATCCGCGGCTGAAACCCTGTAGCGCACAGAGATCACCGTGGGATTTGCCATATCAAACGCTCCCTCAGGTGCGCTGAGGGTCAGCGTGTCGCTGAAATAGGAGTGTGTGTTCTGGGTAAATGTGATACTGTCTGAACCCACCTGCATTTTATTGGTCTTAGTCCATCCGGAAATGGATCCAATCTCGGTGAATTTACCGCCCGCGCTCTGTATGTTGTCCCCCAGATACATCAGATAGGAGGACGGTATGTAATCAAAGGCATTCTGCTGTCTGATTCTGACCGTGATATCCGCGCCGGCCTTGATTTCATAGACCTGGCCGTCAATGCGCAGGAAGCAGTCAATCCGGTCCGAGGGGTTGCTGACTTTGACCGCACCGCCCGCATCCCGGATGTCCAGACCGCGGACCGCGTCCACATAGTCCGCATACTCCAGACAGGTGGGATTCCAGACCGTCTCTTTGTTGTCCTCCAAATACTGGGCCCATTCCTCCATTCTGCCCCAGGCAGTGTCTTTGGATGCCTGGGTGGGTGTATCCGTCACATCCCCCACATGCTTGCCAAAGCCATGGGAGTGACCCCAGATGAAAAACAGCTTGAAATTCCGGTCCGGCGAAAGTGCCAGAAATTCGTCCATATACTGCTTCAGAAGCGCATACTGGTCATCTGTGCCCTCAAAAGCCATGGTGGAGTCCCAGCTGAGGAAGTTTGCAGGCACACTGAACCGGTTCTGGCTGCTGGTATTGCCGATCCCACGGATATAGTCATATCCCGCGTTTCGGATGATTCCGTAAAAGCCATTGGCCTTGAGATCATAGCCATAGGGCGTGACCCAGCCCCGAACCGTTCCGGTGCCCGTATAGCCCTCAAGATACGCTCTGGATCCCTCTGCCTCGCTGGTCATATACGCGTTTTTGTCGGGCTTGAGATTGATGGCGTCAATCTTCGCGTGCTCTTTGGAATGGGAGGCGAGTTCATGGGTGGTTCCGGCGCCCAGCGCCATGTATTTCCGCATGGTCTCATCCGGGAGCTGGTCCGTGATGGCGTTCAGGGTACAGCGCACCTGATGCCGGTTCAAAATATCCAGCATGGTCTTATCCGCATCAAAATTCCAGTTGGTGGCGTCATCATAGCTCATAACCGCGGCCTTCATCAGGCCGTTCGGATAGGTACGGACCACCGTGTCCCGCAGGCTTTCCGGTATGGGTTTTTCCACCGGATCCGGCCGGTTGGGCTCTATGACATCTTCATCGATTTTTCCGCCCTCCTCGTACACTTTGAAAGAGTCAAACGTAAAGCTGACCGGCGTATTCAGGGGCGCCCGCTCGGTCCCATCCTTGCCGCTCGGCGTGCCGCCGTTGTCACAGGCGGTGTAGATCCGAACCTTCTGGATCCCGTTTGACACATCTCCGGCCAGCGCATCCGCCTTCTGGGTGATTCCGTCAATCTGAAGCTCATATTTCCGCTGGGCCTGATCGACAATATACCGGATCTCATGGAACGCGCCGTCCATGGCAAAGTCCAGGGTCTTGGCCCCCCAGTTTCCGATCTCCGTCCCGCCGCTGTCCAGCGCATAGAAATGGAGACGTGCCCGGACGCCCTGGCCTTCGGTCTCCGGCTTCACCCGGACTTTGACCTCGAACACCAGACGGGCGTCATCCCGCAGAGTCCAGAAGCCGCCGTCGGTCCAGCCGCCCGTCCCATTGCCCGGAATGGCAATGTGATCCTCGTTGATACTCTCCTTCACCGTCTTCCAGACAGCCTGCCCGGGTTCCGTCCCCAGGGCCAGCGTCCCGCCGGTCCAGCCCCTGAAATACACAGAATGTCCGGTATCCTGATCCTTTAGCTGGTCGCCCTCGATGGCCAGATTGCTGTCAACGGTCAGTTTCGGTGTTTGCGCTGTCCCGCCGCCGGACGGCAGGGCCGCGTCCCTGGCCACTGTAATGGAATCAATGGTCCAGGTCAGCGGGGTGGTCAGCGCCTCGATCTTCTGGGGGCTCTCATTGGGATAGCCCAGCAGATAAAAGGACGCGGTGTTCAGCACTGTGCCCGCCCCCTGCACAGCCTTGGCCTGGTCGGCCGCACCGTTGATAAAGCTCCGGTAATCCCCCTTGGCCGGATCATAATAGAACTGCATGGTCTGATAGCCGCTGTCCGGTGTCACCGGCATCAGAGCGCTGTCCAGGTCAAAATCCTGGGCTCCGCCGGCCAGCTGAAGGTTGAGGCGCATCCGGATCCGCGCCTTTACATCCTTTGTGTAATCGTCCAGAGCAGTCTTGAACCGGATTGTCACCATGATGGGGCCGTTCATATCCAGCGGATTGCCGGAATCCGCCAGGGAGCGGAGCTGTACATTGTCGCCGTAAGCCTGGTGATAGCTCTGTTTCAGGGTAAAACTCTCCCGGTCCGCTGCAATGGAAAACGCCGAGCGGCCCTCGTTTCCATTTCCCGAAGTAGTCCAGGTATTCAGGTTGATTCTGGGGGTCCCGGTCCCCGCGGACTGCATCTGGATATATCCCTCATTGGGGGAACCGGACAAATGGGCAATGGCAGTGCCAAAGCCGAAAATCTCTGTCTCCGCCGCCAGCGACGGCACCGTCAGGAATCCGGAGCACAGCACACACAGGGCCAGCACCAGGACAGCAAACCGTTTTTTCTTATTCAAACCACTCACTCCTTTTCATATTTTTTATCTGTCCCGATTCCGCCGGAACGGTCAGTCATAATTGCGGATGATGACCACAGCCTGCATCACATTATAGGTGCAGTAGGTAAAGACCAGATCGTCAATGGCAATATCCGCCGCCGTCTTGGAGGTCACGGTCTGCTTTTTCACGTCATATTCCGTGACCTTTGTGGCAGTGTCGCCCCACTGGTTCAGGCGTGCGGGCCAAAGCTTTTTGCCCTTATACATGGTGTGGGTGTCCGATACGTCTGACACCGCTATCAGCAGGGCGTTGCTCCCGACCTCTCTGACCCGGCCGAGGGCCACATCACACTCGTCCGGCTGGCTGGGGTTCTGCTGTCTGCGGTAGGTCTCTGCCGACGCGAAATCCGTCTGGCCGGAGAGCAGCCGTGTGGCCCGGGTCAGCGCGCCGCTGTTGTCAGCCTCAAACATCCAGACATCTCCAATCCGGACAATGTCTCCGACCATGTCTCCCGGCGCCGGCGCCGCGCCGTCCGGAAGCTCAATATCCGCGGAATTGTCCACGGTATAGCTCTTTTCAGAGCCGTTGTGAAAACCCTGTATGGTGCATATGGTCTCCCCGGCTTCATTCAGGCCGGTGCTGACTCCGGTGACCACCGGGGGGTAGTATCCGTCATACCGGTCAATGGGGAGCAGGCTGGAGATGCCGCCCGCTGTGACAGTCAGTTCCGCCCCGGCCGGGGGTTCCATCAGCACAATGTCCGCCACGCCGGCCGCGCCCAGGTTATAGGCACTGCAGTTATTGTAGGTGACCTGATCCTTGATCAGGTCGCGGGTTCCAATGAGCCATTCCGCCGTGTTGGTTGACCGCAGGTCAAAGACGCTGGCCGCGGAGGACACCAGAAAACCTGGGAACTGGTTTCGGGTGGCCTTTCTGGACAGGGGTGCCCCAGGGCCGTCCGTGCCGTCCGGGGTCACGCAGGTGCTCAGAATCCCCGCGGGCTGCGGCTGTGGGATGACGGTGTCATCTGTGTCGTTCCAGTCCTGATACACCCTCGCAAGGCAGAGGGCGGTGATCTCCCCGCCCTCTGTCCGGTAGGCGATCAGCTGACGTTTCAGCTGTCCGCCCGGCTTTAACATGGCGAGAATCTCCTCCGGGGTCTTGCTGACGCCCACATACTCCACACTGCCGTCCGCGCTTGCCTGCGCATTGCTGTAGGTATCCGTCACCCGGATCTTATCCGGAATGGAGAAGGTCTCCACCGCGGCCCGCTTTTTGGTGAACACCCTGAGCAGGGCCGAAGCGGAAAAGGTTCCCTCCTGCGCCGCGTCAATCAGGTATCCGTATTCATAATCCCCCTCGCCGGACAGAAACGCCGCAATATTCCCAAAGGCATCCAGGTAAAAGGTCCCGCTCATGCCTGCCTTTGCGTCCAGATATACACGCGGCAGCAGCGGATAGGAGGTCTCACCCACGGTCAGGCACTCCTCGGTCCGCTGGGAGAGAATTCCCTTTGCCGTCTTGGCCGAAACCAGCACGGTGGTGACAATATCATCCGCCGTATTCTCGCTGACCGCAACAGAGATGATACTGCCGGTCCCAATGGCGGACAGCTCGGCGGCCTTACCATCCTTCCGGATCCGGCAGATCCGGCCGTCCTCCTCCATGTCAACGGACAGATACACCTCCCGGCCGTTCTCCTGTTCCACAGAGATGGCCTCGTCCCGGGTCACGTCCCGGACAAAGATCCGCTGGCCGGTCAGATCCACATTCTTCACCTGATAGGTCTGATAGGACTGAATCAAGACCGCGTCAATCCGGTTGTCCCCGTCGCTGTCAAGCAGGACAATTTCCCCCACCCGGTCCCGGAAGGCCAGAAAATCAATGCCGCGGGCCACGTCCTTATACACCTCGTTCAGTATCACAGGCGCCGTCCCCGGCACGGCGATCTTCTGCTCCCTGCCGTCTTTGTAATACGATAGCCTTTCGTTCTCATAGCCGATCAGATCCTCCGGATCAATCCGAAAGGTGCGGTTGTCTCCCGCTTCGGTCTCATAGTAGACCAGGGTCCGGATTCCGTCGTCCTCTTTATAGTAAAACCGAAGCCGCATGCCCAGCAGGCCGCTGACATCAATTCCCTCGGCCGCTGTATACTCCAGGCCGTCGATCCGGATATGTCCTTCCGCGGCCTTTTCGCCCGGGGCGGCAAGACCGGTATACAGGGTTCCGGAAACCGTCCCGTACGCCCGCCTGAGCTTCTGGTACTCGGTCAGCATGGTATGTCCCTTTTCCCTGCGGTAGATCCGGTCCCCGCCAAAGCCGACCTGGACGTTCATATCCGCCTGCAGGGCGTCATAGACCAGGTTCGCAAGCTGACCTCTTGTGATGGCCGCAGTGGGGCTGCCGGTCATTCGGAGCTCATATTTCACCGCGGTCTTGATATACCCGGACGGGTATCCGCCGCTGTATTCCGCCTCCGGGCCAAAGCCCATGAGCTTGACCAGAACCACGGCCGCATCCTGATACATGATGTTTGCATCCGGCATAAATCTGCCGTCCGCGTCCCCGGACATAAAGCCCAGACGGCTGGCCGCCTCAATGAACTGATAGGCCCAATGCGCCTGGGGGACATCCTGATACTGGATCTGTTCCGCAACCGTTCCGCCGGCTGTGATGCCGCTGCCCTCCCAGTCGTCCGCAACCGTTCTGGAAGCGTTGCCGGCGCTGTCATACTGTATCTGTTCCAGACCCAGAAGCCGGACGACCGTCTGGGCAAACTGGGCCCGGGTCAGCGGCGCGTTGCCGTCAAAGGCGCCGTTTTCATCCACATCCATGATATGAAGCGCGGTGAGCATCCGCGCCGCGTCCGCATAATCTGTGCCCGCGGCATCCTCTGGAACATCAAAATTTGCCGCCTGCACCGTGCAGGCAAGCAACAGCATGACCGCAGTCAGGGCCGAAATCGTCTTTTTGATCCATGCTTTCATCCTTGCACCTCCGTATCCTTCACCAACAGGCTCCGGTATAGCCGGTCGATCATGGCCGCAGCCTCCGCCCGGGTCGCCTCTGCCCGGGGCGCAAAGGAACCGTCAGGCAGGCCGTTGATCAATCCCAAACCGGCGGCCTGCGCCACAGCTTCCGCGGCCCATTCGCTGATGGTATCGGCATCGGAAAATCCCAGTGCGGCGGCCTCCTCCCGGACCCCGCCCGCTGTAAAATATGCGTCTGCAATGACCTTTGCCATCTCCTCCCGGGTGATGGCCGCCTCCGGTTCAAACCGGTCCTCAAACCCGCGCATGATCTCCCGGTCTGCCACCGTCTGCACAGTGCCGGCATACCAGTCATCTGCGGAAACATCCGCAAACCCGCCCGCGTATACGGCCTCCGGCAGATCCAGGGTGCTGACCACCAGCTTCGCGAACTCCGCCCGGGTAATGGAGCGCTCCGGCTCAAACCGGTCTGCGCCGACACCCTGTGCGTCCCCGCGCAGAACCACATCCCGAATCATGTTCTTTGCCCAATGCGCCGCCGGAACGTCGGCAAATTCTCCGGGGACAGACTCCGGCTGGTTGGGTGCGACCGCGGTATCGGGAATCTCCGTTCCGGAGACCACCGTCTCTCCCGCGCCGCCCGGCCTGCCGCCGGAGACACTTCCTCCGCCACCGCCGCCTCCGCCGGAGGAACCGCCGCTCTCCTTCCGGATATAGATGCTGTTCTGTGAAACCACTGGCACGCCTTTGATCCCGTCAGCGGTTACCGGCGTTACCTCAAATTTAAAGTACAGGCCGCTGTCCCGGCTGCTGACTGTATAGGACAGCCCCTCTGCATGCCGCCGATAGGTACCGCCGGCTGTGGCACAGGAGAGCCAGGCATAGATTGATCCCGATTCCTTCCGGCCCGCCAGGTCATAGAAGGCATAGCCGCCCTGCAGTTTCGCGCCGACGTTCCCGCTTCCTTTGGCAGTCACCTCTGAGGCGGACGGCGCCGCAATCACCTGAACCGCACCGGCACTCTCCGCCCGCTCCGCGTAGGTATCAGCGCCCTTGGAACGGGGTTCCACGGCAAACTGCACATAGTAGGTGTGCGCCTGGAACTCGGCTTCGTGCTGGCGGACAATCTCCAGAATATCCGCGGTCTGGAAGGTATAGCTTTTCCCATCTGCGCCGGACAGCACATAGGGGAAGGGGCCGTCCTTGGCCGGTCCCAGGGACCAGGTATATCTGCTGTCCCCCTCCTCCTGTCCAAAGCTGGAGAAGAACTGATATGCGCCGGTAAGGGTGCCGCCCTCCCGGATTGCTCCCGCTTCGTCCGCACCCAGGATTTTGACATCCTCCGCACGCACAGTTTCCCGGGACCGGTCCACCGCAAAGACAGCCTCCAGCGGCGCGTCCTGTCCGGTGGCGGTCACACGAACCGTATAGTTCCCGCCTGTATACAGCCCGCTGAGCGGGGAGACATCCTTAAAAAATCCGCCCTGACCCGCAAAGCCCTGATTCATATATACCGTCCGGCCCGCCGCGTCCGTGACCGCATAGCCCACCCGCATGCCGGAATTGCCGTTGCCAAGGGAGCCGCTGATGGTCAGGGTTCCCAGCGCATAGTCCACCGCCGGGGCGTCCAGCTCCGCCGCCGCAAGGCCGGGGAGCTGGACCAGCAGAAGGAGCATTGCCAGCGCCGCGCAGACCGCAGTTCTTTTGATTACCTGTTTGTTCATACTCTCACCCTTTCTGCCGGTTCGTCTATTTTTCAAAGGCCGGCGTCCCGCCCATGGGACACAGCACCGTGTCGGTCATGGGACGTCCCGCCTGATCCCATACAAAAACGCGGATAAAATACTGATCGCCCGGCGGGACTGCGATCCCCCCGCAGACGACCTGCGTATCTCCGTCCACTGCCTGCCTTGCGCTCACGGATTCCAGATAGCGGCTGCCGTTTTCAGTCCGCTCATATACGGCCGCGGTCACCTGTACCGTCTGACCGGCGCGGCCGGTCAGACGGGCCGTACACGCCACGGTGCCGCCGCTGAGGGCCGGCGCCGGACGGCCGTTCACCGTCAGGCTCACCGGCGTATCCTGAAAGAACACAGTGTCCGCCAGTTCTCTCGCCTGGGTCTTAAAATGCAGAACCGGCCCCGCCGCGGCGCCAATGCTCATTTTCTGGCACCGGATTCCATCTGTCAGAGAGATGCGGTAATTGGTCGTATAATCCATATTCCCGGCTGCCCGCAGGGTGCAGCCGCTTTCTGTGGGCGTCACCTCCGCCGCGGCCGGCGCATAGCCCCCGGCTGTCTCCACCTCCAGCAGGACCGTGTCCGCCGTCAGGGTCGCCGGGTCCATGGGCATGTTGAAATCCAGTTCAAATGCGCGGTCCACCGCCACGCCGGAGGCGCCGTCAGACAGATCGCGAACCGCGGCCGACGCGGCGGGGATCTCCTCCACCGTAAAATAGGAGACATGCCAAGTCAGGGGCGTCGCCAGCATGGATTCGCCGTCCGAACCGCCCGGCACAATAGCATGAAGGTATAGCTTCACCCAGGTGAGATCCTCTGTCTTTAAAAGCTCAGAGGCCCACGACTTCTGATAGTTCCCGTCCACAAAGCCGTGGATCTGCCCCTGTGCGCCGTCCATGTAATAGGTGGCGGTGTGGACTTCCCCGGATACGGGCGCCGCGTTGGGGACCGCCTTCTGGCAGAAAGTCGTCTGGTATTTCCCCTCCGCGTTCTGGGATTCATGCTGGGCCACGAGCATGGTGTTCACCTGAATCTGGTCTGCCAGCGACGGGTCCGCCGGTTCTATGCTGTACTTCACCTCGGCCTTGACCACTCCCTGTCCCTTCATGGGGAACTCTTTGGGGCCGGTTGCCTCAAAAAAGCTCTTGTACTCCGCCATCTTTGTCATGGGAATCAGAATTTCCGTGCCGTTTGCCACAACCTCCTGGGGATCGCTGTACTGGGTGAACTGTGCCGACCCCTGACTGCCTGTGAGCGCATAGCCGGTAACCCCTTTGGTCACCTTCGCGCCGCCGTCCACATAGACCTGTTTTGGGGCTTCGGCCCGGACTGCGCCCCAGACCGGAATCGCCGCAGCGGCGGCCAGAGCCAGCGCCGCGGCTCTTTTCCACATGTTCCTCATTGTCTTCCCTCCAATTCGCGTCTCAATATCCATAGATCTTCGTCTCAATGATGCTGTTCCAGGAACCGCCGTCCGTTGTCCCGTGACAGCAGAGCCGCAGATATCGGCCCTGGGACTCTGTTAGGTTCACCATCTGCCAGGGCTCCGCCGAGACCTCCGTCTTTCCGCTGTAGACCTTCTGCCATGTCACGCCGTCTCTGGAGGTCTCCACGTCCAGAATGGTGCCGCGCTTTTCATGCAGATAGGTCATGAGCCGGACATTGGTCAGGGTCTTTTCCGTCCCCAGATCATACTGGATCCACTGGTCGCCGGGCGCGGACCACCGGGACTCCTCCTCCTCGCTGCCGTCTATGGTCATGGCGGCGGTGTGCTGGGGCTCCGGCGTGTCGCTGGCCTCTGCCGAAACCGGCTCCAGCGGTGATGCCTTTTCCGGAAGTCCCTGTTTGAGCACATGAATCACATAGGCGGCCTGCTTGGCGGCATTGTTTTTATCGCTCACCACAATGGTCGCCGTATTGCCGTCCAGCTTGATCTCATGGGGCAGATCTGTCACCGCCACAATCTCCGGCATGGCCGCACTGTCCGCGGGCAGGTCTGTCATATAGGTATAGTTGTAGAAATCGCTCTGGAAATCCGCCAGCGAAGTCCCGTTGATTTTAATATCATCCAGGGCGGGCTTTTCCTCCTTGATCAGAGGGCCGTCCGGAATGTTCCACTCCGCCATGGGCGTAACCGCGGGCGGCGTGACCTCCGGCGCGTCAATGCCGCCGTCCAGGGGGATGAAGTCCACGGAAATGGTCACCTCGGCTACGTCTTGCAGGTCAATGGCCAGCTTTGAGGCCGCATGGGGCGTGTTCCGGGACAGGGGAAATTCCTCCCCCTCCAGATAATCCGCCGCCCGCTCTGAAAATTTTGCATTTGCAGGCGCCTTGATCTGCGCGAACATCTTCTCCCCATCCTTGTCAAGGACCGCGGTTTTCCCGTCGCCGGAAATGTTGATCCGGGCCGGGGTGTTCACAGACCAGTGCACCTTTGCCGTGTTCTTTTTGGTCACAATCTCATCCTGTATGGTGAACGCCCGGCGGTTTTCACTGAACCGGATCCCCCGGCGATAGCTCTCCGCGTCCCGGTGATAGGTCCCGTACAGATCCACAATGCAATATCCGCCCTGGGGCTTGGAGACGATCTTATCCACCTTGGCCACGCCGTATTCGTCCTGCTCCGGCCGGATGTCCGGCGTCCCTTCCGCGTTGATGACCACCGCGCTCTTGCCCTCGGTCCGCAGTTTATACAGGTGATACCGGCCCGGGGCGGCAGGGGCTGTGATTGGATCCTCATAGCCCGGCCTGGTGACGTCAAAGACGCCGGGCATCTGATAGTCCTCCTTGCCAAGAGAACCCATCACCCAACAGATCCCGTTTGCCTGAATGTCCACCTGTCCGGCGTCCACATGTCCGTGGGGGGCCTGGTTGTCGCCCGCGTGAATGGAAATAAACCGGTCCTTTGTCCCCCAGCCATTGCGGAAGGAGACCAGCTCGATATCCCGCACATAGTTGTCAAGCTGCGGCATTGTGGCCGTGCCGGACATGGCCTTTTGGTACAGCTCCGGATCATAGAACAGCAGATCACGCCATTCATAGCTGCCGGACTTTATCTTGTCGCTGTAGACCAGCTTTGCCAGCCCCGCGTCCTGAAACCGGCTGGCCAGCCAGATGCGGGAGGTGTTCGGGGCGTAGTGGAGCTCCTCGTCCCCAATACTCACCCCGGCCGCGGTACCGGAAATCCTGTACGGGAACCAGCCCGCGTTCCGGATGCCATCCGTATCCATCAGGCCAAAATCCGTCCCCAGCACATTCAGGTCCGCCTGGTTGCCCAGCTCTGTGAAGGAGAAGCCATAGTTGAAATAGCCAATGCCCTCGGCGCTCTGGCCGTCCGGCTCAAAAGCCCTGTAGTAGTGGGTCTGCCGGTTGAGGGCCGTGGTGATGATCTGTCCATAGTATTCCGGATCCTTGTCATAGAGCATATAACAGCACAGCCGGATCCCGGTCTGGCAAATGGGGTTCCAGTTGGCGTTGGAATCCGTCCAGAACTCCGGCTTGTTCATGCCTGCCCAGCCCGGATCCACTGCAAAGGTCTTGAACGCGTCCTCAATGACGGCCCGCTGGTCCTTGGAAAAGGCGTCATACATCAGGTCATAGCCAATGGCCATATAGGTTCCGCCCACGCCCACATCCAGAAAATGCCGGGGCGCGCCCCAGTCCGTAAATCCGGCAAAGGCCTCGTAATAGCGCCAGGCCTCTGTCGCATACTTTTTGTCGCCCGTCAGCTGATAGGCCAGTCCCAGAATGGGCAAAACCTGAGTTCCCATGCTGTGCATGGCGGCCACCCGAAGGCCCGCGTCATCCAGCCCGTAAACCGGCGTTTCATAGGACCAGGACTTGGCCGCCTCCTTCATGAGCTTGTCATAGGCCGCGGTCATAAACACGTCGCCCTCTGCCACCAGTCTTTTAATCCGGTTGATATCGTCCTTTGTGGCAATCAGCCGGGGATGGACGTCCTGCTGGTTTTTGGCCGCAATGGCATCGGCCACCATCTTTTCCGTTACCGCAGGGAACTTTACCGCATCCTGCAGGGTCTTCACCGGGACAAAATCCGTGACCCCATTGTATTCCCAATACATTTCGCCGGAGATCTGCCTGGTCATCTCCTCCACATAGGCGGACTCATTCCGGGGATTTAAGTTTTGTCCCCCGATCAGGACCGCGCCCCTTTTGTTCCAGAATATTTTATAGCCCAACGCCTCCGCCAAGCTCTGCAGGGGAACCATGGCCCGGCCGTCCACTGTGGTGACCGCAAGAGCCAGCTCCGTGTCCGCGCCGTTAATCCGGGCGGAGGCACTGCCTTCCCGGTAGATCAGCTCCGTCCCGTTCCCGGTCACCCGGACTGCGTTTTCCGCCTCGTCCCAGGTCACCTCCGCGCCCAGCTGCTGGGCGATGAATTTGACCGGGCCGATGACAACCCCATCCTTTTTCTGGGGCGCGGCCTTTTCACTCTCCGGGTCAATGACCTGAACGCCGCCGCTGATATAGGCCTTTGGATAGCCCAGGACCAGCCCCAGCGCAATGTCCGTCCCGGACGCATGCGCAAACCCCGGAAGCCCGGAGGCCAGCATTGCAGAAACGGCCAGAACGGCCGCCGCTCTTCTCCATCTCGCTTTCATTTTCAATCCCTCCATTCCTGAGTATGCACCGGAATCCGCCGGTTTTAAACCTATTCCTTCACCGCGCCGATCAAAACGCCCTTGACAAAGTATTTCTGCAGAAACGGATATACAAACAGGATTGGAACCGTGGCCACCATTATCAGGGCATAGCGCACCGTCTCTCCGATATCCGGCCGGTTATCCATATTGATGGCCGTACTGTCCTGCATGGTGTTCTGAAGCAGAATCTCCCGCAGGATCAGCTGCAGGGGATATTTTTCCCGGGCCGTCTGCAGAAAGATCATGGCGTGGAACCAGTTGTTCCAGTGGGCCACCCCATAGTAGAGGATAATAACCGCAATAGACGGCAGGGACAGCGGCACCACAATCCGGAACAGTACGGTGAAATGCCGGGCGCCGTCGATCCGGGCCGACTCCACCAGACTGTTTGGCACCCCTTCAAAGGAGGTCCTTAAAATAATCAGGTTAAACGGATTGATGGCCACCGGGATAATCAGCGCCCAAAGCGTGCCGTTGAGCCCCAGCTCCTTGACTGTGAAATAAAAGGGGATCAAGCCGCCGGAAAAATACATGGTAATGACGATCATCGCGGTCAGGAACCGCCGCCACATAAACTCATGCCGGGACAGCACATAGGCCGCGATACAGGTCATAATAATATTGATGAAACAGCCCATGACAACCACAAAGAGCGTGTTGCCGTATCCCCGCAGAACCATTGGGTTCTGGAACACCACATTGTACGCGTCCAGATTCATATGACCCACCGGCCAGAGCATCAGCCCCCTGTGCCGCAGGACCTCTGTGTTTTCGCTGAAGGACGCGACCATGACATGCCACAGGGGATAGAGCGAAATAAATACAATGATGACCAGCACCATTGAATTGAGTACGGTGAAGATTCTTTCACCGGTTGTCCTCTTGTTCATACACTCACCCTCATTCCATTCTGCCGCTGCGCCGGCATAGGTTCACAGAGGCCGGCCGCGCAGAAGATGTTTCCTGCCCCTGTCTGTACCCTGCCGCCTACCACAGGGAACTGCCCGTCGCCCTTTTGCTCAGAAAATTTGCCCCGAACAGGAAGAACAGGTTGATGACCGAATTGAAGAGCCCAACCGCTGTGCTGAAACTGTAGTTGAACTCCTGCAGGCCCTTCCGGTACACAAAGGTAGATATCACGTCTGAGGTGGAATAGATCGCCTCATTGTAGAGCAGAATGATCTTTTCAAAGCCCACATTTAAAATATTGCCCATCCGCAGCACAAGCATGATGATAATGGTCGGCAGAATGCCGGGCAGGGTCACATGGATGGTCTGCTTCCACCTGCCCGCGCCATCGATCTGGGCGGCCTCATAGAGCTGCTGGTCAATGCCCATCAGCGCAGCCAGGTATACAATGGAGCCCCAGCCCGCCCCCTGCCATACGTCCGAAATCACATAGATGGGGACAAAAAAGCCGGGCTCGTTCAGAAGGCTGGAGTCCCGGCCGGTCAGGGCGCAGACCCAGCTTCCGATCACGCCGGTGTCTGCCACAAAATCCTTGATCATGCCGCAGATGACCACCAGGGATATGAAGTGGGGCAGATAGGTACAGGTCTGCACCGTCCGGGCAAACCATCTGGAGCGCACCTCGTTCATCATCAGCGCCAGGATAATCGGCGCCGGAAAGCCCACCACTATGGAGGCCAGGCTGATCACAATGGTATTCTTCATCAGTCTGGGAAAGTACATGCTGGAGAAAAACGCCTCAAAGTGCTTCCAGCCCGCCCAGGGGCTTCCCAGAATCCCCTTGCTGGGCACAAAATCCTTGAACGCCATAATCGCCCCGTACATGGGCTTATAGCAAAAGATCAAAAAGAACGCCACAACCGGAACCGCCAATATGTAAAGCTCATAGTTCATCTTAAAGTCGGCCCGAAGCCGGTTGGCAAAGCTTTTGTCATACCTTCCGGCCACAGCCTTTGGACGCAGGTCCACGCCCGCGGCCTTCATATTCAACTGTTTCATAAACTCACCGTCCATATGTATCATCTTGTGATGCCTTTGGGAAAAAGAGGGCTATGCCGGCGTTTTTTCTGCCATAGCCCCGTCTGCGGTTATCTCTTGTTATAGCGCTCCAGCGCGGTCTGATACAGCTCCACATAGCGCTCTACGCCAATGGTTTTCAGCTGGTTCAGATACTGGTCATAATTGTCCAGCGACTCTGTGCCCATCACAAAGGAGGCGAACATCTCCTTGGTATAGGTGTCCAGATCGCTCTTGATCCGGGAAGCCTCCTCGCTCTCCTGGGGGGTCAGGGTAACCCGCGGCAGGGTGGTCTGTTCCGCATCTGTATCCGCCCAGACCTGAAGGGATTCCTGCTGCTGGGGCAGGGAGGAATACTGGACCATATACCGGGGATCCTGCACATAGGGGCCGCCGCCGTTGGGCTTGCAGTACTTGGAGAGCATGTTGGACATGGCAATGCCCTCCGGATTGTCCGTGACCTCTTTGGTATAGGTGGGATAGCCGTCGATCATCTCATAGCTGACTCCCTCTTTTCCGAAGTTGTAGTGCATATGTCCTGCCTCGCTGTAGCCGTAGTCCAGCCACCGGGCCGCCACCGCGGGGTTGGTGCACTGGGTGCTGATGGCCACGCTCATGGGCGGGGTATAGGCCAGGTCATACTGGGAAAACCGCACCCGGTCCCCCTTGTTCAGGGACGGGTACTTGGCCGGAACCAGGTTGAATTTCGGATCCTTCGGCGCCATGGCCTTTAGGTATTTCCCGAGTCCGCCGCCGGTGTTGCCCACTGTAGCGCCGGTCTGACCGTCCAGAATGTTGGCGTCCAGAATCTTTCCATCCACAGTTGCCATGTTTTTGTCGATCAGGCCCTCCGCGTACCACTGCCGCATGGTGGTCAGGAATTCCCGGTACCCCGGTTCATACTGGCCGAACTTCACCTTGCCGCCGTCTACATACAGCCCTTCCCGCACGTCATAGGCGCCGGCGATAAAGGCGCAGTTGCCCAGCGTGTTGTAGGTGGAGTCAAAGGACAGCGGCGCCGTGGCGCCCTTCTGCTCCTTGAACGCCTTTAAGGCAGTGTACCATTCGTCTATGGTCTCCGGCACCGGAAGCCCCACGTCGTCCAGCCAGTCCTTCCGGATCATGGGCCCCTGGAACACCTGCAGGGTCTTGTCCCCGCGCAGGGACGGGAAAACATAGTATTTTCCCTCGTCGGTCTTGACCATCTTATCCACTTCCGGATTCCCGTCCAGATACTTTTTCAGATTGGGTGCATATTTGTCAATCAGATCGTTGAGGGCGGTGATATAATTGTCTCCAATGGCCTTTTCCGGGCCGCCGGGGAAATTATAGAAATCCGATTCAATCATGTCCGGGTACTCGCCGGAGGCCAGCATCAGGTTATACTGCTCCTGGTCGCTGGGATGGATGAACTCAATCTCCACGCCGGTGAGCTCCTTGAGCTCCTGATATCCGGGAAGCTGAGAAGCGTTTGTGACCCCCAATGTGCTCTGCTCGCCAAAACCCATCCAGTATGTAAGCTTTGCATCCGTCTTCATGGGATAGGTTCCCGCCGCCGCGGCCGGATCATCCTTGACCGCACCGCCCTGATCCTTCTCCGTTCCGCACCCGCCAAGCACTGCCGCCGTCATAAAGGCCGCCGCGGCCAGCGCGGCCACTCTCTTCATCTTTTTCTCAAACATAAGCTGAACTCCTCTCTTTCCCTTGCTCTTTCTTTCATCCTTTTTCAATCTCCATACCGGGACGTCCGGGCAGAAGCCCGGCGGCTTCCTCTCCACAATTCTTTCATTTCCCCGCGGAAGCTCCCGCACCGCCGCCCTGCTTTCTACATTTTTATCCTAAGCGCCGACGGGTCAAAAGTAAAGGTCAAAAACCAAACCTTGATATACATTTTTTTAACCTTTTGCGTTTTTTCGGCGTTTTCTCGGGGTTTTACGGCGGCCGCGCCCCCGCCCGGACGTATTTGCCCCGCACTGCCTGTCCGTCCCAAGGGGCAAAAAAACACGGGCTCACAGCTGCCCGTGTTTTCCTTATCTTACCGCCGCATCTCAGATCTGAAGGGAGCGGAATTTCCCCGGTGTCATCCCCGTGACCTTTTTGAAGGCCCTGCTGAAGGTTCTGGCGTTGGTATAGCCCACCCGTGCCGCGGCTTCCTCTATGGTAAGCCGGCTGTCCCGGAGAATCTCCTTGGCCCGTTCAATACGGAAGGCTGTGATATAATCCAAAAGCCCCTCTCCGATCTGGGCCTTGAAAAGCCGCGACAGATAGACCGGATGTACGCCGAAATGCTCCGCAATGCTGGCCACGCTCAGATTGATATTGGCGTAGTTCTCCGCCACATAGGGCAGAACATCCTTTTTCACCCAGTTCTCCCCCTGCTGACCGGCGCTGGCGGCCTGCCGGCAGATGTTCTCCAGACACTGGTGCAGGGCCTCCTTCATCTCCGGCACGGTCTTGCAGGCCAGAAGCCGGTCCAGAGGCATCAGCGCGCTGATGTCTGTCTCCGGCCCATAGCTCTGCTCGTTCAGGGCGCCGGTGATGGTGGAGACCAAGCTGACGAGAATATATTTTGCCACATCCGGCGCCGCAAGATTCTTCTCCAGATTATGCGCAAAGATGCTGTCCACAGTCCGGGCGGCTTCCATATAATTGCCGGCCTGAATCTCCCCGGCCAGCCGCTGCTGCATCTCCCGGGGATAGGTGAAGAGGGACGGCCCCCATTCGGTCAGGTCCAGCATCTCATTATAGCAAAGGGTATCATCCACGCAGAGAGCCTCCTTGTACCGCATCACGTCCAGCGCCTCCCGGTATCCCTCCGGAACCGCGCTGACACCGCTGAGCACGGAGCTGATGGAGACGGTGAAGGAAAAACCGAAATTCTGGCTCACAAAGGTGTTGGACCGGGCCACAATGCCCTTGAGCGTCTGCGCATAGGCTTTGACGTGCTCCGGCCGCAGATTGACGATACAGACGATAAAGCCGTCGCACTCCGTCATAAATCCCTTGTCGTTCTCGCCCACCATCTCCTCCACCACATTGGAGATGATGAAAAACATTTCATAGTAGTCATAGGTCTCCTCCGGGTCCTCGGCAATCTCCCTGGCATCCGAAATGGAGAACAGCATCACCGCAAAGTCAGAGGAGAGAAACCGCAGATCATACTTTTCCAGCGCCTCCTCCCAGGGCATCCCGTCCGTGCTGTCAAAACCCTTGAGAAGCCTTTCCAAGGCCCGCATGCGGAGCACCCGCTTCTGCTGGTCCACCCGCTTTCCCAGAACCGCGTTGGCGGCCATGGTACGGCTCACAAACTTCTCAATGACCCGGTATTCGTTATCGTCCATCTCCGCCACAAGCTCCTGATCGGTGAACATGGCGATCAGGTTCTGTATGGGCAGGTAGTTCTTCCTGACAAAATACCGGATGAGCACAAAGCTGACCGCCAGCATAATCAAAAGCCCGGCCACGCAGTAATACCACATCAGCTTCACCTTGTTCAGATGCTCTGATTTCTGAAAGCTCATATAATAGTCCCAGTTCACCAGATCAGACTGCTTGTACAGCACCACCCGTTTTCCGTCGGAGAACCGCTGTTCAAACATGCCGGATTTTCCGGTCTTTTGGTCCAGCGCCGGTATCTCCGCCTCAGAGGACAGGACAATGGCGCCGTCCGCGTCCACAATATACAGATGGCTCTGGTTGATCTTCTGGATATCCTCAAGATTTTCAAGCAGGGTTTGCTTGGATATGGTAAAAATGATACATTTCGACAGGTCCTTTGAACTCCCGCTCTCCAGGGACCGGACATAGTGCAGTTTCTCAGAGCCCGGCACACCCTCATCCCCTGACTGGGTGCTGAAGAAAAAATCCGTGACCGGCTGTCGGAACAGCGCCAGCCAGGCATCGAAATCTCGTTCATTGTCCTGATACCACATTCCGTAAAAGGTGGTCAGCTTGGTGCTGCCCTCTGTGGAATACACCCAGCCCCGGGGAATGTCCACAATGGAGATGGTTTCGATGTCCGCGTTCAGCGCCCGGGCCTGGCGCAGCATGGTGATGATTTCATAGGCGCTGTAATAGTCCTGATCCGTCAGCTCCCCCTGCTTATAGAGCAGGGTATGCACCTTGTTGTCCATGGCCACCTGGGAGGCGCTGTTCTTGATATTCTTTATGGTAGAATCCAGTACCAGCTTGGTATGCTCCGCGATATGACTGTTGGAGTCATTGATCTCGTCGGTCAGTGACCGCTGCATCTGCAGAAAAATCACCAAAAAAATGCTGACAAATAAGACAATGACCAAAAGAAAAGCCGCAATCCACGAAAAAATTATACTGTTCCGCTTTCTCAAAAAAATCTGAAACATCCCTACCTCCACTTATTCGACAAAATTCTTCTTTGCCAGTATAGCATAATTTTCCCAGTTTATCGGTAAAAAGTACAAATATTTACCCAAAATGTGTCTCAGATACCGCGCTGGCCAAAGGTTTCAGCGTCTCATGGTCCCAAAGGCAGACAAAGAGCTCCAGCGGTTCCTCCGTTTTGTCCGGCACCGCAAGCCCTCCTTCTATCCATATGTCCTGTCCAGGGAATAAAGAACCGGTTTCCGCGCTGGCATAGGCATACAGAATCCCGCTGTTTCCGCCCCTGACCGCCAGATGGCAGTCCGCGTCTTGGGGCAGCGCTCCGTCGTTCTGAACGCGGACACGGCAGCCGTCGGCATTTGCCTGCACCTCCTTGATCTCCAGACCGGCCGACGGGTCACAGGCATCCGCCAAGACCTGGTCCAGCTCCCACTCCACCGGCTGTTCCAGCGGCAGGACGCCGTCCTGATCCCGGCCGGCATCCGCCGGGACGGTGACCAGATAGAGCCTGAGCTCTCCGTCCTGGGTGCTCAGGGCATCCAGCTTCTGCGCATACCGCGCGCCGTTGAGATAGCCCGTCAGGGTTTTGGCCGCAGGGTCAATGACAAACCGGGCCGTCTGCCAGTCCGCTCCGGTCTGAACCGGAAGCTCCAGCTCCCCATTCCCCGTGTCCAGCGGAACCCGGAGCCGCAGGCCGCACGCTGTTTCAGCCGACTGCGCCGCGTCCTCCGGAGCGACGCGGAACCGCAGCTGGATCCGGCAGATTCGGCCGGCCGCGAGGGCTCTGCTCCACAGCAGAAGGTGGTCCTTATACCAGGACATGCTCCGCTGTGTGATCCGCACCCTGTCAAATCCGCCTGCCCGCATGCCCTGTCCGGCGGCCTCCGTCCCAGCGGCCCAAATGCGTAGGTCCGCACTGCCCAATTCCCGCAGTCGGCAGGTTCCGCCGGAGGCTGTCACCTCCATGCCCCGGTCCAGACGGACCATGGGCTGTATTTTGCCTTCCGGCTTGCAAAGCACCGCCGCGCGGCTGGCCCCCTGCGCCGCTGCCACATCGACCAGAAGCTTGACCGTGGGCTCCAGCTGAAGAACCTGAACCCCATCGCCGCAGGACGCCAGGGACTCCATGGGCCGGTCCAGCTCTATCTGGACACTGGTACGCTTCTGGGTCGGATCCGACACGGCAATGGTCAGCGTGTCCCGGTCCTCCTCCACTATGACGGCCGCCTGACCGTCGCTGGAGACACCGGCCGCAGCGCCTCCCTCTTCCTTCCAGAACACGATCCCGGTGAGCCCGGCCCCCGGCTTTTCCACCGCCTGGACAGCGGCCGTATTGGCAAGCACCGTGATCTCCGGCTGTCTGGCATAGGCCGCGGTGTCCTCCGGCGAAAAGCCGGGCAGCAGCACATAGGCATACCGCGCCCCGCGCACGCCTGTTCCATGGGCAAAACGGATGGACTGATACACCGCCTCCTCCTGTCTGCCGTTTGGCCAGCTCCCCTGCCGGGTCTCCCGCTGGATATCCACCCAGGCACCGCCGGGAAAATAGTAGCCAATGTCAGCCTTCTCCCGGGCGCCGGCCAGATGCGCCCAGGACGCGTGTACGTCCTTTTCCGTCCAGTCCGCGTCCGCAGGCCGGACGGAACCGTCCACTTGAAATTCCCCTGGTCCGCTCAGCTTCCGGTTTTCCGCAATGGTCTCCGCCTCCTGATAGCCCGCCGCGGCAATATCCGCGCCCAGCGCCACCACCTCCCGGCCCAGCATGAACCACGCTTTGCTGGCCGTGATCCCATCCGGTGTGCTGAGCCGCATACAGGACAGCCCCGCGCGGTGATCCAGCTGTACGCCCCCGGCCCATCCGGCGGTGGTACGGCCCCCATTTTCCCCGTCCGCGTGCTGTACATTGACAGCCGCAGTGGTTCCCGGAAGCCGGTATCGGTCAACCGTGGGCCAAAAGGCATCCGCATAGGCGGTGTCGTCCCCATTGCAGAGATAGGTCATGCCGTCGCCCGTGTGCCAGCCCCGGGGGTTCTCACCGTACAGCTCCTCATAGCCCGCGATCCGGTCCGAGGACATGCTCACCGCAAAGGTATAGTCCGGATTTCGGTAGAGTCCCCTGTCCATGGCCGCAAACTGGCGGTATTCCGTTCTGGTCTCCCAGAGCCGCACCGCCGGGTCAGCCTTAATATCTGACAAAATATTCCAGACAAAGAGCTCCGGCCGCTGATTCCATTCCCGGCTCTGGCGGGCCGCGGTCTCGCTGAGCGCCCAGGTCTTGGCCATGCTCCGGAGATCCGCCGCCATGTCCTCCGGCGCGGAAAGGGAGAGGAGTACCGCCGTCTTTGTCAGCGCAACCGCGCCATAACCCTTGTCATAGGGCCGGCCGATCTGCCGGCCAGCCACCGCGTCCAGCATCATCCCGCTGTGGACAAACGGCTCAAACGCCTGATACATCCAGGCATAGACGTTGGCGCTGTTGGGGTCGTCCACGGCCCAGGCCGTACCGCTGAACAGGCAGAACATTTCCGACAGATCAGAGATGAGGCCAAGGCCATAGCCGCCAGTATATGCGATGCAGTCATGCTGGATAAAGGAGCCGTCCGCGTAAAAGCCGTCCCGGCTTTTGCCGCCCGCCGTCACATATTGGAATACATCCCCCAGCGACTGCCGCGCGGCCTCAATCCGCGCCCCGTCCCCGGTGAGAACGCCGTGCATGGCCGTCACCATGGCGGCGCCGGTCCGATTGGCGCCGGTGGAGATGTTGGTGTTGTAGTAATAGCGGCAGGGGTCCGGCATAAAATAGGCCACCGCCTCCATATACCGCGCTATCTCTGTATCGGCCAGGTCGTCATACAGGAGAACCACAATGTCATTGAGCAGTTTGGGCGAACCGATCTCCCAGTCCCACCAGTTGTTGATCCCGCTCTGGCAGTCAATGGAGAATCGCTCTGTGCCCTGGTGATAGCACAGCCGCCAGACCCGTTCCAGGGCCGCGCGGAGATCCGACTTCAGCGCCGCGTTTTGATAATACCTCCCGCCTCTGGTCTGCAGGGCCACGGCAAGGGTTTTCAGATTGGAGTAGGTACTGGTCATGGCCCCGGTGGTTTGGGTCATGGCAAGATCCGGAAACACCCTGTCTGCCGCGGCATTCGCCCTCAGCCGCCCCCACAGATAGGCGGCCGACGCGTCCCGCTGTTCCACCAGCTCCCGGGCCGCCGGATCAGACGTGTCATAGCCGCCCCCGGTCAGCACCTCCTGCCAGCGCAGGCGCACCTGGGCATAGGGATCCCCTGATGCCAAGGCTCCGTCGAACGGTTCCGCCCGTGCCCCCATATGCACAGTCAGGCTCCCCAAAATCACACCGCAAACCACCAGCGCCATACTCCAGTTCCACGTTTTTCCCCTCATGTTTCCGCCCCCATGTCAGCCTGTTTTGTTACTTAAAATTATATAGGACCCCAAAAGAGGTGTAAACGCACAGAAATTAACTTTCACAGACAATACCAAAGATTACGGGAGAAACCGGCCGGTTTTTCCCGCCTCACGCCTGGGTTTGGACGCAATTCCCACTCTTTTCCGCCCCTCCGGGCGGGAAAAGTTAAATACTGTCCGCGGGGGTTGGAATCTAGTATCTTCTCATTTTCCCCGGGTGCGGGTATAATGAAAGCACTGAAAAGATAGGCGAACAGCCTGTGAGGGGAGGCAACAAAAATGAAAAAAAGATTCACCCGTCTGATGTCCTGTGTCCTGGCCGTACTCCTGCTTCTGAGCCAGCAGATCCCAACCGCCGCAGAGCCGGCGGCCGGCGCTGCGCTCTTTGATCTGGACACCGGCATGACCCTGACCGACAACAAGAACGGCACTTGGAAATGGTCCAACGCGGACGGCACCAATGTGATTACCAGCGTGGACTGGAACGGCGAGATCGACAGCCGAAGCCTGACCGCGGATCAGGGGGCCATGGTTCTGCACCAGGTCAAAACCTCAGCATACAACCAGCGGCTGAACATGACCGCGCCGTCCAGCTTTCCCCTCACCGGAACAACGGCGGTGGGACTGCGCTTCAAGGTGGCGGCGGACAGCTATGCCGGCGCTCTGCCCACGGTGAAAGCGCGACTGCAGTGGGGCAGTTATTATGTGGATGCCAAAACCGCATTTCCGCTGTCGGAAGAGACAGCGGATACCTGGCAAACCCTTCTTTTTACCATTGATCCTGACCAGAAGACCATTCTTGGCACCCTGGACGGGGCCGAGGCAGCGCGGGCGACCATGACCCAGGCAGAGGCCAGCCTGTCCGGCTTCGGCATCCAGCTGATCGTTCAGAATACCGCCACAGACAACGTGGAGGCCGCTGTGCTGAACACACCGGTGACCTGGACCCTGGACCGCTATTGGGTGACCGCGGCCAGCCCGGAACCGCCGCCCGACGGACAGACGCTTCTGGATATTTCCGGAGGTATGAAATGGAACGGCAGCACCTCCAGCATTGAACAGACCGGCGCCATCCAGCACCAGTATTTCAACGCCGGCGCGGATCCGAACTTTTCCCAGAAGGTCACCGGCGACGCCAGGTTTGAGATCGCCCAGTCCCTGTCCTCCGGCTACCAGCACCGGCTTCTGATTACGAATCCGGCGTCCATCCCCCTGGACCAGCCGGTCACCATCACAGCCAAATTCAAGATCCGGGCCGCGGACTACGCGGCGGAGCCCTTTGCCCGCATGTCCTTTGTCCGGCTGAAACAAGACAGCAACTGCTTTGTGGAGATGGCGGGGGATATTCCGCTCTCCAAAGAGACGGAGGATATCTGGCAGACCATAACCTATACCATTGATCCGGACACCTGCGCGGTAACTGGAACCCTGAACGGAACCGCCGTGGCCCAGGGAACGCTTCCCGACAAGCCCGCCGCGCTCACCGGACTCAGTCTGTTCCCCGTGGTTCAGCCCAAGGGCCGCGCCAACGGGCTGGCAGACGCCGAGGCGCTGGGCACCACCGTCACCTGGACCTTTGACTCCTTCCTGATTACCACGGGCATCGCTGGACCGGAACCCGCCGGCGACCTGTTAAAAATCGACGACGCCATGACGCTCAGCGGCGATATGCTCACCCAGACCGGCGCCATCCAGCATCAGTACTTCAATCAGCAGGCCGATGCCGGCTTTGCCCGGACGCTGGCGGAGAACGGAAGCCAGTTTCAGATCTCCCAGTCCCTCTCCAGCGCCTATCAGCAGCGGCTCAACATAACGGCCCCGGCCTCTGTCACACTGGATAAGACCATCACCATCACAGTGAAATTCAAGATCAGGGCCGCGGACTATAGGGCGGAGCCCTTTGCCCGCATGACGCTGGTGCGGCTGGAGCAGGACAACAACTACTTCCTGGAAATGGGGGGCGACATCCCCCTTTCCGCAGAAACGGAGGATACCATGCAGACCATGACCTATACCATTGATCCCGCCACCTGTGCGGTGACCGGCAGGCTGAACGGCGCCATTGTGGCACAGGGGACCATTCCCGGCAATCCGGCAAAGCTGGCCGGGCTCAGCCTGTTCCCCGTGGTCCAGCCCAAAAGCCAGACCAGCGGACTGGCGGACGCCAAGGCGCTGGGCACCACTGTCACCTGGACCTTTGACTCCTTTTTGATGACAAAGGACAGCGGAGATAAACCGGAACCCGCAGGGGACCTGGTGAAAATCGACGATGCCATGACACTCAGCGGTGATATGCTCTCTCAGACCGGCACAGTGCAGCATGTGTATTACCGTTCGGGCGCAGACAGTGCCTTTACCCGGTCGCTGACAGAAAACGGCACCCAGTTCCAGTTCTCCCAGTCCCTTGCCACGGCCTACCAGCAGCGGCTCAATATTGTTGACCCGGCGGCCATTGCCCTGGACGACACCCTCACCATCACCCTCCGGTTCAAAATACGGGCCGCGGACTATGGGGCAGAACCCTTTGCCCGGATGATGTTTGTGCGCAACGAGCCCTCCAACGGCTTTTTCCTGACCATGGGCGGCGACATCCCTCTTTCCAGAGAGAAAGAGGACATCTGGCAGACCCTGATCTATACGGTTGACCCGGACACCTGCACGGTAACCGGCACGCTGAACGGTGACATTGTGGCACAGGGGACCATTCCCGACAAACCCGCCAAACTCACCGGCCTCGGCCTTTATCCCGTGGTACAGGCCAAGGGACAAAACGGACAGAGCGACGAGGGCGGGCTGGGCACCACCGTCACCTGGACCATAGACGCCATTTCGGTCACAAAGGGAGAAGACAGTCCAGAGCCGGATATCGAAGGTATTCCGCTGGAACAGCCGGTCTCCTCGGGCAGCTGGCAGACAGAGCCCTATCCTTCAGGTGTGGGCGACAGCGAACGGAATCAGCTCAGCGGCAAGATCGTCGATCTGGGCGTGCTCTCAAAGCTGAACAAGATCGTCCTGGACCACGATCCCTCAAATATCATGAGCTTTTCCGTCTCCGTCTCCAGAGACGGCCTGTCCTATACGCCGGTCACGGATGTGTACCCCGGCGGGCCGAAGTACGGCGGCCGGCAGATCTATCGTATTCCCGACACCTCCGCGCGGTATGTCCGCTATGACACGGTCCTGATTGAGGACAGCGAAACCCAGGGCATACTCCGGGACATGACAGTCTCCTATACTGCGCTTACGCAGATTGCGCTTGCCGGCGTACCGGATTCCATCAATCCCGCCGAACAGAACGAACTCCGGCTCAGGGCGGCGGCCACAGATGCGCAGGACACCGGTTATATCCTGAATCCCCAGGGGGTTCTATGGACGCTGGAGGAGGCGCCCGCAGGCGCAGCCTTAAACGGCGCCGTTCTCACCATTCCCTTTGATGCCGCCGCGGGCGGCATCACGGTCAGAGCCTCCAGTCCGGACGGCCATGTGCAGGCCGTGAAGTCCATAGCGGTCCAGCCTGCTGTGGCATGCCGCAATCTTGTCCTGTACGGCGATTCCGCCCTGACCCAGCCCCTGACCTCCCTTCCCGCCGGAGGCACCGTCTATGCCAGCGCGGAGATCGCGGCCAGCGGACAGGTGTCCCATCGGGACGCGGAACTCATACTGGGCGCCTATAACGGGTCGGGTGAACTTCTGGCGTCAAGCACGGCGAGCCTCGCCGCGTCAGAGATCTACGCGCCGGTTACCGTCCGGCTCGAACTGCCCCAGGGATTTCCGGCCGACGGCTCTGTCCGGGCCTATCTCTGGCAGAAAGGGACCCAGCGGCCGCTGGCTCAGCCAGCCGGTCTGGGCTGCCCCGGACTGCCGAACGGGCGTTCCCTCTGCCTCCCCATGCACGGCACATTCCAGCTGGCCGCGGGGGCCGGAGACATCACCTGGGAGAGCTCTGACCCCTCCGTGGTCACCGTCAGCGAAAGCGGCCTGCTCTCCGCGAAGAGCGAGGGAACCGCGGCGGTCACCGCCAAGCAGAACGGCACAGCGCTCACCGCGGTTCAGATACGGGTCAAGGCGGGAACCTATGTATACCTTCTGCTGGGACAGTCCAATATGTCCGGCACCAACAATCCGGTGGCCGAAGGCGTGGACGTTCCCATTTCCCCCAACGTGATGCTTCTCAACAGCGGCGGCAGTTTTGAACCCGCACAGCATCCCTACCGGCGGTATTCCGGCGTCAACTTTATCGGCGACAAGCCGCCCTATCAGGGCTGGGCCGACGCCCAGAGCCAGACCGGGCCGGAGCATGGCATCAACATGGGGTACCAGTTTGCGGAGAATATGGCAAAGGCTCATCCGGATACCAGGATCGGCCTGGTGGCCAATTCCTCCTCCGGCTGTAACATCATCACCTATGAAAAGGGGGCAGAGGCATTGGTCCCCGCGGCCAACGGCTATGTCAACACCGTGGCGCGGATGAAGCAGGCGCTTGCCGGAGACGCGGTGTTCAAGGGGATCATCTGGCATCAGGGGGAATCCGACCAGCTGGATACCACCTACCCCCAGCATCTGCGCAACCTGATCTATGATCTGCGGACCGCGCTGGACGCGCCGGAGGTGCCCCTGATTCTCGGCGGCCTCAGCGAGAACAACCGTCCCGCCGCAGTCTCCCACAACACAAGGGTAAAGGGCGAGACAGCACATATCCCCAACATGGCCTTTGTCTCCTCCGCAGACCCGTCCATGATCGTATCCCGGGCGGAAACGCCCGCATATCAAAATGATCCGGCAATCTGGCAGAAGGATTACACGCATTTCAGCGCCGCTGGACAGATTGCGTATGGGAACCGGTATTATCAGGCCTACCTGGATCTGACCGGCAAACATTAGAACCCCGCCTGCGGCGGTCAGGCCGCCGCGGATATTTTGCAGAAAACAGAAAACGGTCTCCCGCTCCATTCGGAGAGGGGACCGTTTTGAATAGAAAGGATGTGCAGCACAATGCTTCTGAAAGACTGGTTCATGACCTACGGCTGTCACAAACGAATTCCCTGTACCGCCCCCTGCTCCCTCTACTCAGTTCTGCTGGACAACGGACTGATGAAGGACCCCTTTCTCGGCATGAACGATCGGGACGCCGCCGAACTGGCCGGCCGCGGCTGCCGGTTTGAGACCCGGTTCACCCTGACCCAGAAGGAGCTGGCCGAGGAGTGGATCCGCCTGACCTTTTACGGTCTGGACACACTCTGCGGCATCTTTCTCAACGGCCGCTGCCTGGCCCAGACCGACAATATGCACCGGACCTATGCCTTTGAGGTCAAAACTCTGCTCCGGGAAGGGGAAAATACGCTGCGCCTGGACTTCCATTCCCCCACAACATACATGCGCAGGATGCAGGACCGCCACAAGCTCTGGAACGCGGACACCACCCTGCCCGGTGCCGGACATATCCGAAAGGCCTCCTATATGCTGGGGTGGGACTGGGCCCCGGTGCTCCCCGATATGGGAATCTTCCGGACCGTGGAGCTGACCCCGTACCACACCGCAAAGCTGGAAAATGTTCTGATCACCCAGAGGCATGACGCCGGCAGGGTAACTCTCTCCTGTGAGCTGGAGATCACCGGCAGGCTGGCAGGGCTCTCCTGCTGTGCCGAGATCGACGGCCAGGAAATCACCTTTTCCGGAACCCACTGTGAGATCGAAATTCCCGCGCCGCGGCTCTGGTGGCCCAACGGGTATGGAGAACAAAACCTGTATGCCCTGCGCTTTACGCTCTGGGAAAACGGGACCGCCCTGGACTCCCTCACCAAAACCATCGGCCTGCGCACCCTCACTGTAAACACGGAACCTGACCAATACGGCGAGGCGTTCTGTTTTGTGGTCAACGGCCTTAAAATTTTTGCCATGGGTGCAGACTATGTCCCTGAGGACAGCATTTACAGCCGGATTTCTCCAGAGCGGACCGAAGCCCTTCTGCGCGGCTGCGCCGCGGCAAACTTCAACTGTCTCCGGGTCTGGGGCGGCGGCTATTACCCCAGCGATGCATTTTATTCGCTCTGCGACCGCTTCGGCCTGATCCTGTGGCAGGATTTTATGTTTGCCTGTGTCAATGTCCGCATGCGGACCGCCTTTGAGGAAACTGTGGTCCAGGAGGCCATTGACAATGTCAAGCGGCTGCGGCACCATGCCTGTCTTGGCCTGTTCTGCGGCAACAATGAGATGGAGGACGGGGTGAGCGCGTGGGGCATCGGTGAGAGCGCGCTGGTCCGCCGGGACTATCTGCGGCTCTATGAGGAACTGCTTCCGGATCTCTGTGAACAGCACGCACCCCAGGTCTTTTACTGGCCCTCCTCCCCCTCCAGCGGCGGCGGATTTGACCAGCCTCAGGACCACGGCCGGGGGGACTGCCACTTCTGGGATGTTTTCCTCTACGGTCAGCCTGTGGAACGCTACCGGGAAATCCATCCCAGATTCTGTTCGGAATTTGGATTCTCCGCCTTTCCCTCTATGAAAACCATCCGCGCCTTTGCGGAGGAAGCCGAACTGAACCCCTTTTCCCAGGTCATGGAACAACATCAGAAAGTCAGGGACGGAAATGCCAAGATCCTGGCCTACTGCGCCGCGGAATATCTCATGCCGTCCAATCTCCCCGCGGCGGTGCTGGCCTCCCAGCTTACGCAGGCGGCGGCAGTCCAGTGCGCGGTGGAGCACTTTCGCCGGCACCGCGGACAGTGCATGGGGGCCACCTACTGGCAGCTCAATGACTGCTGGCCGGTGACCAGCTGGTCTTCCGTGGATTATTTTGGCCGCTGGAAAGCACTGCACTTCGCGGCAAAACGCTTTTTTGCGCCAGTTTTGCTCTCCCTGCACCCGGCCCGCGGCGAAACGGTCTTCAACGTTTCCTCCGAATCCAGAGCTCCCTTTACAGGGCGCGTGGTCTGGACCGTGCAGACGGCGGATTTCCGGCTGGTGAAGCGGGGCGAGCTCCCGGTGTGCCTGGATCCCGTCAGCGCATGTGACGTCGGCAGGCTCCCGCTTCCGGACAGCTTTTCCTCAGCCCGGGATCAGTTTCTGTCCGCCGTGCTGTATGACGCGGCCGGGAGCCCGGTTTCCAGCCAGGCGCTCCTCCCCTGTCCGCCAAAGCACTTTGCATTCCGCAAGCCGCATTTTTCACCCGCTGTCATACGAGAGGGCGGCCGGACGGTGCTTTTCATCTCCTGTGACACTTTTGCCAAAGGTGTCTGCATTGATTTCGCCGCCCATGACATCCAACTCTCAGATAATTTTTTTGACCTGGTCTCACCTGATCCGGTCAGAATTGTGCTGGATACCGGGCTTGAACCGGACGCGCTTCTGCAGGAGCTCACCATAACATCAGCCTATGACATCCGCTGATACCTATAACCGTTCTCCTGACGCCGAAGCGGCTATAGCCGCTTCGGTGCTTTTATGGTCCCGCTTTTCATTCTATGAATGTTTCGACTGATTCTGATTCGGAACGGACATGCCTGCTTTTTGGATAAAGTATGATATAATGTATATAGTTCAAATAATAATTTTGAAACAGGAGGGGTTGGAATGAAAAGAATACTTACAGGGGTTTTGCAGGCTGCCTTGATGCTGTCTGTTATGATGGGGGTGCTTGCAATGCCCGCCATGGCTGAGGAAAACATTAAAGTTGTCCTGAACGGAACGGAATTGACGTTTGATGTTCCGCCGCAGCTTATCGAAGACCGAACCATGGTCCCCATGCGTAAAATTTTTGAAGCTTTTGGGGCAAAAATTGACTGGGATGACAGTACGCAGACCGTAACCGCCACAAAAGAAACTTCTGTTATCACAATGCAGATTGACAATCCTGTCATCACCGTAGACGGGGAAAAGGTTACCTTAGACGTCCCGCCGCAGCTGGTCAACGACCGAACGCTGGTTCCCGTGCGGGCTGTCGCAGAAGGTTTAGACGCCGCCGTGGATTGGAATGATGAAACCCAAACGGTAACAATCACGAAACCGGACAGCCCGGCAGTATCAGATCAGCCTTCAAAACCCGCAAGATCTCCGGAGCAGGGAAAACTGTCCGGCTTTGGAAATGACGGCATCGCAGAACTGCAGTTCAATGCACGGTATTTATTTGAACAGCGCTTGCTGCCAGAAACGGTTTTTGAATATGAAGCGGACACAATTTCATATATAAAAGATGGAAACGTCAGTAAAATGAAAGAAAATATATTGGGCATCTGGGATCTGGCCGCGGCAAACGTCATTGCTGACGACGCTGTATTATCCGGCGAAAATATTGACACGGAAGATGAGGCCGCGCTTTGGAAACTGGCAGATGAACGGCGGCAGTCATTTGGCCTGGGTGATCAGCATATTAAAAATGTGACAATAGAAAACATTGACGGAAGCACAAAGGCAGTCATTGTCGAAATGCTTGATACGACTTGGACACCATTGAGCACCTATATCGCGATTGCGTATAACAAGAATGCTGGTCTCAAGTGCTTCACACTTGAAAAAAGTATAGGTTTCGCAGATGATGGGAATACCCCATACATGTTCTGTTTTGTGGAAGGCGAAAACCGCGGCTCCTACTATAGCATTAAAAATGATAAACAGGCCTTTTTAGATGCGGTGAAAGATGTGATGAATTCCTCCACAGCCCCTGTGGATCCTTCCGCGTCAGAGAATTCTATGGTCGACGGTGTAAAATGCACATTGAAAGCGACCTTAACCGTCATGGATTTTGGTAATGGAAATACGGTGGATTTGGGGGAGGGCACACCTGCTACAGCAGGCATCTCACTCTTTAATGACCAGGGGGAAAATATAACCTCCGATTACTATTTTGGCAAAATAACCATTTCCAGAGGCTCAGAAACCGTTCGTGGCAATATTGACAGCAAACAAGATGCGGCCGATCATGCTTATAAATTTATCTCAAAATGGAAGGCCGGAGAATACGCTGATGTAACTGTAGAAGTAAAGGACGCAAGCGGTAAGATGATAGAACTTCGCGCCGACAACGTTAAAATCTGGAACATGGAAGAAAGTCTGCAGAATCTCCTGGGGCCAGGTATAAAAGTTGAACTCAACTAAAACTTTCTTCCTTTATAGTCCATGGAATTTGACATACTGGACCGGAACCGCATTTTACATCCGCTGATACCTGAATATGAAAAACAGCCGCATCCTGCGGCTGTTTTTTATTATAATTACCGACGCCAACAAAAGCTATGCAAATCATCAGTCCTCCTGTGCGGCGTCTGTGTCCTCATTTTTGGGGATGATGATGGTATACTCAATAAAGGTATCGCTCTCCTTTTTGTTCGCCTTGGCCTCAATTCCGGACCGCCGCATCATATCCACCGCCTGCCGGATGGTATTATTGAAGATCCGTACATCCCGGAACACCCTGCCGCCGGTCTGATTTCTGGGTTCTGGCTGTGCCTTGGCCGGAGTCTGGAGCAGCTTGTCCACCAGCTCCTCTGTCTTTGCCACATTGAGCCCCCGCTCCACAATCAGCTTCACCGCCCGCTGACGCTGACGGTCATCTGGCAGGCGCAGCAGGGCCCGGGCATGCCGCTCAGTCAGATTGTGCTCAGCCAGCATCTGCCGCACCTTGGGTGAGAGCTTCAGAATCCGGATTTTGTTGGCAATAGTGGACTGGCTCTTGCCCAGCTTGTCCGCCAGCTCCTCCTGGGTCAGTCCGTGTTCTGTAATCAGGTTGCAGAATGCCTCCGCCTCCTCTATGTAGTTCAGGTTCTCTCGCTGGATATTCTCCACCAGCGCCAGCACCGCGCTGTCCGTGGCGTCTGCGGTCATGACAATGGCCGGAATATAGGTCATTCCCAGATTCCGGCAGGCGGTCAGCCGACGCTCACCCGCAATCAGCTCATAGTCAAAGGGGCCGATCTGCCGGACCGTAATCGGCTGCATCAGGCCATATTCCATAATGGAAATCGCCAGATCCTGCAGGGCCGCCTTGTCGAATTCCTGCCTGGGCTGGTGCGGATTCGGCACCACGTTTTTGATAGGGATGGTACGCGTCTCCCCGCACCGGGTAAAATTCCGGCTTTTATCCAGCATTTCCATCTCCGCTTTCGGGTTCGGACGCCGCAATTCTCTCACTGTCCCTTGTTTCTTATAATCTAAAAGCATATCTTATGTCTTCTCCCTTCATATTGGTAAATTCTATCGCTTTTCCTATATTATAACATATCATTCATAAATTGCAAAATATTTCCATCGACCATTCTTGACAAAAATTAACACAAAGTGGGACAGTTCCACTTTTTTGGTCTTTGCATAGAATAATTCTGGAGGTATGGAGCGGAAATCCGCACACCGCCTCCCCTTGGACCGGCCGCGGCCGGCCCCTGCGGCGCGTCCCGGCACACGTCTTATCCGCCCACAGATAAGGCGCAGGGAGGTCCTGGCACTCTTTGTGGGCGGAAAGGTTATGGAAATTTTATGCTACATGATTATGACGCTGCGGCACATCTGAAAGGGAGCGCCGCATATCCGGACATCTCCGGCATTGTAGGCTTCAAGGCGGTCCGAAACGGAACCTGGGTCGATGTGCAGGTCACAGGCCTGCCGGAATACAGGCCGGGCAATGAGGAACAGCCCCAGACAGGCCCTCACGGCTTTCATATCCACAACGGAACAGCGTGCGGAGATCCGGACAGCCAAGACCCGTTTGCAGACGCGGACGGCCACTGGAACCCCACCGGCCAGCCCCATGGAAACCACAGCGGGGATTTTCCGGTCTTGTTCTCCAATCACGGCAAGGCTTCCATGCTCTTCTTCACGGACCGGTTTCAGCCGTCAGAGGTTTTTGGAAAAACCGTTGTGATCCATCTGTCTCCGGACGACTACCGCACACAGCCAGCCGGGAACTCAGGTGAAAAGATCGCCTGCGGCGTAATTGCGCCGGCACCCCAGCCCAGACAGGACTGACACAGCCCTTGAACGCCTGCATCATACTTCCGTTTTCAGCGGCGGTCCGAAAGACGCTGTGGGATTTGGCAAAAAACTGCACAAAATTCACGGCATCCCCTTGACAAACACAGGTTCTGCAATTATAATCAAAAAGACGGGAACAGAGCGGCTTCGCCGCACGTCTGCGGCGGGCAAGAAGAATCAGCGCTTTGTTCCGCCCATGTGCGTTTCGGCATAAGCCGAAAATTTCGTACGGGCAAGCATTCGTATTTTTTGTCTGATCGGACACTGCTTCCCATCAGGCGGAAAAGCGCTGTGAGTGCAGACTCGCAGCGCTTTTTCTGATATGAAGCCCGGCGGCGCCCGAACGGACTGCGCCGCGGCAGCGTTTTCCGGTTTTTACGGATGCGGCAGAACCGCCGCCATGCGAAGAGAAAGGGGATATGACCATGTCGAATATCAATGAACTCTTTGGCTGTATGGTCTTTGACAGTACAACAATGAAGGAACGGCTTCCCAAGGACACCTACAGGCAGGTCAAAAAGACCAAGGAAGAAGGGGTCCCGCTGACCCGGGAGGTGGCCGACGTTGTGGCCAACGCCATGAAGGACTGGGCTATTGAAAAGGGCGTCACGCACTTTGCCCACTGGTTTCAGCCTATGACCGGCGTGACCGCGGAAAAGCACGACAGTTTTATCTCCCCCACAGAAAACGATCAGGTGATCATGGAGTTCTCCGGCAAGGAGCTGATCAAAAGCGAACCTGACGCCTCCAGCTTTCCCTCCGGCGGCCTGCGCTCCACGTTTGAGGCAAGGGGCTACACCGCCTGGGACCCGACTGCCAACGCCTTTATCAAGGACGGCATTCTCTGTATTCCCACTATTTTCTGCTCCTATACCGGCGAGGCGCTGGATAAAAAGACCCCGCTGCTGCGTTCGCTGGAGGCCCTGAATATTCACGCCATGCGGATTCTTCGGCTCTTTGGCCATCCGGAGGTAAAGCGGGTTTCCACCACAGTCGGCCCGGAACAGGAGTATTTTCTCATTGACCGGAAGGTGGCGGCCAAACGCCGGGACATCACCTTTACCGGCCGGACCCTGTTCGGCGCCATGCCCCCCAAGGGGCAGGAGCTTGATGACCACTATTTTGGAGTGGTGAAATCGCGGGTCTCTGAATACATGAAAGATCTGGACGAATCCCTTTGGAAGCTGGGCATTCTGGCCAAGACCAAGCACAACGAGGCAGCCCCTGCACAGCACGAGCTTGCCCCCATCTTCTGCGCGGGCAACGTGGCCACCGACCACAACCAGCTCACCATGGAACTTATGAAAAAGATTGCTGAAAAGCATTCCATGAAATGCCTGCTCCACGAAAAGCCCTTTGCCGGGGTAAACGGAAGCGGGAAGCATGATAACTGGTCCATCTGCACGGACACCGGCGTCAATCTGCTGGATCCCGGAAAGCGGCCCCACGACAACCTGCAGTTTCTGCTCTTTTTGTGCGCTATCATCAAGGCGGTGGACGAATATCAGGATCTTCTGCGCATGGCGGTGGCAACAGCGGGCAATGACCACCGGCTGGGCGCGGCGGAAGCGCCGCCCGCCATCATCTCCATTTTTCTGGGCGATGAGCTGACCGAGGTTCTCAATTCCATTGAGTCGGACAGCGACTACATAAACCGGCAAAAGGAGATCATGGAGACCGGCGGGGTGGACGCGCTCCCCAATTTTGTCAAGGATACCACCGACCGGAACCGCACCTCGCCCTTTGCCTTTACAGGCAACAAATTTGAGTTCCGGATGCCCGGCTCCAGCCTTTCGATCTCCGGGCCGAACTTCCTGCTCAACACCGCGGTGGCGGAAGTGCTTTCCCAGTTTGCGGACGAGCTGGAGCCGCGGCAGGGCGACGGCTTTGAGGAGGCTGTGCTGGACCTGTTAAAACGCACCATCCGGGACCACAGGCGGATCATCTTCAACGGGAACAACTATTCTGAGGAATGGGTCGCCGAGGCAGAGCGCCGCGGACTCTCCAACCACAAGAGCACCCCGGAGGCGCTGCCCGCCTTTGTGGCGGAAAAAAATCTGGAGCTCTTTGAGAAGCACCATATTCTCACCCGGGATGAGGCCTATTCCCGGTACGAGATCAACCTGGACAACTACAGCAAGGTGCTCAACATTGAGGCCCTGACCATGCTTGAAATGGCGCGCAGGGACATTCTGCCGGCTGTGACCGGGTATGTGCGCACCCTGAGCGACACGGTGGTGGCCAAGCGGCAGGCCTGCCCGGACGCCAGCTGTGAGATGGAGAAAACCCTGATTCAAAAGCTGTCCGGTCTGACCGCCTCCCTGTTCCGGGAGACTGAGGCGCTGGAGAAGTGTATTGCCGCGGCCAAGTCCGTGGAGGACAAACAGGGCCAGGCAGAGGCCTATCGGGATCTAGTGCTGACCAAAATGGAACAGGTCCGCACCGTGGCCGACGAGATGGAGGTCTATATGCCAAAGGACGAATGGCCTTTCCCCACCTATGGAGATCTGCTGTTCAGCATTCAATAGAACACGGTCTTCCAGCCTTCAAAAACAAATGCACAAAATACGCACTCCAATTTTAGGAGTGCATATTTTTTGGAATATAAAGATCAAAATTTGTTGCGCAGAACAAAAAAAATATGGTATAATAACCCCACGGTGTACGAACAAAATCAAAAATTTTGAGAAGGCCGGAGAACATTGCAGCATGACACTGCGCCGCACCGGACAGCGCGCTTCGCTGCATTAGGTATAGAACTTATACTTGCCTTTTTCTTAAGTGTCTGTACTTTTTTCAGGGGCGGGAATTTTTTGGCCTATACCCGATATGAATTGCGTTAACTTGGCCGGACTCTTGCGTAGGCCGGCAAACAGCAAAAATGCGAAAGGGGGCTTCAAAATGTGTAAAAAGCGGCAGTTCTGTTTCTTTATTGTAATACTTAGTATGGCCTTGGGCTATTCGGTCATGGCTCAGGAAGCCGCAGGGGAAGAAATGAAAACAGATGTATATATTTGGGATAGTGTGGAAAAATATGACGCTTTTTTGGAGAACCCGCAATCAGAAGAATTATTTTGCCCATATGAGTTGGTGACGATTTCTTCTGAGCGTCTTCCGCTCATTGGTTTTCCGGTGTACAGCGATGAAATGCATCGTGTTTTGAATCGTTCGGTTATTGAAGAAACATTTCTCTATTCTAAATATCCGGATTTAAAAATCTTCGAAAAAAAGCTGATACGTCCTTCCTATCATTATTTGATGAACGGCTTCAGCGTGGGTGAATTGGTTTTGTATTCTACCAGCGAAGGTCTGAAGGCGGTAGAATATAAAAAGGACTTGTATCAAGGTGAAGCTGAGGAAGGCACCGAATTGGCAAAGGGATATCATTTTGTTTATTATGATACCTTTGAACAGTATGCTTCTAAATATCGTGCCAAAGAACTGCCTGTATACTTGAATGGACAGGAGATGTCTATGTCCTATACAGAGGTGCGGAACGGCAACGCCTTTCTTTCTGTCCGCTCGGTGCTGGAAGCCGCTGGAATCAAAGTGGATTGGATAGACAAGTATCAGCAGATTATGATTCATAAAGAGGATCAGGTCCTTTACGCGTTTATAGAAAAAGAATGGCCGACTCATATGGCGGATTTGCTATTGATGCAAAAACCACAGTATTTGAGTTATATTCAAATGCTGGATGGCATTTCTTCGTACGAATATCCATATTTTTACCCTATAAGCGATTACCTTGGTTCCACTGTGACATTCCCAATGCGCAGGGACAGGCTCTGCGCTCAACCCATCGTGCTCAGCCATATGGCGGGCTTATTTGGGAAAGAGCTCTCGATTGATATTACAAATGAAAGTATCCAAATAACAACCCGGAAAACTGAGCCCATACCGTGGTATCCTGTGCCGCAGACCCCGGAGGAGGCACAGGCAGAAGTCCTCTTTTAAATATTAAGGGGCCGCATAAAGCGGCCCCTCAGATTATGTCCTATTCTGAAACGCCGGAGCATTCCGGCGTTTTTTGATTGTCTATCGCTGCGTATCCGTCTCCCGGATCACCTTGCGCAGGGGCAGAACCCTGCCCGGAGAAACCGAAAGCTCATCCACACCCATTTTCAGGAAGTCCGCCGTCAGGTCCAGATCAGCCCCCAGCTCGCCGCAGATGCCGACCCAGATTCCCGCCTTATGACCATTTTCCACCGTCATCCGAATCATGCGGAGCACCGCCTCGCTGTGGGGCTCGAAAAATTCATCCAGCAGGGCATTCTGCCGGTCAATGGCCATGGTATACTGGGACAGGTCATTGGTACCAATGCTGAAGAACGCCGCCTCTCGGGCCAGCTGGTCTGATATCATCACCGCCGCAGGGGTCTCAATCATGATCCCCTGCTCCGGGACCGCGAAGGGGATCCCCTCCGCCTCCAGCTCCCCGGCGACCTCTGCCGCAATGGCTTTGATGCGCCGCATCTCCGCCATAGATGTAATCATGGGATACATGACCGAAAGATTGCCGAACACCGCCGCCCGGAACAGGGCGCGGAGCTGGGTTTTAAAGATCTCCGGCCGGGTCAGGCAGATGCGGATGGCCCGCAGGCCCATGGCCGGGTTTTCCTCATGCTCCAGCCCGAAGTAATCCGCCTGCTTATCCGCCCCAATATCCAGGGTGCGGATGATGACCTTCTTGCCCGCCATGGTCTCCGCCACAGACCGGTATATGGAAAACTGCTCCTCCTCCGTGGGGAACGCGTCCCGCTCCAGATAGATGAATTCACTGCGGAACAGGCCGATTCCGCCGGCGTCGTTCTGCAGGACCAGGGCCAGATCCTTGCTGTTCCCTATGTTGGCGTACACATTGATCCGCTTCCCGTCCAGGGTGACATTCTCCTTTCCCCTGAGGGTCTGCAGGAGGGCCTTCTTCTCATTCTCCCGGTCCAGGCGGGCCTGCATCCGGCCCAGAAGCTCCGGCTCCGGCTCAACATAGACCGCGCCCGAAAAACCGTCCACCACCGCCAGCTTGCCGTCGATGGTGCTGTCCAGCGGCAGCTTGATCCCTATGATGGCGGGAATGTTCATGGTCCGGGCCAGAATCGCCGTATGGGAGTTGGCTGATCCCTTTACGGTCACAAAGGCAAGCACTTTGGATTTGTCCAGCTGAACCGTCTCACTGGGCGCCAGATCCTCCGCAGCCAGAATCATGGGCAGGCCGCCGTCAGCCGCCGTTTCCTGCCGGCCGGACAGCACCCGGAGAATCCGCTCAGAAATATCCTTCACATCCGCGGCCCGGGCCTGCATATAGGCGTCGTCCATGGAGGCGAACATCTGTGCAAAGTTTTCCCCGGTGGCCGCAACCGCGTATTCCGCATTCAGGCCCTGATTCTGAATATAGTTGTCCACAGATTCCAGATAGTCCGCGTCATCCAGCATCATCTGATGGATTTCAAAGATGGCGGCGTTGTCCTCGCCCACCTCTTTACAGGCCTTTTCATAGAGCGCCTGCAGCTGGCCGGCCGCCGTCTCTTTGGCCTGCAGGAAGCGCGCCGCCTCCTGCCGCGGGTCCTCCACCCGGACCCGCTTCACCGTCTGCGCGTCTTTCCGGTACACCTTGATCCGGCCAATGGCAATTCCGCCGAACACACTTTTTCCCTGATAGGTAAGCATAGCCCTTCCTCCTTCTCCGCCGGCCTGTTACAGATTCTCCTTCAAAAACGCCTCCAGGGCGGCTGCCGCCGCGTCCTCGTCCTCACCGGAAACAGTCACCGTCAGCTCCTGGCCGCACTTGACGCCAAGGCCCATGACAGCGAAGATACGCTTTGCGTCGCCGCTCTTGCCGTCTCTGCCCAGGGTGATCTGGGATGCGTATTTCCCTGCCTCCTTGACCAGCAGTCCCGCCGGTCTCGCATGGATTCCCTCCGGGTCTGTAATAATATATTTGAATTCTTTCATGTTCAACACTCCTTATTTTTTATTGATTGATTCTTCTGCGCGGTGCTCTTTCGGTCGATAGGGACAGACCGTGCCGGCCCCTTTATCTTAACCTTACCAGAAATGTCCAAACTATACTGTCAAACTGCCGGCTTTATGATTTTGCGGCCGTTTTTTTCAGCAGTCCCAAAAGCACCGCGGAGATCACAGTTCCCAACGCCAGAGCCAGCAGGTAAAACATGGCGTGGTCCACCACCGGGAAGACAAAGATTCCGCCGTGGGGCGCCATCAGAGCGCAGTTGAAGGCCATGGATAATGCGCCCGCTATGGCCGAGCCTACAATACAGGCCGGGATCACCCGCAGGGGATCAGAGGCCGCAAAGGGAATGGCGCCCTCTGTGATAAAGGACAGTCCCATGATGAAATTGGTTGGACCTGCCTTCCGTTCCTCAGCTGTAAATTTTTGCTTGAACAGCAGGGTCGCCAGCGCGATGGCACAGGGCGGAACCATGCCGCCGATCATCACCGCGGCCATGATGTCATAGTTTCCGGCCGCGATGGACGCGGTCCCGAACACATAGGCCGCCTTGTTCACCGGCCCGCCGAAGTCCACGGACATCATGCCGCCAAGCAGAAGCCCCAGCAGGATCTTGCTGGCACCGTGCATACTAGCAAGCCCATTGTTCATGGCCGTATTCAGCGCGCCGATTGGCGGTTCGATCAGGAAGGTCATAATCAGGCCGATCCCCAGAACGCCCAGCAGCGGGTAGAGCAGAACCGGCTTTAATCCGTCCATACCCTTGGGGAGACGGTCAAAGATCTTCCGCAGGAATACCACAAGATACCCGGCAATAAAACCGGCCGCAAGCGCACCCAGGAATCCTGATGTTCCGTTTGCCGCAATGGCGCCGCCCACAACGCCAACAGCCAGTCCCGGGCGGTCCGCAATGCTCACGGCGATAAAGCCCGCCAAAACCGGGAGCATAAAGCTGAAGGCCACACCGCCGATGCCCTTAAACAGGGCCGCGGCCGGGGTGATGGTGCCGAACTGTGCCCGCACCTCCTCCGAGACTGCAGACAGATCCACGGCAAGACCGTCAATCAGAAAGGCAATGGCGATCAAAATACCGCCGCCCACCACAAAGGGAAGCATGTGGGACACGCCGTTCATCAGGTGCTTATAGACCTGGTGCCAGACTCCGCCGCCGGAGGCCGGCGCGCTGGCCTCGCCGCCGCCCTTGCCGCGGTACACGGGGACTGTGCCGGCGGCGGCCCGCTTTACCAGCTGGTCCGCCTTGCTGATACCGTCGGAAACCTGACATTCAAGGACCGGCTTCCCGTCAAACCGCTCCATAGGAACCTGGGTGTCCGCCGCCACAATGATACAGTCCGCCGCCGCAATCTCCTCCGGGGTCAGCACATTTTTTGCGCCGCCGGAGCCGCGGGTCTCCACCTTCATGGCATAGCCAGCCCTGGCGGCCGCCTTTTCCAGCCCCTCCGCCGCCATAAAGGTATGGGCGATGCCGGTGGGACAGCCGGTTACGCCCAGAAGCCGCACCTGTCTTGCCTGGGGCGCCGCCTGTGCCGGCGGTTCTGCCTTTTCCCTCTCCTCATCGTCCCGGCTGGATTCGGTCCGGTCAATGATTTTGAGAAACTCCTCCGGGGTTTTGGCATTCCGAAGACTTTCGGTGAACGCCTCGTCCATGAGCAGGACAGACAGCTTGCTCAGCACATCCAGATGCACGTTTTCTCTGGTATCCGGTGCCGCAATGGCAAAGATCAATGTCACCGGCTGTCCATCAACGGAATCAAATTCCACACCGTCCGGAACAACCATGGCCGCCAGTCCGGGCCGGGAGACCGCCGGCCCCTTATAATGCGGAATGGCAATCCCTTCCCCAACCGCTGTCGTGCTCTCCTCTTCCCGTGCGAAAAGGCCGTCAATATAGGCCTGCCTGTCATGCAGTCTGCCGCTTTTCTCCATCAGATCCGCCATGCCGCGGATCGCCGCGTCCTTATTCTCCGGCGCGCCGGAAAGCGCAATGCTTTCTCTCGCCAGCAAATCAGTGATACGCATAAAACACTCCTCCTTTTCCATTGGGGCCCTGCCCCATCCTGCGGCTTTTCAGCGGCCGGTTCACCGCCGAAAAACGAAGTGGCCTCTGCCGCCGCACTTGACGGCAATTTGCATTCCATAATGGGTTTACCCCGTCATTATAATATGTTTTTTACTTTATTTTTTCGATTCAAATGGTACAGGGCTTCAATTTCCCTCCGGGTGGCCAGCTCCTCTGAAAACGCACTGGCGCTCCCCGCGCACAGCCCCATAACAAAAGCCTTTTCACAGTCGCCGCTCTCCAGATAACCGGCCAGAAATCCCGCAACCATGGAGTCTCCAGCCCCGGTGGAGTTCACCACCCTGCCCTCCGGCGCAGGACTGCAGATGACTTCGCCGGACTCGGCGGCCAGCACGCCGCCGGCCCCGGCCATGGAAACCAGCACATTTCTGGCCCCGCGTTCCTGCAATAGCCGGGCGTGTTCCGCCACCTCCTCCGCACTGGTCAGTTCCTTGCCGAACAGAGAGCCCAGCTCATGGTGGTTTGGCTTGATCAGAAAGGGATGATACGGCAGGACATTTTCCAGCAGATCCTTTTCCGCATCCACCACCACCCGCAGGTGCCGGTCCTCCAGCCGCTTCATGATGTCACAGTAAATGGAATCCGGCAGACTGGCGGGAATACTGCCCGCCAATACCAGATAGTCGCCGCCGCTTAGCCGGTCAAGCCGCTGGTACAGGCTGCTGAGCGCGTTTTCGTCCATGGCAGGCCCCAGACCGTTGACCTCGGTCTCCCGGCCGGCCTTCAGCTTCACATTGATCCGGGATATGCCGTCCGGAAGCCGGATAAAATCCGTGCTGACGCCCCGCACCTTCAGCAGACGTTCGATTTCGCCGCCGGTGAATCCGGCTACAAACCCCAAAGCCGTGGTCTCCACGCCCAGATTGTGAAGGACAATGGAGACGTTGACCCCCTTGCCGCCGGCCATAATCTTTTCCGCGGCGGTCCGGTTGACCGCGCCTTCCCTGTAGTCTGGAACCTGCACAATATAGTCCAGCGCCGGGTTGAAGGTCATGGTGTAGATCATTTTGCCACCTCCAGAATATTGTATTTTCGATAGGCATACGGCGCCTTGTCTGTCAGAATCCGCACATCCTGAAGCCGCGCAAAACTGATCGGCGCGATCTGATCGAATTTGGAGGAATCACAGAGCACATATTTCTCACGGCTCTGCGCCGCGGCGTGTTCCTTAACGGCGGCCTCGTCAATGTCCGGTGTGGTCAGGCCGCTCTCCAGACTGACCCCGTTGGTTCCAAAAAAACCTTTGCTGAAATTATACTTATTCAATGAAAGAACCGCCTCGCTCCCCACAATGGCCTCAGTGACTGGCTTCATCCGCCCGCCCAGAAGATAGACCGTCAGGCCCCGCTGGGACAGGGTTTTGGCATGCCCCACCGCATTGGTCACAAAGACCGCCCGCGTGTCCGGCAGAAACTCAATGAGATACTCGGTGCTGCTGCCCGCATCCAAAAAGACCAGATCGTCGTCCCGGACCAGTCCGGCGGCATATTTTCCAATCCGCCGCTTTTCCTCCGCCTGGAGCGGCCGCCGGCTGTATATATCCTCGTCCCTGGTTTTAACTGCGGCGGTCAGCGCCAACGCTCCCCCGTGCACCTTCAGGAGCCTGCCCTCTGCCGCAAGGGTGGTCAGATCCCGCCGAATGGTAGATTCTGACGCGCCCAGGAGCCGGGTCAGCTCCTGATTGGTGATACTGCTCCGCTGGCTCACCAGCTCTACAATTTTCTCTAAACGCTCCTCAGATAACATGATGTTCGCCCCCATGATCTATAATTGCCGATATTGACCGATATTGACCGATTTCATTTTCACGCGCTCATTATATCGCCATATTCAGTCACTGTCAATCATAATACTGCACGAATTTGGAAGCCCACTTTGTATATTTTGCACAACATTTGATATTCCATACATTACATCTTGCCCTGTGCGGCACATTTTGACCGATTTTGATTGTTTCTTGATCTGTCGCCTGACCGGTTTCAATATATCCATAAGGTCAAATAAATCCGCCGGTACAGTTACAGCATTCCCCTTTTGGTCCGTGTTTAGGCATGGAAGAACATAATTTACCATAAATAAAAAACGGCGCCATATGGCGCCGTTTGAACAGGCTTTCGCCTGTTATTTATCAACCGTATCAGTACCGCCCAGCATACCGCCGCTTTTAAAAGAGCTGTTCCACAAAAAACACCACCACACAGGCGGCAGCCGCAACTGTGAGCAGACTCCGCTCCATATACGAAAGCGCCGCCGCCGCAATCAGCCCAGCCACCGCAGAGCCCATGCTTCCTGTGGAATAGAGAACGGCAGGCATGGTCATGGTGCCCAGCACCGCATAGGGGATATATTCCAAAAACGATCGGATATACACGTTTGTGATCTCCCGGCGGAACAGGGTGAGCGGCAGGCACCGGACCGCATAGGTCACCAGCGCCATGACGGCAATATAGCACAGCATCTGAACCGGATCCATATTCACGGCTTCTCCACCTCCTTTACCGGAAACAGCGCCGCACCGGCCCCGGCGGCCAGCACAGAACAGATGATAAGGACAAAGCCGCTGGAAATCTGATTCAGCCCCGGCACCCACCGGAAAAGACAGCTCAGCACCACCGCGGTCAGCACCACCGCAAACACCGGAAAACTCTTCTTTGCCGCCGGCACAATGATGGCCAGGAACATGCCGTAGATGGCAATGCCCAGCGCCGACTGGACCGCGGGCGGCAGAAAGGTCCCGGCCGCGGCCCCCAGCAGGGTTCCCAATGTCCAGCCAAGGTAGGGGACCGCAATCAGGCCGGCCATGTACCGTTTTCCCACCCGTTCCTCCTTGGTGGAGGCCACGGCAAAAATCTCATCCGTTATGCCAAAGGAAATGCCCAGCCTTCCCAGGGTTTTGGTATTCCGGTCCAGCCGCTGGGACAGGGAAAGGGACATGAGGGCATAGCGGATGTTGATGACCAGCTGGGTCAGCGCCACCTCGAAATAGGACGCGCAGACCGCAATCATGGACAGCCCCGCGAACTGTCCGGCCGAGGTCAGATTGGTCATGGATATGGCCACCGCGGCCCAGACCGGCATCCCTGCGGACACGGCCATCATGCCAAAGGTAAAGGATACAGACAGGTAGCCGAGCCCAATGGGTACGCCGTCCCGGATGCCGTCCGCATAGCGGTTGATGGATTCTTCCTTCATGTCTTTTCCTCCTGACAGATGCCGAGGGGTCTAAAAAATGACATTTCAGCATCTTTTTTGCTTTCCAATCATTTTTGGCGGTAATTGTAACCAAATTGTAAAATAACCGTAATTTCTTGTATTTTGCTATTTACAAAACCGTAAAATTATGTTATACTAATATCAGAAATTTAAAAAGGGGTGTTAGGGTTGTTTATTCAAAATGATTTAACGAAAATCAAGTCCAGCCTGTCTGATAATGTGGGACACAAGGTTCGTCTCACCGCAAAGAAGGGCAGAAAACAGACCGTAACCCGTGAAGGCGTGATTGAAAGCACCTACCCCAGCATTTTTATTGTAAAGCTCGATACCCCCGGAGAACCCATGGCCAGCGAGCGCCGGGTGTCTTATAGCTATACTGATGTGCTGACCAAAACTGTGGAGCTGATTATCTGTGATCCGGATGATGCGGAAAAAAACAACGATTAAAGGATAGGAAAAAAGAACGCCTTGTTTAAAGGCTGTTTTTTTTGTCCAAAATTCCGAATCCCCTTTAAAAATATGTCTTGAATCCGGCTGAAAACGCCGTGACGCCCCCCGGACAGATATCGTCCGGAGGGCGCTTTTTACTTTGCAGAAATCTGTTCCTGCCGGGAAGCCGCCGCGTCAGCGCGGGCCAGCAGCGCAAGGCGGGCTGCGACGACCGTCAGGAGATCAGATACTTTTTCTTGAACTGTTCATAGTCCTGCTTATAGGCGCCGGGCATCTCCGCGTGCAGTTCCCGCAGATAGTCATGCCGGTTGTCCACACTGCTGTCCCGCTGGGCCTGGAGAATCGCCACGCCGATGTTGGAGCAGTGGTCGGAAATCCGCTCCGCATTGCTGATAATTTCCAGAAAGATCACGCCCGCCTCAACATTGCATTCCTTTGCCTTGAGACGGCGCATATGCTCAGTCTCCAGCTTCTCCTGGAGCCCGTCCACCACCTCTTCCAGCGGTTCAATCCGCCGGGTGAGAATGGGGTCGCACTGCTCAAAGGCCTCAAAGGTCAGCCGGGTCACATCTTCAATCGCGGAGAACAGGGTGTTCAAATCCCGGCGTGCCTTTTCGGTGAACAGAACCTGATTCTCCACCATGCGCTCAATATCCTGGCGGATGTTGTCGCAGTAGTCACCAATCCGCTCAATGTTGGTAACCATGTGGAAATACCCGGCCACCCGGCCGTTGTCCTCCTCACTCAATGGCAGTTCTGAAATCTGAGTCAAATAGCTGGTCAGCCTTATCTCATAGTTGTCCAGCATCTCCTCGTTTTCCTTACACAGGGGAACCAGGCTCAGATCCCGCTTCTTCAGCATGGTCCGGCAGTTAATGACATTCTGCATAGCCAGCGCGCACATGTCCACCATGGCCTTTTTGGTGTTGGAGATGGCAATGGGCGGCGTGGACAGAAACCGCGCGTCCAGCAGGGCAAAGGGCTCCGCGTGCTGGTCGTTGTGGTCCCGGAGGGTCTTGTTGGCAAGCCAGACCAGAACCCTGGAAAAGGGCAGGAGCATCAAGGTGGTCACCACATTGAAGAAAGAGTGGAAGATGGAGATGTCTGTCGCCCGGATCACGCTCTGCCAGAAGGGAAGGCCGATGGTAAAGTGGATGGCGTAAAACCCAAGCATGAAAATGACGGTTCCGATCACATTGAAATACAGATGGATCATTGCCGTCCGTTTGGCGTTTCGGTTGGCCCCGATACTGGACAGCAGGGCTGTGACACAGGTACCGATGTTCTGGCCCATAATAATGGGAAAGGCCGCGTTAAAGGTCAGGGACCCGGTGGACGCAATGGCCTGCAGCATCCCCACCGAGGCGGCGCTGGATTGGATGACGGCCGTGACGCCCGCGCCGATCAGCACACCCACAAAGGGGTTGGAGTCCGCGGCAAACAGGCTCTGCAGAGACGGCACCTGATTGAATACCACGTCCATGGAATCAGACATATACTCCATACCGATAAACAGCACGCCCAGGCCGATGATAAACTCACCGATGACCGTCTTTTTCTTGCTCTTGCAGAACAGAAGCATAAACGCCCCGAAGACCAGCGCCAGAGGCGCCAGGGTTGTTGGCTTGATCAGATCCAGATACCAGACCCCGCCCGGAATATCGTTCAGACTGAGAATCCAGGCTGTGATGGTTGTCCCAATGTTGGCGCCCATAATGATTCCAACCGCCTGATTCAAATTCAGAATCCCGGCGTTGACAAAGCCGACCACCATGACCGTGGTGGCGGAGCTGGACTGGGTCAGCGCCGCGACCACCGCGCCCAGGACCACGGATTTGAGCAAGTTTCCCGTCACCTTCTCCATGATCTTCTGCATTTTATTGCCGGCCGCGCGCTCCAGCCCGGTGCTCATGGTGTGCATTCCGAACAGGAACATGCCAAGACCGCCGAACAGCTTGATGATCTGCAAAACAATAGCCAAATAAAACAACCCCTTCCGGAGGAATATAGATTGCCGCTTTTCATTTACAGTAAATACGGCCGAAAAATGGCATATATACAAAAAGCCAAACTCGACCAAATAAATTATACAACGAGAACTGGCAAAAAGCAAGAAGGAAATGCTAAAAATTCATTGAATTCGACGAAATTGTCTATTCCACCAAAATAGAATGTTACGTTTTTAAAAAATTTCGGTAAAAACATTGAATCCTTTGTCGAAGTATGGTACAATCGGATATGGAGTTATATCTTGTATCTTTTACCTTTTCCTTCATGGAAGAGTATACTGTTTCAGCCTTAAACCAACCTTAAAATCAAGCCTTGCCTCATGGGCTTTTGCCCCATTTCCAACTGTTGTGAAAAAAATATAATCATATAAATATATCTTTTTCCGGGAGGGAAACAAATTGGAAAAGCTGTTTAAACTCAAAGAACGAGGGACTGACGTAAAAACAGAGGTTATCGCCGGCATTACCACCTTTTTGGCAATGGCGTATATTCTGGCGGTCAATCCCAACTACCTGTCACAGGCGGGCATTCCCATGGCCGCCGCCTTCTCCGCCACGGCCATTGCTGCGGGCATCGCAACCCTGTGTATGGCATTCTTCGCCAACTATCCCGTGGCGCTGGCCTCAGGCATGGGCCTCAACGCCTTCTTTGCCTTTACGGTCTGCGGCTCCATGGGCTACAGCTATCAGGTCGCACTGACCGCCGTCTTTGTGGAAGGTATCATTTTCATGATCCTGTCGCTCTTCAAATTCCGCGAAGCCCTGGTCAATAAAATCCCCGCAAACCTGAAATTCGGCATCACCGCGGGCATCGGTCTCTTTATCTCCATCATTGCCCTGCTGAATGCCAAGATCGTGGTTCCCAGCGAGGCCACCACCGTGGCGCTCGGGAATCTGGCCTCCGCACCGGTCGTCCTCTCTCTGGCGGGGCTTTTGATCATTGGCGCTTTCCAGCACTTCCGCGTTCCGGGCGGCATTCTGCTCGGCATCATCGTCACCTGGATTCTGGGCATGGGCGCGGAGCTGATTGGCTGGTATGTGCCGGACGGACAGGCTGTCTTCTCCGTATTCCCGAACTTTTCAACCAGCGCATTTGCCCTGCCGCTCTTCTTTGACTTTGACTTTGGCTTTGTACTCAAGCAGCTGCCGGCCTTTGCCCTGATCACCTTTACCTTCCTCTACACCGATATCTTCGACACAGTCGGAACCCTGATCGGCGTGGCGGAAAAGGGAAATCTTCTGGACGAAAAGGGCCAGCTGCCAAAGGCGGGCAGCGCGCTGATGGCAGACGCTGTCGGCACCACTGTCGGTGCCATTCTGGGCACCTCCACGGTCACCAGCTATGTGGAATCCAGCGCGGGCGTCGCGGCCGGCGGCAAGACCGGCCTCGCCTCTGTGGTCACCGGCGCGTTGTTCTTTGTCTCTCTGCTGCTGGCGCCCATCTTCACCGCAATCCCGTCCTTTGCGACCACACCGGCCATGCTGTATGTGGGCCTTCTGATGCTCACCTCGGTGAAAAAGGTGAACTTTGAGGGCGACGCCGCTGACACCATCGGCGCGTTTCTGGCTATTGTCATGATGCCCCTGACCTATTCCATTGCCAACGGCATCATGTTCGGCATGCTGTCCTGGGTCATCCTCAAGCTGGTCATCGGCAAGGCGAAAGACATCAGCGCAGTTATGTGGATCTCCGTGGCGCTCTTTGCCGTCTATATCGCGCTGAAGGTTATGGGACTTGCCTAAACTCCGGCCGTACACCGCCGGGACTGCCGGAAATACGCGGAAATTCATTACATAAAAGGAGTCCTTGAAGTGGAAAACACCTATGAAATCAAGATTGCGGGACTAACCCGTTCCCTGCCCCTCTGCCGGGTGAATGACAATCTGTATATCGGCGCCTTTGTCATGTTCGGCGACGTGGAGATCACCGAGGCGGCGGCCCGGGAGCTTCTGGCCATGGCGCCGGAGTATGACATCATGATTACGGCCGAGAGCAAGGGGATCCCCCTGCTCTATGAAATGGCGCGGCAGTCCGGCGCGGATCATTATATTGTCGCCCGGAAGGGCCCCAAGCTGTATATGCAGGATCTGCACACCACCTATGTCAACTCCATCACCACAGAGACCCGTCAGATGCTCTGTATCAGCGGCGACGACAGCAAGGCCATGCAGGGCAAGCGGGTGCTGATTGTGGATGATGTCATCAGCACGGGCGAATCCCTGACCGCGCTGGAAACCCTAGTGCGGGAGGTCGGCGGCACCGTTGCGGGCCGCATGGCGGTTCTGGCCGAGGGCGACGCCATCGGACGAAAGGATATCCGGTATCTGGCGCCTCTGCCATTGTTCCATCCCGACGGAACGCCAAAGGGCTGATCCCGTCTGCGGACCGGCCGTTTCAGTTGTTGATCAGAGAGGGGAAGCCGCGGCTTCCCCTCTCTCTTTGTCTCATACATACGCTGTCCGCATTTTGCGGCCTGCCTGAGCGTATCGATAAATCTGAAAGGTAAAGAATGAGCTGTAAAGACTATCGTTATATTTTGCCGAATCCAATTTTGCGGGAGCCCCATACTCCCTTTTTGATTCCGAACGGATAGGCTAAATCGTAGAGGCGATTAACGAATCGCCCGCATGGAACAAACAGTATTTCACAAAATTTCCGGTAGATTAAATATTGTGTCATGCGTTACCTTCCATGCTCTGTAAAAACCCGTGGTTTCCCCGGGCGATTCGTGAATCGCCCCTATGCGGTACAGGATGTGGTGTATGGAAAAAACATATACGCATAAAACCTTGATACAATGTATGTCATTCACTTTTTCCGGACTTTTTCGACACGCTCAAAGGCCCGCCGGGATCATCCCGGCGGGCCTTTGTATTCCAAATCAATCATTGGCAGTGAAGCACAAACTCCGCCGCAGGCGGCAGACAAAACACCGGGCCGTCCGGCTCCTCCCGCACATGCTCCAGCCCCTCTGCCCGCATGCCGTGCCGGGGCCGGAGGACGCCCTCCATGTCCTCCGGATGAGTGACACAGACACGGTAGGCCTTTGGACCGCAGGCCTCCGCCTCAAACCGGACCGTGCCCCGGACCGTGGTGACCGCAATCCGAAGCGCGCCAATATCCGCCAGCTGGGGCGTAAGGGAAAAGGAGCCGTAACCCAGGCTGTCCGGCCGGATGCCCACCAGCACATCGGTCAGGGCGATCATGGGCGCCATGGGGATATGGCTCCATTCGTCCACGCTGTCCGTCCGCACCTGCCAGTGCTCCTGATAGGCGTTGTTCTGCAGTACACTGGGCATAACCGCCCATTTCTCCCGCAGCTCCCGCAGGACAATGTCCCCGCGTCCGGCCGCGCCAAGGGCCCACTGCCGCCAGACCGCATTGGCCGGATAAGAGAGCCTGAGATCCGGGCTCTCCGCCAGATATGCCGCGCACGCCGCGGTCCTGCCCCCGGGACAAAGGTCAAACAGCACAGCGGTGGCCAGGGTCCGGTCCGTGACCAACAGCGCCTCCTCTTCCCGCCAGGGCAGATTATCCCAGTACATCTGCTGTTTTTCATCCCAGAAGCGCGCTGTCACCTGCTCCCAGAGCTGGTCAGCAAAGCGAAGATACGGATCCCGGTCTGTTTTGTCGAGAAGCCCCATGATGGGAATCCAGTAAGCCCGGAGCATGGACAGGATATACAGGTTCATGCTGCACAGGCGGTGCCGCTGTTTGGGATAGGCATGGTGGTCCAGCCACACACAGTACTCCGCATCCTTATCTACAGGGAACAGGCCGCCGTCCGCCTCCCGGATCAAAAAGTCCACAAAGGTTTTCAGCTTGGGATAGACCAGCCTCAGGGTATCTACATCCCCGGTCTCCATCACATACCGGTAGATGTCACCCACATATCCCACCGAGTGGTCGATGATCGGTCCCCAGTAGGAAAGGCCGATCTGCTTGTATGGAATCCGCTTCAGCCGGTCAATGCCCGGGTAGCAGTCCAGAAAATACCCCCGGGAAATCAGACCGTCGGAATAGGTCTCTATAAACCGCTTGGACAGCCGGGTGTTGCCCAGCAGTCCCCGCAGGGGGATCAAAGCATGGGAGCAGTCCCCGGCATACTGCTGGCGCTCCCTTCCCATGCCGTCCACAAGCGTCTCAATGGCCGCGTTGCGCAGGGTGTTGATCCCGGCATCAAAAAGCCGCTGCAGGGCCGGCTCCTTGACCGCGATTTCGGGCGCCGATTCATAGGGATAGGACCGCCGCAGAAGGCCCGTGCCGGAGACCCGGACCGCGCCCGCGGCGGGCGCGGTAATATGGAGCTGGAGCCATTTGACCGACTCAAAGTCAAAGCACTGGAACCGGTTCTCCCCCTCCCGGCAGATAAACCTGCTCCAGCAGTGGTGGGCGGTGTCCAAAAGCATCTGCCCGCCGCCGGGTGTGTGGGATTCCTGTACCATCAGCTCCACCGTTGTGCCCGCCGGTGCAAAGATGGTGAAAAAGGGGAATCCCACCATCTGCTCCTCAAACACATAGGTCAGAAACACGCTCTCCTCCGCCCCTGCTCGATACTGGACCGCGCCGTCCCCGTCCTGCCGGAACACCGTGTCATACTGTGCCTCATAGGCGGCCGGAGACCGAAACAGAAACCAGTCGTCCGGGGAAATCCGCCATGTTATCCTGCCCGCCTCTACAGGTCCCCGGGCAAACACCGGGGTCTCTGCCGGCATGGGAATCTCCCGCCGGTACAGCCGCCCGCTGTCAGACTGGGGCGGGAGGCCGCCGCTGGTATATTCATAGTAGTCACTGTAGACAGAGGGCCTGACCCCGTCCGCTGAGAGCTCCATGGCCGGTTTCCAGTTGCCGCCGGGCACAAAGTCCGCCTCCAGCCAGTCCAGTTCCGACCGGCGGGCGTCAAACTCCTCCTGCAGGGCCCGGAGATACCAGCGCTGGAACTGGCCGGGCCGGTGGCCATAGTCCACGGCGCAAACCGTACGCGCGTCTGAACAGAGTGTCATCGCAAGTCCCGGCCCGGTCAGCGCAAAGGAATAGAGCAGACCCGGCTTTCCCGCCACCCAGGTCCCGTCGCCAATGCCGTAGAACAGAACCTGAATCGCCAGCACGTTCCGGCCTTTTTTCAAATAGGGCAGCAAATTGGCGGGATCTGCCTCCTGGTGCATGGGGTCGGCCGGCGCCGGTCCCCACTGCACCCGCCGGCCGTTGAGGAACAGTGCATATCTGCTGTCCGCGGTGATCCAGCCCTCCGCCTGCTCCGGGAGCTCCTCCAGATAAAATTCCCGGCGGAACAGGACAAAGGTGTTGCTGAGCGTCCGGGCGGATGGATACCAGATCCACTTCCCCGGCGAAAGCGAAATTTCCTCGCGCATTGGTTTGACCTCCTTGATCTCTCAAATAATTTCACCGATTATATCACACGGCTCTGCACCTGTCAAGACACAGAAACGCCGACCGTTTCCGGGTAACAGCGGCAGAACCCGCCGGTCAAAAATCCGGCGGGTCCCGTTGTTTTACGATTCCAGATATTCCTCCAGGCAGATTCCCTGCCCCATGATCTCCCGGGCCGCCTCTTCACCCACATACCGGTAGTGCCATGGTTCAAAAATCACCCCGGTCAGGCTGGTCTTGTCCGTGGGATACCGGAGTATAAACCCATATTCCGCGCAGTGCTCCTTCAGCCATCTGGCCTCGGCGGTCTGCGCCTGCTGGTCATCCAGCAGCTGATAGCTTCTGGCCACAATGTCAGCCGCCAGTCCCAGCTGGTGCTCGCTGGTCCCGGGATAGGCGACCACAGTCCGGGCCTTCTCCTCCGCGGCGGCGCGGTCAAGACCCCGGGCAATCTGCTTCTGCACCTGTTTCCTGTACAGACCGGTCTGGGTGGCATTGTCCCGGTACGCGGAGCAGATGACAGGATCCAGCCCTGCCTGCCGTGCGGCCGCCAGCATTGCCTTCAGCTTGTCCGCCGCCCGGGCGTCAAAGCGGTACCCGTTTTCCACCGCCGCAAGCTCCGGCACATAGCCCTCATCCATGGAAGTGTCCTGGTTTACCAGCGTCAAAAACCGCCGGTCCGCCGTCTTTTCATCAGCTTTTTTCCCCGCCGTCCGGCCCGCGGCCGCCGCTGGAATTCCGGCCGTGTTTTCCGGCTCCGGGTGCTCCGGCACGGCGCCGCCCAGCAAAGTCCAGCCCTTTTGCAGGGCCATGCCCGCCAGAACCAGCAGGACGCACCAGAGCAGTCTGATCCAGAATCTCCGTTTCCTTCTGCGCCGGGTACGGGGCCGCCCGCCCAGCGTCATATCATAGCACTGTCTGTCCATATGCAACATCCTTTCCGTCTGGTGTCAGGCATAGGCTGTTTCTCTATCCAATGCCTGAGTACAGTATACGGACAGGCTGTATCTGTTTGTTATCCTGCTTGTATCATATTTGCATCCTTTTACAGGCCGTACATCGCGCCAAAGCTTCCAAAGCTGTATCCAGCCGGATACGCGGCGAGCATGACCTCCACAGCGGTCTCTCCAGCGGTATACCGAACCTGAATCCACGCGCCGGGCAGCCCGTACTCCTGTGTCTTGATCCGTTCCTCGCTGACAACATAGCCGTCTGCGGCCGCACTGCTGCCCACCGCGCTGCCGGCATCTGCGGAAACCGCGGCGGTGTTTCTCTGTACCCGCCCCCCGTATTCCATGCCCAGATACTCCGCCCATTTCTCAGCGGTAGCTTCAAGGTCAGCCTGCACGGCAATCGTCTCATCCGCTCCGGCCTTTCCATCTGTCCGCCGATACAGGAATTTGAGGATTTTCTCCGTCTCATCATCAATATGGAGCATGATTTCAAAATCCTCGCCGATAAACTCGGCGGTCCAGGCAATCATGTTCTGGGACGGATCCATGGTGTTGAGGTAAAAATAGCTGGCGGCATACCGCTTTTCAATCGCGCTCACATCCACTCTCTCCGGGATCAGGTCCAGCTCCGCCAGCTTGTCCAGCTCCGCCCGGCACACGTCCCAGATCACAGACCGGTAGAGCCGCGTTCCCTGCTCCACAGGGATGGAGCTGATCTTCTGGTATCCGTCATAGCTATAGCTTGTGGCCTCGTCATAAAACTCCAGCTTTTCCGCCAGAGTCAGGGTATGCTTGTCCTGGCCGCCGGACTGCTCCGCGGCCTCGGTATGCACCCGCCCGAGGGCCTCCCGGTCCTGAATCCGGAACAGGGCCGGCGGAACCAAAATACAGGCCGAGGTCACACATACCGCGCAGGCCGTGGCCGCAATATACCAACGCTTCTTCATGCTTTTCCCTCCTTCAGGGTCAGGGTGACCGCCGTCCCCTCGCCGGGCGTGCTGTCAAAAGAAATCCCGCCGCCGTGAAGCCGGACGATCTCCGCGCAGATGGCAAGGCCCAGTCCCGCGCCGCCCTGGCTCCTGGCCCGGGATTTGTCCACCATGAAAAACGCCTCGGTCAGCAGAGGGATATCCTCCTTTGGGATCCCCTTGCCGTTGTCCTCCACTGTGATCTGATAGCCGCCGGGACAGCGGACGCCTGTCATTCGGATACGTCCTTTTCCATTCTCCAGCGCCTTGCGGGCGTTGTCAATCAAGTTCAGCAGCACCGTCTTGAGCAGATCCGGTTCTGCCAGTACCACGCCCTCCTCCCAAGTCTGCGCAAACCGGATCCCGCCCTCCGCGGTCAGCGGCAGCAAAGACTGGCGCATGGCCTCAAACAGTTCGCCTGCCTGCACCGGCCGAAGCGCGGCGCTCCGGCGCTTCAGCACAATGAGGTCCAGAAGCTTGAAGGAGAGCTGTTCCAGCCGCCGCCCCTCCTGAAAGATATAGTCCGCCGCCAGAAAATGCTGGTCCGGGGACAGGTTTTTCAGCCGGAGCATATCCGCATAGCCAATGATGGAAGTCAGGGGCGTTTTCAGCTCATGGGCAAAGCTGGCGATAAAGGCCTCCTGACGTTTCAGATTATCCCGCAGGGCCTCCATGTGCTCCTGCACATGGTCAGCCATCTGATTAAAATCTCCGGCCAGACGGCCGATTTCATCCTCTGACCGGATTTCCGCCCGAACCTCCAGATCTCCGGCGGCAATCCGCCGGGCGGTGCGGGCCAGGCTCGAAATGGGCCGGGTCAGCCAAAACGCCGCCAGAAAGGTGGCAATTCCATTCAGAACCACCAGCGCCGCCAAAAGCCGTACATAGATCCAGTAGAGGTTCCGCCGGTCCTCATACAGACCAGTAATGTCCCGGAAGGTCTCCAGATAGACCGGACTGGAGCCCACCGCGGTCCGGCTCGCCATCTGGAGGTTGTACCGTCCCTCGTTCTCAATCACCAGATAGCCCCGGGTCTGGTCGTCGATTCCTTCCGGAAGGGAAATCTCATCCCGGATGCCGGGACTGGCATACAGGGGCTTTTGGTCCTGTCCGCTGACCCGGATCCGGCTGCCGCCCCCCGCGCCCTCCTCAAGGCTTTGGGCCAGCCGCCGCACAAAAGAGCGGGAGAGGCTGCCGCCGGCGGCCACGCCGCTTCCGCCGGCGTTTTCAAAGGAGAACCGCAGGAGCTTGTTCTCCTCCCGGGCCAGGTTGATCTCCTTCTCCATTCCCGACCGGAAGGCGGCCGAGATCATCCAGTATCCGCCCACGCTGAAGGTCAGACAGACCAGCAGCAGCGTACAGAAGAATATTTTCCACGAAAACCGCAATGGGTATCGCCTCCCTTCAATCGGATCCGGCTACAGCTCCAGCCGGTATCCAATCTTATACACGGCCGTAAGCCGCTCCTCCCAACCCAGCTTTTTCCGAAGCCGCTGGACATGCAGATCCACCGTCCGGCTGTCCCCCATATAACTGCTCTCCCAGATATGCTCATAAATCCGTTCCCGGAACAGGGCAATATTTTTGTTCTGGATAAAATACAGCATCAGGTCATATTCCTTTTTGGTCAGGTTCACCTGCTCCCCCTGCCGCCGAACCACCCGGGAACGGGTGTCGATCTCCACATCTCCCACCCGGATCTCCGCCTCGGTTTTGTTGTACCGCCGCAGAACGGTCTCCACCCGGGCCAAAAGCTCCACGATCTCAAAGGGTTTCCCCAGATAATCGTCCGCGCCGGCACGCAGGCCCCGGACCCGGTCCCGCACCTCGGTCCGGGCCGTGAGGAAGATCACCGGAATACCGCTGGGCCTGATATACTCCATCAGTTCAAAGCCGTCCGCGCCCGGCAGCATCACATCCAGAAGGACAAGATCATAGCGGCTGTTCTCCAGCCTGTCCGCCGCGGCCAGACCGTCGTAAACACATTCGCATTGATACCCCGCCTCGTCCAGATTCATGCGGATCAACTCAGAAATCGGCTTTTCATCCTCCACAATCAAAATTTTTATCATGTCCGTCACCTCCGCATCAACATACATCATTATTACATCATAGTTGCATCATTTTGTAAAGCGGTTATTTTTTCTTTTCACCCTGATTTGGGACAGAAGCGGAAATACCGCTGGATTCTTCCATTGCATTGTGCCGCGGCATCTGCTATAATGGAAAGAAAACAAGACAGGCGGCGATCCGCGTGAAAATACATCGCATGATCAGTCTCCGGCTCAAGTGTGCTTAGGCATGCTGCGCTTTATCTGCCCGCAATAAGGTGTTGTCTGTTTTTATTTTTGTTTGTGGGCGGAAAGGCTGCGACGATTTTTATGAAGCATAACATTACAAAGTATATTGCCGCTCTGCTGGCGGCGGCTCTGCTGCCCGCCGGGGCGGCGCAGGGCGGCGGAACCGAGGCACACTGGGGCGCGGACGCCCTGGAACAGGCCGCAGAGCAGGGCTGGATGAAACCGGAGGAGACCGCCGACGGGCCGGACCTCGCCATGACGCGGGGCGGATTTGTCTCCGCCCTCTGGCGCATGGACGGCGCGCCCGCGGGGGCGGAATCCCCCTTTGCGGACCTGCCGGAGGATTCCGCGCTTTCCGGCGCGCTGGGCTGGGCCTTTGCCGCCGGTATCGCCGCAGGCACGGACGGCCGGACCTTTGCGCCGGAGGCGCCTCTTTCCCGGGAGGATGCGGCGGTTCTGATGTTCCGGTACCTGGACCAAAAGGACAGGCTTTCCATTGGAGACGCCTCCGTAAACCCGCCGGCTGACGCCGGGACGGTCTCCGGCTATGCCGAAGCGGCCGCGGCGCGGCTCTGGCGGCTGGGCATCTTCCGCGGCGAAAACGGCGCTTTTCTGCCCCATGCCCCGCTCAGCCGGGCCGAGACCGCCGCCCTGCTCACCCGGCTCAAATCCCTGACCGGCCAGCGGGTGACGGAACGGCTGACCATCCCCTCCTTTGACGCATACCCCCTGGAAGGAAAGCTGGACCTGCCGGCCGGGCAGGAGGCTGACAAACTGGTGGTCTTTGTGAACGGCTCCGGGCCCAACACCTATGACAACCGCCGGGAAATCAATGGGACTTCCTTCCGCTACCACGATCTTTTCGCGGAGCAGCTGACCCGCCGGGGGACCGCCTTTTTCCGGGCCAGCACCCGGGGAGTCTATCCCAGCGAAGCCGCCCCTATGTTCGCAGAGGTGCATGACGCGGAATACCGGACCTATCTGCCGGAAACCTCTGTGCAGGACATTGAGGCAATCGTCGCCGCCCTCAAGGCCGATCCCCGGCTCAAAAACGCCCGGGTGTATCTCCTGGGCTGGAGCGAGGGCACTATGATCGCGCCCAAGGTGGCACAGCGCGGGAATGTACAGGTGGACGCTCTGCTTCTGGCGGGCTACTGCAACGGCACCATGGACGAGGCCTTGGAATGGCAGCAGAGCGGCGCGTCCAGCATGCTGCTCTATTCCCAGTATTTTGACTACGACGGGGACGGCGCCGTATCAGAGGCGGAGTTTGCCGAGGACCGGTACCAGCTCAAGGATCAGCTGGGCTCTGATTTCACCGCGCTGGATGCTGACGGAAACGGCGCGCTGACCATTGATGACTTTGCCATGCTGACGGCTCCGTTCCGCAGGGAAATGCTGGACGCCATTAAGGGGCGCGATGACCAATGGCTGAAGGAAAACTACAGCGTACAGCTGACCAGCGGCTGGTTCCTGGCCCATCGGGCGTTTCAGCCCAACCGGGAGATGCTCGCCGCGCTTTATCTGCCGATTCATATTTTTCATGGGACTGCGGACTTGAACGTGAGCGTTCAGGGTGTCTATGACATAGAAAGCACGTTTCAAAATCTGGGGAAAACCAATCTGACGCTCCATGTCTTCCCGGGAATGGATCACGATTTGAACTATCTTGTCTATCCGCTCACCGGCGGGATTCCGGAGAGCTTTACAGACCTGTTTCAGACCATTGCGGACCTGGACTGACCGAATTAAAAAAAGGAGGCGGGAACCCGCCTCCTTTTTTATGCTCATTCCTCCATCTGTGACAGCGCCATAAGCATCAGTCCCTGTCCATAGTAGGACATGGCACAGGGGATCCGGCCGTACTCCTCCACGCTGGCCATGACCGGGGTTCCGGCCGAGGTCCCCAGGGCCTCTCCGTCCGGTGCCGCATGCGCCTTGATATACTGCTCCGCCCGGCTCAGCATATCCCGGTAATCCCCGTGGATATAGCCCGCGGCAAGGGCCTTTTTGACGCCGTAATACACCGCGCAGGCCACCGTGGTCTCCAGATAGGTCTCTGGATGGTCCAGCACCGTATGCCAGCTGCCGGACGCGTCTTGATACTGTTTCAAGGCATCCGCGTGCCGCTGTAAATTCTCCATAACCTGTGCCCGGCCCTCCGCATAATCCGGCACTCTCTGAAGGATCTCCACGCTGGAGACCACGCCCCAGCCATTGGCCCGGCCCCAGCGCACACCGGACATGTGATGGCGGAGCTGGCAGTTATAGGCATGGTACATCAGCCCGGTCTTTGGATCGGTCAGATAGTGGTAATGGAGCCGGATCTGGCGCAGGGCCTCCATGCAGTACATGTCATTGCCGGTAAAACGTCCCCACTCCGCCAAAAATATGCCCGCCATAAAGGCGGTGTCCGCCCAGATCTGAGACGCCAGCTTACTGCGGTCGCTGTTGACCGAATGCTCCAGCGTGCCCTGATCCGCCCGGGCCGCCTGCGCCATGCAGTACTGGGCCGCGTATTCACACACGGCCCGGTATCTGTGGTCTCCGGTATGGCGGCAGAGCTGTAAAACAGCAAACATGGGCGCGGTGCTGTTGATGCTCTGAGGCGGGAGCCCCCGCTCCAGATGCGCATCCGTCCACGCCCGGATAAAGTCCCAATACCGCTCATCCCGCAGTTTTTTGTTGGCCTCCAGCAGTCCGAACCAGCCTACGCCGTTCTGCCAGTCAAAGGCGTCATACCGCATATCAATGGTCTTATACTGATCCGCCATACGGATGTAGTGTTCCTTGACATAGGCCCCCTTGCCGTCCATATCCCCGAAAAAATCAAATACAAGATCCGGCAGTTCATACTTTTCCCCAATGGTCTTATCCGCAACCCTCTTGAGCAATTCCATCTCTGTCTGTCCTTCCTTCCTTTATCCAGTCTTTTTTCATTTCCGAACGGCCAAATCAAAGCTTTCTCCCCCAGGCCGGCCGCCGCTCCAAACGAACACCCGAAGGGTATAGTCCCCGTCTTCCGGGAGCTCCAGCTCCGCCAGGGACACGTTTTGTTCCTCTCCGGGCGCCAAAGGCACGGCGGCACGCGCCGCCCGGATGAGTATGCCGTTTTCACCGTAGACGCCGCAGACCACCTCCGCGGTCTCGGTCCGGCCGCTCTGATTTGCGGCCGCGGCCCGCACCTCCACACTCCGGCAGCCGCCCAGCGCTTCTGCGCCGCTGATCTCCCGGCCGCCGCTGTACAGCCGGACCGAACCCGCCGACACCGGGCCTCCGCCCGGCTCCGGAAAACAGATCCGCATGGCGCCCGGCTCCAGCAAAATGGCTTCGCCCGCCAGATACCGCTGTCCGCACCGAGGGTCGGCAACCCGCTCCGGCAGCGCGGCCGAAACGGTCTGTGTGCCGGGATTTGTCAGAATATAACATATCTGTTCCCCGTTCCGCACCGTATAGATATTCTCCCCGGCCCGGACGGTTTCCAGCCGGTCCGCGCCGCGGTCCCGGGGGTAGAGTACCGCCAGATAATCCCCGCCCGCCGGCGCCTGTGCTGTGATATACTGCTGATAGTCCTGGGCATACCGCGTCTTGTTGCTCAGGGGTGTGGTCCTCACGCTGACCGCCGCGTCCGCAGGCTCCAGAAAGGTCACGTCAAAATCTTTCTGATTACAGCATGCCGCCGTCACGCTGTTGCCCCCGGCGCCGCTGACCCGGTCTGCCAGGGCGTGAATCCCGAACCTGCTGGGCCGGGTGCCTCTGATGTCATCCCATATCACATAGGCGTCCAGCCCATCCTTGAGGAACAGGAAATGCCGCTGATAGGACTGGTTCCCGCCGCCCCCAATGTCGCTTTTTACATAGTCATAGGCCTCGCTCTGGTAAAAATCCAGCACGGACGCGTTCTCGCTTCCCGCGTACAAGGTTCCGTCCTCCTGATAGAACGCCACGGTGTTGTGCGCCTCCGGCCCCTCATACCAGGGGCCCTCCTCCGCGCCATAGTCGCACATGCCCGCGTCCAGGGAGATGGGCGTCCGGTCAGAATAGAGGATAAAGCTTCCCCGGTCGTTATGCTGATGGGAGCCGATCAGCTTTCCCGCGCTGGAATAGAACGCGTAGTCCTCCTCCGCTGTCCCATAGTCCTGTCTGAACGCCACATAGCCCATATCTGGAAAAAGCGTGGTCTCCAGCGCCGGGGAGACGGCCGTCAGGTCCTCCGGCCCCAGGTACAGCCAGTCCGTGATGCCGCCGCCCTCCCGGTCCAGGGCGTACTGAAGCTGGGCCGCAAACAGGGGATCCGTCTTGGCATAGCCCTCAATCCCGGCATAGATACAGCCGTTCATCTGGGAATAGTCCGCGTCCCCCACAGGCGGATAGTCCGCCCTGTCCTTCCAGATTCCCGCCGCCGCGGCATCCGGCGGCATCTGAATGCGCATCATAAAATCATACATCTTCCTGAGCTTTTCATTTTCAAACCAGTTTTCCCCCTTGGCCCGTTCCATGACCTTGGCGGCAAAGCCCATACTGTTGAGCACGGCCACATGATACCTTGTGGACTCCGGCCAGCCGCCGTCCGCGCCCACGGAATGCTCCAGGATCCACTCCAGCTCGCCCACCGCATGGTCATAGTATTCCGCCGCCCTGTGATAATAGGGGAAGGTCACCGAAAACACCAGCAGGCCGATGCTCCGGTCCGCGTTGTAGTTGTGCTTCCGCCGGGTCTCGTTGGTATAGTCATAGTATCGGGTGTCCATCAGCGTGTCCGCAATCCAGTACATATGCTCCCGTATCTGGTTTTCCTCCGCCTGGGTGATACCGCCCAGCTCCGGCGGGACATCCCGGATCTGGTCATATTGATAACACAGGTTCTTGACCGCCCGGCCGATGTGCACCGCCTCATAGGTATCGTCCAGGCTCTCGCCTGTGGTCATCAGATGGTCCATGCCCCAGCGCATCTCCCACAGGGAATACAAGAGCAGTTTTTTTGCCTTTTCCGCATAGTAATAGCCGCTTTTGGCCACCTTGTCCTGAGAGATTCCAGCCCCCAGTCCCATGTAAACATTGGCCAAATGCGCGGTTGTCAGGCCGGTTCGCTTGGTAATGGTCATCCTGTTGAAGCTGGCGGCCGTGTCCTCAGACAGGACGTTTCCGTCCCGGTCCAGCGACTGAACCGTCACATAGAACCCGCCGGTATTCTCCCCGTCCTGCCCCAGAACAATGGTCCCGGTATAATCCCGTCCCGGGGCCGCTGCGGTCTCTTGCCACACCGCGACCTCTCCGTCCCGGTCCGGACTCTCCATGACCGCGAAACGGGTGCCGCAGTTGTCCGCCGCGTCAAAGGTCGTGTCGCTCTCCGCCGCTGCGCTGATCTTTCCGGTTCCCGGCTCCTGCCGCCACCCGGAAAGCCCGGATTCAAAGCTGGGATTTTCAAAGGTCAGTCCGGCGACCTTGAGCATATCCATCCGAATATTGCCCCGGCCGGACAGGGTGAGACAGATCCGGACCCCCGCGGTGTTTTGCGGTGTGTGGAATCGGAGGCTCTGGGTGCGCCAGGCATTGATCCCCACTGCGTGGTCCAGCCGCTCCATGGTATAGCGGTCCTTCCGCTTATAGCTCTCCTGATACTGGGCGGCAAAGGGCTCCCGCTCCAGCCTGCTTCGGATCAGGGGCAGATCCTCCGTGCTGTACAGCAGACCGGGAAAGGTCTTTTCCACCGGGGTCTGCGCGAACAGCGTATAGGTACAGCTCCCCTCCCGGCCGCCGCAGGAGGCGGCGATGGTAACGGTTCCGGGAACTGCCGCGTCGGTCAGCGCCCAGGTGCCGTCCTGCTGTATCGTGACACCGGGACACGCATCCCTGACAGACCATACGGGCTGGACATCCATATCCTGTCCATACTGATCCTTGACCCGGGCCGTGCAGGCAAGCTCCACACCGCCGGATAAAGGGATGCTGACCTCTGTCTGTCCGTAGTACTTCGGCATCACCTCCACGGCTGACACCTGGGGCGCATACGCATATTCGGTCACCAGCGCGGGGCCATGGCTCCCGCCTTCACGGGCCGCAAACTTGATGTTGTTCTCCGCCCCCTGGGGATCAAAAATCACAAAGGTGATGCCGCCGTCCGCGGCCCGGACCTGCTCGGTCACATCCAGATACACCCATCCGCTGGACTTGAGCACCTGTGCCGATGCCACGGCATCCGCCCTGGTATACTTCCGGCCGCCATAGCTCTGAAAGGTCACGGCCGTCTCCTCCCAGCTGTTCTTGCCCACAGCCGCGAAGATCTCGTCCGCATCGCCGCCGGTCTTGTAGAGCCGGAGCAGGATGCTCCCGCTGTCCTGCGGAAATCCGCTCAGGTCGAACCGAACCAGGGCCTGACGATAGCTGGCCGCACGGACCAGAAGGCTGGTCTCATCGCCATAGTTCACAGCCGCGCCGGAATTGCTGGTGATATAGGTGTCGGCTTCCGCCTGCAGGACGAGCTCCCGCTCTGCGGCGGACACACCATATCCGCCGCAGAACAGGACCGCCGCCAGCGCCAATGTCAGCCATACAGTCTTTTTCACAACGCACCTCCCGCGTGTCTGATGTCTCTTATTCCGCCGCAATGGTTCGCTCCGCCGCTTCGCAGATGGGCGCATTGGCGGCATCCCAGACGAATATCCGAACTTTGCCTCCGGCATGGTTCGCCATGGCGCCCAGCTCGCAGTCCAGCGTTTCCGCTGCCCCGCTCTCCACAGTCACGCTTGCCGACACCGCCTTCTGCAGAACCCGGTGCTGGCCGTCGCAGACCACCGCAATGCACCTGACCTTCCTTGCCGCGCCGGTGGTGTTTTTCACCTGTGCCGCGGCCCGGAGCGCCGCGCTGGCAGGGATGACATCCGCCGCGCCGTATACGGTCTCTCCGTCGCTGACCGTCAGTTCTGTCACCATGACACCGGTCCGCGCGGTTGTAATGGCCAGCTCCGGCATGCCTGAGGCCGCCTCCCGGGTGTTCCAGCTGGTGTTCACCTCATTGGCGCCGCCGGAAATAAAGAAGCTGACCCGCTCCGGAGACTGTCCCCGTAAAAGTTCAGTAACATCAATCGTCACCGCGCCCTTTACCGCCGGCGCGTCAAAGGGAATCTGTACCGCCTCAACGGGCGGATGGGTAAAGCTGTATACCAGTTCACTGACGGTATCCGCAGTCTCGCCATATTCATACCAGTCGTCTCCCATCAGCGATACATAGCACGCGGCGGCCGAATTGCTTGTGGCAGTTATGGTCAGCGCCGCCGAAGCAATTACCTCATCCTCTGCAATCTTTGGCAGGGTAAAGCGAAGAAAACCAGCCCGGTAAGCCTTTCCTGTATTGTTTGTTCCTCTTGCTTGAAAGAATGTCCCATTCCCATCCACGCTCATGCCTGTTTTATTTGTCCAGAAGGCGTCCGCCTCCGGATATTTCAGGTTGGTGACCCGGATTTTGAATTCTTTGGGAATGGAAAACGCCTCTGTGCCAACGGTTGCCGTCAGCGTGGCCTCCTTATACGCCTCCGTTCCATCTGGCCGGGTAATCTTTCCGTCCGCGGTAATCACAGCCGGGTCAGTGGTCTCCCAGCTGATGGGGGATCCATTCGCGCCTGTCACAGGCAGGCTGATGTCACGGCTGATATGGTTCAGATCCAGATCCGCCATGACCCCTTCTGTTCTGGTCTGCTCCTGCAGTTTGAGAGCTTCGGCATCCCTGACCACGCTTTCCTCCTCACCGGAGGGTATGGTATAGGCTATCTTCAGCTTTGGGGCGCGCGCCTCTCCCGCTTCTTTGGAGAATACCTCCAGGTTGCCAATGTTCTTGCCCGAAACCAGATAATCCATTGGCTGGCGGTACCAGATGCTGAGCTTATGCCCGGCGGATTCGCCGTCCAGCAGTTCCTTGACGTCCACAGCCAGCTTTTCCTCTCTGGCCGCTCCCTGATAGGTATAGACCACGGTGGGCTCCGGCACTGTTTTGTCGCCAACGCCTCTGTCATTTACCATCTGTCCGGTGAGCCCGCTGTCCGCTGTGACCGCGCCGGTTCCCGCGCCCTCTTTCCAGTCATCCCATGGATCTGCGGCGGACAGAAACCGCCCGAACTGATACTGCGCGCAGACAGTTTCCCCTGTGGATTCGTCTGTGTATGAATAGTTTGCCGGCGCGTCGCCGCCCTGGGTAAGCTCCAGGACCGCACCGGTGACCACCGCGTTTTCCGGCAATGCCGACAGGTCAAACCGCAGAACCGGCATCATCCGGTTGCCCGTCCGGGAGGCGATCAGTTTATTTGCGCCGCCGTAATTATAGTTCAGCTCTGTTTTCCCTGCCCGCGCAAACACATAGGTATCAGCCTCCGGCAGGATTTCCATGGTTTCTGTCTGGTCTTCCGCAAACCCGGCTGTGGACATCACGGGAAGCATACAGGCCAGCATGACAAAGGCCAGCCCCAACGCTGTTATCTTTTTCATATCGAACCTTCCTTTCTATTTTGCTCCAGCTCAACGCAATCCTCCCAGCAGTTCCAATAGGTGTCGATTCCCTGTTTTGCCGTGTCCTGCCGGATTTTCCAGCCCTGCACTCTTGTAAATTCGTTATAGTCCGCCGCGGGCAGGCCGCCGAACACCCTTCTGCCCCGATACAGCACCCGCGTGGCATTAACCGCCGTATACCAGAGACGCGGCCCCTCCGGCCGGGCGTACAGAAACATGCCGTCCGTCTCATACGCCCCATAGACCGCTTTCTGTTCCCCAAAGCTGTACGCGGGACGCCGCTCCACACCGTCTAACGCAAGCTCCGTATCCGTCCGGTGCATGATATGGTGCACCCCATTTCCCTTTACCACAAGGACGTTTTCCTCTTCCCTCATTTCCAGATCCTCCCGACAGGACAGGAGCGTGTGGATCACAAGGGGCCGCTCCGGCGTTTGAACTCCCCGGACCGCCCGGCAGATGCCCATCTGGTCCTCGCCGCGGCGTCTCATGCCGTATGTCTCCGTCATCCCGCCGCCCGCAAAGGCGATCCGCAGTTCCTCTGCCTCCGGATAATAGAGGGGGAAAATGGTATAGTCCCCCGCCTCCCGGACCCGGATCACATCGGTGATCACAAAAGCGTCCTCCTCCTTGAGCCAGACCACCGCCCGGTCCCAGGTGCAGAGCTCCTTTTCCACCCGGGTCCTGCTGACCTCAATCCGGTCGAACACATAAAAGTACAGCTTCGTGCTTCGGACCGGTTCATACGCGCCCCTGCCGATTGCATAGGGCAACGCCCTTGCCCCTTTTTCCGGCACGCCCCGGCGGATGATGACGCCGTTGTGGTAATAGTCCGCCCGGTATTCGCCGATGGGATTTTCCGTCTCCCGGTAGCCCCCGTCTCCCAGCAGGAGCTTTCCGTCCCAGATCAGGCTGGCCACCGTATTTTCGTCCGCATGTCCATGGTGCATTTTTTCCGGCTGGACAAAGAGCGTACCGCGCAGGAAGGAGCGGGTCAGATATCCATAGTCCCCCTCGTCCCGGTAGTTCAGCAGGAGAAACCGGCCGCCGTCCGGCCGCTGAAACAGGAGCTTCTTTCCCACAAGGTCATCCAGCACCTCGCCGCTCTCCCGCTTCGGCGGCCGGGGCGCGATGCTCTCATCCGTCCAGCGGGCCGCGTTCAGAAGCCGGCCGATCCCGCGGAGGGCGGCCTCCTCCTGCACGCCGTCCAGCCGGAACTTCCGGAACATGGCCTGGGCAACATACCGCATCTCCGGGACGCGAAACCGCGCCGCACCCCATTCCAGCACCGCCGTCTGCACCATGTTGATTCCCGGCACATCATCGCCGAAATCACACACATATCCCAATGGGTTAAAGAGCTTCACCAGCATATCCAGATAATACCGCATTTTGGTCAGATCCAGCTCATCTTCCCTGCCGGTCAGTTCGGCATAGAGGATCATGTCGTGAAGCCAAAGCGGAAAATAATTCGGCGTGTCCTCAATGGACCACGCGCCCCGGTTGTCCCGCATGATATTCCGGGCCGCCTGACGCCAGATCCCGGCGTTGGGATGTCCCGGAAATGCCCGGGCCGCCAGCGTCAGATTCACGGCGCGCATGACCGCCCGGTTGTGCGTGCCCCAGTCCAGAAAGGTAAAGGCCTGGTTTGCGCCCGAGACCGCGTATTCCTGGATCAGAGCCTTTTCCGGCTCCGTAAGAACCCCCGCCCGCTCCAGCAGTTCATAGGCAAGAATGTAGTGGCTGAGGCTGAACCGGGGCTCCAAAACCGGGAAATCCCGGTTGTCCGCCGGGAACACCACCTCCGGAAACCGCTCCCCGGCCAAACGGATGAACGTGTCCCGAAAGCCGCCCAGATCCAGCAGGGCCCGCTTCGCTTCCTCCATATTGCCGTACTCGGCCTCCAGCTCCGCGTAAAACGCCAGATAGACCAAATAGTTGTAATTGCACTCCGCCAGGGCCTTTTCCTTTTGGCGGGAAAAAATTCCGTCATAGTTTTCTCTCCAATACCGGGCGGTCTCTCTGCCCGCCGCCCGGTACTGCTCACGGTCTCCCATAGTCACCCCTCCTGTCTAATCAAATATAATGATCTCACCGATGGCATTGCGGTAGGTCCGCAGGAAGACACAGCTGGCCCCCTCCAGATCTGACCGGGCCGCCGTAATATCGTCCAGCTCCGCCGGGCCGATCTGATCCCGCCTGCTGTCCACCCGGTAGATCTTGGCATTGCCGACAGCAAACGGCTTGGCCGTCACGCCGCCGTCTGTGGAAATGCTGAGCACATCGCTCTCCAGATACCGCACCATGCCATAGGTGGTATAGAGATCCACCTTGGAGCCGCTTCCCGACCAGACCAGCTCCCGCTTAAAGCTGTCGTCGCTGGGCAGATACAGGATCCGCGCCGCCTCCAGCTCCTGCCGCATGTTCTTTTTAATCTGGATCACCGCGCCCTGCTCCATCACATCCACCAGCTTTTTGTCAGTCTCCACATCCTCCACCAGCTCGTCCTCCAGGGGTACGCTGATCCGTTCGCCCTCATACAGGCCGCTGAGCAGGATGGTTTCCAGCCCGTCCTGGTCAATGCCCCGCTCCAGGCCCTCCACCAGGAAGCACGGGCTGTTGTAGGGTACGATCTCCTCGGTTGACACATCCTCCCGTATGACCACTGCCGCGGCCTTGAGGTTGGGCGAGGAATCGTAGATGTCCACAATATAGGACCGGTCGTTTCCGAAAACGCTGTAGTCCCCGGCGTAGTAGTCCTCTTCCTCCACCGGCTCCCCGCCCGGGGTCAGGCTTTTTACATCGAAGACAAGCGTATCCTTTGTGAGCATATACTCCCCGCCCAGGGTCGGCGGTTCAATGGAACGGTAATACATCTTCCCGCTCTTGTCCTTTGTGAATACATCTTCCGTATAGCCCCGGTAATCCTGAATCAGGGTGTTGTCCGCCGGGAAGGTGAGCCGGCTGACCTGTCCGGACGCGTTGGTGCTGAGAATGACCAGCTCTTTTTTGTTCTGGGACATGAATTTGTCAAAGGCGTCCGAGCCGCTGATATAGGTCACCGGATCGTTGACGCCCACGGCCACCCGAATCCGGTCAGCCGCGTCATAGGTGACAATCCGGCCCTCTTTGGTCAGGCATTTGAGCAGATAGCCGCTTTGAAATGCGCCGCCGTCCCGGGCGCAGTCCAGAAGATAGGCATAGTTCTCTCCCGCCAGCTCATGGCAATCCGCATAGACCACGCTGTCCATGGCCGTATAGAACACCCCTTCGTCCCCGGCCTGCGGCACAGTGCTCAGCATGGAGGAAACCCGGTATTCCGTGCCGTCCACGGTGATATAGTTCTCGCCGCTGTCCTCCCGGAGCTTTGACACCGTGCCGGAGACCTGCGCGCCGCCGGTCAGAATCACCTTCCGCTCAGGGGATTTGCTCTGGGCCACACAGATGATGTCGCCGGACTCCAGATCCTCCAGTTCGGCCCGCGCGCCGTCCCGGATGATCAGGGTTCGCTCCGTCCCGTCATCCACCGCCGGAACGGAAAACTGATTCTGCGCGTTTTTCCGCACGCTGATATGGGGTGTGGCCGCATCCGGCTTCACCGCGTCCACCACAAAGCCCTGATAGTCAAAGATACAAACCACATCATACGCCCCGTCCCGGTCGCGGTCGATCAGCCGCAGGCTTCCCATCTCCGGCTTGAGCGCTGTGACCGCCTCCCTGGGACAATAGACATAGTTATAAATCACGCTGGCATCCGCCGCAATCCGCAGGGACCGGAGCCTGTTGTTCTGTATGTACTGGAACGCGGTCAGGGTACTGCCCGGCTCCACGTCCGCGCCCGGGATCTCAACAATATTCTGGCTGCCCTCCCGGGCTTTGATCCAGAGAATCTCCTGTTCCTCGCTCTGTTTGTCCCGATAGCAGTAATAGTCCACCTGCTGTCCCAGCAGCGCAACTCCCTCCAGCAGATCCGCCTCATAGGTCAGGGTGTCCCCGTCTCTGTTTTCAATCTGGATCTGCCCCTCTTTGGCGCTCCAGTCCGCCTCGTACAAGGAGGTAAAAGCATTGGCTGTCACGACGCCGTACTTTTTCTCCACCCCCAGCCTGTCGCTGAGGAAGGTCTGGCCCTCCTTTAGAATATTGCCGTTGGAATCCAGCTCCAGCACCGGCTCCTCCAGCGCGTTGTACAGCATCTGTGCCGTCTGGCCCCGGGTGAGCGGCGTCTCCGCGCCCGCCGTGCCCAGACCCAGCAGCAGAGAATGCCTCTGTCCCTGGAGCAGATATCCGGCCGGATAGCCGCCGCCCTCCTCCGCCGCGGGGCCATAGCCCAGGGCCGAAACCAGAATTTTTGAGGCCTGGGCAAGGGTGACGGTGCTCTCCCCTTCAAAGGTCCCGTCCCCGTTGCCCTGTACCAGGCTCAGATGATAGGCCAATGTGACATAGCCGATGTCCCAGCGGTCCTCCGGCACATCGGAAAAGAGCCGCTCGCCCGGCAGGCTCCGGGCCACATTTTCCAGACCCAGAATCCGGATCACACACGCCGTAAACTCCGAACGGCTGATGGGATCCTCCGGCCGGAAGGTCCCGTCCCCATCCCCGGTGACCACACAGAGCTTGGTCAGCACGGATATGGCCTCCCCAAAACTGGAATCCTGCACATCCGTATAGCCTGCCGCGGCCGCGCTCAGCGCGCCGAAGCACAGGCAGGCCGCCAGAAAGATACTAAGTAGTTTTTTCATGGTTTCTCCCTCCTATTTCGCAGATACAGCCTGCGCAATCCGGTAGAGCATCACTGCCGCTTCCGCCCGGCTGGCATGGCTTGCAGGCGCGAATTCCGTTTCGCTTCTGCCGTTGATGATTCCGCCCTGATAGAGCTGTGCCACCGCATCCCGGGCATAGTCCGCAATGTCGCCGCTGTCCTCAAAGCCGGTGTAATTCCGCACACGCTCCAATGTCAGGCCCCGGCTCTCCAGCATCCGCGCGCAGATCACAGCAATGTCCTGCCGGGTGATTGGGTCGCCGACGCCGAACTGGCTGTCGCTGTAGCCCACTATGATTCCAAGGACGCTGGCCGTGGCCACATAGGGATAGTACCAGGCCTGGGGGTCGGCGTCCGCAAATTCCGCCGCGGCCGCCTGTACCGGAACCGCAAAGACGCCCATCAGCATCTTGACGAATTCCTCCCGGGTAACTTCCTCCTCCGGCGCGAAGATTCCCTCCGCCTTGCCGTTGATGATACCATCCCGGCCCAGACTCTCCACAGCCTCTCTGGCCCAGTCATAGCCGTCCAGATCCCGGAACATCCCTGTCTGCGGCCCCGGCTCGCCGGGTTTTTCGGTGGGGAAGGGCTCCACAGGCGTAAGGCTGCCGCCTCCGCCTCCGCCACCGCCTCCGCCGCCGGACATACCGGATCCGCCGCTGCCGCCGTCCGAACCGCCGGTGACCGTCACCGGGAAGCTGTCCGCACAGCCGCTGGCCCGGTGGGCGGCAGTCACCTGAAACACGGTTCCGCGGGCTGTTTCCGCGCTGACCGAAACCCTTCCATCAGCGGTAACGCTGATTCCCGGCGCGCCCGCGGCCGTCCATTCCACCGGCTGGCCATCCATGGTCTGGCCGTACTGGTTGCGGACCACCGCCTGATATACGCCCGACTTCCCGCGGGCAAGCTGGGCAGGGCCGGTTACCTTCACCGCGCCCACGCTCCATTCCTCCGCCGCGAGAGTGACCGTGAACACCTGAAACAGGGCCGGACTCTTTTCCACCATCAGCTTGACGACAAAGGACGCGCCGGGCTCTGCCGCAGCGTCCACCTTCACCGTTCCATTGGATGTGTCAAAGGATACGCCCCGGGGTACACCGTTTGGCACGCCCCAGAGAATGGTCTGTCCCTTGACCTCTGTTCCGTATTCATCCAGCACTCTGGCCGTATACTGCATGGTGCTGGAGCCGTGTTCCGGTATGGCCAGCGTCCGGCTCCCCATCGCCTCCACGGATTTGAGAACCGGGCTGGCCGCTGTCAGCTTGGCCTGTACGGAACCGGCAATATCGCCGTACTGGGCTGTGATCTGAATTTTGCTCCCGGCCTTGGCCTGATCCGTGACCGTGACCAGCCCGGTATCCGCGTCCACTGAGACGCCCGCCCCGGACACGCTGTAGGACGCCGCGGCCCCCTCGTACATATGCCCGTACTGGTCAAAGATCACCGCTTCAAAATACTGTTCGTTGTTCTTCGCGCCGCCGGTTGGAATCTCCAGCTGGACCGGCCCCTCCACCGTCATGCTGGAGGGTCTGGGCTCCTCCAGGGCCTCGGTTGCCAGAATCTGAATGGACGCGGGCGGCAGGGTCAGGGTGACGCTTCCGTTTTCAGGCGTCAGGCGCTGCGGTTCCGCGCCCTGCTCCGCCGGGATCAGCGCCCGGTACGCCTCCGCGGCCTTCCAGGTGACCGCCGCGGGTTCTGAAACGCTGTTGTTGACCGCGGCAACCACAGCGTCGCCCTCCCTGTTCCGGATCTCATAGGCCGCGCCGCTCCCCGCCTGATACAGGGTGCGGATGCTGAGCCCTTTGGTTCCGGCCTCTTTGGGATAGAGGACAGAAAAATAGTCGCCGTCAGACTGGTTTTTCACCTGAAGATGATCCTGTCTGCCGGACATATCCCCAAAGGCAGGGTAATTACCGGAGATCAGGCCCCGGGTGAGCACGTCAAATTCCGCGTTTTTCGGTTCCAGAACAGTGATGTCCAGCTCCTTGTTGTTATAGCATGTTGCCGTGGCTGTGTTCCCGTTCAGGGAAACGCCCGTGCTCATGGTATTGAAGTTGATCCGGCTCTGGTATGGGTTCTTCATCTCAATGCTGTCGGAGATGAGCAGCATGTCAAAGCCGCCTTTGACAAAGGCAAAGTTCCGCTTATGGGTCTGCACCTGGCTGTTGTCCGGAACGCCCATTTTGGTATAGTCCACCAGCGCGGTGGTCTGAAAGGCCTCAATGGTTCCGGCCTTCTCGTCCAGGGACAGCTCTTTGCCGCTGTTGTCATGATAGGAAACCATATTGTGTGCCGTCGAGGTGGAATACCACTCCCCGGACCCGTCCGTATAGGCGCCGATCCCCGGGTCCAGCGCCATGGGCGTGTTGTCAATGAACAGGGAAAACGCGCCCCGGTCATTGTTCTGGTGGGAATTGATCAGATTCGCGCCGCCTGCCGTGGCTATGAAATAATCCTCCGTCTTCCGGCCATAGTCCTGCCGGAAGATCACAAACCCCATGTCCTCCATCACGGCGCTGGTCAGTCTTGGGTTCTTCGCCGGCACATTGCGCACCGACTCCATATCCGTGAAATAGTCCGAGATACCCGCGTCGTTCTGACGGATATAGGCGTACTGCGCCTCCTGCACCAGCTCCTGTTCGTCCGGACGCAGGCTGTCCTTATAGGTCAGAATCACGTAGGGCAGAACACCGGTGGCATCCCCCCAGGCCGTGTCGCCGATGCCCGGATACAGGGCGCCGTTATAGGGGGAGGTGTTCACCGAATCCCGGGGCGTCTGGACCTGGATCAGAAATTTCACCATATTCTTGAAATACCTGTTGTGCAGGATCATCTTTTCATCCTCTGTCCGGTTGTTCGGATCGTCAAAAAGTCCGGCGTACGCGTCGCCGTTCAAAATGGTGCTGTAGTCGATCTGCTCCAGCGCCGAGGCGGAACTGAACAGCTTGGTCAGCACCGCGGCGTGGTAGCGCACGCACTCCGGCCAGCTCCCGTCCGCGCCCACGCTGTATTTGAGCTGCCACAGGATCTCGCCCAGGGCGTGCTCCTGCAGATATTTGGCCCGTGCATATTCCGGGAACACCACCGAAAACGCGAACAGTCCGTTGGAACGGTCCGTGTTGAAGTTGTGCCGGCGCTCGTGCTCCTGGGTATAGTTATAGTAGGCCGTGTCCATCATGGTCTCCGCGATCCAGTACATTTTGGAGCGGATGATATTGTCCTCCTCCGGGGTGATAACCCCGGAATCCTGAAACCGGTCATAAAAGGCCGCCCAGTCGTAGAGCCGCCGGCCGATGTGCACCGCCTGATAGGTATCGTCCAGATTGGTGCCGGTGTTGATCCAGTACTGCATGCCCCACTGGGCGTCATAGAGGAAATACAGCAGGGACTCCTTGGCCTTGATGGCATACTCAAGATTGTCCTCTATCATATATACGGTTGCGTACTCTATGCCGGGCATGGCGTTCCGCTTGGTAAAGGTGATGCGGTTGAAGGCCTGGGACCAAAGCTCCTCGTCCTCCATATAGTTACCGTCCGCGTCCTTGAACCGGACCACCACAAAGGTCCCGTTCTGCACCTTGTCAAGCTGGCTCACATTGATGGCAAAGGTATAGCTGTTCTTGGCCTCCAGCGGCACATAGGGGTAATAGATTCCGGTCAGGTCATCGCTGTTTTCATTGGTGAGCTTCATATACCGGCTCCCGCTCCAGGTGCGGAAGATGCCGGAGTTGACCTCCTCATAGGAGATGGCTCCGTTCCCGCTCCGGCGGTCATAGACCCAATCGTTTGGGGTCTCCATACCGGTCTCAAAGCTGGTGTTGTTCAGCGTTATGGTCTGAGAGGTGATGGAGAGCAGGGAGGCCGCGTCCAGGCCCACCTCGCCCTTGCCCTTCAGATACACGCCGATCTCCGCGGACGCCACCCCGGCCGGCACCGAAAAATTGAACTGCAGCGGCCGCCAGGGAGAGATCTGGTACACGTTCTCCGCCTTGAGCTCCTCCACCGTGTACGCTTTTGCCCGGGTCTTATCCGCAGAATACTGCTCCGCCACCACGTTGCTCTTGACCCGCTCCCGGATGGCGGGCAGGTCGGCCTTGGTGTGCATCATATAGGGATGCTCCCGGTCGTTGGGGATGGAATCCCGGATCTCAATGTCCAGGGTCTGGCTGAAGTCCGGCTGATTTTTGGCCGCGGCCCTGAGCCGGACCGCGCCGCCCTCTGTATCCGGATAAATGGTGACCTCCGCAATGTCCCGGCCCGTGGTCCCAACCGGCACCACAATGTCCGATTTGGGCCATTCGTCCACCTGGCCCAGAATTCCCCGGCTCTCCACCGCCGCGTTCCGGTTTTCCACACTCCATGTGATCTCCTCGTCCAGCATCAGCCCGCCGCACTGGTCAACGGCCGTGGCGATATACTGGGCCCGCATGGGCCCCTCCAGCGGCCGCGCCATATAGGTCTCGTTCCGGTTCAGGGGCTCCAGCCGGACGCTCTGCACCTCCGGGGTATAGAGCGCCTCAATATAGAGCCTTGGAAACGCCCCGAAGCGGAGGTTGGTCTCCGTGGTCAACGCCGAGTAGATATACAGGGAGAAGACGCGGTTCGGATCCTGGGCATAGTCTGCCTTGAGCGCCTCGGTCACGTCGATCTCCACATAGTTATCGCTGTTGAGATATCCCTCGCCGATGACCTCGTTTCCCAGAAGCTTCGGCTCGGCATTGGCCATGTTATAGGTAAGCGCGGCCGGATCCCAATCGTCCCGGGTGACGTTTCCGGCCTTGATCTCCTTCTGGCCGCCGTCAAACTCAATCCGCGCGCGGACGATCCGCTCCACATCCAGTCCGCTGAGATCATACTTCATAATCCCCATCCGGTATTTGTCATACCGAACCATGATCTGTCCGGGGAGCACATTGTTCGCCCCGCCGCCGCCCTGCAGGGTGTTGGCGCCCTGATTCTTGCCGTCCGCGTCCAGCGCGCCGGAGGGCAGGAGCATGACCTCCGCGCTCTTGCGCAGGACATGGGCCGTGAACTGCCGGGTGGCTGTGGCTTCGCCGCAGGCAAAGGTGGCCGTCAGGATCACATCCCGGTCCCCCTCCGCAATCTCCGGCCGGTTTACGGTCCCGTCCGGCGCAATGCAGGCCGGATCCTCCGAGGCCCAGGTGATGGTGGTCCGATAAGCGCCCTCTGTGGGCAGAACCAGATCGGCCATGACCTCGTCCAGCCCCTCCAGCACAAATTCATCGGCCGCCCGCTGGGCCGCCTCCTGATGGCTCAGGATATAGACCGGGCTCCGGTGTGCCGCGCCGTCCGCTGTAATGCACAAAAAGGCGGTGCCGGCCGGTGTTTTCTCTGTGATGGAAAGCAGGCCGTTCTGATCCACGGACGCGTCCGGATAGGGCGCGCCCTCCCCGGTTTCCACAGCCCAGCGCACCTGTGCCGGCACATAGGGCGCGCCGTACTGGTCGGTAAAGCCCGCGGCGTACTGCTGGGTCTCCGTGCCGCCCTGGGGCAGAAGCAGGGTCTGCTCCCCCTCCAGCACCAGCGCTTCGGCCCGGGGCGTATAGCGTACATCCAGATTCAGCATTGGCTGGTTTTTCGCACCCTCTCTGGAGACAAACTCCATCTGGTTCTCCGGCCCCTCCGGGTCATACAGCACCAGGGTGAGAAAGCCGTCCGCCGGAAGGCTTTCAAAGGCGGCTGTCACATCAATGTTCACATACTCGTTGTTGGTATTGGGGATTTCCGCCAGGGCTGCCGGACTGTCCGGATCCCACGGCACCTTGGTGGCACAGGTCATCTCCAGCTCTTCCCAGTCGCTGGACTGGGCCACAGCCACATAGACCGTGTCGCCGTTGCCCCGGGTCTTGTACAGCCTGAGCACGGCCTGCTCCACCGTCCCGGCCACCTGCCGCAGATCAAACTTCAGATAGGCAATCCGGTAGTTCGCGGCCCGGATGGCCATGACAGGCTTATCGCCGAAGTTGTTGTTTTTACCGCTGCCATCCTGGGTATAGGTGTCCGCCGCCGCCGAAACCGCGGTCTGTATGGATATTTCGCCGGCGCTCAGATACACCGGCGCAGGGGTCTCCTCCGCCCGGGGAGCTTCCTCCGGCGAAGCGGTCTCTTCTCCGGACAGGCCGTCCGCATACCCGGCCGCCATATCCGCCTGTCCCTGCTCCGGCACAGGCGTCATGGCCAGTGCAGGCCCGCACATGGTGCACAGGATCGAAAGCGCCAGCATCAGCGCAAAGAGTTTTTTCACGTTTCTTTCCCTCCATTTCACAGGTCCGGCACAGCGGAACGCCGGCCGGACTTCTGTATGGTGCCGTCCGCTCAACGGGTCACTATTTTTCCTTTGCCTGCAGGGCGTCCTGGTACTCTTTGTCATAGTCCCCGCCGCCCAGTCCATACCAGCCGCTGACGAATTTCTCATACTCCGCGTCAAAATCCGCGGCCACAATCAGCTTGGCGACGCCGGTGTTCACATATTCCTGCAGCATGGACGCCTTTTCCTGCGCGATCGGCCGCTTGTCTGTGATGACCGGCTTTTCCACCGCGTATTTGTCTGTGTAATCCATGGCAATGGCGGTCTTTTCCGCCTCTTCCGGCTTCATGACCTTGTCCAGCTTATCCCGAGGGACCATATAGTTCACATAGCCGATCAGGTTCAGGTCCGCGCCCTTCCACATATCCTTGGCATTGGCATCTGTGGTTGTGGCAATGATAACATCATCCTCTACCTTGTAATGGGTGCCCTCAAAGCCATAGGTCAGTGTGATGTCCGCCTTGCTCTCCACCATCCAGTTCATATACCGGACCGCCGCCTCCGGCACCTTGCTGCTCTTGGGAACCATGTTCAGCCATCTGGCCTTGGTATAGGCGTTGAGCATCCGGCTGCCCTGACTGTCCGCAAGCGGTTCAATGGGCATCCAGTTTACATCCGGCACGGCGTCCTTGGTGAGGTTGTCAATATAGGCGCCGTTCATATCCACCAGCCCGGCCGCGCCTGTGGCCACATGCTGGGTGAATTTGGACCCGTTGTTGTCCACCGCAAACTCCCTGTGAATCAGTCCCTCCTGATACAGCCGGTTCAGATAGCGGTATGCCTCTTTGGCCTCAGGAATATCCACAGCGGAGCGGAACTCGCCGTTCTCATAGGTGCCGCCGAAATCGCCGTAATTCTTCACGCCGAAGGCGTACAGAATGTTTCCGTAGCCGCCGTAATTCCCCATCACGCCAGGGGCCGCCATGGCCCAGGGAACCACGTTTTCCCGGCCGACATTGCCGGGATCCTGCTCCTTAAAGGCCTTGAGCACCTGATACAGCTCCTCTGGATTCTGCGGCTGGGCAAGCCCCAGCTTATCCAGCCAGTCCTGCCGGATCTTCATATTGCTGGCAGGCTGCAGGGTTCGGATTCCGGGGATGGCAAACTGCTTCCCCTGATAGTTTCCATAGTCCAGCACGCCGCCCATCTTGTCCAGAATGGCGCGGCCGTCCTTTTCCAGGTATTCGTCCAGCTGGCAGAGACCGCCCTGGTCCGCGTACCGCTGGAACGTATTCTCGTTGTTATAGGTGAACACAATGTCCGGCGCGTTGGAGGAGGCCATCCAGGCATTGAGCTTTTGGGTCTCCTGATCCCGGGGACAGGCCACAAACTCAATATTCAGGCCGATCTTCGCCGCCTCCTGATTGATCCACTGGGTCATCTTGTTGTCCGTGGTGGAGCCCTGTCCCTCCGGAGCGTCGTTTCTCTCAAAGACCGCCACCCGGACCGTTGTCAGAGCCGCGCCGTCCTTTTTGCCCGTTCCGCCGCAGCCTGTGAGACAGCCCGCAAGCATTGTCATTGCCGCCAGAATGCTGATAACTCGTTTCATAATTCTCTCTCCTTTATATTTAAAATAGTTTTTTATCCTTTTACCGCGCCCACCATGACGCCTTTGACAAAGTATTTCTGGAGCCAGGGATAGACCACCAGAATGGGGATGGTGGAGAATATAATGGTGGAGGATTTCAGGGACTCCTCATTGAGCTGGATGACCGAGCCCTGAATTCCCTCGTTCAGCTCGGCCTGCTGGCCCAGCAGGAGAAGCTGCCGCAGCTTGACCTGAAGGGTGTACCAGTCCGGGGTGTCGATATAAAGTGTGGCGTAGAAGAACTCGTTCCAGTGGGCCACCGCATAAAACAGGGTCAGCGTTGCCAGAGAGGGCAGGGACAGGGGGATCATGATGCTGAACAGGGTACGGATGTTGCCGCAGCCGTCCATCCTCGCCGCCTCCTGCAGTTCCATGGGCACGCTCTGGAAAAAGGTCCGGAGCACAATGAGGTTAAAGGTGTTGAGCGCACCCGGAAGGATCAGGGCCCAAGGGGTGTCGATCATACCCAGGTTTTTCACCACCAGAAAGGTGGGAATCATGCCGCCGTTAAACAGCATGGTGATGATGATGAACACCATGATCTTTCCCCTGCCCGCCAGATCGGGCCGGGAAAGGGGATAGGCGGTGATGGTTGTCAGAAGCATGTTAAAGGCCGTTCCGGCAAGGGTGATCAACACCGTCACCGCCAGAGAGTGGACCACGCCCTGGTTGCGGAGCACCTGTTTAAACGCCTCAATCTGGAAGTCCACCGGGAAGATGGTCACCAGCCCCTTTGCAATGGCGCTGTCGTCACTGAACGCCGTCGCCAGCACATTCAGAAATGGGAACAGACAGATGAACGCAAGCAGGGTCACAATGACCAGATTGACGAAATGAAAGATCTTCTCTCCTTTTGAAATCAGATGATTGTTCATATCTCTTGTCTCCTCTCTAATAGAGCCCGTCGCCGCCCAGCCGCTTAGACAGGGCGTTGGTGGACAGAACCAGAACCAGATTGATCACCGACTGGCACAGTCCCAGGGCCGTGGTCACCGTATACTGGCCCCGCTGGATTCCCGCGGTATAGGTATAGGTGCTGACCACCTCCGCCACATTGGAAACCAGGGCGTTGTACTGGGCCATGGGGTGCTCAAAGCCGATATTGACCAGGGTTCCCATGCGGAGTATCAGCATAATGGTGACCGTGGGCATCAGGCTTGGAATGGTGATGTGAATGATCTGCTTCCATTTGTTGGCGCCGTCCATGATCGCCGCCTCATACAGAGAGACATCAATGGCGGTCAGCGCGGCCAGATAGATGATGGAGCCCCAGCCTATGGTTTTCCAGATCTCGCTGATGATATAGATCACCACCCACCATTTTTCGTCCGCCAGAAAGAATATGGCCTCGCCGCCCATCATGGTGATGAGCTTGTTTATCAGGCCGTACTGTGGGGAGAGCAGGTTGGACAGGATTCCAACCAGAACCACCCACGACATGAAGTGGGGCAGATACAGCACGGACTGCACCACCTTTTTATACTTGTTCAGCCGGATCTCGTTGAGCATCAGCGCCAAAATGATGGGCGCCGGGAAGGTAAAAATCAGGGACAGCACGCTGAGCATCAGAGTATTGCGCACAATGTTCCAAAAGTTTGGGATATTCAGCATGGCCTTAAAGTTCGCCAGCCCCGCCCAGGGGCTCTGAAGGATCCCCTGAAAGATGTTATAATCCTTGAATGCGATCAGAATTCCGCCCATGGGGGCATAGCAGAAAACCAGATAATAAACCAATCCGGGCACCAGCAGAAGATAAAGGCTCAGATTTTTCCGGTACTTGTCCTGGCGTCCGGCACGGATCCCCGGCACGCCCGCGGCGGTTCCCCTCCGAAGGACCGCCTCGCCTGTTTTACGTTTCATGACTCCAACTCCTTTTCATCAAAAGCTGTCAGTTGCGGATGCGGCACCGCATGCATCCTACGCTTTGATTATACGTTCCACGCCATACCGCTGTAAATGTACAATTCTTAAAATTCGTGTGTAATTCTTCTGAAATCCGCACCATACGCGGGTTTCCGCCCACAATCCCCGGCTCGGCTGGCCGCGCGGCCGCCTTTTTTACAGGGCGTAATTTTCTCCGAAAAACAAAAGGGACAGACCGGCGCTGTGCTTTCCTGCCCGCCGGTCTGTCCCTGTCTTAACTGTCAGCTATTTGCCGCTGCGCATCTCCCGGTACTTTCCCGGTGTGATGCCCTCGTATTTCTTGAATACCCGCATGAAGGTGTGGACGCTGTTGAAGCCCACCATCTCCCCAATAACCTGAAAGGAGGCGGATTCCTTTGCCCCGGCCAGCAGTCGCTTGGCCGCCTCAATCCGCACCTTGTTCAGGTAATTCAAAAAGGTCTCGCCGTATTCCTGCCGGAACAGGGCGCTGATATACTGGGGGCTGAGTCCCATCTGTTCCCCCACCCACTGCAGGGAAATGTCCTTGTCATAGTTTTCATTGATACACGCAATGGCCCGGTCCATATGCCGCTTTGCGGCGCCGGACCCCTCGGTCTCCTGGGACTGCATGGCCAAAATTTGCTCAAACACGCCTTCCAGCCACACGCCCACCGCGTCAGCCACCTCAAGGCGCTGGTAATCGCCGCCGGCCTGGAGGACGCCCTCCGCCTTCAGTCCCGGCTCCTCCGCCAGCCGTTTGAGCAGGTCCAGCACCGTGAGCCAAACCGTTTCCGGCTTGATGCCGCGGCTGGCCTTGACCTGATCCAAGAACTCCCGCACCGTCTCCCGGAGTCCCTTCTGGTCCCCGGCCCGGAGCATATTGCTGATCCGTTTGACATCCAGATTAAGCGGCGCGCCGGACTCCTGATCCGCCGCCGGCTCCCAGCCCGTAATGGAGCCATAGCCCAGCAGAAACCGTTCCTCCGCCGCGGTCTGGGCCTGCCGGCAGGCGCGCTCCACCGACTCCATCCCCCTTGCCGCCGGGCTGTAGCCCGCGGAGAGAGAGATTTCCAGATATTCCTCCACACAGGTCCTCACCTCGGCCAGAATGCCCGGCATATCCATATCCGTCCCGCTCCCATTGACCACAGCCACCAGCCTGTCCTCACCCAGATCACAGCACACGCACCGATATGCGGCTCCGAACAACTCCTCCGTGATGTTGGAAATGCCAAACTTCATCATAGCCCGGTCATAGACATTGTACTGCGCGCAGAACTGGGCATAGCGGTCAATCTCCAGCACGGCCACAGCAAACCAGGGCAGATCCAGTTCAACTTCCAGCCACGCGCCCTGACAGCTCAGGAACTGAGGACTCATCCGCGTACCCGAAATCAGGTTCTTCACAAACCGCTCCTTCATGACCTGCTTGTTTTCCCGGAAGATACGGTTCAGCCGGTTCCGCTCGCTGTCAATGCCCTGCAGGGCGTCTGCAATGACCTCCATCTCATTCTCCTCCGCAGTCTTGCCGCCCTTGAGCTGTGCCGCGAGGTTGGCCACACTCTGAACCGGGGAATAGATTTTCACACTGATCCGCCGGATCACCGCAAGGCAGAGCAAAATCATGGCAAGGGTCCCCAGCCACAGCACGGCGCCCCACCAGATGGATCCTCCCGCCAGCACGTTTCGGTTCCCCATCGCCACATACCGCCAGCCGGTATACTTGGACTCACAGACCAGCACCGCCTGCCGCCGGAACACCGGACCCATCATAAAATTGAAGGCGCCGCGGCCCTGATACATCCGCTCCACCAGCTTCTGGTCCACATCCCGAATGTCCCTGCCTGTGAACCCGGGCTCTGTGTGGGAGATGATCCGGTCCGTCCTGTCCACAATCATCACCGTGCAGGAATCCAGCTGCATGGTCTTGAGAATATTCTCCTGTATCCTGCTCTCCGGCACGCTGACAATCACCGCGCCGGCGGGATTGGACGTGAACATGGGCACCTGCCGGATCAGGGAAAAATACCGTTCCTTCCCCTCCGCCTTTTCCTCGCCCTCCCCCGGATCCTGCCGCTCCTGCTCCCGCACATACCAGCCGTCCTGCCGGGTGTGGTTTTCGAGCTCTGTGATCCAGCCCGTTTTTTCCACATCCCGGGAGGTGAGCACCGTCCCGTCCGTGGTAATGGCCATCCGGTTGCCATAGGTATAGAGCGACGCGCTCTGGATCATGCTGTTGTCCATGAACCGGCTCCGCATCTGGCCGGTGATTTCCTGAAGCGCGGCCAGCTCCTCCACCGTCATATTCCGGGTGTTGTCATAGTTCAGCCCGGAAAAATCGGCCACAAAATCCTCCGCGGAAATGGAAGAGATGCTGTTCTCCAGGGATTCCATGGAATAGTCCACCCAAGCCACAGCCTGTGCCAATACGGACTGGTTTGCCTCCGCCACCCGCTTGGTGATCTGAAACCGCACAATGTAATAGACCGCCGACGAAAAAATCGCTATGATACACAGCATCACCACAGCGTAGGACAGCATAAGCTGGTTCAGCATGTTTTTCGGCTTTTTGATCAAATGGGCGGTCCGCCATCCCTTCACAATAACTCCCCCTTTTCCCCGCGTACTTTTCCGCAGGTTTGTTCCGCGCCCAAAACTGAAGCGTTTCAGTATAAGTATAAAAGTTCCAGCGCTTCTTGTAAAGGAACAATTTTTAACAATCGTGTAGAATTCTTCAGATTTTCACCATAAAAGGTCCGTCTCTCCGATTTTTTACCGCAGAACGGCAAAAGACGCGCCCTGATATCAGAACGCGTCTTTCAGCCTGTCTCTGTGTGTTGTGTGTGTTCCGGCGACCTTATTCCGCAAAGCACTCCATGACGGTCATGCTTCCGGAAAGGGTGAATTTGCCCGCGGCCGCATGGGGCAGAAGAAAATACATTCCCTGGCGCAGCGGCTGGCTGCAGCCCGGCCCCGTTATCTCGCCCGTTCCGCCGGTGACCACATAGATGCCCGCGTCCCGGCGGGGTACGAACGCGCCGCCGGAAAGGGTAATCCGGTTGACCCCAAAATTTCGGGTCTGCCGGGGCCCAATCAACGACTCCGCCAGCAGGCCCGGCCGCGCCTCCAAGACCGCCGGGGCCAGCTTCACCTCCCGGGAGACTGTAAAATCAAAGCAGTCCAGGGCGGTCTCCTGATCCAGACCCAGGTACATCTCCTCCTCGGTCAGCCTGAAATTCCCGCACCAGTGCTCCGGCTCAATGGTGAAATCCGTGGGCTCCTGCACCTCCAGCATCAGACAGCCCGCCCCAATGGCGTGGACAGTCCGGGCCGGGACAAAAATCACGTCCCCCGGCTCAACCTCATGCCGTACCAGCAGGGTCTCCATGACGTGCTTATCCTCCGCGCTCCGGGCAATGGCCGCGGCGAACTGCGCCCGGGTGACACCCTCCTGGAAGCCGAAGTAGACACAGCCCCCCGGCCGCTTGGCCAGCACCACCCAGCTCTCCTCCTTGCCGTGGGTGCTGCCAAAGTATTTTTGGGCATAACTGCTGTCCGGATGCGCCTGCGCCGCCAGCCGGATGGAACTGTCCAAAAATTTCACCAACACGCCCAGCTCCTTTTTCTCCCCCAGAATCTCCCGGGGATATTTCCGCAGAAGGTCGTCCAGATACCACTGGGTTCCCCGCACCCGGGAGACGCCCTCCTTCTCCCCGTGCTCCCGGCTTTTCTGCGCCTTCACGTCAGAGGCGATCCACTCCTCCGGATAACTGCTGTCCGGCGAGCCGTCGCCCACAAACTCTCCCAGAAGCCTGCCGCCCGTATAGATCCGGAAGACCCGGTTTTTTTCAAAAAATATAGGTTCGTCATATATCATACCGCACAATCCTTTCCGCTTCCTCCAAATTTGCACAGCGGCCGCTTGCCGTCATGGCAAACAGGGCCGCGCCCGCCGCCGCTTCCTCACAGAACCGCGGCGTCTGCATTTCCATTCCAAACAGCGCCTCCAGCGTACGGCGCAGGGCGGGATTCTTCCGTATGCCGTTGCCCGTGCCCACCAGCCGGGTACACGCCCGTCCGCCCGCCCGGTAGAGGTCCAGCAGTTCTGACCCAATCCCCCGAAGACAACCGCAGATCAGGTCCGCGGGCGTAAAATTCTCCGGGGACAGGCCTGTGACGGCGGCACGCCGTTCCGGCTCCTCTCTTGTGCCGCAGAACAGGGTACAAAATTCCAGATCCGTGTCCCTGCGGGTATCCGCCGCGTCGGCCATGGCGCCATAGAGGCTCTCCGCCGGGCATCCGGCCATGGCCGCCGTCTGCCGGAAAAACTGTTCCAGCAGGGCATAGGCCCGGCCGCCGCACAGGGAGCTTCCCGCCATGATCATCCTGCCGTCGGACAGGGGCCGCACCTCCAGCCCCGCCCCGGCCTGAAGCCGATCTGTCATAAAGGACACCTGGCTTCCGGTTCCCACATTGACCAGCACCGTGTCCCGGCCGCAGCCGCCGCCCAGAAAGCTGGCCTGATTATCCCCAATGGCCACGGCCACCGGGATTCCCCTCCACGCACCGGCTGTCACCGTGCTGTCCGTGAGCTCAGGCTGGAGCGGATCTGTCCACACAAAACGCTTCTCCGCCAGATCATAGCCGCCGAAGCTTGCGCCGTCAGAGCTGTGGACAAGGGGACGCCTCCGGCCGGTGAGCACCATGGCCATGTAGTCGTGAATCGTACAAAACACCGCCGCGTCTTCCGGCACAAGCCCGTTCTCCCGGTTGTACAGATGGGTCACATTGCCATAGCCCGAATGGGCGCGGAGCCGGGCGGCATAAGTCCCGCCCCCGCAGGGCAGGTTTCCCCTGCCGTCCTGCCAGGTATACAGAGGGCTGACCGGACTGCCCTGGGCGTCCAGATACAGGATCCCGTGCATCTGTCCGGTGATACCCACAGCGCCTGTCTCCGGCCCGGCCAGCTCCTCCAGTATTTCCAGCACCTTGTCCCGGATCGCCGCCGGTTTTTGGATCCGCTCCCATGGCTGCGCCGAGCGGATCCAGGCGTCATTGCTCCGGCTGACAATCCGCTCCGCTTCGCCGCTCTCACAGTCCATCAGGAGCCCGCAGATGCTCGTTGTTCCAATATCCAGTCCGATTGCTTTCATGCCGCACCGCCTTTCAGGATGCCAGCGCGGCGGACCGCGGGTCCAGACGCCGGATGATGTCCTGCTGAATGGCGGGCGAAAGATCCAGGAAGTTCACAAAGGTCCCATGGATCCGCATAATGTACACGCCGCTGGGCGCATACCGCTTGGGCTCGGCCAGAACCTTGCGCAGGATCTCCGGCGTGGTCACATTCACATACAGATAAAACGGTGAGACACCCTCCTTGCCGGGATTGAAAAACAGGGGCGCAATGACCTTATCCCGGAATTCCGTCCCCTTTTCCTCATAGGTACTGCCGCGGAAGTATTTGGGATCGATCCCCAGATGGGAGGCATAGCCGCCGTTCATCTCTTCAAAGGGCAGCTTCATGGTGGAGAGAACGCGGAAGCCCATGCCGTTGGAGGCGTCTCCAAACAGGGGATCCACACCATAGCCCAGCATCTCCCGGCTCTTCCGGCCGTCCGGCGTGGCGCCCACCCAGTACCCATAGAGCAGATGGGTGGAGGGACTGCTGAAATCAGGCCTAAATTCGTTGCCCAGGTAATTTTTCTGACTTCGCACGATTTCAGCGGTCCGGGCCGCAACCTCGGCCGCCTCCAAGTCCACAGACTCGATGTTGTTGCCGAACTTGGGACACCCGCGCAGGAATTCCCGCAGATCCTCCGCCCCCCGGAAATCATTCCGGAGCGCCTCTGCCAGCCGCGCCGCATCCTGGGGCCGCTCCGCCAGAAGCCGGTCAATGGCCGCGAAGCTGTCGGCCACCACGCTGACCCCATGGATCAGACAGCCGCTTCCATTGTACTTGGTGCCCTGACGCCGGGTGTCCCGCAGATCCGTGCCATTCTCCAGCCCGCCCATGAAGCAGGATAAAAACGGCACCCGCAGGTGAGACAGGGCTCTGGAAGCCCCATTGGCCGCGTCCCGCATCCGCACCGCATAGTGCTCTGTGTTCCGGTAAAAGGCCTCCCGGATGTGCTCCAGAGGCGCGGGCTCCAGATCCGCCAGCTTCTCACCTGTCACAGTGGAATAGCCCCCGGTCAGGGTCAGTTCCAGAATTTTCGGCAGGTTCAGCCAGCTGTTTGTGGTATTTCCATTGTCCTTGCCCATGATCAGCGGTTCCTGACAGCCCGCAATGGCAATGTCCGGAAGATCCTCCTGTGCGATGCCGTGACTGCCAAGCACCTGGAAGAGCGCGTCGTCGTTAAAGAAAGACGGGGTCAGGGTGCCGGGTGTAAAGAGGAACTTCCCCATCTCCTCATAGAATTCCGCCGGGGTATTCTTGTGCAGCTTCACCGAAAGGATGGGCTGGGGAAGGTTCATGTCATAGTAGGCGTCCATCAGCGCGTAGGACACGGGATTGGTCAGATCCCTGCCCTCCTGATCCCGTCCGCCTATGATGATATTCTGAGAGATGGCCCAGCTCCGGTCCGCCACATTGAAAAATACCAGAAAATGACGGAACAGCTCCGCCATGCTGTCCCGGTCCATGCCGGCACAGTAGGGGGCAAAAATCCGATCCGCGTTCCCCACCGAAAAGGCAAACGGGTTGGGCGCCTGCTCCAGACACATAACCTGCCAGAGCAGGATGAACATCTGTATGGCCTCAAACAGGTCCCGGGCCCCATACCGGGGAACCCGGTCCAGAGTCCTGATCATCCGGTCCAGCTGTTCCCGCCGGTGGAGGTCAGCCGTCTGCCGCTGCGTCCGGAGGATATCCTGATACCGCGCCGCAAGGATCAGTACGCTCTCCAATGCCGCCTCCATGGCGCGGAAACCGTCGCCCTCCCGATCCCGGATTGATTCAACCAGTGCATCCACGCCCACCGCCAGCACCTTTCGGAAATCCGGAATCAGATGACCTGTCACCTGTTCCACAAAATACGCCACCTCCCGTGTGTCATCCGCATAGGTGTCATAGACCGCGGACAACTCCTTGACATAATCGGTGGTCTGCATATACGCGCGCACCCGATTGATCCGCTCCTTTGTAAAGGTCTCGTCCGGTTCAATATCCCCAAATACCGCTGTGGGATCACAGTAGCCATTGAATTCCTCCACCCGGAAGGATGGATTGATCAGGGCATAGCTTCTGGCAAAGCTGTCCCGCTGGGTTCCGACAAACACCGCGTTTTCACTTACGCTAAGCGGGAGCGTCCGCGCCGTCTCCTTTAAAATTTCCGCCTTTTCGATCTCCCTGCTGGCAAAGGAGCCCTCCATCCGCATCTGAACCTCCTGGGCCAGAAACCAGCCGTCCAGCCGCTTGATGGCCCGCTCCTCCTTGAATAGCGCTTTGGCCATCCGTGTCATCTCGCCTTTTTCAAATCCTGTCATTTTTCACGCTTCCTTTCCTTCCTATATTATTCGGGCAAACTGCCCGTTTTTTATTTTACGCCGCCGCGCGGTCAAGTCTCCGTCACCCTCAGCCCCCTCTCCTGAAACGTCCGCCGAAACCAAGCCATATCCGCATCGGACACAAAGCCGTCCGCGATCTCATAGGGCCGCGCCCACTTGTCTTTGCCGAACTCATGATAGGCCAGGAACTCAAAGGTCAGCGCGCCGCAGTCCAGTGTCTCAAAATATTCTGCAAATCCCACCGGGTCCACATTGACCCCATTGATCACCGGAATCCGAATCAGAGCCTGCCGTCCGGCCCGGCTGATTTGCTCCAGATTTTCCCGGACGCTCCAGCCCGAGACCCCGGTCCAGAACCGGTGCCGCTCCTCGTCAAAATGCTTAAAATCCATGATCAAAAAGTCAATGTCCGGCAGCAGCTCCGGCAGAGCCGGATGGGAGCCGTTGGTCTCTATGGCCGTGTGGATCCCCTGCTCCTTCAGCAGCCGCAGAAGCGCCGCGGTCTCCCCGAACTGTACGGTAGGTTCACCGCCGGTGAGGGTCACGCCGCCGCCGTCAAAAAACATCAGCGCGCTCCGCCGGGCCTCGTCCGCCAGTTCGTCAACCGTATACGACGCGCAGGCCGGACAGGTGTCTCCCATACTCTCCGGATTGGAGCACCATTTGCACCGGAAATTACAGCCCTGCAAATGAAAGACCAGCCGGTTTCCCGGCCCGTCCTGGGAATAGTTGAAACCCTTTCTGAAAATTTTCATAGCAGCCTCCATATAGTTAATTGTTTTAACTTATTCTCCAAAAAAAGGGACCTCATCCACTTTGGTGATGACAGTCCAAGGGCTCAGGCCCCGGTGAAAAACAGCTCATGCAGGGCGATGGACGCCGCCGCAAGCGCGCGGCTCCTGCCCGCCTGGGCCAAGGCAACCCGCACCGGATGCCTGACAATGGCCCGCATTTGCAGCTCCGCTTGGATCCGCTCCGCCAGCGGTTCTCCGTGATAGGCAATGTCGCCGCCCAGCACCACCGTACCCAAATCGAACAGATTGACCAGGTTTACCAGCGCGCAGGAGAGATACCCGGCTTCCCGATCCAGCAGAGCCCGGTCCCCGCTGTCCACAGCCTCCTGCCAGGTCGAATGGCCCGTTCCCTCCAAAGCGGCGGGAATGGACGCGTACCGCTCCACACAGCCCCGGTTCCCGCAGACACAGGGACGGCCGTCATAGGCGATGGAGGTGTGGCCGAGCTCGTTGCCAAAACCTCGCTGGCTTCGGTAAATCTGCCCGTTCACAATGATCCCGGAGCCTACGCCCTCATCCACCACCACATAGGCATAGTCCGTCTCTTGGCGGCAGCAGCCAAAATACCGCTCTGCCATTGCCAGGGCGTTGGCAATGTTCTCAAGGCGCACGGCCGCGCCGCAGAGACAGGACAAACGCCTTTCGATTTCACAGCCGTGCCACTTGGCAAAGTTGGGCGGGTTCAGGACGGTTCCAGTCCGGTGATCCACTGGACCCGGGCCTGCAACGCCCACGCCCAGCAGACTTCCCTCCGGAATCATCTCCCGGTACCGCCGGACACAGGCCGCCATCTCCTCTATCGTCCGCTCTGCCGGGCCGTCCGCATATGCCAGTTCCTCCAGCGCCACAGCCTCCCCGGCCAGGTCAAACAGCCCAGCCTGGTATCCAGCCCGGGTCAGGCCAAAACCCGCCGCATACCGCGCACTGCCGCACAGCCGCAGATAGGTGGGCCGCCTGCCCACCCCGCTGTAGTCCTCTGCCGCCGTCTCGCGGATCAGTCCCTCGCACAGGAGTTCCTCCGTCAGAATGGTGACGGTGGCCTTGGTCAGCCGGGTGCGTTTCGCCAGATCCGCCCGGGAATAGTTCCCCTGCCGGATCAGATTCAGGATCAGCTTTCGGTTGCTCTCCTTCATCAAACTGGCATTGGTCCCTCTTACCATATCCGCTCCTCCATCTGCACAAGCAACTTAATCAATTTGTTTAACTAAGTATAACACCAAACCTTTCTTTTGTCAATCCCCTGTTAAAAAACAACCCGCACCGTCGCGATTTTCCAGGGCGCCAGTGTGGTTATCACCCTGCTGCCCGCAATGCGTACCTCGCCCGCAATGGGCTCCTCGTTCAAATTGGTCAGACCGGCCTTTGCAACCGGCCGGTCAAAGGCGATCTCCGCCGCGGCCGTATCCCCGGAGGCATTGAATACCCGCACAATCACTGCATTGGCATCCGCCTCCGCGCGTTTGATGACGCTGGTGCATATATGCCTGCCCGATACAGAGATCAAACTCTCGGGCTTTGCGAGTTCGGTTTCCCGGTGCGCCTCGCGGTAGCCGGTCAGCAGTTTTGCCGCCATCAAATCCTGTCTTCTGACCAGATCCGCATAGACGACCTCACCGTCCAGGGGCACAAGGGCGAAGCTGTACTCCAGCACACCGTTGAGCTGGCACAGCACCTCCTGGTCATTGCCGGCCACCGTGTTGCGGATTGACCGCAGAAGGGTGACCGCAATGGTTCCGTTTTTATCATCCGCGGCCGCGCACTCGTGCAGACCGCTCATAGAGACAAAGGCAAGGCCGGTTCCGTCGGTACTGCGCTTTCCCACAATGCCGTTCATCGCCTTTTCGCGTACCTCCGGCTCATACCAGGTCTCGCTGTCATAGTTAATCGCCGTCGGTCTTTCACAGCAGTAGAACGCCTGACCGGCAAAATAGGTATCTCCCTTTGTGTAAGTGGGCATGGAAAGTCTCAGCCGATGGTCTCTGGCCCGGTTGTCAAAGCGCAGCTTCACGTCAACCGCCCTCTCGTCCGCGCCCAGGCTTATGTCAAACACCGCTTGGCAGGCAATGGTGCGGCCGCCCCGTCTGAAACTGGACTCGTTCCGGAAAATCTCCGCAGGCAGAATCAGCTCCTTGGTGATTCTGAAGCCGGTGCGCACCAAGCCGCACTCTGTTTTTTCGATCACCGCCGGCGCGCCGGTGGAATACACCACCCTGTCCTCCCGGCAGCCTGCGTGGAACCAGCCGTCGCCGATCTCGGAATCGTCCATCAATCTTAGCTGATTTTCATAGATTTTTCCCGTCTTTTTGTCCAGGATGTTCAGCTCGCCGTTTCCGGTAATGGTGACGCAAAGGTGCTCATTTTCCATATAATCGTCCCCGGAGACCATCTGCCGCAAATACCGGGACGGCGTTTGGCTGGGCACAATTTTGAATTCGCTCTTTCCCCCCGCAGGCAGAACAGCCCGAAAAGCCACTCTGTATCGGTCCGTCCGCTGTGCGTACTGATCCTTTACCCTGTTAAAGAAGTTCCGGTATATGTTTACAATTTGATACGGCAGTTCTCGGCCCTCGCTGTCCAGAATCCGGAAGCTGTTCAGCGTCTCATAGCCGAAGGGCTCCGCATAGGCGGCGGGATAATTCCGCTTCATCAGCAGATCCGCCTCAATCACACCATCCCGGGCAAAGGGCAGCGTGTTATACACAGTCAAAATCCCCTCTGTGTCAATCTCTTCACTTTTCATCAGATACGGCCTCTGATTCTCCCACATAAAATCCGCTTCCAGCGTGTCACAGATTTCCCTGACCTGGTCAAACCGGTATTCCATATCCTTGTGTACCTGGGTCAGAGAACAGCCGCAGATGGAATCGTGGGGATGGTTCTGGAGCAGATACCGATAGGCGGTCTCAACATAGGCCTGCGGACATGCATAGCCCGTCATGGCCCCCATTGCCAGCATTGGCTCAACCACCTTTTCCAGCCGGCTCTGGCATTCGTCATTGGCTTTTTTCAGTGTATAATAGCTGGACAGGGTATGGGTGATCAGCTGACCAAAGGTATTCTTCATGGTGGTATTCATCTCGCCCTCAATCACCCGCATCCGATCCCGGTACTGCTCCAGCTGTCTGCCGGCCTCGGACAGATCCGCCTGATGCACCTTCACATCCGGAAACGCCTTCTCAATCTGCGCCCTGTACTTTGGCGCATCCGCATGCATGGGCCTGTGGTCCAGCGCATCCATGATCACATACACGGGAATATCGGTCAGAGAGAACAGGAACTCCATATATTCCCTGTTCTTCTGCTCAATGACCTCCAGGGAATTCAGCTCCATCCCCCGCTCCTTTGAGAGAACCTCTCCGCAGTACTCGCCATAGCCGCTCCTGTCTCCCATGCGGAAATTGATACACTGACTGCCGTCCGGCGCCTGCCAGATAAAATAGGGATCCGTCTTGCCCGCGCCGCGGCAGAAGAGGGAATACGGAATGCCAAAGCCCTGAAAAATCTGCGGCATCTGTGCGATATGTCCGAAAATATCACAGATATACCCAAACTTCCACGCCTCTCCGGCCCCCCATTCCCGGGACAGCCTGTGCCCGCGCATCAGATTGCGGATCAGGCTCTCGCCGGACAGGTTGAACTCGTCCGGCATCACATACCACGGGCCGATCTTAATCCGATCCTGCGCGATCAGTTTTTTCAGCTTCTCTGCGCCCTGAGGATTGATCTCCTGATAATCCTCCAGAACAATGGTCTGTCCGTCCAGATGGAATACGCCAAATTCCGGATCTTCCTCCATCACGCGCACCACATCATCCAGCACCTTGACCAGCCTAAACCGGAACGCCTGAAAGGTCTGATACCATTCTCTGTCCCAGTGCGTGCCGGAAAAATAATAAACGTCTTTCTGCTTTTCTGCCATTGTCTCTCTCTCCTGTTTTATAATTTTACAGCGCTTCGCCTTGCCCCTAAAATAAATTTATAATGGCTCCAGACATTTTCTGCGGCTGTTTTCAAACCCATTCTACCAAACTGCGGTTTATTTGTAAATGCTTTTTACCATTTTTGTGACTGGAATTCTCGCCGCGCGGCAAAAGATAAACTGCCGAACCAAATAAAAACACCGGAGCTGACTGACTCTGGCTCCGGTGTTTTATGCTATGGTTTGAAATTCCTATAAAAGCCTCACGCCCATCCCCTGTCCTGCTCGTTTGGGATGGTGATTGAACACTGGCTTAGACACCGCGTTGGCTTTGCTCCCTGTTCAGTTCAGCTTGTAGATCACCAGCGAGGTTGCCTTGAAATTGCTGTATTGTATGAACACAAGATCGCCTTCCACAATATCCCCAAGGCTTCCGGAAGAACACCGGGAATCCGCCTGTCTGTTCTCATCATAGAGATAGACGTTGACGGCATTGTTGGCAGCATCCCACACCGACTGAATCTTTTCTGTCAAATCCGCGCTGTTGGTCTCAACCCGGATTTTCCCGTTTTTGACATCCAGCACCTTCCCCAGAACGGTTTGAAGATAATTGTTTGTCAGCGTAACCGTCTGCATGGCATCCGTGTGAATGGCATCAAAGTCCAGCGTCTGAACCACACCGGAGATTTCCCCGTCCCTGTTCCGGTTAAACCGTATCAGGTCTCCCTGTCCCGGATCCGGGAATATATCCTGGGTCACGCTTTCCGCGATGGGCAGATCCACCTCCTGGCCGTCAAAATACCCATGTACCGTCCGGTTTGTGTTTCCCTCCGCGTCAATTCCCTGGGACACATAACTCACCAGCATCACTTTGCTGGAGCTGTAAACCGAGGCTCCCGAATAATCGTCCTGACAAATGAGAATAATGTCCGGTATTGCAAATTCCGACTCATTGAAGGTTATCACCTCATAGTTCCGGTTGTCTGTGAACACCGCTGCGGTTTCAAACTGGTATTCCTTCTCTTCCTCAACATTGCTCTTGGGCGCCTTGACAATGACGGTTTCCTCGTCCAGATAGACCTTCTGGGTCACATCACTGGTGTGCTGAAGCGATTTTGTCGCGCTTCGGTATGTCAGGTTCCGAAGCGTCCCGGTGGTTAAGAGCGCCTGCTTTTGATCCTCGCCGGCTTCTTCCAGGACTGGCGTATCTATGCTGACAATTTTATCCGCGTCGTTGAGCCGGTATCGGATGATCTGACTGTATTTTACCTCGTCCTTGCCAATCAGGCCCGCCAGGGTGTCCGCAACCTTTGCGCCGTCCTGCCGCACCCCGTTATAGATTATCCGGTCTGCGCCGTACAGGACCTGCCATTCATTGTCCTGATTCAGCACCTTGAAGAGCGCCGTCTGCGCGATTCCGCTGAGTTTCGCGGCGCCCTTGAGAATGCCCACCCCGCCCAGGCTCTGTTCACCCGCCGCGGCGATCCGGCCAAAGGCGTCAAGATAAAAGGTATTCTCTGTCCCCAGCTTCATATCAAGCTCCAGACCGGGCACCAATTCCATGCTCCGCTCATCCACGACTGCCGTTGCCGGCTCCGCGGACTGGTCCAGCCGGTTCAGCATGCCAAAGACCGGATGATCCGAAACGAGCACCTGAATCAGCTTTCCGTCCCGGCTCTGCTGAACGGACAGAACATTCCACTCCTGAATGTCCCCCAGCTCAATCTCAACGCCGTCTTTTAAAATGGCGCATACCACATCAGCGTCATTTGGGTCATACCGGAAATCATCCCCAATCTTGTTTTTTACCACGCCGCTGGCTGCAAAGACCCCATCCGCGACAACCGTTTCATAGGAGGTCACCCGAACGGTGTCATATCCGCCTGAACCGCTGTCCCGCACCAGGGTTACAGCCCCGCTGGCGGGCTTTAAATCCGCCTCAGTGTAGGTATCCAGCCGTTTTCCATTCCAAATCACATTGGCTGCGCTTGAAATCTCGGCCTCCTTGTATCTGCCGTTTTCTGCCTCATAGGTCATCCGTATGGCCCCGTATTCCGCTTTCACTGACTGGATCCGGTTTGCCTGCAGGGTCAGTTCCTCTTTGGCAAACCGGTCCCGCAGAGTATAGCACAGCACCACAAACCGCTCCCGGTCCATCGGGGATTCCGTATAATAGAACTCCACCGACTGTCCAAGACGCGCGGCAATGTCGGTATATCCATACAGGTAAATCTGACCGCCGATGCGCACCTCTCCCTGTTTCAAAGACGACTCGCCAGCCAGCAGGGCGGTCTGGTCCGTCTCCTCCACCACGCCCTCACCGCGGTAAATGCCCAGGTTCTCTGACAGCAGCGTAACATCTTTCCGGCTTTCATACCGGGTCGTGCTCCCAAAAGCGACCGGCTCTAAAATCTCAGTCCGCAGCGTCTGGTAAACCATTGCGGCAACATCGCCCCGGACAGCCTGTGCGGTGCGCTCCGCGGTCACCCCGGCCAGCAGGTCATACCGGGCGGCAACCTTCCAATATCCCAGCGGATATCCGCCCTCATTCTCGGCATACACATCATAGCCCAGGGCGCAGACCAGCATCTTGGCCGCCTCCTCATACAAAACCGGATCCTCCGGCCGGAACTGTCCGCCGTCTCCGTTCACAATTCCAAGCGCCGTCGCCGCCGCGATATCCGCCGCGGCCCAATGGTCCGGCGCAACGTCCGCATAGCTTTCCCCGTCTGCTGCACCGCCGCCGGAAACTCCCAAAATGCGGGCGGCAATGGCCGTCATCTCGGCCCGGGTGACGGGTTCCTCCGGCCGGAAGTTCCCATCCTCATAGCCGTTGATAACGCCAATGGTACCCAAAAAATCCGCCGCGTTCTGATACCTTGTTCCGGCGGTATCCGCAAACTGCACCGGCTTTTGCAGTCCCTCCAGGGGATCCGGCACCACCTCTTCAAATCTGACCGCGTCCGCCATGGTATAGCCGGCAGCTGTGGCCAAAATTTTCACATAATTGCTCTCCCCTTTGGAAAGGGTATAGGTTCCCAGCAAATTCCACTGGCCGCCGTTGGCCCTCATATTCACCGTAATGCCGGCATCAACACCATCCCGATGCTGGATTTCAATGGGGACCTCTGTCGGACGGTTGGTGCCCGCCGGCCACCAAAGGTAAATGCGGTAAAGCGCCTCCGCCGCAATAACCGGCGTAAAGGTAACGGATTTATCCTCGTCAGCTCCGGCGGTATTGTCGGACAGGTAGTTCGATCCGTAAAAATCCGAATTATAGGTTCCCTTGGTCCATTCTCCCTGCACAGAACAGCCCGGATCATTGTTGTCAATGATAATATCTGCGCCGTCCGCCGCAAAACCGAACACGGGCAATATCTGCAGCAGGAGCAGGGTCAAAATCACCAGCAAACCCAAATGCCTTTTTCTCACTGTGGTCCCTCCCATCAAACTTCGGATGCCGTCAGCAGTCCGTCCAGCATCTTGGCCGCCTCAGCCCGGGACGCGTTCTGCTCCGGCGCAAAGTTCCCGTCACCGACGCCATTGATGATACCGGCCCGCTGCATTTGTCTGACCGCCTCTCTGGCATAGGGCGCAATGGCCCCTTCGTCCAGAAAGGTCTCCGCCTCCCGCGTACCTGCCGGAATTCGTTCCGTATACAACGCTGCCCGCCACATCATGGCCGCCATCTCCTGCCGGGTGATGTGCCTGCCGACGCCAAAGGTCCGGGCGTCATAGCCATTGACAAGCTGTATCCGGCTGGCCGCCGCAATATAAGGCGCGTACCAGGCATCCGGCTCCACATCCGCAAAACCGGATGCTTCCTCCGCGTCCTGGGGCGTCAAGCCAAATGCCAGCATAAGCATTTTCACATACTGCTCCCGGGTAAGCAGCTCCTGCGGCGCGAAAGTCCTGTCACCAACTCCGTTGATGATTCCTCTCTCCGCCAGCCGCAGAATGCTCTCCACCGCCCAGGGGACCTCTTCCAGATCGCGGAAAACAGGTTCCTGTTCCGGCGGATCTGTGGTCTCTGGCTGTTTGTCCTGCCCGGTCACCTCCACGGCCCCGGTCACGGATCCGCCGCCCGGCCGGCCTCCACCGCCGCCGGTTCCGCCGCCGGTCCCAGCCGGTGTGGTGGTTCCGCCGGGTTTTTTCACTTTCTCTTCAAATCTCCGCTTGATTGCAGCGGCGGTTGAAAAATTCTGTCCCACCAGCGCCGCGCGGACCAGTGTTTGCTCAGAAGAGGTCAATCTGGAATAGTCCCCGCTCAGATCAATACCCAAAACCGTTTCATAGTTTTCCAGAACTTTTGCAATGGTTCCCGCGGTTGCCGTATTGACCTCCACAATCGCCAATGCCTCGGAAAACGCGGACTGTACCTCTGCCAGCGCCTCCGCCTTTGGGCTGAAGGGTCTTGCCCTGTCCAGCAGTTCTGTCACCCTGCTTTGATATGCTCCCAGCTTTGCCCAGGCGCTCTCCGCACCCAGCGGAAGGCCCAGCGCGGCCTGATACTGCTCCAGCATGTCTGCCAGTCCGGTTTTTTTCGCGCCGTTCACACGCAGGATGGCCAGCGCCGGATTGAAAGAAGCGGCAAGCGCCGTCCAGTCCTCCTGTCCGCCGTCCAGAACCGCCTGCGCGACCTGCTGCTGTTCCGCCCCGGACAGAAGGGTGAGATCTTCCGCCAAAAGCCCCTGGCTCTCCATGGCGAGACGGACATTTGCTTCCGTCTGCCAGGCCGCGGCGAGCGCTGCGGCGTCCGCCGCATTTGTGATCAGAGAGAATGCCCGTTCCAAATCCGCTTCCCGTACATACAGCAATTCCTGCGTCAGCGGTGCCTCCATGGATCGGCTCTGTATCAGAAATCTGTAATAGCCGGCCCCATCTGTTTCCTCCAGCCCAAAGACAAACCCGTAGCTCCCCTTGCTGTCACTGGCGGTCTGCCCTATAAAGCAGGTATTGCCGCGCCCGATCCCCGCCGCAGGGTCATCTTTGTACACGGCCAGCATCACCAGTTCCTCCGGCATATCCGGCAGAACACCCCGGACGGTTACCCGGGTTTCTTCCATTTCCACCCGCATTGCTGCCGGCGCATCCTCCGCGGCACATGGCCGCACAGTCAGCAGCATGCCAAAGGCCAGGAACACAGTCAGACATCTTCGAAATTTCAATCCCATTTTTTCCACTCCCATGCACGTCAGAATATTGCATTCAGCATTTGAATCAGCGCTTTCTCCCGCACCGGATCAAAGATCTCCGGCTGGTCACTCAGAATGATCAACCCGCTCTCATCCCAAAACACCTCTTTACCCAACGCCTCCGCCACCGCCCGAAGGGGCAGGAACATCCGTCCGTCCTGAATAAATCCCGGAACATCCAGCGGTCTCGGCTGTCCGTTGACAGTATAGGACATCTCCCCGGCCTTTACCCGTATGCTTGTGCCGCCAAAGGTGACCACGGCCGTCTCCTGCCCTTCATCCCACGCAGCGGCCGCCTCCAGGGCCTCCGCCGCAAACCGCAGCGGGACAAAGGTGCGGTCCTGTGTTTCCATCGGCACAATGGCCGGGTTCTCCGGATCAATCTGGGTCTGTACCCGGTTCACAAAAGCCTTCGCGGAGCCGGTTCGCAGTATGACCGAGCCCTCAAGCCGGTCTGCCGCGGAACGTGCCGTCTCTGCCCCAAAACAGCGTGCGGAGGCCAGCGACAGCATCAGACACAGTCCTGCCGCGCATAATCTTGTCCAGCGTTTCATATCGCATTCCCCTTTCCGGCCACGCTTAAGAAAATCCATTGGCGCCAAAATACGCCGACTTTCCAATGGCACGCAAATCCATCACATCCCGGACCAGGTGAAACTCCAGATGATAGTCGGAAATACTCTGCGCCGCATCGTCCGGCACCGCGATCCGCGCCTCCAGCATCTGTTTCTCTCCCTGCTTCACCGCAATCCGCCCGGATGCCGCAATATCCTTCAGATACGACAGCCCGTCCTTTTCCTGATACAGCCCCAGTACAAGCATAGCGGCGGCATCTCCGTCCGGACTGTAATTACGCACCTCCACCCGGCCGGTCAGCATCCCGGCACACAGTCCCTCACCGCTGATATCCGTCTCTCCGCGCAGTACCGCGTAATCCGCCGCCTTTAGACTGCCGGCCTGGGTGCGGAACCCAATGCGCTGGGTGAGCTTATCCTGTTCCAAACCATGAATGTCCATCAGATCTAAAATCTCCACGGTAAACTCCGTCTGAAAGGCCAGCTCCTCCGCCGGCTCCAGCAGTACGGTACGCCCTCCATCCTCCAGCAGGATCTGGGAAAGCGGCACCGCGCCGCTGACACTTTTCACACGGAAATGCGCGGCTGTGCACATCTCCTCAGGGATTGGATTGTTAAAGTTCAGCCGGATGATCTGATCCTCCGCCACTTCCTGGTCCCCGTCTGCCGGCGTGCTCCCGGTCAGCGCGAGCGCCGGAAAATCCACCAGCTGACACGGGGCAACCCGGATGTCATCCAGCCAGGTGTTCCCGGTGCCCACCGGTGTCCCGATGGTGAGTTTTTTCAGACCCAGCAGTTTTGCCTTCAGTGTGCCCGGCACCTCATTTGGATTGATGATATGCTTTTTAATCTGTGTGCCGTTGACAAAATACCACACAGCAGGGTTCCCGGACGCCGCGCCAAAATCAATCACCATAGAAATGGTGTCCCACTTGCCGGCTGTATACCGTTCAATGGCAAAGTTATAGCCGCCCACCGTGTCCGCCAGACGAATATAACCGCTCTCCAGATATACTGCCGCAAGACTTTTTCCGCTCTCGTCCTCCAGCGTGAACAGATCCCGGCGGGCGAGACTGCCCTCCGTTTTGATCCGCGCGGAGACCGACACCAGGCCGGTCAGCTGATCCGGAAAGATATAATGCATGGACAGCGGCTCCGAAGCGCCGGTCTGACGGCAGCATAAAACCTTGCCGCCGTCCTCTGTGATGATCTCCGGCGCGCCGCTTTCCAGCTGCCAATCGCCCGGACTGCCGTTTTCAAAGTCTGCGGCCAGAAACGGCGCGCCGTCCTCCAGTACCCGTACATCCGCGGGCTCCGCAAAGCCGGGGCCCGCCGGCGCACTCACCCCCAGCAGAACGGCTAAAAGCATGCCGGTCCATTTTCTGATTCCCCTCATCGTCTTCACCTCTCTCAGTTTACGCCCTCATCCGCGCAGTCAGGCGTCAGATGCAGGGGGATCCGGCCCAGGGGCTCCAGGCTCTCCGTATCTCTCCAGACAAACATTTTCACTTCATAGGGGGCAATGCTCTCCCCCTCTGCCAAATCCAGCTTCAGACCGCAGACAACCTCCTGTACCGCCCCTGGCTGAATTGGCTCCTCCGTCCTGGCGGAATCCGCCGCAACCAGACAGCCGTTTTTGTACAGGCCCATCAGCACCACCGGCTGAATCGGCGTTTTCTCCGTGTTGGCAAGGGTGGCAACCCCCTGCAGTTCCCCTGGCGCCAGATGATAGATCCGCCGGCGGTGTTCTCCCAGTTCATCCGCGGTAACCAGATAGGCGCTGCCCTCGCAGAGCCGCTCCTCCTTATAGACCTTGATATAGTCCACATCGGTAACGGCGGTCTCTCCCTTTGCCATATACAGCTTTATCGTGTGATAGGGCTTGCTGACATCAAAATTTCCGGCGTGCTCTTTAAGCATTGTCTTGATGGGCGCGCCGCTGTTGCCGTCCTCTGTGATAAGCGCCCCGTCCACACTGTACTGTACCGCGCCTGTGTCAAAATTCACCGTGGCCTTCAGCGTATGCCAGGTATTTTCCGTCACCCTTTTCATCAGCTGTGATGCCGTTGTCCCGCTGCCGCCAATGCTCATGGCCGTTTTGAAAAATCCGCTCTTGCTGTTGTTAATCAGGGCAACCTGACCGTCATCGTTGTCTGAAATTACAAACAAATTTCGGTTATATCCCGGTTCTGCCCCCATTCCGCTATAGCGCACCCGGGTTTCAAAGGTGACCTCGCCGGTAAAGACGCGGGGTGAATCCGCCGAGATAAACCAGCCGCCGCTCCCATCAGAGGCAAAGGAGGCATAGGGATCTCCCTGCTCCTCCCGAATCGTCCCGTTGGCCGCCGGGTAATCCGCGTTATCCCGCCGGGACCACACATCCCACGCGGCGTCCCCGTCGCCCGCAAACGCGGTATCAATATAATAGGTGCGTCCGGTTTCCGGCTCAGGCTCCGGCTGTTTTTGCTCCTCATAAAAGATCTGTATGTTGTCCAGGCCGGTGGTCAGCGCCGCACCGCCGCCGCCGTACATCTTGATGGTATCATAGGCATAGCTCGTCTTAAAGGTATCTCCCGCAATGGAGGCGGGCACCGGCGTGTTTTTGCCGTCTCCGCTGACCGTTGCCTTTTCTCCGCCATTGAAATAGTAGGCGATATCCCCGGTGGCAAAATCCAGTTCAATTTTCACATGCACCCACTTATTTTCAGTGTCCAGCGGATACAGAAGCACCTGATCCTGCGCGGATGATACTTTCGGAGAACGGAAATATCCATAGGAGGTGAGGAGCAGGGGAATCTGACCTGTGGCCCCCTTCTGAGAGATGGTAAATAAACTCCGGTTTGTTTTATGGGTCACCGTGCCGGTGTTTACATCCGCCTCAAAGATCACCTTGCCGGTCATGGGCGCGTCCAGCGTTTTGGTAATCATCCAGCCGTTTCCCGCAGTCTGCTGAAAAGCCGCATAGGTATTGTCCCCGCTGCCGGAAATGCTGGCCGCGCCCTTGGCAAATCCCGCATTAGAGGCCGGATAGCCAGCGTCGTCCCGCACGGTCCAGCCGTCCCAGGAACCATCAGGCGCTTCCGCCGTGGGTTCAAAGGCGGTATTGACATAGTATTTCTTCACGGTCTCCTCCGGGTCCGGCTCAGGTTCCGGCTGTTTTTGATCCTCATAATAGATCTGTATGTTGTCCAGGCCGGTGGTCAGCTCCGCACCGCTGCCGCCGTACATCTTGATGGCATCATAGGCATAGCTCGTCTTAAAGGTATCTCCCGCAATGGAGGCGGGCACCGGCGTGTTTTTGCCGTCTCCGCTGACCGTTGCCTTTTCTCCGCCATTGAAATAGTAGGCGATATCCCCGGTGGCAAAATCCAGTTCAATTTTCACATGCACCCACTTATTTTCAGTGTCCAGCGGATACAGAAGCACCTGATCCTGCGCGGATGATACTTTCGGAGAACGGAAATATCCATAGGAGGTGAGGAGCAGGGGAATCTGACCTGTGGCCCCCTTCTGAGAGATGGTAAATAAACTCCGGTTTGTTTTATGGGTCACCGTGCCGGTGTTTACATCCGCCTCAAAGATCACCTTGCCGGTCATGGGCGCGTCCAGCGTTTTGGTAATCATCCAGCCGTTTCCCGCAGTCTGCTGAAAAGCCGCATAGGTATTGTCCCCGCTGCCGGAAATGCTGGCCGCGCCCTTGGCAAATCCCGCATTAGAGGCCGGATAGCCAGCGTCGTCCCGCACGGTCCAGCCGTCCCAGGAACCATCAGGCGCTTCCGCCGTGGGTTCAAAGGCGGTATTGACATAGTATTTCTTCACAATTTCCGGCCCCTCCGCCGCCGCTTCCACAGCGCCGAAACAGCTCACGGCCATGGAGACCAGCGCCGCCAGGCTCATGATTCTCTTCATACAAATGATCTTTTTCATGTAAGACCCCTCCTTAATCCTATACGGCTTTTCACACACTTGCAGGCACCGCCCTTACGGTGAAGCGCAGAGGCTTTCCGGATGCCTGAATGGGCAAGCGAATACAATCCACTGTTTTGCTCTTGCCGCCGGGAATCAGCCCCTTTGCGTACTGGGCCGTCACCGACGCATCCCAGGTAATTTCGATTTTATTCCCGTCCACCTCATAGACATACCGGCCGTTTACGCTGTCATCGGCGGCGGCTCCGTCATACCGGAGATAGACCGGCAGATTTACAAAGGCCTCCTGGACGCCGCCCGCCGTCATGGTCACCGTGACGGTTGTTGCCTCCTCTCCAATGTCATAAATCCAGGACAGCGTTCCCTGCGGATTTGCTATTTCAGACTTGATTTCAAATTTTTTCTCTGGCTCCAGCCAGGTCAGGGACGGGTGCTCGTTTCCGGTATAGAACAGGCTGCCGTCTGACTTGGTGCCGAACACGCAGGAATGGGTGATATCCTCCGCCGTCTTCACCGTTCCGCCGCTGGCGTTTCGCATGGAGCAAATGCTGTTGCCGGTGCCCTCGCTCCAGAATACGGTGGGACCGCCTCCGAACTTGCCTTTCAAATTCACCGTAGAGCCAGCCACATCATACAGCACCGCGCCATACAACGGTCCGCGCTTAAAGGCCACCATGCCGGGCAGTTCCCAAGTCCCGCGCTCCGTGTCTGTGGGAATCTGGCCGGGCTCCACCTGGATCTCCTTGGAAAATCCCTTTTCCAGCGCCGCCGTCCACACGCCCCGGTCCTTGACGCTGGCGGTCAGGGAACCGCCCTTCTGAATCAGCTCGCCCAGGGTATCCAGCTGCCACTCCCTGGTATTGGCCAGGAACGGCGCAGACCCGGAGGCCTTCATATCCGGGGTCCGGACGTTGAGCTGATACCGCCGCAGGGCCAGCGGGAATTCAGACCGCACAATATAGTCGCCCGGATAGTTCTGGGCGGAGATACTGGCGTCCACACGGCAGTTAAAAGCGGTAGGCGCGTAGAGCCGGTCATCCGGCTGCCGGAGCCAGAAGAACTGCTTGAATTCCAGATTCTTCTCAATCGCGTCGTGCATCTTTTGGACCAGTTCCGGTTTGGCGCTTTGCAGTTCCTGATACAGGTTATAGGCCGCGCCGATATGGTACGCGTTTAAGCTGTCATAGTTGCCGTCCGGCCCGAATTCCTCCAGGTAATAGCCCGCCGGATGCTGACCGAACTTATTGCTGACGCCGTGTGTGTTCTCCACATAGGCGTTCATCTGCCGCTCAAAATAACCCAGAATCCGGTCCTCACCAGTGGCAAGATAGGCGTTGAGGTGGCCCAGCATCATAAAGGACCACTGGTTGGACTGGTAACCCTTAAAGTCCGCCAGCTTATCCGCAACGCACATGACAGCCTGTTTCCACAGCTCCCGGGTCTCCTCATCCACATAGTCCTTCAGCATATAATACTGCTCTGCCACCAGAACGTTATAGGAAAAGATGATGCCGGTAATGGGATAGCTGGTCTCCTTTAAGGTCTGCGTGCGCAGCAGGTCATCCCCCTGCATCCACACCAGCTCTGACAGAGACTGAATCACCGCCCGGCGGATCAGCGCCTCATTCATATAGGCCGGATTCAGCAGTCCCGGCGTCACCACCGCCGCAGCCGGGGTGGTACTGCTCCGGTTGTTGTCCGGCATAATGACCTGGCCGAACCGGGGATTGTCCGGATCCAATACCTGCAGTTCAAGCAGGCTGTCCATGCAGGAGAGAATCCCATAGGATCCGTACAAAAGCATTTCCTTCTCCGGAAGCAGAATGTCTGCCGGCAGGGATTTGGGGTATTCCAGTTTCACGTCCACACCCTGTTGATACAGTTCCAGCATCTTTTTCCGGATTCTGCCCTGCAGGGGACCGGCCAGAACCATGCCTTCACTTTCCACAGTGCCGCCGCGGAGCGCCTCGGCGGCCGCGCGGCTGGGGCAGAGCAGGCCCGGCACACCGTCAATGGCAATGGCGCCCGCCTCGCCTTTGATCTCCAGGCTCCAAACCGTGTTCTCCTTCACCTGGTCCACAGTCAGCAGATTCCGGCTGCCGCTCTTTTGGGGCCGGGCCAAAGCGTTCCCCTTCTCATCAAAGAGCTCCGCATCCGCCTTGCCATAGCATTCCAATGCAAAAAATCCGGTGGGCAGGGCGTTGTTGTGCGCCAGCTCCTCGGGCAGGGGTGTGGTCTGGGCTGTATAGATATAGGCCTTTTTCGGTGTGGTCTCCGTGATCCCCAGGGCCATCTCGCCCCGCACGCCCCAGATGTCCGTTTTGGGCAAGCCGATCTCCAGCACATCACCCTCCCGTCCGCCGCTGAAGGAAACCCGATAGATCCCCTCGGGGCCGTCCGGAATGGTAAGCACCGTCTCCGCCGCCGTCTCCGTCTGGTCCGTGAACTCATAAAAAGCTGCCAGATTTCCGTTTGGATCAAAGACCCTGGCCAGCGAAACCGGCAGAAACGGCTCCGGCTTGGCCGGCGTTTTTGCCGTTCGTTTGAGATAGATCCGCTTGGGGCCGGGCGCGCCGTATTTGGCCAGCATGCCAAAGCCGCGCACCTGACCGCCCTGTTCTTTTGTCACCGCCTTTTGATAAACCGGGAACTCCCTGGCGGTTTCGGTCTGTCCCTCAATCTCCACGGTGATATCACTGGAATCCACCCGGGGGACTTCCTCTCCGGGCTCCGCCGTCCCCTCGGACACCGGCACAAATTTCACTGCGTCCGCCACAGTATAGCCCGCGTCCGAAGCCATGAGCTTCACGCTGTTTCCCGTCCCGGCGGCCAGAGGATAGGTCCCCACATAGACCCATTTGCCTCCGTTCTCCCGCTGGTTCACACTTTTGGAATAATCGGTTCCCTCCGCATGGGTGATCTCCAGCGGCGCGCCGGCGGGACGGTTTCCGCCGCTGATCCAGCGCATGTAAATCTGATACTGTCCCGGCTCGGCAATCTCCGGCGTCCACATGGCCCACTTGTCCGGATTTGCCTCCGGGTCGTCATCCTGGGCATAATTTTTGCCATAGAACCCGAGCACATAAACGCTCTCTTTCCATGCCGCGTCGGCGGTAAAGCCTTTGTCCGTGTTGTCCACAACGATTTCCTCAGAGGCCGCAAAAGCCCTTCCGCCCCCTGCCAGCGGCAGGGCAAATGCCGCCGCAAAGAGCGCCAGCAGCCTTCCGGCCGCCCGCAGCCTGCTGTACAGATTTGGCATCACATGTCCCCCTTCCGAAAAAAACAGATTTGCCGGCGGCCGCCCGGGATGCGGGCGGCCGCCGTCTCAACTCAGTCGGCAATGGATTGAATGTACGCATTCATTTCCTTGATATAGTCCTCGCCGCCGGCCTGATACCAGTCCGCCAGCACCTTGTCATAGGCGTCCACCGGCTCCTCGCCCATGACGATCTTTGTGACCGTCGTGCTCATTTTCTTTTTTGCGTCAATGAAGGATCCCCGGCTGGCCGCGTCCGGCACAAAGCCTCTGTCCTCCGAAATGGTAACCGTCTCAATGGCGCTGCCCAGCCACTTTGAGGCAGTGGCCAGCCATTCCTCATCCATGGTGAGCTGATTGGCCCACAGGTCGATATTCTCTTTTCTCCGCATCATGCCCTTATGGGTATTGCGGTCAAACAGCTCTGTGGGTGTCATTTTGCCGTTCTCCACCGTATAGTGCACACCCTCTACGCCATAAACGTTCAGCGGCCACCCCTCCTCTGAGAGAAGGGCGTCGAAAAAGTCCACGATCTTCTGGGGGTTCTTGGCGGTCTTGGTGATACACCACATGCCGTACAGGGTGGAGTTTGCCACATTGTTGACCACCTTGCCGGAGGCGTCCTTGATCCCTACAATATAGCCGATCTTCGCCTCCGGATGGGTGCCCTCAATCTTCTTTGCCATGGCCGGGATATGGCCCGGGAAGTAACTCAAAACCCCTGTGATCCCCTGCATGAAACGCTCTTCCGCCTGGGTCCGTTTCAGGAGCGGCGAGTTGGGATCTACCAGTCCCTCTTTGAAAATATCCTGAGAATACTGAAGCGAACGCTTATACAGATCATCCGTTTTGCTGTAGGTTTTGTCCATATAGGGATAGCTCTCGTCCGTCTGCTTCAGCCAGCCGAAGGTGCCATAGGGGCAGGGGACAGCCAGCCCCATGGTACCGTCGCCCGCGCCGTAGCGGCCCAGCCCGTAGGTATCGTTCTGTCCGTTTCCATCCGGATCATTGAACGTAAACCGCCGAATGATCTCTGTAAATTCATCCAGGCTCACAATGCCGTCCTCCGGCAGGGTGAGCCCCACCTTCTCCAGCCAGTCCAGCCGAACCGCATAGCCGTCGTTGCGGACCACGCTGGTCACTGGGATGGAATACTGCTGGCCGTCAATGGTGAGCGAGTCCCAGCTCTCGTCATAGGTGTACCGCTGGATATTCTCCGCATTTTTCAAATACTCGGTCACCGGGATGATGACGCCGTTTTTCACACCGTCCAGATAGGACTTGTCGCGGATATCCATAAAGCGAATCACATCGGGATAGTCGCCGCCGGCCATAATCAGCTGAAGCCGCTCGGAGGAATTGCTCTGGGGCGGCACCTCTGCATTGATTCGCAGGCCATACCGCTTTTCAATCTCGTCATACCAGGGCTGGTCCGCCTCTGCATCCAGGGGCTGCGCGCTGGCATAGAACAGGCTGATCTCCTCCACACCGTCCGCGGGCGCGGCCTTCTTTCCAGCCTTCTGCTCCGGTCCGCAGCCCGCCATGAGCAGAGCCATGGCGGAAACCATACAAACCGCCGTCAATTTTCTCACTCTCTTACGCATCATACAAAACACCTCTTCCTAATAAATTTTTATCCCTTCACAGCCCCTACCATAACGCCCTGCGTAAAGTACTTCTGCAGGAACGGGTAGACGCACATAATCGGCACGATTGCCACAATCAAGGTCGCGTATTTCAGCGATTCCGACGTGGTTTTGCCCAGTTCCGCCAGATTTCCGCCTGTCTGCAGCATCTGGGTATTGGAAGACATCACGATCTCCCGCAGTACCAGCTGCAGGGTCCAGCGGTCTGTGGCCCGAATGTACATGATGGCCTCAAAGAAGCTGTTCCAGTAGCCCACCGCCACGAACAGCGCCAGCGTGGCCATAATCGGCTTGGAAAGCGGCAGGACAATCTGATACAGGACCTTCCACTCTCCGGCGCCGTCCAGCTTGGCCGCCTCCAGCAGGGAAACGGGCAGACTCTGAAAAAAATTGATCAGCAAAATGATATTAAAGGCTGAAAGCAGCCGCGGAAAGATCAGCGCCCAGCGGGTATCCAGCAGATGCAGACTGCGGATCAAATAAAAGTTTGGAATCAGTCCGCCGTTGAACAGCATGGTGAATATAATCAGGCTCATGAATATCTTTTTGCCGCGGAACCCACTTCTGGAAAGCGGATAGGCCACCAGGGTCAGGAGCACCAGATCCAGAAGCGTCCCCACCAGGGTGATGAATATGGTGTTGCCGTAGCCGCTGAGCACAAGCGGATTCCGGAAAACCTCCTTCACCGCGTCCAGGGTGAAGTTCTTTGGAAATATCATCATGGGATTTTCTAAATATCCGCTGTAGTCGCTCATGGCAATGGCCAGAACATTTAAAAACGGATAGATCATTACAATGCTGACCAACGCCAGCAAGACATAAACCACAAGATCAAACACGCGGTCGCTCGCGGTTTTCTTCATGAAAAATCACTCCTTTCTGCAATGGCCGTTTACCACAGTCCGCCGCCGCCAAACTTTTTGGCGAGCTTATTGGCTGACAGAATAAACACCAGGCCCACAACGGACTGGAAAAGCCCCACCGCAGTGGCAAACCCATACCGCCCGTCGATCATACCGATTCGGTAAGTAAAGGTCTCAAACACATCCGCCACATCATAAACCGTGGCGTTATACAGCAGGAAAATCTGCTCAAATCCATTTTTCAGCACAGAGCCCAGACGCATAATCAGCATAACCACAACCGTGCTCATGATACTGGGCAGCGTGATATAGATGATCCGCTGAAGCCGGTTGGCCCCGTCAATGGTGGCGGCCTCATACATATCGCTGGACACGCCGCTGATGGCCGCCAGATAGATGATGGTGCCCCAGCCGATCTCCTTCCAGATATCACTGATGACAATGATACTGCGGAAGTACTGCGGCTTCTGCAAAAACGCGATGGGTTCGGCCCCAAACTTGGACAGGGCGGCGTTGATCACACCGTCCGGCACAGAGGTAAAATTGATGACCATTCCCGCAATCACCACCCAGGAAATGAAGTGGGGCAGATATACCACCGTCTGTACCACCCGTTTCACCCGCTGCCGTCTGACCTCATTGAGGACCAGGGCCAGCAGAATCGGCGCCGGGAAGCCCCAAAGAATACGGTACAGACTGATAAGAATTGAGTTTTTCAGCACATTATAAAAATCCGGAAAGCTGAACAGATAAGTGAAATTGTCCCAGCCCACCCAGGGACTGTCCCAGATTCCCTTGACCACATCCAGATCTTTGAATGCGATCAGAACGCCGTACATGGGAAAATATTTAAATAGGATGATAACCGAAAGCCCTATGGCCAGCATCACATAGAGAATGGCGTTCTTTCGGGCATATTTCAAAAACGGCTCCCGTTTTTCCGCCACCCTCCTCTCCTGCCTTTTTATGACGCGGCCAGCTGCCGCCGCCTGTGTACGCATGCTGCTTCCTCCCTTTCCTTTTGTCTGCTTTCAGTATAAAAGAAAAGGCGGAAAGGTACAATCCCAGCAAAGCGACCTATGCAGTATCATTTTTTGCGATTTCGAATCAGCTTCTAGCTGTCATGTTCACTTTTTTTGATCTTGGGTATCATTGTTTTGACATTCACCCCCTGCTCCAGCGGCTCAACCTCCAGCCTGCACTGGACGCCGAAAATCAGCCGGAGCCGCTGATTGACATTTCGCAGTCCAATGTGACGCCCCCCGGCAATATATTCACTGCTGAAATCCGCGTTCAGCTGCCGGGCCGTCTCCTGGGACATTCCCACGCCGTCGTCCCGGACCTGAAGCTCAATCCAGTCGCCCCTGCTGTGGGCACAAACCCAGATTTTCCCCTTGCGCTTAAGATACTTGATGCTGTGACCCAGGGAATTTTCCAGCAGCGGCTGCAGTGTCAGCTTTGCCACCGCATAGTCACAAAGCGCCGGCTCCACATCCCAAACCACATCGAACTTGTTTCGATACCGGAGCTTCTGAATTTCAATGTATTTCTCCGCATACCGTATCTCGTCCCCCAGAGAGACCAGATAGCTGTCGGTCTCCAGCGTGGCATGGAGCAGATCCGACAGGCACTTTATGGCCCGGGAGACGTCATTTTCATCCTTGGTCAGGCCAATGGCCATCCAGCTGATGGCCTGCAGGGTATTATACAGAAAGTGCGGGTGAATCTGTGCCTGCAGTGCCGTCATCTGGGCCTGCCGCAGCATGGCGATCCGCCGCTGAAGCTCCTCCTCCGCCAGGGTTTTCTTGTCCAGCACCTTCAAATATTTGCTGACAATATAGCTGTACTCATTGCCGCTGTCCAGCAGCTTATCCCGCACCTGTTCCGGATTTTCCACAGTCGAAACAATGTCGCGGATCGGCATATAAATCCGAACCGCCAGCCCAAATGCCAAAAACGCCGTTACCAGCAAAACGATCAGTATGGCCGCAATCAGCCAGTTACGCAGGGCATCCGTCTTCTTGGCATACTCCGCCATGGGGATAATGGACACATACCGCCAGCCATTATGCTGTGAGCTGACCTCCGAAACCAGCACCTGTTCCCCTGTACTTCCCATTTTCACAAACGCGTTTCCCTTCCGGACGCTCTTCTCCTCCGGGAAAAAACGGCCCAGCTGACTGCCGGGCGCGAAAAGCTGACCGCTGCTGAACAGGACGGTTTCGTTCTCATCCACAATCAAAAATTCCTCTCCATTGTTCCAGTCCCCTTCATTGATGCGTTTCTGGAGGCTGGCCGCGCTGACGTTCAGGACGGCCACGCCCCGTTTTTCCTGGGACAGGAGCGGATTGGTATAAAAGAAAGAAATAAACCTCTGCCAGGCGTTTTCCCCGCTCCGCGCGGTGACCCACTTGTTTTGGGCACCTCGGTTTTGCTTGTACTGAAGCACCCATTCCTGACTCTCCGCCGGCACAGGCGCAAATCCGTTTTCAGAGGAAAGCACCAAATTGCTGATGTCAGAGTAGAGCTCCACGGACTGGATATACTCACTCTCCAGCATACTGATGGCATTGACCGCGTTTGCCACAATCATAACCTGCTCGTATCCCTGATAGTCCTTGCTGATATTCTGGGTCATAAACTGGTCCACACTGCTGTCATACAGGATACGCATGGCCACGCGGTCAATTTCATCCACAATAATATCCAGCATTTCCTTTGCGGTGTGCAGGCTTTTTTCATGGGCTCCGCTGATTTCCTGCTTGACCACCGTATTGTTGTAGTTGAAAATAACGGCGCTGGTGCCAATGAGCGGAATCAGGACAATACACAGAATTAAACAGAAATATCTGGCGAAAATACTGTTAAATTTATAGCTGCGGATGTAATACCAGATGCTATTTCCTCCCGTCATCATCTGTCTCCCCCTTCATCTGCCAATTCTGACGGAACTCGTTGGGTGTACAGCCGTAATAGCTCTTAAAGAGGCGGTAGAAATACTTTGTGCTCTTGTATCCCACGATCTGGCTGATCTCAAAAATCTTATAGTGCCCGCTCTGCAGCAGGCGGGTGGCGTGCTCCAGTTTGATCCGCACCAGATAATCTTTAAAATTCTCTCCGACTTTTTCCTTAAAGAGACGGCTGAAATAGGCCGGACTTAAAAATATGTAATCCGCGACGCTAAAGAGGGTAATGTCCTTGTTATAGTTGTCATTGATATACTGCTTGGCCTTTTCAATGATATCTCCCTGGGCCGCGTCTGAGCGCTGGCCCATATACACCGTAATCGCCCGGAGCATTTGCAGGGTCTGCCGGAAGGCTTCCTCCGCCGTTTTGCTGCTGGCGATCCGGACATAGCTGGCCAGCTCCTTCACCTCCTGATAGGTGACGATGTCATATTCCCCCAGCCGGTTCACCACCAGCGCCAGCAGATTGATACAGGCGTCCTGTACATAACTTAAATCCGCGTCCGCGGTGAGCTCCTGCATCTGAAAAAACAGATTTTCCATGGCCTGCACGTTGCCGTAGTTAATATGGGTAATCAACAGCTGCTGCCGCTTGGCGTCCCGAATCATCTCGTCCGCCTGACGGGTATCTGTCCCAGCCCCCTGCCCGCCGGCCTTTGGCTGACTCCGCGCGGCAAACCCCCGTATATCCTCATATTGCCGTTCAATCTCAAATCGGGTCTGAAGCCCCAGCATCTCCCGGATATCCGCGGCAATCTTCTCCCCCTGCCGCCGAAAGGTCTCTAAAAACTCCGCCTCATCCCCCTCCATATGATAGACCGCAAGCGCTTGTATACGCCCGTCCATCCCATAGCTCGGGTAGAAGGAAAGGGCCTCCGCGTCCAGCTGCAAAAAATTGCACACCGCAGTGTACAGGGCATCCTCCCCATATTCCCACTCATTCTGGTTAAACAAATGAAAGCCTTCCAGCACGATTGAGACCATGGCACAGCGGCGGCCGGCCAAGGGCAGGCCCAGCGTCTCCAGGCTCCGGGCGATCTCCTCCTCTGTCCGGTATCCGCCCAGCGCCAGATTGGTCACAAACTGCTTGGTGGTATAGGCCACCAGACGGTCGAGCTTTTGCGCCATCTTCTGCTGTTTCTGCGACCGCTCCCGCTCCTCGTCCAGAAGGCACCGGACTCTGGAAAACACCTGGCGTATGTCATCCAGCGACACGGGCTTGAGCAGAAACTCGGTAATATTCAGCTGTACGGCCCGATATGCGTCGTCAAACTCCTTATATCCGCTGATCAGCACGATCTTGGCGGGAAGCCGGTTCTCCACAATATACTCCGAGAGATCCAGCCCTGACATATAGGTCATCTTTACATCTGTCAGCACCACATCCACCGGACAGCGCTTCAGAAACTCCACCGCATCCTGCCCGTCCTCAAACTGGCCGGCGACCTCAAACCCCATGGTCTTCCAGTCCACCAGGTTCACCAGCCCCTCCCGCAAAATCTCTTCATCATCCACAATAATGACCGAATACATAAACGCACCCTCCTCTGCTTACACCGCCCGAATTTTCATCACCAAAACCGAAGAAAATCTTCTGTATGCCGAAACCGCATCCAAAGCTCCGTGTAAAAATAATCGCCCCAGATTGAGATGCCCCCCGGCCCCACCGGCTCGTAACACAAAAGGCCCTGGCTCCGCGCGTCCGCAAGATAGGGCGGCCGTGACAGCGCATGGAAGGTTCGCTCCGCCATCCTCCGGCAGGCTTCCGAAAGTGGGTGTTCCTCAATCAGCGCCGCCAGCTGGAGCAGGCCGCAGGCCGCAACCGCCGCCGCGGAGGTGTCCTTTTTGGGCTCCTCCCAGGCGGGCAGGCGGAAGTCATACACCGGGACGCCATCCTCCCCTGTCTGCGCCATATAAAACTGCGCAATGCCAATGGCCGTCTCCCGGTAGGCCGCCTCCCCGGTATAGGAATACGCAATGGCAAAGCCATAGAGCATCCAGGCCGTCCCCCGGGCCCAGGCAGAGCCCAGAGCATAGCCGCAGTGGTTTCGCTCCCCCTTGGGCGCGCCGGTCCGCACATCAAACTGATAGGCATGGCACACCGAATAATCCTCCCGCACCAAGTACCGCATGGAGGTATCCGCGTGTGCCATTGCCACGCTCAGATAAAAAGGATGCTTCGTCTCCTCATAAGCCCAGAACAGCAGCGGCAGATTCATCATGCAGTCACAGATCATCATGCCCGGTTTATACTGCTGATCCATCTGTCCCCAGGCCTGGATCATACCCGCCCGGAAGTGGAAGCGTTTTCCCAGTTCATCAGCGGCGCGGACGGCCATTTCCCGCGCCTCTTCATCCCCGGTCAGCTTGTACAGCCCCACTGCAAACAGCGAATACAAAAAGCCAAGATCATGCATGGTGTCCCTATAATGACGGAAGATCTTTTCCCGGTATACCCCCTTGGCACGCCGCAGATACTCCGCGTAGCGGGCCTCCCCGGTCTCCAAATACAGATATCCCACCATCCCGGTAAAAAACGAATGTGTCCACTGGTTCATCTCCATCATGTCCTGTGTTTTTTGCAGATAGTTTCCGTTCTTCGCAGATGTCAGTCCAGCCGTCCCCTCCGGCGGCAGATGCTCCATGAGATAGTCCGTCTTGTCCTGTATCCGCCGCAGAATTTCCATTTGCTCCATAAGAAAAACCTCCATCTTTCTAAAAACTCAGACTCTTTGATGCTAGTATACCATAATTCCAAAGTCCATACAATCCCACAAGAATCACCTGATTGGTGGTAATTTTTTGCTGTCCCTTTACAACTTCCCTTTGCTGCCCGCCGGCCGTCAGGGTATTCATTTTTGACATACTCCTATCTCTTTCCCAGTTTCTCTAAATGCATTGACAACCGCGCCCGGAAAAAGTATACTGGGTGTGAGTTTCTGACCGCGCCGCGGAATCGCATCGCACAGCGGCAGCCTTAAAAAGGAGTTCGACTTTCCATGAAAAAGCTTATCAGTCTCTGTCTTGCCCTTTCGTTGCTCTTGCCCGCCTGGGCGGTTTTGGGCTCCGCCCAAACCACATTGGTTGTTGACAACGGTGATTCCGGCTTTTCCACCGATTCACTCTGGACGGAAAGCTGGTGCGCCTCCGGCTATTACGGGCACAGCTATCTCCACGACGGCGGGCCGGAGCCCCGGCCGGGCGGCTGGGCCAAATGGACCCCAGAGATAGAAACCGCTGGAGACTACCAGATCTATCTGCTGTGGACCAGCTGTCAAAAACGCGCCGGCGACGTGCCCATTGAGGTACGGCACCAAAACGGAACCGATACCGGCAAATACGCCGACCAGACCCGGCACGGCGGCGAATGGGTCTATGTGGGCACTTATCCCCTGTCCGCAGGAGAGCGCTGTTATGTGAAAATATCCGCGGAAAATGCCGGCTATACCATTGCGGACGCGGCAAAATTCGTCTATGTGCCGCCGGGTGCCGCCCCGGAGCCCCCAGACGGCACGCCCCGCGTCAACGCGCGGGATTCCTTCCCGCTGGTACAGCAGGCGGAAATCCATACTATGAGCGGAAACGTCCGCGGCGTCGGCATGCTGGCGGAATATGAAGCCCCCGGACCCTTGCAGATCCGGATACAGCGGACGACCCAGCGGCCGGCTTCGGAACCCTATGTTCCCACAGCGCTGGCCCGGGTCTTTGATCCGGATGGAAACCTGGCCGCCTGGGCCGACTTTACCGATCAGCAGGAGGGTACCGCCGCACAGCTCCTGACCGTGCCGCCTTCCAAAAGCGGCATCTACCGCATCTCCTTTTCCGGCGGAAGGACAGGGGATCTGATTGAGATTGGCCTCCCCCAAACAGAAATCTGGGGAATCCGCGGCGAAATGGCACTGGGGCTGACCGGCACCCTGCCGGAAACCCTTTATCTCATGACCGCGCAGACCACCCCTGTGGCTGCCGGGGACGAGCACAGGAATATGCTGCCCACCGGCTTTCTCACCCTGGAAACCTTCAAGGGAGCGGCGGCCGAGCTGTTTGACCACGGAGGAAAGTCTCTGGGCACACCGCGAAAAACCGGTTCCCGCACCTTGCTCACCATTGACACACCGCCGAACAACGAAATCTGGTCCCTGCGGCTGGGCAAATCCGGCGCCATTGCCATTGATGGAATTCCTGGCCTCCTCTGTCCCTCCCGCGAAGCCGCGCTGGCGCTGCGGGGCGGAACGGTTGACGCGGACGGCGTCACGGTTGCCGGGCCGCTGCAGGCGCGCCTGCGCCAGGCGATGCTGCGCCTTGGCACAGAGCTGGACATTAATCCGGATTATCCGGCGAACGCCGGCACAGCGGCCAACCCCCAGCTGGAGGTTTTGGCCTATGGCCAATACAGTGTGCTCTCCTCCCTGGACTGTCTCCAGAAAAGTCAGCGTCTTGATTCCGGCGATCCGCGGTATGGCCAAATTGTGGACGCGGACGGCAACCGTGCCGTCAACCTGCTGGCGGGGCCCGCAGTGACGCCGGGCGCGCTGAATCCGGTCTACCAAAACACCGCGCTGATCAAACGCGCCATTTTAAACTCCATGAGCGAGCTGGTCTGGATGCAGGGCGACGACCTCTGCCGCACCGGCGACCTCCGCAGTACCGCCTATCCCATCGAAAGCATCCTCTTTAGCTATAATACGCTGATCGCAGAGACCTACGCTCTGCTGAAGGATACGCCCCTGCTCCTCCCCGAGGAACGGGAAGCCTGGAAGCAGGCGGTGATGGCCGTCTCTGACAAGCTGGCCAACTTTCAGGGCTATCAATCCAACCAATGGGCCTTCTTGATGCTGGGGCAGCTGAACACCTATGCGGCCACCGGTGAGGCACGGTTTTTAAAGGGCTTTGAGCGGAGCATGACCGCCTATTTGGACAACGCCCACGGTGCCAGTTCCAAGTTTGGCCAGCACCCTGCCGGATACTTTCTGGAGGAAGGCGGGCCGGACGGAAACTATGACAGTCTGAACGCATACCACCTGGCCGCGGCCTATCAAATTTATCAGGATATGCCAGAGGCCAACCTGGCTCTATGTGAAAAGATGAGGGAGGGCATTGACAAAAACCTGCGTTTCAAGAGCTTCTTCTGGCTGGAACAGCCGGACGGCGGCCTGTTTGCCCCCACTGCCATGAACTGCAGACAAAACGCGCCCATTTCCAGCACCAACTATCCAGGGGACTACCTGACCCGCGCAGAAAACGGTCTCTCTCTGCGCCGGCATCAGCTGAACCGGCTGAAGACCACTGATACAAACGGCGTCGGTTCCGCCATTTCCCAGTCCCATATCGCCAACACAGACGCCTGGGCCAGGGCAACCCTGAACGCCGCTCTGGCCAAGAAGGGCGCGTTAGCGGCCTCTCCGTCCGGCAAAGGCGCATGGCTGCCAACCCTGCACCGGGCCTTTGCCAAGCCCATCTCCGCAGAGCCCGCGCCGCTGCCCGCTGAGGCCAAAACCGGCATATGGGAACTGCCGGGTCTCATCGCCTTTCAGCAGGGCGGAATCTACGGCGTGGTATTCTATAAAATTGATGGCTCTGCCAGAGAGACTGCCGGCAAGTTTGGCGGCGGTCCCGCGGTTCTTTGGAGCAAGGGCACCGGCAACACCGTCGCCTCCATGCGCAATCTAAACGGCGGGGCTGTGGAAACGGACCGAGACCTGACCCACAGCTGTATCTTTGGCTATCGGGCGGACAACAGCCTGTTCTACAGCGGAGGAGAAGCCCCGGAACTCACCTGGATTGATCCGGGGAAAACCTTTCTTCTCTCCGCCCGCCTGCCGCAGATTGACGGCACCCTGCAATGGCAATATGCCCTGGGAGCGGAACAGCTGGAAATCGCGGTAACCCTGCGGACAGACGAACCCCTGCACTCTGTCTTTGTAAATCTGCCTGTGTTTTTTAATACGCAGACAGCGCTTCAGGGCAGCTTCACAACGGACCGCTATATCATCCGCAACGGTTTTTCCAACATGGTACTGCGCTGGGACGCGCCGGCGGCCGCACAGCTGGCAGAGTCCCTGCCTGTGGGCGGGAATTACGGCACGGCGGACTGCCTCCGCATCCCGCTCCGGGCAGGCCGGACCACCACCATCACTGTCAGCGTCCAGCCGTGACAGCGGCTCTATCTATACGGCATCATCTTCTGAATGAAAAATAGAAAAATAATAAAGGAGAATGTAGCTATGAAAACATTAGAACACAATGTAGACCTGTGTGTTGTGGGCGGAGGCTTAGCGGGACTCTGCGCCGCCGTGTCCGCCGCAAGGCATGGCATCAAAGCCGCTCTGATGCAGGACCGCCCAGTGCTGGGAGGGAATTCCTCCAGCGAAATCCGCATGTGGGTCTGCGGCGCCCACGGAGACAATAACCGGGAAACTGGTATCATCGAAGAGCTCCAGCTGGAGAATTATTATCGAAACCGCAACCTCAGTTTCAGCATCTGGGACAGCATCCTGTATGAAAAGGCCCGCTTTGAGCCCAATATCACGCTGCTGCTCAACTGCACCTGCCAGAGCTGCGCTATGGACGGCGACCGCATCATCAGCGTCAAGGGCTGGCAGATGACCAGTGAAACCTATCATGTGGTCAATGCCAAATACTTTGCCGACTGTTCCGGCGACTCCATTCTCGCGCCTCTGACCGGCGCGGAATTCATGCGCGGCCGGGAGGCGAAAGCGGACTTTAACGAAACCATCCCCCCTGACGCGGCTGACAGCAAAACCATGGGCATGAGCTGTCTGCTTCAGCTGCGGGAATACGGCACACCCCAGCCCTTCATTCCGCCGGCCTGGGCATACCATTATGAGACGGCCGAGGAACTGGCCTATAAGGATCTGAATGTGCGGAACAACTTCTGGTGGCTGGAGGTGGGCGGTGATCAGGATGAAATCCATGACACGGAAAGGCTTCGGGATGAACTGCTGAAAATCGCTTTCGGCGTTTGGGATTTTATGAAAAACCGCGGCGACTTTGGGGCAGAAAACTGGGCCATTGACTGGATCGGGTTTCTGCCCGGCAAACGGGAGAGCCGCCGCTATGTGGGTGATTATATTATCACCCAGAACGATGTTGAGTCAGAAGGCCGCTTTGAGGATATCATCGCCTATGGAGGCTGGACAATGGACGACCACTTTCCGGCAGGGTTTTATTATAAAGAGGGCTACCCCACCATCTTTCACCCCGCGCCATCGCCCTGGGGCATTCCCTTCCGGAGTCTGTGCTCCAAAAACATTCAAAACCTGCTCTTTGCCGGCCGGAATATCAGCGTCACCCATACGGCGCTGAGCTCTTCACGGGTCATGGCCACCTGTTCCCTTCTGGGTCAGGCGCTGGGCACAGCTGTCTCTATGGCTGTCAAGGACGATTGTGCCATTCGAAGCATTGACATCTCTGCACTGCAGCAGACGCTCATGGAGGATGACTGCTATATCCCATGGCATAAACGGGAGGTTTCCGCACTGACGAAGCTGGCAAAGAGCAGCTGTGAAGCGGTCCGAAACGGCATTGACCGCGGAAGCCAGGACGCAGACAATCAGTTTGTGGGCAAACCCGGCGACGCGATCATCTATGAATTTGAAACACCGCAGAACATTCAGGAAATCCGCATTGTCTTTGACAGCAACCTGAACAGAAAATACAAGAATATGCCCTGCTGTTACCCTCTGCACGAGACCCAATACCAGGTTCCTGAAACGCTGGTGAAGGAATACAAAATCATTGCCGAAGACGCAGACCGAGAATTCGAGGTCCTGCACATTTCGGATAACCATCAGCGGCTTATGCGCCACCAGGTGAATTTTCGCGCCCGCCGCGTGAAACTGTTACTGCTTTCCACTTGGGGAGATCCAAATTGCAGGGTCTTTGCGCTTGATGTAAAATAATGCCGCGTACCTCTGCAATAGCCGCTGGCAATAAGCGGACAAAAGATAAGCGTTATTGCAATTTTGCATTTCAAATTGACGCGGACTGATCCAGCCAGCAGCGGAATGCATACGTTTGGTGCAGCAATACAACTCAATATATTTAAAAATATTCATGCAAGCTTGTTCGGGATTGTCGTAATGCGCATCCTGAACAAGCTTTCTTTTTAAGCTCTGTAAAAAAACTCCATCACCCTATTGTTATGCGGTTACTTTTTCTGCCCATGCTTTGACGAAAGCCCTAACGAATGCACAGTGCCTGAAACCGCTGCGCTGCATATTGGCGGCTGCACTCCGTATGGATGATTAACTCCTTGGGTGGGTATTCCCGCCCGATTGCTTGGTTTAGGGCAGAGCATACCAAAGTATCACGGACTTGGGTATCCATAGCCCAGCCAACTGCCTTCCTGGAGAATATATCAATAAAAACGGTTAAATACAGCCAACCATGTTGCGCTGGAATGTAAGTAATGTCTTCAACCCATATTTCATTTTTGGGCTTTACAGAAAACACTTGAAGGAGGATGTTGTCTTTTTCACCATAGGATGTTTTATTTGCCTGATATCGATAATATCTGCGCGTTCGCTTTGCGATCAGACCATACTCACACAAAGTTTACATACTCTTTTTGCATTCACATGGGTTCCTTGTTGTTCCAAAACCTTTTGAATACGCCCTTGAACCGCAGCATGCTTTGTGTTCGTGAAAAACATCTTCAATCATTTCCGTCAAAGCTTCATTCTTGCTCATTTATACAGAATTCTGCACCATTTGTCCATAGGGGACAGGGCGCGGGCCTGCAATTATTCAACCGGCATTCCTTCGCCTCGCTTCTGGTGAATGACGGCATCAATATTCAGAAGATTGTCCGGCGTCCGGGTCACTCAAAAATTGAAATCACATGGAATACCTATTCACATCTATATCCGCGCGAAGAAGAACGTGCAGTTAATATTTTAAATAAAATTGCGTAAAATTCGTGTACAAAAGAAAAGAACCCGCGTAAAAACGCGGGTTTCTTGTATTATGGTGGAGGTGAGGGGAATTGAACCCCTGTCCGAAGAAGTATCCCCACAAGGCGGCTACGGGCGTAGTCAGCGGTCAAGATTCCCCCGCGGCCAAGTCCACTGACAAACTCAGCCGGTCGGTAGCTTCATCATGCATGGCCGGGTCAAAGCTTTCCCGGCTCACGTTCACCGCTAAATTTGATGCCCTGTTCCCAGATCGCGGTTATCCGGGAAGGACAGCTGCACTAAGCGGCAGCGTAAGCTAAATTATTATTGTTAGCGTTTAATTTAAAAGTTTGGGTTTTTTACGCAGTACCCGCTGCGGCCCGCTCCTCATGTATCTACAACCCCGTCGAAACCTTTACACCCCCATGTCGTCACAACGGGCTTCACTCCGGTCGTTCCAGCCTAAAACGCTGGAAACTCCCACGCTCCGCCGTTGCTCCTCTTTCCCTAAAAAACGCGGCTAAAGCCTTGCTTTTTCGGGATCCCTATTCTCATGTCATTGACCCTTTTCATAACATGACTCTGTACCGCCGCCTCTTCGGCGCCTTTGTATTTGGGCTTCACTCCGGTCGTTCCAGCCTAAAACGCTGGAAACTCCCACGCTCCGCCG
>CBCTHE010000006.1:0-194877 GCA_965146665.1 uncultured Ructibacterium sp.
TTTTTCCTCCTTGCGCATAACAAAAGGGGCACACCCCAGGTGGTGTACCCCTTTTTTCATTTTATCAAAAATAGTATAGCACAGATCCCGGATTTGTCAAGGGGAAATTTATGCCTGCGCCGCTTTTTTCCGGCCCCAAACCGCAGGAAGGGGAGGGATGGCCCGCGCCTTCATGAGCGCGAAGCCCACGGCGCAAGCGATGATATAGTCGATGGTATCGTGAATCAATGTGCCGATACCTGTGACATAGAATGCGACAGAGACAAAGGAAGCGCCGTCCTTTGCGGTGGTGAAACCCAGCAGGAGGAAGAGGTAGACCGTAAGGCCCTCGCAGAGCGCGTGGAGCACGGCGGTAACCACGCCTGTCAGAACAAGGTTACAGCGCTTTTTAATCATAAAGGCGCCAACCAGGGCAAACACAATATGCGAACCGGCGCGGGCGGTTACAACAGGATCAAGGCCGGAAAAAGCAAAACCCAGAGTGGTCCCGATTGCGGTAAACAGCGCAGACCAGGGGGAAATGAACATGGCGATGAAGATGGGGACATGGGCCATGATGGTCGCCGTAAAGGCCGGCGGCAGAACAACGCGCAAAAAGCCGAAATAAATCGGTATGATGATACCGATCGCTATGAGCAGCGCAGTCAGTACCAGGTCTTTGGTTTTAATACCAGTTTTCAAAGAAAACCCTCCCTATGTATGAAAAAGTTATACTTATTCCACTATAGCACATATGGAGTATTTTGTCAAATGTGAGGTTTTACAAAAATTACAGAACAGGCAATTTGCAAATAGTGAATTTTTTAACAAAAAATCTGGGAAAACCTCTTGATAAATTTTGGGTTTTAGGATAAAATGAATTTGGGTAAAAATACCCATGAAATGAATTGTTTTTGGCCGCCCGCGCGGAAAGCCGGTGCGTGCCGGGCCAAAGCATAATGCTTGCAATAGGATCAGCCCCGTGACGGGGAGTATATCATATATTTTTGGAGGTACCTTCAATGAATAAGAAAACGGTTGACGACATTCAGGTAAAGGGCAAAAAAGTTCTGGTCCGCTGTGACTTCAACGTTCCCATTAAGGACGGGAAGATCACAGATGAGACCAGAATTGTGGGCGCTCTGCCCACCATCAAAAAGCTGGTAAACGACGGCGCAAAGGTGATTCTCTGCTCCCACATGGGAAAGCCCAAGGGCGAGCCCAAGCCCGAGCTGTCTTTGGCGCCTGTGGCAGAGCGTCTGTCCAAGCATTTGGGCAAGGATGTGGTCTTTGCCGCGGATGACAATGTGGTGGGCGACAATGCCAGGGCCGCGGCCGCGGCTATGCAGGACGGCGATGTGATTCTGCTCCAGAACACCAGATACCGGGCCGAGGAGACCAAAAACGGCGAGGCGTTCAGCAAAGAACTGGCCTCTTTGGCAGAGGTATTTGTCAATGATGCCTTTGGCAGTGCACACCGTGCGCATTGTTCCACCGTGGGCGTGACCGAATATCTTTCTCCCTCTGCGGCGGGCTATCTGCTGGGCAAGGAGCTGGACTTTCTGGGCAGTGCCATTGACAGCCCGGTTCGGCCGCTGGTGGCCATTCTGGGCGGCGCGAAGGTTGCGGATAAGCTGAATGTGATTTCCAACCTGATCGAAAAGTGTGACACGCTGATCATTGGCGGCGGTATGGCCTATACCTTTCTGAAGGCAAAGGGCTGTGAGGTCGGCACCTCTCTGGTTGACGATGAGAAGATCAGCTATTGCAAAGAGATGATGGATAAGGCGGAAAAAGCCGGTAAGAAGCTGATTCTGCCGGTGGATACTGTGGTTGCCGCCGAATTCCCCAGCCCCATTGACGCGGAGATTGCGGTGGAGACAGTAGCGTCCGACGCGATTCCCGCAGATAAGATGGGTCTGGATATCGGTGAAAAGACCCGTACGCTGTTTGCTGACACGGTAAAGAGCGCCAAAACAGTTGTATGGAACGGCCCAATGGGCGTATTTGAGAACCCCATTCTGGCAAAGGGGACCATTGCAGTTGCTTCCGCTCTTGCGGATACAGACGCGACCACCATCATCGGCGGCGGCGACAGCGCGGCCGCGGTGAACCAGCTGGGATTTGGCGATAAGATGTCCCATATCTCCACCGGCGGCGGTGCCTCCATGGAATTTCTGGAGGGCAAAGAGCTTCCCGGGGTTGCGGCGCTGGACGATAAATAAGTCAGACGGAAAAGGCCGAAGCAGAGCTGTGTTTCGGCCTTTCAATCTTTCCGGCGGAGACCGGTGCTCCCTTGAAATGGGGAGAGTGAACAGAGGTGCCGGGAGCGGCGCTGACAGAGAAAGGATGAAGAGATATGAGAAAGAAGATTATTGCAGGCAACTGGAAAATGAATAAGACACCCTCCGAGGCAAAGGCTTTGGTGGCGGAGATGAAGGGCAAAGTGGCGGACGCGGCATGCGATGTTGTGGTTTGCCCCACGGCCGTCTGTATTCCCGGCGTGGCAGAGGAGCTCAAGGGCTCCAATATTGCTGTGGGTGCGCAGAATGTACACTTCAAGGAGAGCGGAGCGTATACCGGCGAGCTGTCCGGCGCAATGCTGAAGGAGGCTGGCGTGCAGTATGTCATCATCGGCCATTCTGAGCGGCGTCAGTATTTCGGCGAGACGGATGAAACCGTGAATCTGAGGACCAAAGCGGCCGTTTCCGCCGGACTGGTTCCTATTGTCTGCGTGGGTGAAAGCCTGACGGAACGGGAACAAGGCATCATGGATGACACGGTGCGCCGCCAGACCAAAATTGCTTTTCTGGATATTTCCGCGGAAGATGCAAAGAATATAGTCATTGCCTATGAGCCGGTTTGGGCCATTGGCACCGGAAAAACCGCCACGGCGGACCAGGCGGACGAGGTCTGCGGGATTATCCGTGACACCATCCGCGGCCTGTACGGCGCTGAGGCTGCGGAGGCCATCCGTATTCAGTACGGCGGCAGCATGAACGCGGGCAATGCGGCTGAACTGCTGGCCAAGCCCAACATTGACGGCGGTCTTATCGGCGGCGCCAGCCTGAAGGCGGAGGATTTCTCCGTGATTGTTGCGGCCGCGAAATAATACCGGCCAAAAGCCGGACAGCCTGTGAAAAGGCTGCGCGGCACGGGCAAACCGCGCCCGGTCTAGTGTGGAATCAGGTTTCCGCGGCTGGAGCGGGACATCAATCTGTGAGAGGACAGGTATAAAATATGAGCAAAAAACCTTATGCGTTGATTATTATGGACGGTTACGGGGTGAACGACCGCCATGACGGCAATGCGATCTATGCCGCCAGGACGCCCAACATGGATCAATACCTGCAGGAATGCCCCCATTCCATTGTCCATGCCTCCGGAATGGATGTGGGACTGCCGGATGGTCAGATGGGCAACTCCGAGGTGGGACATACCAACATTGGAGCGGGCCGGATCGTGTATCAGGAGCTGACCCGGATCACCAAGTCCATTGAGGATGGGGATTTCTTTGAAAACCCGGCCCTGCTGGCCGCGGTGGAGAACTGCAAACGGAACAACAGCGCCCTGCACCTTGCGGGGCTGCTCTCTGACGGCGGTGTGCACAGCCATAACAAGCACCTCTACGGCCTGCTCCAGCTGGCGAAGCGGAAAGGGCTCGAAAAGGTTCATGTCCATGGCTTCTTAGACGGCCGTGACGTACCGCCTTCCTCCGGCGCGGACTATGTGGAGGAGCTGGTTGGAAAGCTCCGTGAGATCGGCGTGGGCGACATTGCCACGGTGATGGGCCGCTATTATGCCATGGACCGTGACAACCGCTGGGAGCGGGTGGAAAAGGCCTATAACGCCATGGTTCTGGGCGAGGGCAACACCTGTGAATCCGCTGTCACCGCAGTCAAGGAAAGCTATAACAACGGCGTCACGGACGAATTCGTGCTCCCCACAGTGGTGACCCGGGACGGGGCGCCTGTGGGCAGAATTCAGGCGCATGATTCGGTGATTTTCTTCAACTTCCGGCCGGACCGGGCCCGGGAGATCACCCGAACCATTGTGGATCCGGAGTTTGCCGGGTTTGAGAGAGAATACTTTGAGACCTTTTATGTGTGCATGACGCAGTATGACGCGTCCATGCCCAATGTGGAGGTGGCCTTTAAGCCGGAGAAGCTGACCAACACCTTCGGCGAGTATATCAGCCAGAAGGGCCTGCGTCAGCTGAGGATTGCGGAGACCGAAAAATATGCCCACGTCACCTTCTTTTTTAACGGCGGTGTGGAAAATGTCTATGACGGGGAGGACCGCGCCCTGATCAATTCCCCCAAGGTAGCCACCTATGATCTCCAGCCGGAGATGAGCGCCCCGGAGGTTACGGACGAGGTGGTAAAACGGATCGAAAGCGGCGAGTATGATGTGATTATCCTGAACTTCGCCAACTGTGACATGGTTGGGCACACCGGCGTGTTTGAAGCCGCGGTCAAGGCGGTTGAGACCGTGGACGAGTGCCTGGGCCGGGTTGTGAACGCCATTGAGAAGATGGGGGGCATGGCGTTGATTACGGCGGACCATGGGAATGCGGACCAGATGGTGGACTATGAGAGCGGCGGCGCGTTTACCGCGCACACCACAAACGTGGTTCCGCTGGTTCTGATCGGCGATCCGAACGCCAAACTGAAGCCCGGACGGCTTGCGGATCTGGCGCCCACCCTGCTGGATATGATGGGCCTGGAAAAGCCGCAGGAGATGACAGGCGAGAGCCTGCTCGAAAAATAGAGAACGTCATCTGCCGCGATGGAGGAACAACAAAAGGAGCTGTTCCGCGTGAACAGAACCAGTAAAAACGTACAATAGAAAAAGAGAGCCTCCTATGGTATAACAAAATCATAGGAGGTTTTGCTATACACAGACAAAAAGGAACACAAAATACAGCGCAAATAATCCTTGACGAAATTGTACGAAGACATTGTGAAGGCGAAATATTGAGCTCATTGGCTATAGAATACGGTAAGCCATTTAAAATGATTCGGCACAAAAGGACGCAATAATTCTTGAAGCAGAAGCATGCCCAGATCATATTCATAGGCTGGTGCATATACTGCCGCATATAAGTACAACACAGTTAAGGGAATTTCTTAATGCGAGAAGTTTGTTCATCACATTAGACCGGCATGCAGATTTGAAGTATAAGTATGGTTCGAGAAATTTTTGGTGTGGGGTATTATGATGACGCTGTAGAACGAAATAAGAAGAGCGCAGCAGAATATATCAGGAAGCAGTTGGGTGGGGATTGCGCATCAGATCCAACAAGCATAAATAATACACGGACTCGTTTGCGGGCAGCAAGAATATGAAGGCAAAAAAAGACAGCCATACATGAGCGGCTGCCAGGGATAGTAATGCGGTGTCAAAATTTCGATGGCCCTTTTAGGGGTTATCCTGTATTAGCCCTTTTTAGCGGCTGGGCAAATCACCGGTTTACTGGTGGCTATGACTATGTGCAGAAGATGCAGTTATTCCTGTTCTCCTGTATCTGTGGGAACGGAGGAATCCATCTTCAGCGCTTGCAGGGCCTCCCGGTATACAGGATAGCCGCCGGTCTGATTCAGGAGCTCCAGCAGTGCGTTGGCGGAGATCCGCGGCGGCAGGCGCAGATGCCGGGCAAGCAAGCTTCGGCGCTGGGCGCTGTCCGAACCGCCGGAGAGCCCGTCCGCAAAGAGATCCGCCTTGGTGACCGGCTGAGTGTCCGGGGCATCCTCCACGGTGGCCGCGGACTTAAGAATTGCCGCCAGGGTGGCTTCCTCCATACCCTCAACACCCAGAAGCCCGTCCTTCCCGGGTTTTTCCTTCCGGTGTTCCTTGCCCGCGATTGCGGGAATATAGGCGTTTTTGATGGTACAGTCCTTGCCCAGACAGCCCTTCAGATAATTCCGGATCCGAAATCCGGCCCGGTCAGAATCGGTCAGAATGATGATACCCCGCTCTTTTGCAAAGCGGCGGATGCTGTCGACAATGGCACGGGAACGGTAGAGCTCAAAGCCATGGGTGCACAGAATGGGCGCGTCTGTTATTTGCCGGAGACGTTCCTTGTCGTATTTGCCCTCCACGACAATGGCCTCTTTGATGTGGATCACAAAAATCACCATATCCTTTCTGCCCATACGCTGTTTTTTTCCAAGAATGCCCTGTCATGGGCAGACGGGGCACGATTGCGGCGGGGGAGGCCGTATGCGGACATGAAAAAAGGCGGATGTATCCGCCTTTTTGTTCATGCCAATGAACCTGGACGGTCCCGGCCTAGTAGTTTTCCTTCTGGATTTCGAAATAGGCCTGCGGATGCTTGCAGGTGGGACATACCAGCGGCGCGGTTTTGCCTGCTGCCACATGGCCGCAGTTGCGGCAGATCCATACGGTCTCTTCCCCTCTGGAGAAGACCAGGTTCTCGTCAATGTTGCCCAGCAGTTTGAGATACCGCTTTTCGTGGTGCTCTTCAATGGCAGATACCATTTCAAACAGGTCGGCGATCTCGTCAAAGCCCTCTTCCCGGGCCTCCTTTGCAAAGGTGGGGTACATCTCTGTATGCTCATAGCCCTCGCCCTCAGCGGCCAGCTTCAGATTTTCCACTGTTTCGCCGATGCCGTCGTTGAGCAGCTTGAACCAAATTTTTGCATGCTCTTTCTCATTGTTGGCGGTCTCTTCAAAGATGGCCGCAATCTGCTGATAACCATCCTTTTTTGCCTTGGATGCGAAATATGTATATTTGTTTCTGGCCTGTGATTCGCCGGCAAAAGCCGCCCATAGGTTCGCTTCGGTTTTACTTCCCTTAAAGTCTGTCATACTAATCACCATAACCTTTCTGCCCGCCAAAATAGATTGAAAGGATACGCGTATCTTATCGCAGGCAGATAAGGCGTATCAGGGGAAATATGCGACAGGCCGGTTTTTTCCGCATCCCGCGGAAAGCCTCCCCCTGGCGCGCGTAATTCCGCCGGATCCATCATGCCATTTTTCGCACAATGCACCCCTTTACAAAAATCACCTTTATTATACCTGTAGAATCTGGTATTGTCAATCTTTTCTTTTGCATATATTGAAAGAGAAACGAGGTGGACAGCAATGAAGAATCAGATTCTGAAAAACGCGGCCATACTGGGTTTTTCGGGTATTTGCGCAAAGTCTTTTGACTTTGCTTTCCGAGCATTTTATTCCCGGAGCCTCGGCGCGGAGGGCATGGGCCTGTTGTCGCTGGGCTTTGGGCTTCATGGGGTGATGCTGACGGTTTCCACAGCTGGGCTGGGGGTGGCGGTGTCGAAAATCGTCTCAGAATATCTGGAGCAGAAGGACTACGGCGCGGTGCGCCAGAGTATGAAACTGGCGGTCTATGGGGTGGCGTGCCTGAGCCTGGCGGTTATCCTTTTGACGCTCCTGGGAGCGGAGTGGATCGCCGCGAATATTCTCGGTGATCGGCGGGTTGCGACCAGTCTGTGCTGTCTGGTGCCAAGCATTCTGTTCATGGGGATCTCCTACTGCCTGAAGGGTTATTTTTATGCCGCGCGGAAGGCAGTCATACCGGCGTCGTCTGAATTTTTGGAGCAGGCTGTGAAATTTGCCGCCATCAGCCTCCTGCTCAAATGGTTTTTGCCCAAGGGCATCAGCTATGGCTGTACTGCCGTGTTCTGCGGCATCAGCATTGGCGAGTTTTCCTCCTGCCTGTATCTGTCCCTGTTCTTCCGCCGGGAGGCGAAAAAACTGAAGGCCTGTACCCTGCGCAAAGGAATTCTGGGCTCCATTCTGAAAATATCCTTTCCATCCATGCTCAGCTCGCTTGCGGGCTCCACCCTGCGCATGCAGGAGGAGGTCTGGATTGTTGCCGCGTTCAAGCGGTTCGGCATGAGCCATGCCGCCGCGGTCAGCAATCTGGGGATCATCCACGGCATGGTCATGCCCATGCTGGTTTTCCCGCTGACCCTGGCGGGTTCGGTGACCACGCTTCTGGTGCCTGAGATCGCGCGGGCCAATACCGCGGCGGACAAAAGGCGGCTTCACAAACTCATACGGCGGGTTTATCAGGCCGGACTGGCGGCCGGTTTCTGTGTTCTGGCGGTGTTCCAGGTCTTTCCGGATCAGCTTTCCCAGATGATCTATCACGAGCCCGCCATTGCGCCCATGGTACGCCAGCTCTCCCTGCTCTGTCCGCTGATGTTTGTGGATTCGCTCTCCTGCGCGGTTCTCAACGGTCTGGGCAATCAGTTTTCCATGTTGTTTTACAACATCTCCGATTCCCTTCTGCGGCTCTCCGGCATCTTCGTCTTTGTCCCCTTATATGGGATGCCCGCCCTGCTTGGCGTCATTGCGGTCAGCAATCTCTTTACCTGTACCCTGACCTTCCGGAAGGTGGTAAAAACCTCCGGCTTTGGGAGGCGGCTGGCACATTTGGGATTCCGGAGGAAAATGCCCGCGCAAGGCCGCCATGTATAATATTTGTTTTACAGCACGGAAATGTCCCGCTGATTTGTGCAGAGTGACAATTTTTGCGCAAACAGCGGGAAATCTGTGAAAATTTCTTGCATTTTAAAATTTTTTATACTACAATAAATAGGTGTTTTTGAATAGGGTTTGGATTATAACATATAGGAGGAATCAGAGAAGATGCAGAAGCTGGAACAGTTGTATGAAGGAAAGGCAAAAAAGGTTTTCAAAACCGACGATCCTGAAGTGTTGATGGTGGACTATAAGGACGACGCGACCGCCTTCAACGGCGAGAAAAAAGGCACCATTGCGTCCAAGGGGATCATCAACAACAAGGTGACCAATCACCTGATGAAGATGCTGGAAAAGGAGGGGATTCCGACCCACCTGATCGAGGAGGTCTCCGACCGTGAGACGCTGGTGAAAAAGGTGACCATTGTTCCGCTGGAAGTCATCATCCGCAATGTCGCGGCGGGCTCTTTCTCCAAGCGCTATGGCGTGGAAGAAGGCCGGGAGCTGTGCTGTCCCTCTCTGGAATTCAGCCTGAAGGATGACGCGCTGGGCGATCCTCTGATCAACAGCTATCATGTGCTGTCCCTGGGCCTTGCCACCCAGGAGGAGATCGACCTGATCGCCAAATACGCCTTTAAGGTCAATGAGATTTTGAAAGCATATCTGCTGAATCTGGGCATTAAGCTGATCGACTTCAAGCTGGAATTCGGCAAAACCTCGGACGGGACCATTGTGCTGGCCGATGAAATTTCGCCTGACACCTGCCGGTTCTGGGATGTGGAGACCAACGAAAAGCTGGACAAGGACCGTTTCAGAAGGGATCTGGGCAATGTGGAAGACGCCTATCAGGAGATTATGAAGCGCCTTATGGGAATGTAAGCTTCGCGGAAATCTGTATCAAACTTCTTTATGAAATTTTAGCGGCATAAAAGATAAGAAGGCGGCGGAAAAAGGAGAAAGTCCCGGCCTGCCGCCAGCTACGGCATGGAGCATGTGCTCCCAGAAAAAAGCGGAGGTGTATCGGTGAAACAGCAAGAAATTTTCGGCGCGGATTCCCTGCATGAGGAATGCGGTGTGTTTGGCGTTTACGACAATGGAGATAATCTGGATGTATCCCGGCTGACCTATTACGGCCTGTACGCGCTTCAGCACAGAGGCCAGGAGAGCTGCGGCATTGCGGTGAACAACCGGGACGATAACGACAACATACAGATTGTGCAGTATAAGGATATGGGTCTGGTTCAGGAGGTGTTCAACGAGCTGGTGCTCAAGGAGCTCAAGGGCTGTGCGGCGGTGGGGCATGTGCGGTATGCCACTGCGGGCGCGAGCCGGCGCGAGAACGCCCAGCCGCTGGTATCCCGGTATCAAAAGGGATCCTTTGCGCTGGCGCACAATGGGAATCTGGTCAATGTGGACAAGATCCGCACAGAGCTGGAGGAACAGGGTGCCATCTTCCAGACCAGCAATGACAGCGAAATCATCGCCCATCTGATGGCAAAGGAACGGATCCGCACCAATTCCACGGCGGAAGCGGTCATGAAGATCATGACCGAGATCAGCGGCGCATATTCGCTGGTCATCATGACCCCCCAGAGGATGGTTGTGGCGCGGGATCCCCAGGGTTTCCGGCCGCTGTGTATCGGAAAAATCAAAAATTCCTGGGTGTTTGCGTCTGAGTCCTGCGCGCTGGATTCCGTCAACGCAGAGTATGTCCGGGACGTGGAGCCGGGTGAGGTTCTTGTCGCTGACAAGGAAGGACTGCACTCCTATCGGGATATGTGCGGACAGAAGACATCGCTGTGTGTCTTTGAATATATCTATTTTGCCCGGCCTGACAGCATCATTGACGGCGAGAGCGTACACCGTGCCCGGCTGAATGCCGGAAAATTTCTGGCCAAGGAGAGCCCGGTGGAGGCGGATATTGTGATCGGCGTTCCGGATTCCGGGCTGGATGCCGCGCTGGGCTATTCTTATGAATCCGGTATTCCCTATGGGGTTGGGTTCATCAAGAACCGGTATATCGGGCGAACCTTTATACAGCCCACCCAGGAGGAGCGCGAGGCGGCGCTCAGAATCAAGCTCAACGCCATGCGGGAAGCCATTGACGGCAAGCGGGTGGTCATGGTGGACGATTCCATTGTCCGCGGTACGACCTGCCGGCGTATTGTGAATCTCCTTCGGGAAGCCGGCGCAAAGGAGGTTCATGTCCGGATTTCCTCCCCGCCCTTCCTGAATCCTTGTTATTTTGGCACCGACATTGACAACCGGGACAAGCTGATCGCGTGTCAGCTCTCGCTGGAGGAGACCCGGCAGAAGATCGGCGCGGACACGCTGGCGTATCTTTCGATTCATGCCATGCAGAACCTGGCGCCGGACTGCGGTCTGGGATGCTGTGATGCCTGTTTTACGGGGAACTATCCTGTCTATGTCCCGGAAGAGGACAACCAGTAACTGCGGAAGAACCAGTAGGGACGGCGGATACCGCCGCCCCTGCTTTCATTCCTGGGGAGATACTGCCGGACTCGCGGAGCCGGCGTGTTTTCCGGCGTATAATCGAAATTTGGAATACCTAAGGAGGAGAATCATGCAGAACGAGACCATTGTTGTGGTTGATTTTGGCGGACAGTATAACCAGCTCATTGCACGCAGAGTGCGGGAGGCCAATGTGTATTGCGAGGTGGTGCCCTATTCCAGATCTGCCGAGGAGATCAAAGCCTATGCGCCCAAGGGGATCATTTTTACCGGCGGGCCGAACAGCGTCTATGACGAAAAAGCGCCCAAGGTGGATCCCGGGGTATTTGATCTGGGGGTTCCGATTCTGGGGATCTGTTACGGCGCGCAGATGATGAGCATGATGCTGGGCGGCCAGGTTCAGCGGGCCAGCACCCGGGAATATGGGGTGGTTGGTGTGAAGCTGGAGGAAAGCCCGATCTTTCAGGGGATCGACCGGGAAAATGAGTGTCTGATGAGCCACACGGACAAGATTGCCGAGGTGCCGGAGGGGTTCCAGACCGCAGGAAAAACCGCGGACTGTCCGGTGGCGGCGTTTCAGGATATCAACCGGAATTTTTATGGCGTACAGTTTCATCCCGAGGTAAACCATACGCCCTTTGGAAGCCGGATGATTCGTAACTTCCTGTACCGGGTCTGCGGCTGCAGAGGGGACTGGACCATGGCGGACTATGCCAAGCGGTATATTGCGGCGGCAAAAGAGAAAATTGGGGATAAAAAGGTGCTCTGCGCCCTTTCCGGGGGTGTGGACAGCAGTGTGGCCGCTGTGCTTCTGCATCAGGCTGTTGGAAAACAGCTGGTCTGTATTTTCGTGGATCACGGTCTTTTGCGCAAGAATGAGGGAGACGAAGTGGAGCAGATCTTCCGGGAACAGTTTGCGATTAACCTGGTGCGGGTGAACTGTGAGGAGCGTTTTCTCAGCCGTCTGGCCGGGATCAGCGAACCGGAACAGAAGCGGAAGATCATTGGTGAAGAGTTTATCCGTGTCTTTGAGGAAGAGGCGAAAAAGATTGGCCGGGTGGATTATCTTGTGCAGGGAACCATCTATCCGGATGTAATTGAAAGCGGCGCCGGGGATGCCTCCGTGATCAAAAGCCACCACAATGTGGGCGGTTTGCCGGATTATGTGGATTTTAAAGAGATCATTGAACCCCTGCGCAACCTGTTTAAGGATGAGGTGCGGCAGCTTGGACTGGAATTGGGGATTCCCGAGAATCTGGTCTGGCGCCAGCCGTTTCCCGGCCCTGGCCTTGCGGTGCGGTGCATTGGGGAAATTACTAGGCCACGGCTGGAAATCCTGAAGGACGCGGATGCCATTTTCCGGGAGGAAATTGCAAAGGCGGGACTGCAGCGGGAGATCAACCAGTATTTCGCGGTTATAACGGATATGCGTTCCGTTGGCGTCATGGGCGATGAGCGTACCTATGATTATACCATTGCGCTCAGGGCAGTGACTACCACCGACTTTATGACCGGCGAGTGGGCGCGCATTCCCTATGATGTGCTGGAAACGGTCAGCCGCCGGATTGTCAACGAGGTCAAGCATGTGAACCGTATCGTTTACGACATCACCGGCAAGCCCCCCGCCACCATTGAGTGGGAGTAACCGAGAAGATTATTAAATGTGAAACCAACTGAAATGGAGCGCGTGGAGGGACCCCATAGGCTGCGGAAGAGTGGGGCTGTCCAGCACGGATTAAATTTGCGTATAAAAAGTAATGCCGGGTGTGGCTAAAAAAGTTGCACCCGGCATTTTTTAATTACAGGGGATGATGAAACTTTGGGTATAAGGCTGACGGCCGTTGATTTTAACCGTTGATTTTAAGCGGCTTAAGTGCATGGTGCTGTTTTCCGGTTTGTATCATTTTGTCTTTCCGCCAATGTTTGATATAGCTAAACGTACGTGTTGACAAGCTTAATAAAAATGTTTATAATATAAAGGATTGGAGGTGGATAAATGACAACTTCTGAGCAAATAAAAGTGTTATGTGTATGTTCAGGCATAAGTATGGCTGAACTTGCAAGACGGCTTAATACTTCCCCTCAGTCATTAAGCGGAAAAATTAAAAGAGGTAGTTTTACCATCAACGACCTTGAGAATATTGCCGATGCCGTTGGTGTCAAATTTGAACATAAATTTGTCCTTAATAACGGCGATAAAATATAAAGTGAGGTACAGAAAATGGCACAATATAGGCTTGGCGAATTGTTTTGCGGTCCCGGCGGCATAGCCTGCGGCGCTTCGTTAGCAGATATAGGTAATAGGGATTATTCAATAGTCCACGCTTGGGCAAACGATTATGACCAAGACACCTGCAATACATACATCCATAATATATGTCCCAATTCCCCTGAAAGTGTTGTTTGCGGAGATGTAAGAAAGCTTGATTTAAAAACGCTCGGTCCAATAGATGCACTTGCCTTTGGGTTCCCTTGCAATGATTTTTCCGTTGTCGGCGAGCAAAAAGGATTTGACGGCACGTTTGGACCGCTTTATAAATATGGTGCTGAAGCTTTAAGAATTTATAAGCCGCAATGGTTTTTGGCGGAAAATGTAGGCGGCTTAGCCAGTGCAAACAAGGGGAGTGCCCTTCAAGTGATACGGAGGGAACTTGCTGACTGCGGCTATAGAATATATCCGCATTTATATAAGTTTGAGGAATATGGAGTACCTCAGGCAAGACATAGAATTATTTTAATTGGCATTCGAAGAGATCTGCCATATGAGTTTTGTCCTCCGAGCTCGGATGTATATCAAGGTGTCAATACTTGCAAAAACGCTTTGGAAAATCCTCCTATTCCTGCTGAAGCAAAGAATAATGAGCTGACGCGTCAGTCGGAGATTGTTACTGAACGGCTGAAATATATCAAACCGGGTGAAAATGCGTTTAATGCTGATCTGCCTGACGAACTGAAGCTTAATGTTAAAGGTGCAAAAATCAGTCAGATTTATAAAAGGCTTGATCCCAATAAACCCGCCTATACGGTTACAGGCTCGGGCGGCGGCGGAACGCATATTTACCACTATTCTGAACCAAGGGCATTGACGAACAGAGAACGTGCCAGACTGCAAACCTTTCCTGACAGCTATGAGTTTATAGGTTCAAAGGAGAGTGTGCGTAAACAGATTGGTATGGCGGTTCCTGTACAGGGAGCTAAAATCATTTTTGAAGCTGTGCTGAAAACATTTGCAGGGATTGAATATCCTGCTGTCCCCTGCAACATCAAGGAGTGATGAAATTGCTCAATTACTGGTGGGTCACACGCCCAAAGAGAAAATTAAATTCTGTGCCAGAGGTTCTTTCTGCTTTTGCGGAAGCGTCATTGGATCAAGAATGGCAGGGGCAGCGCAGTTCACATCTTTCATTTGAGGAAATGCTTGAAGAAGCCGGATTGAAACGCAAAGGCGAGAGGCGTGACCAAACAGGCGGCGGCGCAAGAACATATAAGGCGTGGGTTATGAGCCTGGGGTTAATTTTTACCCAGGAGTCAACAGGAAAAATTAAACTTACGCTTGCAGGCGAAGCAATTATGAATGGTGATAACCCTGTTGAAGTTTTGAAAAATCAGATTTTGAAATATCAATTTCCGTCATCTTTTTCAACGGGCAGAAATATTGATGTGGCGGCACGCTTTAAAATACACCCGTTTGTATTTATGCTTAGACTGCTTGCTGATGGTAGAATCAGAAGCCTGTCGGAAGAAGAACTTGCAAAAATTGTTGTCGTTGAAGCAGAAAATGAAAGCGAAAAGTGTTTTGAACACATAGTTTCACGCATACTGGAATTTCGTGATAAAGGCGATGCTTGTCTGGATCCTGATTTTGCCGTGAAATACGCACCATCAAAGGGCGGAGGCCGAGAGAACAAGCCCTATGCCCATTTAATGGACTTGGCAAATACACTTTTTAACTGGCTTGAATATACTCAGCTTGCAAAGCGCGGGGACAGCAGAATTGCTGTATTGCCCGGCAAAGAGACTGAAGTTGCCGATATACTCGCCAACCCTCCTGCCTTTGTTGACAGACCTCAGCAACACGAGTATTTTCAAAGAAAATACGGAATAGATCCGAAGCATAGAAAAGATACCCGCAATTTAACGGGAACAGCAACCATAACCGCTAAAATAATTGCTGAACAAAAGGTCAGAAATGCGTTTATTGCGTTATCTTTGCGTCAGCCCATATCCTGTGTGAATGCGAAACTTATTGATAAAATCGTCGAGATCACAGGAATTGATGAAAGATTTGCGGAAGAAACTCTGCATAAATATTATCCAAAAGGTTCTATCGGTGCGTTTATGACAGAATACTTTGAGATGGCGTTTAAAGGCAGAGATGAGGCAGCAGAATTTGAAAAAGCTACGGTTAATCTCTTTGAGGATGTATTTGGCTTTTCGGCAAAGCACGTGGGGCCTATTGGCCTGACACCTGACGTATTGGCTGTATCAGATGCTGACGGATATTGTGCGGTGATTGACAATAAGGCATACAGCAAATATACAATTAACAACGATCATCACAACCGTATGGTACATAACTATATTGGCAAATTGAATCATTACTACAGCGGCACATATCCTCTTGCCTTCTTTTCGTACATTGCAGGCGGATTTGGTGCAAACATAGACAAACAGCTGCAGGCAATTACAGATGAAACGGGTATAATGGGCAGTGCTATGAGTGTGGGCAATATGATTGAACTGATTAAGCGGTATGATGTGTGCGGCTATAATCATTCTGATATCAGAGAATTTTTCTCGGTCGGCAGACAAGTGCTGCAATCTGATTTCAAATAATCGGAACGGTGTTATATGGATAATCATTCAAAAGAAGTACGAAGCTATAATATGTCTAAAATCAGAAGTACAGGGACCAAACCGGAGGAAGCGGTTCGAAAATATCTTTTCTCAAAAGGTCTGCGTTATAGAAAAAATGTAAAAACGCTTCCAGGCAAGCCAGATATTGTGCTTCCAAAATATAAGACTATTGTTTTTGTAAATGGGTGTTTTTGGCATGGACATCAAAATTGCAGATACTTTGTAATGCCAAAATCCAACGCGGAATATTGGTCTGAAAAAATTAAAAGAAATAAGGAAAGAGATATAACAATTTATAATCAGTTAACAGAATTAGGATGGAATGTGATAACTGTTTGGGAATGCGGTCTGAAAAATGGTAAAAGAGAGCAAACATTGGAGTATTTGTATTATAATATTTTGAGAAATATAAACGAATAGTGTTTTTACAGCCATTCTGCTGGCCGCCGGCACGTGCTGATTTCGTGTAAATGAAGTAAAAAGGTAAGCGGATTATATTTTGCCGATGAATGCAAAAGTTCAATCAACGGTGTGCCGAGTCCGAGTGGGAGTAAAATGCCATAGAATATGAAGAAGGCCAGGAAGAGTTGAAAGATGACCTGAAAAATGAAAGAAAGCGGCGTACTCATGCGAAAGTACCGCCCGCTTTAAAAGTCCGCGTTTTGAATTGATTGCCAGAGGCAATATTTTATCGTCACTGTTCGAAATACTGATCTATCAGGAGGCAGCCGATCATTGGTGTGCGGGCATATTCGGAAGAAGGCAGAGAATTTTGGCTGACACCGGCAGTGAAAGAGCCTGGTGTGAGGTTTTCCTCACACCAGGCTCTTTGCAATGGGGCGCCTATGGCTGAAGCGGCTGGGCAGGACTGGCCCAGAGAGGCGAAAGCGAGGCGGTATTGTCCCAGATCATGGCCCGGAAGGTTTTTCCCTCCTGATAGGTGACGGTGACAGCCGCGGTGTGGTTCGAGCTGTCAATCTCCAGGGGCTGCTGCTGAAATCCGGTCAGAATCCCGGTGTCATCATAGACCGCCGCGAGCGCCTGTTTACCGTTAAAGTCCTCCGGGGCTGCAAAGGTAAAGATGAGATTCATTTGAGATAAGCCGTCGGGCGTTGTGCCGGTATCCCCTGCCGCCGCGCTGACCGGGGCTGCCATCCCTGTATAGACCTTGATGGGGAAATGATACAGTTCCATGTTGATCCACTCTTGACCGTTGAACCACCGGCTCACGTCCCGCACCACAACAGCGTCAGAGGCATAAAAATCCGGATTTTCCATTGTGATTGGAAGGACAATGCCGGTATCATCCGGAACCGTATAGTCCAGATGTATATCATAGGTTCCGGTAACCGGAACCGGCGTTTCCAGCTCCAGCACATAAAAGCCCGGATAAGGCAGTGTCACCCGGTTGCCGGAGGCAAAGCCGCCGGCCGGCGTTTTGAACGCCGGCGCATCCAGCTGTGATATGGCCGCGGACGGAGAGAGGGGCGTATTGCGCGCCTCCGCCCGGTCGTCCAGAAGCAGGGAGACCGTGGTATTGGCATTCTGCGTAAAGACGCCAACCGCCCGCAGCAGAGTGGTGGCCCCGTTTTGGGTTTCGTAACGGTTTGTCAGCTGCATTGCGCTGATCTCCCCAAAGGACAGGGAGCCGGTTGGATACAGCCCGTCATATTGGCTGATCTGCTCCGCCGGGGTCATGGTGCCTGGGAATACGGCCGCAAAGCTCCCGATAAAGTAATCATAATAGCTGATATATTCATAGCCCCCGTCCAGAATATTGCCGCCCCAGCTGTTCCGGATGATCCAGGCACCGTCCATGTCTGCGGGCAGGCCCAGACCTGGCCGGTCCGGGAGACTTTTGAAGCTTTCCGCCGGATAGCCGTCGTCCCAGCCAACAATGGCGACCGCGTGGTTGGTCGCGGCGGCCGGGCCGGAATAGCAAAAGGCGCTTGTGTTCGGGTTGAAATACGCCGAGGGCTGGCCGCCGCTGTATTCCTGCGCGCAGTAGGAGGACATGACTGCACCGTAGTTCAGCACAGCCTGTTTGATCACGGGAATATTGGCGCCGGAATAGGAGCACGGGGCAAAGACATAGGCGCCGTTTTGCTCGGAGCGGTCCATGATATAGGCGCCGTCCGTTCCTGTCAGAAACATGGCCGCAGTTACCTGATCGTTTGCGGGGAACCGTTTTATGTAGTCAAAGTCCATTGCGTGTGCTCCATCCGGCCGAAAATAGGAGGCATAGCTGTCCGGGGTAAAGGCGCCGCGGGCTACAGGCCCGGAGCCCCGGGCAAAGTAAGCCGCCGCCATTTCACGATTTCCGCCCTGTGGCTCTTGATAGGCAAAGGTCCAGGGATTCCGGCCGTTCCGGTAGAGTGCGGCGGCCATGTGGTATTCAGAAAATTTCGGGTATGCCCCCGCGGTCTTTTCCGCCCAAGCCTCCCGGGTTGCTGTGGCCGCAAAAGCCCAGCAGTTTCCGTCCTTCTCCTGATCCTGTATGGGCCATCCGGCAACTGTGCCGCCCTTGCGGGGATCCAGAGACTCCGGCAGCTGTTCGGCAGGCATGACTTGTTTGGGGGACGCCTGGGGATAGGTGTATTGGAGGCGGTCCTCCATGGCATTTGCCCCGGCGGCTTCCGGCAGGATAATCCGCGGTTCCGGGGGCGCGGCCAGTGCAGCAGGCGAAACCTGCAGGATCAGAACCACACTGAACAGAGCGGCCCCCAATTTGGAACAAAAACCATGCTTGTTTTTCTTCACACATAAAACCTCCCAAAGATTGATTTTAGACAAAGGCTATGGAAACTGCCGGCAGAACCAATACGAAGCCATTCCCTGATCTGGCGGCCGGATGACAAAAATCATTATAGCACACGGTCGGAAGACTGTCAAAGCAGACCGCGGAGGAAAGGCTGGGGTTGGTGCGGTAAAATCCGCGTGGGGGCTTTTCAAATTCGAAAAAATGTGTTACACTGGAAAAAAGAACAGGACTGCAATCTGGAAAGGAGAAGGACAGATGAATTTGAATACAAAAGCGGAACTGCGCGGCGTGCTGGAGAGGATAGTCAATCCCTTGAAACCTTATTACAGCGAGGGGTGTGCCGCGCTGAACCTGGGAGAGACCGGGGCGATCTATGAGAGGCATATTATCACTATGGAGGCGTTTTCACGGCCGCTTTGGGGCCTTGCCCCCTATTGGGCCGGCGGCGGTGCGTGCCCTGATTTTGAGGCGATCTATCAAAAAGGATTGATTTCCGGCACGGATCCGGCCTCGCCGGAATATTGGGGCGACCCGCTGGATCACGATCAGCGGCTGGTGGAGATGGCGGCGCTGGGATATGCGCTTATGATTGCGCCGGAGAAGGTGTGGGAGCCTCTGGAGCCGGAACAGCGCGAAAATCTGGCCAAATGGCTGTATCAGATCAATGACCGCAAGTGCTGGCCCAACAACTGGGAGCTGTTCGCGGTCATGGTGAATGCGGGACTGAAAAAGGTCGGCGCGCCCTATGACCAGGCGCGTGTGGAATATGCCTTTGCACAGGCCGAAGACTTTTACGTGGGCGGAGGCTGGTATACGGACGGCCGGACCCCGAGCAAGGATTACTACATCTCCTTTGCGATTCACTTTTATTGCCTGATTTACGCCGGGGTTATGGCAGAGGAGGATCCGGAGCGGTGCGCGCTGTTCAAGGAGCGGGCAAAGCTGTTTGCACAGGACTTCATTTACTGGTTTGCGGACAGCGGGCGGGCTCTGCCCTATGGCCGTTCGCTGACCTACCGGTTTGCCCAGTGCGCCTTCTGGAGCGCCTGCGTATTTGCCGGGGTGGACGCTTTCCCCTTGGACGTGATGAAAGGAATTATCACCCGGCATCTGAACGACTGGCTGGAGGCGCCCATCTTTGACCACACTGGGGTGCTCACCATTGGCTACCGGTATCCCAATCTGAATATGAGCGAGCACTATAACGCCCCGGGCTCACCTTATTGGTCCCTAAAGGCCTTTGCCATTTTGGCCCTTCCGGACACGCATCCCTTTTGGCGGACAGAGGCGGCGGCAATGCCTGCACTGCACGATGTGCAGACGCTGAAATACGGAGATATGGTGGTTCAGCGGCGGAAAGACGATGTGACCGCGCTGGTCTCCGGCGCGGCCAATCTGCCCGGCTGTGTGCAGACGGTGGAGAAGTATTCCAAGTTTGCCTACAGCACCAAATTTGGGTTCAGCGTCCCGCGCTCCAACTGGTATCTGCATGAGGCCGCCGCGGACAGCATGCTGGCTTTTGAGACAGACGGGCGTATCTGTTACCGGGCCGGGGTAGAGGAATTCCGGATTGAGGGGGATACGGTATGGTCCCGCTGGTCACCCTGCCGGGGGATCGTGGTGGAGACCACCATCATCCCCACGGAGGAAGGGCATATCCGCCGGCATGAAATCCAGAGTGAGCTGGAATGTATGGCATATGACTGCGGATTTTCGGTGGCACATGGGGCGGAACTGGACTACCGGGAAAGCGCGGCGGGCGGGAGTGCCGCGGCGGAAAATGCGTTCTCTGCCTGCGCGGTGGAAGGCAAGGGCGGCGAGGGCATGATCATCGACGTGGTGCCCAACACCAATGTGCTCTATCCCAAGACCCGGATCCCAGCGGTCAAATATGCAGTCAAGCCGGGGCGGATGACGATTGAGACGGCCGTCAAAACCAAATAGGACACAACAGCCACAGCCGGCGCCAAAGGCGTTCCCGTCTTTGGCGCTGGCTGTGTCACATGATGGGAGCACCAAAACACAAGGATATTTTTTGGAATGTTGCTTCATAATCGGCGTGAAAAGCAAAAAAATTTCAAAAAACACTTGACTCTCACGGAACGTCATAGGTTATAGTGTTCTTATCAGGAGCGAGGAGGTCAGGCGGCATGAGAACGGTGAAGGAAATATCAAAACTGACAGGTATCAGCGTACGCGCGCTGCATTACTATGATGAGATCGGGCTTTTAAAGCCGACCGAGAAGAGTGGAGCGGGATACCGGCTTTATGACGATAAGGCGATGGAAACCCTGAAACAGATTCTGTTTTTCCGGGAATTTGATATTTCTCTGAAGGAGATCAAGGCCGTTTTGGACAACCCGGCTCTTGACAGAAATCAGATCCTGCAAATGCAGAGAAAAATGCTGGTGGCAAAAAAAGAGCGGATGGAACGCTTGATTGCCAGCATTGATGACATTCTGGAAGGAGGAAATCAAATGGATTTTGCCGTGTTCACAAGGACAGAAATCGGCGAGCTTTGCCAGGCCACGCTGGACCATATGCCGGAAGGCTTACAGCAGAGCATCATCCGGGAGTTTGGCAGCATCGAACAGTGGCGCAGGCATTATGTGGAGCGCTGCGGCAAGGCGGACATGCAGCAAGGCTATCAAAAGATGGTGGAATGGTATGGGGACAAGGACAGCGCTCTCAGGGCAATGAAGCATCCGCCGAGCCGGGAGGTGGGCGCCGCCTATGCCAAACGGATTCAAGCGATTCAGGAAAAGCTGAATGCGCGGCGTGAGGAAACGGTTGATTCCTTTGGGGTCAGGGAGGCGGTTGGTGAGTATGGCTTTGTCGTGAAGCAGCTGTATCAGGTAAAGGAGGAAAAAGGCCCCATGCTGGCGTTGGCGTCCAGCTATCGGGATGCGCGTACAAAGGCGGGAATTGACCGGCAATACGGCGAGGGCGCGGCTGAATTTTTTGCCTCTGCCATTGAAACGTTCTATCAGGAGCCATAGGCGCGGTTCCAGACATCCAGGAATCTCCGCGGCGGCTTGCAAAGTCCGTCAGAGCCCGGCGTCAGCCGTGGTGATACTGCAGCGCGTGGCGGTAACCATGGGGGGACATGCCGGAGATCCGTTTAAACCAGTTGGAAAAATAATACGCATCTGAAAACTCGTATTGCTCGGCAATGTCCCGGATGCTCTCATTGGTATACAGCAACTTGCTGCTGATGTTATCAAAAAGCCGCTGCTGAATATACCGTTTCAGCGAGACGCCCATGTCGGTTTTAAAATTCAGGCGGATCCGGTTCATGGGTATGGACAGGGCCCGGCAGATTTCCTCTGCGTTCAGAGACAGCCGGAGATGGCTTTCTACATAGGCGAGAATGTCCTCATAGGCACTCCCAATGCGGAGATACCTGGCCGGCCTGTCCCCTGTCCTGTCTATGAAACGCAGTACAATCTGCTCCAGGCGGGCGTGAATGACAAGGAGGTCAGCCGGGTCCTGAGAGTGGTAGAGCATGCAGAGCTCCTGTATCTCTCCGCCGGCATCCGGCAGGCTGTAAAGCGCATTCATTCCCTTGAACAGGTCCAGGGAATGGCAGAGCTCCAGACGAAAATGGAAATAGAGTTTCTCAAAGTTCGATGAACAGCTGTATTGCCACTGGTGGTCTGAGCACAGAAGATAAAAATGCCCCGGCGAAAGAATATACGCCTCCTGGGTGGTCTGGATTTTGACCTGGCCTTTGGTGAGAAAATAGAGTTTATTTTGCTGGGCGTTGGAAATATCGGTAAAGTTCCATTCAGGATCGCCGTAAAAATATCCAGACTCGTCAATCTGAAAGTCCAGATTGCCGGCAATCCGGTCGTAGACAGGATTTGGCTGATTATAGCTCATTTGAATCTCCCTTTCGCTGATCCGCTCCTGCGGACGTACCCGGTTTGTCGTCGGCGTAAACTGCGCTTTATACGCTTTGACCCAGGGCTTCAAAGGCTCAAACGTTTCATTACGCATCCCCTTTTCAAAAAGATGCTGGAATGCTGGTCCGGCGGGATCCCTAATCGATCTGGAAGGCAGCAAAATAAAATTTTCTCCAGTTTTACGGGTTTATCGACACACTCAGCGCCCCTCAATACGAGGGGCGCTTCTTCGTGTCAATAACTTATGTGCCAGCTTATTCAACTATTCTTCCAGTGAACCGCTGTTTTGAATCATTCTCTGAATCCGGTCCATAAACAGCGCCACCTCCAGCCGGGTTGCGTTGCCCTGGGGATTGATCCAGCCGTCGCCGTAGCCCTTCATCAGCCCGGCGTCCACACAGGCCGCCATGGCATCGCGGGCGTAAAAATCAATGGAATCCTTGTCCAGGAACTGGTTCAGGGTCGCTGTGTTCGGAATCGCGGTCAGAACGTTTTCCTCCCGCAGAACCCGGTAGGCCAGGGTCGCCATATCCTGACGCTTGATATAGTTGTCCGGGTCGAACAGGTTATTGCCGTAGCCCGAAGCGATGCCAAGCGCCTTTGCCATTCCGATTTCTTCATAGTAGTAGGTGCCGGGATATACATCCTCGAAATTACTGTCAAACTCTGCGGTTTTTCCCAGAATGCGGAGCAGAAGAACCGTGTTGTCCGCCCGGGTAATATTGGAATCCGGATCAAATTCCGTTTCGCTCCGGCCCCGGATGATGCCCTGAGAGGCCAGGGAATTGACCGCATCCATGGCCCACCAGTAGTCGTCCATATCCTGGAAGGTATTCACATACTCCCCGCCTGAAGGCTTGTCCGTCTGTGCAGGCGGAGAAATAGGCGCAGGTTCCGGCGTGGTTTCCGGAGTCTGGGGATCCTCCGGCGTCTCTGTGGACACCGGAGGCGGGGCCTCTCCGGTGCCATTGTCCAGAGAAACCGCCGGTTCCGCGTTAACCTCCTTCATCAAATCAAAGATGGATCTGTTATCCAAAAAGGTGTGATAGGTAAACATACAGTAGCCGGAGATGTTGTCATTGCCCCGGCCGATGGAGATATGCTGGCGCAGTTCATTGGTGCCGCTGTCGCCGGTCCAGGCGGGCAGAGTGCTGGAGGTGGTGCGGTAGGCGCCCTCGCCTATGTACAGACGCACATCTGTGCCGGCCACCACGTTGGCCCACCAGTCTGCCAGAATGGAATAGTCCGCGATTTCGTAGCCAATGTTCCAATAGATCTGGGGCATGATATAGTCCACCCAGCCGTTTTTCACCCACGCGCGGGAGTCGGCATAAATTTTATGATACGAGCCGCCGCCTGCTGTCGCGCTGCCCTCCGGCATGTCAGAGGCGTTTGCCCAGATTCCCCGGGGACTGATGCCGAATTCAACATCAGGCTTCTCGGCATGGACCGCTTCATCCATCTGCTGGACCAGCTTGTTGACCATGGCCCGGCGCCAATCGCCTTTGTCCGGATACTGGGCCTGATAGAAGGAATAGGTCACATCATCATTAAAGTCGCCCTCCGGATAGAAATAATCATCCATGTGCAGGCCGTCCACGTCATAGTTTTTTACAATTTCCACTGCACCGTCCACAATCAGGTTGATGGAAGCGCTGTCGCCGGGATTGTAATACATTTTTCCATCGCTGTCGGTGATGACCAGTTCCGGATGCTGAACCGCGGGATTGCCGGCGGCCAGGCGGTCATTGTCAGCAGAGCTGTTTGTAATCCGGTAGGGATTGATCCAGGCGTGGAGTTCCATACCTCTGGCGTGGGCCTCCTGTACGGCAAAGGCCAGAGGATCAAACCCGCCGTCTGGTGCGGTTCCCTGAGTTCCGGTCAGATAGCGGGACCAGGGAAAGATGGAGGAGGCATAGAGCGCGTCGCTGGCGGGGCGGACCTGAAAGAAGACGGCATTGAACCCCATGGCTTTGCAGTTGTCCATGATGGAGATGAGGTCGTTTTTCAAGGTCTCCGGATTGGTGGTCTGCTGGGAGGGGTAGTCGATATTTGCCACAGTCGATACCCAGACGCCGCGCAGTTCGCTCCACTCTGCGGATACGACATCCTCGCCTGCGGGGGCGTAAAACAGGTTAGCGGAAACAGCCGCGCAAATAACCAGTATGAGCATCCGAAGGGAAAAGGTATACTTTTTCATAGGTAAACACTCCTTTGTTCTTCTGCCGCGGCCACGGCAGAGGTTTTCCTTGAGTTTCCAGAAACGGAAACGCTTGTCTCTCTGTCCTATACTTATGACAGGACATACTAAAATAGTATAGCATAGTTTCAATAAAATTTCAATGTCCTTGCAAGAAAAAGAAGACCGTTTGGGGGAACGGTCTTCAAGGGAGGGAGTTATGTATTTGCATTTTGTAGCAGGTTTCCTTGCTACAAGTACAGTATAACAGGTTTGAAAAAATGTGGGTGAATAATTTGTGAAAGTTATGTGAATAGTTTGTGAACGCGTCGCCGCCCGCTGCACTGCGTTCGTTTTGGCCAGGAACGCCAAAAGCTCACCCGCTCCGCGGCGGCTCCTTATTCCCAAAAACGGCGTCGTCGGCCCGCCGTTTCCGGGAGCCCTGCCGCTCTCCGGGCGGCTTGCACGTATCATTTTGATCATTTTGGCCGGGAGCTGCGGGCATCTGCACAAAAGAAAAAGAAGGCCGCTTGGGGGAACGGCCTTCTAAGGGAGGGAGTTATGTATTTGCTTTCCGCAGCAAGTTTCCTTGCTACAAATACAGTATAACAGGTTATGAAAAATATGGGTGAATAATTTGTGAAAGATGTGTGAATAGTTTGTGAACGCGTCGTCGCCGCCCGCTGCACTTCGTTCGTTTTGGCCAGGAACGCCAAAAGCTCACATGTTCCGCGGCGGCTCCTTATTCCCAAAAACGGCGGCGTCGGCCCGCCGTTTCCGGGAGCCCTGCCGCCCTCTGGGGCGGCTTGCCCGCTGCACTTCGTTCGTTTTGGCCGGATATGACGCAGAACTTCTATTATATTATCAATCTTACGGCACCCTAGCAGAGGCTGTTGTGATTTCATGATATAAGTCTCGCCTGGGAGCGAATCGAAGCCAGGGCCTAAAGGATCTGATTGGGCGGAAAACGGCGGCCCGCCGAAAAAATGAAAATAAATACAAAAAAGTTTCATAAATTTTGAAAAAGCACTTGAAAATTATGCTCGTCTATGATACAATAGCGCATACTGGACACGAAACGTGTGAAAGTTACACAGGTTTTGAGATTGGTGTAGGAAAATGAGGAGGAAGGTTTAAAAAATGATGATAGCATTGACCATTATCCATGTAGTTATCTCGCTGGCTTTGATTGTTGTGGTGCTTCTGCAGCACGGAAAGCAGCAGGGTTTATCCGGTGCGATTGCCGGTGGTGCGGAGACATTTTTCGGTAAGAACAAGGGCAGAACGGTTGACGCCATGCTGAAGAAATTCACAGCAGTGGTTGCCATCCTGTTTATTCTCTCTTCCATTACGTTCGCGGCCATGGCAATCAACGTCTACGATAAGTCCAACCCCGGAACCGACGCGGCGCAGACCGATACCGCCGGGACAGATGCCGCGCAGCAGGTGACCATGGATGAAAGCGGAAATCTGGTTGACGCAGAGGGCAATATTCTGATGACAGCGGATCAGGTCGCTGAACAGCAGCAGGCAGCGGAGGCGCAGGAAGGTGCTGAGGCTGGCACAGAGGGGACCGAAGCTGGTACGGAAGGCACAGATGCTGCGCCTGAGACGAGCGCGGCACCGGAGGCAACTGCCGCTTCTGACGCGTCACAGACCCCGGCTGAATAATAGAGCTTACTTAGGAAGGGCGGACAGAGGTCCGTCCTTTTCTGTTTTTCAAGATACCACGGAAAGGCGGAGCTGAAGATGAAGGACACCAGACTTTATATTGTGATACCTTGTTATAATGAGGAGGAGGTTCTGCCGGAGACGGCAAAGCGGATCGGAGCGCTTTTGACCGCCATGGAAGAGCGGGGACGCATCAGCCCGGAGAGCCGAATCGTCTTTGTGGACGACGGCAGCCGGGATGCTACATGGCGGATCATTGCGGATCTCGCCGCGGGAGACAGGAGAATGCAGGGAATCAAGCTGGCCCGCAACGCGGGGCACCAAAACGCACTGCTGGCCGGACTGATGGCTGTGCGCTCCCGCTGCGACTGCTGTATCTCCATTGATGCGGATCTCCAGGACGATATACAGGCGATTGAGGCGTTTGTTGCAAAATTTGACGATGGCTGTGACGTGGTCTATGGCGTGCGGAGCCGCCGGCAGTCCGACACCCGGTTCAAGCGGGCAACAGCCCGGGGATTTTATAAATTTATGCGGCTTTTGGGCGCGGATGTGGTGGAGGACCATGCGGATTACCGGCTTATGAGCAAGCGGGCGCTGGACGCCCTGGCGGAATTTCCGGAGGTCAATCTGTTTCTGCGCGGCATGGTACGCCTGGTGGGATTTCAGAGCGGCGAGGTGTATTATGAACGGGCGGAGCGGTTTGCCGGAGAGAGTAAATATCCTTTGAAAAAGATGCTCTCCTTTGCTTTTGATGGGATCACCTCTTTCAGCATCAAACCCATCCGGCTGGTTTGGGGACTGGGCGTGGCGGTCTGTTTCCTGGCCGTACTGGCCGCGGTCTATACCCTTTGCGCCCGCTTCTTCGGCGTCAGCGTCACAGGATGGTCGTCCCTGATGATTTCCATCTGGTTTCTGGGCGGGGTACAACTGGTGTCTGTGGGGGTCATTGGCGAATATATCGGCAAGATATATAAGGAAGTCAAGCGCCGGCCCCGATATATAATAGAAGAAAATACATTGGAAAAACTGCAGTAACCGGGGAGCAAGCTTATGAATGGGGGGAGCAAAGATGAACGGGCAGGGATTTTATTGGTGTAAATGGATATTTGTGCAGGGGGTGAGGCGCCTGCGGCTTGGAAAACTGATGTTTCAGCTGACAGCGCGCCACAAATTTCTTAAACTGGACCGGGAGACCGTGGCTGGGGCCGGGCGGCTGCTTGCGCAGGCGTCGCCGAATCCGAAAGCGTCCTGTATTACAGAAAACCAGTTTGTACCGGAAGTGGATCTCCAGATCATCGTTCCTGCGTACAATGTGGAAAAGTACATTCGAAAATGTCTGGAATCAGTGCTGTCGCAGGACCTTCCATATACCTGGCGGCTTGTAGTGGTCAACGATGGCTCCGCTGACGGGACAGGGGATATTCTGCGTGAATATGAAGGGCATCCCAATATTCAGGTTATATGGTCAGAGAACCGCGGCCTTTCCGGTGCGAGAAACCGCGGGCTTGAAAAGATCATAGGGAAATATGTCATGTTTCTTGATGCGGACGATTATCTGGGAGAGCTGAGGCATATGCTGGACGTAGCTTTTGAGACCGGTGCGGATGTGGTGGAGGGTTCGTATGTCTCCGTCTGGCCGAACGGCAGGGTGCGCTATACTGCCGTACATGCGCCTGGCCCACTGAATCCGCTGACCCAGCTTGGGGGAATGTCCGTAAGGAAGCTGGTAAAAGGGGAATTTTTCCAAAATATCTGTTTCCCGCAGGGATACTGGTTTGAGGATTCCCTTTGCCAGCAGATCCTCTATCCTTTGATTGAGACGGCGCAGGGGGTTTCGGACATTGTCTATTATTATCTTGCCAATCCACGAGGCATATCTGCCACCAGCCGAAGACATCCGAAGGCAATCGATTCATTCTGGATTACAGAACAGCTGTTTGAGGATCGGGGGAAATTGGGTATTCCCATAACACAGGAATACTATGAGTATATACTCTGGATGGTACAGCTGACCTTTCAGAGAACCATGTGTTTGGGCCCGGACATTCGGCGGGCTGTTTTCGTACAATTTGCCGATTTTGTCACAAAGAATTTTCCGGGCCTTGAAGCCCGGCAGGAGAAATACAGAAGCTTAGAAAAGGCACTGAAAGAAGGGGATTTAGGATACTATGAGGCGGTTTGCAGCTGGCTTTAAAAAATGCCGGCGTCCGGTGAACCGGGAAGCGGGTTTTCAAATTTTCCGGCTGTTTCCCCTTGTCACGATCCAAAAAGTGTGTTATGATAACACCAAATGACTAAACTGGCAGAAGATACATGGAGGTTTCACGTTATGAAAGATCAGTTAACTGCGATCCGCACCAAGGCGGCAGCTGCGCTGGGGGGAGCCCAAACCCTGGCGGAGCTGGAGGAGCTTCGCATACAGTATTTGGGAAAGAAGGGAGAGCTGACCGCTGTCATGAAGGGCATGGGCAAGCTGTCTCCCGAGGAGCGGCCTGTGGCCGGCCAGCTGGCCAATGAGGCCCGCGGAGAGATTGAGGCGGCCCTGGAGACAAAAAAGGCGGAACTGGAGAAACAGGCGGCGGATGCCAAAATCCAGAGCGAGACCATTGATGTCACCATGCCCGGCCGCCGGCGGACGAGAGGCAAAAAGCATCCGCTGACCACAGTGCTGGACGACTTGAAGGATATTTTTATCGGAATGGGCTTCACCATTGCGGAGGGGCCGGACGTAGAGCTGGATTACTACAACTTTGAGGCGCTGAATATCCCCAAGGACCATCCGGCCCGGGATACGCAGGACACCTTTTATATTGACGAAAATGTGGTGCTCCGTTCGCAGACCTCTCCGGTTCAGGTCCGGACCATGGAACAGCAGAAGCCGCCTATCCGGGTCATTGCGCCCGGCCGGGTATACCGGAGCGACGCGGTGGACGCCACCCATTCCCCGGTGTTCCATCAGATAGAGGGACTGGTGGTGGACAAGGGCATTACCATGGCAGACCTGAAGGGGACGCTGGAGGTCTTTGTCAAAAAGCTGTACGGGGATGATACGCGCCTGCGTTTCCGCCCCCATCACTTCCCGTTTACAGAGCCCAGCGCAGAGGTTGATATCTCCTGCTTTAACTGCGGCGGCAAGGGCTGCCGGATCTGTAAGGGCGAGGGCTGGATTGAGATTCTGGGCTGCGGTATGGTCCATCCCAGGGTTTTGCGGAACTGCGGCATTGACCCGGAGGAGTATTCCGGCTTTGCCTTTGGTATCGGACTGGAGCGTATCACCATGTTCCGTTACGGCATTGACGACCTGCGCCTGTACTTTGAAAACGACGTACGGTTCCTGGAGCAGTTCTAGCGCCGGCTCTACTGAAACAGACTGGAAAGGATGAAATTACGATGAATTTACCATTATCATGGCTGAAAGATTATATGAACACAGACGGGATTGACGATGCCACCTATACCCATATGCTGACCATGTCAGGCTCCATGGTAGAGGGCATTGAGAATCCGGCCAGGGAATTTAAGAATGTGGTGACCGGAAAAATCGTCCGGATTGAGAAGCATCCTGACGCCGACAAGCTGGTGGTCTGCCAGGTTGACGTGGGAGAGGCGGAGCCCATTCAAATCGTGACCGGCGCGCCCAATGTCTTTGAGAGCGCGGTGGTTCCGGTGGCAAAGCACAAGAGCTGTCTTCCCGGCGGCGTGAAGATCACCAAGGGAAAGCTCCGGGGGGTTGCCAGCTATGGCATGATGTGCTCCACAGATGAACTGGGAATCTCCGAAGAGCGTGCGGACGGTATCCTGATCCTGCCGGATGATACCCCGGTGGGCGCTGACATTGTGCAGGTTTTGGGACTTGACGAAAGCGTCGCGGAATTTGAGATCACGTCCAACCGTCCGGATTGTATGAGTATCATTGGTCTTGCCCGGGAGACCGCGGCGACCTTTAACCGGTCGTTTCACATCCCGGAAATCAGTTTTCCGGAATGCGGCGGGGATGTCCATGACTATGCCGGCGTTGAAATCCGGAATCCAGAGCTCTGCTCCCGGTTTGTGGGCCGGGTGGTCAAAAACGTGAAGATTGGTCCTTCACCGGACTGGATGCGGAAGCGGCTGAAGGCCTGCGGCATCCGTTCCATCAACAATGTGGTGGACATTACCAACTATATTATGCTGGAATACGGCCAGCCCATGCATGCCTATGATCTGGATCATGTGGAGGGGCGGCGGATCATTGTCCGCAGTGCCGGCGAGGGAGAACAGCTGGAGACGCTGGACGACCAGCCCAGAACCCTGAACGCGGCCATGATTGCCATCAGCGATACCAAGCGCGCCATCGGCGTGGCCGGTGTGATGGGCGGCGCCAATTCTGAGGTGACCGAGGCCACCACCACGGTTTTGTTTGAGGCGGCCAATTTCAACGCCGTCGCTGTCCGCCGGGGCGCGAAGGCCCTCGGCATGCGCACGGACGCCTCTGCGCTGTTTGAAAAGGGGCTGGATCCCGAAACCTGTCTCCCAGCCATGAACCGGGCTTGCCAGCTGATGACAGAGCTGGGCGCCGGAGAGGTGGTCAGCGGCGTCATTGACGTGTATCCGGTGAAGAAGGAGCGGCTGGCGCTGCCCTTTGAACCGGAAAAGATGAACCGTTTTCTGGGCATGGAGGTGCCGGAGGCGGAGATGGTTGAAATATTAAATCGGCTGGACTTTGCGGTGGAGGACGGCAGGATCTATGTGCCAACCTTCCGCGGGGATATAGAGGGAATGGCCGATGTGGCGGAGGAGGTCGCCCGAATCTATGGCTATGACCGGATTCCTTCCACCATGATGATGGGCGAGGTCGTGGTCGGCGGCAAGAACCGGAAGCAGAAGCTGGAGGACGCTGTCCGGGACGCGCTGACAGCCGCGGGGCTCTATGAGACCATAACCTATTCCTTCATCGACCCGAAGGAAAACGATATGGTGAGAATTCCGGCAGATGACAGCCGACGGAACATGGTGCGGATCTCCAATCCTCTGGGCGAGGAAAACAGCGTTATGCGTACCTGCATGCTCTCCTCTGTCATGAAGACCCTCCGTACCAATTATACGCGCAGAAATCCAGAGGCCGCGGTCTTTGAGATCGGCACCACCTATCTTCCCGCAGAGGACCAGACCCTGCCGGATGAAAAGCAGGTTGTGGCGATCGGCATGTATGGAGACTGTGACTTCTATGATCTGAAAGGGACGGTGGAACAGCTGTTCCAAGGCCTGGGAATTCAAACCTATGACTTTGAGCCGTACGGTGAAAATCCCTCCTTCCATCCGGGCCGCTGCGCTCTGGTTTCGGCCGGCGGCAAACCGGCGGGGGTTCTGGGCCAGATTCATCCGGAGGCAGCGAAGAATTTCAAGGTCAACACCGAAGCTTATGCCGCCCTGCTGAGTTTTGATGTTCTGCTTGCGGCCTATACCACAGACAAGCAATATCAGGCATTGCCCAAGTTTCCGGCTACCAGCCGCGACATTGCCGTTATTGTGGACAAAACGGTTAACGTGGGCGAGATCGTCAGGATCATTGAGAGACAGCGCGCCGGTATTTTGGAAAGTTTTAAACTATTCGATGTGTATGAGGGCGAGCAGGTGGGCGAAGGCAAAAAGAGCGTGGCCTATTCCCTCGCCTTCCGGGCGGCGGACCGGACCCTGACCGATCAGGAGGTCAACGCGGTCATGGAGAGAATCCTTGCGGACTTGAAAAATGACCTTCATGCAGAGCTTCGGTAAAAATTTTTCCCGGCTGGGAACAAATTTATGGAAAGAACCGTCGAAACTAGAGGGAAGTATGCGGAGATTTGTCATAACATGCAGAAAGGATGGTCAGAATGGATAACAACAATATGATGAACACGATGAAATTCGATGTAAAGACAGAGCGTCCAATGGAGCCCCGCGAAATTCTGCTGAAGGTACATGACGCGCTGATGGAAAAGGGGTATAATCCCATTAACCAGATCGTTGGTTATATCCTGTCCGGAGACCCGTCCTATATCACTTCTTATAACGGAGCAAGAAGCCTGGTCCGGAAGCTGGAGCGGGATGAAATTTTGGAGGAGCTGGTCACCTTTTATGTGAACCATAAGGGCGAGAACGATTAGTTGTAGAAGCGGCGAAACCGATATTGGTTTCGCCGCTCCTATGGCCAAGCTCCTGCGCCTGGTCTGATGCCGCGCCCCGCGCGGTGTCGGACCTTTTTTCGTATGGATCCGGCCCAGAGCCGCGCCTGTGCTTTTTTGCCGGGATCCGGCATCGGCGCTTGACTTGCGGCCTGGAACGTGATATGATTAACGGAAAGCAGCGGGCCGTGCTTTTCCGGATTCCCCGGATGGGGAACCGGCAGAGTGCGTGGTTTTTGACACGGGCCGCGCCCGGACGGCCGCTCAAAAAGAGGAGGAATGAATGATGTCAAATCGTGATGATAAAGCAGCAATGATTTTGGATCTTTTGCACCGTGACTGCCGCGGCTCTCTGGAGCAGATGGCAACCATGCTGAACCTGCCGGTGGAAGAGGTCGCCGGCATCATTGATGAACTGGAAAAAAGCAACGTGATTCTGGGCTACGGCGCACGGATCAACTGGGACGAGGCCAACGGCAGCGATGTGGTCACCGCCTATATTGAGCTGCGGGTTACGCCGCAGCGGGATCTGGGCTATGACCGGATTGCGGAACGGATCTATCAGTATACGGAGGTGAAGGCCGTTAACCTGATGAGCGGAAGCTATGATTTTGGCATCACCGTTGAGGGCCGGGACATCCGGGAGGTTTCCCGGTTCGTCTCCGAGCATTTGGCGCCTATGGAATCCGTCATAGAGACGTCCACGCACTTTGTGCTCAAGCGGTATAAATATGACGGCGTGGTCTGTGCGCGCCCGGAAAAAGATGAAAGGGAGGTTATTTCCCTATGAGTATGGATATGCGCGGCCTGCTGAATCCCGTGGTACGGGATATACCGCCATCGGGCATCCGGCGGTTTTTTGACATTGCGGGCGAGATGGAGGATGCCATTTCTCTCGGGGTGGGGGAGCCGGATTTTGTCACCCCCTGGCACATCCGCGACGAGGGGATTTATTCCCTGGAAAAGGGCAAGACCTATTACACTTCAAATTCCGGCCTGAAGGAGCTGCGGATGGAGATCTGCACCTATCTGGCCCGGCGGTTCGGCCTGGACTATGACCCCCTTTCCCAGGTGGTTGTCACTGTGGGCGGAAGCGAGGCCATTGACCTGTTCCTGCGCTCCGTGCTCCAGCCCGGGGACGAGGTTTTGATCCCGGAGCCCAGTTTTGTGTGTTACCGGCCGATTGCGTCTCTGGCGGGCGGTGTTCCGGTCCCCATTGTCACCAAGGCGGAAAATCAGTTCCGTCTGACCGCCGGCGAGCTTCGGGCGGCCATTACCCCGCGGACCAAGGCGCTGGTCCTGCCGTTTCCCAACAATCCCACAGGCGCTGTCATGCGCCGGGAGCATCTGGAGGCGCTGGCTGAGGTGCTGAAGGATACGGAGATTCTGGTGCTGGCGGATGAAATCTATGCGGAGCTCACCTATGGGGAGGAGAAGCATGTGTCCATTGCGTCCATCCCGGAGATGTATGAGCGCACGGTTCTGGTCAGCGGATTTTCCAAAACCTATGCCATGACGGGCTGGCGGCTGGGCTATGCCTGCGGCCATCCGGAGCTGATTAAAGCCATGACCAAGGTGCACCAGTTCGCCATCATGTCCGCGCCCACCACGGCACAGTATGCCGCCATTGAGGCGCTTAAAAACGGTGATGCCGATATTGCCATGATGCGCGAGGAGTATGACCGGCGCAGGCATGTGATGGTGAAAGGCTTCAATGATATGGGACTGGAGTGCTTTGAGCCGGAGGGCGCATTCTATACCTTTCCGTGTATCAGGAGCACGGGGATGGATTCCAGCACCTTCTGCGAGACCCTGCTCTATGACAAGAAGGTGGCAGTGGTTCCGGGGACGGCCTTTGGGGAGAGCGGCGAGGGCTTTATCCGCTGTTCCTACGCCTATTCTGTCCAGAGCATCAACGCCGCGCTGGAGCGGATTGAGGCGTTTGTCAAGCACCGGTAGGCGGCGGCTGAAAAGGAAAACGCACATAGAATACCGGGCGCGTGCAGTCCGGTATTTTTTTTGTTGACAAATAGGGGCGTCTAGTGTAAAATAGAAAAGACATTGAGTCAAAAAAGATATATATTCCAGGAGGGACGAATGATGATGAAAAAATTTGTGGCTTTGGCTGCCGCGGCGGTTCTGGCTGTCGGCGCACTGGCTGGCTGCGGGAACACGGATTCCGGCGCTGGCTCCGCGGGCTCCGGCTCCGCGCAGCAGGGAAAGACCATTGCCGGCGTTGCTGACCTGACCGGCGCGAAGATCGCCGTACAGGAAGGCACCACCGGAGATAACTATGTGACAGACGAAATTGAAGGGGCTGAGATTTCCCGGTTTAAGCGGGTGGTTGACGCTGGCATGGACCTGAAGAACGGCAAGGTCGACGCGGTGGTCGTGGATGACCAGGTGGCAAAGGATCTGGTTGGGGAAATCCAGGGGCTGAAAATCCTGCCCGGCAACCTGACCGAGGAAGAGTATGCCATTGCGGTGAAAAAGGGCAGCGACGAACTGCTCAGCGGTATCAACACCGCCATTGCGGATATGACCGCGGCCGGGACCATTGATACCATCCGCAAGGCGTATATTGACAAGGATGAGGCTGCGCTCAAGGAGCTGGCCGCAAAAGAGGAACCCGCTGGCAGTGAAAAGCTGATCATGGGTACCAATGCGGAATTTGCGCCCTTTGAATTCATGGACGACAACAACGAGATTGCGGGCTATGATGTGGAGATCGCCAAAGAGATCGCAAGAAACATGGGCCGTGAGCTGGTCATTGAAAACATGAACTTTGACGGTCTCATCGCCGCGCTGTCCAGCGGTAAGGTGGATATGGTTATCGCCGGTATGACCGTGGACGAGGAACGCGCCCAGCAGGTCGACTTCTCTGACAAGTACTATAAGGCGGCACAGGTTATTATTGTAAAAGAATAGTCCTGACAGCCATGCAGCGAAATGGGGCGGGAGGCATTGGCCCTCCCGCCTTCCTTTATTTTGTGTGTGAATCGCGCCCGGCCGTGCCTTTGGGCGGAGCGGGGGTTCCGCGCGGCATACGGGACAAACAGATAAAATTGCGCGGCCGAACCGCCCTTCCGGCGGGCACGGCCCCGGACTTTCAGGTGGTGTATATATATGGAATGGATATCTGCCCACTGGGCGGCCTTCTGCAATGACTTCTATACCAATTTGATTTATGCGGATCGGTGGAAGCATCTGCTGGGCGGCCTGGGCGTTACACTGCAGATTACCCTGGCGGCCATTGTCATTGGCACGGTGCTGGGTGTGATTCTGGCGTTTATGAAGATGTCAAGCTGGAAAGGACTCAGCGTTCCGGCAAAGGTTTATATTGAAATCATCCGCGGAACGCCGACCACGGTTCAGCTTTTGATTATGTATATGGGCGTGTTTGCCACAGTTTCCGCCCCGAAGTGGATCATCGCGTCCCTGGCCTTTGGCTTAAACAGCGCGGCTTACGTGGCGGAGATCGTCCGGAGCGGTGTGGAGTCTGTGGACCACGGCCAGGTGGAGGCGGGGCGTTCCCTGGGCTTTTCCAAGCTTCAGACCACCATGAAGATCGTCCTGCCGCAGGCGGTCAAGATCGCCCTTCCCACCTATACCAGCGAGTTTATCGTCCTGCTCAAGGAGACATCCATTGCTGGGTATATCGCCATGGAGGACCTCACCAAGGTGGCCAGCATGATCACCAGCCGGACCTTTAACGCCTGGTTCCCTCTTCTTACAGCGGCCCTGCTGTACTTTATCATGACATTTACCCTGTCAAAGATTTTCGGATGCTTAGAGAGGAGGCTGCGTAAGAGTGATATACGTTGAAGACTTACATAAATACTTTGGTGACCTGCAGGTCCTCAAGGGCATTGACCAGCATATCGCCAAGGGGGAGAAGGTGGCGGTGATCGGCCCCTCCGGCTCGGGAAAGAGCACCTTTCTGCGGTGCCTGAACCTGCTGGAGACACCCACTCAGGGAAGAATCACAGTGGACGGCGAGGAAATCACCGGGCGCGGTATGGACATCAATAAGATCCGTCAGAAGATGGGCATGGTGTTCCAGCAGTTCAATCTGTTTCCGCACAAGACGGTCATGGGAAACATCACCATGGCGCCTATGACATTGAAAAAGCTCAGCAAGGCCGAGGCGGAAACCAAGGCTGAGGAACTGCTCCGGCGGGTCGGTCTGCTGGAGAAGGCGGACGCCTATCCGGCCCAGCTCTCCGGCGGACAGAAACAGCGGATTGCCATTGCGCGGGCGCTGGCTATGGAGCCGGAGATCATGCTTTTTGACGAACCCACCTCCGCCCTTGACCCGGAGATGGTCGGCGAGGTGCTGGAGGTTATGACAGATCTCGCCAATGCGGGCATGACCATGGTTGTGGTGACCCATGAAATGGGTTTTGCCCGTGAGGTTTCCAACCGGGTTCTGTTTATGGACGGCGGTTATATCGTGGAGGAAGGCCTGCCGGAACAGATATTCGGCGATCCTCAGAATGAGCGTACCAAAGAATTTTTGCGGAAAGTTTTATGATACAAACAAGCGCCCGGACGAAAGTCCGGGCGCTTGTTTGTTCCCGGGAATGGTACTAGGGCGGCAAACCCCTTGTCTTTATTCCTGCGGAGATTGTAGAAGGATTTGAGAAAATAGTTCATGGGAGCGGGCGGAAAAGCGGCCCATTCCCATGGGGGCCCTGCCTGGGGACAGGGGGGTGGCTTTACAGCCAGGCGGTGTGATGGGGCATTTTGTGCATCATCTTCTTTGCCTTTTTGATGGTCCTTTTATCGACCATCATCATTCCAATGCCGAGCATGGCGCCTGCCAGCAGGCCGGTTGAGAACTTACCCATGGTGTTTTGCCTCCTTTTTTTTATAGGTTTACAATCACTAGTATTTGTAAAACCGTGATAAAAATTCAGCGTTTTTACTAACAATTATTTACACCGAACAGGTGCAAAACGCCTTGACGGCGGGCTTCTTTTGGTGTATGATAGTTCATGATACGCTAATTGTGGTAATTGGTATCATTTGATTTACATATTTTACCTGAATAAGTGGAAATGAAATTTGAAAACGATTGAAAGGAAGGTTATTATGGCAAAGGTAATCCCGTTTCGAGGACTCCGCTATAACACCGATAAGTTTAAGGATTTGGACGCAGTGACAGCGCCTCCCTATGACATTATCTCACCTGCACAGCAGCAGGAGTTATACAATAAAGATGAATACAATGTGGTGCGTCTGGACTATGGCATGGATTTTGTCAGCGATGACGGCGCCAATAACCGCTATACCAGAAGTGCGGCCTATCTGAACAAGTGGATTGAGGATCAGACCCTGATCTATGAGGATAAGCCCGCCTTCTATATTTATGAACAGATTTTCTCCCTGGGCTCTGAGGATCCCTCCCACTCCTTGAAAGGGGTCATTGGTCTGGTACAGCTTGAGGAATTCTCTAAAAAAATCGTTCTTCCTCATGAGGAGACCATCACCAGCGCAAAGGAAGACCGCCTGAAGCTGATGCAGACCACGGCGGCCAATCTGAGCCAGGTCTATTCCCTCTATATGGACGAGGACAAGGAGATCGCCGGTATGATTGAGACCTGGAGCGACGGGGAGCCGAACATTACCTTTGTGTCCCGGGAGAACATCACGCAGAACATTTGGATCATCACCGACGAAGAGGTAAATGCCCGTCTCAGCAGCCTGTTTGAAAGCAAGCAGATCTTTATCGCGGACGGCCATCACCGGTATGAGACCGCGCTGAATTACCGCAGACAGCGGCATGAGGCCGACGGCACCGAAGAGGGAACCATGACCTATGACTATGTGATGATGATGCTGGTTTCCATGAGCAACGGCGGCCTGTTCGTGTTCCCGACCCACCGGATGGTGCGCGGTCTGGAGAGCTTCGACGAGGTGCTTTTGGTGGGATTTTTGACCGAGGAATTTGCGGTATCGAAGATCTATTTCACCGAGGGTGACTATGCGGCCATTATTATGGAGCGTCTGGCCAATACCGTGGATGAGACCCTGTTCGGCCTCTACACCGGTCAGAACTATTATTACCTGCTCAAGCTCAAGACCACACAGACCATTGACGCGGCCATTGACGGCAAATCAGACGCATACAAGCACCTGGATGTCACCGTCCTGCATAAGCTGATACTGGAGAAGTACCTGGGTATTGATGAGGAGAATATGCGGAGCCAGAAGAATCTGGTCTACACCCGTGACGCGCATGAGGCGGTGGACGCGGTGAAGAACGGCGAGTTCGACTGCGCATTTTTGATCAATCCGCCCAAGGTCTCTGAGATCAAGGAAATTGCCCAGGTGAATGAGAAGATGCCCCAGAAATCCACCTATTTCTGGCCCAAGCTGGTCACGGGCATTGTAATGAACAAATTTGACGACTGATCCGCCGGCCTCTGGGGCGGCGGTGGAATAACCCGAGGCGGCTCCGGCCGCTTCTTCTGAAAGGATGGGAGAAACAGATGAAAATAGGAATCATGGGGTTTGGCGTTGTCGGCGGGGGTGTCGGAGAGATCATTGCCGGCTCGCCGGACGGCCTGAAAGCCCGGAGCGGGGAAAAGGTGGAAATCGGAAGAATTTTGGATCTGCGGGATTTTCCGGACAGCCCTTTTCAGTGCTTCACCAAGGATTTTAACGATATTCTGCAGGATGATGAGATTGTCATCGTCGCCGAGGTCATGGGGGGGACCAAGCCCGCGTATGAATTTACGAAACAGCTGCTGCTGGCGGGCAAGCATGTGGTCACCTCCAATAAAGAGCTGGTCGCGAAGCATGGAACTGAGCTTCTGCAGATCGCAAAGGAGAAGAATGTCAACTATCTCTTTGAGGCCAGCGTGGGCGGCGGCATTCCCATTATCCGGCCGCTGTATTCCAGCCTTTCAGCCAATGAGCTGACCGATGTACTGGGTATCCTGAACGGTACCACCAACTATATTCTGACCCAGATGATCAAGGCGGGCGAGAGCTTTGCCGACGCACTGAGGGGCGCCCAGGAAAAGGGTTATGCGGAAAAGGATCCCACGGCCGATGTGGAAGGGCATGACACCTGCCGCAAAACCGCCATTCTAGCCTCCCTGGCCTTTGGAAAATTCGTGGACAGCGATGAGATCGAAACCGAGGGCATCACAAAGATCACACTGCAGGATGTGGCCTATGCGGACGCGCTGGGCGGCGTGATCAAGCTGATCGGTATGGCTTCCAAGGCAGAGGACGGGGTTTACGCGCGGGTCTGCCCGGCCATACTGAAAAAAGACCATCCGCTGGCGGGGATCGACGATGTGTTCAACGGCATCATGGTCAAGGGCGACGCCATCGGCGACGTGATGTTTTACGGCCGGGGCGCTGGTTCTCTTCCTACGGCCAGCGCGGTGGTATCCGATATCATTGACATTGTAAAGCACAAGGATAAGCATATTCGGCTGGGCTGGACCGAGGGTTCGCCCGGGTATCTCAAGGACGGTGCGGACCAGAGCTTTCAGTTCTATGTCCGTCTGACCGGAAATCCGGACGCGCTGCGCCGGCGCGGCTATCAGATTGTAACGCTGGAGGGCGAGGCGTACGAAAACGAGTTTGCGGTTGTGACGCCGGAAATGAGCGGCCGGGATTTCGCGGCCTTCCAGGAGGAACTGGGCGGGGCGCACGGGATCCTCGGCGCTTTAAGGCTGGTGGCTGAATGATGGTCAAGGTAAGGGTTCCTGCAACCAGTGCCAACATTGGACCGGGATTTGACAGCATGGGTCTGGCTTTGGGATTGTATAATTATGTGACAGCGGAGGAGACGGACCAGGGGCTTAAGATCGACATCCTGGACGACTCCAGAAAGTTTCTGGCAAAGGATGAGAGGAATCTGGTCTACACCTCCATGAAAGCGGTGTTTGATAAGGTCGGGTATCAGCCGAAGGGGATACACCTGACTCTGGAGAACAACGTCATGGTGACCAGGGGCCTTGGCAGCAGCAGCGCCGGAATTGTCTCCGGTCTGGTCGCCGCCAATGAGATGACCGGAAACCAGCTCTCCGCAGATACCCTGCTCTACATGGCCGCTGATATTGAGGGACATTCTGACAATGTGACCCCGGCCCTGCTTGGAGGGTTCACGGTCAATGTGAAGCAGAACAACCGGATCCAGTATGTCAGGACCGAGATCAAGGATGACCTGCGTTTTGCCACCCTGGTCCCGGATTTCTTTCTTCAAACCAAAAAGGCGCGGTCGGTTCTGCCGCGTTCTGTCTCTATGCGGGATGCGGTGTATAACACGGGCCGCAGCGCCCTGCTCGCCGCCAGTATCATGAGCGGAAAGTACGAGAATATCCGGGCGGCTGTGGGGGATAAGCTCCACCAGCGCTATCGGAAACGGCTGATACCGCGGATGGATGAGCTGTTCCGGTGCTGTTATGCCAACGGCGCACTGGGCGTTTATCTCAGCGGCGCCGGGCCGACCATTGTCGCCATTGTCCACCGGGACAATCAGACCTTTGAGGAAGCGATGAATGAGGTTTTGAGCCAGCGGATGCGGAACTGGAAGCTGTATATGCTCAAAGCGGATAACAGGGGCGCGATTGTGTGCAAGAAAAAGCCTGAATCAAGAAAACCGGGCCGACCGGTTTCAGAATAGAAATAGGAGGGATAAGAAGTGGCTCTTATCGTACAAAAATTCGGCGGCAGTTCTGTTGCCGACGCAGAGAGAGTGAACAACGTGGCAAACCGCGTGGTTGAGACAGCACAGCTGGGAAACCGGGTTGTGGTTGTCGTTTCCGCCCAAGGGGACACCACAGACGACCTGATTGAGAAGGCAAATGAGATCAATCCGCACGCGTCCAAGCGTGAGATGGATATGCTGCTTTCCAGCGGCGAGCAGATCTCCATTTCCCTGCTGGCCATGGCCATTGAAAAGCTGAATTATCCGGTGATTTCCCTGACCGGATGGCAGGCGGGCTTCCGGACCAACGCCACTTCCGGCAATGCCCGGATTGACAAGGTCGACGTGGAGCGGGTCCAGTCTGAGCTGGACAAAAACAATATTGTTGTGGTGGCCGGCTTCCAGGGCCTGAACCGCTATGACGACATCACCACCCTGGGGCGCGGAGGCAGTGATACCTCTGCGGTGGCGCTGGCCGCGGCTCTGCAGGCGGACAAATGTGAGATTTATACGGATGTGGACGGCGTCTATACCGCAGACCCCCGTATTGTGCCGGATGCCATGAAACTGGACGAAATCACCTATGACGAAATGCTGGAACTGGCGAGCCTTGGGGCCAATGTCCTCCATAACCGATCTGTTGAGATGGCGAAGAAGTATAATGTAAAACTCGAAGTAAAGTCCAGCTTTCATAAAGTGCCGGGCACAATCGTAAAGGAGGTAACTACTTTGGAAAAAATGTTAATCAGAGGTGTAACCCGGGACAACGATGTTGCCCGAATTGCGATTATTGGCGTGGAGGATACGCCGGGAATCGCGTTTAAAGTATTCTCAGCCCTGGCAAAGGAGGGCGTGAATGTGGATATGATCCTGCAGTCCATCGGCCACGGCGGAACAAAGGATATTGTGTTCACCGTCACCAAAAACAATCTGACCAAGACCTTGGCCATCATTGACGGCCTGAAGGACAGCATGCATTATCAGGAGGTCAACCACCGGGACGACCTGAGCAAGGTTTCCATAGTCGGCGCGGGTATGACCAACAATCCCGGCGTGGCGGCCCGTATGTTTGAGGCGCTGTTCGCGGCTGATATCAACATACATATGATCTCCACTTCCGAGATCAAGATCTCCACACTGATCAATGTGAACAACGCGGAACGCGCGGTCAAGGTCATTCATGACCAGTTCCGGGTATAATCAATGGCAAACAAAAGGCGCCGGCAGAAAGCCCGGCGCCTTTTTGCAGTCTTTGGACGCATAGGTCCAAAGACAGAGAGAAAACCGCGGAAATACCTGCGGTCTTTTGGAAGTCTACAGAAAGGCCTTCATCTTCTCAATGTTGTCCTGTTCCCGCTTTATCTGCTTTTTGGCAAAGTCCAGCACAGCTTTGTCCCCGCCCTCATAGTCGTGGACCTGCTTGGTCAGCTTTGTGATTCCCATGGTGCTGCCCTCAATGACCATTTCCGCCAGCCGGGAATCCGTGGGCTCCTGCATGGACTTCATTTTGCTGGTAAAGTCCGCCATCATCTTTGACATCATCCGCGCGTCCTCCCCCTGGGCGCCGCGGTCCTCCAGCATCCGCTCGCTGGTGTCATACACATCCTCGTACTCATCCAGCTGGGCCTGGACCGCTTTGGTAAAGTCCGCGCTGTGAGACAGATCCAGGATGTGCCGGAGACTGTCCCGGCCCATGTCCGCATTTTGGTGGATATGATTCAAAAGCTCTGTTTCCTGTAACATAAAAATCTCCATTCCGCCGCTCCGCAAAGCAAATAAAAGTCAGAGAAAATCTCCAGAAAGCGGAGCAGGAAATTTGGAGATTTTTTATAGCCCATGTGAGTTTCTGAAGTGCAGCTGCGGAAAATTGAACACAGGCTGTGTAATCCGCCGGCAAAGTCCGGCATCAGTTTTGTGCCGTCCTTTGTCTTTTGATTTCAGTCTGTCCAGATAAGCTCAGTTCTATACGTCAAAATCACAGAGGTTATGGACAAAAAAGAAATATGCTTGGATTTTCCTTGTAATTTGGGAAAGAATATGATATATTAGGATAAACACCAAAAGAGGCTCTGTATGCTTTGACATGGGGCCTCCGGCAAAGTGTAACAGCGTTCCGCGCACGGTTCATTTCGGCACGGCCGGCGTTGTTTTCCAACCCGCGGCTTGTTTTTTTCGCCGTCGAAGCTCTCATTCCGGGAGCTGCGGCGGGAACGCGCGGCGGTTCTCACAATGCGCCTTATCTGCCCACGATAGGAATAAGCGCATGGTTCAATTATTTCTGTGGGCGGAAAGGCTTTGAAATTATAATGAAAAAAGGCTTGATTGTCACCATTTGTATTGTTGCGGTTTTGGCACTGATTGCCGGCGCCTGCGTCAGCAGCTATAACGGTCTGGTGGGCGAACGGGAAAAAATAGACGGCCTGCTTGCCAACATTGATACCCAGCTTCAGCGGCGGAACGACCTGATCCCCAATCTGGTCAATACAGTCAAGGGTTATACCACGCACGAGAGCGAGGTTCTGGCGAATGTGTCCGACGCCCGCGCAAAGCTGGCCGGGGCCGGTACCACTGCGGAAAAAAGTGAAGCCGACAGCGAGCTGAGCGGCGCGCTGAGCCGTCTGCTGATGGTGGTGGAAAACTATCCGGAGCTTAAGGCCGACACCCAGTTCAGCGCGCTTACAGATGAGCTGGCCGGCACGGAAAATCGGATCGCGGTGTCGCGGAAGGACTATAACGACGCGGCACAGAAATACAATGCCATGATCAAAAAGTTCCCCAAGGTGATCTTTGCCAATCTGTTTGGATTCGAGAAGGCGGATTATTTCCAGGCGGCGGAGGGCGCGGATCAGGCTCCGACAGTGAACTTTGACTGAGCCCTGCCGCGGACGGGAGGTTATTATGAAACGGATCGTATTTGCGCTGGCCTGTATCATGGCCTGCCTGAGTATTCAGGCGCAGGCGCTTGAGGCTCCGGCCAAGCTGTTCTATGCGGCGGACTATGCCTCGGTTTTGTCAGACCAGACAGAGACCTTTGTGGTGGAGCAGTCCGCGGCCTTGGCAGAGGCCACCGGCGCCCAAATCGTGGTTGCCACGGTACGGGACCTGGGCGGCAGAGATGTGATGGACTATGGCCTTGATCTCCTGCGGACCTGGCAGGTGGGCAGCGAGAAGAACAACGGCGTTGTGATACTGGTGTCAACCGGAGACCGGAAAATCGGCGTCAGCGTGGGGTATGGCCTGGAGGGTGCGCTGAACGATTCCAAGGTGGGACGCCTCATTGATGCCTGCGCGGTGCCTTCTCTGAAAGAGAATGACTATGACACCGGCATATATCAGCTGTATAACGCGGTGCTCAGCGAGGTATATCAGGAATATGGCCTTACGGTGCCGGAAAACGTCAAGTCCCTGGAGGACTATCAGGATGAAGGTGACAGGGACGCGGAGCCGGTGGTCATTGGCGTGGTGCTGGCCCTGGTGATCCTGCTGAGTATATTTACCCGGCATCATGGCCCGCCTCCGCCGGGCGGCGGCGGGCATTACCGGCGTCGTGGATTCTATGGCGGCTATTACGGCGGCGGTGGCTTCGGCGGATTTGGCGGCGGTTCCTCCGGCGGCGGATTTGGCGGGTTCAGCGGCGGAGGCGGCAGCGGAGGCGGAGGCGGCGCCTCCCGGGGATTCTAAGAAAAAAGCCGGGATGCAAAAGCATCCCGGCTTTTTCTGTCCGCGGTTATGATGCGTCTTTTTGGGAGTCATGGGTAGGCTTTGCAAAGGACATCAGACAGCGGCAGAGAAACGCGCATACCAGAAGATAAAAAAGCAGAGCGGAGCGCGGCGGCGTCGGAACGGCAAACCGAAAGAATGGCAGAGAAAAGAAATCTGCCAGCCGGTTCATGAGCCACAGGCACAGACGAAGCGGATATTGCGCGGCCGCAGCGGCAAGCCCCGGCGCAAACAGACTCAGCAGCCAATTCAGAAATCCGCCCACAAAGGCGAATGCGGCCAGAAACAGAACCGGAATGTTTCCAATGGCACTGCCCCAGGTTATGCGGTTGAAGAACCGGGCCATAAAGAATCCAATGCCCAGATTGCTGGCAATGGACACTGAAAAGGAGGAGAGGATCGCGTCCGCGCTCTTTTTTAAAATGCGGCCGCCGGCGGTTTCGGCGCCGGGATTCGGACTGTGACGCTTGCTGACAACCTGTATGGTTTGGCAGACAGGCAGGGAAAAGACGATGATACCCAGCGTGGCAGAAAAGGAGAGCAGAAAACTGTAGCTGGTCAGATTATAGGGATTGACCATCAGGAGAACCAGGGCTGAAACAGCAATGGCATTGAGGGAATCCGGTTCCCTCTGAAACTGATAGGCAAGCTCTATGAGGGCCAGCATCAGCGCCGCGCGGCAGATGGAGGGGGTAAAGGCCGCGGCTGCCGTAAACAGGAGCAGGGCGGGGAACAGAAACAAATTGCAGAGCCACTTGGGTGCCCGAAGCCTTCGGAGCAGAAAGGTGAGAAATCCAATCAGAAACATGACGTGCATGCCGGAGACCGCCGTGATATGGATGAAGCCGGAGTCTGCAAACCGTCCGTACTGCTCCTCGGTGAAATTATCGCGGTATCCCAGCAGAATCCCCTTGAGCAGAGCGGACTCCTCTGAGCTGTCCCCAAAGCTCCGGTCAACCGAGGCCAGTACGCTTTTCTGAAATTCCATGCCGAGGCCCTGCAGAAGATAAACCGGGTCTCTGGGCTGGATTGCGCTGCCGGCCGGCTTTAAGTCCTTGGTAAAGACTGAGAAGGAGAGCCCCTGACGGTAGAGGAAGCTCCGGATGCTGAAGGAGCCTTCATAGATCTCGCCGGACGGCGGGGACAGTTTTGCGGTCAGGGTTACCGTATCTCCCCGGGAAATCCAGCCGCAGTGTTGGGGGCTGGCGTAGACCATGATTTTTCCGCTGATCTCCGCGGAACCGTCTGTGCCCTGGGTAAAATATACCTTGAGCGGAAATCCCTGTGTTTTGCCGGTGCTGCTGGGGCTGGGGGTCTCCATGGCCACACCGGTCAGCGTCACAGTTTCGCCTTCCAGCGCTTTTAAGGACCGGTCCTGTATCCGGTCACAGTATACCACGCGCAGAACGCCCAGACCAAAGCTGAGCAGGACAAGAACAATCCAAAGGAGCTCCTGCATGGTCAGGCTGTTCCGGCTGAGACGGCGGCCAAGCAGGAGCGAAAGCAGGGCCGCCCCCGCAAAGAGAAGGGTATACCACGCCAGAAAGGAAAAGGAAAGGACCGGGATGACAGGGCTGTTGATGCCATACCAGATGCCGGCGATGAAGCCGCACACGGCCCAGGCAAGTATATGCCGCCGGGCGGGTATGGATGGAAGCGCTGTGGAAAACATACCTGGATCCCCCCTCTCCTTTGTACACAGCAGGATGCTGTACGCGGAATTTGACAGGCGGGCCGGCTTGCTCAAGAACCCAAACACGACATTGTCTGTCTGATTGTTTCCATTATAGTGGAAGCGGAGAAAAAATACAAGAATAATGCAGAATTTTGTAAAAAGAAATATTCTGACTATCTATCAAAAAACCTGACCTTTAGACTGACCTTCTGACTATTATGCCTGTAAATAAATTGAATTGTAAAAGTTTGAACTTTTTGTGAACAAATTGCATTGTATGCGAAAACCCTTGATATATAAGGGATTTATGCCGTTTCAATCAAATCTGCTATTTTTGAAAAAACACTTGACAAATGAAAAAAACGTGCTATAATACAATTAAAGGTCAAAGAAAGTCAAAGTCAAAAATGGAATCAGAGTTTACGCGATGAACCTTTTGTCAGATATGGCCGGACAGGACCTTGCAGATTGGATTTCAAACGTTGGCGGGGTGATGGAAAAGTGAAGCTTAGTAATTTGATTGAGACATGGATTAAGGAGATGATGTCAGAGCAGGACGGCGCGGTGGAGCTGAAACGGAACGAGCTGGCCAGCAGGTTCAACTGTGTGCCGTCACAGATCAATTATGTCATTTCAACACGGTTTTCTCCGGAGCGGGGATATATCGTGGAGAGCCGGCGGGGCGGCGGCGGGTACATCAAGATCACCCAGGTCTCTCCCAAGTCCGGCAATGAGCTGATGCATGTGGTCAACATGATCGGCGGGCAGTTATCCTACACGGATGCCCGGGCGCTGGTACAAAATTGCTATGACTATGATTTAATTACCCAAAAAGAGGCAAAGATTATGATGGCGGCGCTCAGCGAACGGTCCATTCCGGTCAAACAGCCGGAGCAGGATATCCTGAGGGCAAAGATCCTCAAAAATATTTTGGTATCCCTGGTTTAAGGGGGATACAGAAATCTCTTATCAATTTTTGACCTGCGGATAAGGGATCGTTGACTATGATTTGTGCCGGTGCAGGGCGGCGGAATGGAGGTTTATTATGAAATGTCAAAGATGTCAGAAACGGGAAGCAACCAGTCATATGACGGAAATCATAAACGGAAAGAAGCAGGAACTGCACCTTTGTTCCGAATGCGCGGCCCAGTCGCCGGAGTTTCAGGAGATGAAGGCCGGGATGGATTTTGGTATCGGTGATTTTTTGGGCGGTATCTTCGGCGGGAGCAAGCTGAAGACACTGGGCGGCGAGGCGGCGCCGAAGAGCGGCGTCTGCCCGGTCTGCGGCATGCCCTTTGACGACTTCCTCCGCAAGGGCCGGCTGGGCTGCGGGGAATGCTATTCCGCGTTCCGCGGCCGGCTGGAACGGCCTCTGAAGCAGATTCACGGTACCTGCGAGCATGTGGGCAAGGTGCCGTCCCGGATGGGCGGGACCCTGAAGCGCGACCGGCAGATCGCGCATTTGGAGTCGGAGCTCAATGCGGCGGTTTTGAAACAGGAGTTTGAAAAGGCGGCGGAACTGCGGGACCGGATCAAAGAACTGAAGGATAAGGAAAACGGGGAGGTATGATTTATGTGGTACACAGAGTGCGGTAAAGACGGCGATGTGGTTCTCTCATCCAGAGTACGGCTGGCCCGGAACCTGAAGGGCGTCCCCTTCCCGGCGCGGGCCGGTGCGGAGCAGCAGGAACAGGTGCTGGAACAGTGCAAAAATGCTGTTCTGGAAAGCGGGAGCGCGTTGAAAGACACAGTAAAGTTCATCGACCTGTCGGTGATGGAGGACTATGAAAAACAGGCCATAGCCGAGCGGCACCTCATCAGTCCGCAGATGATGGATAACAGCATCAAGCGCGGCATCCTGCTCAGCGATGACAACAAGCTGAGCATTTTGCTCAACGAGGAGGATCATATCCGGATTCAGGCCATGGAGGCGGGCTTTGATTTAGATGCCTGCTTTGATCTGGCCAACCGGGTGGATGATCTCATTGAGGAGCGTGTGGAATACGCCTTTGATGAGCAGATTGGATACCTCACCTGCTGTCCCACCAACGTGGGGACCGGTATGCGGGCCTCTGTGATGGTCCATCTGCCTGCGCTGACCATGAGCGGAACGGTCAACCAGATCATTGACTCCCTGGCACAGCTTGGGGTTACGGTCCGTGGAATCTTCGGCGAGGGTTCCAAAGCGGCGGGAAACATCTATCAGATTTCCAACCAGCTGACCCTGGGCGCGTCAGAGGAGGATATTCTTGATAAGTTCAAGCAGATCATTGGCGAGGTAATCGGCAAGGAGCGGGAGATGCGCACCCGCCTGTATCATGCGGATAAGTTTAAGCTGGAAGACCGGCTCATGCGCTCCTACGGCGTTTTGTGCCATGCGGTGATCCTCTCTTCCAACGAGGCCATGAAGCGCCTGTCCGACGTCCGGCTGGGCGTGGAGCTGGGCCTGATTCAAAATGTAAAATTGGAGCAGATCAACGCAGTGACGTATGAGATTCTGCCCGCGAACATTGTGCAGAAATACAATCTGTCCGATGCGGACGAGCGGGATTTGAAACGGGCGGAGATCGTCCGGGAAAGGATGTGTTCATGATGTTTGAAGATAGATTGACAGAACGTGCGAGAGTTGCCATCTCCAATGCCGCAGAGGCGGCCTTGGAACTGGGGCACAACTATGTTGGGACCGAGCATTTGCTTGTGGGCCTGATCCGGGAGGGCGAGGGCGTTGCCGGAAAAATTCTGGAGGCCAACGGCCTGACCGACGAAAAGGTGATCGAGCGGATTGCCGCGCTGGTCGGGACGGGCGAGCCCATTGAGATGGGACAGCCGGAGGCTACGCCACGGACAAAGCGGGTGTTTGAGCACAGCTATATAGAGGCGCGCCGGCTGGGCCACAGCTATATCGGAACCGAGCACCTGCTCATTGCCCTGCTGCGGGAGAGCGAGAGTATCGCGGTTCGGATCCTGCTGGATCTGGACATCAAGCCGCAGAACTTGTACAACGACATTCTGCGCCTGCTGAATGAAAACGCGGGCGAGGACGGCGGGGAGACGCCGGAGCCCGGAAAGCCTGGGCGTGCCGGAAAGGGCGGCAATGTGCCCACTCTGATGAAGTTCGGCCGGGACCTGACCCAGATGGCCCGGGAGGATAAGCTGGATCCGGTCATTGGCCGGGATGAAGCCATTGAACGGGTGGTCCAGATCCTGAGCCGGCGGACCAAAAACAACCCCTGTCTGATCGGTGAGCCGGGAGTCGGCAAGACCGCGGTGGCGGAAGGGCTGGCGGAAAAAATCGTCAGCGGCCAGGTGCCGGAGATTTTGAAGGATAAAAAGGTCATTGCGCTGGATATGTCGGCCATGATCGCGGGCGCGAAATACCGCGGCGAGTTTGAAGAGCGGCTGAAGAAGGCGCTGGAGGAGATCAATAAGGCGGGAAATATCATCCTGTTCATAGATGAGCTCCACACCATTGTGGGCGCTGGCGCGGCCGAAGGGGCCATTGACGCGGCAAATATTCTCAAGCCGGCGCTGGCCCGGGGCGAGCTTCAGGTGATCGGCGCTACCACGCTGGAGGAATACCGGAAATATGTGGAAAAGGACGCGGCGCTGGAACGCCGGTTCCAGCCCATTACCCTCAGTGAGCCCACAGCGGAGGAGAGCATCCAGATCCTGCAGGGGATCCGCGATAAGTATGAGGCACATCACCGGGTTAAGATTACGGATAAGGCCATTGAGGCGGCGGTCAACCTGTCGATCCGCTACATCTCCGATCGTTTTCTGCCGGATAAGGCCATTGACCTGGTGGATGAGGCGGCTTCCCGGCTGCGGATTAAAAATCTGACCGCGCCGCCGGATGTGAAGGAGATTGAGGATCAGATCGCGGCGGTGAAGAAGGAGAAAGAGGCCGCCATCACCATACAGGAATATGAAAAGGCGGCAAAGCTCCGGGATGAGGAGAAGAAGCTCCAGGCACAGCTGGACGATATGAAAAAGAACTGGGAGAAGAACAGCTCTGCCTCAGAGTCTGTGGTCACCGAAGAGGAGATCGCGGAGATCATCTCCATGTGGACCGGGATTCCGGTCAAAACCCTGGAGGAGACCGAAAGCGAACGTCTTCTCAAACTGGAGGAGATCCTGCACCAGCGCGTGGTCGGCCAGGAGGAGGCGGTCAGAGCGGTGGCCAAGGCGATCCGCCGGGGCCGTGTCGGCTTGAAGGATCCTAAGCGTCCAACCGGTTCCTTCATCTTCCTGGGCCCTACCGGCGTGGGGAAGACCGAGCTTTCCAAGGCGCTGGCAGAGGCCATGTTCGGGGATGAGGATTCCATCATCAGAATCGACATGTCGGAATATATGGAAAAGCACGCCGTGTCCCGTCTGGTGGGTTCCCCTCCGGGATATGTGGGCTATGAGGAGGGCGGCCAGCTGACCGAAAAGGTGCGCAGAAAGCCCTATTCCGTGATCCTGTTTGATGAGATTGAAAAGGCGCATCCGGATGTATTCAACATTCTCCTGCAGATTCTCGACGACGGCATATTGACAGATTCTCAGGGCCGCCGGGTGGATTTCCGGAACACGGTCGTCATCATGACCTCCAACTTGGGCGCCCGGCAGATCACCTCGCGGAAGAGCCTCGGCTTCTCCGCGGCGGACGAGGTCAGCGCGGAACGGGATTATGAGGCCATCAAGTCGGATGTGATGAGCGAGGTGAAGCAGGCGTTCCGGCCGGAGTTCCTGAACCGGATCGATGAGATCATCGTGTTCCACCAGCTGAGCAATGACAACATCCGGGAAATCGCCGGGAAGATGCTGGAACAGCTGGGCAGGCGTCTTGCGGACAACAAAATCGCGGCTGTGTTCTCTGAGGAGACCGTGGCGAAAATCGCGGCCGAAGGCTTTGATCCGGTCTACGGAGCACGGCCTTTGCGGCGGGCGATACAGAGCAAGATCGAGGACCGGATTGCAGAGGAGATGCTGGAAGGAAAGGTAAAACCCGGCGACGCCATTGAGGTGGTCGTGGAAAATGACAGCTTCACCTGCAAAAGGACCGGAGAAGCCCCTGCGGCGGCCCCGGAACCAGCCGAGGCATAACAAAAGCAAATTTTATAAAAACGCTGTGCGCGTATGCGGGATTTCGTCCCCGCCGGAACTTCCGGCGGGGATTTTTCTGCCAAGACGGAAAAAACGCAAGCGGCGGTTTCGTCGAAATTCGGGGTCTTATGAAAAATGATTGGTTTGAAAAAAATGGATGTTACGGTTCCATTACATTTCTAATACAAATTTGCAACCGCGGTTTACAGTAATCGAAAGAATGGTATAATATCTAAATGAAGACGTTTCTGCCCGGAGCCGGGGGGAAACCGCTTCATTTTTTCAGCAGGCGCGCAGTTTGCCTGCTGACAGCGTTAAAATCCGGGGCGTGATCTCCGGTGCAACTTGTTTTTTCAGGCGGCGTTTTCAGGGGTATCCCAAGTACGGCAGGAGGAGGTAGTCTGATGACAAATTCGACTGACAGTATAGACAGGATTACCCAAAGACGTGCGAGCCGGAAAAAAAAGCAGAAGCGGAACTGGGCCATTAAAGGCATTGCGGCGGCAGTTCTTCTTTACTTACTGCTGTCCATTGTGTTCAGCTTTCACAGCAGTATGAGCACGGCCATTGCGCTCAAGGGCACAGTGGAGGAGGAGATCGTCGCAGACGGCTATGTGTTCCGGGAACAGCATATCATCAACGCCCCTGCCAGCGGCTATTTAGAGTGCCGGGTGGGCGAGGGCGACCGGGTGAATGAGGGGCAGTCCATCGGCTATATCTACACAGGACAGTACGACCCGCAGCGATCCCAGAAGATACAGGAGCTCAACGACCGGATTTCGCGGCTGGAAAACAGCACGGCGGCCGAGAGTACATATGCCAATAACAGCGTCATGGTCGAGCAGAAAATCGGCGTGGCGGCCCGTGATCTCTCTGATCTCCGCCAAAAGCGGGATATGAGCAAGCTCGCGGAGCAGAAGGAAGCGCTGAATCTCCTGATTGAGAAAAAGAAGGCCATGGAGGCCGGCGGGTCTTTGGACACGGCGGCAGTTCTGGAGGATCTGAAGGCCCGGGTGCAGGAACTTGAAAACAGCACCGGCGGCGCGAAGCTGGAGATCAAGGCGGAGACGCCGGGGGTGTTCAGTTCCAGAATCGACGGGCTGGAGGAAAAGCTCAGCTTTGAGGCCGTTGAATCTGTGACGCCGGCCTATCTCGCGGAGCTGGACAAGGAAGCGCTTCAGCGGAGCGAGGGTGTGGCCCAGAATGAGCCTGTATGTAAAATCGTGAACAACTACGGCTGGTATTTTGCCGCCAGCATTGACGCAAAAGACGCGCAGAATCTGAAGGTCGGCCAGAGCGTCCGGCTTCGGTTCTTTGACCTCTCGGACACGGCGGTATACGGCACCGTCCGGGCCCTGTCCCAGGAGGACAGGGGAAAGGTGGCGGTGACGGTCTACACCAACCGCTTTGTGGAAGGCATTTATTCCACCAGCCGGGCTTCGGCGGAGATTGTCACGACCAGCGCGGAGGGAATCAAGCTTCCGGCCAAGAGCCTGCATGTACAGGACGGCCAGACAGGCGTTTTTGTCCTCAGGCTGGATGTGGCGCGGTTTGTCCCGGTGAATGTCCGGTATAAAAACGGCGAATGGGCAATCGTCAGCGCTGTGGTGGATACCGGTGCGGAGTATAAGCTTCAAATCTATGACGAGGTTATTGTGGAGGCAAAAAATCTGGAAGACGGCAAGGTCGTGAGATAAATGGAGATTGCAAAAAATCTGGAGGCCGTGCGGGACAGCATCCGCAGGGCGGCAGAGGCGGCCGGAAGGGATCCGGCAGAGGTCAGGCTGATCGCGGTCAGCAAGACAAAGCCGGTCTCCATGATACAGGAAGCGGTTCGCTGGGGCATGATGGATTTCGGTGAAAACCGTCCCCAGGAGCTGGCGGAAAAATTTCCGCAGGTTCCCGGCGTACGTTGGCACCTGATCGGACAGCTGCAAAGGAATAAAGTAAAATATATCATTGACAAGGCGGACCTGATCCACTCTGTTGACAGCCTCACGCTGGCGGAGGAGATTGAGAAGCGGGCCGAATCCCTGGGCAAGGTGCAGGATATCCTGATCCAGGTCAATGTTTCCGGCGAGGAGACCAAGTCGGGTGTGAGCCCGGCGGAGGCGCCGGCGCTGTGCCGGGAAATCAGCGCGCTGGAACATGTGCGCATCCGGGGATTGATGACCATTTCAGTCCGCGGAATGAGCGAGGCGGGCAACCGGGAGATCTTTGGCCGGCTGAAACAGCTGTCAAAGGAAATTGCCGCGCTGGGGCTCAGCCGGGTCTCCATGGAGGAGCTTTCCATGGGCATGACCCACGACTATGAGGCGGCCATTGCCGCCGGGGCGACTTTGATCCGGATTGGGACCGGAATTTTCGGCGCCCGGGATAAGATGATTTAAACGAGAAGAAACAAGAAGGCGGGGACCTTCATCAGAACCTGTCATTGGGGTGTGCGGACAGGGAATATCAATTTGCCGGGGCACAGCGGCAGAATGGAGTGAATCATGAGCAACTTTATGAACAAAATGCTGAACTTTGTTGGATTTGACACCGAGGATACCTATGATGACGACTACTATATGGAAGAGCAGAGCGAACCGGAAGCTGATTACGACGACGAACCCGTGGTAGAGCGGCTGGCGTCCAGACGCAGCAGCCGGGTTGTCAAGCTTCATGATACCCCGAACCAGCAGATGAAGGTGGTGGTGATCCAGCCTGAGAGCTTTGAGGAAGCGCGGGACATCACCAACCATCTCAAGAGCAAAAAGCCGATTGTGGTAAATCTGGAATCTGTGGAAAAAGAGGTGGCGCGCCGGATTGTGGATTTCCTGAGCGGTGCGGTCTATGCTTTGGACGGCGACATCCAGAAAATTTCAAACGGGATTTTTCTGATCGTGCCGAATAATGTGGGGATCATGGGCGACGATGTGGCTGTGAGCAAAGGCAATTTCCCCTGGGGGAACTGATGGCACAGCTGGAAAGTGAAGATAAGCTGCTGATTTCCAGAGCGGAGGATGCTTTGCGCATTGCCGGCGACCGGTATTGTGTAAAGACGCTGGGGTTCTTAAATCCGCACCAGCGTGCGCTGGTTGAACGGCATCTTCTGCCGGATCCGGACATGTGCGTCGAATTTGACGGCGGCTATGCCGAGGCGGAGCGGACCCTGCTGGTCTGCCGTCCGGAATACTGTATTCCGGGGCCGGAGGAATATCTGTGCCTGCTGGAGTTCACGGGCCGGGATACTGCGGAACTGTCACACCGCGACTATCTGGGAAGCCTGATGGGCCTTGGCATTACCCGGGAGAACATTGGGGATATTCTGGTTTTGGAGAACAGGGCTCTGGCTTTTGTCAAGCCGGAGATCGCGGCGTATATCATGCAGAACCTGACCAAAATTGGCAGGTGCGGCGTACATATCAGAAGAACAAGTCCTGCGGAGGCGGAGATTCCTCCGCGCCCTGTCAGGGATGTGCAGGGAACGGTGTCCAGTCTGCGTCTTGACAGTGTACTCTCTGCAGGGATCGGTGTTTCCCGGAGCAAGGCGGCGGATTTGATCCGCGGCGGACTGGTGACCGTGAACTGGGAACCGGTACAGGATGTGTCCGCTTCGCTGAGAGAAGGTGATGTCATTTCGGTACGGGGCCATGGGCGGATGAAGCTGTCCCAGATCGGCGGCCTGACCCGGAAGAACAGATACAGCATAACGGTGTCCCGTTATGTGTAGATAGGAGGATGGAATATGCTTACCCCCCAGGACATAGAGAACAAGGTCTTTAAACGCGGCATGCGGGGCTATGATGTTGAAGAGGTGGAGAGCTTCCTGCAGGAGGTCTGCGACAGCTATGAGAAGCTGTACAAGGAGAATCTGGTTGCCAAGGAACGGATCTCAATGCTGTCTGACGCGGTGAAACAGTATAAATCCATGGAGGATACCCTTCAAAATGCTCTGGCTGTTGCCCAGCGCAGTGGTGAGGATGTGAAGAAGAACGCCTATGGCAAGGCGGAGGTCATCCTGAAGGATGCGGAGAATCAGGCGGCGGAGATCATCAATCACTCCGCGCAGGAGGTCGCTAAGGTGACCTATCAGTATGAGCAGATGAAGCGCAGTGTGGAGGTCTTCCGCGCCAAGGTGGTCTCCCTGCTCAATGCACAGCTGGATATCATCAAGGACTATTCCACCATCCAGATTGATGAGGAGACCCTGCGGGAGGCCAAGGCGGTCTATGAGAAAACCCTGCCGGATGCAGAGGAGAAGGCGGAGGAGCAGAACACGGCCGAGCTCCCTGGAATTGTGAAGAACAGCAAGGGTGAGTATGTGCCCAGGGATGGGGAATAAAGGCGAAAATTTGTCTGGGGGGCACGGGAGTGTCCCTTTGTTGCTTTCCTGTTGCCGCAGGGCGGCGGAATGGAGATTAACGTGAAAGAATCTTTCACGTTAATCCTCCGGCGAAGCGGAGAAGCAAACTTCACCTGTTTGCTTTTGCGAAATACGCAAAAGCAGCACCTGTTACGTTGCTTCTCCTCTTTCCCGCAAAATTGCGGCAATGCCTTATTTTGCGGGAGCCCTATATATACGCGTGCGAAATTTTGCTCACCTTCGGTTCGCAAACGCACATGCGCTGAAAATCTCCTATTATTCCTTGATCTGCTGATAAGAGATTTTTTAATTACTATTTGCGCCGGCGCGGAGCGGCGGAATGGAGATTTTTATGGGATATATTGTTTTGAGTATTTTTATATTGATCGTCGATATTATGACCAAACTGGTCGCGGAGCTCAATCTGCGGAGCGTGGACACCATTCCCCTCTGGAACAACGTGTTTCATCTGACCTATGTGGAGAACCGGGGGATTGCCTTTGGCATGTTCAGCGACGCGCGGCTTGTCTTCATTGTAATTTCCATTCTGGTATTGGCGGCGCTGGCGGTGCTGTACAGCAAGATCGGCTTTCGGACCAGATGGCTGAAGGTGGGGACGGCTTTGATTTACGGCGGTGCCATCGGCAATCTGATGGAACGTCTGGCCAAGGGCTATGTTGTGGATTTTCTGGATTTCAGGCTGATTCATTTTCCGGTGTTCAATGTGGCTGACATTGCTGTCTGTGTGGGCGCGGTCATGCTGATGATCCATTTCTTTATCAGCGACAAAGCGGAGGAACAGGCAAAGCGGGAAGCGCTGGCGCGGCAGGAGGAAAAGGACGCGGAGAGGAGACCGGCGGCGGGGCAGACTGACGCGGAGCCTGACGGAGGCCGGGCGTCCGGCGCACAAGAAAACGGGGAGGATAACCCCGGTGCATGAGTATATGGAGCTGACGGTGGAAGCCGGGGAAGCGGGCAGCCGGCTGGACCGTTTTATCAGCGGAAGGCTGCCGGAATACACCCGATCCCGGATTCAGAAGCTGACAGAGGACGGCTTTGTGCTGGCGGACGGGAAGCCGGCCAAGGCCAGCCATAAAGTCAGGGCGGGAGAGACGGTGAGCCTGACTGTGCCGGAACTGCGGGATCCGGATATTCTGCCTAAGCCCATCCCGCTGGACATCATCTATGAGGACGGGGACATGCTGGTGGTAAACAAGCCCCAGGGCATGGTGGTGCATCCGGCGGCGGGCAATTATACGGGGACCCTGGTCAATGCTCTGCTGGCCTACTGCGGGGATTCACTTTCGGGAATCAACGGCGAGCGGCGGCCGGGGATTCTGCACAGGATTGATAAGGATACCAGCGGACTTTTGCTGGTGGCAAAGAACGACATGGCGCACCAGGGCCTTGCCGCGCAGATCAAGGCCCACAGCCTGACACGAGCCTATCTGGCGCTGGTCCACGGCGGCTTTCGGACCGATTCCGGAACGGTGGACCTGCCCATTGGCAGGCATCCTGCCGACCGGAAGAAAATGGCGGTCACCTATCACAATGCCCGGGAGGCGGTGACCCATTACCGGGTGCTGGAGCGGTTCGGACGTTACACCCTGCTGGAATGTGTGCTGGAGACCGGGCGCACCCACCAGATTCGGGTTCATATGGCAAAGCTGGGCCATCCCATTGCCGGAGATCCGGTCTATGGGGTGAAAAAGGAGCCCTTTTCCACAAACGGCCAGCTTCTGCATGCCTATAAGGTGGGCTTTGTCCATCCGCGGACCGGGGCGTATCTTGAATTCACCAGTCCTCTTCCGGACTACTATGAAAAAATTCTGAAAAACTTAAGAAATTTGTAGACAAAGAAAAGACGCTGTTGTATAATAAAGGCACGAGCATGGAAAAGCTTGTGCTTTTTTCGTGTAAAAAAGTGCAGAAACGCCGTTCCGGGGCAGTTTGCCTGAAACAGGTGCGCGGCCGCCGGGGATACAGGTAAAAGCTGCGCTGGCCAAGAAGCGTCAGGCTTCTTTTTCTATGTAAAAAAGGAGGGGTTATGATGGCAGAGGAAACGGTAAAACGCATTTTGACAGCAGAGGAGATTGACAAAAAGCTGACCCGGATCGCCACAGAGATCGCCGAGCGGAACATGAGCGCCAAAATCTTGGCGCTGGTGGGAATTGTGCGCCGGGGCGTCCCGCTTGCCCACAGACTGGCGCAGCGGATCCGCCCGCTGACAGACGCGGAGCTGTTGGTGGGGAGCCTGGATATTACGCTTTACGGCGCGGACCATCAGCTGATCGACCGATTTCCCGTGCTGAACGGCACGGACATCCCCTTTTCCATCCGGGACATTCCGGTGGTCCTGGTGGATGACATTCTGTATACCGGGAAAACCATACACAGGGCCATCAATGCGCTTCTGGAGCTGGATGAGCCGTCGGAGATCCAGCTTGCCGCCTTTTTGGACCGGGGACGGCGGTGCTTCCCCATCAGTGCGGATTATGTGGGCTCCAGAGTTCCCAGCTCACGGATTGAGCGGGTTGCCCTGCACCTTGAGGAAGTGGACGGACTGGATGAAGTTGTGATTGAAAAGAGAGGTTATTGAGAACATGAAGCATTTACTTGGGTTAAAAGATGTTTCCGGCCCGGAAATACAGGAGATACTGGATGAGGCCTTCCGTATGAAGCGCGAGGTTCTGCAGAGGAGCAAAAAGGACAGCTGTCTCAGCGGGAAAAGCGTTATCACCCTGTTTTATGAGAACAGCACCCGGACCCGGCTCTCCTTTGAACTGGCGTCAAAGTATCTCGGTGCCACGGCGGCGAACATTGCCGCCTCCGGCAGCAGCGTGGCCAAGGGTGAAACCCTGATTGACACGGCAAAGACCATTGACCAGATGGCGGCGGATGTCATTATCATCCGGCACAGCGCCTCCGGCGCGCCGCATCTGGTGGCTCAGTATACCAGGGCGTCCGTGGTCAATGCCGGGGACGGTATGCACGAGCACCCCACCCAAGCCCTGCTGGACCTGATGACCATACAGGAGAAAAAAGGCGGGATCAAGGGCCTTCGGGTGGCGATTGTGGGCGATGTGAAGCACAGCCGCGTCGCGCGGAGCAATATTTACGGCCTGCACAAGCTGGGGGCGGATGTGGTGCTGGGCGGCCCTTCCACCCTGATGCCTGCGGAGATTGAGGCAATGGGCGTGCCTGTCTGCTATGATGTGGACAGGGCGGTTCAGGGCGCGGATGTTGTTATGGGTCTGCGTATTCAGCTGGAACGGCAGAAAAAGGGGCTGTTTCCCACAGTACGGGAATACCACCGGTTTTTCGGGGTGGACGAGCGCAGACTGGCGCTGGCGGCGCCGGATGCCATTGTGATGCACCCCGGCCCGGTGAACCGCGGGGTGGAGCTTTCGGCGGATGTGATTGACGGACCCCAGTCGGTGATCTGTGAACAGGTGACCAACGGCGTCTGTGTACGAATGGCAGTTTTGCATCTTTTGACCAGCGGCAGGAAGAGCCAATAGGAGGAAACTACATGAGCTTATTGATAAAAGGCGGGTTGGTCATCGACCCGAGAAACCAGATTGAAGCGGTGATGGATGTGCTGGCGGAGGACGGCGTGATTCAAAGGGTTGCGCCTGACATCACCGCACCGGATGCCCAGGTGTTTGACGCGGCCGGCAAGGTTGTCGCGCCGGGACTGGTGGATTTGCATGTCCACTTCCGGGATCCCGGACTGGAATATAAAGAGGATATTGAATCCGGCAGCCGCGCGGCGGCAAGAGGCGGCGTGACCACAGTGGTCTGTATGCCCAATACCAAGCCAGTCATCGACAATGCCGCTCTGGTTCAGTATGTGATGAACAAGGGCGCCCGGACCGGGCTTGTCAATGTGCTGACCACGGGCTGTATCACAAAGGGACAGCAGGGCGCGGAACTGGCGGAGATCGGCGAGCTGAAGGCGGCCGGGGCCGTGGCTGTCACAGACGACGGCCGGCCGGTGCTGTCCTCATCTTTGATGCGCAAAGCGCTGGAATATGCGAAGATGTTTGATATTCCGGTGATGTCCCACAGCGAGGACCTGGACCTTGTGGACGGCGGCAGTATGAACGAGGGGTATATGTCCACGGCGCTGGGCCTTCGGGGGATCCCCAAGGCGGCGGAGAGCGTGGCGGTCAGCCGGGATGTGCTGACCGCGGAGCAGGTGGGCGGCCGGCTTCATGTCTGCCATGTGAGCACCCGGAACTCCATTGAGGCGATCCGGGCGGCCAAGCGGCGGGGCGCGCGGATCACCGCCGAGACCGCGCCCCATTACTTTACCCTGACGGACGAGACCTGTGCGGGCTTTAACACCAACGCCAAGATGAACCCGCCCCTGAGGGACACGGATGACATTGCGGCGGTGATTGAGGGCCTGCAGGACGGTACGCTGGACGCCATAGCCACAGACCATGCGCCCCATCACCGGGACGAGAAAGAGGTGGAGTTTGAGCAGGCCTATAACGGCATCGTCGGACTTGAGACCTCGCTGGGACTGGGTGTGACCTATCTGGTCAGACCGGGCAGGCTGACCATGGGCCAGCTGATCGAAAAGATGAGCGCCGCGCCTGCGGAGATCATCGGCATTGACCGGGGGACCCTGGGACAGGGCCGGCCTGCGGATATTGTGGTGTTTGACCCGGAAGCGGCCTATACGGTGGATGTCAGGGAGTTTGCATCCAAGGGAAAGAACTCTCCCTATGACGGGTTTGAGCTTTTCGGACGGGTGGAGCTCACGGTGACAGGCGGAAGAATCGTGTACCGGAGGGCGTGACAATCGGGAACCGGATTTTATATTCTGCATAGACTGAGTGATAGAGATTCCGGCTGTGCCGGAAAAGAAATAGGAGGCTGAACCATTGATTGACGTATTGATCGACAAAATCAAAGAGATGAATAACCCGACTGTGGCCGGACTGGATCCCAAGCTGGACTATGTACCGGAGGAGATGAAGACGGCGGCGTTCCGGGAACACGGGGAGACCTTTGCGGGCGCGGCCCAGGCGATTCTGTGCTTTAACAGAACCCTGATCGACGCTCTGTGCGACATTGTGCCGGCAGTCAAGCCCCAGAGCGCATACTATGAGATGTATGGAGTTGAGGGAATCAAGTGCCTGAAGGAGACCATAGACTATGCCAGAAAACAGGGGATGTATGTGATTCTGGATGCCAAGCGCGGCGATATCGGCGCCACCTCAGAGGCCTATGCCCGCGCCTATCTGGGCGAGACCGGACTGGGGAGCCGGGAAGAGGCCGCCTTTGACGCGGACTGTCTCACAGTGAATCCGTACTTGGGGACAGACGGCGTAAAGCCCTTTGCCGACCAGTGCGCCGCCCATAAGAAAGGGATATTTGTTCTGGTCAAGACCTCGAATCAATCCTCCGGCGAGCTTCAGGATCTGAAATCCGGCGGCCGGTTTATCTATGAGCACATGGCTGACCTGGTCAAGGAATGGGGTGCGGATCTCATTGGCACCCATGGCTACAGCAGTGTGGGCGCTGTGGTGGGCGCCACCTATCCTGAGCAGGCGGAGGCCCTCCGGGCCCAGATGCCCCATACCTATTTTCTGGTTCCGGGCTACGGCGCGCAGGGCGGAAAGGCTGCTGACGTGGCCAAGAGCTTTAACCGGGATGGCCTCGGGGCGATTGTGAACGCCTCCCGCTCAATCATGTGCGCGTATCAGAAGCACGGCGGGACGCTGGGCGGCGCGGCCCGGCAGGAGGCAATCCGCATGCGGGACGATATTATAAGCGCGCTGTAGGCAGGTGTCTGCGGCGTAAAGGAGGAAAGCACCAATGATATGTGAACTGGTAAAGAAACAAAAGCTCACAGGGGAGGTCTATGACTTTACCGTGCTGTGTCCGGAGATGGCACAGCAGGCAAAGCCCGGACAGTTCCTGCATATCCTTTGCGGCGGCGATGCCTATCTCCGCCGCCCAATCAGCATCTGTGATGTCATTGACAACCGTTATCTGCGGTTTGTCTTCGAGGTGCGGGGCGCGGGGACAGCGGAGCTCGCAAAGCGGGAGAAAGGCGGCCGTCTGGATATTCTGGGGCCTCTGGGCAACGGTTTTGAGGTCCATCCGGAGGATGCAGATGCCATTTTGCTGATCGGCGGCGGCATCGGGATCTTTCCCCTGCTGAACCTGGCCAAAAAGCTGGAGGGCCGGGCGACGGTCCTGCTGGGCTTTCGGAACCGGGAAGCCGTGATCATGGCGGACGAATTTGCGGCGGTCAGCCGAAACGTCTTTCTGGCCACAGACGACGGAAGCTGCGGCTATCACGGCTTTGTGACAGATATTTTAAAGAACATTTTAAGCTCCAATCCGGTGAGCCGGATCTATACCTGCGGTCCAGCACCCATGATGAAGCTGACCGCACGGATCGCCGGCGAGAACAAGATCCCGGTTCAGGTTTCCATGGAAGAGCGCATGGGCTGCGGCGTGGGCGCCTGTGTGACCTGCACCATAACAGTGGCCGGAAACCGGAAACGGGTCTGCAAGGACGGGCCTGTATTTGACGGCGCGGAGGTGGAATGGAATGGCTGAGATGAAGGTAAATATCGCCGGCGTGGAGTGGAAGAACCCGGTTACGACCGGATCCGGAACCTTTGGCTTCGGCCGGGAATACAGCGAATATTTCAATCTTTCGGAGCTGGGGGCGGTCTGTCTCAAGGCGCTGTCCGCTGTGCCCAGAATGGGGAATCCCTCGCCGCGTATCGCGGAGACGCCAAGGGGAATTCTGAACAGCGTGGGCCTGCAGAATCCGGGAGCCGCCGCCTTTCTGGAAAACGAACTGCCGTGGCTGCGGCAGTTTGACACCAAGCTGATTGCCAACCTCTGCGGCTCCATCATGGAGGATTATGTGGAGGTGGCGGAGATGCTGGGGGACCAGGTGGATATGTTTGAACTGAACATCTCCTGCCCCAATGTGAAGGAGGGCGGCATGGCCTTTGGCACAGACGCCCGGATGATTGAGGAGATCACCGGCAGGGTGAAGGCTGTGTCCAAGGTGCCGCTGATTGTGAAGCTCTCCCCCAACGTGACCGACATCGCGGAGATGGCCCGGGCCGCGGAGAGCGGCGGCGCGGATGCGGTTTCCCTGATTAACACCCTGTACGGCATGCGGATTGACGTGAAGACCCGGCGGCCGGTCCTGTATAACAACATGGGCGGCCTGTCCGGCCCGGCGGTGAAGCCGGTGGCGGTGCGGATGGTGTATCAGGTGCGTCAGGCGGTGAAGATCCCCATTATCGGAATGGGCGGCATCACCACAGGCGAGGACGCGGTGGAGTTCCTGCTGGCGGGCGCCAATGCCGTTGCCGTCGGAACGGCGGGCATTGTGGATCCCTATGCCTGGATTCGGGTGCGAAACGGGATCGAACAGTATCTGAACGACAACAATATTGCCGATGTCAATGACATTATTGGCGCGGTGGAAATGAATGAACCACAGAGAAAGGAATGTGATAACCATGATGACCAAAGATGAAATTATTGCGATGCTGAAAGAGGCCGGCGTTCTGCTGGAGGGACATTTTCTCCTGACCTCCGGCCGTCACAGCGACAGGTATATGCAGTGCGCCAAGATATTCCAGAACGCGAAATACAGCGTACCCCTTTGCGCGGAGCTGGTGGAGCAGTACCGGGACGACGAGATTGAGGTCGTGATCGGCCCGGCCATCGGCGCCATTCAGATGTCCTATGAGGTTGGAAAACAGCTGGGGGTGCGGAACATTTTCGCGGAGCGGGAAAACGGCGTCATGACCCTGCGCAGAGGATTTTCCATTGAAAAGGGACAGCGGGTTCTGATTGTCGAGGATGTGGTCACCACGGGCGGAAGCGTGAAGGAAGTCATGAAGCTGGTGGAGGAATGCGGCGGCGAGATCGTGGGAATTGGCTCCATTGTGGACCGGACCGGAGGGAAAATCGACTTTGGCGTTCCCTATAGAAGCGCGTTTTCCATGGATATCACATCCTATGACGCGGACGAATGCCCCATCTGCAAAACCGGCGTCCCGCTGGTGAAACCGGGCAGCCGTGCGGTGAAATAAAATGGCCGCCGGGGAGCATGCCGGACACAGGGCGCGGCTGGATGAAAAAGCGGGCCGGATGGGGTTTGAGTTCCTGGAGGAGCACGAACAGCTGGAAAAGATTCTGTTTGTGGCCGTACCCCAGGGCAACACCAACCCAATGGCCCACAGGCTGCTGGAGCAATGCGGGTCACTTTATGGGGTTTTGACCGCGGATGTGGAGGAACTGGTCAAGGTTCCGGGCGTCGGCCGCCGGACCGCGCAGTATCTGCACGATCTGTTTCCGCTGCTGGGCTGTGTGGAGCGGTGTATGCTGCAGGAGGGAAAACGCCGGTATCCCTGTCTTCGGACCGCGGAGGAGATGGGCGCCTATGCAAAGACCATGTTTTACGGCAAGCTGGTTGAGTGCTTTTACATGATCAGCCTGAACCAGAACCATCAGGCCTTCCGCTTTGACAAGCTCTCGGAGGGGACGCTGGATGAGACTCCGGTATATGTGCGGGAGACGGTCAAGGCGGCCATCCGAACCACGGCCAAATATGTGGTGATCGCCCATAACCATCCGGGCCGGACCCTGATTCCGTCAAGCGCTGATACATCGGCCAGCCGTATGCTTTACGCCGGACTGGATACGGTGGGCATTGAGCTTTTGGATCATATTATCGTGTCCCACGGGGAATTCATCAGCCTCAGGCAGATGGGCGTATTCTGACAGAAGCCCGGCGGTGACCTCGGTGGGGATGCGAAAACTTTGAGGTGAAGTATGTTTCAGGGAAAGAAAAAGGCCATAACTTTCAGCTATGACGACGGGGTGACCCAGGACATCCGGCTGATTGAGCTGTTCAACCGGTATGGACTGAAGGCCACATTCAACATAAATTCCGGCCGGCTGGGAGAGGACGGTGCGCTCGAACGGGAGGGCGTTACGGTCAGTCATGCGAAAAACAGCCCGGAGGATATCCGGCATATTTACGCGGGACATGAGGTTGCCGCCCATACGCTTACCCATCCCCTGCTGCCGGCGATTGCGGATGACGCCGAGATCATCCGGCAGGTGGAGGAGGACAGACTGCGTCTGTCTGAGCTTGTGGGCTATGAGGTTCTGGGTATGGCATATCCCGGCGGCGGCCCGAATCACGACGCGCGCGTTGTACGGCTGGTCAGGGAGCATACCGGGATTCAGTATGCAAGATCGGTGGAGACAACCGGAGGATTTGAGCTGCCGGAGGACTTATATCAGGTACAGGGCACCGTTTATCACCATGGGGAATGGGACAGACTGCTGGAAACCGGGGCGCGGTTTTTGGCGCTTGAACCGGACCGGCCGCAGCTTTTTTATATCTGGGGCCATGCCTATGAATTTGATATTTATCCTGAGAGATGGGAACGGTTTGAGGAATTCTGCTGCATGATAAGCGGCAGAGCGGATGTCTTTTACGGCACCAACCGGGAGGTGCTTCTGCCCGAATAAAAGGCGGAATTGGACAGGGGGTATTATGCAAATGCCTAGAGGGATCATAGTCTGCGGCGCGAATGGCAGCGGAAAATCCACGTTTGGCCGGGAGCTGGCGCGTGCTTTGCGTTACAGATATATGGATATTGAAGATTACTATTTCAAAGAGTCCGCAGTTCCATACAGTGAACCGCGTTCCCGGGAGGCGTGTGCGGCCCTGCTTTACAGGGACATTGAGAACTGTCAGAACTTTGTCCTTTCCAGTGTTCTGGGTGATTACGGCGATCCCATTACCCGGCTGTATGACTGTGCGGTACTGCTGTCTGCACCGCTTGAGGTCAGAATGCGGCGAATCAGGCAACGGTCGCTGGAACGGTTCGGCGAACGGGTGTGTGGAGGCGGCGACATGTACGAACAGGAAGAGAAGTTCTGCGATTTTGTAAAATCGCGTTCTGTCCGTCAGATTGAAGCGGCCGCTGAAAACTTGCCTTGTCCTCTTTTGCGCATTGACGGCACAAGGCCTATAGCCGATAATGTGGCATCCGTTGCCAGGAAGTATTTGGAATTGACAGGAATATAGAGATTTTTAAAATTTATTAAAGCCGTTGTACGCATGTATACAGCGGCTTTTTATGTGGGGAAATCTGCTTTTGAACAAGATATTATCCAAAGCCCGCGTTGAGCCATGGTCAATATTGCTCCTTTGGCCCTTCGTCACATTAAACTTCGCTTTAATCGTGACTTCCCAGGATCAGCCCCGCATACGCTCCGTTACCGTTCCTCTTTCCCGCGAAAGCAGAGCTCCTGCGGGAGCCCTGTTTGATTTGCCGCCACCGTGTTGTCATAAGGCATGGCGGCACATAATATTAGGCACAAAAAATGAAAATATATGTTGACTTTTGGTGTTGCATATATTTTGATTGTTTTGGGTGCTGCGAAAAGTGAGGTTATGAATTGAGTGGCAGACAAAAAGCTGGGGTGCCCCACGGACAATCTCCAAAATATTTTGTTAAAGGTATTACTTGACAACGATACTTCCAAAAAAACTTGAAGAATGCTCTGAAGTGTTATCGGCGTTAGCGTTAAATCTGAAACGGACGGTACCGGTAACAGAAGACTCAACCTATGTACGATAATTCCCTTTTTACTCTCTATCTGGCAGCCTGATTTTTTATAAATTTGACTTTTTCAACAGATCCAATTTGAGAGGCAGTGCAAGTCACCGGTTAAACCGGTGGCCTTAACTTTCTGCCATGTCTGTATGGATAACGTCCGGGGATCTTGTCGTGCAGGATGTGCCAAAAAGCTTCGCATTTTAACGGCAATATCAACATATAGGGTTGTAATCAGCTGAAAAAGCAGGTATACTGACAGCAGAGCCAGTCCAGATAAGATACAATAGATGCCGATTTTTTTTGAAATGCACCTAAGCCGGCACCTTATTTTTCCATGAAGGCTGCTGCGCAAAATCCTGTATAATTTCTTCCAGCCGGGAAACAATGAAAAGGAAGAAATATGTAAGAGGAGGCTTTTTATGAAAGCGTATATTGGCATTGTAGATGTGGCGGCCCGGGAAATTCTGGATTCCCGAGGAAATCCAACAGTAGAGGTTGAAGTCCTGGCCGAGGACGGGATTCTTGGCCGGGCATCGGTGCCCTCCGGCGCGTCCACAGGGGCGTTTGAGGCATGCGAGCTCCGGGACGGTGACAAGAAGCGGTACGGCGGCCAAGGGGTCACGCAGGCGGTGGAGAATGTCAACGGTCCCATTTGTGAGGCTCTGCTCGGCATGAATGTGCTGGATCAGACCGCCATTGACCAGGCCATGATTGAGCTGGATGGGACGCCCAATAAGACCAGTCTGGGCGCCAACGCGATTCTCGGCGTTTCGCTGGCCTGCGCCAAGGCGGCGGCGGTAGCTGTGGGTCAGAGCCTGTACCAGTACATTGGCGGGATTCACGCGCACACCCTGCCGGTACCCATGATGAATATCATCAACGGCGGCAAGCATGCGGACAATTCCGTGAGCTGTCAGGAATTTATGATTATGCCCGTGGGCGCCGAAAGCTTTCAGGAGGCGCTTCGTTGGTGCGCGCAGGTGTTCCACACCCTGAAGGGCGTGCTCAAGGATAAGGGCCACTCTACAGCGGTGGGGGATGAGGGCGGCTTTGCGCCGAATCTGTCCAGCGACGAGGAGGCTGTGCAGATTATCGTGGAGGCCATTGAAAAGGCGGGGTTCCGGCCTGGGGAGGACTTCCGGATCGCGCTGGATCCCGCCTCCACGGAGATGTACGAGGAAGCAAAGAAAAAAGGACATGAGGGCAAGTATTACTTCTGGAAGCAGGACAAGCTGCTCAGCCGGGAGGAAATGGTGGATTTCTGGGCCGATTGGGTGGAGAAATACCCCATTATCTCCATTGAGGACGGCATGGCTGAGGAGGACTGGGAAGGCTGGGATATGCTGACCAAAAAGATCGGCCGCAAGGTCCAGCTGGTGGGCGACGATCTGTTTGTGACCAACACCCAGCGGCTCAAGAAGGGCATCAGCCTTGGTGTGGCCAACTCCATTCTCATCAAGGTAAACCAGATTGGAACGCTTACCGAGACGCTGGAGGCCATTCAAACCGCGAACCGGGCCGGGTATACCGCCGTGGCCTCCCACCGCTCCGGGGAGACAGAGGACACCACCATTGCGGATCTGGCTGTGGCTGTGAACGCCGGACAGATCAAGACCGGCGCGCCATCCCGGACAGACCGGGTCGCAAAGTACAACCAGCTGCTCCGGATTGAGGAGGAACTGGGGCGTATGGCCTGCTATCCCGGGCTGGATGCCTGGTATAATCTAAAATTGAAATAGGAAGGAGGATGGGCGGCGTGGAGGATCTGTCAAAGCATAAGTTCAGCTGTTGTCATGCGGCTGGAGCGGATACGGTCCTGCTGTTCATCCATGGGATCGTGGAGGGACCGGCGCAGTTTCGGCCCCTGTTTCGGGCGGCGGAGCGGCGGGGCATTTCCGCTGTCAGTCTTCTGCTGCCCGGCCACGGCAGCGACGGCAGGGCCTTTGCACGAAGCCGTATGCGGCAGTGGCAGGAATATGTGGATGCCGCGGCGGCGCATTTGCGCCGCCGCTATCCCCATGTGGTGCTGGTAGGACACTCTATGGGCGGACTTCTGGCCATGGAGACATGCAGAACCGCCTCCGGCGGGATCGACGGAATTTTCGCGCTGGGGCTTCCCCTTTGGCTCCGGGTCCGCGCCAAGGGAATTCTGGAGGGGTATAAGGCTTCCTCCGGCCGGATCAATCCGGAGGAAGAATCCGCCCGAGCCGCCCTGGACGCCTACAGCATCCGCGGCGTGCGCCCGCTCTGCTATCTCCGGTGGCTGCCCCGGTATAAAGAACTGTTCCGGCTTTGCCGAAACGTACGGCGGCGGCTTTGGGCCCTGCGGATTCCCGTACAGGTGCTTCAGTCCGCTGACGATGAGTTTGTGAGCCGCCGCACTGCGGAACGCCTGAAACAGCTCCGTCCTGACTGGGAGGTTGGGGTGCTGGTGCATTCGGGACACTTTTATTACAGTCCGGAGGATCTGAAACGGACAGAGGACGCATTGTTCGGCTTTGTGGACCGGGTCACCCGGGCTGCTGATGCATCGCAGACTGTATGCGAATCAAGGAGGTAACCGCATTGAATATTTGGCACGACATTGCCGGAGAAAGAATCAGCCCGGCCGATTTCATGACGGTTGTTGAGATTCCAAAGGGCAGTAAGATGAAATATGAGATGGATAAGGAAACAGGCATGCTGATGCTGGACCGGGTGCTCTATACCTCCACCCACTATCCGGCCAACTATGGCTTTATCCCCAGAACCCTGGCGGATGACAGCGATCCCCTGGATGTTCTGCTGCTTTGCAGCGGTCCGGTTCAGCCCATGACTCTGGTTCGCAGCTGTCCAATCGGGGTGATCTCCATGCTGGATAACGGAAGCCGGGACGAAAAGATCATTGCGGTTCCCTATGACGATCCCACCTATAAAGAATATACGGACATTGACCAGCTCCCGGGACACATCTTTGAGGAGATGCGGCACTTTTTCTCCGTGTATAAAAGTCTGGAGGGCAAGAAGACGGCTGTGGATGAGGTAAGCGGCGCGGCGGAGGCCCTGCGGATTGTACAGGAGAGCCTTGACCGCTATCAAAAGGTCTTTTTACAGCCATAGGGGAACTGGGCGGAAACGCACTGCGCGTGTGAAACACCCTGCTTTCGCCCCGAATACATAAAAGGGCCGGTTTCCGCGAGGAGACCGGCTCTTTTTGCATTCTGTTCGTCGCTGAAGCCGTCAGCGGGATGCCGGGGCGAACAGGTGATAGATTCGGTCCAGGGCCAGCTCCCGCTGCCACAGTTCCAAGGCCTCGGGGCTGTCCTTGATCTGCCTCCCGTTTTTGGCCAGCGGCAGAACCGCTGTCTTTCGGGCCAGATTCAAGACCTGCCTGCCCCGGTCATTGAAATCAAGAACCCGAATATAGGATGGACGGCGCTGGGTGTCCGCCTGGGTAATGCCCAGGTAGGCGTTCAGAACGATCCGGCGGAGCCTGCTGTAGGCATAGCGTTTGGACTTGACGGCGCCAATCACCTCGGCCAGCGTGCCGGCGGTAAAGGCCGCGCGCTTGAGGGCGTGTTCCAGTCCCTCGGATACGTCCGCGGTCTGCCGGAGCTCTTCCAGCGGCATCAGGCAGAGGTTGGCGATCAAGGCCTTTTCTATGGCCGTGACGGAAAAGGGTGTCGCGTTGCCAAAAGCCTCCCGGCTCTCTGCCGGGAGGTATGGGGCGGCGTCCTGTCCGGCGAGGAGCCGCTCCCGCACAGCGGTGGCGGAGGCAAAGCCGCCGGACGGCGCAGCGGCGTCATGCCCCGCGCCCCGCCGTTCAATGGCATGGGGGCGTATCTGACTTTTGAGAAGCAGGAGGGCCTTGCAGTATTCCACAGCGAGAATGTTATTGGGCTGGCTCAGGATTTCAGCCGAGGCAGGGCCAATAACAGATTTGACCGCGGCGGCCCGGGCCGCCGCAAAGGAGAGACCAGCCCCGAGGCCGGCGCGGAGCTGGTGACGGAAAGGTCCGTCCTCCTGGGACAGGACATCCGCAATCCGAAGAAGAATCTCTGTGTCCGGGCACTCCGCACCAAAGAACAGGGTATCCACACAGCCCAAAGCCTCCAGCGTCATAACCGCGTTGCGGGCATACCGCTCCGCGGACTGGAGGGTCAGGACCGCAGGCAGCTCCAGCACCAGATCCATGCCGCCGGACAGGGCGGCCCGGGCCCGAAGCTCTTTTGGAAAAATAGCGGCGTCTCCGCGCTGGACAAAGTTCCCGCTCATGATTCCCACCACCGCATCACTGCCCAGCTCGGCCCGGGCTGTTTCCAGCTGGTAGCGGTGACCGTTGTGAAAGGGGTTGTATTCGCAGACCACTGCACATAGTTTCATAGAAATTTTCAAAGCCTTTCTGCCCATAAATTACAGGAACGATACGCTTTTTCTTATCGCGGGCGGATAAGGCGTATTTGCGGCCGGAAGTTCCCGTGTCTGTCAGGCTCCGGCACATCCGAAAACAAAAGCCGCGTTTTGGGTAAGGCGATTGCGCTGTGCTGACCGAACCCTGTCAGAAAGACGCGGAACCTTTGACACACAGAACATCCCGTCAGAACCCGGTGTAATTTTTCACGCCAGGTTTCCTCGCTTTTTGTTGGAAATAGGTCAAAAAATGTTTTTTCTTCTATTAGTATAGCACAAAAATTCTTTTTCACAAGAAAAAAATGCAATTCCCCCTTGTGTTCTAAAATACAAAGGTGTATAATGTTTTGGGTTAATGCGTAAAAACAATTTTAAATTTAATATAACGAAATGAGGTAATAGAAATGTCAACTTTCATGGACAAAATCAAGGCGCTCGCCGCCAGCGACAAAAAGACCATTGTCCTGGCGGAAGGTGAGGAACGCAGAACTGTCCAGGCCGCGGATGCGGTGCTGAAACAGGGCTTTGCGAATGTCATCCTGCTGGGCAGTGAGGCGAAGATCCGGGAGATCTCCAGCGATCTGGATATCTCCGGCGCAAGGATCATCGACCCCGCTTCCAGTGAGCTCACCCAGGATTTTGCCAGCAAGCTCTATGAACTGAGAAAGGCCAAGGGCATGACCGAGGAGCAGGCAGCCCAGACCATTCTGAACACCCTGTATTTTGGCTGTATGCTGGTCAAGACCGGCATGGCGGACGGCATGGTGGCCGGCGCGGTTAACTCAACTGCCAATGTATTGCGGAGCGCGCTTCAGATTATCAAGACCGCGCCCAATACCAAGGTGGTTTCCGCATTCTTCCTGATGATTGTTCCGGACTGTGAATACGGTGAAAACGGCACCTTTGTGTTCTCAGACTGTGGGCTGAACGAATATCCGGACGAGGAGAAGCTGGCACAGATCGCCCTGTCCTCTGCCGAGTCCTTCCGCTCTCTGGTGGGAGAGGAGCCCAGAGTGGCCATGCTCTCCTATTCCTCTTACGGCAGTGCCAAGTCCGAGTATGTGGACAAGGTTCGCAGCGCAGCGCAGATCGCCAAAGAGCTCGCACCGGACCTGAAGCTGGACGGCGAGCTCCAGCTGGACGCGGCCATTGTCCCGGCCATCAATGCGTCCAAGGCCCCCGGCAGCCCGCTGGAGGGCAAGGCCAACGTGCTGATCTTCCCGAATTTGGACGCGGGGAACATCGGCTACAAGCTGGTGCAGCGGCTGGCCAAGGCGGAGGCATACGGTCCGCTGACCCAGGGCATTGCAAAGCCGGTCAACGACCTGTCCCGGGGCTGCAGCTTTGAGGACATTGTGGGCGTGGTGGCATTTACCTGCGTACAGGCACAGCAGCAGACGAAATAGAACGGTTACAGACAGAGAGATTTGGAGGAATATACAAGATGAAAATTTTGGTTATCAACGCTGGCAGTTCTTCCTTGAAATACCAGCTTATTGACATGGAGACAGAGACCGTACTGGCCAAGGGGCTTTGTGAGAGAATCGGGATTGCGGGCTCCAAGCTGACCCATAAGGTGCCGGGAAAAGAGGATTATGTAAGGGAGACCGCTATGCCGGAGCATAAGGTGGCGGTACAGCTGGTTATGGAGGCTCTGGTGGATCCGGAGCATGGCGTGGTCAAAACCACGGACGAGATCGACGCAGTTGGACACCGTGTTCTGCACGGCGGCACGGTCTACAGCGATTCCATTGTGGTAAATGAGGATGTGAAGCGGGTCATCCGGGAGTACTTTGAACTGGGGCCCCTGCACAATCCGGCAAACCTGACCGGAATCGAGGCCTGTGAAGCGGCCATGCCCGGCAAGCCCAACGTGGCGGTTTTTGATACCGCCTTTGGCATGGCAATGCCGGAAAAGGCCTATACCTACGCCATTCCCCACGAGTATCTGGAGAAATACAGCATCCGGAAATATGGGTTCCACGGGACAAGCCATAACTTTGTCTCCAAGGAGTCCATCAAGTTCGGCGGACTGGATCCCAAGCACGCCAAGGTCATTGTCTGCCATCTGGGCAACGGCGCCAGTGTTTCCGCCTCCATCGGCGGAAAATGCGTGGATACCAGCATGGGCCTGACGCCGCTGGAGGGGCTGATCATGGGCTCTCGCTGCGGTGATATCGACCCCACGGTTGCGCAGTATATCTGCAATAAGGAAGGCAAGAACATTGACGAGGTTCTGACGCTGTTCAATAAAAAGTCCGGTATTCTGGGAATGAGCGGCGGCGTGTCCACCGACTTTAGGGATGTGAAGAAGGCGGCGGATTCCGGCAATCATCTGGCGGAGGTTGCGCTGGACGCCTTTGCGTACCGTGTGGCGAAATACATCGGCTCCTACACCGCGGCCATGAACGGTGTGGACGCCATCGCGTTTACTGCCGGAGTGGGTGAGAATGACGCGCCCATGCGTGCGGAAATTATGGAATATATGGGATTCCTTGGGGTTGAGCTGGACCAGGAGGCCAACAAAGCCGCCCGCGGCAAGGAGGCCGTGATCAGCACACCCGGCAGCCGGGTGAAGGTGATGGTTATACCCACCAACGAGGAATTGATGATCGCACGGGACACCGCGGAACTGACAAAATAGGATATGGAAAAGACGGGGATCCCACGGGGTTCCCGTTCTTTGGATTTCACAGGCGTCCCAGAACAGGAGGTATAACCATGGCGGAGGGGGAGTTCCGATATGAGGAACTGGCGGATGAACAGGTGGTGGAGCTCTCGGCAGAGGGCGATAAAATGGCCACCGAGTATATTCTCGCCAAGTATAAAAACCTGGTGCGTTCCAGAGCCAAGCTGTATTTTTTGGCCGGCGCGGACCGGGAGGATCTGGTTCAGGAGGGGATGATCGGGCTCTTCAAGGCCATCCGGGATTTTGACGCCACCAAGCAGGCCTCGTTTCGGGGGTTTGCCGAAATGTGCATCAAACGGCAGATCATCACCGCGGTCAAAACCGCCGCCCGGCAGAAGCATATGCCCCTCAACTCCTATGTGTCGCTGAGCAAGCCGGTTTATGAGGACGAGTCAGAGCGCACGCTGGTGGACATGCTGGTAGAGCGGGAGGCGGTGGACCCGGAGGAGATGTTTCTGCGCCGGGAAAAGGCGGAGGCATTTGAGGCGGAGATCGCCCGGAAGCTCAGCAGTCTGGAGCAGTCGGTGCTGTCTTTATATTTGGGCGGCATGAATTATCAGGAGATTGCGGTGGAACTGGACAGAAGCCCAAAATCCATTGATAACGCACTTCAGCGGATCAAGCGCAAACTGACAGGCGGTGAGGCAGAAACGGACGAAGATCAGTGATTTTGCCAGCGAAAGCTGGAAAATGGCCCGGGGATGTTCTTCCACAGGCCATTTTTATTTGCGTTGTCACCAGGTCAGTCCTCCAGCGTAACCACCTGAGTGGCGATTTTTTGCTGAAAACAGGGATCGTGCTCGACAAAAATCAGGGTGGGCGGAAAGGCGGTGAGCAGATCCTCAATTTGAATCCTGGAAAGGATGTCGATATAGTTGAGGGGTTCATCCCAGATATAAAGATGCGCCTGCTGGCAAAGGCTGGATGCCAGAAGCACCTTCTTTTTCTGCCCCGCGCTGTAGTCTGAAAGGTCCTTTTCAAACTGCAGCCGGGAAAAGCCCAGCTTTCTGAGAACGGCCTTCATCAGGCTCTCGTCCGTGCCGCTTTCGCGGATGAAATCACGGAGCGGACCGGCAAGAAAACCGGCATCCTGGGGCACATAGGAGATCTTCAGCTGGGAGCCCCGGGTCACCATGCCGGAGTGGGGAATGTCCTGTCCCAAAAGGAGCTTTAAAACACTGGATTTTCCGGAGCCGTTCCTGCCGGAGAGGCAGATGCGGTCGCCGCGGTCTATGGAAAAGGTGACATCCCGGCATACGGTGGGGCCGCTGTAGCAGATGGAGACCCCGCGCAGTTCCGCCAGCCGGGACTGGGGATAGGCGAGTGGGGAGAGCTTCAGCTCCGGCGCGGACTCCACGTTCTTTAAGAGACCGGCCTTTTCCTCCAGCGCGGCTTCCCGGCGGGCTTCAATGCCCTTGGAACGCTTCATCATTTTGGCCGCCTTGTGACCAATGGCACCCCGGTCAGGACGCAGACCCGCAATCCGGCTCCCCTTTTTGGTGCGCTCCGTTCGGTCAGACCACTGGGCGGCCTGCCGGGCGGCGTCCTGCAGCCGCCGGACCTCTTTTTTCAGCCGTTCATTCCGGGCCAGCTCCGCCTGGTCCCGGGCCTCTTTGCCAGCCTGCCAGACGGAAAAATTCCCCTTTTGCAATGTAATGTCCGCCCGGTTGAGTGAAAGAATGTGGTCCGTGCACCGGTCCAGGAGCGTCCGGTCGTGGGAGACAAGAATAAATCCGGACTTGCGCCGGAGATAATCCGCAATCACACTGCGGGCCGCCTGATCCAGATGATTGGTCGGCTCGTCAATCAGCAAAAAGCTGTCCTCCCGGAGAAACAGAGCCGCCAGCAGGAGCTTCACCTGCTCGCCGGAGCTCAGGGTGGAATAAGGCCTCTCCAGCACATCCTCCGGTACCTGGAGCAGATTCAGCTCCCGGCTCAGCTGCCAGGGATCACTCTGGGGGCAGATTGCGGCGGCGACGTCTCCGGCGGCCGCTTCCGGATTCTCGACTGTATAGGGAAAATAGGAGAACACAGCCTTGGCGGCAATGGTCCCGGAGTAGGGGAATTCCCCCATCAGAAGCCGAAAAAGTGTGGTTTTCCCGGTGCCGTTTCTGCCAATCAGCCCCAGCCGCCAGCGGCTGTCCAGCTCAAGGCTCACATGTTCAAAAATGTTGTCATAGCTGCCTGGATAGGCAAAGGTAAGATCGCTTATTGTTATCAAAGACATAGTAAAACCTCCTCTCGTCGTGACAAACTGCGCTCGGCTTCTTCCGGCCAAGGACGCCGGAAATTCGCCCGCTTCGTTGTCACTCCTCTTCCCAAAAAATGTCGCCGGGTGGGCTCCGTTTTTTGGGAGCCCTATTAAGCAACGCGCTTTGCTCTGGACGTTGTATGATTGACAAAACAACACCGCCAAAGCGCCGTTGCCTTTGATGCCCGGTGCGCTCGCTTGTTGCGGCAAAGACCGCTCGGCTTCTTCCGGCCAAGGACGCCGGAAATTCGCCCGCTTCGTTGTCACTCCTCTTCCCAAAAAATGTCGCCGGAGGGGCTCCGTTTTTTGGGAGCCCTAATTAAGCAACGCGCTTCGCTCCTCTTTCGCAAAAAATCTCGGCTGAAGCCTTGTTCTTTTGGTAGCCCTGGTTTTTCCGCCCGTCTTTCTTGACAGGGCCGCAAATGCGCTTATGCCTGTAGGAAACCTGGGCACAATAAAAAGCCGCAGGAACGCAAGTTCCCTGCGGCTTTGCCAACAACAGCACCAAAAAGACCGGCACATTGCGCCGGATCGCATATATGGGCGGGTGGAAACGCAGAGAATACGTTCTTGCACGCACAGCAGAGAGAAGACTGGCGCTCCCTTTCGTATCCCCCTACGGCAGGCAGAATGCCTTTCCGCGGAACAGAGGACAGGGCTGTGCGTTTGGCCACGACAAACCAGGCGGGCATTGGACTGCCCCGCGCTGGCGCGGCGCTCCCGAGGGCGCGCCGGATCAGTATCAATCTGTCATACCAAAGCCATTAGCAAGAAAAATTCCGCAATCGTTTCCACTCCTATCTTCGCTTGATTTCGTCCATCAGGATAACACAGATCCGGATATTTGTCAAGGCTTAACGCGGGTTTATTTCTCCGCCTGCCGGTCTCTGTAACAGTAATTCCGATCCCGTTCCGTAATGGGCCGGACCGTGCGGCAGGGTACCCCAAAGGCCACCACATTGGCCGGAATGTCCCGGGTCACCACGCTGCCCGCGCCGATCACAGAGCCGTCCCCGATGGAGACTCCTGGCAGGATCGTGGCATTGGCGCCGATCCACACGTCATTGCCAATACGGACGGGCAGGGAGAACTGGGAGCCGTCCTTCCGCAGGTCCGGGTGGACCGGATGCCCGGTGGCCGAGATGGTCACGTTGGGCGCAATCATCACATGGTCGCCGATAAACACGTCAATATCGTCCACAATCACCAGATTGAAGTTGGCGTAAAAAAAGTTCCCGATATGGGTTCGCTTTCCGTAGGCCAGGTGCAGGGGCGGCTCAATCCACACCTCGTCACCCACCTCCCCCAGAAGCTCTCTGAGGACAGCCTTTCGTTTTTCCGTCTCGGTGACCCGGGTATGGTTGTAATCATAGAGAAGCTCCTGACAGGCAAAGCGTTCCCGCTCCAGATTCTCCTCGCCCAGATCCGTGTACAGCATGCCCAGTTTCATTTTTTCCCGAATATCCATTGGAAATTTTCCTTTCTGATCATAAAAATTTTGAAGTTCTTACGTCTGGGGTATCAGATGTGCCGGATGGTGATGCCGGAAAAGCTGGCCTTGCCGTCCAGCACCAGAGTTTTGCACGTGATGTCAGCCTCGGTGCCCTTCTCATCTGAGCCGCCCAGAATATAATTTACATTGTCCACGACCTTCCATTCCCGGGGAATGAAGAGCTCCACACCGGAAAAGCTCAGTTCCATATCAATACGGGCCTGACTTTCCGCAATATCAGCATGGTCAAAATAGACCTTCAGGCCGCCGAAGGCGCTGTCAATGGTCATGTTCCGCAGGGTTTGGGTGTTAATGTATTTGATGCTGCCGCAGAACTTGTTTACCAGATTGATGTCGCTGCTGTCCGGCTCATTGATGACCTTATCAAACCCCTCGCCGGCATCGCTGTGATGATGCCAGCGCTGATGCCGCGGGAACAGAAAGGTGAGCCCAAGACTCAGCAGAAGCGCGGCAATCAGGATGGGCCAGGGTGTCAGAGCCTGGATGCCCAGCACATCGTCGTACAGAATTCCAAGGATCGCCAGCGGGAATAAAATGCCCGAAAAGTTCAGGCTGGCTGCGCTGAGAATGATGACAGGAATCAGCAGGATGGTGATGATGAGACTGGGAATTCCCACTGTGTCAAAATAGCCAAGCTGGCTGAAAATCACCAGCAGAGCGCCAAGGATAAGGGTCAGTCCCCAGACAATGTTTCTTTTCTTATGCATGATAATTTCTCCTCTCTTCGATTCGGATCTTCAATGTCTTATAATAGCTGCGGGACACATAGACCTGCTTGTAGCTGTGGGTGAACTGGACGCACGCGGCAGAGGTCAGGTTCCGGTCAATGGAGTAAATGTGGTCCACATTGAGGATGGTGGATTTTGAGATCCGGATAAAGCAGAACGGAAGGAGCTCCTCCAACTCGTAGAGCTTATGCCGGGTCTGAAAGACATCTTCCGCGGTGTGGGCGTCAATGCCGTGCGGGGAGGTCTCAAAAAACAGGATGGATTCCAGCGGCAGATAGTACTCCGCGCTGTCTTTGTAGAAGATCATATTTGCGCTCTGGCATGCCTGGGCTATATACTGCTGGATTTTCTGGACCGTACTGTCCACCTCCCGGCACCGGATTACCACCTCATTTTCCGGCAGTCCGGCCTCCACCTCAATTCTGATTTTCAAGTCCTCGCCTCCCCTGTTTCATCCTTGGGTCATTATAATCCTTTGGAATGGGTTTGTAAAGAGGTTTCACCCAACAGGCAGAAAACAGGGGGTAAGATGCAGAAAACAGGGGGTAAAAGGAAAAATTGTTTTCAGCTGTCCGGCGGTACCGCCTCTTCGGATGTTTTTTGCTCTGTTTTGCGCATAGAGACCGCATAAGACTGGCTGATACAGGAAAAACTATGGATGAGGCAAAAACGCATGACAAATGTGTGAATGCGCCGGAAGGGCGCAGCGGACTGCGTTTTTGTTCATGCAAGAACGCGCCTGATATGCCCACAATAAGGCGCGGTGGAATCAATTTATTTGAACTGTGGGCAGAAAGGCTGCGGCGGTTTTATGAATCTGACAAACGGAGAAGTCCCAATGGGGCTCGGCATGGCGCTGGCCCAGAACACAGAGGCCATGGCATATTTTGCGGGCCTGTCCAAGGAACAGCAGCAGGCTGTCATAGACGGCACCCATGACATACATTCCAAGCAGGAAATGCGGGCGTATGTGGAGCGGCTGTCCCAGCAGATACGCTGATTCAGTGAACGGAAGATGGATTCTGCCTGGCAAAATCCATCTTCCGTTTTGCTGATTGAACAGCATACATAGGCATAAGACACCGCACTTTAAGGGAAGCGGGGATATCAGCAGTGCAAGGGCTGAGAACGCTGTGGAAAAGCCCGTGTTTCGGGGCAGTTTTCAGATCCGGCGGCCTTATGTCGACCGCGGAACCAAAAAGAGACAGCTGTAAGCCGTCTCTTTTTTGCTTTTAATCTGTGATATAATCCTCCGCAACATCCCGCAGATGCACCAGGGCAACCTGATATGCGCGGCAAAGGCGGACTAAATCCTCTATGTAGGCACGGTTACAGGATATATTCCGAACCTCCGACACCTTTTGGCCATCCAGAAATCCAGCAACGCCATATCCGGTATACGGTTCCCCGTCCAATGTGAATTTTTCTTCTGTGAGTTGATATGTGATCATGAAATAAAACCCTCCTGATGATATAAAATTTGATACCCCAAAAAAGATGAGCTAAAAAGTAAAAATAAAAAATGACTTCACGTCAAAAAAGACGGCCAAGACATTGTAACATAATTGTAACATTTATGCAAACTATTTTTCTGCGACTTTTACGCACTATTCTGCACCATTTGGCAAAAAGAGAGTGCAATAGACAGGAATTTCAGATAGAATAGTCCCATCATTATACGAGGAGGTATGTCTTATGACGTTCCAACAACTAAAAAATACTCTGTCTGAAAATGTAAAACGGCTGCGGTGCGGCGCTTACCTTTCGGCAAGGGATTTGTCAAGCGGCGCAAAGCTCAGTCTGCGGACCATTCAGGAAATCGAGAACGGTCAGGTAGATGTGCGCCTGAAAACAGTTTATAAAATTTCAGAGTTTCTCGGGGTATCCCCGTCCTATTTGATTGACGCACCTGTGCATGCGGAGGAAATTGGGAATCTCCAGGGAATGGTGCGGTACATAGATCAGAATATGGCAAATCTGGAGGCGATCAAAAGACTGACCTTAAAGGAGATTGAGAAGCGGAAAAAGTAGAATTTTGATTTGATAAGTTGATTTGTGCCGATTGCTGCTTCAGCAAAAACGGATATTGCAAAAAAAATTTTTCATGCTATAATAAAAAAGGATTCTTATTTGTCCGGCGGCGTATCTTTGCCCCGGCAGCGAAACAGTAGTAAAAGTCTGTCAGACACCGGCCGCGAGTCGCGGCCGGGGAAACAAAAGCGAAGAGATTCGCTTTGCTCAATCGGCCAATCGCAGCGCATTTCGGCAAACTGCGTTTGCAAAGGATGCGCCTTGCTTGTCCGATATGCACATTGGTACTGTTTCGGCGGAAAGGAGGAGGCCGATGGTTGTATACCGTGATATCCAGACGCTGGCCCGGGATCTTGGGTTTGAGCCAAAGACCCTGTATGCTGTCAGCTATCACCGTGACCGGCATTACCGCACGGTGCGGATTCCCAAGGCGGACGGCAGCCATCGGCGGCTCTCCGTTCCCGATGAAATTTTGAAGGCCATACAGCGGGCGGTCTATCGCACGCTGCTTTTCCATATGCCCATTTCGCCGTATGCAGCCGCGTACCGATTCGGCGTAAGCCTTCGGTGCAACGCGGAACCCCATTGCCGGCAAAAACGGGTTTTAAAGCTTGATATCTACCGGTTTTATGACCATATCCTCTATGCCTCGGTCAAGGACAGCGTTTTCCCAGACCGTATATACGCGGAGCCTCTCCGCGTCCTGCTGACCATGCTGTGCTATGACCGGGACTGCCTGCCCCAGGGGGCTCCTTCCTCGCCCGCCATCGCAAACATTGTCATGAAGGATTTTGACATGGAGACCGGGGCATGGTGCAGGGCGAGACAGATCCGTTATACCCGGTACTGTGACGACCTGACATTTTCCGGTGACTTTGATCCCCGTGCGGTATACGAGTTCGTAAACGGACTTCTGCGCCAGGCGGGATTTTATATCAACAGGAACAAGATTGTACTTGCAGACGCAGGACAGCGCCAGCTGGTGACAGGCCTTGTGGTCAATGACAAGGTGGATGTCCCGCCCGAATACCGCAGAGAGGTACGGCAGGAGCTCTACTACTGCAAAAGGTTCGGCGTGGCCGACCATCTGCGCCATACAGGATATGAGGGCACGCCGGAGAGGTATCTGTGCGGCCTGCTGGGGAGGCTGAACCATCTGCTCCAGTATGCGGGACAGGACCGGAAACTGTTGGAGGAACGCGCCTGGGTCATGGAGGAGTGGAGGCGTGTCCGGAACTGACAATTTGGTTTTTTACTGGAAATCGCCCTGATATGCCATAAAGGAGAAAAATATAGTACATTTTCATAAAAATGGATAGGGAATTTGTAGAAAGCGTGGATTTTGCCTCAAAGTCTATTGCTTTTTGCGGCGGGAAATGTTATAATAACTTGATACATGCAAGAGATATCTATATCTGCTATTTTGTTGACAAATTTATGGCATTGTAGTAATATATATATACTATCAGCAGTTTAAAATTGGATAATGGCAAACCCATTGTGAAATGGCGGCGCAAAGCTATAGGGTCTCCTGGTCTGGCGGGAGATAGCCAGTTACCGTAATTCATATTCTGGATTGCGGTTTTATTTTTTTACTTTGCAGGACACTATGTACTGCGCGCCGTTATGATTCTATGACCCATCTTATGATAACCGCATGGGCACGAACTTATACGCGGCAAAAAATCAGAATGGAGGGAATGGTCCCTCTGTTCGCAGGACGGTGATAAGAAATGCCTTTTTTGACAGCAGATATGGTTAAGGATGAGAAGGAAAAAGAGCAGGTCGCTGAAGTTCTGGGCAGAATGCAGCAGGTGGATAAAAAGAAATTTTGGTATGTAAAACGGGCGATTGATATAACCATGGCGTTGATTGCGCTGTTGGTTTTTTCCATTCCCATGCTGCTGATCACTTTGATTATCTTCTGTATGGACCCAAAGGACAACCCGATATTTTGCCAGACGCGGACTGGCCGGCACGGAAAAGAGTTTCAGCTCTATAAATTCAGGACCATGGTCCCTGGCGCGGACCAGATGAAGGAGAGTCTTTTGCAGGCAAATGAGATGGACGGACCGGTGTTCAAAATTAAGAATGACCCCCGCGTCACCAAGTTCGGACGGTTTCTGAGAAAGACCAGCCTGGATGAGCTGCCGCAGTTTTTCAATGTGCTCAAGGGCGATATGGCCGTGATTGGCCCGCGGCCTCCTATTCCAAAAGAGGTGGAGCAATATACAAAATATCAGATGATCCGGCTGACCGTGACACCCGGCATTACGGGCCTGTGGCAGGTTCAGCCCAACAGGAATGACCTGTCCTTTGATGAATGGGTCGATCTGGATATTGAATATATCCTGCACCGTTCGGTGGCGATGGATATCAAGATTATGCTGCGCACGGCAGTGGTCATGCTGAAAGGCGAAGGGAGATGACGTCGTAGCCCGCCTTTTCGCTCGGTTTGCGGATGCAAACCGTCGCTGTGGGCGGTTGCTGCTCCTTTTCCCGGAAAATGTCGCCAAAGGGGCTCTGTTTTCCGGGAGCCCTGCCGCCTGCAATGCGGTGTGTGGAGATATAGTTTAATATTATTTCTTTGCCGTGTGAAGCGGCGGAATGGAGAATTCTATGAAAATAGCGGTTGCGGGAATGGGATATGTCGGATTGTCCAATGCGGTTTTGCTGGCCCAGCATCAAACAGTGCTGGCCTATGATGTGGTGCCGGAAAAGGCGGCGCAGATCAATAGCCGGATTTCACCCATTGCCGATCCTGAAATTGAGACGTACTTGAAAGAACGGGAGCTTGACTTGTCTGCCACAACAGACCCGGAGGAGGCGTTCCGGGAAGCGGATTATGTGGTGATTTCAACGCCCACCGATTATGATCCGGAGAAAAATTACTTCAATACTTCCACTGTGGAAACGGTGGCAGAGCAGGTGCGCTCCATTGCGCCGCAGGCGGTGATCGTGGTCAAATCCACGGTGCCGGTGGGTTATACGGAATCCCTCATGGAACGGTTACCGGATGCCCGGATTCTCTTTTCACCGGAGTTCCTGCGGGAGGGGAAGGCTTTGTATGACAACCTCTATCCCTCCCGGATTGTGGTGGGCGTGCCAAAGGGAGCCGCAGAGCTGCGGGATGCGGCGGAGACGTTCGCCGGTCTGCTGGCCGGAGGTGCCTGCAAAACGGAGATTCCCATGCTGTTTCCTGCCGCCACCGAGGCGGAGGCCATCAAGCTGTTTGCCAATACCTATCTCGCGATGCGGGTGGCGTTTTTCAATGAGCTGGACAGCTACGCTGAGCTGATGGGTCTTGACACCCGTCAGATCATTGACGGCGTATGTTTGGATCCCCGGATCGGCGGCCACTATAACAACCCGTCCTTTGGCTATGGGGGTTACTGTCTGCCAAAGGATACCCGCCAGATGCTGGCAAATTTTGAACAGGTTCCAAATAAGATTATTCGGGCGGTGGTAGAGGCCAATGAAACCCGGATGGATTTCGTAGCCGGCCGGGTCATTGCCAGACACCCAAAGACAGTGGGCGTATACCGGCTGACCATGAAACAGAAATCTGACAATTTTCGGCAGTCCTCCATTCAGAAGGTTATGGAACGGATCCGGAATAAGGGAATCCGGGTGGTTATCTTTGAGCCCCTGCTGAAGGAGGGGACCTTCATGGATATGCAGGTGATCCGGGAGCTGGAGGTTTTCAAGGCGGAAGCCGATGTGATTTTGGCAAACCGCTGCAGCGCGGATTTGAATGATGTATTGAATAAGGTCTATACCAGAGATTTGTATTTCAGGGATTGATAATCATGAGGAACGGGGAAGGGAAGGCCATTGGAAGCTTCAAGGACAGCAAAGAGCATTAGAAACGCCAAGGTGGGTATGCTGCTGCAGGCTGCGGCCATTCTCACCAGCTTTGTCACCAGGACCGCGTTTGTCAGGGTTCTTGGAATCAGCTTCAACGGCCTCAACGGCCTGTTCAATGAAGTGATAGCCATGATGTCGCTCGCAGAGCTGGGCGTGGGAACCGCCATTGTGTATAACCTTTACAGGCCGCTTGCTGAGCGGGACGTGGAGGCGGTAAAGCGCCTGATGGGTCTGTTCAAGCGGGCATACAGGATCATTGCGGCGGCCATTGTGGTGATTGGTCTGGCGCTGACGCCTTTCATTCAGTTCATCGTGAAGGGGACGGAATTTACAACGGACTATATCCGGGTTGTCTTTCTCCTTTTTGTCCTGCAGACAGCGTCATCCTATCTGTTTGCCTATAAGCGTTCGCTTTTGAATGCGGATCAGCAGAACTATGTGGTGTCGCTGGTGATGCTTGCGGCCAGCGTGATTATGACCGGCGTCAATGTGGCGGTTCTGGTCCTTTCCAGAAATTATATCCTGTACCTGGTGGTTCAGATAATCGGTTCTGCGGGGGCAAATCTGGTCATATCCTGGGCAGCGGACAGGCGATACCCCTATATCAGGCGTAACCGTGCCAGAGCCCTGCCAGAGGAAAAGCGGGATGTTATGAAAAATATCCGGCATATCTTCGTTGGGGATGTGTCAGGGCGGATCACTTCCTCCACAGACAATATCTTGATTTCTGTGCTGGTGAGCACCTACCAGATTGGAATTTATTCAAACTACGCCATGATCATGAACGCGGTGATGACGCTGTTCCGAAAGGGAACAGAAGCCATAGCCGGAGGCATCGGAAACCTGATGGTGACCGAAACGCCCAGGCGTGTGGACGCAGTATTCCGCCGCGCGGAGTTCCTGCTGTCCACCATAGGCTTTGTTGTGGCGGTGATTCTGTACAGCGTTTTGACGCCCTTTATCCAGTTCTGGATCGGCACGGATTATATCATCAGCGCCCCGACGCTGTATATCAGCGTATTTAACGTCTTTTTGTTTATCGCACGAGAACCCCTTTGGAAGACGGTGGTTGCGGCCGGACTGTTTTCCAGGGATAAAAATATATCGATCATTGGGAGTACGGCAAACCTGATTGTCTCCATCTTTCTGGGAAAGCTGTGGGGCATGGCGGGGATCTTTCTCGGGACTACCATTTCACTGGTGCTTCAGATCATTCTGAAAACAGTGCTTCTCTACCGGGAGCGGCTGGACGCCAGCCCCCGTACGAGCTTGCTGGCATGGCTGGGCATGGGCGCTTTAACCATAATCTGTATGGCCGCGGCCGGTCTGTTGTGCGGGATGATTCGTACGCCGCTTCTGATTTTGGACATTGCGGCGCGCGGCCTTGCCGCCGCTGCCCTGGGGGCGGGGTGTATTTGGGTATTGTTCCGGAAAACGGAGGAGTTTTCGTACTGTATGGGTCTCGCGAAACAGATCATATGGAAAAAGGAGGTTGGTTCGGATGGCAAAGCCAAAGGGAAATAAGCCCTGTGAGAATAAGCCGGGGCAAGAGCCTCGGATCAAAGCGTTTTGGCGGAGAAGGCGCGCCCGTGCCGCGGGTAGGAAGCGGCGGCTTCGCCTTGAGGATTTCAGGCTTTCCTACCTCACCCAGATTTTCAAGATGGATTTTGTGCTGAATATCCTTGTCCTGCGTTGGAAAGCGCTGGTCCTGACGGCCCTGTGCGCCGCGGTTCTGGCATCTTCCATGTATCTGCTGGACGCGCAGTATACGGCGAGGGCCGTCCTGTCCTGGAACTATGAGGAGAGTTCCAAGGGGAAGAACCCAAATGGAACGCGGTTCAATATCTCGGATCTTCGTTCGCTGGATGTGGCAGAGCAGTCAATCAAAGCCGCGGGGCTGGAGGGCGTTGTGGAACCGCAGGAGCTTGTGGATGCCCTGAGCATTTCGCCATTCTCCAACCGGAACTATGCGTCGGAGGCGGATTACTATATCAATTCCTCCTACAATTTGACCTTTAAAAAACCCGCTTTTGGCATGGGGGAGATCTCGGCGGAAGATATGCTGGACCTGATTCTCAACTGCTATAAGGAAAAGTTTTACGGGGAGCATATTATCACGGCAAAAATCCTTGAGGACATGGAAATGAGCTATGACCAGTGGGATTACAGCGAAATCAGTCTGTATCTGAGCCTCATGACCAGCCGAATCGACCGCTATCTGGATATGCGGATCAATGAGGCGGGCTCCTTTGTTTCGGAAAGCGGGGACACCTTTAAGGCCTGCCGCAAATTGGTAGAGAACCTTACAAATTATGATTTGGCAAATTTTAACTCCTATATTTGGGAGAACGGCATTGCCAAGGATAAGCAGCAGCAGATTGACCGGCTGGTTTTTATCAATCACCGGCTGGACCGGAGCTATGCGCAAAACATGAAAGAAAATCAGGCCAGGCTGTCAACCATTGACGAGTATAACAAGGCTATGACGTCGTCTATTTTGATTCCTACCTATGACCAGGAGGACGAGTTTTATATGTCAAGGACCAAGACGGGAATTGACGATTTGGCCAAGGCGGCGGAACAGCGGCTGAATGCCGCGAAACAGCTTCAGCTGGACGCGGTTTACAACTGGGACCGGGCCGAGAAAATGTGGCAGGACACCACCGACGCCCAGCGGCAGCACGCCGATAAGCTGGCGGAGGAGATCCGGGAGAAAATGGAGGAGATTGTGGACCAGATCGTGGTTTTGGACAATACGTACACCCTGGAGAAGACAAGAAACTATATCACCTTTGAGAAGAAAAAGCCGTCGTTGATCGACCGGATCCACTATAAACGCGTGGCCCTGATCACGCTGATCGCGCTGCTGGCGGCCTATTGCTTCTGCGCGCTGAGGAAGAAGATGAAGGGCGGGCAGACTGCCGGACCGCAGGAAGAGACAGCGGCGGCGCCGGAGCGGGAGGAAGTGCGATGAGAAAATTTCAGGTATTCAGATATCTTGCGCGCTGGAAGTATATCATTGTTCTGATCACCATCATCGGAAGCGCGCTGATCTATTGGTATGGAAACAAAAATCAGACCTATACGGCAACCGCAGTGATGGAGTATACCAATGCGTCGGCAGTGGACGGACTGAATCCGGACGGATCGGGAATTGACAGCACAGAGATCAATTCGGCGGCGGTGATTACAGATGTGATCCATGATCTAGGTCTCTCAACCAACGTGGAGAGCATTCGTTCCAAGTGCAGTATTCGGGAGATCATACCGCCGGAGGAGGATGAGAAAAGAGAGAATGCCCTGAAGCTGGGTGACGAGTACTCCTATTTCCCCACCAATTATCAGGTGAGCTATACGGTGGGCAGCGATAAAAACAAGGATTACGCGCGGGATGTGCTGGACTCGCTTCTGACCAACTATTTTTCTCTCTACTGCCGGAAGTATGTGGATTATGCGATTTTCCCCAATAACGCCACCAATGTTACCACAGAGCAGTACGACTACGTGGACTGTGTGGAAATGCTGGAAAAGACCGCGAAGGAAATCATTTATTATCTGGAATCCCGGGCCGAGAATTACCCCAATTTCAGGAGCGCGGACACAGGCTATTCCTTCAGCGATCTGAAAGAGGCCTACGCTTCCATTCAGGACTATGCGATTCCGGACACATACGCTTTTATTCTGAACAACCGTCTGGTGAATGATAAAGAGCTTTTGTTGAAGCGGTATGAAAACAACAGATCACAGTATATTTACGAGATTGAAAACTGCAAGGCGCATCTGGAAGAGGCGAGAACGATCATCCGCCAGTTCGGCGACAAGACGCTGGAGGAAAATGATTTCAACTACAGCTTTGGCAGCGGGAACGGCAGCAACCAGGGGCTGATTATCAACAATGTGGAGGACAATTATGGATCCAATGAGAAGCGGGAGAAGGCGGAAACCACCTATGATAAGCTAATCAATCAGCTGGTGGAGCTCCAGGACCGGCAGATCAATCTGGAAACAAGCCTTGACAGCTGTGAAGAAATCCTTCAGACCTTCAGCGACCCGTCCATTCTGGATGACCGGGACAGCGATTTGGCCAGGCGGGCAACGGAGGAGATCAAGAAAATTGCCGAAAATATGAACGAACTGTATGCTGCGACCATTCCAACCATTGCTGAATTCAATGAGAAAAACGGGGCGGATAATCTGGCCATGCGGACCAGTATTTCCGTGAAAGAGAAATATAATATGAACATCTATCTGGCGCTGGCCCTGATCTTCTTCTTTACCTTTGGCTGTGTGGGCGCGGTGGTGCTGGGCCGGATCGGCGATTTCATTGAGTACTTCATGTATACGGACCGGAAGACCGGCCTGCCGAACCGGAACCGGTGCGATATTATGATCGAACAGTATGAGGAGAAGCTGCTGCCGGAGAACTTTGTGTGCCTGGTCTGCAAGCTGGAGCTGAGACTGTTCAGCAGTCCCAATTTTACCCGCAGAGACGGGGATATCCTGCTCCACCAGTTCGGCGGCTTTATCAAGAGAATTGAGGAGGATGGCCTGTTTGCCGGTTATAACAATGACGGCATGTTCCTGCTGTTCCTGGAGAACTGTACCCACAGCAAAGCGTATGCCTATGCGGAGCGTCTGCGGGAGATGGCAGAGCACTATAATACCGAGGCGGTTTTCCCGGTCATGTTTGAGGTCGGAATTGCGGAGAGCACAGCGGAGAATCTTTATAGCATCCGGGAGCTGCTGCGCAGGGCAATCCGTTCGCTGGGGCCGATGAAACAAGAGCCAGACAATGCGGATGGCAACGTAAAATAGGCCTGTCTGGGCGTTTTAGTTAGATACGGAGAGGAAACTGTATATGAAAGTACATCGAAAGTATACAAAAGTTATAATAATTCTGGTATGCATTGCTGCGCTTGCGGGCGGGGGTTTGTATAATCATGTCCAAAATCAAAAACTCTCCGTGACATTTTACCACATGGACACTGAAAAAAATATATCCGGGCTCCGGATTCTGGAACTGTCGGATCTACATTTGAAAGAATTCGGGCCGGATAATGCGGATTTGGTAAAAAAGGTTGCGGCGCTGCACCCGGATATTATTGCGGTTGTGGGGGACATGACCATGGAGGATAATCCGGATCATTCCATGGTGATTCGCCTGGTGAAACGGCTGACAGAGATTGCCCCTGTGTTTTATAGTTGGGGGAATCATGAGTATCAGGATATTCTATATAATAAGAACAGCACGCTGATTAAGGATATGGAAGAGGCGGGAGCTATCTGCTTTGACAACAAGTACGTAGAGGTGAAGGTGGGACGCAACAAGCTGAAAATCGGCGGGGTCTGCAAGAATGCATTCGATATTTTGAGGTACACGGGATCCCAAAATATGCTCAGGAAGCTGAGCGACGAGCAGGGTTTTACCGTGCTTCTGTCCCACTATCCCGAGGGTTTTCTGTCAGACATGGAAGGGTATCCCTTTGATCTTGTGCTGTGCGGCCACGCGCACGGCGGGATGGTACGGCTTCCGTTCACCGACGGGCTGTATTCGCCGGATCAGGGCCTTTTCCCAAAGCTGACCAGCGGTATGCGTGAGCTCTGCGGAAGCACGGTGGTGGTGAGCCGGGGCCTGGGAACTTCTCATAGCTATGAATGGCGGGTCAACAACCGGCCGGAAATTGTCGTTGTGGATGTAAACTGAGTCAGTTCGGGGGAGCGGAACACATGGACGGGAAGGGAGAGAAAAATGGAGAAGACACAAAAGTCCGGAGTTATACATACACTTATGGCAGGCCTTTACATTTTTCTCTCCTTTCTCAGCTTTTACTGTGCCTGTTACCGTCTGCCGGTAGGGGTTAAGTATATCGTCAGCTGTTTCGTCACAGCCATAGCAGCGCTTGTTTTTCTCATAAAGCCGAATTTTGAGCGGATGAAATTCTGCGGTAAGTTTGCCGCCATGTACTTTGCTCCGTTTTTTCTGTTCTGGCTCTGGTCTCTGATGATCTGGACCAAGGATTTCCAGACAACGGACTATATTATACGTGGAACCAAGAATATTGTCTATATGCTGACAAATATTCTGTACTTCTGTTCAGCCTTTTATTTGTTTGGAAAAAAATCCATTTATTATACCTTTTATGCGATGTGCGCCGCCAATTTTGCTGTCTTGATTGAGGTTGGTGTTCAGTATGGCTTTGGACCTTTGTTCTCTGAATATGCTACCTTGCTCACCTCTTTTGCCAATGAAACGGGCAGCGTGATCCGCAGGATGGAGCTGCACGACATGGTATTTGGCTGGGGGCCGTATATACTTTATTTTATACTGTATAAGGATGAAGGGACGCCTTGGTGGAAAAATGTTTTGCTGTTGATCCCTGCGTTTTTTTTCTTTACGGTGGCGCTCAAGAGGATTGCTGTGTTGGCAGTCGGAATAGCCTTGCTCTTTGGCATTGCAGTCAAGTGTTTCCGGACGTCCAATAAGTGCCGTCTTTACTTTTGGACTGCCGTATGCATAGGGGCGCTGTGTTTTCTTTATGTTGTTGTGGTGAAAAATGGGGAGTTTATAGAATATATGCGCAGATTGGGAATCAATCTTATGGGCCGGCAAAGAATCTATGCATATTATGATGACTTTTTTGAAGTATCGCCAACGTTCCTTGGACAGGGAATTCGGTTTTTGTATAATTACAGTGAAACCCACGAGGGAATCGGACTGACGCACAATGTGTTTTTGGAGCTGTTCATTGAGCTGGGCTTTGTCATGTGGTTTGTTTGGGTTTGGTATGACCTGCGTTTCCGAATCAAATGGATGGCAAAGCGGTATTCATACGCTTCTGCAGAGTGCCTCTTTGTCATGTGTCTCTATGCGTTTGTGACCTATATGACAGATAATACCTATTTTTATTATCCAATCAACGTCACATACCGCTTGCTGGCCATGGTATGGTGCTATCAAACCGCCGTAAAACGGCATATGCTGAAGGATTTTGGACCCGCATTTTAGTTGTGTGCTAAATCGCAGGTGTAAAGGAACAGGCAGAGAAATCCGGATTCCTCTGTCTGTTCCGCTGCGGGTCAGTTTTTGATGCTGACAGTGGCTCTGGTGGTCGATCCCGCAATCCGTTCATCACAGAACGGCTTTGCCGCGCTTGAACGGCTGCTCAGATCCGTTGGAATTAGTTTGGGACTGGGTCAAAACACAGAGGACGCAGCTATTCTTTCTGTTACGAGCGGTAAACAGCGGACATGGACACGCTGAGGCAAAGCGGTATATTTTACCGCTCCCCGGTCTTGCAAAATTGCCAAACTGTGATATAATATTCTAAAAGCCGCAGAAAATTTTATGTCGGACATGGAAGAGAGGAAGCGGGCTGTGCGCATCTTGATTATTAGAAACTATCCCAACACATTTTTGCTGGAGAAACAGTCGTATAATATTCAGGAGCTTGGACTTGCCAAAGCCCTGGTGCAGAAGGGGCATCAATGTGATGTGGCGTTCTGGACCAAAGGAGAGGACCGTCAGGTTCAGGTGCCGGCAGGGAATGGGAAACAGGTGACGGTGTATTATGTCCATGGAAAGAATATCCTGAAAAACGGCGTTTTCTCAAAGCGGCTGGATGTCCTGGCAAGCGCTTATGATATGGTGCAGATCAGCGAATACAACCAATACCAGGCGTGGAAATTCGCGAAAAAATTCAAGGACAAGATGGTCTTGCTGCATGGGCCTTACTATGCGGCGTTTAACAAGCGGTATAATTTGATGTGCCGGATCGTAGATCTGTTCTTTTTACGGCGTTATAAAAAACTGAACACCCAGTTTATGGTGAAAAGCGCTTTGGCAGAGCAGTTTTTGCGCGGCAAGGGTATTCGGCCGGAACGGATAGAGCGCGTCTATGTGGGTATTGACCGCGCGGCCCTTTGCACGCCGGAGACCCGGCAGCTGCCGGAATTTGTTCAAAGGGTGCAGGCGGACCCGGCAAAGATTTTACTGTATGTTGGGCGGCTTGAGCCAAGGCGCCAAAGCCTTTTTCTGCTTGAAACGTTTCGGAACGTGCTGGACGCGGAGCCCCGGGCAAAGCTTGTGGTTGTGGGCGACGGCGACGAGTCGTATAAGGCGCTTTTTCGGGCGCGGATGCGGGAACTGGGACTTACGGACCATGTCGCGTGGCTGGAGCGGCTGGAGCAGAAATATATTTCGTGCCTGTACGAGCGGGCCAAGGTCTTTTTGCTTCCGACGGAGTTTGAGATCTTTGGCATGGTGCTTCTGGAGGCTATGTATTTTTCCAGTGTGGCAGTGACGACATACAACGGCGGTTCTGTAACCCTGATTCAGGACGGGAAAAACGGGGTCTGTCTGCATGGCTTTGACACGGAGGAATGGGCGGCAAAAATTTTGGAGCTTCTGAGGGACGAGGAACGGCGGCGGGAAATGGGAAAAGCCGCCCACCAGACCATTGCGGATGGGTTCCTCTGGGATACGGTAAGCGAGCGGTATCTGCGGTGCTACCGGAAGAAGCTGGAGGATGATACGAATGGCTGACGTATCTGTTATCATACCGGTCTATAACGTGAAGCCGTATATCAGGCGTTCTGTGGCGTCTGTCCTGAACCAGACCCTCAGAGATATTGAAGTGATCCTGGTGGATGACGGAAGCACGGATGGATGCGGAAAAATCTGTGATGAATTGGCGGACGGCGACAGCAGAGTCCGGGTTTTGCACCAGGAAAACAGGGGCCTCAGCGCCGCCCGGAATGCAGGGATGGAATGCGCGCATGGCAAGTATCTCTTTTTTTGTGATCCGGATGATCTGATGAAGAAGAATTTGCTTGAGGATAACTTCCGCCTTGCGGAAATTCATCAGGCGGACATGGTCGTGTTTGGCCATGGGATCATTGATTCGCCCGATATAGATCCAGAGGCAGTTCCCGCCGCCGATCTTCCAGTCCTGGAGGGGGTGTTTACGCCGGAACAGCTTCGGCGCCGTTTCCGGGACGCGGTCTCGTTCTCGCTTACGGTCTGGACCAGATTATACCGCCGGTCGTTTTTGGAGGAAAATCATGTGCGGTTTACAAGCCAGCGGGTGGTTGAGGATGCGGTTTTCAATCTGACCTGTATGGGCCTTTCTTTTTCGCGCATTGTATTTCACCGGCAGGCGTATTACTGCTACCTGATTCGGAGGGATTCCATTATGGGCCAGTACCAGCCGGAGATGTTTGCCTGTGAACAAAAGGCGGTCGAAACCTTGAAACAGGTGGTCCGGACCTTTCCCGGCTGGCCGGATGAATACAGGGGTCTGGTGGCCTATTTTTATATCCGGGCGGTGATTATCACCTTGGGAAACATGGCGGAGCCCTCCTGTCCCCTGTCCAGACGTGAAAAGCTGGATAAATTGAAAGGGATGATGGCCGCAGAGGAGATAGAGGCCGCTGTTGCGGAGGTGCCCATGTCATATTTTCAGGGAATACGTGAGAAAATCAAGTTTCATCTGCTGAAACACAGGCAGTACCGGCTGATCCTGCGGCTGGGCGAATGGAAAAAGCGGGTTCTGGCAAAAGGATAGTGCCGGGCTGCCATGTGATATGGACAGGGCGGCAGCAGTGTAAGACAGAGCGGCAGCGCAAAATTCCCGGCGCGGCAGGTGCGGTTTGGACGGGAAATTTGCGCAGTAATAAGGGGGAGAAGAATTGGAAGTGTCTTTTATTGTGCCGGTTTATAATGTGGAGCAGTACATCAGACCATCGCTTGACTCCATTCTGAACCAGACCCACCGGGATATTGAGGTGATTTTGGTGGATGATGGAAGTACGGACCGTTCCGGCGCCATCTGTGATGAATACGCGGCGAAAGACAGCAGAGTCCGGGTCATTCATAAAGAGAATGAAGGAACCGGCTATGCGCGCAATACTGGAATGGATGCGGCGTCGGGCGAGTATTTGTACTTCTGCGACCCAGATGATTTTGTTAGCCCGGTATTGATTGAGGATAACTACAGGATTGCAAAGGAAAATGACGCAGATATGGTCACGTTCGGCTATAAAACCGTCTGGAGAAAAGAAAACGGAGTGAGCCGGAACCGCGAAGAGGTCGTGATCCCGCCCGTACTTGGTGCATACAACCGTGAGAGCTATTGGAATCGTTTTCAGGAATTCGGGATTGGCGGGACTGTATGGAACAGGATGTTTCGGCGCTCATTTATAGAAGCACATCATATACGGTATACCAATTTGAGTAATGGTCAGGATACCTATTTTGTTTATGATGCGTTCAGTGCGCCATTTAATAAAATTGTGTTTAATGACAAAATGTATTATACTTATATGAAAAGAAGCGGCGCGTCCACAACGGTTTATAAACCGCAGCGCACGGAAAATGAATATATGATTGCATGCCGTTTTGAAGAGATGGTAACAGCTCTGCCGTATTGCGAAGGCCTGTGCGGCGGTGCTGTAAAGGCAAGGTATTTGTGGGTGTTGAGCCGCACGCTGGGCAATATTTCTAGGGCTGGAAAGGATTTGTCTTTGCATGAGAAGGTAAATATTTTAAAATATGCCGCAGACAAAGAAAGAATACGCGAGACGCTGTGTACTGTTAAAATGAGTGAAATTCATGCCAAGAGTACAAGGGTTATGGTTATGCTTTTTAAATTGAGGCTCTATAAAACAGTGGTCATTTTGGGGAAAATAAGAGAGTGGCTGAAACCTGAATAAAGGAACTGATAAGAGCACAGGAGGAAAAATAAATGGCTGATGTATCCATTGTCGTTCCGGTGTACGGTGTGGAACAGTACCTTCGGGCGTCCGTGCAGAGTATGCGCAATCAGACTCATAAAAACATTGAGATTATCCTGGTGGATGACGGGAGTCCGGACCGCTGCGGAGAAATTTGTGACGAGCTGGCAGGGGAGGACGACCGGATTCAGGTAATCCACCAGCAAAACGGCGGTGTGGGTTGTGCGCGAAATGCGGGCATGGACGCGGCGTCAGGCGAATACCTTTGCTTCTGTGACCCGGATGATCTCATTGCCCCGGAACTGGTTGAGGACAACTACAAACTTGCAAAGGCAAACGATGCGGATATTGTCATGTTTGGCATGCGAATCTTTTGGCGGAAAAAAGGGAGGGGGAAAATACGGGAAAGCATTGACCTGCCTCCGCTCAGCGGGGTATTCACTTATGCTGAATATTGGGATAATTTCCGAAAGAGCCACCTTTTGCGCGGTACGGCAGTCAACAGTCTGTTCCGGCGCGCCTTTCTGACTGAGGGCGGCACCCGTTTTAACGCTATGAAAAATGGAGAGGATAACTATTTTCTGTTTGACGTATACAGCAGGCCCTTTGGCAAAATTGTATTCAATCGAAAGCCGTATTATATCCAGGAAAAACGTGCTGGCTCCGCGACTGGAATTTTTAATCCGGATCGGGCCGAACAGGAATATGCAATAAGCCGAAGGTTTGACCGATTCATTGAGGGTGCGCCCTGTGAATCAGAGCGGTTTGAAGATATGGTTGAAAAATGCTATGTGGGCGGCCTGTATAAGACCTTGGAAAATCTGGCCAGAGCGGGGAACAGTGTCAAATCAGCGGATAAAACCGCCGAACTCAAACGGTATCTGGAGCGGGAAAAGGTGCGGGAGAGTCTGGCAAACGTTCCGCTTGCGGTCTATGATACAAGGGGCAGCCGCATGAAGCTTTTGATTTTAAGGACACTGCTTCTGCGGCTGAGGCTTTACCGGGCCGCGGTTAAGATGGCAGAGATCCATATCAGGATGAATCCATAAGTGCAGGAAGAAAAGCGCGGACAGCCTTGACGGAGCTTTGGAAAGGAACATATTTCGGTGCGGGACAAAGGCCTGCTGTGCATATTGATTTTATGAACGGAAGGCAAAAAACAGAGGTGCTTGAGATGATTGATATATCCATTATCGTGCCGGTGTACTGCGTGGAAAAATATCTTCGGCAGTCCGTGCAGAGTATGCGGAATCAGATCCATAAAAATATTGAGATTATCCTGGTGGATGATGGGAGCCCGGATCGTTCCGGCGAAATCTGTGATGAGCTTGCGCCCAGGAAGACCGGATTCGGGTGATACATAAGCAGAATGAGGCGGATATCATCGTATTTGGATTCAAAACGGTTTGGCTGGACGGGGATGAGCGTACGGTTAAGCGAACAGAAATCAATATTCCCCGGCTGAGCGGTACTTTTGATTGCCGGGCGCTTTGGGGAACATTTTGAGACAGCCGGAGAGGGATCAGCCCTTTGGAACAGCCTGTTTCGGCGTTCATTCAGGCGCATAACCTCCGGCATACGAACCTCAGCAATGGACAGGACGCGTATTTTCGTTTCGATGCTTACAGTGTGCCATTTTCAAAAATTGTTTTTCACTCGGGTATATATTATACTTATATCCGGCGTGCGGCATCCTCGACCTTGACTTTTAAACCTGGCAGATTCATGGATGAGTACACGCTGAGCCAAAGGTTTGAAGCACTGATTGAAAACGCCCCGTATCCGCATGGATACTTAGACCCCGTAATCTATAAGCGGTATGTGGAAGGATTGGTAAGGGGGCTGGAGAATGCAGCGGTAAGCGGAAAGATTTCAATGAGGGAAAAAACACGGTCATTCGGGAGTTTATGGCTATGCACAAGATAAAGAAGCATCAGAGCAGTTCGGCTCCGTGATTTTGGTTTTAAACGTATCAAAGTGACTGTTTTCCTTTTAAAGCTGGGATTGTGCAGGACCGCTGTATGGTTTATGAAATGGCATCATATTTTAAAAAAATAGCGGAAAGAACTTTGCAGTTGGGATAAAACTTTACATTGAAATTGTGATGAAAATTTCACGCATGCCAGCGGATGGGAGATAAAAAATGAAAATTCTGATGGTGAACAAATATTTGATGCCCAAGGGCGGCGCGGAGACCTATGTGTTTGAGGTTGGAAAACAGCTGGATCGCATGGGGCATCAGGTTCAATATTTCGGCATGGATCATCCAAAACGCATTGTGGGCAACCGGGCAGGCGTCTATGTGAAGTATATGGATTTTCATTCCAGCGGCCTCGCAAAGCTGACCTATCCCCTGCATATCATTTATTCCAGAGAAGCCAAACGGAAGATCATGAAGGTGATTGCCGATTTTCAGCCGGACATTGTGCATTTAAACAATTTCAATTATCAGCTGACACCGTCTGTTATCTATGGAGTGCGCCGGGCGGAGAAAAAGCTGGGGAGGTCCGTCAAAATCGTTTTAACAGCCCATGATGTCCAGCTGTCCTGTCCAAATCATATGATGAATAATCCGGTTACCCATGAAAACTGTGAGAAATGTGTGACGGACGGCTATTGGAACTGTGTCAGAGGCAGGTGTATCCATCAGTCCCGGCTCCGCAGTGCGCTGGGCGCGCTGGAGGGCTGGATCTATCACAGGCTGAATACATACCGCCATATTGACCTGACCATCTATCCCAGCGCCTTTATCAGCACCAAGCTGAACAGCAATCCGGAATTGAAAAAGCGTTATGTGGTCCTTCATAATTTTGTGACGGAGACTGAGCCAAAACCGGAACGGATGAACAAGGAAGATTATGTGCTGTACTTCGGTCGGTTTTCCCATGAGAAGGGGATGGAGACGCTCATCGAAGTCTGCCGCGCCCTGCCGCAGATTCGATTTCAGTTTGCGGGCAGCGGCCCGCTGGAAGATCTGCTGACTGATGTGAAGAATGCCGAATGTGTAGGGTTTCAGACTGGGGAAGCCTTGCAGGAGCGGATAGCAAAGGCAAGGTACAGCGTCCTTCCCTCCGAGTGGTATGAAAACTGTCCCTTTTCCGTGCTGGAATCCATCACCTGCCACACGCCGGTCATCGGCGCGCGGATCGGCGGCATCCCGGAGCTGATCCGGGACGGGGAAACGGGCCTTTTGTTTGAGAGCGGAAATACGGAAGATCTGCGCGATAAGATCAGTGCACTCTGGCATGACCGGGAGCTTCTTGAGAGAATGACAGAGAACTGCAGTGCGGAAGAATTTGATGATGTCCGTTCCTACTGTGAGAAGCTGGTGCGGCAATATGAGGCTTTGCGACAGGAGGGTCACAGATGAGGATTGCGATTCTAGGGCATAAACGAATCCCGTCCAGAGTGGGCGGTATTGAAATTGTGGTGGAGGAACTGGCGGTGCGGATGGCTGCGCTGGGGCATGAGGTCTATGTTTATAACAGGAACTGCGGAGAGAAGGGGCAGAAAACCTATCGGGGCGTTCACCTGATTGAGATCCCCACCTCCAAAAGGTCCAGTCTCAATGCCATGCTCTATTCGGTGCTGGCGACCCTGCACCTGCTTTTTCATCGTTATGATGTGGTGCACTATCATGCGGAGGGTCCCTGTGCCATGCTTTGGCTCGCCCGGCTTTTTGGGAAAAAGACGGTGGCCACCATCCATGGACTGGACTGGAAACGGGCCAAGTGGGGCGGCTTTGCCACAAAGTATCTGATGCTGGGGGAGAGGACGGCGGCCCGGCAGGCAGATGCCCTGATTGTGCTGTCGAAAAATATGCAGGCGTATTTCCGCACCGAATATCAGCGGGAGAGCCTGGTGATCCCCAACGGGGTGAATCCGGCGGAGCCAATGCCGCCGGAGCAAATCCGGAAATACGGTGTTTCAGGCCGGGATTATATTTTGTTTCTGGCCCGGATCACACCGGAAAAAGGACTGGATTATCTGCTGGAAGCGTTCAGCGGTCTCAAGACAGACAAAAAGCTGATCGTGGCGGGCGCACTGGAGCCGTCTGCGCCATATATCGAGTCCGTCCGGGAAAAGGCGGCAAGAGATGAGCGGGTTGCTCTGATTGGGTTTGTAGAGGGCAGGGAACTGGAGGAATTGTTCTCAAACTGCTATTTGTATGTGCTGCCCAGCGATGTGGAGGGAATGCCAATCAGTTTACTGGAGGCCATAAGCTATAGGGCCAGGGTTCTGGTCAGCGACATTCCAGAAAATACGGAGGTCCTCATGGGCTATGGGAATACGTTTGAAAAGGGCAGTGCCGCCTCGCTGAAAGAACGGCTGGAGTATGTGCTGGAGCATCCGGAGCTCTATGACCGGGATTTTAAACCGGAGCAGACTAAGGCTCAGACAGAAGAGCTGGTGGATGCCATTCTGTCACAGCACGACTGGGATGCGGTGACCTGGCAGACATTAAAACTGTATCAGGATGTGAAGTGACAGTTTGCCAAAGTCTGGGACGGTTGTTTTTTGTTCGGACAGCGCCAAAGGGAAACGCATTGGATCTCCTTATAACCTTTTTGGCCCCAGGAATAAAATCTTTTAAGATCTCTATTGCAAATTGCTGTATAAATGATATAATAGCAAGAAAATATACGGTCTTTCCAGTTACAACCGGGATGCGGCGGGAGAAATAACTGTAAGATCAGCTGGAGATGATCGGAATGAAAAAAGAAAAGAGCATGAGAAGTATCTGTTTTTATATAGCTGGACTGCTGATTTTCGTGCAGGGAATTGTTTGTCCTGCGTCCGCATCAGCGGCAGAAAAGGCGAAGGTTCTGACAGTTGCATTCCCAGAGACGCGGGGGCTCAATGAGGTGTATGAGGACGGGACTTTCGGCGGTATGGTATATGACTGGCTGATTGAGGTGTCCAAGTATACCGGCTGGGAATATGAGTTTGTCACAGGTGACGCATCGGAAGTGCTGGACGGCATGATTGCGGGAGAATATGATCTGATGGGCGGTATGTATTACCAGCCGGAGTATGAGAAATACTTCGCCTATCCCCAGTATACCATGGGCTATAATTATTCCCTTCTGATCTACCGGGAGGAGGATCCTACCATTAAGAGTTTTGACCAGAACACCATGAATGGGAAAACCATTGGGGTTTTGGAGAGAAGTAAAACGAAAATTGAACAGCTGAAGACATTTTTGATTTCCAATGACCTCAAATGTGAGATCAGGTATTATGATGCCCAGGAGGACTATGAAAACTGTCTCCAAAACGGAGAGGTTGATTTGATGCTGGGAAGTGACCTCTTTTTGTATGACGGCTACAATGTAGCAGCCAAGTTTGCCAGCGAAGGCTATTATCTGGTGGCCGCCGCGGACCGGCCGGATGTATGCGCACAGCTGGACGGTGCCATGGCGGAGATATACTCGGCAAACCCCAGTTTTGCTCAGGAGCTCTACGACCGGTATTTTTCAAATTATTTTTATAATTCGGTAACACTTTCGGACGCGGACCGGACATTTATTCAGCAAAAAGGTGTGGTCCGCGTGGCGGTGGTCAAGGACCGTGTTCCAACCTATTATAAGAAGGAGGACGTCTATCAGGGGGTTGTGCCGGAGGTTTTCCAGCTTATTTCGGAAAGTACGGGAATGCAGTTTGAGTTCATCGTGGCGCAGAATTATACAGAGATGCTGGAGCTGGTACAAAACGGCAAGGCCGATCTTGCCAGCAGCTTTATGGGGGATCAGCATTCCGCGGATAAAAAGAATGTGGTTATTACTAAGCAGTATGCGGAGCTGGACGAAATGATGCTGCGGAATAAGCATGCAGGCGATCCGGAGGATGACGTTCTCGCGGTTATGTCAGGGATGGAGCCGGGAAAAAACCTGACCTATGACAAGGTTGTGTACTATCCGAACTATGAGGACTGCGTACGTGCGGTCAACAACGGGTCGGCGGATTTTACCATGATTCCCGCCTCCTATATGGAAGCGCTGTTTTCCGAAAATTACTATACCAATGTGGTGCTGAGCACCAGCGGGGAGACCAAGATACCCCTGTCAATCGCTTTGGCGAAGCCCGCGGATCCGGCCTTTTATTCTGTGCTCAGCAAGGGTGTGAACAGCCTGCGGGAGGAACAGGTGGCGGATATTATCACGCGGAATATCACCGATACGGAGGGGCATCACACCTCGCTGAAAAATTTGATCTACTCAAATCCGGTCGCCGCCCTTGTGGTCTGCGTGGTGTTTTTGGGGCTGGTTATGCTTCTGGTGCTCCTGCTGGTATACTTTAGGATGAAGAGCCGGGAGATGCGGATTAAGGTTGAAAAGGCCGAGGAAACGGCACAGATCAAGTCGGACTTTCTGTCCAGAATGTCCCATGAGATCCGTACCCCCATGAACGCGATCATCGGGCTGACGGATCTGACACGCATGCTGGGGGTACAGCCGGAGGCGGCGCGGCAAAACCTGGATAAGATCGGCGACTCCGCGCGGTTTTTGCTGTCGCTGATCAATGACGTGCTGGATATGGCAAAAATTGATAACCATAAAATGCAGATTGCGGTCGCCCCCTTTTCCGTGGATGAGCTCTTTGAACAGCTGCGCAATATCTTCCAGATTAACGCCCGGCAGAATGGGGTTGGAATCAAATTTGCGGCTGATTGCAAAAACCAATGTTTTGTGGGAGACGAAGTGCGGATCAAGCAGGTGCTTGCAAATTTACTGTCAAATGCCTGTAAATTCACCGGACCGGGCGGAATGGTACGCTGTTCCGTGACAGAGACCATGCGCGAAGGGGAGCAGGCGGAGCTTTACTTTACGGTGGAGGATACCGGCAGCGGCATAGATCCAAGGGATATGGAGCGGATCTTTGACTCCTTTGAACAGGCCGCGCAGAGCAACGGACATCAGGGGACCGGGCTTGGGCTGTCCATCAGCAGCAGTCTGGTCAAGCTCATGGGAGGGACTCTGCAGGTGAAAAGCCAGGTGGGTGAGGGATCCTTGTTTTCCTTCCGGCTTAAACTGCCGGTTTTCCGCGGAGAGCTTCCCACGGAGCCGGATGACGCCGGGCAAAAGAAGGCGGGAACGCTTCGCGGTATGCGGGTCCTGCTGGCGGAGGACAATGCGCTGAATGCGGAAATCACAGTCTCATTGCTGGAATTGCAGGGCGTGGAGATTGACTGGGCAGAGGACGGGCAGCAGGTGACAGACCGTTTTTCCAGTTCAGAGCCCGGCTGGTATGACGCGGTTCTGATGGATATTCAGATGCCGGTAAAAGACGGTCTGACCGCCGCAAGGGAAATCCGGGCGCTGGACCGGGCGGACGCGCAAAAGGTCCCGATCATTGCAATGACTGCCAACGCGTTTCGGGAGGACCAGGAAAACGCAAAAGCGGCGGGAATGACCGGTTTTATTCCCAAGCCCTTTGATGTGAGCCAGCTGGTTGCCGCCCTGACCGGGGAAAGTCTGCTGTGAGCGGTGGAAAAATGCAGAGAAAGAGCGGCGGCCGCTGGCCGCCGCTCTTTTGGATAAAATGGGAAAAATATCTAAAATTCCAACAGAACGACCTGAAAAAAATATTTAAATTTCGTCATATAATGTATAGAATTGTGTTGACAAATCAAAAACCTTGTAGTAATATAATATTAGGATTTGAAAAGGCAAACCCATTGTGAAATGGCGACGCAAAACTATAGGGTCTCCCGCGTGGACGGGAGATAGCCAGCTACCGTAATTCATATTATGAATTGCGGTTTTTTGTTTGAGCAAAAGACCGTAGAATTTCATGATGAGCAAACAGTTATATGCCATCAAGCATAATATTGAAGGAGGAGATCGCAATGAAAATCAATAGGAAATGGATCAGTGCGGCATGTGCCGCGGCAATGGCTGCAGCAGCGGGACCGGGGGCGTTTGCCTATGCTCCGGCAGACTATGCGGGTAAATATGACCTGGCGGTGATCGCCAGGGGCGAGGTGGAAATTGACGGATCCGGCCGTGTGGAAGGCAGTATCTATGCCGCGGATTCCATTGAGATCAGCGGCAGCGGCAGCAATGACGTGACGGGAACGCTGATCGCCAAAGAGATTGAGATTCACAAGAACAACAGGCCGGCCTATGAGGGCAGAATTGTTGTAGATGAGGAGACAGAAGAACTCGGATGTGAATATCCGGAGTTCGATATTCCGGACATTGAAAACGAGGTCAAATCAGGACAGAATGAATGGAACAGTATTCTGACGGTCTCTGAGGATACCTATTTTAAAAAGCTGACCATCAATGGGGATGGTCTGGTGATTGATACCGCGGCCGGTGATGTCACCATTGCTGCAGGAGAGCTGAAGACCAGCGGCGACGCGGTGATCCGTGTGATTGGCAACAACCGTGTGAACTTCTATCTTGAGGAGACAAAAAAACTTGACAACCTGTTTATCAATCAGAACGGGGACCCGGATCAGTTTAGCCTGTATCTCAAGTCGGATCATGATAAGATCAGTATATCCGGTCAGGTTCAGATTTTCGGCAGCGTCTATGCGGATGCAGAAGAGTTGGACGTGTCCGGCGGGGCTGAAATTGTCGGAAACGTATACTCCAATGCTGAGAAATTCAGTTTGACAGGCAGTTCTGTGATTACGGGTACGGTCTGTGTGCCGGAGGCGGAAACGAAGATCGCGGGCTCCGGTAAAATCGTAGGGCAGCTCCATACAGATGAGGCGGACATAAGCGGAACCGGTGCGGTCATTTTTGGTGGGGGCAGCGGCAATATTGGTCCCAGCGGCAATGAGCCCCAGGCGCCTGAAGCAACCAATCCGCCGGAGGAGACAAACACTCCGGAAGTGACGGAAAAACCGGAGGGATCCGCAAAGCCGGAGGAGACCGAGAAGCCCGGAGAAACCGAGGAGCCAGAGGTTCTGCCGCCTAACCTTCCGACAGAAGAGGTTGTGCTTGACAACTTTGGCTATGCCTATATCTTTGGCTATGAACCGAAGTTTACAGAGACCCGGGACGCGGAGGGAAATGTGAGTTCAAAGGTGAGCATTCAGATGGCTCCCAACGATGAGGTAACCAGAGAACAGGTCTGCAGCATGATCATGCGTCTGGTGGATCAGGGCAAAGGCGGCAAGACGAAAAAGGACTATGTAATATCTGATAAAGTAAACAATATCTCTGATTGGGCGATGCGCGGTGTGGGTTACATTTGTTCTACAGGTGCCTATGATGATCTGAAGACGGATGTCCCCGGTACTGGGACCATCCCCCGCGGAGAGGTTGCAAAGCTGGTGGTGTTTGGCCTCGGACTGCAGATGAAGTCCGGCGCGGCATCCTTTTCAGATTTGGACCGTTCCAATCCCTATAAAGTCTACATTGACATTATGACCGCAAACGGCTATATGCAGGGTGACGGTGAGACATTCCGGCCCGCTGAATCCATGACCAGGGCGGAGTTTTGCTCCATGTTCAACAAAGTGACTGGACGGGAAAATTACTCCCTGAAGGGGGCGGACGAGAATGGAAATCAGATTGAGGTTACCCCCCGGACCTATTATTTCACTGATATGGACAACGCAGACGACTGGCAGGTCAGAGCATGTATGCTTGCAACCAGTGCATTTGATGAAAAGGGCAGCATTGATATTCCAACCAGAGTGGCGAATATCCGTAATGTTGTGGACAACTATAATGGCCAGAAGAAATACTGATTTCGTTTGAACATTTTTGAAACGCAGTTTTCGAAAGAAAACTGCGTTTTTGGCGTTGCCGTGTCTCCGACAGGGACAGGTATGCAGAAAAGGAGAGAGGATTATGCCCAAAATCAGCGTTATTATGACCGTCTATAATTTGAAACCTTATGTGCGCCGGGCGGTGCAGAGCGTCATGGCACAGACAATGCCGGACTTTGAATTGATTATTGTCAACGACGGATCATACGATGGCTCTGCCGCCCTGCTGAATGAGCTGGCCCGGCCAGAGCCGAGAATTCGAGTGTTCCATACGGAAAACCGCGGTGTTTCCCAGGCCAGGAATATGGGAATGGAACAGGCTTCCGGGGCGTGGCTGACCTTTTTGGACGGCGATGATTTTTATTATCCACATGCGCTGGAGACCATGTATGCCAAGACCGGGGACTGTGACATTGTGGTTGCCAATTACGCATTGGTCTATGGAAACGATGCTGATCCGCCTTTCTATCACTTGCCCACAGAGGCGGCGGTAAACCGTCCTGATCGGGTGGCGGGCTTTCTTGAGGCACGGCTGGAAATTGGTGAGAGTGCGATGAACAAGCTGTACCGAAGGGAATTCCTCATGGCCACCGGTGTACGGTTTGAGCCCCGGGAAGAAATTTTTGCTGAGGATTCGTTTTTCAATGCCCAGCTTCTGCGGGATGCCGGAAAAATTTGCATTGCTGATCAGGTGGTGGCCGGCTATTGCCAGCGGCATGGTTCGGAGACCTATTCCTGCAAGGAGGATTTGGCCGCGCGCTGCATTCGGTTTTTAGACCGGCTTTCTCAGTGGTATGGTCACAGCTGTGACGATGCGCTGAAAGTCCGGGCAGTGCGCCTTTATGGTGAGGTGCTGCGCAACGAGGCCATGAAGAACTATCCGGCATTTCGAAAGGTGGTGCGGGACAGGCGTTTCCGGACATGGATCAAGGGGGCTGACCAGCGGCACCTTACAAGGAACCGCAGGACACAGCTGATGCTTCTGCCCTTTGCGCCTGTGCTTTACATGGCTCTGCGCCGCCGGAGAAAACGGGTGCTGGCCGGACTGAGATAAAATCAGAAATAGAGGGGGAACGGCGGATAATGAACATTTTACTCGATGGGTATTTGGACAGAAATTTTGGAGATGACATGCTCATGCGTCTGACCGCATACTATTTCCCGGAGCACAGATTTTATATTCAAACCCCGCAAAAGGAATTGCTCTTGCCCTTCCGCGCAGTGGAGAATGTGCTGGATTATGAGCTGGAGCCTCCGGAAAAGCTGGATTTTGCCCTGACGGTCATTGGTTCCGGGTTTATCCTCCGGCGTATACAGAGCCTGTATACCTTTATGCGCCGCGAAAGACAGCGCCGGAAGCTGACCAGGGGAATCCCCACCGCTGTGATCGGATGCAGCATCGGCCCGTTTTCCAGCGGTATTCCGGAACGGAGGCTTTTGGACAAGCTGCGGTCCTATGATTTTATTACGGTGCGGGAGCAATACTCCGCGGACTATCTCCGGCAGAACCGCATTGCCTGTGCCTATTACCCTGATATTGCCTTCACGCTGCCCGACGGCTGGATTCCAGAGGCCAGCGGAGAGGCCTGTTTGGGGATTTCCGCTTACCGGCGGGAGGGCATGGATAATCTGCCCCTTTACCGCGCTATGTCCGCCGCCGCAGACGCGTTTATCCGCAGAACCGGAAACCGCGTCCTGCTTTTTGCCCTTGATTTGGGCCGGGAAAACGACCTGTCTGCGGCCTATACCATCCGCAGTCTGTCCGATTTTCCTGAACAGATGGAGATCATTCCCCACGATGACTGCGGCGGCCGTGTGATTGCCGGGCTGAGACGCTGCGGCTGTCTGATCGCGGTTCGTCTGCACATGGCCGTGATGGCCCTGCGTCTGGGGATCCCTTTTGTGCCGGTGGCGTATTCACAGAAGACCTGGAACCTGCTGCGGGACCTGAACTATCCCGGCGAGATTTTCAGTGTGGATTCCATTGCTGAAAAGGCGCTGGACGAGGCTGTGCGCACTGCCCAGACCTTCCCGGTCAGCCGGGATTATCTTGAGGCGGCACAGGGACATTTCATTAAGGTTCGGGAACTGCTCCAGTCACAGGGGTGATCCTGTGCGGGGGGAGAAGAACAGAGCAGCGCAAGGCCGTCTTCCGTATGGAAGACGGCCTTTGATATGCGGAACAGGAGCGTCCGGCGTATTGACCGGATCAAATAACGCCTGAATTATTTTTCTTATTGTGACGCCTGACCATTTGCAGAAAATATTGAAAAAGCCGGTTATCCGGACAGAGCTCCGGGTGAAAGGAGAGACCCAGCTGATTTTGATAGCGGACCGCTGTAATTTGCCCCTCTGTGCGGGCTAGAATTTCGGTGCCGCCCCGGACCGATTCAATATACGGCGCCCGAATGAATTTCATGGGGATCCGGCCGATGCCTGTCATGTCCGCCTCTGTGAAAAAACTGCCGAGCTGTCTGCCGTATGCGTTCCGGCGGACGGTCGCGGGGAGCGTCCCGAAATGAACGCTGCTGTCATTGCTGAGACGCTCGGCCAGGAGGATCAGGCCGGCACAGGTTCCGAGGGTCGGCAGACCGGACAGAATTTTTTCTCTGAGCGATGCAAACATGCCCAGTTCCCGCAGAAGCTTGCTCTGTACGGTGCTCTCACCTCCCGGGAGAATCAGGCCGTCGAAATTCTGTTCCAGATCCGGTCTTTGCCGGAGTTCACACCAGTCAACCCCCAAGGAGGCCAGCCGCTGTCCATGCTCCTGAAAATCTCCCTGTACTGCCAAAACCGCGATTTTCATCCTTCTATTTCCCCCGTTCCGCCATCAGAAGCTCAATTTCCTGTTCGTTGATGCCCACCATGGCCTCGCCCAGATCCTCGGACAGAGCGGCCAGCATACCGGCGTCTTCGTAATTTGTCACCGCCTTGACGATGGCGCTGGCCCTTTTCTCCGGATTCCCGGACTTGAAGATGCCGGAGCCGACAAATACGCCCTCTGCGCCCAACTGCATCATCAAAGCCGCGTCCGCCGGAGTGGCAATCCCGCCGGCCGCGAAATTGACCACCGGGAGCCGCCGGCTCTGGCTGACATACCGGACCAGGTCAAGGGGGACCTGAAGCTCCTTGGCCGCCTGATACAGCTCATCCTCCCGCAGAGCGGCAATTTTTGCAATTTCCTGATTCATTTGCCGCATATGCCGGACAGCCTGAACCACATCGCCGGTTCCCGGTTCCCCTTTGGTCCGGATCATGGACGCGCCTTCCGCAATCCGGCGCAGAGCTTCGCCCAGATCCTTTGCCCCGCAGACAAAGGGAACCTGAAAGCCTGTTTTATCAATGTGATAAACATCATCGGCCGGAGAGAGAACTTCGCTCTCGTCAATGTAGTCGATTTCTATGGCCTCCAGAATCTGTGCCTCCGCAAAATGACCGATGCGGCATTTGGCCATGACGGGAATGCTCACCGCAGCCTGAATCCCCTGTATCATTTTGGGATCGCTCATGCGGGAGACACCGCCTGCCGCCCGGATATCCGCGGGAATCCGCTCCAGCGCCATGACCGCACAGGCACCGGCCTGTTCCGCAATTTTGGCCTGCTCCGGAGTGGTCACGTCCATAATGACGCCGCCCTTGAGCATTTGCGCCAATTCCTTGTTTAAAGCGTACCGTTTTTCATCCATTTTTTCTCGTCCTCTCTTTACAAATGGTTATGATTCTATTATAATAAAAAGTGACCATAATAAAATACCCAATTTAAATATATTTAGAATGGTCAGATTGGAGTGTGAATGCGTCCATGTTGACCTATTCCTTTTCTGGCATAGGGTCAGAGAGCCTGTATGCACATCTGTATCAATGTATCAAAAACGACATTTTACAGGGCAGTCTGCACCCGGGTGAACGTCTCCCGTCCAAGCGGAGTTTTGCAAAGCATCTGAACATAAGCACCATCACAGTGGAGAACGCCTATCTGCAGCTCATGGCAGAGGGATATATCAATTCTGTCCCCAAAAAAGGATACTATGTGGCTGATCTGGTCTGCCCGGCGGCAAAGAAAAGTCAGCCCAGACGAGAGGACCGCCGGGAACTGCCCAAAGCGCCGCAGGTCTTTGCGGATTTTCTGAGCAACCGGACGCGGCGGGAGAACTTCCCCTTTTCCATCTGGGCGCGGCTCATGCGGGAGGTGATCTCAGAGCAGAGCGAGGCGCTGATGACAAATCCGCCCGGCGCGGGGATTTCGGAGCTGCGGGCGGCCATTGCCGCGCACCTGCTGCAGTTCCGCGGCATGCGCGTACATCCGGAGCAGATCATCATCGGCGCCGGGACCGAGTATCTTTACGGTCTGCTGATTCAGCTTTTGGGCCGGGAGCGGACCTTTGCCGTGGAGGATCCGGGTTATCAGAAGCTGGCCCTGATTTACCGGAGCTTTCAGGCCCAGTGCCGGTTTATTCCCCTGGACTGTCAGGGGGCCAGCGTGGAGGCCTTGGAGGAAAGCGGGGCGAATGTGATGCACATTTCGCCGAACCACCATTTTCCCACCGGACTGGTTACCCCCATCGGCCGGCGCTATGAGCTTTTGGCATGGGCCTCCCGGGCTGAGAACCGGTATGTAATTGAGGACGACTATGACTGTGAATTTCGCCTTCAGGGCAAACCGATCCCCGCGCTTCAGAGCATTGATGTGATGGAAAAGGTGATCTATATGAATACCTTTACCAAGAGTCTGGCGCCCACCATCCGCATCAGCTATATGGTCCTGCCCCAGCACCTGCTGGAGGCGTTCCGGCAGAGGCTGGGGTTTTACGCCTGCACGGTTTCTACCTTTGAGCAGTACACGCTGGCGCGGTTTCTTGGAGAGGGGTATTTTGAAAAGCATATCAACCGGATGCGGAATTATTACCGTTCCCTGCGAGACGCGCTCTTGACCGGGATCCGGGAGAGTCCCATGGCCGCCTTTTCCCATATCCGGGAGGAGGAGGCGGGCCTGCATTTTCTGCTTCAGATCAGAACCGGACTGCCGGACAGGGAGATCATCCGCCGGGCGGCAGAGCGCGGCGTCCGTATCTCCTGCCTTTCGCAGTATTATCATGAGGCCGAAACCCCGGCGGAGCATACGCTGATTTTGAATTACTCCGGGCTTGCCCGGGAGCAGATCCCAGAGGCGGTGACGCGTCTCAACGGCATTTTTGCGGATGACGAAAAATCACATGATGTTAGAAAAGAAAAACAGCAATTGGTTTTAGACTGAACCAAAATATACCGGCCGGACTGCAGCTGCAGTCCGGCTTTTTGACGTTGCCGGCAAGTACGGCCGCGGCGGCAGGATTGTAACGGATACCCCATGTGAAATTAAAAGCAGGCCGTCAAGACAAGACGGCCTGTTTTTTGATCAGGAATAAAATTCTGGAATTGACAAATACTACGGAAAAAGAGAGGAGGAATTTTATGCAGTACAATCAGCAGGAATACTTGAATTATCTGGAGAAAAAGTCTCCCAACAGCCCGCTGTGGCGGGATATGCTGCTGGCTTTTCTGGTGGGCGGAGCCATCTGTACGGTGGGCCAGTTTATCATGGATATGTATAAGAACATGGGGGGGCTGGAGGATGAACAGGCGAGAACCGCAGTGAGCATTACCATGATCTTTTTGGGCGCGCTTCTGACCGGTCTGGATCTCTACTGCAAGCTGGGAAAATACGCCGGAGCCGGAACGCTGGTTCCCATTACCGGCTTTGCCAACGCCATTGTCTCCCCTGCCATGGAGTTTAAGAAAGAGGGGCTGGTGCTGGGCCTTGCGTCAAAGATGTTTGTCATTGCCGGACCGGTGCTGGTCTATGGCATCACCGCCTCAGTGGGCGTGGGATTGATCTGCTATGTGATACAACTGATAGGAGGCTGAATACATGGATAAGAGAGCGGGAAAACAGACGGTCTGCATCAACGGCGATGTCTTTATCCGGGCGTCCGCGGCTGTGGCGGGACAAAAGGAAAAAGAGGGTCCCATTGGGGACAGCTTTGACATTATAATGCCGGATGCGGAATGGAACGAGGAGACCTGGGAGAAAACCGAGAGCAAAATGCAGAAGGAGGCAGTCAAGCTGGCCCTGCAGAAAGCGGGCATGAAGCCGGAGGAACTGCACTATATCTTTGCGGGAGATCTGCTGAACCAATGTATCGGCGCTGGCTTTGGTCTGCGGGAAATGGGCGTGCCCTTCTTTGGCATATACGGCGCCTGTTCCACCATGATTGAGGGAATCAGCCTTGCGTCTATGCTCATTGACGGCGGTTTTGCACAGCAGGCCGCGGCGGTTACCTCCAGCCATTTCTGCACGGCGGAGCGGCAGTACCGCATGCCGCTGGAATACGGCGGACAGCGTACCCCCACCGCCCAGTGGACGGTTACAGGCTCCGGGGCGGCGGTGCTTTCGGCCTCGGGCGGCGGGCCGCGGGTGACCCATGTGACAACTGGAAAGATTCTGGATATGGGGGTAAAGGACGCCAACAATATGGGCGGCGCAATGGCGCCGGCGGCATTTGAGACCATGCGTGCCCATTTTCAGGATCTTGGCAAAGGCCCTGCGGACTATGACCTGATTTTGACGGGAGATCTGGGTACAGTCGGCCGGGACATCCTGATTGACCTGATGGAAAAAGAGGGCTACGATATCTCGAGAAATTACAAGGACTGCGGGTGTATCATCTATGACCTGGAGGCGCAGGACGTACACGCGGGCGGAAGCGGGTGCGGCTGTATCGGCTCCACCCTTTGCGGCTACATTTTGGAGCAGATGAAGCAGGGGGTATGGAAGAACATTCTGGCCATAGGCACAGGCGCCCTGCTGAGCACCACATCCAGTCTGCAGGGGGAATCCGTGCCCGGTATCGCCCATGCGGTTGCACTGACCAGCGAAGCATAGGCCGGCCCTTGCGGCAGAAAGGAGAAAACAATGCAATATTTGAATGCATTCTGGGTGGGCGGCCTGATCTGTGCCATTGCCCAGATTTTGATTGATAAAACCAAGCTGACGCCGGGACGTATCCTGGTTTTGTTTGTTGTGGCCGGGACTGTGCTGGGCGGACTTGGGATTTACGAGCCGATTGTGAAGTTTGCGGGCGCCGGGGCCACAGTACCCATTGTGGGATTTGGAAATGTTTTGGCCCAGGGCGTGATCAAGGGTGTGCAGGAGCATGGAATTCTGGGGATTCTCACAGGCGGCGCAGAGGCCGCGGCAGGCGGGATCACCGCGTCTGTGCTGTTTGGATTTTTAATGGCCCTGATCTTCAAGCCAAAGGTAAAATCCTGAAAAACCGCAAAAGCGGCGGGAAGTCCCCGCCGCTTTTTTCGTCTGTGCCAAATGTGTACTTCCCCAACAAGCCGGGGCCTGAAAGAAGTCCGGATCAATCTTTAGAAAAACGCGCCGTCCTCTTTGAGCAGACGCTGCAAGTCGCGGACTGGTATATCCCGGACGCCTGTGCGTCGCCTGCTGGCAAGGGCCGCGGCCGTCCCTGCGGCCTGACCGAGGGTACTGCAGATCGGCATGATCCGGTAAGATGCCTGGGCCTCATGGGTGGAGGAAATGCACCGGCCTGCGGCAAGCAGATTTTCCGTCCCCTTTGGAATCAAACTGCGGTAAGGTATGGTATAATACTGTCCCTCCGGAAAATAATAGTGGCTTGTGCCGCTGCCCTCGGGATTATGGATGTCAATGTCATAGTTACCCGCCGCGATTGCATCCTCAAACCGGGCGCAGGATACCAGATCACTGCCGGTCAGTACATAGTCCCCGTCAATCATCCGGCTCTCCCTGGCGCCGGTCTGCATGGCGGTCATGACCAGTTCCGCGTTTTGAAAGCCGTCAATGTTGTCCTTTAAAAAGTGGTAGAGCTCAAAGACCTGTTCCCTGGCCTCAATTTCTGCGGCTGTGATATCAAAGGCATCCACCGGATTCTTCCGGACAATTCTGGTGGAATTGAAATGCAGCATGCCGCTTAGCATGGTGGAAAAGATCAGCACATCCTCCCGGATGTTTTTGATTTTTCCTTCGGCCTGGAATTTTTGGTACAGGGGATTGATGGTGCTCCGTGCCCTCTGATAGGCTTCCAGATCCACATTTCCCAGCCGGAAGCAGAGCGTCATGGGCTGACAGAGATGATCCTCCTCCCGGCCCAGATGATAGGGACAGCCACAGAGTACGGCCAGATCCGCATCCCCGGTGGCATCAATGAAATAGGAGGCGCCAATCTCCATGGAGCCGGATTTGTTTGCAAAGACAGCGCTTTTGATCCAGCCGTTTTCCATATGTACATCTGTGAGATAGGAGTGGAACAGCAGGGTCACGCCGGACTTGATTGCCATGCGGTTTAACACCAGCTTGAGGATCTCCTCATGAAAGGTGGTGCGGTTCGGCCGCAGGCCGCCGGCGGCCTCCAGCTCGTCCAGAATCTCTTGGAACAGGCCCGCGCTCAGATTGGTGCGGCCTGATCCGGTCTTTGTCCAATAGGGCATAAAGGGGTTGACCAGACAGGTCACCGCCGCCCCGCCCAAACAGTTGCCGCGCTCTGCCAGGAGTACAGAAAGCCCGTGCCGTGCCGCCGCAGCCGCCGCGCAGAAGCCGGAAAAACCGCCCCCGGCCACAATTAAATCAAAATGTTTCATTACGTTCTCACCTCTCCCCCATTATGGCGGGTACACGGAGAAAAATCTTATAGAAACAAAACTTTTACTTGAACTAACGAAACTTTTTATATATAATAGAGACAGTATAAGCTGATTTGTGAAAGGGGAAGCTGGAAATGGCATATGAATCGCTGGAGACACTGCTGCGGCTCCTGTGTACGGGCAGCGGTCTCCATATCTGTATCCATGATGTATCGGGATTGCTGGAACAGTCCGCTTTGGCCCTGCCCTTTTCTTATAAAATGCACGCCAGCGGCTTTTGCGACGCGGCTAAGGAGACTGCCGCGGGACTTGATCTGTGCATGCGCTGCAAGGCGCGGTCCAATCAGAAGGCGGTCCGCTTTGGTACGTGGTTTGACGGCTTCTGCGCCTATGGCCTGTATGAGCTGGTGCATCCGGTGACAATCGGCGGCGCGGTCCGCTGTATCATATACATAGGGAATATCATAGCGGACCGGGACAGGACCGTTGAGATGATCCACAGGGCAACCCGGATTACCAAGGTGGACCCGGAACGGGTCACGGCCCGGATTCCCGCGGCCCAGACCTTCGTCAGCCAGCCGCACTACAGGGCCATGGCACGGCTGATAGACGGGCATATCCGGCTTCTGTACCAGCATGCGGAGACCCAGACGCTCTCCGGCTGTCACTGGGCGGTCAAGAATATCCGGCATGACATTGAGACGCATTTCGCAGGCGAACTGTCCCTGAAACGGGAGGCACAGCTCTATTTTCTCAATGAAAAGTATGTGGGGCGTATTTTCAAACGGGAGACCGGGTGTACCTTTCATCAATACCTGAATCGGATCAGACTGCGCCACGCGGCGCGGCAGCTTCGGGAGAGCGAGAGGACTGTGCTGGACATCTCCCTTGAATGCGGGTTTCAGAATGTGACCTATTTCAACCGTCTGTTTAAACGGGAATTTGGAATGGCGCCCTCCGCCTACCGGAGGGAATGAGTAAAAAACGGCAGGCCAGCGGCCTGCCGTTTTTTGTGATGGTCAGTTCCCGTTTTTGGATCGGAAATAGATGAGCTGCTGGTTGTTGCCCTTGGAAATCCTGTTGATCTCATATTCCCCGAGCGATTCAATGAAGGGCGTCAGCTTGGAGTAGCCAAAGTTCCGCACATCAAAGTCCGGCACCCGTTTTTGCAGCTGACTGCCCAGCTTCCCGGAAAAAATCCATCCATCCTCGTCTGAAAACTTTTCCACCAGGTTGGCAATGGTCTGCCGGATCATTTTGAGATTGGTCTGCGGCTGGATCTCTTCCGGCTCCGGCGGCGGTGGAGCCGGCGGGGTCTCCTTTTTTACGGGCTTGGCCTTGCTGGACGTTCTCTTTGTCTTTTTGGGCGCTGGCTGGCTGGGGGACTCCTGCTGCTTTTTTTCTGCTTCTTTTTCCTTCTTTTCCGCTTCTTTTTTCTCGGCTTCCTTCTTTTCGGCCTTTTCCAGATTTGCATACAGAATGTCCAGATATTTAAACTGGTTGCAGGCCGAAATAAATGGTTTGGGGGTCTTGCTCTCTCCCATGCCGATGACGTGCATTCCCGATTCCCGGAGCCGCGCCACCAGCCGGGTGAAATCGCTGTCAGAGGAGACAATGCAGAAGCCGTCCACAGTCCCGGAATACAGAATATCCATGGCGTCGATAATCATGGCCGAGTCGGTGGAGTTCTTCCCGGAGGTATAGCCGTACTGCTGCATGGGGATGATGGAATTGTCAAGCAGGATCGGCTTCCAGGAGGAGAGCTGCGGGCTTGTCCAGTCCCCGTAGATACGCTTATAGGTGGCGATCCCATTGTTGGCGGTCTCGTCCAGAATAATCTTAATGTATTTGTCGGATATGTTATCCGCGTCGATCAGCACAGCAAATTTCAGGTCGGTTTCCATTTCATACACCTCATATACGTTTCAATCTATTTACAGTATACCAGTTCCTGCCACAAATTACAAGCGGTCCGGCAAAAAAATCCCAGCGCAGCAGAAAAGCGTTCTACAGACGAATACCTGTATCCTTTGACGGGAATGGAGAGAAAGAGGAGGAGCGCATGTTTCCATTTATGAAAGAGCGGATTCAGAACTTTCTGGATCTATTGGAAGAACAGATAGAAAAAGACAGGCTTCCCATTGTGGAGATCAGGCTGAAAAAGGGGAATTTCAGGACGGCGGCTGAGACTGATGCGGACCCGCAGGCGTGGCGGGACTTTCATCCCGGAGACCGGTGGAGCGGCATGCCTGGTTTTACCCCGGAACTGGACGGCGGGCTCCGCATTTCACCCCATGTACCAAAAGAGAGGGCTAGGTGGAGATCGGGAACTACCGGCACAGGAAAAGCAGGATCCCGTGGCTGGGCCTGGGAGCTCATGTCTGATTTGGCCATTGAGCTGCGGTCAGCGGAAGCATGGACCTGTATGACAGTGACCTGCATGCCGCGCAGTGCAATGAGAGCATAGGCAACCGAGTCAGGGAGATGCCGGCGTGCTGTTCCCATTGGAATTATCGGGTGGTGAAACCATTGGAGAGACCCTGTGCTGCGCGGATTTTTTCATCATATCCATTCTGCCCGGCACCTTTGATGAACTGGAAGCGGATGTTCATATGCCGGAGCAATATGGGATTTACCAGTCAGTCGGGAACACGGCCGGACCGGGCGGCATTGTGTGGGGGTTGCGGACCATATCCGGAATCTGCCGCACAAGGGGGATTTTTATCTGATTCACTTTTGCAGGGGCGGTAAAATATTTTAGATACGTTGAAGGCCGGCGCAAGATATCGAAAGCGGATTACGCCCGCACGATTTCGATCTCCTCTGGTGCCTCATACTGGGTGCGGAGTATGCCGTTCTCCATCCTGTGCTCCACCGAGACCGGGCCGTATGGTGTGGGATAGCTTCCTTTTGCCCAATCCAGATCCCCCAGGTCAGGCTGGATCAGCACCCGCCGGCAGCCAGGGAGCAGCGGGCGGACGCCCAGCACCCGCTGGCTCAGAAACGGTGTGGGCCCGCTTGCCCAGCCATGGCACAGACTGCGGCGGAACCGGGTGAAACAGCCCCGGCCAAAATCCCCGTGTATGTCGTCTTTGCCCGGAGGGACCAGCTGATCAATGGGCGCGGCGTTTTTTGTCCATTCCAGATCAAACTCCTCCCAGAAGGTGGTCGCCCCCATGTCCAGCATACCGCCCCAATATTTCCTGATGACCTCCAGCGCGCCGGGCATATTGCCCGCCTTTGCCCGGGCGTGCAGAACATAATAGCCGAGGAAGGCGGAGAGCCCGGCACAGGGGTTCTGGCTCAGCACCTCTTTTTCGACAGTCTCTGGATCCGCCAGTCCGGCAAGGGAAACCAGTGCCGCCATCTGTTTGTTGCCCGCATAGGGAAGGCGGTTGTGCCGGAGCCGTTCCCTGGCCATAAGACAGGTGCCCGCCATCTCCTGCTCGTCCAGAAAGCCGCACAGGGCCGCGCCCGTTTCCAATGCCATAGACAGGACGCCGTGAATCCCCGCCGCCGCGTATTGCGTTTGGCTGGAGCTCCAGTCTACAAAATCCCAGGCGTTCTCAAACCGGTATGTGCCGTCCGGGGCAATGGCGCCGGCCAGACGGCGCAGAAGCGCCTTCAGATAATCCTTCTGAGACCTGAGATAGGTGAGATCCCCGTTTTGGAGATACCAGTCATGGTGGATGATGATCCACCACATGCTGTAGCTGGGGATCCCATTCATCCAGGCATCCTGGGGTGTCTCATCCCGGATCAGGTCCAGACTTTTTGGAACGCAGGCATCATAGCCGAATACACTGCGCACCGTGGACACCTCCGGGTGCATGTCCCCTACCCAGACCAGCCGGTCCCGTTTGATACCGTCCCAGAGATATTCCTGCATATTGAGCTGTACGGTATACGCGCCAGTCTCCCAGATCTGGTTCAGCCTGGAGTCACTGCAGGAAAAGCGCCCGGCGGGCTTCAAATCCCGCATTTCCAGAAAGGCCTGTACCCCGGCCAGCTCCAGCTCCGCGCCGGCGGCCTCCAGCTTTACAAAGCGGAAGCCCGTACTCCCGGTCTTGAAATGGCTCATGGCCTGTGCCGGTACGGAGAAATCCCTGGGACTGTGGTCATTGGTCGCGTTTTTTTCTCCCAGATGGCTCAGCGCCTCCATGGCGCTCTCGCCGAAGGTGATCCGGAGGCTGGCGTTCGTGCCGCCGGTGACACGCCCCAGCGTCAGATCCACACCGCCGTGGAGCTCCCTTCCAAAGTCAAGGAGCACATAACCGCCGTTCGCCAGCAGGCAGGCATCCCGGGAGATCAGCGTGGCCTGGCGGATGCCGCCTTTGAGCAGCGCGCCGGCCTGGGCCGCGCGCTCCGCGGCCAGGAGCTTCTGCGGCCGGAGGAAAAATATCCGCAGATTGTTTGTTTCAAGCGTATCGTTATGCATGTTTTGTCACGTCCCCTTTGCTTATTGTCGAAGATTATTATAAGTATACCTGATTCGGTATAAAATACAAGGGGTGAATCCTTGAAATTATGGGGGCGTTTTTACAGTGCGGCGGAGTTATTCTGCTGATAGGACGTTCCCCAGGTGACCATGGAATCCAGAACCGGTTTCAGGCTGTAGCCGGTTTCAGTCAGCGTGTACTCCACCCGGGGCGGAACCTCCGGATAGATCGTCCGCGTCAGCAGGCCGGACGCCTCCATGGAGCGCAGATTGGCAGTCAGCACCTTCTGGGAGATAGAGCCGATGGATTTTTTGAGCTCGCTGAAGCGTTTTGTGCCGCCGAGCAGATCCCGGATGATCAGGACTTTCCAGCGGTCCGAGATGAGCATCAGCGTGGTTTCTACCGGACAGGCGGGCAGTTCTTTGTTCATAAACACCAATCCTCTCTGAAATCTTGGTATCAAATAGATGCCTTGGTATCCATTTGTTTCTATATCCATTGTAAAGAACGGTTGGGGATTTGTCAAGACGGATCTTCATCAAACCCTGGCATTGATAACCAGACTTTGTTTGGCTCTTTTATGGTTACCCGCAGGTAACTATAGCACAAAAAAGTGCGTGCTTCACAACCGCGGCACATTGTGGTATGATAAAGGCACTTGGACGAATGCCATGTAAAACCGGCAGGGAAAATAAAAAGCGGAAGGCTGAAAGGCAGGGTGTATTATGACAGCGCAGGATTGTCTGGAAATATTGAGAACGGTGAAGGACGCCGCATTTGCCACTGTGGACAGCGCGGGACAGCCCCAGGTGCGGATCATCGACGTAATGCTCACAGAACGGGAAAAGCTGTATTTCTGCACAGCGCGGGGGAAAGATTTTTACCGGGAGCTGACCCGGGAGGGCAGGGCCGCGGTCACGGGCATGAACCGGACGTTTCAGATGGTCCGTATGACCGGAACGGTACGGCGGCTGGAGGATCAGAAAGTCTGGATAGACCGGATCTTCCGGGAAAATCCGGTGATGAATACCGTCTATCCAGGGGACAGCCGGTATATTTTGGAACCGTTCTGTATGGCGGATGCCGACATTGAGTTTTTTGATTTGGGGAAGTCGCCCATATACCGGGAGTCGTTTGCCATTGGGACGGCAGAACCGGCAAAAAGGGGATTTGAGATTACCGCGGCGTGTATTGCCTGCGGGCGCTGTGCGGCGCGCTGTCCCCAGCAGTGTATTGAAGAAGGCGCGCCCTGCCGGATCCGGCAGAGCGGCTGCCTCCACTGCGGGCTGTGCTTTGAACTTTGTCCGGTACAGGCCGTTGAGAGAAGGAGTGAATTAACATGCTGAAGGAAATCTGGCTTTTATTTTTGGAACGGGGAAATTTTTTCCTCAGCCTGCTTTTGGAGCATCTTGGAATTTCCATGGCCGCAATTTTGATCGCCATTGTGCTGGGTGGCTTTGTGGGAATCCTGATCAGTGAATACCAAAGGTCCGCAAAGCCGGCCATTGCGGTGATCAATTTTCTATACACCATTCCGTCCATCTCCATGCTGGGGTTTTTAATCCCATTTTCCGGGATCGGAAACACTACGGCGGTGATCGCCCTGACGGTCTATGCGCTCCTGCCCATGGTCCGGAATACCCATACTGGAATATCCAATCTGGACCCCAATATTTTGGAGGCCGCAAAGGGCATGGGGAGCACCCCAATGCAGACCCTGCTGAAAATCAAGCTTCCGCTTGCCATGCCGGTCATCATGTCCGGCATCCGCAGCATGGTGACCATGACCATTGCGCTTGCGGGCATTGCCTCCTTTATCGGGGCCGGCGGTCTGGGAGTCGCGATTTATCGGGGGATTACCACAAACAACGCCGCCATGACCATGGCCGGCAGCCTTTTGATCGCCCTGCTTGCCCTGGTCATGGACTTTGTTCTGGGACTGGTCGAAAAAAAGCTGAGGGCCAGAGGCAGGGGCCCCCGGCGGGCGGGCCGGATTCTCATTCCGGTGGTTTTGATCCTCTGTGTGGCAGTGGCCGGCGAAACGTTTCTTCAGGGCCGGAGCAAGAATACCATCCGTATCGCCACCAAGCCCATGACAGAGCAGTACATCCTTGGAGAGATGCTGGATATGCTGATTGAACAGAGGACAGAGCTGACGGTGGAGCTGACCCAGGGCGTCGGAGGCGGGACCTCGAATATCCAGCCGGCCATGGAAAAAGGGGAATTTGACCTCTATCCGGAATACACCGGCACGGGCTGGAACATGGTGCTCAAGGAGGAAGGTCTTTATACGGAGGCGCTCTTTCCGCAGATGCAGGCGGTGTATCGGGAAAAGCTGGATATGCAGTGGAGTGGGATGTACGGCTTTAACAACACCTACGGGCTGGCTGTCCGGCGCGAGGTCGCGGAGCAGTATGGACTGAAGACCTGTTCGGATCTTCGGGCTGTGGCGGATCAGCTGACCTTTGGCGCGGAGTATGACTTCTTTGAGCGGGAGGATGGCTATCACGCCCTCTGTGACGCCTATGGCCTGCGTTTTCAAAGCACGGTGGACCTGGATATTGGACTGAAATATCAGGCCATGAGCCAGGGCAAAATCGACGCCATGGTTATATTCACCACAGACGGTCAGCTCAGCGTTTCCGATGTGGTGGTTCTGGAGGATGACAAGGGCTTCTATCCGTCCTATCTGTGCGGCAATGTGGTCCGCACAGCGGCGCTGAACCAGCATCCGGAGCTGGAGGACATCCTCGCGTCGCTCAGCGGATGTATTTCAGATGATGACATGGCCAGGATGAACTATGAGGTTGAGGGGGAAGGAAAAGAGCCGCGCCAGGTGGCGGCGGCGTTTCTGAAGCAGAGCGGACTGTCAGAGTGAGGAGGTCAGGATATGGGTACAGCGGTTGAATACAGAAATATCAGGAAGGACTACGGGGATCAGACGGTGGTCGAAAACTTTAGTCTGGCGGTTAAGCAGGGGGAATTTGTGACCATCATCGGCTCTTCCGGGTGCGGAAAGACGACGGTTTTGAAAATGGCCAATGGGCTGATTGCCCCAACGGCCGGAGATATTTTTCTCCATGGTGAAAATATCAGGGGCAGGAACATGATTGAGCTCCGCAGGAATATCGGCTATGCGATTCAGGGGAGCGTCCTGTTTCCCCATATGACGGTGGGGCAGAATATCGCCTATGTCCCAAATCTGCTGAACCGGCGGGATAAAGCGCGGACCGGGGAAGCGGTGCGCAAATGGATGGACATTGTCGGTCTCGGTGAAGCGCTCAGGGACCGCTATCCGGATGAACTGTCCGGCGGCCAGCAGCAGAGGGTGGGGATCGCCAGGTCGCTGGCGGCCTCTCCGGAGCTCCTGCTGATGGACGAACCCTTCGGCGCCGTGGATGAAATCACACGGGGACAGCTACAGACAGAGCTGAAGGAGATTCACAGAAAAACAGGCCTGACAGTGCTGTTTGTGACCCATGACATCTCAGAGGCGCTGAAGCTGGGCACCAGGGTTCTGGTCATGGACCGGGGCGGAATTGAACAGTTTGCCGCGCCGGCAGAGCTTCTGCGCGCGCCTGCCACCGGGTTTGTGAAAAAACTTGTGGAAAAGGAGCGGCGGGTTTGCCGGATACCGGAGGAAAAGCTGATGGATTGTGTATACAGCGGCGCCGCGGCAGAAAACAGAACGGAATCAGCCGGAGGGAAAGTCAGTGGGAAAAAATGAACATATGACACAGGAAGAGCGGCTGGAGTACCTGATCCGCGCGCTGATTGAGGAGGGCGGAACGTTTGCCGGTTCGGAAATGCCCGCCGGAACGGCGGAGAGAAAGCGGCTTCTGCGCGCACTGATGAACGTCCGGCCGCCCGGCGCGGCCGATCCGGCGTTTCTGCGGATTCAGGACGCGTATCTCAAAGAGGAGCTTGTGGAGAAGGGAATTACGGACGCGCAGACGATTGCGCCGGTTCGCGGCAGGCTGTGCCTGTGGCAGGGCGACATCACGACCCTGCGGTGCGGCGCCATTGTCAACGCGGCGAACAGCCGTATGCTGGGTTGCTTTGTCCCCTGTCACGGCTGTGTTGACAACGCCGTCCACACCTATGCCGGGATTCAGCTGCGGCAGGCGTGTATGGAGCGGGTGCGCGGCCTTGGCGGCGCATTGGAAAATGGCAGGGCCGTGCTTACCGGGGCCTATAACCTGCCCTGTGAATATGTGCTGCACACCGTCGGGCCGGTGGTGACAGGGGCGCCGACGGAAAAGGACCGCACAGAGCTGGCCGGCTGTTACCGGTCCTGCATGGAGCTGGCGAACCGGGCGGGGATCCGGTCCATTGCCTTTTGCTGTATTTCCACGGGCGAGTTTCATTTCCCGAACGGGGAGGCGGCACGGATAGCGGTTGCGGCGGTGGAGGACTGCCTGCCCGGGAGCTGCATGGAAAGGGTGATATTCAATGTCTATAAAAAAGAGGACTATGACATCTACTGCAAACTGCTTGGAGCAGGCAAAGCTGTTAAAGAGCAGGCTTGAGCAAGCTGAGGCGGTCGTGGTGGGCGCGGGCGCGGGGTTGTCCGCCTCTGCCGGGCTCACCTATGCCGGCGCAAGGTTCCGGCAGTACTTTGCCGGCTTTGAAGAACGTTATGGATTTCATGACATGTACACAGGCGGTTTCTATCCCTATCAGACGCCTGAGGAATACTGGGCTTACTGGAGCAGGTACATTGACTGCAACCGGTATGCGCCCGGGGCGGCGCAGGTATATCTGGATCTTTTGCGGGTACTGAAGGGCAGGAATTATTTTGTGCTGACCACCAATGTGGATCATCAGTTTCAGCTTGCGGGGTTTGACAAGACCCGCCTGTTTTATACCCAGGGGGACTATGGTCTGTTCCAGTGCTCTGTACCCTGCCATGACCAGACCTATGATAATGAGCGCGCGGTCTGGCGCATGTGCAGGGAACAGGAGAATATGCGGATTCCGTCAGAGCTCGTACCGCGCTGTCCGGCCTGCGGCGCGCCCATGACCATGAATCTGCGGATGGACGGCACCTTTGTCGAGGACGCCGGCTGGCATGCGGCGTGCGGACGGTATACGGATTTTATCCGGCAGCACGCGGATGCCCGGATCCTGTTTTTGGAGCTTGGCGTGGGAGGCAACACACCCGGCATCATCAAATATCCCTTTTGGGAGATGACTGCCCGGTTTCCCGGCGCCTTTTACGGATGCGTGAACCTGGAAGCCGCCGCCTGCCCGGCGGGGCTCGCAAAACGGTCGCTGTGTATCAGCGCTGACCTGAGCAGGGTGATCAAGGCGCTTTTGTGAGTTCTGGAGGAAAGGCAAATTTGCCCCTGAAAACTGTATAATAGCGCCCCTTGTATTTTGATTGGTTTCCTGTATACTGAAACTAACCCGCAAATCTGCGGGCCGGAGCAGAAGAAAACCGGCTGTATGGGTACGGACGGCGTCCCCCCTCCCCCCGAACCTGAGGCGGCCGTGAGATAGGGAAAGGAGATGTCAAAATGATTGAGATCAAAGAAGTTCCGCGGAAATACAGGCCGGTTCCGTTCTGGAGCTGGAATGAAAAGCTGAACACAGACGAGACCCGGCGTCAGGCGCAGGCCATGATACAGGCCGGAATGGGCGGCTTTTTTATGCACGCCCGCGGCGGGCTTCAGACCCCGTACATGGGGGAGGAATGGTTTGACAATGTCAAGGCCGGGATTGAGGCGGCGGAGCAGGGCGGCGTGGATGCCTGGGCCTATGATGAAAACGGATGGCCCAGCGGCTTCGGTGACGGAAGGGTCAACGGCCGCGGCCCCGAATTCCAGCAGAAGTACCTCCGGATGGAGGAGGGAACGGGAAACACCCAGACCACCATTGTGAACACCAGCGGCAAGCATTTTTACTATGAGCTGAACCCCTTTTATGTGGATACGCTGGACGAAACCGTGATCTGTACCTTTTTAGAGGAGATCTACCAGCCTTATTACGAGCGGTATCAAAACCGCATCAGCGGATTTTTCACAGACGAGCCCCAGATCTCCCGCAATGGGATTCCGTGGAGTCTGGGCCTGCCGGAGGCATACCAGAAGGCCTATGGCGAGGACCTGCTTCCGCTTCTGCCGGAGCTGTTCGAGGAGACCGGCGCGTACCAGACCACACGGATTCGGTTTTGGAAGCTGGTCACCGACTTGTTTTCCAAAAACTTTTTTAAACAGATCTATGACTGGTGTGAGGAGCGGGAACTGAGACTGACCGGGCATCTGGTTCTGGAGGACTGGCTCCAGTCCCAGCTCACCTCCAACGGTGCGTGTATGCCCCACTATGAATATTTCCATATTCCGGGAATCGACCGGCTGACCCGGGAGATCATACCCGGACTTGCGGCGGTACAGGGCTGCAGCGTGGCACATCAGCTTGGCAAAAAGCAGTTTCTGACCGAGAGCTTTGCCCTCTGCGGCCACAATATCAGCTTTTCCGGCCTGCGGGGCGTTTTGGAATGGCAGATGGTGCGGGGCGTGAATCTGCTCTGCCCCCATTTGGAGGGCTACTCTCTCCGGGGAATCCGGAAACGGGATTATCCGCCCGCCATGTATGAGCAGCAGCCGTGGTGGCCGGATTACAGCCGGTTCATCACCGCCATGTCCCGGATCGGTATGCTTTTGGCTGAGGGGGACGTCCGGTATGACACCCTGCTGATCCATCCCCAGACTACGGCCTGGACCCTTTTCGACTGCCGGGAAAACCGGGGGCTCCAGGCGCTTGAGGCACAGCTCACTGACGCGCTCAAAACCCTGGATAAAAAGCACATCCTGTTCCATTTGGGGGATGAGACCATCATGGAACGCCATGCGCGGGCAGAGGGGGATACTCTGGTGATCGGTACCCAGCGGTACCGGAATGTACTTCTGCTGCCCGGACAGGTGCTTCTGCCAGCCACAAGAGCCCTGCTGGACGCGTACCAAAAGGGCGGCGGCATTGTGACCACGGCCAGCGCCATGCCCGAGAACCCGGTCATCAGCAATCCGGAGATTCTCTGTACGGTCCGGCATTTTGGAGCGGAGACCCTGTATTATTTTGTCAATGTTACAGGCCGGCCCCAAAGCGCCGAGATTCCGGCGGGCGCCAAGCGGATCGACTGTATGACCGGCGATCTTCTGCCCTTTGACGGGCATTGGGACTTCCGGGCCTATGACAGTGTCCTGGTTCTGGACGACGGCACCGAACGGCTTGGGGAGGAAAAGCGGCCGCGGCCGCGGCCGCGCTTTCTGGAGTTGGCCGGCGAGTGGCAGGTGGCCGGCGGAACAGAAAACGCGCTGACCCTCGACCATTGTGACTATTATTTTGACGGCAGTCTGGAGGAGGAGAACGGCTATGTCCTGAATATTCAGGGCCGCGCCTGCGCTCTGCGGCGGCCGGTGGAAATTCGGCAGGTCTATCATGTAGAGGCCAATGCGGTGCCGAAGAATGCGTATCTTGTCTGTGAGACGCCGGAGCTGTTCAAAATCACAGTCAACGGACGGGAGCTGTCCAAAAAGGACTGCGGATTCTTCCGGGACCGCGCTTTCCGCAAGCTGGCCCTGGAAGACAGCCTGCGGACGGGCGCCAATGAAATTGTACTGGAATGCCGGTTCCGGCAGTCCGGACAGGTGTATGAAAACCTTGAAAAATCCCTTGTTTTTGAGAGCGAGAAAAACAAGCTGACCTATGATATGGAGATTGAACCTATCTATCTGGTGGGCGGCTTTTCGGTGGACACTCCGGGGAAATTCCATGAGATTTCACAAAGCGCGGTAAGGTATACGGGGGGCTTTGCCCTCGGTGCGCCCAGAACGCGGGTGACCCTGGACCGGCTGGAACAGCAGGGATTTCCCTTCTTCTCCGGGGAACTGGTTTTGGAGAAGACCTTTGGGGCCGGTGAGGAGGGAACCCATATCTGTCTCAAACGAAGCGGGATCAATGCGGTGCGGGTGCAGGTCAATGGCGGGGAGGAGCAGGTGAGCATCTGGGACGGTGATGTTCTGGAGCTCGGCCCGTGGACGCAGGATGGAGAAAATACCGTCCGGCTCACTCTGGTCAACAATCTGCACAATCTTTTGGGACCGCATCATCTGGAGGAGGGGGAATGTGACCACGTGGGACCCTCCGCCTTTTTCAAGGAGGCCTGTGTGTGGAGAGAGGCCGAGAGCCAGGACTGGAACGACGGTTATACCTTTGTCAAAACCCAGATCCAAGGCTGATGGGAAACTGATAAAGGTTCAAAAAAAGACAGCTTTATGCTGTTCTCAGGCGGCAAAATGGTTCGGTTCGAATTTGCTGCGATAAACTTCAAAAAACTGGAAATACGGAAATGTCGGGACAGCAGATCTGTGGAATCAAAACCCGCTTCGCTGCTTTTATTCCCGATGGATACAAAAAGGCAGGTACTCGTTCAAAAGAGTACCTGCCTTTTTTAGCAGCCTGACCCATTTCCTGTTGACATGGGTGTTTTTGGTGTAAAATTGTTCTTTTGGCGCAAAAAGTATACTATGGGGAAATAGCGGAAAGTATTTCTAATTGACTTTTATTCATACATGATTATACAATATGAACAAAAGAGCAGGAGTATAAAAATAAAGAGGAGTGTTTAAAAATGAAGACAAGAATAGCGAAACGGCTGCTTGCAATGGTGTTTTGTGTGGCTTTGGCCGGGACAGGGACTGCTTGCTCCAATGACAAGCAGTCCGATGCACCAGTCCAAAAGGCAGAATTGAATGAGCCTGGAACCTTTCCAATCTCTAAAGAAAAAATTACACTGACAATCGGCGTTGAACAGAATCAGAACGTCCAGGACTGGGAAACCAACGCGCTGACCAAAGAATTGGAGGAAAAAGCCAACGTAGACTTGAAGTTTGAAATCTTTCCGGCGGCAGACGCCGCTTCGAAGATATCAGCACGGATTGCGTCTCAAACAAAACTGCCGGATATACTGGCTTTGGGGACTACCTCTTTGGAACCCTATATCGATACCGGTATTTTCCAGCGGACCACCGACTATTATAATGATCCCAATATGGCTTATTATTTTAATCAGCGGCTGGAATCTAATCCGGAGCAGAAAGAATTTTTAATGCAAAATGCGAAAAGTCCGGATGGGGAGATTTATGGTATATTCAGGTATTCTCCTGAAATTGGGAATGAATATCCCAACAGAATGTGGATCAATAAAACCTGGCTTGATAAACTTGGGTTGCCAATACCAACAACGACAGAAGAGTATTATAACACGCTGAAAGCGTTTGTGGAGCAGGATCCCAACGGCAACGGGCAAAAGGATGAAATCGGTTTGATCGGTTCAACAAACGGCTGGAGTCAAAAGCCGCAGGATACGCTTATGAACGCGTTTACCTACATAGATACAAGGTACAATTACCTGACAGCGGACCAGGGAAAGCTGAGTGTTGCATATACCAAGCCGGAATACAAAAAAGGCTTGGAGTATTTGAATCAGCTGGTGACAGAAGGTCTGCTCTCGCCCCTGTCGTTTACACAGGATTCAAACCAGCTTAAAACCATTGCCGAAAATCCGGAATGTCAATTAGTGGGGTCTCTTGTGGCAGGAAGCCTGAGTTTTTATACAGCAGACAGCCAGAGGAAAAAAGACTTCGTTCCTATGCCCCCGCTGACCGGCCCTGACGGAGCCTGCTTTGCGACCTATTTGCCGACCATGCCGGGGGTGCCTGTTTGGATCACGAAATACTGTGCAAATCCAGAGGCTGCGTTCAGAATGTTAGATTATATGTATGAGGAGAATATGTCCATGTGGCAAAGATTCGGTGTGCCGGAAGTGGATTGGACAACCGATGTGGATGGACTGAAAGGGGTTTATGAAGATTCGCTTGGCGTCGGGTGCGGATTTAAACAGATCAATGATATAATGGGCAGTCAAAATTCCTTGTGGCAAAATGTACTGCCTTCTTACCGGGAAATGCTGAGCCCGCTGAGTATGCAGGGAATTGCAATGCCGGACAATCCGTATGATTATACGGTGCTGACGGCCAATGCAGTGCCTGCACATCTGAATAAACATCCTGAAGAAATCATAAACCGGATTGTTTATACAACTGAGGAAACCAGTCAGATCAATGATATTTTAGCTTCTCTGAATACCTTTAGAAATGAATCAGTGGCAAGATTCATTGTTGGCGACAAACCGTTTTCAGAATGGGAGGCCTATCTTTCAGAGCTTGATAAAATTGGTTTGCCGGAATTTATAAAAATTTCTCAGGAAGCCTATGAGAGAACCATCCAGAAATAAAATGAAATCAGGGAGGTAGACATCGTGCTTGCAAAGAAAACAGCTGTGCAGAATTCCACCTTGGTCAAGCGCAAAAACAAAACGCTGGCAAAGATGAAAAATCAATGGCAGTTATATCTGTTCATGATCATTCCAGTGGGCTTTCTTGTTGTATTTTCCTATTATCCAATGCTGGGCATTCAACTGGCGTTTAAGGATTTTGATCTGAGCCAGGGCATGTGGGCAAGTTCATGGATCGGATTTGACCATTTTGCTAAATTTTTAAGCTCGTATATGTTTGGGAGAGTTTTGAAAAATACATTGACGATTTCACTCTATGGCTTAATCGCTGGCTTTCCAATACCGATCATCTTTGCGCTTTTATTGAACGCCATGCGGAACCTGAAATATAAAAAGGTGGTCCAGACAGTTACGTATTTGCCGCATTTTATATCAACGGTTGTCATGGTTGGAATTATTATGCAGGTGCTGAATCCTCAAATGGGCGTTTTCGGAACAGCCTGGAAGGCGGTGACAGGAACGCAGGCGCCAAATATTATGGCGAATCCGGACGCCTTTCCGCACCTTTATGTATGGTCCGGAATCTGGCAGTCTGTGGGCTGGAGCAGTATCGTTTATATTGCGGCGCTTTCCGGGGTGGACAGCAGTTTGTATGAAGCTGCGGCCATTGACGGCGCGGGAAGGTTTAAACAGGTAATCCATATTGATCTGCCGTCCATTATTCCCACGGCGGTTCTGCTTTTGATTATGAATGCCGGTTCCATCATGAACGTGGGGTTTGAAAAGGTGTTTTTGTTCCAAAACGATCTGAATCTCCGAACCAGTGAAATCATTTCTACCTATGTGTACAAAATTGGTCTGACCGGTCAGAATGAGGTTGATTACGCGACTGCAATCGGGCTGTTTAATTCAGTTGTCAATCTGATATTGATTATGATCGTAAATACAGTAAGCTCGCGTGTAAGCCAGCAGAGCTTATGGTAAGGAGGATGGAGGATGAAAAAAGGGACAGCAATTAAACCATCAAAGGAAGACCGGATATTTTACGGTGTTGTTTTAGTCATTGTGACACTCATATTTCTCACCGTGTTATATCCAATCATTTATGTCATTTCTGCGTCCTTTTCCTCTCCAACCGCTGTCAGCACCGGTAAAGTGGTGCTGTGGCCCGTTGAGTTTGGACTGGATGGATACAAAGCGGTGTTTGAAAACAAGGATGTCCTGATAGGGTATAGGAACACTCTGTTTTATACTGTTTTCGGCACTTTAATCAATGTTTTTGCTACACTTTTTGCGGCATACCCTCTTTCAAGAAGCGATTTTGCCGGCAGACGGTATTTTCTGTTTTTCTTCACCTTCACCATGCTTTTCAGCGGCGGCATGATTCCCACTTACATGGTCATGCGGGATCTGCATCTTTTAAATACAATCTGGTCGGTTGTATTGCCCGGCGCCGTTGCTGTATACAACTTGATGGTGGCAAGGTCATTTATTGAAAGCAATATACCAAGAGAAATGCTGGAGGCGGCCCAAGTAGATGGATGCAGCGATTTCCGCTATTTTTGGACTTTTGTTATGCCGTTGTCCAAGCCGGTGATCGCGGTCATTACCCTGTTCTATGCAGTAGGGCACTGGAACGCGTACTTCAATGCATTTTTGTATCTGGACGACAGGAACCTGTTCCCCCTGCAATTATTCCTGCGGGAAATCCTGATAAACAACAAAGTCGATGCAGCAACCGTAACAGACCAGGCCTTTTTGGACGCAAAGCAGGGGTTGGCGGATCTGCTGAAATATTCTCTGATTGTTGTCTCAACTCTGCCGATTATGTGCTTATATCCATTTATACAGAAATATTTTGTCAAAGGCGTCATGATTGGATCGGTGAAAGGATAAGAGCAATTTGTTTTAAAATATAAAGATTTTGGAGGAGAGAAAAATGTTGAAAAAGATCACATTTAAGCAATCGGCATTGATATGCATGGTATTGCTGTTGACCTTATGTGCCGTGCCGGCGTCTGCAGCTGAACTCATACCGCCGGCCAGCAGCGATTACTTTTTAAACATGAACTTTACAGCTGCCCCAGCCAGCGGCAGCGCGTGGCACGGAGGCGGCCTTGCGGCGGAGGCGGTCAGCGGAACGTGGGCGCGAAACAGCAGCGTAGCTTACGACGATACAAATCAAGCCCTAAAGATGAGCGGCTGGATGGAATCGGTGCTCGATTCCCCGATTACTGCGCAAGGAAAGTATGTCTTTGAGATAGATGTGCTCGCACCGGACGGCTTAGCATTTCACAAAGAAGGAAAAACCGATGTATATCAATTTGCGGTTTATTCCTCATCAGGAGCACTGTTTCGCCCTATAGAAATTAACGACGGCGGTGCCGTTTCAATAGCCGGGAAAGCGACAGGAAAGAAAATAGAAACGAATAAATGGTATACATTGAGAGGCGTTTTTTCACTGCCGGCGGGTCAGATGGGCGAAGGTGCTGTAATAGACAAAGCAACAGGAGAAATTGTTGCGCGTGGAACAGGACAATCCAATGTTACAGACATCAAAAAACCACTCCGATGTTCTTTTAAAACTGGTGTAACAGATAATCTATACACCCAGAATTGGAGGTTCTACAAGAACGATATTGGTACCGCGGAGCCCATAGTGAATCCAATGCCGCCCCATAACGAAGCGGATTACTATATAAACAGCACGCCGGCCACAGCTTCGGAGAAATGGACCGGCGGCGCGGCAGGGGACACTGTCAGCGGAAACTATAAGGGAAGCGCCCAGTACAGTGCGGAGAAAGACGTATGGAGTGCCGTGGGAGGGCAGTACATTCAAGCGGAGATCACAGCCCCTGCGTTGCCTTCGGACTTGTTGGCTGCACTGTCTGCGGCAGGTGTCACAGGAGTGCCGGCCGGATTGCTGTCGGGAACATACGGTATGGAAATGGATTTTATGGTAGAGGCCTTAAGCGGAACCGCGAAAAATATAGACATGTTCACTGCGGTTGCGATTCAAAACAATCCTTCAGTACAAAGAACGGCTCTGACGTTTTTGGCTGTAGACGCAAAGACCGGAGAGATCAAACTGTTTACGACCCGGGCGGGGACACCGGTGAATACCGGGAAGAACGTAGTGCCAAACAACTGGTATACAGTAAAGGTGCTTTTTGATTTAGACGCCCAGAGAGCGGAAGTGACGGTTTTAGACAAAGGAACCGGGGGAGTAATTGTCTCTGGGAAGAGCGATGTCAGCGGTTATGCGTATACTCCGCTGTATTGTGTGAATAGAGTGGTGAATGGGTCTGATGTTCCAGTCAATATAAAAGGTTTCAAATTTTATCGGAACAGCACAGCGTTCGGTATTCCCACTGCTGTTTTTAAGAACACAGCCGGGGAAAAAATTGAGAGTGCACAGCCGGGAGACAAGGTGACAGTGGTACCGACCATAGCCAATACGACTGGAACAGCAATGAATTGTACATTCATCACAGCGCTTTATAAATCAGATGAAACGCTGGTAAACGCCGATATAAGGGAATACAGTATCGCCGGCAACAATGTCATTTGGACGCCAAACGCTCAGCCAGTCATGGAGATTCCAAACGACGGCGGAAGTTATACGGTGAAATGCTATTTGTGGGATAGTATGAACAGGCTCTTGCCGCTCGCGGCTCCTGCGGAACTGCCGCCGGCTGTGGTGTAAAGGCAGAGACTGACGCGGTGCAATGAAAACTGACAGGGAAATGGAAATGGTATAAAGAGGGTGGGCTGACGGTACGGAAACACAGCCCAAGGCCTATTGCGTGGGAATAGGCCACATGCACCAATATGTTTGTGGACGATAAAGAAGAGGTGAAGCAGATGGAGAAAAAGCGGATAGCTGCATGTTTGCTAACCCTGACGCTGGTGTTGAACCTGATTACAGCAGCTGCGTTTGGATCAGGGGCATCAGACGAGCCGATAACCACAGGGACAGACGTACAGCAGCCGGCTGAAAAGCCGGAGTTAACCGAGCGGCCTGTGGAAGACGTGCTCACAGAGACAGCAGAGGACAGAGAACCGGCTGCGGCGCTGAGCGGCGCCGCAGGTGACCTCGCGCGTGGACTGACGGTGCAGTATAAGGCCGCGGCGAATAAGGGAGAATATCCGGACCGGTCGGAAGGTGCCGATTTAAAGTTGGCCACGGACGGAGATTCGAGTACGTACTATACGACAGGCAAGCTGAGCTTGGAACTGGATACGCAGAATAACGGCGGTCAGATTATCCCTATGCTCGAACTGCCCAAAGGGACAAAATACAACATGGTGAGATTGCATTATGCACTGCCGGGAAGAACCGTGTCTGCGCCTTCCCGGATTAGGTTTGTATATGCACAAAACGGCGGTGCAACCGGCTCTTATCAAGACCTTGTCTCAGAGTCAATCTTTAATGTGAAAAGTCATGACCGGGCGGATAAAACCTTTAAAATCCCGGTCAGAACCGAACAGTGGCTGGGTTTCCATCTGAATTCGGGTGCCTCAGACACAAGGGGAGATTTTGAATTCAAAATCTATGACTGGGAAGTGTATTATAACGGCGCTCTCCTGAACACGCTGGAAATGCCGGAGAATGTCATGATTGACAGCAAGAGAGAGACGAGAGTCAAGATTACGCCCCGCAGCGCGGACGGGGAAGTCATGGAGGATCTCACCGGCTATGAATGGTCTTTTGCGGCCGTAAAGGGCTGTGAACGGATATCAGGAGACGCCGGGACCGGTGAAATTATTATTCCGGCCGATGCCAAGACGGGAACTTATCGAGTAACTCTGACCAATATTGAAAGTCCGGAACTATGCGCATCGGCGGAAGCGGTCATCAATCCTGATCCGGATAACTGGGAGCAGATGTTCAATAAGCTGATCGGTCCGGCGACGATTCAGATTCCTGACAGCGGTACCGAAAGTGCGGTTTATCAGGCTTATACAGAGGACGGAGAAGTGATGCCCAATCAGGAGCAGATCTCCTGGAGGCTGGACAAGGTATATAAAGGAGTTGCGTTGTCCGGTTCCGCAGTGACAGTTGAATCCGACGCGGATGAAAGTGTCATTCGGCTGTATGCCGCCTATGATGGCCATGAAATCTACACGGATATCAACTTAAAGCGGTCAAGATATGGGAAGGATTTGGCCGCAGGGAAGGAACTGAAATATCTTTCGGCTGCAAATGCAGACCGATTTACCAATAAGACCGGAGAAAAACTTGCGACTGACAGCAATCCTGAGACGTTTTACACAACCGGGACAATGACGTCAGACCCGCAGAACAAGGGCGGGCAGATTATGCCGATGCTGACGCTGGATAGAGGCGCGAAGTTCAATGTCATCAGGGTAAATTACGAGCTTGCCATGACCTCAGACGCGCCCTCCGGATTAAGGCTTGTCTATTCGCCGGTGGGCGGAGCCTCCAGCCAGTATGTGAATATTGTACCGCCTGAAGAATTAAAAACGCAAAAGTACGACAAATTTATTAAGATTCCAGTGCGGTCAGAACAGTATGTAGGCTTTCATCTAAATACAGGGACGTCGGCCACGGGAAAATGGGTGCCTGAACTCAAGCTCTATGATTTTGAGATATATTATGACGGCAGTCAGCTGAACCGCATTGAACTTCCATCCGCTGCAAGGGTAGATCGGGAGCGTGAAACAAGGGTTCCAATCACGGCCTTTAACGCGGACGGAAATGTGATGGAGGATCTCTCAGAGTATCAATGGTCAGGCAGCGCGCAAACCGGATGTGAAAACGTATTTTTAGATGCGGCGGCGGGAGAACTGGTCGTTCCGTCCAACGCGATGCTCGGTACTTATTCGGTGACACTTTCTAATATTGATAATCCGGAGCTGAGCCTGAGTGCGTCAATTGAAATCGGTATGCCGCTGAGTGAAATGGGCGACTATTTCCATCACATCGGCGGCGCGGAGCAAGTCGTCATACCCAAGCAGGGCAAAGCGGAGCACAGATACAAGGTATATGACAAGAACGGCGCGGGGAGCGCATATCCTGATCTCGTTACCTGGAAGCTGGCGGAAGCGTATCCTGGGGTATCTTTAGACGGCCCGTCTGTTGCCGTTACGAATGAGGCCAAGCCGGGAACGGTTACCTTAGAAGCGGTCGTGGGCGGTGACCATACAATTACATTTCAGATTAAGCTTGTGGAAGCATCGGCATCTACAAACGCCCTGATTTCTGAAATAGAAGGGGATAAATTTGTCGTATCTCCTTACTATGGGGAGCAAGAGATGAATCAGGCGCAATACAAGGCAAAAACATATGATGGGATGCCAATTGACGGCGGTGTAAAGTGGTCGGTCAAAGCGGCACCCTTTGGCGTGACAATGGATCAGGATACCGGCATCTTGTCAGTGCCGCCGAATGTCAACGACGTCAAGGTCAAGGTGATTGCGGAGAAGGACGGACTGTGCGCTGAAAAGCTGGTAACGCTTGTATCAAGATACGACGGCGGCCCGAATCTTTTGCGGCTGCCCGGCGTTACAATCAACAAGTACGCGAATGAGAATACAGAATACTCCTATGACGGCAATTTCAGTACGAAGAGTACGACCGCGATCTATGCGAATGCCAAAAGTGTCAATATGACCCTGCCTAAGAAGTACTTCATTGATACGCTGCGCGTTTACAAAGACTTTGGAGGATTTGAGAACAGCTATCAGACCACCGCGCGGATCAATGGCACTGCATTTGGCGGAAAGGGGTGGTCCAATTCGCCGCTGGAGGCGGATATTTGGCAGGCAGGTCCCGCGTTCGAGTCGAATGTACTGCAGTATACCTTCATTCCGCGTGATCATGCCACGGACATTTATGAAATGGAATTATACAGCTCCTACATCCGTTTTGACCGGGTGGACAGCAGCGCGGACCGGGTGGATATTCCATCCGGCGGATCCAATACTGTGCAGTTTACCGCTCTGGCGGAGAACGGTCAGCCGGTAGAAAATATCATCTATGCCGACGGAGAGACGCATACCGTGAAATGGGAACTGCTTGGACCCGCCGACGGGGTGGAAATTGATGAAAAGACGGGTTTGCTGACGGTAACACCTGAGGCACACCCCACGACGGTGACGGTTAGAGGGATCTATTTTGGCCGGATACGGGATAAGGCGGTTTCTGTCGGCGGGAGTTCTGATCCCGCCGTACTGGCCCAGATGGATTATGATTGGCTGACATTTGATAAATTAACCCATGAGGACGCCTCGAATATCACCTATAAAATGATGCTCTATAATAAGGCGCCAAATGGTTCAACTGTCGAATGGACGAGCAGCAGAACGAAATACCTGACTGCGGCGGGGGAGGTTTCTCTGCCTTATACCGGCGGAGATGCGGACATTACACTGACGGCAGCGATTAAAAATGGCAGTACGGTATTGAACAAGGCGTTTGAAGTGACCATTCGTACCCCGGATGGGTTCATTGATAAAAACATTGTCTCTGACAGAGAGCTTTTTGGATTATGGGATCAGGAAAAAAACATGTGGGCAGTCACCGGCAAGCTGGATTATGATGCGGCGGATGATTTTAAACCCATCGAAGAAGCGGTAAAGGCTATGGACTATGAACAGGCCAAGCAGCGGCTGTATGAGATTACAGTCAGCAGATTAAGGAATACGGATACCCCGCCTTCCATCTCTGCGTCTTACAACGCCCCTGTCACGGAAATCTATATGAACAGTACCAGCCTTTATACCACAAAAGCGGCCGGTTTCATTACTGTCGGCAACGAACGAAATTGGTACAGTACAGATGTATTAAGCCTGATTAAGGATGCACCAACTTCTACGGTGATTCTGCACTCCGAAATGAAAGAAGATGCTTTGGTGGAGGCAGACAGCAGGGAGAGTGCGTTTAAGCCATATATCCAGGTGAAACTGAAAAACGGGAATGAAATGAAGTTTGAAGCGAAGCAGGATACTACCCTCCGGGCCGGGTATTATGTGAACCAGAATTACGGCGGGGATACCACCCTAAGGGTTCTGGACAGCGGGTATCCCATCGACAGCAATACACAGCGGGCTTATCTGGGGTTTGACCTGAGTGCAGTCACCAATATGGATGATATTTCAAGTGCACAGCTTTTTATTCACGCTGAGAATATGGAGAAAACGGGAAACAAAAGGCTTGCCGTTCTCTACTATGCGGGTCTCACCTGGAATGAGAATCAATATACTTGGGCGGATACAAAAGGATCTATGGCTCTGTATTCATACAGTGGAACCAAAGGCGGCTTTGAATTCAGCTATCCGCCGGGAAGCGATCCAGAGGTGCTTTTGAACCAGATTGGACGCCTGTACCATCTGCATAATATCGCGTCAGGATTTGCCGCGACAAAGGATGAACGGTATGCCTATTCAGCGTTCAGCCTGCTGGACGGTTTTTACAACCATGCAGGTGAGAATAATTCTTATCCAAGAGGGTTTGACGGCTATGAAAGGAATTCCCGGTTTATGACCGTCTATAAGCATTGCGTAGATTCCAAGTATATGACCCCGGAGATGACCACCTATTTTTGGAAGCATCTTTGGGAGCTGCACAATCAGGCGGCGATTGACCGGGACCCGTTTTTTAATGCGGTTGCTAATATGATGATCTCCGTGACAGATCAGACGATCACCTTTTTGTCGGAGTTCCCTGAGTTTCATGATACAGAAAAATGGATTGATATTTATATTGGCAGAATGCTGCCATTGCTGCAGGAGGTCATTTTACCAGACGGGTCCTATGCGGAATCCTCGGATGGCTATGCGGAGAGCAGTATCAAGACCTTTGCGGGTTCAGTGGAAAAAGCAGACAAGATCGGGGTCAGTCTGGGCGAGCAGTTTAATGAACTGATACACAAGAGCGTTTACTTTTATGCCGCTATGCATTTGCCGGATTACGGGCTGCCAGCCTATGGGGACAGCAATCCAAGATCCGGAAATGGGTCGGACAGTTTTATCCTGAAGATGGCAAAGCTGTATCGGGATGATATATTAAAATACATGTCGGCAAATGGAAAAGAGGGCGGAACCAAGCCGGATTACACGAGTTTTTGTTTTACTGATACAAACCGGGCTTATATGCGCTCCGACTGGAGAGATGACGCACTCTATTTAATGACCAATATAGATGACGCATACAGTTCCCATGGACATAAAGATGAGCTGTCCATCATTGCCTGGGCGTACGGGGATTTTGTGATCACCGACACAGGCCGGTACAACTATACCTGGAGCGACCCGGTCAACATCGAACTGCTCTCCTCGCAGAATCACAATACGCTGGGAAGAATTACGGATCTGAGCTCCGGCAAAGTATATATGCAGTCGCCCAGCGGAGAGAAGGACAAGTCGAAGGTAAAAAGCTGGGCCACGAGCTATGACTTTGACTATTTCAGCGGCAATACCAAAGAGGGACTTTATGTCAGCGACACATCCATGAAGACAGGATATAACCGGAAGATTCTGTTTGTAAAGCCTGATTATTGGATTGTATCGGATACCGTGCAGGACAGAACATCGGCTGGGAAGACGGAGAATAAATACGATATTATGTTCCATCTTCTGCCAGACAATAACCATGTGATAGACAATGAAGCGAAAACGGTCAAAACCAATTTCGCAGATACCGCCAACGTCCAGCTGCTCTCGCCTGATATGGATACAGAAATCACATGCGAGACCGGAATTTATGCTCCGCAGAACGGATCCTATACCACCACGGACCGGATTGTATTTTCCAAAACAAAACCGGCCGCGGAGACAGTGACCTTTGACACGGTGGTCTATCCCACCAGGCCGGGGAAACTCAATACAAACGTATCGGTGGAGAGAATTCCAATGGACGTTTCAACCTCGGCAGCCTCCGCCATGCACATCAGCCGGGTGGAACAAAGCGGGACAGAGAACGACTACTATTACTACACCAATGAAAACGCGTTCCAAAACTTAAGTTCCTTTGAGAAAAGGGAATTTGGCGATTTCAGCTGCAATGGTGAAATGGTGTTTGTAAGCTATGACGCAAAAAACCGGCTGGACAGGGTTGAAATCGTCAAAGGCAATATTCTGACAAAGAATGGCAACCCAATTGTGGAAGCAGAGCGGCAGCTGTCTGACATGAGTATCTCCTTTGACAACAGTATCATGAAGGTATCCTCGTCCGCAGAAACGCTGGAAGAATTGGGAAATGTGACTGTGGATGCAGGCAGAACCGTTGAAAAGGTGATGTACAATAACAGCCCTGTGACCTTTTCACAATATGGAGACACGGTTGTAATCGGCTCCAATACCTTTATCGTCGACCCGACAGTCCAGCATCCAGGCAGCGGCGAGCCGTATATTGCACTGCCGAATATTCACTTCGGCGATCAGTTCGCCTATGGCGGCAATACATACGCCGTTACCGTCCAGATTCCGGAGGGAACCCAAATCCGGCCTATTGACGGCTGGGACGGGAGATTTAAGATAGAGGTTTTGTCCGCAAGCAATGGAGAAGCGGCCGCAGGCAGAGTGATGATTCATACAGCAACTGGAAAAGCAATACAATTCATCACGCCCATTTCAGTCAATGTACAGGGGCACGCCTCTGCAAGCGTTGCGTTGGTAATGGACGGCAAGACTGTGACACAATCGCAGGAACTGGCAAGCAAAGATCCCGGCAAAGCCAATCTGCGGCCTAAGAGCGCCGGGATTTACACCCTGCGGGATAACCTCTGGGTTATCACCAATGAATGCAGTGAGCTGGTGATCGGCAAAATCAAGACGCCGATCCTGCCGGATGGACCGGGAGATGTCGGACAGGGCGGAAACCAAGGCGGAAACCAAGGTGGAAATCAAGGTGGAAATCAGGGCGGAAACCAAGGCGGAAACCAGGGCGGAAATCAGGGCGGAAATCAGGGCGGTCAGGAGCCGGACATCCCATTTCGGGATTTAAGCGGTGTACCGTGGGCGGAAACTGCCGTGAATGCCTTGCATCAGAATAGGATTGTGACAGGAAAAGCGCCCGGTGTTTTTGCGCCGCACGACCAGATCACCCGGGCAGAATATATCACGATATTAGTCAGAGCGTTTGGGTTAAAGGCAGAAAACGCGAAGAACGTCTTTACGGATGTTGCCGAAGGGGAATGGTATACAGAAGCAATTTCAGCGGCAAGCGCGCTGGGCGTTGTGCAAGGGATATCTGAAACGGAGTTTGGGGTTGACCTGCCCATCACAAGACAGGATATGTTTGTCATGCTGTACCGGCTGATGCAGTCTCTGGGAATCCAATTTGACTGCATAAGGGACGCGGATGAAATAACAGACCAGGAAATGATCGCGGATTATGCAGCTGAGGCGGTGGAGGCCATGTACTGCACCGGTATTGTCAACGGCATCGGTGACGGCCGAACCGCGCCTGAAGCAACAGCCGAAAGGGCGGAGGCGGCCAAAATTATCTATGAGGTATTAGTGAAATCCGGCAGGCTATGAGATAATTTAGATGGTTATTGCAGATAAAAAATCGGCTTTTCTGCTGTGTGTATAAAAAGCGCGACAGCAAACGGGGATTGAACTGCCGGAAAAGCGGTTCAACTCCCCCGGCTGATTGATTTGGAGGAGAACAAATGAGTCAATTCAAGGTAGATGAGGCAATTTTAAACGGCGTACATCATTACAGCGGTGAGGAGGACTATGTTGCCCCGCCCTGGGAGGTGGCGGAAAAGCTGGAGTGGTTTCAGGATCAGAAGCTGGCTTTGATGGTACATATGGGGCTGTACTGCGAGATTGGAACAACAGCTTCCTGGGGACTTTCAGATCATGACGCCGCATGGTCCAGAAAGGACTTTGCGGATCACCCAATCAGCGGGCGGGAATACAGGGATATGTACTTCAACCTGAACAAGTCCTTTAACCCTGTGCGGTTTGACCCAAAAGAGTGGGCGTCGCTTGCCGCCGACAATGGCTTTCGGTATCTGATTTTTACAACTAAGCACCATGACGGCTTCTGCCTGTGGGACACCAGGGAGACCCAATATAAGACCACGTCGTTTGACTGTCCGTATTCCAGCAATCGGAATGCCGATATTGTCAGAAGCGTGTTTGACGCCTTTCGAGAGAAAGGGCTGGGAATCGCGGCATACTTTTCAAAGCCCGACTGGCATAGCCCATACTATTGGGCGGAGGGCATGGCACACAGCGAACCCACCTGGCGGATGACTTCGTATGACCCGGAGGAATATCCGGAATTGTGGGAGAAATTTGTGCAGTATACGCAGAAGCAGATACTGGAGTTGACGACACAATACGGTGATGTTGACATCCTGTGGCTGGATGGCGGTCAGGTCCGGCCGGATACCGGGCTGGATATCCGGCTCAGCGAGGCGGTAGAACAGGCGCGCCGCGTCAAGCCTGACTTGATCGTTGCCGACAGAACGGTCGGCGGAGCGTTTGAAAATTACGTCACACCGGAACAGACGGTGCCGGATGCGGCCATGAAGATCCCCTGGGAGAGCAATGTCTCGCTTGGCGAAAGCTATACCTACCGGTTCGATGATACCTACAAAAGCTTGAATACGGTGATCCGGCTTTTGATAGACGTCGTCTGCAAGGGCGGCAATCTGGCGCTTAACATCTCGCCTCAGCCGGATGGCCGTCTGCCCAAGCCAGGGATTGAAATTATGAAGGGCATCGGAAACTGGATGAAAAAATACGGCGAGGCGATCTATCAAACCCGGATCTGCGCGCCGTATAAAAAAGACAATGTGGCGTTTACCAGGAACAGCCGGAATGTGTTTGCGTTTGTTCTGTCCGAAGATGGAAAAACCTATACGGATGCTGTGATACCATACTGTGAAGCTGTTTCAGAAGTTGAACTGATGAACACGCGCCAGCACACCGCATTTGAAAGAGTGCCGGAAGGGCTCAGAGTCAAATTTGATCCTATTCGTGATGAAATTGCCCTTGTCTTCAAGCTGGTCTAAAGGAAAAGCAATTCGTATGGGGAGGCATGACGGATGAAAGAGAGTGAAATTGTCCGATTAGATATGATGCATGTGGAGTGCAGACCATGGGGCGGCGAGGACCTTAATAAAGTCAAAACATCGCTTTCTTTAGGTGACTGCGGAAAAATGGGCAGCCGGATTGCGTGGTGCTCCAGTAATCCGTCGGTCATCACCGGCCTGGGCCGGGTGATACGTCCAAAGTGGGGAGAACCTCCGGCAAAGGTGAGCATGACGGCGTCAGTTTCCTGCGGCGGTATATCACAGAAAAAAGTGTTTGATCTTACTGTCCTTCCAGACGATACCTATGCAGATCCAGGGTATGATTCAGATGAAAACTTTTTCCAAAAGCTGGATTATCGCAGAACCGGACTGAAAGCGGTAAAAAAAAGTGTGGAAGCCGGGGATTATGCCGATGCCAAAGCAGAACTGTTGCAGTATTTTCGGCAGAAACAGTTTAAAAGAGAAACGTTTGAGAAATTTCCAACTGGTATGTCAGAGATGATGCTCAGCGGCGTGAGTACTCTGCAACGGTGTGACAGATATTATAAAGGAAAATTTCAGGTTGATTCTGAGGAGTATGAAGAACAAAGAATCCAGATTCAATGCGGGGGTTTGAGCAATGGGATGACGGTTACATACGATGTATGCGCCAAATATAATGAAACCGTTGGAATCAAAATAGCCGGAAGCGCTTTTGAAAATACGCATATGAGACCGGTACTGGAAGTAGTGACAGCGGCGGGTATCAAACGATTTAATTGTCAGGACAGTGCGGTAGTGGGCGCAGGCAGCAGCGCAGATGTATCCTTGAAAATGCGGAAAGAACTGTATGCCAAGATGTTTGGCGGATTTTGGGGCAGCGGGACTTTCCACAGTCTGGTCCGGTTTCAGATCGATGGGCTGGAGTCGGCAGCTGAGAAAGCCAGCCTTATTCTCTATACAAAAAAGGATATGGCGCTGGATGGGACAAAGGAACTCCTCGTACTGCTGTTTCCCCACAACACATGGGATGGCGGCAATGTCAAATGGAATGACTTTAAGTGGCAGTCCGCCAGCCGCAGCGGCCTGCCGCAGCCGGATACCTGGGACTTAGAGAAGGGGTTTGACTTTGAATATTTATTCCAGCGGGTGCGTTTTAAGCACTTCCCCTGGCTGTTGGAGGAGTACAGACAGTCTGGAAACGAGGAGATACCATATTACCTCATAAAAACCATGGCAGACTTTATTCAGGCTAAGGGGATGCCCTTTACGTATCGGTCCGGCCAGCATGAGCACATTGGAAACGCCTGGCGTGATGATACGACCAGCCGGACTCTGTGCGGCGGCTGGCCGCGCGGCCTGGACGCGGCAGAGAGAATTCGGGCGTTTGCCAGTGTCTTTGGAGAGCTTGTACAAAGCCGGTTTATGACTGCGGAGGTCTGTACGGCAATCTTGAAATACGCATGGGATGCCTGCCATGCGCTGGCTTTTCAAAGTTTGACAAAGCCGTTCACCAATTTAAGGCAGTTTGAAGTCATGGGCCTGTTCGAAGCGGCGGTGGTGTTTTCAGAATTTCAAGAACAGGACGAGTGGATCAGGGCTGTTCATCAGACAATGGAAGATATGATGTTTTCCGTAACGCTGGAGGATGGGACCTACAACGAGATGACCGGCGGGTACAATATGAGCGTATGCCAAAATTTTGTTGATTTCAAAAAACACGGGATTGAAAACGGGTATATACAGTCAGAGGCGTTTGATTTGCGCTTGAAAAGGTTTGCCCGGTATAATGTTTTGCTTCAGGGGCCGGACGGCGAATCTCTGCAGTATGGAGACCAGGCTGCCGGCCGCTGCGAAGGGGTACAGTTTTCCGAGTTGATGGCGTGGTTTCAGGATGAGGAGCTGACCTATCTCTTGTCAAGGGGGGAACAGGGAAAAAGGCCGGAGTGGACTTCTTTCCGTTTTCCAGTCAGCGGCGCGGCAATGCTTCGTTCCGATTGGGGAAGGGACGCGGTTTATCTCTTTACACAGGCTCGCGGCGGCGGATCTCATGGGCATCAGGACGACAACCATATCACGCTTCTTGCAGGCGGCAGAGTTCTGCTGACGGACGCGGGAATTTTTACATATACACCGGATGACCCTTACCGCAGATGGGGCGTGTCTCCTTTGGCGCATAATACGGTTTGTATCAATGAACTCGAACAGGAATATTGGAAAGGTCCAGGCGCTTGCGAGGAGTTTATCACCGCGCCGCTTTGCGATATCCTCAGCCAAAGTACGAGAAGGTATCAGGGATTTTCCTATACCAGGAGGATTGTGTTTGTAAAGCCGGCTGTATTTATCATCACAGATAAGATCGTTCCTGAGGATAAAAAACAAGAAAATTGGTACAGGCAGCCGTGGCATATGCTCCCGACAGCAAAAATTTCGTTCGACTATAAAGAAAAGAGGATGAGGTCAAATTATAAAGACGGTCCTAACATCTTTATCCAGTCGTTGGATAAAGATGTAAAACTCAAAAGAGAACAGGGATGGTATGACTATGGATATCAGCAGCTATCTGAAAATCCTTATGGATATTTTGAAAGAAGAGATGTGAAAGGGAGCGTTGTCTTTCATACTATGATACAAATTGTAGAGGATGGCGCCGCAGCGCGGTGCGGTGCAAATTTCCCTCATACATCGATCAATAATGCGGATAGGAGACTGAAATAATGAAAAAAGTACTTGCGATTTGTTTAATAGTTTGTATATTCGGCAGCTGTTCTTCCGCGGCGGCCTTGGGGGCAGGCGGCGTCTTGGGAGAGCGGGTATACAATACCCTGATTGGCTGTGAGATTATTTCTGAGGAGGACTCTGCGGAAATGGACCAGCCGGTTACCCGTAAGGAAGCGGCGGAACTTATGATTCGGCTTCAGTTCTTAGAAAGCGCCGCCGGAGCTTTGGCGGGAACCTCTCAATTTTTGGATGTCGTGCCCAGCGACCCATATGCACCATATATCGCGCTGTGCAGCGATCTCGGTATTATCAGCGGGGACGGAGATGGATACTTCCGGCCCGACGAACCGCTTTTGCTGGAAGAAGGAACCAAGCTTCTGGTGTCCTGTCTGGGCTATGACGCCGCTGCCCGGCAGGATGGAGGGTTCCCGAATGGATATATGTCAGAAGCGAAACGGCTTTCCTTATTCTATGGGGTAGATATGAGCGGGAGTTTTTCAAAGGGCGGTTTTTATACCATGATTTACAATGCTATGGAGGCCAAGGCGCTTCTGCCGGATTACAATGAATCGGGCACCGCCCATTTAGACGAAAAAACCTTTGGTGAGCGGCTGATGGAGCAGAAAAATATTATTACGGGCGAAGACTGTGTAATAGGAAATATCCGATACTCGGTTGATGAGGATAACACGGTTGACGCCAGGCATGTACGGATTGGAGAAAAACAGTTTGTTTTAGGTGAAATCTCGATACCGGAAATTCTGGGACGGACGATTACCTATTATGCCGTATTGAACCAGAATGATGAATATGAGCTGACACATGTGTTTAAAGCGCGAAATGAAAGGGAAATCCGCCTGACAGGGATTGCAGAGCCGTCATGGGCCTCAGGCCAGATAGAATTCTACGATCAGTCAAACGGCAGAAAAAAGAGCGTGAAGCTGGCAGAACAATGCAGGTATATCTATAACGGACGTCCGGCCGCGTTGCCTGCGGACGGAAAGGCAGAGGGAAATCTGTTATTGGTCGATCATGACGGAAGTGGGCAGTATGATCTTGTGGTTGAAACTGATGCTAAAACGTACCGCATCAGCTATATCAAAGCGGATAAAGGTGTTTTGCACTTTAACAGGGAAGCGTGGTATGCAGATGCCGAAATGCCGAAGGGATTGAAAGAACTTACGGAAGAGGATGAGGAGCGGGTCATTCAGATAGAAAACTCTGCTGGTGAGAAATTAGATCTGGCGGATCTTTCTGTGGAGGATGTTGTGACCGTAATGGCAAGTCTGGACGGTAAACATGTGTATATCCGCAGAGAAGAAAACAAAATAGAGGGCAGCGTCACGGCAATTACAGATGAGACAGTTGGCATTGATGGAGAAACCTATACTCTGGCAAAAGAGGATGAGAGCCGAAAACCGTTCGGGATCGGCCGGCTTGGAATGAAAGGAACCTTTTTCTTCAATGACGAGGGACAAATCATCTATTTTGTCAAGGAAACTGGAGTCGGGGAATCATATGGCTACATTGCGGACATTGCAATGACAGGTGCTTTATCACCAGAGGTCATGATAAAATTGGTCCGTCCGGGCCGGATTCAATATTTTGAGGAGGCTTATGACGATGGGACAACGGACCGGTACTTAAAAGCGGCCAATGACGGTCTGGAGGTGCACTGCTTAAAAAGCCGCCTTACCGTGGATGGAGAGAGCGCAGAAGCAGAGCAGCTGGTGAAAAACGGTGTTCTCAAACAGGGAATGGTAATTCGGTATGAGCAGAACAGCGAGGGTTTGATTCATAAAATTTACTTCCCAGCAGCGTATTATGGGGCGGATGCCCGTTCTTCTCTGAGAAAGTTTGTGACCTTCAGCGACAGCAAGGCCACGAGTGAAGAAGAGAAAACGGTGTTTGCATTTTCAGCAATTAATAAGGGCGGATTTAAGGTGAGCGGTGAGGAATCGGCTGTTTTTTGTGTGCCGCCGCTTGCCGGTGAAGAACAGTTAATCACTGGAGACCCAAACTACACGATTCAAAACGATGACGATTATTTTGATCAGATTAAGATGAATAATGATACGTCCTATTATACCCGTGCGTATGACTTCGAAGAGGAGACGGGAAATGTCAGAGTGTTTTTAATAGCCAGCGGTCTAAACGCGGATCGGTCTGACGACGTGCTTCAAAACGAGTCTTGGTCCATATTAGAATCCAAGGCGATCACTGCGAATCAGGATGGGGAGTTTGTCTATTCGCTGAGCGGTTATTCCGAAGGCAAGAAGTTTAGCGCAGAATCCCTGCCAAATGATGCCAATGGCCTCAGCCGCCAGTTAGAGGATCTGCTGCCAGGGGATGTTTTCAAGTTTGTCAGAAATACGCAGGGCAAGATTTTTGAACTGTCGCCAAGAGGAGAAATATTTTCTGTTTCTACTGAAATTCCTGATTCCAGCGCGGGCTTTTATAGCCGTGATGCGGGTAATCTATATGGAAGAGTCAGTAAGATTGACAGAAAGATCATTGATGAAGCTACCACTCGTTATGCACATGTTATTGATGTGGATTATGGCGACGGAGTGGAAACGATCACCGCATCCTATACAGACACGGCAATCTATACCTATAACATACGGCGGAAAACAGTTGAGGCCGCCACAGCGGATGATATTTATTCCGATGAAGAAGCAGGCGCGGAGAACGGCACAATGATTTTTGCCAAGGTAGATATGGCAAATAATGCGCAAATTATTGTCATTGCAGAGCAGGATTTGCTGTAAATAGAATGAAAGACATACTTTAAAGTAACTTTGAGGTATGTCTTTTTTATGCGGAAAATACAAAAGCTGAGGTATAAAAAACCAAGCATGGAGAACGGTTCGGAGAGGCCGGGTGCCGTCAGTTGCCGCAAAGTGCCCTTTTCACCATAAAAATGACTTGCATTATTTTATATATGTGTTATAATACAAAAGAATTAAATAATACAGCAAGTATAATTCTATTCTTGCTGTATTATTTATGCTGAAAGATAACAGGGGTCGAAGTGTCTGCCCGATTTATATAATAGCTTTCGCCCAAGAGCAGTGCTTTTTCGTGATTGTATCAAAACTGCACTCACAGCATAAATAAAAAACCTTGCTTTCAAGAAGCAGTTTTTTATTAAAAAGTAATGAAGAGGCTGATATTTAGAATCATTGATTTGAGCAGAAAGGGAACTTGATATGGATCAGGTAAAGCGTGTGGTTGTCAAAGTGGGGACCTCTACCTTGACACACGAGACGGGAAAAATCAATCTGAGAAGGCTGGAGAATCTGGTCCGGGTCCTCTCCGATCTGATGAATATGGGGATGGAGGTCATTTTGGTCTCCAGCGGTGCAATCGGCGTGGGCGTCGGGAAACTGGGTCTGTCGGAAAAGCCCAGGGACACCCGCCAGAAACAGGCGCTTGCGGCCATTGGCCAGGCCAGCCTTATGTCGATTTACGAAAAATATTTCAAAGAATATGGGTACAATACAGGGCAGGTGCTGCTTACCAAATTCATATTGGAGGATGAGCTCCGGTATATCAGCGCGAAAAATGCGTTTGAGACCATGATAGGCTATCGGGTCGTACCCATCGTGAATGAAAATGATGTCATTTCCACTTATGAAATTGAATTTGGAGACAATGATACTCTGTCCGCCTATGTGGCACGGCTGGTGAGCGCGGACCTGCTGGTTATTATGTCGGACATTGACGGGTTCTATGACGGAGATCCGGCGAGACCGGAATCCAGAGTGATTTCGGTGGTGGATGAGATCACAGACGAAATACGGAACTGTGCCGGCGGCGTTGGTTCGAGGCGGGGAACCGGAGGCATGCGTACCAAGCTCAAAGCGGCGGAGCTGGCGGGACAGGATGGAATTGACATGGTGATCACCAATGGAAATCAACCGGATAACCTGTATGGCATTGTCCAGGGAGAGGCCATTGGGACGCTGTTCAAAGGCAGAAAAATAAAATAAAAAAGAGGACATGCGGACACTTGCGGCGCCGTATGCCCTCTTTTCTTATATGCGCGCGCAGCGCTGGACAGAGAGGCATATTTGCGGCCCAGGAATGGTGATGTGTAAAATTGGGGATAAGTGCTGTCTGCCGGAGACGCTGTTCTCTTGGGGATTTTGCGTTTCTGACCAACCTTTGTACTCCGCCTTCTTAGAAAAAAGCCCCGGCAAAGCCGCCGGGGCCCTAGACTGTTTTTGTTAACGTTCTGACATGGATTTATAATCCCGGTGCGGTGCAATGGGCTTGTAGGCAGGACGGATGATTTTGCCTGCGTTGATCAGTTCTTCGATCCGGTGCGCGCTCCAGCCGGCGATTCTTGCAATGGCAAAAATCGGCGTATACAGCTCCTGCGGCAGTCCCAGCATATGATAGACAAAACCGCTGTAAAAGTCCACATTTGCGCTGACGCCCTTATAAATCTTCCGCTTCTCCGAAATGACTTCCGGCGCGATCCGTTCGATCCGTTCATATAAGCCGTATTCCCTGTCATAGCCCTTGGCCTCGGAAAGCTGTTTGACAAAGCCCTTAAAGACATCCGCACGGGGATCTGACAGAGAGTAGACTGCGTGGCCCATGCCGTAGATCAGACCGCTGTGGTCAAAGGCCTCGCCGGCCAGAAGCTTGCGTAAGTAAGTGCGGATTTCATCCTCATCGGTCCAGTCCTTGAGGTTTTCCTTGATGTTTTCCAGCATCTGTACCACCTTGATGTTTGCGCCGCCGTGCTTGGGCCCTTTGAGGGAACCCAGGGATGCCGCCACCACTGAATAGGTGTCGGTGCCGGAGGAGGAAACCACATGGGTGGTGAAGGTGGAGTTGTTGCCGCCGCCGTGCTCAGCCTGCAGGACCAGAGCAAGGTCCAGAATTCGTGCCTCAAGCTGGGTATACTTGCCGTCCGGCCGGAGCAAGTGCAGAATGTTTTCGGCGGTGGACAGGTTTTCCATGGGCTGATGGATAAACAGGCTCTTTCCCTCGTGATAGTGAGAATAAGCCTGATAGCCGTAAACCGAGAGAACAGGGAACAGCGCGATCAGCTCCAGACACTGCCGCAGAACGTTGGGAATAGAAATATCGTTTGCCCGCTCGTCATAGGAGTAAAGGGTGAGGACTGAACGCGCCAGCGTGTTCATCATATCAGGGCTTGGTGCTTTGAGGATGATGTCGGTCACAAAGTTGACCGGGAGTGTTCGGTAGTTTCCAAGAATGTGATTGAATTTTTCCAGCTGTTCCTGTGCGGGCAGATCCCCAAATAGAAGAAGATAAACGGTTTCTTCAAATCCGTACCGGTTGTCGTCCAAAAATCCCCTGACCAGCTTTTTGATGTCATAGCCGCGGTAATAGAGCTCACCCGGACAGGGCACCTCCTGCCCGTCCACAATCTTGCTGGAGCAAATGTCGGAAATTTCAGTCAGGCCGGTCAGGACTCCCTTGCCCTGCAGGTCACGGAGGCCGCGTTTTACGTCATACTTTGTGTACAGTGCCGGATCAATCCTGCCGTTTTTTAAACAGAGCTCGGACAATTCAACGACTTCATCCGGTAATGCGGAAATTCTTTTTTTCATAGTGATTCATTGCCTCCAATCTTTTGTTTTCTTGAGTTAATTGCCTATTATTATATCATATGCCAAGGATTTACACAATAGAATTTTGTAAAGTTCATAAATTGTTTATATTCTAAACGAATATGACCGGATATATGGATAATATGACAGGAGGTGTCGGAATACGCGAAAAAAAATTAAATTATTTTGAAAAAAGGGGTTGACAAACGCGAAAAGCTTGTGTATTATAAAACAGTAATAATTACTATTATTAAATTGGAAGGCTGATCATTATGCAGGGTTCAGGCGTGACAAAGAACAGCAGACAGCGCACCGCGGTCTTAGAGGTGCTGCGCGGAACCAAGTCGCATCCCACTGCTGACTGGGTCTATGACAAGGTGCGGGAGGAGCTTCCCAATATCAGCCTGGGTACCGTTTACCGGAACTTGTCAAGGCTGACGGAGGCGGGGCTGATACAAAGGCTGGATGTGGGGGACGGTGTGGATCATTTTGACGCGGCCGTGGAACCCCATTATCACCTGTACTGTGAGTCGTGCAGACGGCTTTTGGATCTGGATTTGCCCTATGATACCGCGCTGAACGACAGGGCGGAGGCGCTTCATCCGGTACAGGTCAGCCGGCATAGTCTGGTTTTCCATGGGCTGTGCGGGACTTGTTCCGGCCGGAAGGATTTGTCTGGGAACTGAAACGGGATACCGCCCCGTTATTTTACAGCAGAAAAAATTAAATAAATATAAATTTTAGTTTTTTGGAGGTAATATTATATGAAAAAATGGGTTTGTACAGTATGCGGTTACGTATATGAAGGCGAAAATCCCCCCGAGGCTTGTCCCCAGTGTAAGGCGCCGGCATCCAAGTTCAAGGAGCAGAGCGGCGATATGACCTGGGCCTGCGAGCATGAGATTGGCGTTGCAAAGGGCGTAGATCCCAGAGTTGTGGAAGGTCTGCAGGCGAATTTCACCGGCGAGTGCACAGAGGTTGGCATGTATCTTGCAATGTCCCGGCAGGCGATTCGTGAAGGATATCCTGAGGTTGGAGCTTTCTATCAGCAGGCGGCTTTTGAAGAAGCGGAGCATGCCGCGAAGTTCGCGGAGCTTCTGGGCGAGGTCGTTTGCGCTGACACCAAAAAGAATCTGGAGGTCAGAGTGGAGGCGGAGAACGGCGCGACCGCAGGCAAGTTTGAACTGGCGAAGCTGGCCAAAGAGCTGGGCTATGATGCGATTCATGATACCGTTCATGAAATGGCAAAGGACGAGGCGCGACATGGCTGCGGCTTTGAAGGCCTGCTCAAGAGATATTTCGGCTAATACAGCACAGAATAAAAATAAAGGCTTGAAAGATTCAAACCCTTCAGCCTGTCAAAAAAGGCATGTATTCCATACAGCGAATACATGCCTTTTTGTATCCATTCACTTATACATGCTTTTGATATACCTTGTTCAACGACTGATTTTACCGCCTATCCCCTTTGTTTATAACTATATTTTTCATGCAAAAACCCCTTTCATTAGGCCTTTTTGTCTAAGGAGTGAGGTTCACTTCCGGGCAGATGTGCCGTTCTTTTCTGTAAAGGTTATCGAATCTGGCCGTTTCCAAAGATAATATATTTGGTGGAAGTGAGTTCCGCCAGCCCCATGGGGCCTCTTGCGTGAATTTTCTGGGTGCTGATGCCGATTTCCGCGCCGAAACCGAACTCGAAGCCGTCCGTGAACCGGGTGGAGGCGTTTACATAGACCGCCGCCGCGTCGATTTCATCCAGAAAACGCTGGGATGCGGCGTAGTCCCGGGTTATGATCGCCTCGCTGTGGCCGCTGTTATAGCGGTTGATGTGCGCAATGGCCTCGTCCAGGCTGTCCACAATCTTCACACCGATCTTCAGATCGAGGTATTCTCTGGCCCAGTCCTCATCAGATGCCGGGGCCGCGCCGGGATACAGCGCGCAGACGCGCTGGTCGCCGATGATTTCCACCCCGCGCGCCTCCAGCTCTCTGAGCATATCGGGGAGAAAGTTCCCGGCCGCAGACTGGTGGACCAGAAGCTTCTCTTCCGCGTTGCACACAGAAGGCCGCTGGGTTTTCGCGTTGATGACAATGGCCTTTGCCATTTCAAGATCCGCGGAAGCGTCCACATATACGTGGCAGTTGCCGGTTCCGGTCTCAATGGCCGGTACGGTTGCGTTCTCCACCACCGCGCGGATCAGTCCCGCCCCGCCCCGGGGGATGATCACATCCAGATATTCATTGAGCCGCATCAGGGCGGTGGCGCTTTCCCGGCTGGTATCCTCCACCAGGCTGAGGCTGCCCTCCGGCAGACCCGCCGCATAGCCCGCGGTCTGCATCACCTTTACAATGGCGCGGTTGGAGGCCGCGGCCTCCTTTCCGCCCCGAAGGATGACGGCGTTGCCCGTCTTGACGCAAAGGCCGGCCGCGTCGGCGGTAACGTTGGGGCGGGCCTCATAGATGATCCCGATTACGCCCAGCGGAACCCGTACCCGGCCGATCTTCAAACCGTTGGGACGCTTTGTCTGGTTAACCATCTCCCCGATGGGATCCGGGAGAGCGGCAATCTGCTCAATGCCCTCCGCCATGGCGTCAATGCGTTCCTCGTTGAGCATCAGCCGGTCAAGCAGACCCTTGGTCATGCCGTTCTGCCTGCCCTGATGCAGGTCATGGGCGTTCTCCTCCAGCAGAAAGCCGGTGTGGGCGCGCAGAGCCTCCGCCATGGCAAGGAGCGCCTTGTTCTTGACATCTGTGGACAGGGCGGCCAGCTTGTAGGAAGCCGCCTTTGCCAGCCTGCCCTTCTGGTTCAATTCTTCGATTGGATTCATATGGATCAGCTCCTGACTTGATTTTATATTGATTGTAACATATTTATGTGATATAATCAACCTGAAATTGCTATAAGATTGGAGAGACGAAAGTTATGCTGTTTGATACACACGCGCATTTTGACGACCCGCAGTTTGACCCGGACCGGGATTTTGTGATCCGGAGCCTGAAGGATTATGGCGTAGACCGGGTGATGAACATTGGCGCGAATCTGGAAACCTCCCGCCGCGCCGTACAGCTCGCGGCGGAATATGACTTTTTTTATGCCTCGGTGGGCGTCCACCCCAGCGACACCGCGGGGATGACAGAGGACGATCTCAAAGCCCTGCGGGATCTGGCGGTATCCAACCCAAAGGTCAGGGCCATTGGTGAGATTGGTTTGGATTATCACTATGACGATTCTGACCCGGAGGAGCAGAAGCGCTGGCTGACCAGCCAGCTTGAGCTGGCAAAGGAATTGGATATGCCGGTGGTCATCCATGACCGGGAGTCCAAAGGGCAGTGCATTGAAATTCTCAGGCGGATGGGCATAGCAAACGGCGTGATGCACTGCTTTTCCGGCAGCGCGGAAACTGCCGGAGAGCTTGTGAAAATGGGGTTTATGATCTCATTCACCGGTGTGCTCACGTTCAAGAATGCCCGGCGTGCGGCGGAGGCCTGCGCCGCAGTGCCGCTGGAACGGCTTATGATTGAGACAGACTGCCCCTATATGGCACCGGAGCCCCACCGGGGGGAGCGGAATTTCAGCGGCTATGTGGAGTTTGTCGCCAGAAAAATGGCGGAGATCAAGGGCGTTTCTTTTGAGGAGCTGGCCCGAATCACCACGGAAAACGCACTTCGGTTTTACAGGATTGAAGCATAGGCTGGCACACCAAAAGGAGGCCCTGATCAAAAGAGCTCCCGCCTGCCGTGCATCCGAATTTGACAGATATCTTATACTCTTTGCGGAAGGTTCAGCGCGGTGTGGATAAGCCGCCGCATTCCTTCTGCATTTTTTTATTCAAATACATACGTTCATCCGCGCGCGCGAAGACCTTTTCCAGCGTGTCCCGGCCATCCGGACGAAGATAGTCGAAGCCGGCCGCCAGGGACAGAGGAAGGCCGAGCAGCTCCTGCTCTTGCGCCGCGGCTTCGGAGAGCGCCCCGAGCTTTTCCTGCACAGCGGATTCTGACGGTTCCCGGCAAATGACCGCGAATTCATCGCCGCCCAGGCGAAACAGGCTCCGCGGTTCATCGGAAAAGACCTTTTTCAGAGTGCGGGCCGCCGCCTGCAAGACCAGATCGCCGGACTGATGGCCAAAAGAATCGTTGATGCGCTTCAAATTATTGAGGTCAAACACAATGCAAAAGAGTTTTCCCTCCTGGGCCTGTTCCCCGGCTGCGGCGTTGATTCGTTCCACATAGGCGGCACGGTTGGCAAGACCGGTCAGGGAATCCGTGTACGCAATGCGATAGATTTCCTTTTCCTTCTCAAGAAGCCGGTTTTGTTCGGAAATCCGGCGGGTCTTTTGAATGGAGGTCACAAAAACAATATAGCAGGAGAGGACAATTAGGGAGAACACTAGGTAAACCGGCCCGTATTCGACCCGCTCAATCAGGGGCTTGGGATAGGCCGCGAAAAAGATGAGGCCAAAGTAGATCAGCGCGTTGGCGATGGCCATATCCCGCCAGCCCACACTGGGAATATCCAAGAGCTCGTGATAGCGCCTGAAGTGTTTTCGCCCGGCGAGGTATACCCCGAGAAAGAGCGCCGCCGTGACCATAAGGGTGAGCAGATTGCTGAACAGCCGGTTTTGCAGCAGAACGCCCGCATACCTTCCGCAGAAGCCGATGATAAGGGTGACGGAATCCACAAAGCAGAAGGTCATGAAAAAGCGGCTGTCCTTGTGTTTGGAAAGGTACAGGAACAGCAGCAGACTGGGGACGCTCATGCAAAGGGCGGATGACAGCGAGGCGGGCAGCAGAAACACATAGGTGGCCAGAAAATAGGCCACGATGATGATGCCACAGCCGCCGTACATAAGGATTTTCTCCAAAAGACGGTCCCGCTTCAGGGAGATCAGCCGGGTGAAGATCAGCAGATCAAAGAATATGATGACCAGGTCGTTTAAAATAGGTATGAGCTGTTTCATAGAAAGAACCTCCTTGGTTCGGCTTTCGTTTCATCTCTTCAGCCGCCGCGCACCTGGGCGGCTGCGGCGTCACCGCTATAAAAGGCGGAGGCTTTCCTGCCGGTACCGGGCCGGTGTGGTTCCGGTCAGCGCCTTGAACTGGGCAATGAAATTGCTTTTGCTCTGATATCCCACGGCCTCCGCGATTTCGTCCAGCGAAGCGTCCGTGGAACGGAGCAGAAGTTTCGCGCGGCTGATGCGGCAGTTGGTCAGATACTCGTAGGGGGTCTCGCCCAGCTGTTTTTTGAACAGACGGACGAAATGGTATTTGGAGAGCCGGGCCAGTCCGGCGAGCATATCCAGGGTCAGCGGATCCTGATAATGCCCGCGGATGTACGCGGCGGCATTGGCGATGTCTGTATGGCGGCCGGAAAGGGCGCCGGCGGGTTCCCGCGGGGCTAGGTGTCCGGAGAGCAGTGTGGTCAGCAGATTGGACAGGTGATTGGAGATCTGCACTGCGCTGCGGAGGCCGCGCCCCTGGGCCAATGCGGCCAGGGCGCGGAAATCCGCGCCGAATTGCGCGCCGTCCGGAACGGAAATCAGCGTATAATGGGTTCCGGCTGGGAAGGCGCTGTTGATATGCGCGGCATAGACCTCCGCGCCGGAGCCGCCGAAGTGAATCCACTGGTTGTGCCAGCACGGTGTCTCCGCGGCATAACGGTGCCGCTCCGGACAGTGTATGATCAAAACAGTGCCGGGGGTCAGGCGGAGTGTCTGTTCCGCTGTCTGAAAGACTCCGGTTCCGCCGATTGTGTATATCAGCTGATACCCCTCCCGGCTGTCCCGCTCCACATAGTACCCGCCGCCGGCGCGGAAATCCCCCAGCTCTGTCATATGAAAGGGCAGGGCGCGGGCGGTTTCTGACTCCGGGACGATGAACCAGTCAGAGTCCGGCGCAATGTCAAGACAGTAATCCAGCATCATGCTTCCCTCCGTTCTTTTCTCCATCATACAACAACTCTAAGAAAAAAGCAACATTTTGATATGAATTCGCAAGAACCGGGATTGAAAAAAACAGACGGGTGGGATAAAATGATCCCAGAAAAAGAAACGGCCGCCCTCCTTACGGAGGACAGCCGCAGCGGCAAAGCCAAAGTTGTCCGGACTATACATACGAAAGAATTACTTCGCAGTTCCCGCTGATGGTACAGCGCTGATCCTGCGCCGGGATAAAGATGCTGTCCCCCTTCCGGAAGGCCAGCGTTTCGCCCTCCATGGTCAGGGCGCCGCTCCCCTCGGTTATGATCAGGGAACGGAAGGTATCCGGAGTGATCCGGAGCTCCGCATGGGAAACAACATCCAGCTTTTCTGCCGTAAAGTACGCGCAGGAGGCCAGCAGTCTCCGGGTGTGCCCATCGTGCCGTTCCGTTTGGCCGCCGGTTTCCATACCGGCCGCGGGACACAGAGTTGAGACCTCAATGGCCTGACGGATGTGCAGCTGGCGGGGATTCCCCTGTGCGTCCCGGCGGTCGTAGTCATAGACCCGGTAGGTGGTGTTGGAATTCTGCTGAATCTCACAGATGACAATGCCCTTGCCAATGGCATGCACTGTGCCGGATTGGATAAAGAACACGTCCCCCTTGTGAACCTCCACCCGGTTCAGCACATCAAGCAGGGTGTTGTTCTCAATCCGCTCTTGGAACTCGTCCTTGGTAATGCTGGTATTCAGCCCATAGTAGAGGCTGGCGCCCTCTTCGGCGTCCAGGATATACCACATCTCGGTCTTGCCGTATTCGCCCTCGTTTTTCAGGGCATAGGCATCATCCGGATGGACCTGAATGGAGAGGTTGTCCTTTGCGTCAATGAACTTGATCAGAATGGGGAAATAGTCAAAGGCCGCCGCCCGGGTTCCCAGAACGGCGGAGCCGTGCTTTTCGAGATAACCGGAGAGGGAAAGCCCCTGATCCGGGCCGGAGGCGACAATGCTCTGGCCGTCCTTGTGGGTGGAAAGCTCCCAGCTCTCAGCCACAATGTCAAGATCGCTCTTTTTCCCATACTGGGTTTTCAGTTTGGTCCCGCCCCAAAGATAGTCTTTGAAGGCGGGAGAAAGTAAAATCGGCTGCATGGAAGTCCTCCTTAGCCAAGGATGCCCTTGATGTATTCCGCGATTTCAGGAACCTGACAGTTGGGGAAGAACAGATCGGCAAATTTTTCGCCGCTGACCGCGGTCTTTAAAAATTCCTGGTCAATGTTCTTGAGCACGGTCATGATATCCTGATGGGTGACTTTTTTGACCTCGTCCAGGATCTTCTTGTTCCGCTGTTCGGGAACCGCGCGCTCTCTGGGATAGCCGAGACCAAACTCGCCGGAGAACAGCTTTTCAAAGGTGTACTGCAGGTTCAGCTCAGCGCCCCAGCCAAAGTTCTGGGCAAAGGGCATGGCCACCGCGTTGCCGTTGTTCACCTGCGCGAACAGATAGCCGTCTGTGGGATCGGTCACATGACCGCACAGCACGCCGGGGAAGGAATTGAGCGCCAGCATTGCGCCCTGTCCGGTGCCGCAGCCGGTGACAACGAAGTCCACAGCCTTGCTGCCCAGCAGGATTGCCGCCAGAAGTCCGTTCATGACATAGGTGAGCTGGGTGTCGTCCTCGGCGGTGTACATACCGAAGTTGAGAACCTCGTGGCCCATGGGCTCTACCACAGATTTCAGGGTATTGCAGATCAGCTCGTTTTTCGCGGCCTGAGAATTTTCATTGATCAAAGCGATTTTCATGATAAACACTCCTTATTTAGTAGTTGAAATTATTTTCATCTATTAGTATAATAGGACGCAGAGGGTTTGTCAATGAAGATTTTGAACAGACTTTAAAAACCTTCCGCCGGGAAACATGGAAATATTGCGGAAGGGTGGAAATGCGTGAAAATAAGGAGGAATTCAAATGACAAAATACTATCTTGCGGTGGATATCGGGGCTTCCAGCGGCCGGCATATGCTGGCGTCCCTTGTGGACGGAAAGATCGTGCTGGAAGAGGTCTACCGCTTCAAGAACCTGCTGGCGGAAAAGAACGGCCATCTGTGCTGGGATCTGGATCGGCTGTTCGGTGAGATCGTAAACGGCCTCAAGGCCTGCAAAGAGCTGGGAAAGATTCCATACAGCATGGGGATCGACACCTGGGGCGTGGATTTTGTGCTCCTGGACAGGGAAGGGAAAATTCTGGGCGATACCATTGCGTACCGGGATTCCAGAACCGAGGGAATGGATGAAAAGGTGGAGAAGGTTGTGTCCGCAGAGGCGCTCTATGCCCGCACCGGAATTCAGAAGCAGTCCTTTAACACCATCTATCAGCTGACGGCGGTTAAGGAACAGACGCCGGAGCTCATGGAGCAGGCCGAGACCTGGCTTATGCTTCCTTCCTATTTCAAGTTCCTGCTGACCGGAAAGAAAAAGATTGAGTATACCAATGCCAGCACCACCGGACTTTTGAATGCGGAAACCAAGGATTGGGACAGGGAACTGATCCGGGATCTGGGATTTAAGGAAAGCCTGTTTGGCGAAATCTGCATGCCCATGACCGAGGTGGGAAACTTCACCCCGGAGATGCAGGAAGAAATCGGGTTTGACTGTAAGGTCATTCTCCCGGCCACCCATGACACCGGCAGCGCGGTGCTCGCTGTACCCATGGAGCATGGCGAGGGCATCTACATCAGCTCCGGAACCTGGTCGCTGATGGGCGTGGAGCGTACTGTGCCCAACTGCACGGAGGAGAGCCGTCTGGAGAACCTCACCAATGAGGGCGGCGTGGATTACAGGTACCGGTATCTCCGGAATATAATGGGGCTTTGGATCATCCAGTCCATTAAGCGGAATCTGGAGGATGCCTATTCCTTCAATGATCTGGAACAGCTTGCCCGTGAAAACAGCGGTTTTTCCTCCCGGGTGGACGTGAACGATCAGCGGTTTATGGCGCCGAAGAATATGATTGAGGCCATCCGCAGCTATTGCCGGGATACCGGCCAGGCCGTACCGGAGTCCGTGGGAGAGGTCATGCAGTGCGCCTATGCCAGCCTTGCGCGCTGTTATGCGCAGTCCGCCGGGGCCATTGAAAAGGTTCTGTGCCGGAAGTATGACTGTATACGGATTGTGGGCGGCGGCTGTCAGGATGGATATTTGAATGAGCTGACAGCGCGGGCAACCGGAAAGACGGTGTATGCGGGACCGGTGGAGGCAACTGCACTTGGAAATGTTCTGGCCCAGCTCATGGCCGACGGCACAGTGGCGGATATAGAGGCCGCGCGGGCTCTGATCCGGGCGTCTTTCCCGATCAAAAAGGTGGAGGCATAGCGCCGAAGCCCATGCCGCCGGGGCCCGCCCTTTCAAATTCTGAAAAAATAAAAATGTATTGCGATAGAAACTTGATAGAAGGGAGCTCGAAATGATGAGCAGATATGAAGAAGCAAAACAAAAATACGCCGCCCTTGGCGTTGACACGGACGCGGCGATTCAGGCGCTGGAGGGAAAGGCCATTTCCATCCATTGCTGGCAGGGCGACGACGTGACCGGGTTTGAGAACGGCGGGGCCCTCACCGGGGGCATCCAGGCCACAGGTAATTATCCGGGCAAGGCCAGAACGCCGCAGGAGCTGTTCGCGGACTATGACAAGGCGCTTTCCATGATACCGGGCCGGCACCGGATCAACATTCACGCCAGCTACAGCGTGACGGACGAGAAGGCGGACCGGGACCAGCTGGAGCCCCGGCACTTCCAGGCGTGGGTGGACTATGCCAAAGAGCGGGGACTGGGGATTGACTTCAATCCTACCTTTTTCTCCCATCCCAAGGCGGATGACGGCCTGACCCTGTCCCATCCGGACAAGGAGATCCGGGACTTCTGGATCCGGCATGCAAAGGCCTGCCGGAAGATTGCCGCGTACATTGGTGAGCAGCTGGGTACGCCCTGTTTGAACAACATCTGGATTCCGGACGGATACAAGGATATTCCCGGGGACCGGCTGGGTCCTAGAAAGCGGCTGAAGGAGGCCCTGGACGACATTTTCTCGGTGAAATACGACAGCAAATATATCATTGACTGTGTGGAGTCCAAGGTGTTTGGCATCGGTGTGGAGGCTTATACCGTCGGTTCCCATGAGTTCTACATGGGCTATGCGTCCAGTCATGACAACGTGTATGTGCTTCTGGACAACGGCCACTATCACCCGACGGAGATGGTGTCAGACAAAATCCCGTCCCTGCTCTTGTACTTTGACAAGCTCCCCCTGCATGTGACCCGGCCCATGCGCTGGGACAGTGATCACGTGGTACTGCTGGATGACGAGCTCAAGGAGATCGCAAAGGAGATCGTGCGCAATGACGCCATGGACAAGGTGCTGATCGGCCTGGATTATTTTGACGCCAGCATCAACCGGATTGCGGCCTGGATCGTGGGGACACGCAATATGCAGAAGGCTCTCCTGAACGCGTTGCTTCAGCCCTATGGGAAGATGAAGGAACTGCAGGATCAAGGCAGCATGACCGAGCTGATGATGCTCTCCGAGGCCATGAAGACCATGCCTCTGGGGGATGTCTGGGACTATTTCTGTGAAAAGAACAATGTGCCGGATGACTGCGGCTGGTTCGAGCCGGTGATGCAGTATGAAAAGGACGTATTGCAGAAAAGAAGCTGAATGAAATAAAGAAAAGAAGCGCCCCATGAGAAGGGCGCTCTGGAATGCTCCAAAAGGCAGGTGCTCGGTCAAAAGAGTGCCTGCCTTTTTCGACAGTCTGAGAAGAGGTTCTGTGACTATAGAATTTTTTGAAAATACTGCGGCTTCGTGCGGCAGCCCAAAACCAAAGGTGTTGATACTAAGCGAGCACAACCATTTGATGATTTTCCAGTTTTTCTATGGTAAAGCTCACCCGGCCGTTGTCGCAGGAGAAGGGGATATCCTTGTCCTGGGGTGCCAGATACACCCGCTTCGGGACAAAATCTGCGCGGATGGAGGCTGTCACCTGATAAACCGGGAGAATGTCCTCAATGACCTCAATGCCGTCACCGCGCTTGACTGGGCTGGCATAGAGGAAGTGGGCAACCAGCCGGTCGTCCTGCTTCATGAGCGTGGCAATGCCCTGGGCGGGCAGAGAGGTCTCCAGCGTTTTGGCATCACCCAACAGGCGGTCAAGGGCATAGCACACCGTCTTTTTCAGCACCAGACTTCCCTTTGTGGCGTAGTCGTTAAAGATCTGCCATGCAATGCAGATGCCGTCCCTGCCCTCTGTCATGCCGGGGCCGCCGTATTCCCCGCTGTTGGGCGCGTGCTGGTGGGAGCAGAAATGGGCGACGGTGCGGTTGAAGTAGGGATTTTCCCGGCGGGCAAGCTCCGTCCCTGTGGTGAGCGACACCTTTTCCCCCTTGCCATAGAAAACATAGCCGGTGTCTCCAATGCCGTCCATGGGGACGCAGGGCTTGAAGTAATCCGGGCTGTAGGGGTTTTCGCCTATGTACTGGACACCGAAGTCAAAGGCAAAATCGCTTTGGTCCGCGCGCAGGCCGGATTCCCCGGTTGCCAGAAGCTTTCCGCCGCTGGCCAGAAATTCGCTCAGCCTCTCTTTCAATGTGTCTTCAATCAGGATGCCGTCCGGCAGAATCAATACCTTGTATTTAAGAAAATCGCTCTCCATGTCCAAAACGTCAAACAGGTATTTCCCCTCCAGCAGCATCCGGACCGCGCCGCAATCTGCTCGAAGCACTCTGCCGTCAGCGCCGGCGGCATGGTTCAAATAAGCCTCGTGGGACAGTACGCCAATATCAGCGATTGACGCGACCCGGTCCAGCCAGGGCTCCTTTTCCTCAATTTCAGAATAGGCCGCGCCAATCAGGCGATAAGTCTCCATGTCCATATGCCCGTCCGGCGCCATCTGGTCGCCGATGGAGCACTTGGCGCCATTGGCAGTGCTCAGTGCTGTCTCATACCGCAGGGCATTGGGATGCTTGAAACCGCCGAATTCTCCCCAGGTGCTGTGAAACTTCCCGGTCATGCCCAGGAATTCCATGCCCAGTCCCTGGGCATAGCGGGCGCTGAGGGGAAAGTGGTCGTACCCCCAGCCTCCGGTGGGAAGGCTCTCCAGCTCAAGGTGTGTGTTCATCTGGGCCAGATCCCGGCGGCCCTGGCGGATATGCCCGCCGTTGTGAAAGACCGGCAATCCCTTTTTGTGTTTGTCAATGGCTTCCCTCACCCGCCGGGTGTAGTTCGCATAAACCTCGTCCGCCAGCATCTGCGCATTTTTTTCATCATAGGGGTCCAGCCCGCGTCTGAGCAGTGTATTACAGCAATGGCGGCAATAGCATTTCCGCGGCATGACAATATCCAGAAAAATGCCATCCGCGTCATAGTTCTCACAGACCTCTTCGATCTGGGCCAGCAGATAGTCCAAATAGGGGGTGTTCAGACAGAGTACATGATAGCCCGCAGTGGCAAAGCCATTGACCCATTCAGTGGATTCATCCTTGTTGCGCAGCAGCCATTCCGGGTGTCTGACCGCGGTCTTTTCGTCCAGTCCCGCGGAAAGATAGACCGGAGTTTTGACGCCGGTTTCGTGCGCGGCCTCAATCTGCGCGCCCAGCAGATCAAAATCCAGATGCGGATGGGTCTGGTTTGCCTCGGAGGGATGGTATGCCCAGCCGTGGTGGCATTTTGAGAAAACTGTGATGGAATTCATGTGACCGGCTTTGAGGGCGGCCTGGAATTGCTCCTTGCTGAAACGCTTTCCAATCCCCTCTATTTTTTCTGATGTATGGAAGTCCAAATGGACCTGTCTGAAATTCATTTTCATTCCCCGCTTTCCAAAACTTTTTTCCATTCTACCATATTTCCGGGTTATATTAAATGCTAAAAACATAGGAAAAAATGAGATTTCCGGCCGCCGCAAGATGTTAAAAAGAAATTGGCGGCGAAACTGGGCACATCTCCCTCCAACTTGAGCGGTAAGCTGCGCCGGGATAATTTTTCTGAAAAAGAGCTGCAGGAGATTGCCGAGGCTTGTGGTGCGGTCTTTGAAGGCAAATTTATTTTGAAAGACGGCAGGAAAATTTGATCATCCATACAAAAAAGACGGGATCAAAGATCCCGTCTTTTTTGTATAAAGATGCGTACAGTCTGTTTATAATAAAAATTGTAACTGCATAAAACAACACCTTATTTCGTGTTTTTGTCAATCAGCGCACAGATCTTTTTCACACTTTCAAACGTATTCAGATCGTCTGCCGGGGTGTTTTTGCAATAGTCAATCATCTTTGCCTCTGTTGTGACCGCCGCGTGCAGGCGGGTGTCGCTGGAGGCATAGTAGATATAGATGTTGCCGTTTTCGTCTTTCACCGCCCCGTTGCAGAACACAACATTGGAGACGTCACCCACGCGCTCGCTCCCATAGGGGGCCATGAAATAGCCGCCGGGCTTGGCAATCACCTGTTCTGGATGCGCCAGGTCGGTCAGGAAGCAGTAGAGCACATAGCGCAGTCCTGCGGCTGTGTTCCGAACCCCGTGTGCAATGTGGAGCCAGCCCGCCGGTGTTTTGATGGGCGGTGCGCCGGCACCGTTCTTACTCTCGGTGATGGTGTGATAGGCCCGGGCATCGATGATGCGCTCCTCTGTGATGACCGCGTGCTCCATAGTGTCCACCAGAGCGGCGCCAATTCCTCCGCCGGAGCCGACCTCAATGAAGCTGTCGGAAGGGCGGGTGTAGAGCAGGTATTTGCCGTCCACAAATTCCGGATGCAGAACTACATTCCTCTGCTGGCTGGGAGAGACCAGGTTGTCAAGCCGCTCCCAATTTACCAGATCGCGGGTCCGGACAATTCCACAGGCGGCGTTGGCCGCGGAGAGATCGGGGTTTTCCGGATCCTTGCTCTCACTGCAGAAGGTGCCGTAGATCCAGCCGTCCTCATGCTGGGTCAGCCGCATGTCGTAGACGTTGGTTTCGCCCTCGCAGTAGGGAAGCTGAATGGGATAGGGATCAAACCGGAACTGGTCTGTGCCGTTTTTGCTTCTGGCAACAGCAAAATAGGATTTGCGGTCGCTGCCCTCCACCCGGGCAACCAGAATATATGTACCGTCTAAATAGATGGCGCCCGCGTTGAACACCGCGTTGACACCGATCCGTTCCATAAAATAGGGATTGTCTTCCGGTGAAAAGTCATATCTCCAGGTGAGAGGGATATGGCGGTTTGTCAGAACCGGATTCTGATACCGGTCAAAGATGCCGTTGTTCCAGCCTTCGTCCACCGTATTGGGGGTATTCAGCAGGGCCTCATGTTCTTTTATGATTGCTGTTTTTCTCTCTTCAAAAGTCATGATAGATAGGTTCCTTTCCATAATTATAATCAGTTCAGCAGTCAAGGGACCGCTGTGTCTATAAATTTCTCAGCCGGGTCAGGATCTCAAAGCACATCCGGCTGTTGTGATAAGGGCATTTCCAGGCGCTGACCTTGGTGTCATCAAAGACGGCCGTGCCGTCCCGGGAGACGCCCCAGAACCACTCCCCGTTCTTTCGGTCCACAAGATGGGCCTGGATGAAACGCCATACGGAATACACCGCGTCCAGATAACGGTTCTCCCCAGTTACGGCATAGGCGTTGAAGAACCCAACCACGGCCTCGGCCTGGGTCCACCATTCACTGCCGTCGGTCTGGAGGACGCCGTCTTTTTCTGTCTCAAACAGTCCGCCGTACTGGGTGTCAAGTCCCGTCCGGTAAACTGTGTCCGCCATTTTCATGGCGAGGGTCTCGATCTCTCCGCGCAGAACTGAATCCTGCTGCAGTTCCGCGGCCTCGCACATGAGCCAGCTGCCCTCTATGTCATGGCCGAAGGAGGTGACATTGGCCTGGCTTTGCCATTGGTCGTCAAAGTAGAGCATGAAATGTCCTGTGGCCGGATCCGTGATCTTTTCCGCACAGATCCGCAGAATATCCCGCAGAGCAGATTCCACGGCCGGGTCCTGAGAAACGCGGCAGAGGTTTGTATATCCCTCCAGCACATGCAGGTTTGTGTTCATGGTTTTGGGCACATTCATGTCCTTCTGGCTGAGGCTGGTATCCGCCAGCGGATTCCAGTCCGCGGCCAGTGCGTCGAAGTAGCCGCCGTATACCCGGTCGCGGGTGTGCTGTTCCAGCAGGTCAAAAAGCTCCATGGCAAAGGCCAGATGCGCCGGGTCCCGGGTGACCGCATAGTACTCAGAAACACCGTAGATGGCAAAGGCCTGGGCATAGATCTGTTTTTTGCTGTCCTTCACCCGTCCCGTGTAGTCCACAGACCAGTATATGCCGCCGTTCTCCTTATCTTCAAATGCATCCCGCAGGAAGCGGTAGGCCCGTTCCGCCATGGTGAGATAGGCCGGGTCAGCAAACATGGAATAGGCTTTTGCAAAGGTCCAAAGGATTCTGGCGCAGATGACGGAGGATTTGTCCGCCTTCCGGTCGGTCTCCATGGCGTTGTTGATATAGCCGTAAAAGCCGCCGTGTGCTTCGTCCACAGTATGGTTGATCCAGAAGGGGAGGATATTGTCCCGCACCTCACGCTGGATTTCCTGTTCAAATTGTTTCAGTTCCATGGTGTCCTCCGTTCAGCGGGGCTGGGTGCAGAGCGCGGTCAGTTTGTCGATCTCCGCCGTGGCCAGGCATTCCACCGTATCAGCCGCGCCATAGTAAATCTTGGCTGTGCCGTCCGGCTCCTTCAGAAAGCCGCCAGGGAAGATGACGCTTGCGCGGAAGCCGTCCAGGGCTTCGTACTCTGTCTCCGGCGCCAGAAGCGGTGCCTTGGACATTCCCAGAATCCTGCTCGGATCCTCAAGATCCAGAAGCATAATGCCTGCGGTGTAGCGCTTCTGCCATTTGTCCTCCCATCCGTGCTTGCCGCGGGTGGTGTCAATGTCTACAGCGTGAAACAGGGTGAGCCAGCCGGCGTCTGTCTTAATGGGCGGCGCCGCGGGGCCCAGCTTGTCATTGGCGAAGGGGACATCCTCCACGGCCAGAAGAAGCTGACTCTCGCCCCAGAACACCAGATCCGGTGATTTGGAGATCCAGATGTCAAAGCGGTCCTTGCCGCCCCGGCTGTAGATGGTGAAGGGGCGCTCCAGCCGCACATACATCCCGCCGATCTTTTCCGGGAAGAGCACCATGTTCCGATTGTCCGGGGTGCTGAGGCTGATGATGTCAATGCCGCTGAAGTCCGGACGGACCTTTCCGATACCGCCCCGGATTCCATGGCGGGTGTCCATGGCAAAGCAGATGTGCAGTTCGTCCTCAATCACGGTGAGCCGCGGGTCATAGACCCGGGTTACCTCAGGATCGTCAATCATGTCAAGGGTGAAGAAAGGGGTTTCCCGCACCTTCCACGACTGGCCGTCAGGACTGAAGGCAATGCCAAGGTTACAGCCCTTGAACAGGCATCCGCCGGCGTAGTCAAAGTCATTTCTAAAGATCATGATGTACTGGCCCTGCCATTTGGCCACCCCCGCGTTGAATACCAGTTCAGAGGGAAAGGGGATATCCCCGGCCGAAAGCACGGGATTGTTTTCATACCGGCAGATGGCATCGCTGCTGGTGAGAATGGGTTTCATGGGTTCATACATTAAATAAACACTCCTTTTTCAATGGTTTCTTTTGCAGTTTGTTTTCAGAAGAGTCTGTCCTGCCATAAGCTGTCCCGCCGTCCGCGCGGCAGGGATATATAAAATTTGGCAGCCGCACCATAGGGCGAGACTGCCAAATTTGTACCTTTATGGGTTAACCCTTGACCGCGCCGATCATAACACCCTTTACAAAGTACTTTTGCAGGAAGGGATAAATACAAAGGATCGGCAGGGTTGCAATGACAATGACCGCATATTTCAGGGTTTCGCTGACTGCCAGCTGTGAGCCGGCATCCACACCGCCGGTCATGGATTCGGTATCGTTGATCAGCAGGATCTGCCGCAGCACCAGCTGGAGCGGATATTTGCTGGGTTCTGTAATAAACAGTGATGCGTTGAACCAGGAATTCCAGTGTGCAACACCATAATACAGAATCATAACCGCCACGGTGGGCATGGCCAGCGGCAAAACAATACGAAACAGAATGATGACATGTCCCGCGCCGTCAATTCGGGCCGATTCCTCCAGACTGGCTGGTATCGCACTAAAGCCAGTACGCATAATCATCAGATTAAAGGTATTGATGGCCACTGGGAGAATCAGAGCCCACAGACTATCCTGCAGCATGAAGTCCTGCGTTACGGTCAGGTACAGCGGAATCAGGCCGCCTGAAAAATACATGGTAAAGATGATCAGGAAGGCGATGGGCCGCTGCCACAAAATATTTTGTCTGGAAAGGAAGTAGGCGGCGATAGAGGTCAGAATGATGTTGACCGTGACGCCGACTGCTACCACAAAGAGGGTATTGGCATAAGAGGGCAGAAGGAGCGGGTGCACAATTGCCTTTTCATACGCCAGAGTGGAAAAGCCCAGGGGACGAAACAGCAGTCCTCTGTGGGCAAGGAACTCCAGGGGTTCGCTAAAGGATGCCATTACGATGTAAATCATCGGATACAGCGTTATCAGAATCATAAAAATCATGAAAATAGCATTGCATATTTCAAAAATTCTGCGCTGCGGTGTTTTCTTGATAACCATTTGTTCCTTCTCCTTTCTACCAAAGACTGGTGTCGTTTACCTTGCGGCTGATGGTATTAGCAACTATGATAAGGGCAAAGTTGATTACAGAGTTGAAAAGCCCCACTGCTGTGGAGAAGCCATAGCTCTGGTCAATGATACCTTTTCGGTACACAAACGAAGAAATGACGTCTGCAGTTTCATAGGTCATGGGCTGATACAGCAAAATAATCTTTTCAAAGCCAACGTTCATGATGGTTCCAAGCTTCAGAATGAACATGGTAATAATGGTTGGCATGATACTTGGAATGGTAATGCTCCAGGTCTGCCGCAGATGTCCCGCCCCGTCAATGGATGCGGCCTCATACAGCTCTTGGTCCACGCCGGCCAGCGCGGCCAGATAAATGATGGAACCCCACCCTATCTCCTGCCAGATACTGCTGATGACATAGATGGGAACAAAATATTTTGGTTCCTGAAGCATGTTGGTTTCAGGAAAGCCAAACATGCTCAGGAAACTGGTGATGACACCGGAGTCAGAGACAAAGTCTTTAATCAAACCGCAGACGACAACCAGTGAGATGAAGTGCGGCATGTAAGTAACGGTCTGCACGAACTTTGCAAACCTTTTCCTGGTCAGCTCATTGATGAGCAGGGCCAGGATGATCGGTGCCGGAAACCCGAAAATGATGCTTTGAACACTGATATTAATTGTGTTGCGGAATATCCGGCCAAAATCAGAGCTGGTAAACAAATCCTTAAAGTTTTCTAGGCCGATCCACTCGCTTCCAAAGATACCCAGAGTGGGATCAAAGTCCTTAAATGCGATGATGGCACCATACATAGGCTTGTAGCAAAAGGCTGCATAAAAGGCCAGTACGGGAATCATCATTGCGTATAGTTTCCAGTTCCGAAACCAATCCTGTCGAATTGCTTTTTTATTGTACTTGCGGTACATGGAAAAACCTCCCTAATTATTTTGCCATATATCTGTCATAAGCTGTCTGCTGCAGCTCGATTGCACGCTCGATGCCGCGGTTTTTCATTTCTGCAAAGTACGCATCCAGGTCACTAAGGGCAGATTTGCCGGTAATGGTCTTATACATGACCTCCTGACGGTAGGTGTCAATGTCGCTCATGATTTTGGTATATTCTTTATTTTCTTCCTCGGTGAGGGGGGCCGGAGGCATCTTATAGGTCAGAGTTTCGGTCTCAGCCCAGGTTTTTACGCCTTCCAGCTGTTCCGGCATGGTATAGAACTGAGTCAGATAGTTCACATCCTGTACGAACGGACCGTTGTAGCAGGCACGAATATACTTGCCCATTGCGGGGCCTACGCCCATGCCGCCGTTCTTGTCGTTGTCAAGGATAATGTCGGTGTAGGTGGGAACACCGTCCTGCATGGTGTAGGATTCGCCTTCCTTACCAAAATTATAGGTCATGTGTCCCTCTTCGCTGTAGCCGTAGTCCAGGAACCGTGCGGCCAGCTCAACATTTTTGGACTTTCCGGAGATCGCCGCGCCGAAGCCGCTGACCGGGAAACCCTTCTGTCCGAATTTCGGCGTTTCACCCTTGTTCAGAACAGGATACTTTACAGGAATGAACCGCGCGTTGGGATCCTGTGCCTGTGCGGCCGGAATCCATTTTCCAAAGTCCCCTCCGGCGCTGCCGAAGGCCGCGGCAGCTTCGCCGTTGGCCACAACAGAGGTCAGACGTTTTGAGTCGGTATCTGTAAAGTTAGGATCCAGCAGGCCTTCGCTGTACCATTTGGACATCAGTGTCAGGAACTGCCGGTATTCCTCTGTATAGGGACCGAACTTCACCTTGCCGTCCTCAATATAGAAGGTGCCGGCCGCGCCGTATGCACCGATGAACGGGGACATATCAGCAAACTTTACGTTGTCCATTCTCAGAGTCAGCGGGGACTTTACGCCGTTTTCCTTAAACACGCGCAGCATGTTTTCCCATTCGTCAATGGTCTCCGGAGCGGAGAGATTGTATTTTTCCAGCAGATCCGCACGCACCATAGGACCCATATAGGTCTGAAGCAAGCTGTCCTCTACGACAAAAGGATAGACATAGGTTTTGCCGGTTTCGGTCTGACATCCTTTTGCATAGTCGGGGTGCGCATCAAAAATAGCCTGCAAATTTGGAGACACGCCGGCATCCAATACCTTATTCAGGTCCAAAATGGTACCCTTATTGATGGCGCTCTCTGGTCCTCCGGTATAGTTGTTCCAGCTGTATTCAATGATGTCCGGCACGTCCTTGGAGGCCAGCATCAGATTGAACTGCTCGGTCTCCTGGCCGATGGCGGGGTGAACGAACTCCACGTTGATTCCGGTCTTATCCTTCAGATCCTGTGCCAGCGGCGTGTCGTTCAGACTCTGGGAATGGGCGGATACGTGTCCGCTGATGGTGAGCCAGTACCGAAGGGTCTGGTCTGTCTGCAGGGGATAGCTGTCCGCGGTGGTTTTTTTGATCTCCGCATTCTGCGCAGTCTGGGCCCCTTTATTTCCGCCGCAGCCTGTCAGAGCGAGGGAGGCGGTCATTGCTGCCGCCAGGATTCCTGTCCAATGTTTCTTTGTCATGAGTATTACCTCCTGATTTTTATTTTTTGTCATGACCAGAGTCCGCAGATTACAAATTTTCAAAAGTTTGCCGCAAAACGACAAAAACGCTTGAAAGTTGTAAAAAAATGTGTTACTCTATCAATGACTATTATTTTCGTGCGCTGTCACCGGAACCGCGGCCGCAGGATGGACGGCCGGAACGGCAAAGCATCATCCGCAGTCGGAGGAACGCCAGGCAGAAGCCGGGCGATTTCCGTTCTGCAAGTCTATTTTAAATTGAAACGCGCAAAAAAGCAATAGACCTTTGATATATTTGTATTGTTATCATAACCAAGAGAAGAAAAGTATATTAAATTAAGAAGTGTATATCGAATTTTTTGAGTAAAAACGGCATATCCTAAGGGAGAGTCTGGAAGAAATGCCATAAACACGGAAGCTGAGCGGAAGGGAAAAGCAAAATGCAAATGAAAAAAATACCTTGGAATATACGGCGCAAATGGATATTGGGCCTCTATGTCTTTCTGGTGGTCCTGATTATTGTGTCGGTGATCGTTTATGATTTCAGCAACCGTAAGCTCAACACGGAGGACAGCATCGCAAATTCACAGCAGGCGGTCATTTCCCAGCTGGCACAGAATATTGATCTGCGGCTGACACACATTGACAAGACCTTGTATGCCGCCGCCGAACAGCCGGAGGTGCTGTCCTATTTCCAGGGCAGCTCCTCTGCGGCGGAGGTCGTGGAACGGGTGAAATCAGAGATCAAGGGTCTGAAGGAGAGCGAAACCAGTGTGGAATCGGTCTACTTTTGCTCCCTCAAGTCAGGAACCGTGATTTCAGAGCGGGGTATATACCCCATTGACAGCTTTTATGACACAGAATGGATGAACGCGACGGACCAGCTGCTCAGCAGAAGGGAAATCTGGACGACCCCCCGTGAAATTGGCGAGGCGGACGCCCCGGGCGAGCGGAAAAGGGTGGTGTCGCTCCTGCGGACCTATCCACTGATTACCACGCCCGAAAAGCTGGACGGTTATGTAGTGATCAATATTTACGGGGATCTGCTGAACCAGATTGTCATGAGCTCCCTCAAGGGGACAGAATCCAGCTTTTTGATCCTGAACCGGCAAAGCGAGGTCCTGTTTAAAAGCCAGAACTATTTCAGCTATGCAGAGCAGGATGTGATCGCGGCCATTGAGAGTAAGGGGGAGGGCGCCACCTTTGTGGACAACGGCGGACAGGAGATGATGATCCAGTCCATGGATGCGGGCATGGCGGACTGGACCATTGTTTCGGTGGCCCCCTATACGGATCTGACCGGTCGGGTGGACATGTACCGGACCTATAATATCTTTATTGGGCTGGCGGTCAGTCTGTTCATGATCCTTGCCATCTTGTTTTCAAGCAAGTGGATGTACGCGCCCATTGAGCAGTTTCTGCAGCTCATTATGAAAAACTCGGAAAACCGTGAAAACGCGAAGCCCTATGACTTTGATGAGCTGGGGAATATGTTCCTCTATATGCTGGAACAGCAGAAGGACATGAGAAAGCAGATCAACAGCAGTATTCCCTATATCAAATACCGGATTATGACCCAGATCCTCACCAAGCAGATCACCGATTACAGCCAGCTGGATCCCCAGATGGGCATGATCAAATGCCGGCTCTATCCCGCCAATTATATTGTCCTGCTGACGGATCTGGACAATAAGGATATTCTGGATGTGACCGTGTCTGAGGAGGAGAGCGATGTATATCTCGCTTCCTTATATAATAAGGCGGAGGAATTGAGCAATCAGGAATGTCAGGGCTTCTGCGTACAGCTCCCTGACCAGATGTGCCTGACCCTGCTTAGTTTTGAGGAGGACAATCTGAAAAGCAATTCGCTCAAGGCGCTCAATATTGCGGAAAGCCTCGGCGGTTTCATGGACAAGTACTATGGCATTACAGTCACAACAGCCATCGGCGACTACTATACCAGCTTTGCGAAAATCGCGGATTCCTACCAGGACGCGCTCCGGCTGATTAAGTACAAGCCGATCATGGGCAATAACAGCATCATTACAACCGATGATGTGCAGATGAAATCCGAGGTGAACATGCAGCGGGTGAACGGGGAGATGGAAAAGCTCCTGCGGGCCTTTGAGTCCATGAATAAGCGGCAGACCTTCGCGCTTCTGGACAGCGCATTCAAGGCCATGAAGGAAGAGCGGTTCCCCTCTGACGCAATGATTGAGGCGGGGATGCAGATCGTCCGTTCCTGTATGATAATATACAGCGGACAGGAGCTGGAGCTGAATGACGGCGCGTATCAGAGCATTTATCTGTCGCTGAACCAGCTGGACACAGCCGAGGAGATGAAGGATTTTATCTCCCATCTTCTGGACGAGATGCTGGAGGAGCTGCTGAACCGGAGCCGGGACAAAAACTCGGACGAATTGATTGCCAAGGTGGTGGACTATGTGGATCGCTCCTATGCGGAGTATAACATGTCCCTGAACCTGCTGGCGGATAAGTTTGGCCTGAGCATCCCGTACCTGAGTAAGATCTTCAAGGCCTACACCCAAAAGACCTTTACAGATTATCTGATTGAGATCCGGATCAAAAAGGCCGCGGAGCTTTTGGTCACCACCAGCAAAAAGGTGGGAGAGATCTCGGAGATGGTGGGATATCCGAATCCGTCCAGCTTTATCCGTATCTTTAAAAAGTACTATTTTATGACACCCATTGACTACCGCAACCGGCATAAGGCGGCAAAAGCAAAGTAAAGATGGAATGTCCCGGTCCGCGGCTGATCCATGGATGGGGCAACTTTAAAAACGGTTCTCCGAATTTCGGAGGGCCGTTTTTCTGTTTGCCGGAAACAGCTCATTGAAATAAAAAATATACTTTTCTTATCCTGATATACATTTATTCTCCTGCATAACATACCGCAGCAACATGATTAATAGGGCATTGCCTTTTTGGCTGGCGGTGTTTACAATAAGACTGTGAAAAAATAAAGCTGTGGCCCGCGTCTTTTGCGGCGGGGCCGCTTTATTGCTGAAAAGCAAAGAGAGAAAAGGAGAAGATCATTTTATGGATTGGAAGCCGCAGGAATTAAAAGAAAAGTGGAAAAGCGCCTATGCCTGTAACACGGAGCTGAGTGAAGCGTCTCTGGACTACTGTGTGGATAGGCTCAGAGAGAATATGCGGACGCTGGCCTATGCCTGTCCATCTGAGACAGCGCCCGGCGGACACTATAACGTCATTGACAACATTGCGTGGACCACGGGTTTCTGGCCGGGTATGCTTTGGACCGCCTATGGTGTCACCAAAGACGAGACTTTCTTATACGGCGGAAAGCTCCAAACAAAGCTGTTCCAGAAGCGTCTGGAGGATGACTGTGTTCTGCAGCACCACGATATCGGTTTTTTATATACCCTGTCCACAGTGGCGGATTACACCATGACAGGCAGTGAGACAGCGCGGCAGCTGGGTATTCAGGCCGCGTACCGGCTGATGAAAATGTACCGGCCGGTGCCCGGTATCTTCCAGCGGGGCGGCGACCTGGATGATCTGACCGATCGGTTTACCGGGGTATTCATTGTGGACTGTATGCTGAATATACCCCTGCTGTTCTGGGCGGCGGAGCAAACCGGAGACCAGAGCCTTTATGATGCGGCCTACCGCCATGCGAAAAACACCATACACACGCTCATCCGTCCCTATGGCGCAGTGGTGCACAGCGGTGTTGCGGACGTGAAGACCGGAAGCATGTTTGCGGATTCTTCATTGTCACAGGGCAAGGGAGGCGATGATGCGGCCTGGGGCCGGGGTCAAGCATGGGCAATCTACGGACTTCCGCTGGCGTACAGCTTTACCAAAGATCCCGAATTTTTAGAGGCGGCAAAGGTGGTCACTAACTATTTCCTGAACCGTCTGCCTTCTGATGATATTGCAAACTGGGATTTGTATTATACAGAGGATGAGGCACAGCGGGATACTTCGGCGGCGTCCATTGCGGTCTGCGGGTTGTTGGAGCACGCATCGCATCTGCCCATCACAGATCCATACAAGGAAATTTATCAAAGTGCCGCTTATCGAATTCTCGATTCGCTGTCAAAGAATTACCGCACACAGCCAGGACAGGATACCATGGGTCTGCTGGAGGCGGGTGTTTACCAAATGTCAAAAGGCGTAAATGAACCCACCATTTGGGGTGACTACTATTATATGGAGGCGCTCTGGCGAATGCACGGCAGCTTCCGACGGTTCTGGTAAACGGGCCGGGCCTGCTGGCTGCCGGCGGCCCAGAGGAGGGAAAACAATGGTAAAGCGAATGATTTGCCTGATGGCAGCGGTTTTCCTGCTGACTGCTCTAGTATGCCCAGCGGCCTATGCCGCGGGGCATGCAGAGTATGAAACCCTGACCCGGCGATGGCTGACGCGTCTCACCGGCGGGGATTTTCAACAGTCCGGAGAGGCCTATAACCTGCATGTGCGGCCAAAGGTGCAGAAAATATCCAGCGACGGAAAGAAATGGGCGGACAGTCTGACAGATGTCCCGGAAACGAACCGGGATTACCTGTGGTCCGGCTATGTCATGGGGGATACCGGCAATGAATACGCCAGGCATGCCAGAAATATGTCCCAGACCTTCCAGGGGATTGAAGCAATGGCGCTGGCCTATCGGGTTAAGGGCACGGAGCTGTACGGAAACACAGCGGTCAGGGATAAAATTACCGGCGCGCTTACGTTTATGTACCGTTATAAGTATAACGAAAAGACGCCCCGGACCAATCGCAATCTGAAGCCGGCCAATCCACAGGAAAACTGGTACGAGTGGGAGATCCGAGCGCCTGAGGCTCTGGTAAACACCATGATCCTCATGAAGGGCGAGCTGGATGACAGCCTGATGCGGGGGCTGATGAAGGGGATCCTGAAGCAGGTGCCATCCATTGGAGCCTCGGCCACCGGTGCAAACCGTCTGGACATGTGTTTGTCCTATATTGTGGGGGGGATCGCGCTGGAGGACGGGGCCCGCATTCAGGAGGGGATAGACGCCCTGGACGCGGAACTGACTTATCACACGGCGGATGACGGCTTCTATGAGGACGGCTCCTTTATCCAGCATCACAACTATCCCTACAATGGGGCCTACGGTTCGTCTGGTCTGTCCAGCATTGCGGATATTCTCTATCTGCTGGAGGATACCAGTTTTATGACAACGAATCCGGAGCTGGCGCATGTGTACCGCTGGGTCTATGATTCCTTTGATCCCTGGCTGTATGAGGGCCGCTTTATGGATCCTGTGCGGGGGCGCAGCCTCTCCCGGCAGTCCGATACGGGCTATGGTTTTCTGGAGCCGCTGGTGGTGATAAGCCAGACCGCGCCGGCCGGGGACAGGGCCTACTACAGCGCGATGGTCAAGCGGATGGCAGAAAATCGGAAAGGCGTGGATCCCTACAACGGCGTGTCAATCTATGGGATCCTCTGTCTGTATGATATTTTGAACGACAGCGGGGTAACGGCCCAGCTGGACCGGACCCTTTACAAAAATTTTGGAGCCATGGACCGGAGCGTAACGCACCGGCCGGGTTTTGCCTTTAGTGTGAGCATGTATTCGGATCGGATCCGTAACTTTGAGAGTATCAACGGTGAAAATCTAAAGGGGTGGTTTACCGCCTCCGGGGCTACCTACCTTTACAATGACGATCTGAACCAGTATTTGGAGCATTACTGGCCGACAGTTGATAAACAGCGGATCGCCGGGACCACTGTGTTGAAAAACAGCAGCGAGGTGAACGCCGCCTTCGGCGACGCCTTTGCGGGCGGGGTGGAGATGGACGGACGCTATGGAGTCAATGCCATGCAGTACCGGGCGCCCCAAACAAAGGACGGCAGCCCGGGCGGACTGGAGGCAAAAAAGGCATGGTTTGTGCTGGATGACAGCATTGTCTGTCTGGGCGCTGATATTGACAGCTCCATTGCGGGCGCAGAGGCGGAAACCATTGTTGACAACCGTAAAGTGGATGACCTTGCCGGGCGTTTGACGGTAAATGGCACCCAAATGAGCGGTGTACAGACAAAGAGCTTCCAAAATCCAGCCTGGGCGCACCTGAAAGGCAATACGCCGGATACGGTGCAGACCCATTCCACGGATATTGGATACTATTTTCCCCAGGGCGGTGTGCTGACTGCTAAGCAGGAAAGCCGAACGGACTCCTGGCGGAGCATTGCAAACAACGGGAGTACCAGTTCATACACAAAGAGCTATGCCTCCCTGGCTTTCTCCCACGGGGCCAAACCGGCGGATGCAGAGTATGCCTATGCCATTGTGCCGGGCAAAACTGCGGCGGAGACGGCTGCCTTTGCCGAGAATCCCGGGTTTTCCATTTTGGCGAATACCAATGCGCTTCAGGCTGTGCGAAAGAATGACGGCGGGATGGTTGGCGCGGTTATCTGGCAGGCTGGGCAGGAGATCGCGGGAATGATCAGTCACCAGCCAGCCCTGTTGATGCAAAAGGAGGAGGACGGTGTCCTCCGCATATCCATCAGTGATCCCGCCCATACTGACAGCGTACTGCGGTTTACATTGAACCGGGAGATGCACGGGGTTCTTTCGGCAGATCCTGGCGTAACCGTTATTACGGAAGACGGAGTGACCCAAATTATGGTGGACACCACCGGGGCGCTGGGCAAGACGTTCCATGTCAGTCTGAGCGAACGGGAACCCGCCGGTACGCCGCCGGCCCCGGCGGCGCTGGAAGCGGTTCCGCTCTCCCCCACCGGCGTGCGCGTTCAGTGGCAGGCAGAGACAGCCGGACAGTATTTTTTGATCTTTTCAAAAGACCGAGACTGCGGCTATGCGCCTGTTCCGGCCTATGACGGAAGTGAGAACGGATACCTGCACCGGGGACTGAAACCGGGAGAAACCTATTACTATAAGGCGGCGGCCGCAAACCGGAACGGTGTGTCGGCCTATTCGGAGCCTGTGGCTGTGACCCTGCCTGAGGCTGAGGCGGCGGCGCCTGTGACCGATATTTATGATGATTTTGAAGGCTATGGGGCCGGACCGCTGATCTATCAAAATCATTGGCAGGTCAAACTGGGTGCCGCGGCCGGAAACCGCGTTGAGGTGACAGAGGACGCGGACGGCGGCAAAAGACTGTATCTGGAAGCGGCCATGAAAAAAGAAGCCGCGGAGGCCAAGGCAGAAGCTGGAAAACAACTGGTGCCGCTGACGGACATGGTGACGGTGGAAGGAGATTTCCAAATACCGGATACCGGGTGGAAAAACCTGGTCATGCTTTATAGTGGAAATACGGCAGCCGTACAGGTTTATTCCAACAACGGAAGTCTTTGGACCTACAGCGGACCAATTTGGAGCGATAAGGGCGAATTTCGGGAACTAAAACTATCCCCTGATCAGTCCTATCATATGAGGATCGTATTAGATGTAAAAAGCAATGTTTTTTCCGTATTTGTGGATGGGAAACTCCTGGAATTTCCAAAGGGCGCGGGGACTCTGACGAAGATCCCCACCCGGAATCCGGTGAAGCAGGTGGACCGGTTTCTGTGCAATATGGACAGCACGGTTGGGAAGCTTTTTGTGGACAATCTGACTGTCACAGGCAATGCTTTGGAGGTTCAGAATGCGGATGGAAGCATGGTGGCCGGGCCGCTGGTTCCCGGCAGCCGATATCGGGTGCGTATGCACTATCAGAACCGGCAGTCCGCTTCCCGGGAGGTTCACGGGCTGTTGTCCTTTCAGGACAGCAGCGGCGTAACCTATACGCTGGACGCCGGAGAGACGGCAGCGCCGGCGGACGGGGGCGTCTGGATGGACTATGAGCTGACTGTGCCGCAGGGCCTTTTGGACCGCGTGCGGAAGATCAGCGGATATTTTTGGGAAGATCTGGATATGATGCGTCCGCTGGCGCCCTCCCTTGAGATTTGCTTTGCTGAAGAAAAGACGTGATTTCATGGTCCGCGGCCAATATACCGGAGATATTCTGGACGAGAAAAAATGTGCATTTCTTATCCAAATTGACATTTGTTAACCTTGTTAACCACCGAAGATAAGTATATCAAAGGTTTATTGCCTTTTATCGCTGCAGGATTTACAATAGATACATGATAAAGATCAGCCGGGTTTGGCGGCTTCTGTCCGGAAGGAACGGAGCGGGCCAAATCTGGTTAAACAAAATAAACACATTTTAGGAAGGAAGGTAAAATTTTATGAAAGGAATTTTATCAAGAGTAGTATCGCTGTCGCTGGCGGTCATGATGATCGTCTCGCTGATGCCGGGCGTGACCTTCACAGTCAACGCGGCAACAGAGCCGGTGGTTCTTCTGAATGATGACTTTGGGGCAGATCGGACAGACGAGATTACGGCGAAGATGGAGCCCACGCTCTTAGAGGGGGCAGAGAAGCTAACACTGCATGATCTTGTATCGAAGGATGTGCTTAATACGCCGGATAAGGTTTTGGGTCAAGTGTTGGCAGGAACCAATAAAGCGGATGAGAATATAACCTTCGGCTATAAGCTGGCTGAGGATGTGGGCGATGTGCGGATCACCATGGTTGGCCAGCTTGCCAATAATGGAACCGGCCCCGGGAACGGCATTACTGCCGTGCAGCTTTCCGCAGACGGACAGAATTGGACCAGCGACCTCATGGCGGGCAAAGGACTTTATCTGTCTACCAATCCGGACACCATGTATTTAGACCCAGATTATGATGCTCTGGCAATAAAAGAGGCAGGAAAGGGTAAAGATGCCTGGGTTAATGTGAAAGCCGAGGCATGGGCAGAGTATACTCTGTCTTTAAGCGCGGACGGCAAAGCGGCGGCTGAGAAGCTCGGCGGAGGCGTCCAGTATGTGCGTGTTAAATTTATTAGAGGCGGTAAGCTGTGGAAGGGCTCTATCCGGGAGATCAATATTATGAGTATGCCGGAGCTGCCTGCCTACAGCTGGGACGGCAGTGCGAAGATCACTCCATCAGATGTGACCCAGACCGGGGCAAAGCTGACCTGGGACGCGGCTGCAGACGCAAGCAGCTATCGGGTGACCCGCACGGCAGGAAGCAACACCGTGGTGGAGAACGTCGATGTCCCGGAGATCACCTATGACGATCTGGCGGCCGGCACAGAATACAGCGTGTCCATTGATGCGGTACACAGCACTGGCTGGACGATTTCCACCGCACCGCTGACTGGAAGTTTTACAACCGAACCGGCCGCAGTCGATCCGGAACCGGATCCTGAACCGGAACAACCGGCAGAGAAAGTACTTCTCCTTCAGGATACCTTTGACGACAACAGAACCGATCCGGAAGCCAATGTCTATAGCGCATTTACTGTGGACGGTCCGCTGAAGATGCGAGAGGTAAAATCTAAAGGCTCGGACACTAAACCTCAGTACGTAATTGGCAAGGCAATGCGGGGGCAGAAGGACGCTTTCAGCGGCAACTTTGCATTTGGCTATGAGATGGAGGAAGACATTACTGATTTTGAGATCACGGCCTGGTGCGGTATGAACTCAAATGGAAGAGACGACAACTTTAATGGAACTTTTACCCTCAGTACAGATGCCAATGGCGCTAATGCGGTTACCTTGACAAAGGTAGACGCTAAGACTGGTAAAGGGGATTATACCGCTACAATTACAAAGGAGTTTGACGACATCAAAGACGACGGCGCAATGCTGGAGGTTGAAATCAAGCTGACCGATGACGGCAAGGCAAAGCTGGCCGCGCAGGAGGGCCTGAGATACTGGAAATTTGAAACAACAAAGGCAAGAACCTGGGCTGGTATTTTCCGTGAGGTGCGGCTCTACGGCACGCGGGAGATCAAGACCGAGGTGTTCGAGCACAAGCAGTTTGTAGGTCAGGACTGGCAGGGCTATCTGGACAAGGGCCTGTCAAAGAATCTTGATATGATCAATCCATCCGTGGGATTTAAGTCAACATTGGAGGGATTCCAGGAAGTACAGTGGATGTTCAGAAAGACAAACACGACAGCTGACTTGGGTGAGGTGGATTTCGTCTATTCTGTGGATGCCATCAATAAGAAAGATAACAAAAATTACAGTGCATTTTCCGATTACAATGTCTGGATTGCCATCAACGGCGGGGATCTTTCCAAAGTTGGCCTGTCCTATTCAACGGACGGACAGACTTTTACGACGCTGAGCAGTGATACGGATTATGTTGCAGCCCCGCTCCCGACTCAGCCGAAGGACTGGCCTGATCTTGAGGGGGATAAGAACTATACGATTTATGAACTAAAAACATTAAAGTCGTTGCCGGCAGATGTGAAATATTTTAAGATCTCTGTGCCAGAGATTACGAAAAGGTGGTATACGACTTATGTTCGCTCGGCATTTACCATGACTGTGGACAGTGCTGTACAGAAGTACGACTGGCCGGAATCGGCAAAGATTACTACAGCAGATTTGACCAGAAATTCGGTTACCTTGAATTGGGATCCAATTCCTGAGGTTTCCGGCCTGGTCTATCACGTGAAGATTGTTGGCGGAAGCGGAACCATTGAGAAAGATACTACGGAAGCTGCGTTGCAAATTGCCGATTTGCTTCCAAACACAAAATATACTGTAGAAATTACAGCATTGCAGGATGAAATGACCGTATCAAAGACTCCGTTAACCGGCAATTTCACTACCTTGGCCGCAGGGGTAGGGGAGTCTTATGCTATGGTGGACACCTTTGACAACCCCGAAGATTTGCTGAGCGATATGGTGGATTATGGCTGGGGCGATGTGTATAAGCAGGATGGAACCTTTACAAATGAAGGAAAACCGTTGAATGCATCGGATAATGCTATTTTTGCACAGCAAACGGTGAATATCGGTACAGCCAAGGACCCGAAAAATATTAAGGTTCTTGCCAGAGCCGGGGATAAGCAGTATAACAAAGCTATGTACATGGTATACCCGGCGGAGAATTTGACCTCCTTTGTGGCGGAAATCACACTGGGAATGTATGATGGGCTGACTCCCGATGCAACGGGAAATTCCTTCTGGGTAACCGACAGCGAAGATCCTTATGATTATCAGAGCTACACCAAGCTGAATGCAGTGGCAATTCAGAAGAATGAGGCGGAAGAGAACAATACCGCGCGAGTGAATACCTATTTGTCCAACAGCATTCCCGAGGGGACAAAGTATCTGAGAATTGAACTGAGAAATCCCACCAATGCAGCGCCTGCGGCAATGAATCAGATCGGCTTGAAAAAGCTGAAGATGAGCTATAACGCCGAAGCGTATACGGTTGGAGAAATTACGGAAACTGCAAGAACAGATAACAGCGTATCCGTTTCATGGGAGCCGGATAACAATCAGGATTTGACCTATTATTTCCTACAGGATTATAATGTTGCAAAGGTTGTCACAGGGCCTTCCGATCACAGCTACACCGCTGCCGATCTGGCGGAGGGAATGGAATACCGTTTCTCTTTGGTTGTGATGAATCAAAAAGATGATTCGGAGGCGGATCTTTCCGCAAACTATGTTGAACATTCCGCCGTTATGTCGGAGGATCGGGAATGGTTTGTGGATCGTATTAAGTTTGCCGACAATGCGTTGCACAAAATGGACCAGGAAACCATGAAGGAGGAATCCGATAAGGCAAATAAGACGAATGTATTCCGTCATGATTTGGGAAGCAATTCCATCTTTAGAAACGACGTGAATCAGGATGGTATTATTGTATATCATGTGCCCAACATGACAGAATTTAATGCAAGCTTTTCCCTGAGCAAAATGCGTGCGGAAAACGTTCCTGTTTTCCCGGAATTTTATATTGCGGGTGCAGATAAGAACTTCACCAAGGTGGAAGTTTCTCCGTCAAGCTTCACCATTCCTTCGGATAACTACGCAACCTGGGAGGAATCTCTGAATTCTACGCCGAACAGCATCCCTGAAGGAACGGAATATTTGAAAATTGTTTTAGGAAAATCCAGAATTGATTGTGAAAAATTCCAGCAGATCAAGATTCGCCGCAAAGCAACCTATGATTATCAATGGGTAGGCGGTGAAAATGCTGTTCCCGAAGTGAAAGAGCTGACGGACACCACGGCGAAGATAGCATGGCCTCAGGTGGCGGATCCCAAACCGGCGGCATATCGTTTTGATATCTATAAAAACGGTATAAAGGCGGATACGGTAGCTTCCACTGTAAATGAGTATGTATTTACCGATTTGGAACCGGGACAGCGCTACAGCTTCGGCATTGAGGCGGTAGATACGGCGGACGAGAAGAAAACTACTTCCAGAATTGAGACAGCCGTCACGGCGTATGCTCAGGAAAATATCTGGGGCGACGGTATGGTGTTCTTTAAGGATTATGGCGCAACCTCGGTTACGCTTGTTATTCCCGAAATTTCTGATGCTGAAATGCAGAAGTATATTATCAGAGATGAAAAAGGCGCTGTTGTGGGTGAAGTCACCTCTGGCAATGAATATACCGTACGCAATCTTGAACAAGGCAGCAGTGTGACCTATACGGTTCAGGCGGTCGTCACACAGAATGGTATCACGCATTACAGCACTTTGCTTCCGGCGAGAATTGAGCTGGATTCCACTCTTGAAGGATGGCCTGCCAGCGCAAAGATTACCATGAACGACTTGAGCCAAAACGGCGTGACCTTGAGTTGGACGGCTTTTGACAATATGGATGGGCGGAAATATCGGATCACAGTGACGGATAAGAACGGATCGGCAAAAACCATGACTACGGAATCAACTGGTTATACCTTGAGCGGATTGCAGGCAGGCATGGATTATGATTTGAACCTTGCGGTTGTGGATAACGATGGAAAGAAGGTTTCCTATGACTTGGCCATTCGCTTCAGCACCTTGCGTGTTACGGAATTTTTCACCAGCTTCCGTGCGGCAGATTTGACCTATGCGGATACGGAAGAATGGGAAAAGTGTGATTTTTATACATCTGCCGGACAGATTCCAAACCTGGTGGCAACCAATAAAGTGAATTTTGAACGGAAGTATGCCTACTCCGCAACGGATCCGGCGGCGACAGACCCTCTGGGACCGGTTTTCAGCGGATTCTACCGGGCGGAGAATACCAATGTGGTGGATGCCTATATTGTTTATGATAAAGGCGAAACGCTTTCCGAGATTGTTGTGCGGTCACAGCAAAATGATACAAATAAGGGGGCGGTAGAAGCCAATAGACCCAGAATTGAATACGCCCTTGACGACGGAAAGCCGCAGTCTGTTCAGGGAAACTTTAATCCTAATGACTACACATGGACAGAACTTGACTATGCAAATGCTTCTATGGAGGTAATCGGAACCACCGGAGAATACTATAATGGTAAGAGAAAAGCAGACAATGAGATTATCGAGACCACGGTAACCAATCTGCCGGAAGGCGCGAGATATTTCAGAGTATATGTTCCGCAGATTTCCAATGCCGATAAAAAGGCATGGCGGCAATGGCTGGTTGGCATCGGCGGCAAGCTTTATGATGAGGTAACCGCTGCTTTGCAAAACTATGACTTTAACAAATCATTGACCGGCGGGGATACCATGAGCAATGTTTCTCATGATGTAAATTTCCCCTCCAACATTGATGGTTACGAAGTGAGCTGGACAAGTGACAATGAGAAGCTGATCGGAGTAGACGGAAAGGTTCATTCCGAGAACATTACGCCGGGGTACTACGGCGGAAAAGTGACGTTTACCGCTTCAATTTACAGATATCCCGGTGATAAGGAGCCTGCGGCAACCAAGAGTTATACCGTTGACGTATATAAGAACACCGACGGCTGGACAGGTGAGGACTTTATCAATTACGATCTTGCGCTGTTTACCGATGTGAATCAGTTTACTGCGCCTCAGCCCGCAGCTGCACTGGCAGTGACGGTGGAAACTCCCTTGCCCACTGGTGTGGAAAACGGAAGCAGCTTTAGCTGGTCTATTAAGGAAGAAACAGAGTACGCAAAGATTGAGGAAGGGAAACTTGTTATCACTCAGAAGCTGGGTGAGGATGTACCTCTGACCCTGGTATTGACTGCCACGAGAGATGGGGCATCTGTGACACGGGAGTATCCTATCAATATTATCCAGAGCTATGGCACCCCCATTACCGACGGGAAGATTGAGGTTTCCTCCGGCCGGGGTAAGGACAATGTGAAAAAGCCAGGCTTTGGAGCCTATTGGGCCAGCGAGGAGGACGACGCCCAGCCCTATATCCAGTACAAACTGTCCGGGAGCTATTCTTTCATGACGGTAGTCCTGGGCGAGGTAGGCGATAACGTACAGTCCTTTAAGCTTATGACCTCTGAGGATGAGAAGGATTGGACAACGGTTTACAGCGGCCAGAGCCTTGGCCACGCAAAGCAGATCGCCATTCCTCTGGCATACCAGAAGCCCCAATATTTCCGGGCGGAGTTTACGCCGAAGGCGGGCGGCACAGTGAAGATTGCGGAGTTCCTGCTTTTGGATGTGGCGCTCAGCGATCAGCAGATCGTCGACTCAACCTTCAGCCTGATTGATCTGCCGAGAACCACCACAAAGGATCTGGAGCTCGAGAAGGATTGGCTGGAGGGCGTGACAGTCAGCTGGAAGTCCAGCAACACCAGCGTGATTTCCGACACCGGTAAGGTAACCCGGGGCGATGCGCCCCAGACCGTGACCATGACCGCAACGGTGACCTATAATGGAATCACCGAATCCAGAGATTACACTGTAACCGTCTTGAAGAAGAATAGCTCCGGTGGCAGTATCTCCGGTGGAGGCAGCAGCGGCAGCGGCGGAGGCGGCGGTGGTTTGCCCTATGTTCCGGGCAATGAGAACCCCGTACAGCCCAATGAAAATGAAAATATAAACCAAAATACGCCTTATAAAGACGTGTCGAATAACCATTGGGCATATGGTTATATTAAAACTCTGACTGACAAAAAAGTTGTAAGCGGCAGCGGTGATGGCTATTTCTATCCGGAAAACAGCGTCACCCGTGAGGAATTCCTGAAAATGATTCTCTCCGCGGCCAACATCCAGGTGTCCAACGAGGCGGTTTCCTTTGCGGATGTGGATGGAAGCGCATGGTATGCGCCTTATGTTGCCACTGCGTACAAGTTGGGAATTGTCAAGGGTATTGACGAGAACAGATTCGGCATCGGCGAGAATATTCAGAGACAGGATATGGCTGTGATGGCGGACCGGATGCTGGCGCTGATGGAGAAAGAAGCTGAAGGAACCGCGCTGGACTACAATGACAAGGCGGAGATTTCCGACTATGCGGTATCTGCTGTGGAAAATCTGGCGGCGCTTGAGATCATGAACGGGGACGAGAATCAGAATTTTCTGCCCCGGGCAAGCGCGACCCGCGCGGAGTCCGCGAAGATTGTTTGTGTAATGTCGGAATTGGCGGAATAATCAGAGGAGGAAAAGAATATGTACAGCAAGTTAAGGAAAAAGAGCACAGCGATTGTGCTGGCGGCGTGCTATCTGGTGATCCTGCTATCCACCTGTTTTGTCACGGTGTCTGCCGCGGGTGTGCTCTCCGATGAGATGATTCTTGATCTGAAGGCCTTTGATATCCTGCAGGGAGACGAGACCGGGGCATTGAACCTGGATCAGGAACTGACCCGGGCGGAGATAAGCAAGGTTGTGGCAGTGGTGATGCAGGTTGAGGAGGTCAAGTATCCGGAGGACTACGGCGTGATTTATCACGACGTACCCTCCAGCCACTGGGCGTTCCCCTATGTGACCATGCTGAGCGGGCTGGGCCTGCTCAACGGCAATCCGGATGGATATTTCTATCCGGATGCCACCGTCACCGGCGCAGAGGCTATGAAAATTTTGGTTCATATGATGGGCTTTGGTATTGAAGCGGAAGATATGGGCGGCTATCCCAACGGGTATATCAGCACAGCGGCAAAACGCGGGATTTCCAGCGGAACCGGCGCGGATCCCAATGCGGGGCTGACCCGGGAACAGGCCATGCGTATGATCTATAACTGTCTGGACGCCGACCGTTTGGTGGCTGTCTATGGCGGAAATGGCGACATCGTTGCGGAGACCTCCTCCAAGACCTATCGTGATCTGCTCATGGGCGGTGAGGACGACGGCCTGGCAGAGATCGAGGGCGTTGTGACTGCAAATTACGAGTCCTATCTGCTGGATCCGGTGTATGATATGGAAAAGTCCCAAGTGGAGATTGACGGCGTTGTCTACGATAAGGGCAACACCATTGCGGACGAATATCTGGGCATGAAGGTACGGGCGTTTATCCAGTTGGTCAGCGGCTCCAACAAGGGCATTATCAAAGCGGTTGAGCCGGTGGAGGACGGCAGTGTGATTGATATTGCGGTTGAGGATATTTCCGAGATCACAAATGACACGATTTCCTATCTTCCCCAGGACGCCAAGAAAAATGTGAATAAGAAGCTGGCGGCGGATATGCTGGTGCTCTACAATGGGCGGCCGCTGGAAGGTAATGATTTGGCTAAGCTGGATCTTGAGAAGATTCCGGACGGCAGTCTGAAGCTGATCAGTCACCAGCGCGGCTCTGAGATCAATGTTGCCTTTGTCAGTGTCTATGAGGATTTTGTGGTAGAGTCTGTCAATGTGGAGGACAAAAGAATTATTCTGGCCAATGAAAAACGGTTTGACAATTCCAAAATCATTTCTTTTGACGAAAGCGATCCGGATAAGATTCGTATTCTCAAAAATGCCAAGGGTGAGGATATCACACTGGAAGATGTGAAGGCCGGCGATGTGATTACCGCTTACGGAAGCCAGGACGGCGCGCTGGGTAAATTCTATGTCTGTGATGAGATTGTGACCGGTGCTGTCGCTGAGCTCAAAACAGATGAGCGGGAAATGCGGATTGGTGAAGAAATCTATTCCTATCTGAGCGGGCTGGACGTGGAAAACGTGCTTGGCCGTGAGGTTTCGGCAAAGCTGAACTATCTGGGGCAGGTTTCTGTTCTGGACTTTGATGTTGTTTCTGCAGGCCAGTACGGCGCAATCGTTAATCTTAAGGTGGAAAGCGGACTGGGTCAGCAGCTTTTGGCGCAGGTTGTGCTTCCGGGTAAAATTGTTGAGGATGAAGAGGACGGCGGAGATGATCCCTCCGACCAGGCGATTCCCATGATTGAGGCACAGAACAGTGCAGTGGAAACATTTACGTTTAGTTCCAAAGTGAATTTTAACGGTGTCTCCTACAGTGACGCAGGTAAGTTATTGGAAGCCATCAACACAGCCATGGGGACGAAATCCTTTCTTGCGATGTCCTATAGGCTGAATGCCAGCGGAGAGATCCGCAGGATGGATGCACTTGAAGAGCATACGCTTCTGCAGAGCACAAAGCAGTATAATGCATATGCAAAGACCTTTGCGGGCGCAGGCGGTGCTTTTGGCCTTGACGATACAACCCTGGCCCTCTGTGTTCCCACAAATGCGGTGGGCTCAACCAATGACTATCTTGCCAGAATTGAGATGAACGACGATCAGAACTATGCGGTAAGCGCCTATCAATACAATGAGGATACCCATTGTCCGGATATTGTGGTCTTTCAGGCAAACATGGTTTATGATACCTCTGGTCTTGCCAATGACGGCAAAAAGATCGGCCTGATTGAAGAGGTGATTTCTTCTCTGGATGAGGATGGATATGCCCGTAAAGAGGTTGTCATGGCCACAGCGGATAAGGTCGGCACTTATGCCATCTCGGAGGACACGGCCAGCACGGCGGACTTTGATTCGCTGAAGGCAGGGGATCTGATCCTTTACTCTCTGGATTCAAAGGATCAGCTGGACGGATTCAACAGACTGGAAACCTGTGACCCGATCCCGGGGGATTATAATCCCACAAGATATAATTTCCAGGTGTATTCCGGTACTGCGGTTGATGCGGAATATAAAATTGTGTCAAACGACTTAAACAACTGGGTTGATACCATCACCATGACTGGAGAGGGGCTGAACCAGACAACCTTTGAAGTGAGACGGGATACGCCGCCGCCGGTTTATGTCTGGGATTCCAAAAAACACAGCGTTTCTATTGGGACAACGGATGACTTTTTGGCAAAGCAGGAGCACGCCATTGTGATTAAGGACACGACAGGGAGTATGTTGGTTAGAGCGGTAGTCATTATCATCTAGGACAGCTATGAATGAGAGGTAATAATATGAAAAAACTGCATAAAGTATTAAATAGCCAACGGGTTATTGCACTTGTTCTGAGCGTTGCAATGCTGATCTCTCTGGGCATGCCGTTTTCGGCTATGGCGCTCGAAGAGGGGGCTTCCGGCACAGAGGTCAGTGATGAAACGCTATCCAGCACAGGAGAGGATTTGGATGGTGCTGCAGAAACGCAGCCATCCGATGATAAGACGGATAAAGCACAAGCGGACGCAGCCGGGAGTATCCCGGCTGCGGAGCTGGAACCTGCTGCGAATGGTATAGCGGCAGAGCCGACAGAGGAAAGCAATGCGGTTAAGAACGAGGAGGACAGCGCTGCGGTGGAACTGGCGGCGAGCGGCGAGGAAACTTTGGAACCATATTTTGATTTCGATTCCTATGACTGGTCTGACCCGGCCGAGTATCTCAATGAGCTGGCCCGGGAAAAGTATAAGTATTGGGATAAGAATGCCAATGATGGGGACAAACTGTTCTATAACTGGAATAAACCCTATTATAACGATGCTTTGGATTCAAAAGAAATGACTGGTGTGAATGTTTCACAGATCACGGCCAAAGAGTATATCAAAGAACGGGTGGATGAAGGTGCTTTTCCCACAGACGAGCGGTTTTTTGGCGTGTGGGACGAAAATACCCAAACCTGGACCACAGAGCCCATGATCGACTATTCTGTGACAAACGTCTATGAGCCTTTGCTGAAGAATAAGCTTGCCGATGTGGGCGAGGCCGCCAAGGCGGGGGACTATGTTGGAGCAAAGGAGGCCTATCTGGCCTATTATCAGAATATGCAGGCACTGAACCCCCTGCAGAAACCAAGCATCAGCTCTGACATGAAAAACCGCAGTGATATGCTCATGCGGAATATGTATATACACAGCTCCTTCCCGGCCACCGGCTGGTTCTTTATGGATCAGAAGGAGGGTGAGGTAACCGTGGATGTGACCACCGCGGTGGAATCCAAGCGAAACGGCATGGGCGCAATCGCCCTGGTGGCGCCTGATAAGGACGAGTATCAGGCGGAATTCTGGAGCAAGGAAAAGGACGAGGGCAAGCACGCCCCCTATATCGAGGCCACTGTGGGCGGCATTACCATGAAATTCCCGGTGGTGGAGGATGCGTATGTGGGCGGCGGCGCGGCGAATGGGGCGACTCCCTTTGGAGCAACAGATCCGGAACGGCTTCTGGTCTCTGAGTCAGAGGATACAACGGAGGATCACACTGCCGAGGATGGATTTTTGATCGGCGAAAATATGCGCCGGACCTATCTGCTCTTTGACTTCGGCAGCCAGATTAAGGAGGGGGACGTGATAACCAACGCCACCCTGCATCTTTACGGCAAGGTAAACGACATGGCGGAGCCAAAGCGGAATGATCCCTCCTATCAAAAGCTGATCGCGGTGACCGGCCTGTCCACCGACAGCTTTGATGAGGACAACGTCGTTTGGCTCTCGGACGTTTTGGTCAACGGCGTGTATTCCGAGCAGAGCCGGGATCCAAAGCAGCAGTCTTTCTTCTGGGGCGGCCTGAAGGATACGTATAAAGTCGGAGATACGACTTATACCTATCCCGATTCCCAGAAGCCAAACGCCCGTATGCACGAGGATCCCCTGCGGTTCAGCGGCTGGTGGGATCAGCTTGCCCAGACCTACTATTCTACCGGAAATGAGGACTATGCCAGAACGGCTATGCTGATCCTTCATGACTTCATCAAGGTGACCTTCTGCCTGGCCTCCGGTGAACAGGGGACGCCGGCCCGGTGGATGGGGGTGAATAACAACGGTAACACCAAGGGCGGACATTTGCTTTTCGGCGGTTATGCCAAGACTCTGGATATGTCCCAGCGGTCCAAGATCGCCACCAATGTACAGTATTTGTTCAACAGCGAGTACATGACGCCGGAGATTTTCGTCACCTTTATGAAATACATCAAGGTGCTGGGAGACAAGGCGGTCCGCGACACCTGGGGCAGCTCGGAGAACGGGAACTGGGGAAGCATGCAGGTGGACGGACATTCCCAGATTATGTTCAAGTATCCTGAACTTGCCTATACCAAGCCCAATGTGGACGGCGGCTATCTCCGAAACTGGGTGGACGCCATCAACCTCCACGCCACCTATGGTACGGCGGTGTTCGCGGACGGCGCCGGACACGAGCTGTCACAAGGCTATACCCATGTGGCGTTGAACCGTTTGCTCAATGTAAAGCGGGGCGCGGACGAGGTCGGCTTTCCCTTTGAGTTTTCGGACAAAGCCATGGATAAAATCGTCGGTTTGGCCTATTTTATGTTCCGCACCTGTCTGCCGGGGGTCAAGGAGGCCCAGTACGGCGACTCCAACGGCCATGCCAGCTATAAGAATCAGGCTGTACAGTATGTGGCAGATCTGACCCAGGATCCGGAGCTGCTCTGGATTGCCTACGACGGCAAGAAGGGCGGCAAGAAGCCGGACTATACCTCCTATTACTATCCGGTGGGCAAATTCTTTGCCATGCGGAACAACTGGACGGACAATGCCCTGTACCTGCACACCAACGCAGATCAGGCGGACGGAGCCCACTCCCACTGGGATGACGGCGGCGTCATTGTGTCAGCGTACGGGAACTATCTCCTGGCGGACGTGGGATATCTCGGCTACCTGGCGACCAGCCTTCCCCACAGATGGCAGGTTTCCTCCCGGGGACACAATACAGTGGAGATCAATGACTATTGCCAGACCTCCAAGTCCCCCAATACCATGGACTATGCTCTGGTTTCCAAAAAGGTATATGACAGCGCCAGCGATAAGGGGTCTGCTAAGCCTTCTGATGGTGTGGGCAACTATGAGATGGTGGTCACCGGAGACGGGTACGACTTTTCCAAGCTGGATTTGACCCATGTGTACAAGAATCTGGGTTATCTGCAGGATCCGGTTATGGCCCCCGGCGGCAGCGGTGAGACACCCCCTCAGGAGCCGGGCATGACCTATAAGCGGAACATCCTTTTCCTGAAGGATGGTGTGGACGGCTTCTGGATTGTATCAGATTATATGAATCCGGTGGATCAGACGAAGAACAACAAGTACAGCCAGTACTGGCACATGGCGCCGGAGGCGAACATCTCCATTGACGGACAGTACAAGCTGAAGCCGGGTGAGACCGTACAGCTGACCCACAGTGATTTTGCGGATGTTGACAAGCAGATCGAGAACACCCAGTACGTTCCGGGGACGGGCACCGGCGCGTTTAAGTCGAACTTCAACGGAAAAGCGAACATTCAGGTCGTCCCGGCGGACATCGAAAGTGTAGAGCCAAAGCTCTGCTACGGCTACTACACAGACGGTTACAGCACGCCCTATGGACGGTTTGACAAGTACGCGGTGGGGACCACCAAGTTTGATACCATTCTCTTCCCCACCAAAACCAATGAGGTGTACAGCGTCGTTCCCACGCCGGTGCCGGTAGAGGGGCTGAACGAGAACGCCTCGGACGGTTCGGCATCTGCCTTTACCGCGGAGATCAAAGCGGAGGAAGCGGCGGTGGATGAGGATTATAAGATCAACTACATGATTCTCCACGAACCTGATAAAAAAGCCGGCGATGAGCTTGCCTTCTCTAACCTCACGACGAACGGAGATCTGGCCTTCTATCAAATGTCTGGGAACGAGAAGAATCCTACGCCCGAAAGATTGATTTTCCACAACGGAACCCATTTGAAAAACACCGCGCTGGATTATGAGCTCGCCTATAGCAAAGGAACCGAAACAATCAATGAGGTCAGCGTCAAGTGGTCCGGCTCCATGCTTGAAATTGAAGCGGGCAAGGCCAGAGGCAATAACGGCGAGGCGCTGGACGGCGATTTTGACGTTGAGGCATTTTTGAAGGATTTCACCGTGATTGCGCCGCATAAAATCACCAGTGTGACGGTAAATGGCAAGAAGACGGACTTTAAGCAGAAAGCGAATTATGTGTACTTTGGAAATGAGCCGATTCTGGATGGCAGCGATCTTCCCTTTTCAAGTGATGACAAGGAAGATCCCGCACCCACCAAAAAGCCTGGCCACGGCGGCAGCGGCGGCGGTGGAGGCGGCGGAGGCGTTGGGCCGTCCACACCGACCCAGACTCCGGAGCCTACGACTCCTGTGGCAAAGCCCTCTGACAAGTTCAAGGGCGAGCTGGAGGGGCACTGGGCCCAGGAAGAACTCACCTATCTGGTGGATAATGGCATTGTCAACGGGTCGGACGGCACCTTGAATCTGACCGGCGAGACGACCCGCGCGGAGTTCACCAAGATGATTCTGGAAGCCATGGACATTCAGCCGGTTGCCTACAACGGCGCTTTTGCGGATGTCTCGGCAAACGACTGGTACGCTGGTTATCTGCAGGCGGCCGCGGACGCGGGGATTATGCAGGGCTTTGAAGGCATGGCAAACCCCAACGCCCGGGTCACCCGGGAGGAGGCAGTCAAGATCATGCTGACAGCCATGAAGGCCGAACCCAAGGAAAGCGAACTGAACTTTGCGGACGCGGGTCAGGTCAGCGACTGGGCGCGCCCCTATATGGGCACTGCGGTCGCCATGGGCCTCATACAGGGAATGGAGGACAACACCCTGATGCCAAAGAGCTATACCCTGCGGGAGCAGGCAATGGTCATGGTATACAGAATGCTGAAGACGGAAGGCTGAACACTGAACACAAAAGGGTCGCTGACAGCGGTCCAGTGAAACGCCGTGCATTCTGCGGAACAATAAGAAGAGGAGCTTTGGAGTATTTCTCCGAAGCTCCTCTTTTTTGTATCCATACAGACATTATGATAGAATATAGATGTGAAGCAGTTTCCTGCGTTATTTTAGCTATAGTTCAATCCGGCTGAGAGTATTATTGCGGTCTTTTCTGCCAGCGCACAATACCGGCTGCGTATCAAGTCTGTGTAAACTGAAAAGGGTTCCCGTTCTTGCAGATACGCGCAGGTACAGAAACAGTGCGGAATTCATCTGGAAAGCCGAGGGTGAGGATGTTTTGAAACGCAGGCTGTTCCGGCTGGATAAAGCCGCTGCTGCCAAGGACATTGTCAACAAGATATTTTACAGCCTGCAGAAACAAAAAATACTCATTGACTTTTTAGCTGTTTCCGTGTATGATTAAGGTATCAAATACGTTTATTTTTGAGGGGGCGGGTTTATGAACAAATGGATTTGCGGCGTCCTTGCCGGAGCAATGTGTTTTGGCGGTATGACTGCTTTTGGGGATGCCTCCAATGTGCCGGTTTATATTGATGAGAGCTTGGTTCAGACGGAGCAGCCCGGTGTCATCATTGGTGATGTGACCATGATTCCTGTGCGTATTATTGCGGAGCAGTTGGGCTGTACCGTTGTTTGGAATGAGGAAAACCAGGCTGTGGCAGTGACAAATTCTGATACAGGCCTGTATTTTGCCATGTATGTGGGCCGGACCGAGGTTTTCGACGGGAACGGAACCCGATATGAGATGCCGGCCGCACCCCGGCTGATGTATGATAGAAATGGAGTGGAGCATACCATGGTCCCCGTTCGTTTTGTGTCGGATATGCTGGGAAAGCAGGTTGAATGGGATGATGTGACAGAGACGGTGTTCATTGATTCCCCGCAGGCGTATGCCAATGTGGGAAATACGCCTGGATACCGGAAGGAATGGTTTGGAAAAGAAATCAGGAAGATGCGGAATTTTGCGGAGCAGGGCATGTTCTACGAAGCAGAGGGTGTGCGCAGCCAAATTTCCATAGAATTGCTGACGGAAGCAAAGGAAATTGCGCCTGACTATCTGACTGAATATTTTGTAGTGGCGGATACCATCTCGAAAAATCTGCAGCTGATGGAGCGCGGAGAGCCCAATTTAATTGAGCAGGAAATTATGGCTACCCAGGAAAAGATCAATCGTGCCCGGGACTATTTTAATCAGGAAATGTACTATGAAGCGGGGAATGCGCTGAGCGACATAGGCAATTACCGCCGTACACCGGAACAGGACAATGAAATTTCGCAGCTTCAGGTGGCTATCAAGGAAGGAATTAAAAATATTCCGAATCTGGAGATGGAGGGAATCCGCAGGCTCTTAAAGGACAAAATGTACTATGAGGCCTATGCCGGCATTGAGAATGTGCTTGCGCAGGAACTGACAGCGGAACAGCGGACCACCGCAGCACGGCTGAAAGAGGATATTGAAGATGCGCTGGATGCCTATGAAAAGAGCCTCAAGGTGGCGAATATTTTGTATGTCACCAATGTGGCCCATGCGGTCAATTTCCGTTCCAGTGCAAAAACTGGGGATAATTTGATTGCAACAATTCCCTATGGCAGTCCGGTTGGATATATTTCAACGGCCTCCAATGGCTACTATAAGGTGGAGAGCAATGGAAAATACGGGTATATCGCGAGCCAGTTCCTCACAGAGGAAAAGCCGCCTACCAGCGTTTCCGGCACCCGTTATGTGGTCTGCCGTGAGCCGATTGCCCTGCTGGGACAGCCTTCTACCGTGGATGGCGTACAGATTATCCGATGGATTGATTACAAGGAACCCATGAGTTTTATCGCAAATGTCAACAGCCAGTTTGCCCGTGTCAAGTATGACGGCGACTATGGCTATGTGGAACGTCAGTATCTCTCCAACGAGAAGCCCTAAAAACATATAAGGCACGAAGCGAAGGCTTCGTGCCTTGTTTTTGTTTGGGCAGGCTTTATTCTTCCGGCCGGTCCAGACCTAAAAAATGATCCGCGGTAATATGGTAATAGCGGCATAGGGTAATCAAATGCCGGATTGGCAGTTCGTTTGCGCCGCGCTCGTAACGGGCGTACATGGTTTGCGAGGTGCCCAGCAGGCGCGCAACTTGTTCCTGGGTCAGATCATGATCTTCCCGCAGGTCTTTCATTATTTTCTTGTAATCCATAAAAAACACCTATATTTTTAGTATATTCAAATAGTATCATACTTATAATGCAAATTTTTTGTCTAGTAAATAAATTTACTATTGACAACCGGCCTATAGAACGTTATAATACATACGAAGCGAAGATGTTTTGTTTCATGGTAAATTGCGGCAAACGCGGGGAAAGACATAGCACAGCTGACAGCGGACGTAAAGGGAGGTCTCCCAACTGATCCTGCGGGAGAAGGTATGATCCATATAGGAATGGTTTGGTCTCTGATCCAAAGGCCGGACCGCCAAACAAAAGCAGACAGGTGGGTTCCTGTCTGCTTTTGTTTGGGAAATAAGAATAATGTCCAATTATAGCTGGATTTCATAGCGTAAATATGGTATTCTTTTTCAAAGAAAAGGATTGACAAGAGGAGAGGAAAGGTGGTATACTAGGCAAGCC
>CBCTHE010000007.1:0-182450 GCA_965146665.1 uncultured Ructibacterium sp.
AGGCTCGGTGTACTTGGCAGCTTCTTCCTCGCTCATCAGCATCAGAAGGTCGGCTTCGTCCACCTGATTCAAGAAGTGAACCGTCTCATTTCCTTCATCGTCACGGTCGATGATGATATAAAAGTAGTTGCCGTTCTTTGTGACCGCCGTAATAAACTGCTTTCCGGTTTTGTCAGGAGAGCCGACATCATCAACCAGTGTCAAATTACCATCTGGAGTGAGGGCAGATTCAATGGCATCTGCGCCGGTGTCCATATTCTGCATGAACATACTCATGAACATCGTAAGCAGCGCCATATCCATTTCGCTGTTCTGCTCGGCTTCCTCAATCAGCTCCAAATAGTCGCTGTGAACATAGCCGTTCTTTTCGGGAACCGTGATTTGATACCAGTCGCCATCAACACCGATCACTTTCACTTCTTCGCCGGGGCGAAGCTGGTCGATGATCTCATAATCCATACCTGCACCGGTACGCACATTCAGACGGGAACCGTTCGTGACCACCTTGCCGGTACCTATGCCATCGTCCTCGGTTTCCCCGGTATCATACTTCCAGTCCTCGCCATTGAAGGAGAACACCACCGTACCATCTTCATCCACAGATACGCTGTACGGTACTTCTTCCGTTTCGTGCTCTGTGGTTTCCGCAAGGGCAGTTTCCACGGTTTCGATACTGGAAGCCGCTGTCTCATCCGTATAGGCAAAAGCCGTTGTCGAGAACACGCTCATACACATCACAGCCGCAAGAAAAGCGGCACACAGTCTTTTACTCTTCATTCTGCATCTCCTCCTCGTTCATAGCATTGATTGTCTCAGGCTTCGGAGCCATATCCGCAGCAAACATACGGAGAAGCTCAGAAAGCTGGTCAGGGGTCAGGTTCGCAGCGTGAACCATTTCATGGATTTCGGAGTTTTCCTCCTCACGGTATCTGCGTTCCAGGTCTTTTACTCTGGCATCCCATTCAGCCCGTTTCCTACGGGCTTTCTCAAGGTCTGCACCGATTCTATCTAATTTGGCACCCAATAAAATGTCCTCCTTAATTTCGGATTCTGCCGAAGCAGTAAAAATGCTGTTGCCAGTAACTTGTTTCAATCGAAGCATAAGAGATCGGGTTTCCACAGTGAATCATCATCCCATTGCCGACATAAATACCAACGTGCGATGCACCGGAGGTATCATAAGTGCCTTGGAAGAAGATAAGGTCTCCCGGCTTTGCGGAACTTCGAGGGATAATGTCACATACACCCATCAGCCCGTTTGCGGTCAATCTGCCAACACTCCAGCCATTGCCGCAGTTATTGATGACCCACGAAACAAAACCGGAGCAATCGAAAGAAGTGGAGGGGCTGCTTCCACCCCAGACATACGGGTATCCCAGATACTTCTCAGCTTCCCGGATCATGTTGGCAAATCGGGTATCCGTCAGAGCTTCGCCCGGAATGTCGTAGTCGGTATATTCGCCGGTGACTGCATAGATGTCGTCCCCGAAGATGTCCGGGCGGTTCCCGCTTGTCTGGAGGAGAATACGGTAACGCTCCATTTCATCCTCTGTCAGACCTGAGCTTCCGATTACACGGTTCAAGCCCTTGTTTACCAGCTTCACATTCAGGATATAATACTCATACTCAACCTCAACTTCGTACTCGTATTCCTCCGTCGTAGTCTCGCCGGTTTCCGGGTCTGTGGATGTCGAGGTGCCGGTACGGGTCTCTGTACGGGTTCGAATTTCCACTTCTTCTGTCAAAATCAGCTCATACTGCTGATCGAACAGCCACCGCAGAGTGCTTTGCACTTCCTCACGGGTGTAATCCTCAAACTTCACCGTCAGATACGCCGCCAACTCATAGGGATTGTGGTTGATCTCATCAAGGTCATAACGGTATTCATCATAACCGCTGTGAGTGCGCTCAATGTTGTTGATCTGATTTCTCAAGGCAGCTTCCAGAGCCTTGTAGTCATTGTCTGCCCCGATGATGTCCTCGTCCTCGGCAGTAAAGGAAGTCCCCAGAATCACCTGCGTCCCGCCCTGAAACATGGCAGCACAAGAGGAAAACATACTGGAGATAACCATAAAAAGCAGTCCCGCCACCAGAACAAGCAAAATGACTTTGGAGTGCGTGGTGCAAAACTCCGTGGCTCTTTCTGTGATTGTCTTGGCTCCCTGGGCTGCTTTTTCCGCACCCTTGGCAGCTGTTGTCTTTGCCGTACTGTTACCGGCTTTGGCAGCTGCATATTCTTTCTTGATTGCCTGTTTCTGCCGCCAGCGGGAAAACGGGTTGGAACCGGCATCGGGATTATCCTTCTTGAACTTCTCATAAAGGGCATCCACATTGGCTTTATCTGACTTTTGCACCAACTTATCGGCCTTATCATGGGCTTTCAGTTTGTGGCTGTAGATGGCGTGATCGACGGTGTAGGCAGTGGATTCCACTGCCTTTGTCGTTTCCTGTGCGGACTGAACACCGACATTATCATCTTCATACTCCGATACCGCCCGATGCACCTTGGATGTGAGTGTCACAGCCGTGCCACGGGTGGCAAGCTGTTTTGCCGAAGATGGACGATCCACAGTCACGCTGTTGTCCGCCTTACCGAAACGGAGCTTTGCCTTCCGGGAACCGGCGGCATCCGTTTCCTGGCGCAGCTTGGTCGCCTTCTTTTTGGAAGCCAGCTTATCTACCGCTTTTTCTGCTTTGTCAGCCGCTTTATCCGCACGATCAGCAGCTTTCTTCACCTGAGAATCCGCAAGGTCATCTTCGGTGAAGCGGAGTCGTGTCGGTTTCTTCGCCATACCTTACGCCTCCTTTGCTGCCACCACCTCATTCAGCTTCGTGGTCATTATGCGGTAGAGTTCCGTATCGGTCGGGAACCGGTCAATGAACGGCAGGATTACATTGCCATAGAACAGGAGTCCTTCGCCCTCACCGGAATTGGTCACATAGGACAGCTGGTGGGGAGAGATATTCAGACGCTTCGCCAGAATCCCTCTGTCCTCGCTTGCCTGATTCAGCATATAGATGAAGTCAGAGTTTTCGAGGATATTGGCAATCTCCGGGGAACGAAGCAGGTCTTTGACATTCTGAGTAATGCCGGTGGGCAGACCACCCCATTTACGGAATCGCTTCCAGATTTCTACGGAATAGGTTGCTGTCTGCTCCTCCTTCAAAAGCAGATGGAACTCGTCAATGTAGTATCTGGTGGATTTACCGGCACTTCGGTTGGCTGTCACTCGCCCCCATACCTGATCCTGAACAATCAGCATACCGATTTTCTTCAGCTGATTGCCAAGCTCCTTGATGTCATAGCAGACCAGACGGTTATTGATGTCCACATTGGTTCGGTTATTGAACAGCTTCAAAGAACCCTTCACATAGATTTCCAGTGCAGTCGCCACATGATGGGCTTCTTTCTCGTCCTGCTTGAGAAGTGCGTTATACAAATCCTCAAGAACGGGCATATTTTCAGGAACCGGATTGTCGAAATACCTCTGGTAAATCTGATGCACGCAACGGTCAATAACCGTCTTTTCAATGGGCTGCAAGCCGTCCTTACTTCCCATAATCAACTCGCAGAGGGAGAGGATAAAGTCCGCTTTCAGGGCAACAGGGTTATCGTCCTCAGAGTAGTTGATGTTGATGTCCATGGGATTGATATAGTTGGTACTGGAAGAACTGATCTTGATTACCTGACCTTCAAACTTGTGAACCAGCGCCGCATATTCTGCTTCCGGGTCGCAGATGATAATGTCATCATCCGTCACGAGGAACGCATTGGTAATCTCACGCTTTGCGGAGAAGGATTTACCGGAACCAGGCGTACCAAGGATAAGCCCATTGGGATTCTTCAGCTTCTTTCTGTCTACCATGATAAGGTTGTTAGACAGGGCATTCAGGCCGTAATACAGGCTTTCGGCACCATTCTGGAACAGTTCCTGTGTGGTGAACGGCACAAAAATAGCCGTGGAACTGGTCGTCAGACCACGACGAATCTCAATCAGATTCTGTGCCAGCGGCAGACTGCTCATCAACCCCTGTTCCTGCTGGAAATCCAGTCGGCGCAGATTGCAGTTGTGCTTCTGGGCGATACTCTGTGCCTGGAACACATTGTTTTCCAGCTCCTGTTCAGTGCGCCCGGTGTTCATCACAAGGAATGTCAGCATGAACATCCGCTCGTTCTGGCTCTGTAATTCCTTCAGAAGTGCTTTCGCATCTTTGCCGTAGGTGGCAAGGTCAGAAGGAATAATGTCCATGTCATAACCGGAACGGACTGCTTTTTTCTGCTCCTCAATCTTGGAACGGTCAAGCTCCGTGATGGTTCGCTTGATGGTCTTGATGGCCGCCGTCTGGTCTACCGACTGGATGTGCATGGTCACGATCTGGCTGGACTCCATATCCAGAAAATCAGCCAGCATCCGGTCGGAAAGGTCAGAAGCGATAATTTGCAGATAGGACATCGAACCGTAGATGCTGCCCATCTGGAAGGTACGGCTGTTCTTAAAGGCAAACGCTGTCGGCGCAATAAAATCCTTTACGGACAGCCCGGACTCCACAAGATACTTCCAGTCAAAGAAGAACTTATCATTGTCACCCATGTGGAACATGGAGTGCATCAGACGAAGCCGTTCCTTGCCATTCATCGTGGATGCCATCACACCCAAACGGCGGAAGTTGTTGAGCAGGTCATTCTCGATATGGTTCAATCTCGGTTTTGCCTGACGCATGGACTCTGCTTCGATGCCGAAGGTCAGATACTTGGTCTTGGTCAGACCGTTATTGCCCTGAGAAAGCTGCTTTTTCAGAATCTGACTGTACTCGGCACGGGAAGCATTGAAGCTGTCCTTTCGGAACGGGATACGGATGCTCTTTTCAAAGCTCTCCGCATCGGTACTCATGTTCATAAAGGACAGCTCAAACTGAACAGAGCTGTCGAAGAAATTCAGGAAACTGCACCACTCATCGAAAATGGCGGTTTTATCCTCCTGCTGTGCCAGCTGATAGTTGATGTCCTGAAACTGAATGGTCTTGGTGTAGTAGCTGTCTGTGACCCGGCAGATGCCGTCCGGGAACATTCTCTGGAAAGGAATGGACTGCTGGGCAGTCTGGGGAATTCCATTGTCTTTCTTTGCCCGTTCTACAACAGCCTTAATTTCTCTCTGCTGCTTTCGATTCAGATTTGCAGGCATTTTTATTTCCCTTGCCTGCGGTTTCTTCTTGAAAAACAATTCGCTCAACCTCCTTTTCAAGTTGATATTGACGCACCAGAGCGTCGTAATAGTTGTTCGTCTGATAAGGTCGAACCTTGGGACGAATAAATTTTGCCTGGATGAAATGTCCTGCAATGACTTCCAGCGGCTGACCGTCCTTTTCGTACATAGCCAGAAAGAACAGGGGAAGCATGACAATCATCATGGTCAGTGCCGCAAGGCTTACATTTCCTGTTCCTTTGACCAAAAAGAAAATCGGCACCCCAATGAGTGCCGCAGAGCCGAAGCAGATCAGCTGTCGTTTTGTCAGATTGAAGAACACCTTTGTTTTTACCCTCGTCAGGTCACGGGGTACGGGGATATATGCTGCCACTGAAAACCTCCTTCCTTTAGTGGGCAGAGAACACGCCCTTTGCAAGAGAACCGGTCTTGAACAGGGTGAAGCACAAAAGAACCGTGTATCCCATGACACCCCAGATAGAAGCGATGATGTCCTCACTGAAAGCGACCGACTGTACCAGCACCGCATAGATGCCGACACAGATCATAATCAGGAACCCCTGGAACCCGATTGCAAAGAGTGACCGCAGATAGTTCTGTCCAACGCTGCTCTGTTCCCTGTTCCCGAAGGTGGCAAAAGGAATCGGGGCAAGGCTGACCATGAGGTAAATCTCAATCATTCGTCCGTAGACAATGACGAAGATCACGATTGCCAATGCCGACATTGTGACCTGAACAATCAGGGATTGCAGGAACAGCCCTAATAGCGGACCGAGATCCATTGCCATCAGCGTATCTTCCATTGTTTCAAGTGCCGCCGCATCTATGGCGGTGTCTCCCGCAATGATACCGGCGCTGGCATTGATCACGTGCTGTGCCACATCGAACACAGCCATTGTGATATTGAATGTGTTTGTGATTAACATGACCGCAACGAAGGTCTTGAACACCCACTTAAAAAAAATCCATGTCTCAAAATTCGCCAGATTGTTGTGGTCGATAATCATTTGAATTAGCTCGTAACAGGCGATAAAGGTCAGTATCAAGCCTGCTATCGGGATAATCACTGACTCGGAGATGTTGCGTACCATGGCAAAGACACCCGGCGAGAAATTCGCCGGGGTCATGCCAACGGAGGTTGCTATCTCGCCAACCTGGTTGTTGACGGACTCAAACATCCCCGACAGATTTCCCATAATAGCTGAAACGAGCATTTCTTTCAGCCAGTCTGTGATCTGTTGGAGTATGCTGTCCAAAGGCGATTACCTCCTTTTTTGCGGATTAACCAAAGAGACCGGAAAGCAGGGGCACAAGAGTGGTTCCGATGAGGGCAACACCGCCTCCTGCCATAAGCTGCTTCATGCCCTGGGACTTTGCGCCGGGGTTGTCGTTGCCGTAGCCTTCGAGCAGGTTGATGGCTCCCCAGATGCCGAGACCAGCGCCGAGGGCGATAACGAGGGTCTGAAGAACAGTTACTGCGCTGTTGAAAAATGCCATATATTTTTCCTCCTTGATAGAAAATAGGGTTGGGAGCTTCTATCCCAACCCGTGATTGATTGGTTCTTGAGCTTCCAGCGGCTGATTAGCCGAAGAGACCGGAGAGCAGAGGTACAAGGGTAGTACCGATGAGAGCGACACCGCCACCAGCCATGAGCTGCTTCATACCCTGGGACTTTGCGCCGGGGTTGTCGTTGCCGTAGCCTTCAAGCAGGTTGATTGCACCCCAGATGCCGAGACCTGCGCCGAGAGCGATAACGAGAGTCTGAAGAACGGTTACTGCGCTGTTGAAAAATGCCATATACGTTTCCTCCTGATATTTGAAATGGATTTTGAAATGAAAAAAGCCCTCCACAATACCGGAGAACCGGTCGGAGGGCAGAAACAACGGGACTATTCAACTGCAATCATATCTATCACCACCACCTTTCAAGGGAAATAGGATCAATCATCTTTGCCGGTGCGATTCACCAAGCCATCCCTTGCTTTCGCAATCTTCTGGATGCGGCTTGTCAGCTGGGCAATCGTTGCATTGATTTCATGCTGATTGTCCGCATAGAAGTAGCCATCATAATCGCTGCAAATAGGTTCACCTTTGCTTCGCAGGGAATTGACGATTCTTCTGATTTCTGACCCTTTTACATGAAAAACGGCTTCAAGCGTTTTACTTGAAACCGGATTGTTGGAACCTCTGTAATACTTGGACAGGTATTCACAGAATGTTTCCTCAATATTGAATTGGGGAGATTTTTCCATTAAGACCCTCCTTTAATCGGCATCGACTACTACAAATTCATCACCTGCCTTTAATTTCAATCTACGACTCAGAAACTGTTCGATGTTGAACTCATTCTTTTTGTCGAAGTCTGATGTGTACTTATAGTTCGGATGCTGTGTCAGATCGTACTTGTCAGACAGAAACGGTCTCACACCACGCAGCTGCAAGATGCACTTACCACCATCCAGAACTGCCAGCTCATCCACAGTAGCAAGGTCTTTCCCCAGCTTCTGATAATTCATGCCGTAGGACGGGCTGTTACCTCTGGTATTTGAGGTGTTGTAGGTGTCGATGGTCTCTTTCCCAAGTGCCTGATTCAGTTCTTTCAACGTGGTCGGCTCAGAACCGCCAAGGAAAATACGGGAATCCATGTTGCCGATGATGGTGTCCGAATTGTCCTTGTAAATGGCTTTCAGCTGAGACTGCGCCTGAAGGACAAGGCAGGCAGATATTTCACGGCTTCGGATAGTCGCAACCAACTTTTCCAGATTGGGAATCTGACCGATATTTGCCGCTTCATCAATCAGACAGCGCACATGAACCGGCAGTCTGCCGCCATACACATCATCTGCTTTTTCGCAGAGCAGGTTGAACAGCTGGGTATAAATCATGGAGATCAGGAAATTAAAAGTCGCATCCGTGTCCGACATAATCAGGAACAGTGCTGTTTTCTTGTCTCCGAGGGTATCTAACTGCAATTCGTCATAGGCTGTAATGTCCCGGACTTCCTGAATATCGAAGGGAGCAAGTCTCGCACCGCAGGAAATCAGAATACTCTTAGCTGTCTTGCCGGCAGCCAGCTTGTACTTCTTGTACTGACGAACCGCAAAATGATTTGGCTTTTTCTTTTCCAGCGCTTCAAACATCAGGTCAACCGGATTCTGGAACTCCTCATCGTCCTCACGCACCTCCATTGCGTTTAAGAACTCAATCAGAGTGGAGAAGTTCTGTTCCTCAACCGGCGCTTCATAGTGGATATACCCAATCAGGGCGCAGTACAGAAGGGTCTCTGCTTTCGTCCAGAACTCGTCACCGGCTTTCCCGTCGCCTTTGGTATTGGCAATCAATGTCGTCACCAGCTTCAGAATGTCTTTTTCTGAATGGATATAGGCGAACGGATTGTAGTGCATCGACTTCTTAAAGTTAATGGTGTTGAAAATCTTGATGTTGTAACCATGTTTCAACAGGGCATTGCCACACTCGATGACAATGCTGCCTTTCGGGTCTGTGACAACATAGCTGGAGTGCATCTGGAGCAGATTCGGTTTCAGCCAGAACCTTGTTTTTCCTGAACCTGAACCTCCGATAATCAAAACATTTTTGTTTCTGGCATTGGCAGGATTCTTCGGTCTGTTGGACATCATCAGCCGTTCCGTTTTCGTCAGGATGATGTTGTCCTCAAACTTTGGAGCGGTGAACGGCTCAATGTCTTTGGCTGTACCCCAACGGGCAGAACCATACTCCACATTGTGCCGGTACTTCTTGGCGTTTTTGCTTTTCAGATAAACCGCAAGCCGAAGCCCTGCGCCACAGGCAATTCCCACCAGCAAATCCAGCGGATGAAAGCTGGGAAGTGGATTGCCCAGGGCTACCGGAAGGACATAAAAAAAGCTGAGGATTTTTGCAGAAGAATCTGCACCCTCAGCCAACCGCCATGCTTCTCCAAAATTCGTTGCAAACAATCCCACCAGAATATACGGGATGTTCAGAATCAGGAGCTTTTTCAAATTGATTTTGCTCATCACAAATCACGCTCCTGTTTCTTTTCCCGAACCTTCCTGGGGATAGCTGCTACCATCTCTTTGAACTTCTTCAGCTGTGCCAGAACGCTCGGTTTCTTATCCTTCGTCAATGACCTTGCCTGATGTTCCTTGCAGATAGCATCCAGGGCATCTGCATCCTTGGAACGGACAAAGACAAGATAACGGGGAGGATCAACGGACTTATCTTTTCTTACGGCAAAGTCCACACCGTATTTCTTGGCGAGCCTTTCAAAATCCCGGATGCCATCCTTATCAATTTCCACATTGGTGGCACCCTGATTCTGTCCCAGCAGCTGTTTCACGGATTGCTTTCCGTGAACCGCCGTATCTCTGGTTCCTTTTCTCGCCTTGACCTTTTCCCGGTGCTGCAAATATTTGCGAATACCGGCAATGATACTTCGAGCAGTCAGCCTTGTCGTGCTGATTGCCAGATTTATCGTCCTGTTTTCAACTTCTTCCTGCATGAATCATCACCTCCTGCAAGCAGTAGAATGAGGGTCATCGTGCCATATCTCTGCGGTCGTAATACAGATTTCCTCTGGCAACATTGGCATGACTGATAATCTTGATGTTCCCGACTTTCTGGTTGTCCAGAGCTTTCTGATACCCGGCTTCACTCAGATACAGACGGTTTCTTTCACCTTTCCAGCCAACAGGAGATTCATTGGTCAGCACATCAAAGATAATCATGTGCTTTGTGGCTTCATCGAATCTTGCCAGGTCCATATAGGTGTGTCCCTGATACTCCTTGGCTCCTGCCTGTATCCTGCGGCGTTCCATCAGCTCTGCAATCGTTGAGCTTCTTTCCATGATGCCTCCTTACAGCGCATCTCGATCAGGGCTGCTCTTGCGTGGGGTGGGGTCAGCCTTGATAGGCGCATCTTCTTTTTTGACCATATCATCGGGCAACGGCAAAGCCATGATACTGCGCCCCATGCGGACGAAGGTTTCAGGCTGATGGAAGTGTTCCTCAAACTGCTTCATCAGCTCCGGGGAAAGGGAAGAAAAATCCTCCTCGCCCAAACCGACAACCAGAAAGTCACCGGCGATGATGTCGTAGATCTCGCCGTCTCCGTCCCGCAGCGCACGATTCAGGTCTTTCCCCATGATTTTTCCCTCATCGTGCATCACCAATGCGACAGGCTCATTAAAAGGGTAAACAGCTTCAATGTCGCCACCGACAGCTTTCTGCAAATCCTCCAAATCGCAGCCGATCTGAACCTGCTGGGGATACATGTGGGGCTTTACCAGAAGAACCGTCATTGTCTCAGCCTGTTCCTGCTGAATTTCACGTTCCTCCGTAGTGCCAAACTCGACGCCGGTAAAGTTCTCGGAGTCCAGAATATACTCGGAATTGTAGTAGGCTGATCTGACCTGTTCTTCTGCATCAGCACGGGACTTGGCTTCCACCGTTACCGTCTTTTCCAGTGTCTCGGTGATCTTTACATCATATTCCTTCAAACTTCATTACCTCCATTTCCTCAGATATAAGAAAAGCGACCATCCATGAACCTGTTACAGTTCATAAATAGTCGCTTCATGTTCCCACTGGGGAACACACATAGATTCCAGTTCCTCGATCAGTTCCTCCGGGGAAAAGAACAAATCCTCCGCACTTTTCAAAATCTTTTTGAAAGCCCGGTACTCCGTCACATAGCCGGTATCGTCAGACCCGATCAGCATTGACACACAGCGGACAATGGCAAAGTTCATATCCTCCATGAGCCACAGTTCGGTTTCATAGGTGGTTTTGATTTCATCTAAAACCGCCTGTTCCACATCGGAAATAATGAGGCAGGCACGCTGGTCAAACAGTTCCATGCCACGGTAATCGAAGCATTTCTCATAGCCACCGGCTACGGAATACTGATATACCGTCTGTGCCGCACCTCTCAATGCGGTGCAAACCTCCGGCAGACACAAACCACCGGCATAGCCGATCTCATCTTCATCATACCCCTCATAATCTTCGGGAGAAAACAGCTCAAACAGCCAGTCGATTGCTTTACTCATTTCTCTTTCGTTAAACATCGGATTCACCTTACCTTTCCATAGATTTCTCTCGTTTCTTCTGCCATTGCTCCAGCAGCTGAATGATTTTATCCTCCATCTGCTTGCTGGTATAGGACTTCGGGAAGTATTTCCGCAGGGAGTCCGTTTTGAATGTCACCCTGTCCAGCTCTCCCTTTTTGACCTCATTCATAATCTCGCACATGGCATCCAGAGTACACTCGCCCTCCTGTGCCAGTTTTTTGATTCTCTGTGCCTGTGAAAGAGAAGGCGCAGCCTGGGCAAAGTCCATAGCAGAAAGAAAATCCTGCTGTTCTTCTCTTGCCAGATAAGAAAGTTCCACCGCCGGATTAAATTTAATCTGACCGTTATCCACCATATCCAGAAGTTCGGGGATAAGCTCGGTTAAACGAATATAGCGTTGCACTTGTACACGACTATCGCCGCTCTGTTCAGCAACTTGATTTACTGCCCACGACTTCTGCCCAAGTTGGGCAGAAGTTAAATCACTTCTTGCACCTTGATGTTTCAGGGCATCTAACTTCATTTTATAAGCATAGGCTCTTTCACTCGGCAGAATGGTTTCTCTCTGCAAATTCGCATCGACCATCAAAATAATGGCGGCATCATCATCCAAATCACGGACGATAACAGGCATGGTTTCTTTCCCGGCAAGCTCTGATGCACGGTGCCGCCTGTGACCGGAGATGATCTCATAACCGCCGTCCGGGTCGGGACGGACAATCGCCGGGGTGAGAACACCGAAGTCACGGACGCTTTCAACCGTTTTCATCATATCTTCATCGTCTACCACCCGGAAGGGATGTCCCTCAAAGGGGTGCAATTCAGAAAGCGGAATTTCCTGCACCCGCTCCTGCTGGGCTTCGGCTCGTGACTGGTCGGTAGAGAAAATATCATCGTACCCCTTCAAGCTGATGTTTGCGCCTTTTTTCTGCATTTTTTAACACCTCCTTTGTCAGAACCCGGTAGGCATCAGCGACTTTTCCTTTGGGATCGTGCTTAAAGATACTGGCTCCTTCGGCACTGATTTCCTCTGCACGAACAGAACGGGGAATGTCTGTCTTGTAGACTTTCAGCTTTCCTCCATAACTTTCCCGGATCAGATTGCTGATGTCCTTGGAATAATTGGTTCTGCTGTCCACCATCGTCAGAAGAATACCCTCGATTTTCAATTTTGGGTTGATTTGTCGTCTGACCTTGTTGATGGTTTCCAGCAGCTGTTCCAAGCCCTTTGCCGGAAGATATGCCGCCTGAACAGGGATCAGCACATTGTCGGCAGCTGCCAAAGCATTGACTGTCAGCATACCCAAAGAGGGCATACAGTCCAGAAGAATGTAGTCATAATTCTGCTTGACCGTATCCAGGTACTGACGGAGAATGGTCTCCCGGCTCATGGCATTGACCAGGGAAACCTCTAAGCCTGACAGTTCAATATTGGCGGGCATCAAGTCCACACCTTCCGGGTGATGAAGAATGCCTTCACCGGGGGCAATCGGCTTTTCCATCATAATCTTTCCCATCATGTCGGAAAGGGTGGGAGACAAGGTATCCGGGAACGGATTTCCCAGACTGACTGTTAAAGAAGCCTGTGGATCTGTGTCTACCAACAAAACCTTTTTGCCCTCCATTGCCAGTCCCACACCCAAATTTTCCGTGGTTGTGGTCTTGCCCGTGCCGCCTTTCTGATTGACTACGGCGATAACTGTCGCTTTTTTCGCCAATATTCATCACCTCGCATTCTTTTATGTGTGCGCTTCATGTTTACCACCTCCCTCCAAGTTTCCCCGAAGCCATATCATGCCTGACCTTTGCGTCATAGTGGGCGCTTATGGTGTAGGGGGCATTGTATATCGAAGCAAGTAGATACTGCTTGATATTGCGAACATCGGTTGTGTTCTCTTTGAAAGAACTCATTACAAATCGGATATGCTCAGAATCCAGCTTCATAAAACTGCTTTTTACAATTTCAATCGGCTTATCATCACTGGCAATTCGTATTTGCTTGCGGTTACTGCACATGACCTCAACAATCAGATGCAGTATCAGATCGAGTATCTCATGGTCATACGGATAATCCTGTTTCAGATAGTCCATGGAAAGCTGTTCATAAAAATACTGATAATATCGGGTAAATTCGTCAGTCCCATCAGCTTCCTTTCCACAAAAACCGGAAGGAAAGAAAGGATCAGTATCACTAAAATCAATATAATTAGTATCAGTATTATTACCTTGTGCTTTTGACAGTTCTTGAATTGTGTTTTTGACAACTCCAGAATTGTCCTTTTGACAATTCAAGAATTGTCTTTCCACAGAACCGGAAATGAAATTCTTTACATAGATCAGGTTCGGTTTCCCAAGTCCCTGTCGCTTGCGTTCTATCAAACCGCATTTCTTTTCCAGCTCATCCAGCAGCTTCACCGCTTTCTTTTCAGCACAGCCTAACGCACCTTTGATTTCTTCTATGGTGAATATGATATAGACACGGCCTCCCTCGTCCAGCCAACCGTTCCGGGCTGAGAGGTTCATGCGGTCAAGCAGAATACCGTAAAGCAGCTTGGCATCGGTTGATACATTCCAGAAGCAATCCTCGGTGAATAGCACCTTCGGAACACGGTAGAATGCGAACATCTCCGCTTGCTGCCCATAGAAATAATCATACGTCACTCATCCTCACCACCTCTTTCTGCGGGAAATACTCTTTTTTCAGAGGGGTTCTGCGGAAAGTCGTATCCTTCAGTTTATACGGACATCTGACAAAATAGCAGAAGCGGTACTTCCATCGGGGTTGATAATACTCGCAGTCTTTGCAACATTTCGGCTTGTCACGGCGATTGCGTTCATACTCATACATATCAACGCACCCCCACTTCCTTCATAATCTTCCTGGTACACCAGCCGATGCAGGGATGATCCCGCCCATAAGGACAACCTTCACATTCCGACTTCGGCTTTGGGGGTACGGAGATTAAGTAGTAACAATTTTCTTCGCTCAGACAGCAGCCCTTTTTATTGTTTTTCCAAAAATGGCAGTAACGGCAGTCGTTTGGCTTGTCTGGGGAATAGACGATCTTACTCAAAAATCAAACCTCCAATCTTTCAGATTTACCCATGAATTTTGGGCATAAAAAAAGAGCGTCTACCCATCCCCGATACAGGGGCAAATAGACGCTCTATGTACATGGTAGTATTCAATTTTATTTCTTATAACGGCTTAGCACTCGGAACATCCGCCTTTTGAATTAGCAAGGTTTTTAGCACGTTTTTTCGCCTAATTAGCTGGAAGCGCATTTTCATTAGCAAAAACGGCCCTTTTTCTGCTAATTATTAGCAGAAATTTTTGTCTTATCACAGTAGTTCGATTTTTTAGGGCTTGTCAAAAATCAGAATTTGAAGTAAAATTTGAAAACATTATTTCGTCTCAGCAATCACACTGGAATTTGTTAAAAAAAGCCGAAAACCCTTGAAAACAAAGGCTTTCGGCGTTGTTAGCTGGCGTCCCAAAGAGGACTTGAACCTCCGACCCCACGCTTAGGAGGCGTGTGCTCTATCCAACTGAGCTATTGGGACGTATTTAATTTTTTTGTCAGCCTCCGTAATTATCGAACTCAGCTCCCAACTAAGGTTTTTCCAAGGTGAGCGTTGTAACGTAACCTTAGGAGGCGGCCGCTCTATCCAGCTGAGCTACGGAAACATTTAGTGAATTGCAGGCTGTTATTAGATGCTTTAGTCTCTCTGCAGAGGGGCTTGTTATATCCATTTAACTATGGGGGCGAATCCAATATTATACCTGATCCAAACCTCTTTATCATACGACATTTGTCCCGTTTTGTCAAGAAAAATATTGCAGTCCGGAAAAAAAGCAACGCCCGATTTCGTGAAATTGAAACGCACAAATGCAAGTTACGATTTTAAACTTTTGATTTTGAAAAGTTTAGAAAATATTTAGATTTGTTTTATAGAAAAGATACAACCACCCCCTATAATAAGTAATGTCAAACAGATGTGCCAATCAAACCGGTTGGGGTTGCACCCTATTTGATGGAGAACGGCCCCGGCGGTTCTCCTGAGGAGACAGCGGCCCGGGACCTCTGTCCCGGCGGAAGTGCAGGATCCGGCTCACGATCCATGCGGAACATTTTCCCAATCATTTTAGAAACAGTGGGCCAGAAAGGCAATAGGTAATCGTTATGAAAGGATTTACCAAGAACAAGTATGTGAAAACAGCGATCTGTTTTGGAGTCGGCGCAGTGCTCCTGACAGCGGCGGTCTTTGCGAACTATGACAACGCAAATGGCTACAGCGTGTGCAAGGGCGCGGTTAAGGGGCTGCTCTTTGAGACCAATTTCACTGCAAACTATCAGATGGATTTGAAGCTGGACGGAGAATCGCTGAGCCATTATGAGGGCGTTCATCAGACCAACGGCGGCGGTGACCCTGCGCGGTACAATTCCAGCACGGATACCAGCCGGTATGAGCTGGGCGGCGAAACTGTAACCAGCAGCCAGGAGTATATCAATCAGGGCGATCAGTCCATCAGCATCTATACCCGTGCGGATGGCACAAAGGAAAGTTATGCCAGCAAAATTTATCCCAATATAATCAACGGGGTCGAGGAGAAGGAAGATGGGTCCCTCATCGGAAACCGCGGCGACATGGTGGAAAGGGCAATCAACTTCGGCGAGAAGCTCTGTGATACCCTGGTGGGCGATTTGAAGAACAGCTTTATATTGTCTGAAAACAAGGATGGTATCCGCACCTATGACGTATCCCTGACGGGCAGTCAGATGCCTGATCTGGTCTCCGCAGGCACATCTTTGCTGGTGTCCTCCATGAAGGAGAGCGTGGAACGCAACCGTGAATACCGAGCGCAAAACCCCGAGTATTATCAGGGCGAGCAATATCGGAGTATTGATGATTTGTTCTATGAGAACCTGTTTATGGGCGGCGATCCTATGATTGACAGTGTAAACGGTACCATGAGCGTCAATGAGAAGGACCAGCCCACTCTTATGAAGGGCGCCCTGACTGTAACAGGATATGATGAAAGCGGACAGTCCCATACCATGGAGGTCTCTGTGGAAATCAAGCTGTCTGACTATGGCACCACCTCAATTCAGCCTGTGGATGTGAACAGTCTGCCCAATCTTCAGATCAACGACCGGAGCAGAACGACCTTTGTCCTGAACACGGCGGCATCGGATGAGGAACAGCAAGAGATACGGGAGCGGGCGGATGAGTATGCGTCTTATGGCAATACCGTAACGATAGTCGATCAGAATGGCAGCGAGATCGCAGTCCTCAGCGGAGCCGAAACCGAAAACCCGGCTGACGAGAAGCTGGCTGAGGCGGCACAGGAGGACTAACCCCCTGATTTCTTTCACTGACAAAATACAAAACCCCCCAATTTAAATATCATGCGAAACAGAGCTATTGCGGTAGCTCTGTTTCGCGGTGTCCAGACACATACAGAGCCCTATACGGCAGATTGGAGAGAACGATGGACTGTGTACTTGAGATCAACAACTTGAAAAAGCTTTATAAAAACGGCCGGGGCGTGGAGGATGTCACCCTGACCGTCAACCGGGGCGACGTGGTAGGTCTGCTGGGCCCAAATGGGTCGGGAAAGACCACGACCATGCGGGCGGTGACCGGCCTGTCCACGCCGGGAGCCGGTACCATCCGGATATTTGGCATTGACGTGCAGGAGGACTTTGAAAAAGCCACCGCAAAGATGGGGAGCCTGATTGAGATGCCGGCGCTCTATGGCAACCTGACCGCGTCGCAGAACCTGAAAATGGCGGCCCGGTATTATGACAAGGTGGACAATGACCGGATCCGGTATATTCTGGAGCTGGTTCGTCTGGACCGGTATCGGAACGACAAAGTTGGCCGGTTTTCCCTGGGTATGAAGCAGCGGCTGGGTCTGGCTTTGGCCCTGCTGTCCGAGCCTGAACTGGTGGTGCTTGACGAGCCGGCCAACGGCCTGGACATTGAGGGGATCATTCAGGTCCGGGAAATTATCACCAAGCTGGCGCAGGAGCGCGGCGTGACCTTTTTGGTTTCCAGCCATATCGCCTCCGAACTGGAAAAGACCTGCAACAAGGTGGCGGTTCTGCATGAGGGGAAAATGCTGACATTTGAGACCATGGAGAGCGCACTGCGGTTTCAGCCCACGCTGGAGGATTACTTCCTGACTGTGGTTCGCGAAAAGAGAGGGGGCGTTGTTCTGTGAAAAAGTATATAGCGGGTGTGGTCAATGAAAGCCTGAAACTGATCCACCGGAAAAAGTATCTTGTGTTCCTGATTATCGGCATTGCCATGAGCCTGTTCAACGTTCTGGGCAAAACCCTGGTAAGCAAGGTGAGCAGCGGCGCCCTGAACCTGTCCGGATCCAGCGCGTCCATGGCCATGATCACCCTGTTTGTGGACTTCCTGATTCCCCTTGTGGTGATGATGGCGGTCTGCGATCTGTTTGCCACGGAGTTTCAGGAGCTCACCATTAAGGCTTCCCTGCTTCGGCCGGTGAGCCGGTTTAAGCTCTATTCCGCAAAGATCACGGCGGTCACTCTGCTGGCTCTGGTCTATCTGGTGGTGCTCTTTGTCTCCTCTACCCTTTTGGATGTGCTCATTACCGGCAGAACCGGAAATCTGCTCTACTCCTTTGGGGCGTATCTTCTTGACATTGTGCCGCTCTTTGTGGTCATCCTCATGGCAACATTTTTAAATCAGCTCGGAAAGGGCTCGACATTGGCCATGTTTTTATGTATAATAGTCTATATGCTATTATACATTGCGGGCATCTTTATCCCAAACCTCAGCGGACTGCTGTTTACCGGCTATATGAAATGGCATTCCCTCTGGCTGGGACATATGCTTCCGCTGGGAGCCATCGCCGCCAAGACCGCGCTTCTTGCCGGCTACGGGCTGGTATTCTTCAGCGGCGGCTATTACCTGTTCCTGCGCCGTGAAATCTAGGCAGGGGGACGGATACCCGCGAGAAAAGAGTGGTGCCATGTCAATCAAACGCAAGTTCATGATCTGTTCGGTCATCATGCTGGTGATTCCAGTGGTTCTGATTCTGCTGCTTTCTGTGCTTTTACTGGCGGTCTTTGCCCTGCTGAACCCGACGGTGGAGCTGTCCCTGGCTGAGGGACTTGAAATCTCCAATCCGGTGGTTATGAAATTCATTGTCATTTGGGCGGCCATGGCCCTTGTGGTGGTCATTGCCACAGGGATCGCCGTCACGTCCTACCTGTCGCGGAGCATTCTGCGTCCCTTGCAGGAGCTGAATACCGCCATGGAGCATATGAAGAACGGCGACCTGAACTATGAGTTCAGTGGATCCAGCGACGCGGAGCTCCAGGAGCTCTGCCGGTCCTTTGAGGAACTGCGGCTCAAGCTCCAGACCACAGTGGCGGCGGATCTGGCCCATGAGCAGGAACAGCGGATGCTCCTGGCCAATATCTCACACGACATCAAGACGCCCATCACTTCCATCCGCGGATACGTGGAGGGCATTCTGGACGGGGTGGCCAATACCCCTGAGAAGATGCACCGCTATCTCAAAACCATCCATGCCAAGGCCGGTGCCATTGAGTTAATGGCGGACAATCTGTCCCTCTATTCTAAGCTGGAGATGAAACGGGTGCTGTACCATATGGAGATCACCGATGTTTTCACCTTTCTGAAAGAGGTAACGGAGGAGTTTGTGCTGGACCTTCAGGACAATGACATGAGCCTGTCCTATGACATCCAGGAGGTTGCCAGCCCCGGCAAGCTGGACCGGGAAAAGATGCGCCGGGTGTTCGCAAATCTGATCACCAACGCCATTAAATACAAAAAGGAGGGCCACGGCAGTCTGTGCATCAGCGGCAAGCGTACGGAACAGGGGGCGCTCATGACCTTTACCGACAAGGGCGCCGGAATTGCGCAGGAGGATATCGGAAGAGTCTTTGAGGGCTTTTACCGCGGCGATCCGTCCAGAAACAACAAGATTGAGGGGAACGGCCTGGGCCTTTCCATCTGCCGTCAGATCGTGCAGGATCACGGAGGAAAGATCTGGATTCGGAGTGAAAAGGGCGAGGGAACAGAAGTGATTCTCCTGCTGCCCTGTTTAGGATGAGATGGATGTTAGGAAAGAGGAGTTAACTGCAAATGAGAATTTTAATTATTGAGGACGACAGAAGCATTGCCGAGCTGGAGCGGGATTATCTCCAGGTAAACGGCTATGAATGCGACATTGCGGCGGACGGCGAGAGCGGTTTGCAGATGGCGCTGGGCGATGACTATGCCCTGGTGATTGTGGACATTATGCTCCCGAAACGGGACGGCTTTTCCATTTGCAGTGAACTGCGCCGGGAAAAGGATATTCCGATCATCTTCCTTTCGGCCAAGAATGAGGACATTGACAAGGTCCGCGGACTGGGTCTGGGGGCCGACGACTATATGACCAAACCTTTTTCGCCGTCTGAGCTGGTGGCGCGGGTCAAAAGCCATATTGCCCGATATGAAAAACTGGTCAGCAAGACCGCTGAGAAGAAGTCCAGCGTGATCAATGTGCGGGACCTGAAGATCGACAAGGACGCGCATCGCGTCTATGTGGGCGGCCAGGAGGTTGCCATGCCGGTCCGGGAGTTTGAGCTTCTGCTGTTTCTGGCGGAGAACCCCAATATTGTGTTCAGCAAGGAGCGGCTGTTCGACCGGCTCTGGGGTATGGACGCCATGGGCGACGTCTCCACCGTCACCGTGCATATCCAGCGGATCCGGGACAAAATCGAGAAGAATTCCGGAGACCAGAAATATATCGAGACTGTTTGGGGCGCGGGCTATCGGTTCCGCGTCTGATTCGGCGCTTTTGACATAAAGCGTATTGGCATTAAAATAGGAAACCCCGCGGCATCTGCCGCGGGGTTTTTGACGTATGGAAAAAGCTGATACGGAAAGCATACGGTTTACTTTGCCGGAGACAAGTTTGCAGGGAGCCTCAGACTCCCTTTTTGATTCCAAACGAACAGGTTAAATTGTATGGCATCGCCCCTGCGCGGTCTTTGCGGCGGGGGTATCGGCGAATTTCCGGGCTTTCTGCGGGGAAATAAGGGGGGCGGGAGAAAAGCGCCGGAGATTTTCCGGGGAAACTGTAAAACCCTGTGTTATTGAACTGGGAAAGGTCAAAGGATGAAAAAAATAGAAAAAATTAGAAAAAGCGCGGATGGCAAAGCTGAAATATGTCAAAGTGACGTAGATGGGATAAAATACCATTACATTTTGTAAAAAAATCTTAAAAATTTTTTTAAAAAAGGCTTGCAATATCAATACAAATAGATTAGAATATAAAAGAAGTGGCGCGAAGTGGATGAAAGTGTATCGAAATGGATGAAGGATCTGCTGCGCGGCCCAAATGTGGCACGTATGTGTCCGTAGAAGGGTACAGAGAGGAGGCGGCAAAATGCTCATTGGTGAATATAATCAGAATATAGACGCCAAAGGCCGTGTGAATGTCCCGGCAAAATTTCGGGATGATCTGGGCGAGTCTTTTGTCATCTCCAAAGGTCTGGATAACTGTGTGTACATCTATCCCAAGGAGGAGTGGAAAAGGTTTGAGCAGGAGCTCTGCTCGGTTCAGCCCACCCAGCGCAGAATGCTGCACCGGTTCTTTTTCAGCGGCGCGGAGGAATGCGGAATCGACAGTCAGGGGCGGGTTGTCATACCGCCCAAAATCCGGGAATACGCCGGCCTGAGCAAGGAGATTGTGGTGATTGGCGTGTCGGATAAAGTCGAAATTTGGGACCGCGGCAAATGGGAAGCCTATATGGACAATCCTGCGTTTGACGCGGAGGAAATCGCAAAGGTGATGGAAGATCTCGGGATCTAGGATATCGTGTGCCAAGGAGGCGGAGCATGGCGTTTCATCATATTTCAGTTTTGCTTCACGAGAGTATAGAACTGCTCCGGGTGGATCCGGAGGGGATCTATGTTGACGGCACCCTCGGCGGCGGCGGACACGCGGCGCTGATCTGCGGTATGCTGGGTGAGACCGGGACGCTGGTTGGCATTGACCGGGACCGCGCGGCTCTCTGCGCGGCGGAAGAGCGGCTCACACCGTTCCTATGCCAAAAACATTTGTGTCATCAAAACTTTTTTCAGGTCAAGACGGTTTTGCGGGATTTGCAGATTGCGGAAATTGACGGGGCGATTTTGGATCTTGGCGTTTCATCCCCACAGCTTGATGAAGGAGAGAGAGGGTTCAGCTATCGTCAGGAGGCGCGGCTGGACATGAGAATGAACCGGGAGGCGGCGCTTGACGCCTACTGTGTTGTCAATACATATGAAGAAAAACGGCTGGCGGATCTCATTTTCCGGTATGGAGAGGAACGCTACAGCCGGCGGATCGCGGCCGCCATCGCGGCGGAGCGGGCGGTCCGGCCCATTGAGACCACCACACAGCTGGCGGATGTGGTCCGGCGGGCATTCCCCGCGGCCGCCAGATATGGGGACAAGCATCCGGCCAAGCGGACCTTTCAGGCGATCCGCATAGAGGTGAACGGGGAGCTGGACGGGCTGGAGCAGGCCCTGCGGGATTTTGCGGAGGTTTTAAAGCCGGGCGCGAGGCTGGCGGTGATTACCTTTCATTCCCTGGAGGACCGGATTGTAAAAAACACCTTTGCCGACCTGGCAAAGGGTTGTGTCTGCCCCAAGGATTTTCCGGTCTGTGTCTGCGGCAGGAAGCCGGCGGCAAGGCTGGTGACCCGCAAGCCCGTTGTGGCGGGCGGGGCGGAACTGGAGGAGAATAACCGCGCCCACAGCGCAAAGCTGCGGGTGATTGAAAAAATATAGAGAGGATGACGGCTGTGTCTACAACCACCACACAGAGACGTACCAGTACAGCCCGCAGAGGGGCGCCTGTGTCCAGAGCTCAGGGCCAGTACAGCGGCTGCAGTCAGCCGCGTTCCGCGGCGGCCAGGGCCTATGAGTATCCTGCGGTCTACCCGGAACACAAGACACGGCCTGCCGCGCCGGCACGGCCCCGGCCCCGCACAGGGGAACGGAAGCCAAAAACCGCGCAGGTGAGAAAGGGAAAAGCAAAGACCGCGGTGCGCTCTGCAGACCGGGTGAATATGTTTCGGATTTTCATGAAAATCGGCGGGGTGTTCCTGCTTTGTTTCCTGATGATTTACCGGTACGCGGTGATTCTGGAGACCAATGACGAGATTAAAAAGCTGAGTGAGGAGTGCGCGGCCATTGAGGCGGCCAACCAGTCGATCCAGTCGAAAATTGACCGCGGGCTGGAGCTCGGCGCGCTGGAGGAGTATGCCACGACCCAGCTTGGCATGATACGGCCGGACAGCTCACAGATATTCTATATAGACATGCGGCTTGGAGACACGGCACAGACTGCCGGGAATGAGGGAGAGGAAGCGGAAAACCATGCGCTTCAGGGGACACCCGGCGCGCTGGTTCATGCAATCCAGGTTTTAAAGTAACGGGATGATGAATATACTCCAAATAGGACACGGAAACCAGCGTGGCGTTTGGGGAATTGCGATAGCGGGGATTTCTCAAGAGGAAGCTCCGCTATTTTCGCTATATGGGAGACCGGACAGAGCAAAAGGCGGCGCAAAAGTCCCACAATGCGATTTGCCGGATTTCTCACGATCATGGAGGTAGAAAAATGGTTAAAAAAAGTCGGATGCAGCAAAATAAGAGGATTATGGTGATCCTGGCTGCCTTTATCGTTTGTTTTGTCCTGCTCATTGGCAGGACCGCATGGCTTCAGATTGTACAGGGGGAAAAGCTCTCCCGGGATGCGCTCCAGCAGCAGACCAGCGACAATACAGTCAGCGCGAAGCGCGGTAAGATCTATGACCGAAATTATAAGGTTCTGGCGAGTAATTCCTCGGTGGAGACCATCAGCATCACGCCGGCGGATCTGCGGGCCAGCATAGAGAAAAATCAGCTCACACCGGCCCGGGTGGCGGAGGAGATCGCCGGCCGGCTTGGAATGGACGCGAAGGGCATTGAGGCCAAGATCAACAAGCAGAGCAGTTTTGAGTACATCAAGAAGAAGGTGGATAAGGATACCGCGGATGCTGTGCGCGGCTATGTCACCGACAATAAGCTCAGCGGTATCAGTTTTGTGGAGGACGTAAAGCGTTTTTATCCATACAACAATCTCGCCTCTCATGTGGTCGGCTTTGTGGGGAGCGATAATCAGGGACTTGAGGGGATTGAGAGCGTCTATGACGAGGAGCTCAGCGGCGTCCCCGGCCGTGTGGTGACCACCCAGCAGACAACCGGACTGGATTCCGGCACCAACTATGAGAATTATATTGAAGCACAGGACGGAAGCAGTGTGGTGCTGACCATAGACGAGGTGATTCAGGGCTATGTGGAGAAGCATCTGGAGAACGCCCGGGTGGCCAATAAGCTGGAGCAGGGCGCGGCGGCCATTGTGATGGACGTCAAGACCGGCGACATTCTGGCCATGAGCTCCAAACCGGACTATGACCTCAATGAGCCCTTTGCCATCACAGACGCAATCCGTGAAAAATACAGCGGGATCGACGAGGAATTAAAACGGCTGGAAGGTACAGAATATACAGAGAAGTTCAATGAAGTGATCCAGACGGTCCGCCGGAACAAGGCGGTGGTGGATTCCTATGAGCCCGGCTCCACCTTCAAGGCCATGGTGGCCTCTCTGGGATTGGAGACCGGCGCGGTCACCCTGGAGGACAGCTTTACCTGCACAGGCGTGCAGAAGGTGCTGACCGAGAGCATCCACTGCGCCAACCGGAACGGGCACGGAACCCAGAAGTTTGCGGAGGCGGTCAGGAACTCCTGTAACCCGGCCTTCATTCAGATCGGTCAAAAAATTGGAAAAGAACCGTTCCTGAAGGGACTTCGTGCCTTTGGATTCTTTGAAGAAACCGGGATTGAACTGCCGGGTGAGACTGCCGGAATGGGATTTGGCCTGAATAATTTTACGGATGTTGACCTGGCGACCTCTTCCTTTGGACAGTCTGTGACCGTGACGCCTCTGCAGATGATTACGGCGGTCAGCGCGGTGGCCAACGGCGGCAAGCTGTATAAGCCGCATCTGGTCAAGGAGATCATCAACTCCGATAACATTGTTGTGGAAAAGAACGAGCCGGAACTGGTGCGGCAGGTAATCTCGGAAGAAACCAGCGAGACCATGTGCGGCATTCTGGAGTCCGTAGTTTCGGAAGGCGGCGGAAAAAACGCCTATCTGGCCGGCTACCGAATTGCCGGAAAGACCGGTACTTCAGAGAAGATTCCCCGCGGCAACGGAAAGTATATTGCGTCCTTCCTGTCCTTCGCTCCGGCGGACGATCCCCAGGTGGCGTGCCTGGTCATTCTGGACCAGCCGCCTGTGGGTATGCCCTATTACGGCGGCACCATCGCCGCGCCTGTGGTGAAAAACATCATGGAGGAGACCCTGCAGTATCTGGGCGTGGAGCCCCGTTACAATGAAAGCGAAAAGGAATTCGTGGATATTGAGGTGCCGGACCTGTCCGGCAAATCCCAGGCGGACGCTTCCAAAATCCTGACCGAGGCGGGCTTCAAGATCCGGGTCAAGGGGGAGGGGGACGTGATCACGGATCAGATTCCCAAGGCCCATACCCGCTTGGCGGCAGGTTCCACAGTCGTGGCCTATATGAATGACACCAAGGCGGAACGGAACATTGCAGTGCCCAAGGTGGTGGGGGAGAGCGCGGCGAACGCGGCGGCGCTCCTGACCAGCGAGGGACTCAACGCCCGCATCCGCGGTGTGCCCGGAGAGGGGAGCGCGGTTTGCTCCTCCCAGTCCCCGGAGGCGGGAACCATTGTGGAGCCGGGAACAGTCGTCACCATCGACTTTAAATACCAGGGAGCAAATGATTAAGGAGGCAGAAAAATGAACCTTTCTGAATTACTGAAGGATATAGAGGTCAAGCAGGCTGTGGGCAGTACTCAGCTGGGCATTACCGGTATTGCCTTTGACTCCAGAGCGGTGAAGCCGGGAAATCTGTTCGTGTGCATCAGCGGCTTCCAGAAAGACGGGCATAAATTTGCGCCCGCCGCCATTGAGAAGGGCGCGGCGGCCATTGTTGCGGAACGGGATCTGAGCGAGCTGGGCGTGACCTGTGTGGTGGTGGAAAATGCCAGGCGGGCGCTCGCACTGCTGTCCGCCGCCTTTTACGGCCATCCTGACAGAAGGTTCTGTCTGATTGGCATCACGGGAACCAATGGAAAGACCACCACCACCTATCTGGTCAAATCCGTCCTGGAGGCCATGGGGAAACGGGTGGGTCTGATCGGGACCAATCAGAATATGATCGGGACGGAGATTATCCCCTCCAAGCATACTACGCCGGACTCGCTGGAGCTTATGCGGCTTTTTGCAAAAATGGCGGATAAGGGCGTGGACTATGTGGTGATGGAGGTATCCTCCCACTCCCTGGCTTTGGACCGGGTGACGGCCTGCACCTTTGACGTGGGCGCGTTTACCAACATCACCCAGGATCATTTAGATTTTCACAGGACCATGGAGGAATATCTGGCGGCCAAGGGAATTCTGTTCCAGATTTCCAAAGCCGGCGCGGTGAATGCGGACGACGCGGGCGCGGATTACCTGATCTCCCATGCCAAATGCGAAAGGATGCTCACCTATGGGATGGAGCGGGAATGTGATATGCGCGCGTCCCAGGTGGAACTGAAGGAAAACGGAGTTTTCTTCACCCTGACCTATGACGGTAAAACTTATGACGTTGAATTGGGCATACCCGGAAAGTTTTCTGTATATAATGCAATGACGGCGCTGTCCTGTCTGGCCGCCGCGGGAATCCCCATGGAGAAGGCCGTGGCCTGCCTCAGGGTGGCCCGGGGCGTCAAGGGCCGGATTGAGGTGGTCGAGACGGGCCGGGATTTCAGCGTTATCATCGACTATGCCCATACGCCGGACGGCCTCTATAATGTAATCCAGACCATCCGCGGTTTTGCCAAAGGCCGGATCATCACGGTGTTCGGCTGCGGCGGGGACCGGGATAAGACCAAGCGGCCGAAGATGGGAAAGATCGCCTCCGCTATGTCGGATTTTTCCGTGCTGACCAGCGACAACCCCAGAACCGAGGACCCCGAGGCCATCATTGAGGATGTGCTGGCCGGCGTCAAGGAGGGCGGCGGAGAATACATCGTCATTCCGAACCGGTTTGAGGCCATAGAATATGCTCTTGACCACGGGAAAAAAGATGATATAATATTACTTGCCGGCAAGGGGCATGAGACCTACCAGATTCTGGCGGACCGCACCATTTCCTTTGACGAACGTGAGATCGTGCGCAAGCTTTTGGACGCGCCCTCCGGCGACTGATTGAAAATCGAAAGATAATTGCAGAGGTGATTGATTTTGGAATGGATACTCAATATCAGCCAGGCCGCGGCCGCCATGGGCGGCGAGATCAGAAACTGCGACGGCGATGAGCTGGTACGGTCTGTTTCGACGGATACGCGGAAGATAGAAAGCGGGGCGCTCTTTTTTGCCCTGCGCGGTGACCGGTTTGACGGTCATAAATTTGTGCCGGGCGCGGTGGACGGCGGGGCTGTCTGCTGTGTGGTCAACCGGGGCGAGGACAGCTTCGGGGGTCTGCCCGTCATTGCGGTGGAGGATACCCATAAGGCGCTCAGGGATCTCGCGGCCTGTTACCGCATGCGGTTCCGCATCCCGGTGGTGGGCGTGACAGGAAGCGTGGGCAAGACCTCCACCAAGGAGATGATTGCCTCCGTGCTGAGCCAGAGCTATAAAACCCACATGACCCAGGGGAATTTCAACAATGAGATCGGCCTTCCGCTGACGGTATTCGGCCTGATGAAAGAGGATGAGATCATGGTGCTGGAAATGGGGATGAGCAATTTCGGGGAAATTTCAAACCTGACCCGGATTGCCCGGCCGGACACTGCGGTGATTACAAACATCGGCCTGTCGCATATTGAGCATCTGGGCAGCCGCGAGGGAATCAAAAAAGCCAAGTTTGAGATTTTCGAGGGGTTGCAGATGGACGGCATGGTCATCCTCAACGGAGATGACGACATGCTCTGGTCAGCCCGGGGTGAAATCAATTTTGAGACCCTGTACTATGGCATCCGCAACAAAAACTGCGATTTGACAGCCTATGATATCCGAACCTATTCGGACGGCAGTGAGTTCACCTGCAAAATTGACGGAGAGCCCTATAAATTTTTCGTAAGCGTTCCCGGGGAACACCATATCTACAATGCCCTGGCCGCCATTCTGGCGGGGATCAAGTATAATGTGGACATTGACGACATCAAAAAAGGGGTCCGGAGCTTTGCGCCCAGCGGCCTGCGGCAGACGGTCATAGAGCTGCCTGACTACAAGGTGATCCGGGACTGCTATAACGCCAGCCCCGCCTCCATGAAGTCCGGACTGGAGGTGCTTTCCCTGACCCAGACCAAGGGGCGCAGGGTGGCCTGTCTCGCGGATATGCTGGAGCTGGGCGGCATTTCAGACGAGGCCCACAAAAGCGTGGGACGCCTGGTGGTGGACTATGGGATTGACTGTCTGATTACGGTGGGCCCTGACGCCCATTATATTGCGCGCGGTGCGGAGGACGCGGGGATGAATCCCGCGGATATTCACGAATTTGACAGCAACGACACCCTGCGGGAGCGGCTGGCGGACCTGCTGAAAAAGAACGATGTGATTCTGGTGAAGGGATCCCGGGGAATGCGTCTGGAGGAGATTGCCGACGCCATTGCGGAGCTGTCCTAAAAGATACCAAGGAAGTGGGGAGTTTTACATATGCAATTATTGATCGGTGGTATTGCGGCCTTTCTGGTGGCCGCTGTCTGCGGGAGCTTTTTGATACCGGTCCTGCGCCGGCTGAAATTCGGCCAGGAGATCCGGGAAGAGGGGCCCAAATGGCATGAAAAGAAATCCGGAACGCCCACCATGGGCGGCTTCATCTTCATTGCGGGCATTCTGGCGGCGCTTGCTGTCACCTATGCGCTGAGCCCGATTTTGGGTTATTCGGCGCCGTCCCTTCTGGACACCGGTATGCTGGTGGTGGTGATGCTGGCCTATGCGGGCATCGGCTTCATTGACGACTATATCAAGGTGATTCTCAAGCGGAATCTGGGGCTGACGGCTGGGCAGAAATTCGGCCTGCAGTTCCTGGTGGCTCTGGCGTTTGTGTGCTGGGCCGTATTCGGCGGAAGCATTGGCACGGTGATTCGGATTCCCTTTACCAGCCTGACCTGGGATATGGGATGGGTCTTTATCCCCTTTGCCATTCTGGTGATTCTGGCGACGGTCAACAGCGTCAACCTGACGGACGGCCTGGACGGCCTGGCGGGCTGTGTCTCCATTGTGGTGGCTGTTTTCTTCCTGCTGCTCTCCAGGGCCGGCGCGGTGCAGAACACGGCGGTCGCCCTGTTTGCCGCCACGGTGGTGGGCGGACTGGTTGGATTCCTGATCTATAACAAATTCCCCGCCAAGGTGTTTATGGGGGACACGGGCTCCCTGTGCCTCGGCGGCGCGGTCTGCGGCATGGCGATCCTTCTGGAGGAGCCGCTTACCCTGCTGATTGTCGGTTTTGTCTATGTTATGGAGGCCCTGTCCGTCATTTTGCAGGTGACGTCCTATAAGCTGACCGGCAAGCGTATTTTCAAGATGAGCCCCATCCACCATCACTTTGAGATGTGTGGCTGGAGCGAAAAGAAAGTGGTCGTTGTTTTCACACTGGTCACAGCGGCGCTCTGCGCGCTGATGTATTTCTTTGGATAACAGCGGCGGAAGAATGGAGGAGACAGCGTGGCTTATCAAAAAGACGATCGGCGTGTCCGGCGGCCTTACCAGCCGGCTTCTTATCAGAACGTGAGGCGGCCTGCCCCGGCCCGCCCTGTAAGCCGGAGCAGAGGCAGAGCACAGACCCAGCAGGACGGGTTTTCCCGGCTGGTGGAGTGGTTTCGCCCGGTCAAGGGGGATATCGATTATCCGTTCCTGATGGCGGTGGGCCTGCTCATGGCCTTTGGACTCATCATGCTGTTCAGCGCGGGCAGCGCCCGGGCCTTTTCCAACTTCGGCGACAGCCTGTGGTATTTTAAAAAGCAGATCGGCGGGGTGGTCGTGGGCACGGTGGGCATGTTCATCCTGTCCAAGTTTGATTACCACCGGCTGGGAAAGCTCTCTTTTGGGCTTCTCGCCTTCAGCGGACTGCTTCTGGTGCTTGTCATCATTCCCGGCATCGGCACCACGCGGAACGGCGCGACCCGGTGGCTGTTTGGATTCCAGCCCTCTGAAATCGCCAAGTTCGCTGTCATACTCTTCTTTGCGTTCAGTCTGTCGAAAAATCAGAAAGCCCTGCCGGACTTTCTCCACGGCTTCTGTCCCTATTTGCTGGTACTGGGAATTTTCGTGCTGCTTTTGGCGTTGGAGCCCCATTTTTCCTGTATCGTGCTCATGGGCCTGTCCAGCTTTCTGGTTCTGTTTGTGGCCGGGGCGAAGATCAAGCACTTTTTGATTGTGGGCGCGCCCGCGGTTGTGGGCGCGGTGTTTATGATTATCAAGGAACCCTACCGGATGGCCCGGGTGGTCTCCTTTCTGGACCCGTTTGCGGATGCCCAGGGCGACGGCTGGCAGATTGTGCAGTCCCTGTACGCCATAGGCTCCGGCGGAATCTTCGGCGTTGGCCTGGGCCAGAGCCGTCAGAAATACCAGTCCCTTCCTGAGCCGCAGAACGACTTTATCTTTTCAGTTCTGGCCGAGGAGCTGGGCTTGCTGGGGGCGATCATACTGGTTGTGCTCTTTATCTTTCTGATTGTCCGGGGAATCAAAATCGCGGGCAAGGCTCCGGATATGTTCGGAACCCTGCTGGTGACCGGCATTGTGGGCATTGTGGCGTTTCAGGCACTGATCAACATTGCGGTTGTGACCTCGTCCATTCCGGTTACGGGTATGCCGCTTCCTTTTTTCAGCTTTGGGAGCACGGCCCTGTCCATAACCATGGCGGAGATGGGGATTGTGCTCAATGTGTCCAGGCAGTCCCATTCCCCGCTGTAGCAGGGCAGAAGACGGAAAAATGACATTACTTATGGGGCGAAGGGCTTTGCCCTTCGCCTTTTGGGGACTGAAAGGAAAAAAGCGGAGCTGTCTCCGCTGTGCCTTATCCGGCTCACGGTAAGGCGGAGAACAGATTGTGAGCCAGAAAGGCAATGATGAACCATGCGGTTATTGTTTGCTGGCGGCGGGACCGCGGGACATATCAATCCGGCCCTTGCCATTGCCAACTATTTTTGCGACCAGGACAATAGTACGGAGATTCGATTTGTGGGTACCTCGGAGGGGCTGGAGACCGGCCTGGTGCCGAGAAGCGGATACCCTCTGGACCTGATTAAGATTCACGGTTTTGACCGGAGTCTCACCCTTCAGAACTTTAAGAATATCTGCGAACTGCCCGGGGCGGTTCACAGCGCGGGAAGAATCATAAAAAAATTCCGGCCTGACGCTGTGATCGGAACCGGGGGATATGTGGCCGGACCGGTGCTGTACGCGGCGGCAAAGCGCCATATTCCGACGCTGATCCACGAATCCAACGCCTTTCCGGGCATCACCACGAAAATTCTGTCCCGCTATGTGGACACGGTGGCGCTGGGGGTGGAGGATGCCCGGCAGTATTTGGGCAGGGCAAAGAACATTGTGGTCACCGGGACGCCCCTCCGGCCCTCCCTGCTGACCACCGGTGAATTTGAGGCCCGGCGGCGGCTGGGCCTGGACGCCCGGCCGTTTCTGGTTATATTCGGCGGGAGCCTGGGCGCCCGGGATTTTAACCGGACCGTTGTGGACTGGATTTCCCGGACCGCGCAGGCGGGCCGGTATCAGATTATGCTGGGGACGGGAAAGTTTCACCAGTATGATGATGTGATGGCCCGGTTCCGGGAGAACGGCGTGACGCTGGCACAGCTTCCCAATGTGTCGGTGAGCGAGTATATCTACGACATGGATGTGGTTATGAGCGCGGCGGATCTTGTAATCAGCCGGGCCGGAGCGAGTACCCTGTGTGAGCTCACGGCGCTTGGGAAACCGGCGGTGCTGGTGCCGTCGCCCTATGTGACGGGCAACCACCAGGAGCACAATGCCCGCGCTGTGGAACGGGGCGGCGGCGCCAGAGTGATTCTGGAGAAGGATTTTACCCCGGAGGCCCTGAACGGGGCCGTGGAGGACCTGACATGCGACAAAGAGGTTTTGGCCGCCATGAAAAAGGCATCCAGAAGGCTTGGGCATCTGGATGCCACAGAGGCGCTGTACAGGGAAGTAAAAAAAATCATGAAGTAAAGCGATAACAAGGACTGGCGCGGTCATGCACAGCTTTTACCCAATCGCATAGAATAGGGTGTAGAATTGGGAGGTGCTGACCTTGCGTGAGCTTAGTATATACGGCGGAAAGCCGCTGGAGGGACAGCTGAGGATTCAGGGCTCCAAGAATTCGGTTCTGCCGATCCTGGCGGCGGCTCTCCTGACTGATGAAACCTGTGAAATCAAAAACTGCCCAAACCTGACCGATGTACATGCGGCCTTTGAGATATTGGAAAACCTGGGCTGCCGTGTTTCTTATGACGGGAAGACGGCTGTGGTCCAGGCATCCGATGTATGCGGCTCCACCATACCGGATGACCTGATGCGGCGGATGCGCTCCTCGGTGATGTTTCTGGGGGCGATTCTGGGCCGGTGCAGGAAGGCCTGCATCAGCTATCCCGGCGGCTGTGAGCTGGGGGCCCGGCCCATTGACATCCACCTGCGGTCTCTGGCCCGGCTGGGTGTGGAACTCTTTGAGGACGGGGGATATATCCACTGCTCTCTGGACCGGTTTACGCCCCAGACCATCACGCTGATGTTCCCCAGCGTGGGTGCGACAGAGAATATTCTTCTGCTCTGCGCTGTCTCCAAGGGGGAGACCATTCTGGTGAATCCGGCCCGGGAGCCGGAGATTGTGGACCTGCAGAATTTTCTCAACCGCATGGGCGCGGACATTGTGGGCGCCGGCACGGATTCCATTCGGATCCGGGGCGTTCCAAAGCTCCACGGCTGTTCCTACTCGGTGATTCCTGACCGGATCGCGGCGGCGACCTATGCGTGCGCGGCCGCAGCCTGCGGCGGTGAAGTCCTGCTGACCAAGATGGAGCCCCTGCACCTGAGGATGCTCCTGTCCGTGCTCAAGGATATGGGCGTCCGGGTCACAGAGGATGGGGAACAGGTATGGATCCGGATGGCACAGCGGCCGCTGGCCGTTCCCTCTGTCAAGACGCTGCCCTATCCCGGCTTCCCCACGGACGTGCAGGCGCCGCTTATGGCGGCTCTGCTCAAGGCGGAAGGGAGCTCGGTTGTCAGCGAGACCATCTTTGAAAACCGGTTCAAGCATGTGGGGGAGTTTCTGCGCATGGGCGCAGACATTCAGGTGGAGGGCCTGAACGCCATTGTGCGGGGCGTCAAGCGCCTGCACGGTGCGGAGGTGAACGCGGCCGACCTGCGGGGCGGCGCGGCGCTTGTGATCGCCGGACTCAGTGCGGAGGGACGGACCACAGTCCGGCAGACCGCGTACATAGACCGTGGATATGAGGACATAGCCGGGGCGTTCCAAAGCCTTGGCGGAGCTGTCGAATTGATTGAGACATAGGGCGGTGCGGATTCCGCCCGCCCGGGCGGACAAGCCTGGAAGAAGCTGGAGATAGAGGAGAGATAGCGATGAGGCATCGGAAAAAAAGCTGGATGGACCCGCGGATCAAAATGGTACTCCTGTTCACAGTGATCCTGTGCGCCGGCGTGGCGGTGGGCCTGCTGTTCACCCCCGTGTTCCATGTTCAGGAGGTATTCTGTGAAGGTAATGTGCGAATCACACAGGATGAGATCATCAGAGCGGCGCAGGTGGAAACCGGAAAGAATATTCTGGTTCAGAACCTCGCGGAGATCAAGAAGCGTGTGGCTGATATTCCCATGGTGGAGGAGGCCAGCGTCCGGCGGGTTTTCCCCAATAAGATCAAGATCTGGATCAAGGAACGGATTCCGGCCGCCTATATCTATACCGGAAACCAGTGCGCGGTGGTGGATGTGAACGGCAAAATACTGGATGTTCTCGCGGACAGACGGGTGGAACAGCTTGTGGCCGGCAACACGCCTGTCAAAGAGACTGCCGCGCCGGACGCGGGCCAGACACCGGAGGCATCTTCCACGCCGGGAGAGACCGGAAAGCCCAACGCCTCTGCGCCGCCTGCCGGTTCTGCGAAGCCTTCTGCTTCACCGAGCCCATCTGCCGTCCCGAAGCCCACAGGCTCTGCCCGGCCTTCTGATGCGCCGGAGGGATCTGCGGAGCCTAAGGAGAGCGGTGAGCCCGCTGGCACACACGAGCCCGAAGACAAGGCGGGGACACAGGCGGATGGCGCAGAGGAGGCCCTGCCCTATGAGGTGCCGCTGGTGGTGGGGCTGGAACTCACCAAGCCGGAGCCCGGAAAGACTGCGGACAGCAGAGAGCGGGACAAGCTGGGCAAGGTGCTTAAAACCTTCCGGGATCTGGAGAAAGCGGGTCTGCTGATCCGGTCCACCTATCTGGATGTGACCAATTTGAATGATGTGACACTGGTGATTGAAAAGCGCCTGGAGATCCAGCTTGGCACGCTGGATAACATGGAATACCGGAGCGCGTTTCTCGCCAAGGTGATCAACGAAAAAATTTCCGGTACGGAGCATGTGATTATGGATTACCGAAGTGAGGATATCTATGTCCGCCAGCCGGAGGACGGCCAGGCCAGAATGATACCAAAGCCCAGCGCCGCCCCGGAGCCCACCGGCTCGGCGGCGCCGGGCGGCACGGCAGCGCCGTCCCAGTCCCAGCCGCCGACTGGAACTGCCGGAACGGCCAGCCAGACGGCAAAGCCCGTATCCTCAGCCCAGAGCGCCCGCTAGACAGCCTTTGGCCGGTGTGCAAACCGGCGGAAATACGCCGGCAGAAGGCGGAAAAATGACAAATCAGGGTCAATGCCTATCGTACAGAAAATGCAATGATTTTGACAAGAAAATGTACGGCATCTGTAACATAAATGTAATATTATTTTAAAAAAGTTGAAAAATTATCTTTACAAAATGAAAATCCGTGGTATAATATACTTAACTATCATGGAAAGATTTTGGAAGAGTGACAAGAGCGAGTAAGGAGGAAGAAAACGTGTTTCAGTTTGATACAGAGAATGTTAACCCCGCCCAGATCAAAGTCATTGGTGTCGGCGGCGGCGGTAACAACGCAGTGAATAGAATGATCGAGGCCCAGGTCAAATGTGTGGAATTCATTGCTGTCAATACGGACAAGCAGGACCTGACACTGTCTGCGGCCTCTCAGAAAATACAGATTGGTGAGAAAATCACAAAGGGACTCGGTGCCGGCGCTGTGCCGGAGATCGGAAAAAAGGCGGCGGAAGAGAGCCGGGATGAGATTGCACAGGCCATCAAGGGCGCGGATATGGTGTTTGTCACCGCCGGCATGGGCGGCGGTACAGGAACCGGTGCGGCTCCCATTGTGGCGGAGGTCGCCAAGGAAATGGGCGTCCTGACCGTGGGTATTGTGACAAAGCCGTTCTGGTTTGAGGGCAAGACCCGGCAGAAAAACAGCGACGAGGGTATCAAAAGCCTGATGGGCGCGGTGGATACACTGGTGGTGATTCCCAATGACAAGCTTCTGGAGATTGCGGAAAACCGGACGCCGCTGATGGAGTCCTTCCGGATGGCGGATGACATTCTGCGGCAGGGGGTACAGGGCATTTCCGACCTGATTTCCCGCCCCGGACTGATCAGCCTTGACTTTGCTGATATCAAGACCATTATGAAGGATACCGGCTTTGCGCATATGGGCATTGGCCGGGCCAGCGGCGAGACCCGTGCGGAAGAAGCCGCCAAGAAGGCCATACATAGCCCCTTGCTTGAGACGACCATTGAGGGCGCCAAGGGCGTGATCCTCAATGTGACCGGCGGCAGTGACCTGGGGATTCTGGAGGTCAAGACTGCGGCTGAGCTGGTTGAGGAAGCGGCTGACAGAGATGCTAACATTATCATTGGTGCGATTATTGACGAGAATATGGGCGATGAGATCCAGATCACAGTTATCGCCACCGGGTTCAAGGGCAATGCGCCCCAGGATGCGGCGGAGCAGGAAAATCCCTTTGACAGCTTCCTGAGCCGGTTTGGCAACGGCGGCAATGTGAACCGGGGCGGTGCCACCGCGTCTCCCAGTTCGGCGGCGCCCTCCAGCCGTCCTGTGGAAAAGGTTCCCTCTTCCACCAACCTGTTCAGCAAGTTCGGCGAGGACGATGGGATTGATGTCCCGGTATTCCTGCGGAACAGAAACAACAACAAATAATTCAGGAAAGCTTTTGTCATAAGAGAGGCACAGCATACGCTGTGCCTCAGACTGTCGAAAAAGTCCAGCAAAAGGCTGGGCTTTTTTGCGTGAGGCGGCGCAATGGGCCGGAAAACGCAATCGGATTTGGCGACCTAATAAAAAAGAGCTGTCTGAGACAGCTCTTTTACCCTTCTGTGAGAGAATCCAAAAAGGCCTGCCAGTCTGCCGCAGACATGCTGGCCGGACAGTTTTTCCCGCTGGCGTCCTGGTGACGAACCACATGGCGCACGTCCACATGGAGCTCCTTCATGAGCCGCCGGGTCAGTTGACGGGCATTGTCCAGAGCTTTTGCATAATTCCCGTCCTGATTGACGCAGATCTCCACACCGATACTGTTGCGGTTCTGGATTTTGGCGCCCCTGCCGCCGTCACCGCAGTGCCAGGTGTAATAATGGTAGTAGTCGTTGACCTGCAGGGCCTTGGTGTCATCCACAAAAAAGTCCGCGCTGGAGCTCTGGTCCCCGCTGTTAAAAAAGGTATAGTGGCTGTCCGCGTCGGCACCGGACCGTGGATTGGCCGTATCGTGGATCACAATATAGGAGATGGTGTAAGGCGTGCGGAGGCATTTGGTCCGGTTATAGGCGATTTGCAGACCGTCATAACCAGTGGGCGCGGCGAAAAAACGGACGAATATAAAAACCAGAACGCCAAAGACCGCGGCGGTCAGAAGCAGGCCCGAAAAACAGCCGTGCCGCCGCCTTTTTGTTCGTCTGGCGGGCTTTGCCCTTCTGTTTTCAGTATATGGCGCTGCGGGATATTCAACAGGACGCACCGGAAACATCTCCTTATCATTTGATCGTTTTGTTTTTGACAGTATACCAGACAAGTATAAACAAAAGATAACAAAATTCTAAATTCTTTTTGGATTTCGGCCTTTTATGCAAAGTTCCGACCGGAGTTGACAAAGTAAATTCCTGTGTGGTAAACTGGGGCCAGATACAGCGGAAAGGGTGCGGAAGATGGGACAGGAAATCAAAAAAATGAAACGCATATTTCTGGCGGCGGCCATGGCCGGGGTACTTGTGCTGACCGGCTGCGGCGGAAACGCGAAACGGGAGGACAAGGAGCTTAAAATCGGCTTTTTGGGCTCCCGTCAGGCTGTCAGCGAAAGCGCCCCGGAGCTTCTCTGGGGCATGGAGACGGCAAAGGAAGACCTGAACCGGAAGTATCAGGAGCAGGGCTATACCGTCACAGTGGAGTTTTTTGACGACCGCGGCGAAAAGGGCGGCGCGGCAGAACAGGCAAAGGAGATTTTGGCCCGGGAGGACATCGACTTTGTGTTTGTTCTCAGTCAGGACGAGGCGCTGGAAAAGGCGGCAAAGAGACTTGCCAGGGGCGGGCGGACGACCTTCTGGCTGGACGAGGCGGGACAGGCCGCCCGCGGTAAAAAAGACCAGTATCAGTTCTATAATACCTATAGCCTGGCCGCCCAGGCGGAGGCGGCAGCGGATTATCTCCGGGGGTCCGGTGTCCGAAGGATCGCCGCGGCCTATACTCCCGGGGGCGTTTCGAAACAGGAGTATGAGGCGCTGTGTGCGGCCGCGGAGCAGAGCGGAATTGAGATCAGTGCGGTGGCAGAGCTGGACCGGCAGACGCCGGACGAGGCCGTGAAGTCCTTGCGGGACGCAGATGTACAGGCCGTGGCGGTTCTGGCGGGAAGCACCAACAAAAATGTGGATCTGATCCGCGCGGTGCGGAAACAGATGCCGGATGTGACCGTGTTTTCGGATCATACGGTGGATCAGACCAGCGTTTTGAAATCAGATGCCAAAACCCTGGAGGGGACAATCATCCCCTGTGATATTCAGACCCAATGGGATGGGGCTGAGCTCAACGCTCTCATTGAGCGGTATCAGGCGGTCTATAAGGAGGATTCGCAGGTGGGAAGGGTATCCCACGGGTATTTTTCCCTTGCTGCCGCTGTGGATGCGGCGGTGGCCTGCGGTACGGCGGAGCCGAAGACGCTGGATCAATACTTCAAAAGCCCGTCCAGCGCCAGATACCTCTTTGACGAAAACGGGGCGCTTCGGTATGATGAGATCCCCATGCTCCAGGCCCGGAACGGGGTGTTTGAAATCGTTGGCCAGGGCGCCGGAGAATAAGAGGAAGAATGGAGCAAAAAGAAGACGCGGGGCACATCAAGCCTCCGCGTCCTTTTTTTGATTGTCAGCCGCTTCCGGCACTGCCGGTGAGCCTCTCCCGCATCTTCATCAGCAGTTTTTTTTCGATCCGCGAGACCTGAACCTGGGAGATTCCCAGCATTTCAGCGATCTGCGTCTGGGTCTTTTGCTTGAAGTAGCGCATGCAGATGATTTTCTGTTCCCGTTCCCCAAACTCGGACAGGAGTTGACGCAGGACCAGCTTGTTCACGATCTCAGCCTCGTAGTCCGTCTCGTTTTCAAGCCGTTCAATCAGCGGCCGGTTTTCCCGGCTGCCGTCGTCTGACACCGCATAGAGGGATTCCGGCTTGATCCCCGCCTCCATGGCGGTGGAAAGCTCCGCCGGCGAGATCTCAAGCCGGTCGGCGATCTCCTTGAGCGTGGGTTCCACCCCGTTCCGGCTGGTGAGCTGTTCCTTGACCGCCATGGCCTTTGCGGCGGTTTCCTTCAGGCTCCGGCTTACCTTAATGATGCCGTCATCCCGGATAAAACGCTTGATTTCTCCCATGATCATGGGCACGGCATAGGTAGAGAATTTCACGCCATAATTGCAGTCGAATTTCTGCACCGCTTTAATTAGGCCGATACAGCCTACCTGGAACAGATCCTCCAGCTCATGGCCGCGGCCGGCAAACCGCCGAACAACGCTATGTACCAGTCCGGTGTTCTGCTGAACCAGCAGGTCCTGCGCATTCCGGTCACCCTTTGCCGCAAGCTGGAGCAGGTCTTCGTTGCTCTGGGCGGGTTCATACATATGCATCAATCCCGACGCGCTTGGTCATGGTCACGGTAGTTCCCTCGCCCACCTCGGATTCCACCTGCAGCGTATCCATAAAGCTCTCCATCACCGTAAAGCCCATGCCGCTCCGGTCCTCGTCCGGCGTGCCGGAATACAGGGGCTGCATAGCGAGCTCAATATCCTCAATCCCCCTTCCCTTGTCGCTGACAGAGACCTCGATTTCACAGCCGGAAATCCGGCACACAACCTCTACCACACCCTTCATATTGGCATATCCATGGACAATGGCGTTGGTCACTGCCTCGGAAACGGCGGTTTTGATGTCGGCCAGTTCCTCACAGGTGAGATCAAGCTGTGTGGCAAAGGCCCCCACGGCCGCCCGGGCAAAGCCCTCATTCTGGCTCTTGCTGGGGAATTCCAGCTTCATGTAATTTTCCATTTTCGGTTCCTCCTAACCACAATCCATGATTTTTTTCAGTCCTGATAATTCCAGTATCTTATCGACCTGCGGGCGTGCCCGGATGATCATTGTCTTTCCGCCCCGGGCCTTGATCTGCTTGTATCTTCCAATGATGACCCCTATGCCGGAGCTGTCCATAAAGGTGACGCCCGCGAAATCCAAAATCAGGTTTCTGACGTTTTTTAACTGGATCTCCCGGTCAATATCCGTGCGTATTTCCGCGGCACAGCTCTGGTCGATCTCGCCTTCCAGCTTGACCACCAGGGTGGTGCCGATATATTCCATGCGCATATCCATGTCGTTCCTCCTTTGACTGTTGTTTTCACCGCAGATTATCCTGCCTTTTTATCATAGCATAAAAATTTTATTTCCCATTTATTTCCAAACAAAATTATTCGACATAAAACGACAAACTACAACAAAATTTGCAAAAGCCTGAAAAATAGAGTAGAATAGAAGACGAAAACAATGAAAAACTGGAGGTTTACGTCAATGGAGCGTATTTTTATGCCCTTATGGTTGGATTGTAATAGAATACTGGTATATGGGTAAAATATAATGTACTTAAAATAAGTCTATATTTGACTTTTTTTGTCGAATGGTACTTAAAATGTACTTGTGATTCTGACTTGTTACAAAGCTGAAAGGAGTACATTATGAAACAGGAAAAGCATCTTGGTCTGCGCATCAGTGAGGAAATGCACAAGAAACTGAAGAGTCTGTCAGAGTATGACGGACGTTCCATCAATGCAGAGGTCCGATATTTGATCCGCATGGCCATTGAAAAGCATGAACGGGATCACGGAACAATAGAATAGAGCGGATGCAGCAGAATAGGAAAAATAAAGTCAAGCAGTGTCTGACGCCGCTGATCAATTTCATCTTTCCGCCGCGGTGCGTGTTTTGCCGGACGCTTCTGTCCCTGTCCGCCGCGGAAATGATCTGTATGGACTGTGAAAACAATCTGCCTTATTGTCTGGCAGGGAACCGGTGTGACCGCTGCGGCAAGCCATTGGAATCCGGAGCGCGTCTGTGCGGCCATTGCCGGAGCAATCCACCGCCGCCGTATAAAAAGATCTGCTCACCCTATATCTATAAGGATCAGGTGAGCCGCGCGCTGGTACGCTTTAAGCGGGAGAGGTATCAGAGCTTTGCCGGGGTGTTTGCCAGACATATGCGGGTGGTGGTGGAGCACGACTGTCCCAATACCGCCTTTGACTATGTGCTGTCGGTCCCGCCGCGGCCGGAGCGCATGCGCAAAGAGGGCTATGATCAGGCGGAGCGGCTGGCCCGCGCGCTGGCAAAGGAACTGGGAGTCCCGTATCTCAGCGGCGCAATGCGCCAGCGGGAGAACCGCAGAAAGCAGAGCGGACTTAATTATGAAGCCCGCCAGAGAAACACCCAGGGGAATTTTGAGGTGCGGAAGGGAAAAATCCTTTTGGGCAGAACCGTTTTGCTGGTGGATGATATCTGCACCACCCGGGCCACCTTAAAGGAGTGCGCGGGCGTATTGCGGACCGCGGGTGCCGCCGCGGTGTACTGCGCAACAGCGGCCACCACGGTTTGACGGGAAAGGTAATAGGTGTTTACCTGCACAGATTAAAAAAACAGAGGCCCGGAACGTTTTTTGTTCCGGGCCCTTTTTTGACGGTGATGTCTTCGGGGACCTGCGGAGGTCCGGCCAGGGATAAAAAATATGAAAAAAGTATTGACAAATATGTATATGCAGTATATACTGTATATGTAATGCATATACAATTGCGGCCGCACAGAAGAGAGAAGAGGTGATTGCGTGCAGATTATTGTGTCCAACCAGTCCGGCAAACCCATATATCAGCAGATCATGAGCCAGATTAAAAACGGAATTCTGCGGGGAGAGCTCAGGGCAAATGAGCCGCTGCCCTCCATCCGCGGACTGGCAAAGGAACTGAAAATCAGCGTTATCACCACCAAAAAGGCCTATGAGGAGCTGGAGGCCGAGGGCTTTATTATCAGCACGCCGGGCAAAGGCTCTTATGTCGCGCCTCAAAACCGGGCGCTGATGCAGGAGGTACGGCTGAAAAAGGTGGAAGAGGCGCTGGAGCAGGCTGTGGATACGGCCCGGGCCATGCAGGTCAGCCGGGAAGAGGTCGAGGAAATGCTCAGACTGCTGTACGAGGAAGCGTGAGAAGGCATGAGGGCGCGGCGCGGCCGGCTGCAGGACCGGCCCCCGCACCCCGCAGACGTATCAAACAAGGAGGTACATATCGTGGAACAGGCGATTGAAATCAGGAATTTTACCAAAGAATATAAAGAGTTTTCCATTCGGGACATGAACCTTGCCATACCGAAAGGGTACATCACCGGATTTGTGGGCCGGAACGGGGCCGGAAAGTCCACTGCGCTGAAAGGAATTCTAAACATGTACCGGTTCGGCGGAGAGATTCAGGTACTGGGCATGGACAGCCGGAAACAGGAGCAGGAGATCAAAAACCGGCTGGGTGTGGTCCTGAGCGAGGACGGATTTATTGAGGATATTCCGGTCCGGCAGTTCATCCGGATTGTGCGGCCCTTTTACAGCAGCTGGCAGGAGGAGACCTTTCAGCGGCTGGCCGGGAGATTTTCGCTGTCCATGGACAAAAAGGTATCGGAGCTGTCCCGGGGTATGCGGGTGAAGCTGGCGCTGGCCATTGCCCTGTCCCATAACGCGGAGCTCTTCCTGCTGGATGAGCCCACAGCCGGGCTGGACCCCATGGTTCGGGACGAGATTCTGGACATCTTTATGGAGCTGATCCAGGACGAGGAGAAAACCGTGTTCTTTTCCACCCATATTACCTCGGACCTGGATAAGGTGGCGGATTATATTGTGCTGATTGAGCAGGGGGAGATCATTCTGAATCAGCCTAAGGACGAACTGCTGGACGAGCATATCCTGATTCAAGGGGACAAAAAAGATTTAGACAGCGCATGTCAGGACGCGCTGGTGGGATGGAAAGAGCATAAATTTGGATTCGAGGGACTGGCAAAGCGTTCAAAGCTCCGGGACGCCGGACGGTTTGTGAAAGAAAAACCCAACGTGGAACAGCTGATGACCTATTACATAAGGGGGATTGAACATGAGTGTGATTAACATTTTGAGAAAGGATTGGATCTCCTACCGCAAGACCATGGTCTGGGCGCTGGTTTATCTGCTTCTCTTTGTATTCTGCTTTCGGAGTATGTCGGGAATTCAGGGGAGTTATATCATGACCATCACGCTGGCGGTGTATATTGTATCGGTGGGTTCCATTCAGAATGATGAGAAAAACAGGGTGGACTGCCTGCTTGGCATCCTGCCGCTCAAGCGCGCAGACGTGGTGATCGCGAAGTTCCTGCTGTCTAACGCGTTCTGGCTTGCGGGGCTTGCGGTTTACACGGTTCTGGGCGGCGCGAACCAGCTGTTTTTCCCGCGGGCGGTTCTGTTTGAGATTCCGGCGTTCGGAAGCGCGGCGGGGGCGTTTTTAAGCGTGTCCTTCCTGAACATGCTGGGAATCCCCCTGTCCTACAAGTTTGGAAGCAACCGGGGCAGAATGATCACATCACTGCTGGGTGTGATGATTTTCGGCGGTGTGCTTGCCGGTGTATTCGCAACGGGCATGGTTTTTGAATCTGGAATTCATGCGGGTCAGGTGAACGTGTCCCTGCAGAGCTTTCCGGTCGGTCTGCTGATGATGGGTGTGGGACTGGTGTTCCAGCTGATCGGTCTGGCCGCGGCGCTCCGCGTCTACGGGAGAAAAGAATTGTAGTTTTCGGTTTTGGTTAGAATATACTGAAAAAATTGCGGGTGTCTCTACAAAACCCGCAATTTTTTTGCTTGTATGGGCAGGGAAAGTGTGGTATACTAAATCCATATTACAACAGACCTGTCCGCACGTCCAGACGCAGAGGACAGGCCTCACAACGCAGAAAAGGGATGGAGCGATAGCATGGCGGCAAGGATCGCAAGCATTGACCCGGGCAGTCTGGCGGAGCAGGCCGGACTCCGGGCAGGAGAAACAATTCTGGAAATCAACGGGATTGAGATCAGGGACTATCTTGATTATATGTACGCCTCCTGTCAGGATGAAATTGAAATCCGGCTGGAGGACCGGACCGTGGAGATAGAAAATGAGGATTATCTGCCCCTTGGGGTGGGGTTTGACAGCCTGCTCATTGACCAGCCGCGGTCCTGTCACAACCAATGCGTTTTCTGCTTCATAGACCAGCTCCCGAAAAATATGCGGGAGACCTGCTATTTTAAGGATGACGATTACCGGCTGTCCTTTCTGCAGGGGAATTATGTGAGCATGACCAACATGAAGGATGAGGATGTGGAGCGGATTCTGCGGTATAACTTGCCGCGGATCAATGTCTCGGTCCATACCACCAATCCGGAGCTGAGAAAACAGATGCTCCATAACAAGCGGGCCGGCGCGGTGCTGGACTATCTCCGGCGTTTTGCCGAGGGCGGGCTGAACCTGAATGCACAGATCGTCCTGTGTCCGGGCTATAATGACGGGCCGGAACTGGACCGGACGCTGGAGGATCTGGGAAAGCTGGGTTACAGCATGGAGAGTATATCCATTGTTCCGGTGGGACTTTCGGACCACCGGGAGGGCCTTCCGGCGCTGACCCGGTTTGACCGGGAGTCCGCGGGGGCGGTGATCCGTCAGGTTACGGCCTGGCAGGATCGGTTCCGGAAGGAACTGGGCACCCGGCTGGTGTATTTGGGCGATGAGTTCTACATCATGGCCCAGCAGCCCCTGCCGGACTATGACCACTATGAAGGATTTCCCCAGCTGGAAAACGGGGTGGGGCTCTGTACCTCTCTGGGCTATGAGTTCCGGGAGGCGCTGGAGGACGCGGAAGGGCGGACGCCGGCCCGGCGCAAAACCGTCGCCACAGGACAGATCGCCTATGGTTTTCTGTGCGGGCTCATCCATATGCTGGAGGGGGACCGGATCGCGGTGATCCCCATCAGCAACCGGTTTTTCGGCGAGCACATCACCGTGACCGGACTGGTGACCGGACAGGATCTGATCGCACAGCTCCAGGGCCGTGACCTGGGCGAGGAACTGCTGATCTCCTCTGCCATGCTCCGGCATGACGGGGATTTGTTTCTGGATGACACCTCGGTGGAGGATGTGGCGCGGGCGCTGGGAATCAAGGTCACGCCTGTCCCCAACGACGGATATGCGTTTTTGCACGCGCTTTTGCGATGACAGGAAGGCCGGACAGGGCTCCCGCAAAAGCGGAGCTTTTGCGGGAAAGAGGAGACGCGGCGGAACGGACGGAACTCCGGCGGTTTTGGCCGGAGGGAGCAGCTGAAGCACGCGGCGGCGAGAAGGAGGAATAAGATGAAACCAGTGGTTGCTGTGGTGGGACGTCCCAATGTGGGAAAGTCCACCCTTTTCAATAAAGTTACGGGAAAACGGATTTCCATTGTGGAGGATACGCCGGGGATTACCCGGGACCGGATCTATGCGGACGCGGAATGGACCGGGCATGAGTTTACCTTAATCGACACGGGAGGGATAGAGCCCTCCAGCAAGGATGCCATTCTCGCACAGATGCGGGATCAGGCCAATATGGCCATTGACATGGCGGATGTGATCCTGTTCATGGTCAATGTGCGGGACGGGATGACCGCGGCCGACAAAGAGGTGGCGGCCATGCTTCAGAAGTGCGGCCGGCCGGTGCTGTTGGTCTGCAACAAGGTGGATAACCCCGGAAATCCGCCCATGGAGATGTATGAGTTTTACAATTTGGGTGTGGGAGATCCCTACCCCGTGTCCTCGGTTCACGGGCTGGGGCTGGGGGATCTTTTGGACGTGGTGGTCAGCTTTTTCCCCAAGGAGCAAGAGGGACAGGAGGAAGAGGAGAGCATCCATGTGGCCATTGTGGGCAAGCCCAACGCGGGCAAATCCTCTCTGGTCAACCGGATTCTGGGCGAAAACAGGGTCATTGTCAGCGAGGTGGCCGGAACGACCCGGGACGCCATTGACAGCAGATATGAACGGAACGGGCAGAAGTATGTATTCATTGACACGGCCGGGATGCGCAAGCGGGGCAAGATCAATGAAAACGTGGAGCGCTACAGCGTGGTGCGCGCCCTGGCCGCGGTGGACCGGGCGGACGTCTGTCTGATTATGATTGACGCGGAGGAGGGCATCACAGAGCAGGACACCAAGATCGCGGGCTATGTCCATGACCAGGGAAAGGCCAGCATTGTAGTGGTGAACAAGTGGGACCTTGTGGACAAGGAGACCAACACCATGAAGAATTTCAGGGACCGGGTCAAAGAGGGGCTGAATTTTATGATGTACGCTCCCTCGGTCTATATTTCCGCCAAGACGGGACAGCGGGTGGACAGCCTTTTTGACATGATTCAGGAGGTGCTGGCGCAGAACACAAAGCGTATCTCCACCGGCGTCCTCAACGACGTGATCAACGAGGCCATTGCCATGGTCCAGCCGCCCTCTGACAAGGGCAAGCGTCTGAAGATATACTACGCCACCCAGGCGGGTGTGAAGCCGCCCGCCTTTGTACTGTTTGTCAACAACGCGGAGCTGGCGCACTACTCCTATGTGCGGTATTTGGAGAACCAGCTCCGGGCGAAGTTTGGATTTGAGGGTACGCCGGTGAAGTTTATCATCCGGGAAAAGACAAAAAAAGTATAGCAGAAGCGGGAAAGGAAGAGGGATATGGAATGGATTTGGCTTGGGGCGGTACTGGCAGCCGCGTATCTGATCGGCAGCGTCAGCACTGCCATACTGGTTGGAAGACTGGTTTCCGGTGATGACATCCGGAAGCATGGGAGCGGCAACGCGGGGGCGACAAACGCCCTGCGTACATATGGAAAAAAGGCGGCGGCCCTGGTGGTTCTGGGGGATGGCCTCAAGGCGGCGGCGGCCATACTGCTGGCCCTGCTGGTGGCGCGGGTGACTCCGCTGGGCGCGGAACACCGGGATCTGGCGGTCTATGCCGCCAGCTTCGGGGCTGTGTTGGGCCACAATTTCCCGGTGTATTTCCGGTTCCGCGGCGGCAAGGGTGTGCTGGTTTCCATGGTGGCGATCCTGTTCGCGGACTGGAGGATCGGACTGGCTGTGGTGGCCATTGCCCTGCTCGTCATGGCCCTGACACGGTATGTGTCTCTGGGAAGCATGCTGGCTGCGGTCTCGCTCATTGTGCTGGGCTGTATTTTCCGCTGGGGCGACTGGGGATACATTCTGTTTACCGTGCTGCTGGCCGGGCTGGTGATTTTCATGCACCGGGCTAACATTGGACGGCTGATTCACGGGACAGAGAGCAGGCTGGGGCAGAAGAAAGACAAAAAATAAGCGGCAGGCCGCGGAAGGAGTCAGAACATGGCGAAGGTAAGTGTGATTGGATCCGGCGGATGGGGCACAGCGGTTGCCATTATGCTGGCGGAGAACGGGCACGAGGTGGTGCTGTGGTCCTATTTTAAGGAAGAGAGCGAAAATTTGGAAAGAAACCGGGAGAACATTCCGTTTCTTCCGGGGATAAAAATACCGGATAGCGTGGCGTTCACGGCGGAGATTGCGGCGTGCGCGGACGCGGACCTGATCATTACGGCGAGCCCTTCTCACGCGATGCGCAATACGGCCCGGGCGCTGGCGCCGGTTGTCAGGCCGGGGCAGCTGATCCTGAACATCTCCAAGGGACTGGAGGAGGAATCCTTCTATACCCTTTCACAGGTTCTGCGGGAGGAGCTTCCGGACTGTGAGATCGCGGTTATGTCCGGGCCCAGCCACGCGGAGGAGGTGTCCCGGCGGGTTCCCACCACCAACGTGGTGGCGGCGGAATCCGAGAAGACAGCCAATTTGATTCAGGATATCATGATGAACCCCAATTTTCGAGTCTATACCAACCCGGATGTCTTGGGCGTGGAGCTGGGAGGTTCCTTGAAAAATGTCATTGCCCTGTGCGCCGGGATTCTGGACGGCATGGGGCTGGGCGACAATACCAAGGCCGCGCTGATGACCCGAGGCATTGTGGAGATGTCCCGGCTGGGCGCTGCCATGGGGGCCAAGGCGGAGACCTTCAACGGGCTTTCGGGCATAGGCGACCTCATTGTCACCTGTACCAGTATGCACTCCAGAAACCGCCGCGCCGGGATTTTGATCGGCCAGGGAAAATCCCTGGAGGAGGCCCAGGCCGAGGTGAAAATGGTGGTGGAGGGCGTCAAAACCTGCCGGGCGGCCCATGCGCTGGCGCAGAAGCTGGGTGTGGAGATGCCCATTGTCCACGAGGCCTACCGGGTTCTGTTTGAAGGCATGCCCGCCCAGCAGGCGGTTCATAACCTTATGGGACGCGGCAGGAAGCATGAGAGTGAAAAGGCATTTTTGAAAATGGTGTAGAAAAGGCAAGGGGAGCGAAGATGGAAGAACAACACAGCAGGACAGCCATGATGCTCGGGGAAGAAGGGGTGGCCCGTCTCCGAGGGGCCCATGTGGTGCTGTTCGGTCTCGGCGGCGTGGGCTCGTATACGGCAGAGGCACTGGCGCGGGCAGGGATCGGCCGGCTGACCCTCATCGACGGCGACACCGTCAGCATCAGCAACCTCAACCGCCAGCTTCCCGCCCTGCGCAGCACCATTGGCCGGCCCAAGGTACAGGTGATGGCAGAGCGGATCGCGGACATTGATCCGGAGATCTGGGTCAATGCCATGGAACTGTTTTACAGCCAGGAGACGGCGGACCGGGTCAGCTTTGCGGGGGTGGATTATGTGGCCGATGCCATTGATACCGTGACGGCAAAGCTGCTGCTCATACAGCGGGCACGGGAACTGGACATACCTGTGATCTCCTGCATGGGCGCGGGAAACAAGCTGGACCCCGCCCAATTCCGGGTGGCGGACATAGAAAAAACGTCGGTCTGTCCCCTGGCCAGAGCGGTGCGGACAGAGCTCCGGCGGCGGGGCGTCACCGGTGTCAAGGCGGTGTTCTCAAAAGAGGAGCCCCGGATCCCAATGGACGGGCAGGAACCGGGAAGCCGGCGGCAGACACCCGGAAGCCTGAGCTTTGTGCCGGCGGCGGCAGGTCTCGTTCTGGCAGGTGAGATCATCAGGGATCTTGCGGGGCTGGGACAGCTGTAGACGGCCTGCGGGACCGAACCGCTCCGCGGCAAAAGAAAGGCCGGCTTCGCGCGGCGTGTAAAATACGAAAAAACAGCGGAGCATTTTGCTCCGCTGTTTTTGTATGCTTCAGTACCCAATCAAGGATAAGAGGGTTTATTTTCCTTCTTCAATAAAGTCAGAGGTGACAGGGTTTCCGGAACAGCGTGCCGCCTCCATTTCCAGCACGGTGCGTACGGTGTGGGCGCCCTTTTCGTCCAGGGCGTTATAACGGGTCAGGATCCCCAAAACATCGTCGTTGACCAGCACCGGATTCTGATAGTTTACCAGCTGAATATCAAGGGCCTTGCAGATTTTGGTCACGGTATCATAGGCGGTGCCGCCAACGCCGTTTTTCAGGGCGCTTGCAATGGTGGTATAGGGGATGTCGAGATACGCGGTGAACTGTCTTACGCTTTTGTACTGTTTTTTGATCTCTTGTTTGATTAGGGCAGTTAATTGATCCATAAATTCTTCTCCTCCATATCTTTAACACCGGCTGGGGTTAAAAAATAGTTTATTGATGTACAATCCAAATAGGCTGAGCGGCAGAAAACGAATGAGAAGCGGGTATGATCCAAGTACACGCATCCCAGAAATTTCGTTGTCTGGAAACGAAAAACCGCAAAATCCTCTACTATCTATTTTACACGATTTTATTGGATTGTCAAGTGAATTTCCAAAATATATATCCCAAAAAGCAAAGAAAATCGAATAAAAGGAGAAAATGAAGAAAAATGTCGAATGAGTGCGGCGTACAGAGGGAGAATTTGAGGCGCTTTCAATAGGGCGGTGTATAACAGCGGCGAAACCGGCCTGCCGCTTGGGCAGTCCGGCTTCGGGTGAGCGCTTGCTTGGAAAGGACAGGACAAAGCGGGGGCTGCCTGTGCCGCCGCTACAGAATGATACAGATCATGCCGCCGCTGCCTTCGTTGATGATCTTCTGCAGAGTCTCCTGCAGCTTCATCTGCGCGTCGTCCGGCATGCGGTAGAGCTTGTTGTGCAGGCCCTCGTTCACCAGCTCATGCAGGGATTTGCCAAAGATGTTGGACTCCCAGATCTTTTTGGTATCGCTCTCGAATTCATTGAGCAGATAGTGGACCAGCTCTTCGGACTGGCGCTCTGTTCCCACAATGGGGCTGACCTCGGTTTCAATGTCTGCCCGAATCATATGGATGGAGGGGGCACTGGCTTTGAGGCGGACGCCGAAGCGGCTTCCCTGCTTGACGATTTCCGGCTCCTCCAGCGTGAGCTCATCCAGCGACGGGGTCACGATGCCATAGCCCTTCTGTTTTACCTCAGCCAGCGCGGAGGCGATTTTGTCGTATTCCTTTTTCATTGCGGAGAGCTCCCGCATGAGGCGAAGCATCTCCTGCTTATCATCAATGGAAAAGCCGGACTGCTCCTTGACGGTCTGATAGAACAGCCGCTCCGGCACCAGCACCTGGATTTCCACCATGCCCTCGCCCGCGTCCACCCTGGAGATCCGGGCGGAGTCCACGTATTCGCAGTCCTGAAGCTGGTTCGGCAGCCGCATGACATCCGAGATCTTCATGATCTTTTCAGACGCGCCGAACACCGCGTCCCGAATACCGGAGCGGAGGGGACTGGATTCATCCAGAGAGAGGATCCACTGGGGGATGTTAATCCCCACTTCTTTTAGGGGAAATTCATACAGGATGTTCTGCATCACGCTGTCGATGTCCTGCTCTGTCATGTCCATACAGTTCAGCGGAACCACAGTCACGCCGAATTTTTCTTCCAGCTCCCTCCGGCAGTCCTGGGCCTGGGGTGAGGCGGGATGAATGCTGTTGAGCACCACCACAAAGGGCTTGTTCAGCTCCTGAAGCTCGCGGATCACCCGTTCCTCTGCCGCGACGTAGTCCTCCCGGTCAATGTCCGTGATACTGCCGTCTGTGGTCACAACCACGCCCACGGTGGAGTGCTCCGCGATGACCTTCCGGGTGCCGATCTCGGCGGCGTCCGCAAAGGGGATGGGCTCGTCAGCCCAGGGGCTCATGACCATGCGGGGCATTTCGTCTTCAATATAGCCTTTGGCGCCGTCTACAATATAGCCCACACAGTCGATCATCCGCATTTTGAAGCTGGTGGAATCTCCGACAGAGATCTCCACCGCCTCGTTGGGGATGAACTTGGGCTCTGTTGTCATGATGGTTCTGCCGCCGGCGCTTTGCGGCAGTTCATCCATTGCGCGGGTGCGCTTAAAATCGTTGTCCATACGGGGAAGGACCACCAAATCCATGAATTTTTTGATAAAGGTGGACTTTCCCGTACGTACCGGGCCCACAACACCAATATAAATATCGCCCTGGGTCCGGCTGGCAATATCCCGGTAGATATTATTGTAGCTATCCATAATCATCCTCCTCAGAATGGTACTTCATTTTATACAAGTATATTGTGTGCTTGTTTCCTTTATGCCAGTTCCAAAGGATTTTCTTTTACAAGCCCTGCGGAATAACGAAAATACAGGCGTTACGGCCCCTGCGGGCCGGGCGGTCTTTCCGCGGCCCGGCGGCGGACATTGACAGGCAGTGCGGCGCCGGGTATAATACTATTATGAAAAGAGAGAAGAGGATATGCCTATGAACAAAACAATCGGGATTCTGGCCCATGTGGACGCGGGCAAGACCACCCTGTCAGAACAGCTGCTTTACCTTACCGGAGCAATTCGGCGCCCGGGCCGGGTGGACCACAGGGACACTCTGCTGGACCGGCACAGCATTGAGCGGGAGCGGGGCATCACTATATTTTCCGATCAGGCGGCGTTTTCCTATGACGGGGATGCCTATACCCTGGTGGATACGCCGGGGCATGTGGATTTCTCCGCGGAGATGGAGCGCAGTCTCAAGGTTCTGGATTATGCGGTGCTGGTGCTCAGTGCGGTGGAGGGGATACAGGGACATACCCTGACGCTTTGGAAGCTTCTCCGGCAGGCAGGAGTGCCCGCCGCTTTGCTGATCAACAAGATGGACCGAACCGGCGCGGAGCCTGACCGGGTTCTGGAGGACATCAGGCGGCGGCTGACCACAGATGCCGTGGATTTCACCGGCGCGGAGCCCGGCGACTGGCCGGAGACGCTCCGGGAGGCTATGGCGGAGCGGGATGAAGCCCTGCTGGAGACCTATCTTTCAGGTGCCGCAGAGGAGGGGGATTACCTCCGTACAGCACGGCGGCTTATGGCGGAGCGCAGGCTCTTTCCGGTATTCTGCGGCTCCGCCCTGAACCAGACGGGAATTCAAACCTTTTGGGCGTGGTTTCACAGGCTCACCGTGACCGGATATCAGGAAAAGGAGGGGGCGCCCTTTGGCGGCTTCGTCTACAAAATCCGCAATGAGGGAGGATGCCGGACGGCGTACATCAAGGTGACAGAGGGCCGGCTCTCGGTCAAGGACCGGGTGCGGGTGACCGGACCGGACGGAGCCGTCCGGGAGGAAAAGGTCAACGAACTCCGGCGCTTTCAGGGCGGCCGGGCGCAGCCGGCCGGTACGGTATCCGCCGGTGAGCTCTGCGCGGCAACGGGGCTGTCTGTCAAAAGCGGACAGTATATCGGCGCCCGCGCCGGAACAGAGACCTATCACGCGGTGCCTCTGCTGGCCTCCCGCGTGGTGTGTCCGGCGGGCGTTTCCCAGAAGACCGTGCTGGAATATTTCAGAATTCTGGAGGATGAGGACCCCATGCTTCAGGTGCGGTTTGATCCCATCCTGGAGCAGATTCAGGTCTGCCTGATGGGCGCCGTCCAGATGGAGGTTCTGCACGAGGTGGTGCGCGAGCGGTTCGGCATTGCGGTCTCCTTTGAGAAACCGGAGATCCTGTATCAGGAGACCATTGCGGAGCCGGTGACCGGCTCCGGGCATTTCGAGCCCCTGCGCCACTATGCGGAGGTGCGCCTGCGCCTGGAACCCGGTCCCCGGGGGAGCGGGATCACCTTTGCCAGCCAGTGCTCTCAGGATGTTTTGGACGGTGCGTATCAGAATCTTGTGCGGACCCATGTGTTTGAAAAGACGCACCGGGGCTCTCTGACCGGCATGCCCCTGACCGATGTGCGGATTGTCCTGCTGACCGGAAGGGCCCATCTGAAGCACACAGAGGGCGGCGACTTCCGGGAGGCCACCTGCCGTGCCATCCGGCAGGGCCTGTTTAAGGGAAAAAGTCTTTTGCTGGAACCGTTTTACGCATTCCGGATTGAGGCGCCCGCGGTCTGTGCGGGGCGTATTTTGTCTGATATACAGCGGCTTTCCGGGAGCTTTGACCCGCCCCAAAGTTTTGGCGGCGAGACCGTGATCACAGGCAGGGGGCCGGTTTCGGCATTTATGCAGTACAGTGCGGAGCTGACCGAGGTCACCCGGGGCGCCGGCCGGATCGCGCTGGAGTTCGGCGGCTATGAGCCCTGCCACAATCCGGAAGAGGTGGCGGCGCGGATCGGCTATGACCGGGAACGGGATGTGGAGAACCCGGCGGATTCGGTGTTCTGCTCTCACGGTGCCGGATATGGTGTCAAGTGGCATGAGGCGGACCGGCATATGCACTGTCCCCTCTAAAAACAGAAAAAGGGCGCTGTCCTTTGAGGAACAGCGCCCTTTTTCATTCTTTTCCAGGGGGCTTTGGCTCAGCTTTGGCATCCACGCTGGACTTGACCATGCCCCTTTTATATTCCGCATTCAAATGCCTTTCCGCCAGCATCTCCTTGGCGGTCTTAAGTTTATCCCGGCCATAGGTCTGCCGCAGATCCATGACCACGGCATCCAGCTTTTCCTCTTTTTTCCGGTCCGGCCCGGCGAGGTCGGCAAAGGAAAGCTGTTCATAGCCGCTCTCCGTCAGGTTTCCGGCGGTGACGCCGATGAGCCGCACCGGCCGGTCCAGATGGGTTTGTGTCAGCAGCGTGGAGGCCGCTTCAAAAATGTCCTCCGCGCTGCTGACAAGCCGCCCGGAGTGGGAGCGGGTGATGCTCTGCATGTCTGAAAATTTTACCTTCAGCGTCACGGTCCGGCCCCAGAGCTTTTTCAGCTTCAGCCGGTCGCTGACCTGCCGGGACAGCAGGAGAAGGGTGTCGCTGAGAACAGAGGGATCGGTAATATCCTGCAAAAAAGTGGTCTCTTTGCCAATGGATTTGGGCGGCGCGTTGGGGGTCACCTCCCGTCGGTCTATCCCCCGGGCGTGGTCCTGGATCTCCTGGCCCAGCGTGCCGAACACAGCCAGCCGTACCGCCGGTGCGGCCGCCAGATCCCCCACAGTCCGAATGCCCATCCGCATCAGGCGTTCCCCGGTCTTTTTGCCGATCCCGTAGAGTACGCCCACCGGCCGGGCGTGCATCAGGTCTGCAAACTCCTCCGGGCTGTGAATCACAAAAAAGCCCCGGGGCTTTTTCTCCTCGCTGGCAAGCTTGGCGGTCAGCATATTATAGCCCACACCCACAGAGCAGGTCGTACCCACCGTCTCCAGAACCCGGCGCTGGATGGTCCGGGCCATTTCCTCGGCCGGGCCGAAGATCCGTTCACTGCCGGTCACATCCATATACCCCTCATCCAGAGAGAGAAATTCAATCTGGTCCGTGTAGCTGCTCATGATTGCATGGACCTGCCGGGAGGCCTCCGCGTATTTGGAAAAGTGACAGGGCACAAAGATACCGCCGGGACACCGCCGGTAGGCCTCAGCAGAGCTCATAGCCGAGCGGACGCCGTATTTTCGGGCTTCGTAATTGCAAGTGGAAACCACGCCGCGGGTGCCCGGCGCCGCACCCACAATGACCGGCTTTCCGCGGAGGGCCGGATTGTCCCGTTCCTCAATGGCAGCAAAAAAAGCGTCCATATCCAGGTGAATGATTTTTCTGTCCATACAGCTATCCTCCATTCAAGCTGGCATCCGGAGTGAAAAAAATTTCATTGGCTGACCGGAGCAATACCCCGGAGCATAATGAACGCAGCCTGTCTGCCGGTATGCTCCCGGTGGGTGCGGTACGAATAGAAGGTGTCGGAGCGGCAGATGGTACACACACCGGAGATGTCAATGTTCTTCCGGGGGATACCGTTTTCCATGAGCTGATCCCGGTTCATGGCCCAGAGATCCACATGGACCTTGCCGTCTGCCGCGGCTGTGCGGTACTGCCGGGGGAACTGCCCGGCCTCCGCGGCGCTGAATTCAAAACAGCAGGGGCCCAGACTGGGGCCTACAGCAGCCAGAATGTCCGCGGGATCGCAGCCATAGTGCTCCCGCATCATGCGGACCGCCTTGCCGCCAATGCCTTTGACCGTGCCGCGCCAGCCCGCGTGGACCGCGGCAATGACCTGCCGTCTGGGATCCAGAAACAAAAGCGGTACACAGTCGGCCGAAAAGACCGCAAGGGCCATGCCTCGGCAGTCGGTCATGAGCCCGTCCGTGTCCTCAATGTCGCTTTCCCGAATCAGTCCTTTGCCGGCGTCTGCTTCAGTCACAAGCCGGATGTGGTCTGTGTGGGTCTGTTTTGCCAGCACGGCCCGGTCCAGGTCAAATCCCAGATCCCGCGCCGCCAGACGGTAGTTTTCCATGACAGCTTCCGGGGCATCCCCCACCCGGAACCCCAGATTCAGTCCGGTAATTTTGCCGGTGCTCACCCCGCCCAGCCGGCTGGTAAACCCGTGGCTGACCAGACCGGAACTGCAAAAGGCCTCTGCCTGCAGGTAGAGGCGGTCTTCCTTATGATATTTGTGCATGCGCATAGTCCTCTCTTTTTTTCTGTGCGGTCAGCGGGCCTTAAAATGCCGCCTGTCTGGACGAGAGCCGGAGCCGCTCCACGGCTGTGGTCTTTCCGGTTTTTGGATCCACGTCAAAGATACAGCCGTGAAACCATACCTCCCCCTCAGCCTTTTCAAACCGAAACCGCTTTCCGGACTGATAATAGAAATCAAGAATGATGTCCTTTCGCACGCCCAGTACGGAATCCTCCACCCCGGTCATGCCCAGATCCGCAATGAAGCCGGTGCCGCCGGCGAGAATCCGCTCATCCGCGGTTTGGACATGGGTATGGGTGCCGAACACCACGCTGGCCCGGCCGTCCAGAAAATGGCCCATTGCAATCCGTTCGCTGGTGGTCTCCGCGTGCATATCCACCACAATGATGTCGGCCTCGATCTGCTTTAAGGCCCGTTCCGCCGCGTGGAACGGACAGTCAGCCGGGCTCATATTCACCCGGCCGATCAGATTGATGACAGCGATCCGCGCGGTGCCGGTGTCCTTGATGACATAACCCACCCCCTCCAGCTCAGACGGAAAGTTCAAGGGCCGTATAATACTTGGATTTTCGTCCAGCACTCTGGCCGCATCCCTGTTGGAGAAGGTGTGGTTTCCCATGGTGATTACGTCAACGCCCCGGTCGATCAGGGTGTTGGCAATGTCCATGGTAATGCCGTTGGTGTTGGCCGCGTTTTCACCGTTGGCAATGCAGAAGTCAATCCGGTATTGATCCCGGATCCGGTTCAGATGATTATACACATACTCCCGGCCGTCCTCGGCCACAATGTCTCCGATGGCTAAAATCCGCATCCTATTTCGCCCCCTGTCTTCTCTGCCGGACCGCCTCATACAGCAAGACTCCGGCGGCCACGGAGGCATTCAGGGATTCGATCTCGCCGAGCATGGGGATCCTGACCAGAAAGTCACAGTTTTCCCGCACAAGCCGGCTCATACCCTCGCCCTCGCTGCCCACGACAACGCCCAGCGGGCCGGTGAGATCACATTCATAGTGGGACTGGGTTCCGGAAAGATCGGTACCCACGATCCAGAGCCCTTCTTTTTTCAGCCGCTCCAGGGTCTGGGGAATATTGGTCACCCGGGCCACAGGCGTGTATTCCACCGCTCCCGCGGAGACCTTGGATACAGTGGCGTTCAGAGCCACGCTCCGGTTTTTGGGAATTACAACCCCGTGCGCACCTGCCGCGTTGGCAGTCCGGATGATGCTTCCCAGGTTATGCGGGTCTGTGATGCCCTCCGCAATCACCAGAAAGGGGGGCTGGTTTCTTTTTTTCGCGGCCGCCAGAAGATCCTCGAGCTCCGCGTAGGTGTGGGCAGCCGCAAGAGCGGCCACACCCTGATGGTTTTCACCCTCACAGAGCAGGTCGAGCTTTCGTTTGTCCACAAAGCGGTATAAAATGCCGCGCTCTTTTGCCAGATTCCGGATATATCCGATCTGGGAATGGCGCAGGCCCTCCTGAATCAGGATCTTATCCATGGTGGTTCTGCCCGCCTCCAGGGCCTCAATGACCGGATTCCGGCCATAAATCATATCGTCTTTCATGTCTTATCTCCAATCTGAATCTGCCATGTCCGGCAGGTACATATGTTTATCATAGCATAATTGGAGAAACTTTTCAACAGAGAACTTTGCCTAAAAATCAGGAAAAAAACTGTGCGATACCGGAGGCGCAGAGGCGCACGAAGGGTTCGATGACGCCGGTGAGGGATAGAAGGCTGTGGATCTGTGCATCCGCCATATGCAGAAGGGAGGATGCGAAGGAACCCAACAGCGCGGCGACGGGGATTTTCTGTATCAGATCAGCAAAAAACGGCAGCAGCATAACCAAACACCTCCATAAGATGCGGGACGCGGCAGGCGTCCGTTTCGTTCGACGGGGCGTTTTCTGCCGGCGCGATCCGACAAAAAACACCTCCTGATGGTTCTATCCTATCAGGAGGTGTTTAAGATTTCCTATCCAAAACATTAAAGAATTATTAAGTTTTTCAAAAGATTTTCTAGCCGCTTCTGCGGTTCGGACGGCCTGTATCCGCAGGGCGGGTTTTAGAGGGCCGCGCCGCTATTCCAGAGGCTGAATATCGGACAGGTATACGGCGAACATGGAATCGCCCACCACAAGACTGAAACTCTTTCCCTTGAGATAGAGCACATCCCCGACTGTGACGCCGTGTTCGCCCTTCCGACCTTCCACCATAGAGGTGAAGGTGGCTTGCCAGTTCCGGTCATCCCCCTCAATGCCGGAGGCGTTCACGTCTGCAAGCTTGCCCAGGGAACTGCCATAGTCCCCGTCAGAGCAGACCAGCCCCGGGGTGATGCCGGTAAAGGTCTCGCTGGGCGCCGACTGACAGGTATAGGTAAACAGATAGGTTTCGGTCCTGTCCTTTTCCTTGCCCCAGGTCACCTTGTAGAGCAGGGCAAACAGGCTGACGGCAATGATGCCGATCAAAATCAGGTCTATGATGTTAAATTTCCAGAAGATTTTTCGTTCCATAATATATTGACTCCTCGCTCCAGTGACCCCCGCCGCCGTCCGTTTTTTCGCGATGCTCCGGGCCGCGGGAAAAGGGATCCTGTAATCAGTATAACCTAATTTTAGGAAAAAAGCAAGGCTTCCCCTCAAATTATACAAGAGCGGTATGGCAGGGCATGGTTTTTTTGTATAAAATATTTTGTCAAAAAAGATTGACATTTTTTTAACAGGATAGTATAATGAGTAATAGAGGATGTGTTAAAAAATTAACAATAATCCTCCCAGTTTTTGGAACTGCTGTGTCAAAACCGAAAGGTCCGAGTCCGGCGCCGATGGCGCGGGAGCGGACAGGACGGCAAACGCGGGCTTTGCGCAGTGCTGTTGTTTGACTGGTCAAAAAGTGGGTAAAATAAACCATATAAAAATATTTAGCGGAGGTATGGTAAAATGGCTGAAGAAAAGAAAATCGATGTTCAGGCTATGGTAAATGAGCTGGTAGCCAACGCCCAGAAGGCGCTGGCGGCTTATATGACCATGAATCAGGAGCAGATCGACGAGATCGTCAAGGCGATGGCCCTTGCCGGACAGGCGGACCACATGCGCCTGGCGAAGCTGGCGGTAGAGGAAACCGGCAGAGGTATTTATGAGGACAAGATGACCAAAAATATCTTTGCGACCGAGTATATCTACCACAGCATCAAGAATGAAAAAACCGTGGGCGTCATTTCTGAGAATGACTACGAGGGATATGAGATGGTTGCGGAGCCCATTGGCGTGGTCTGCGGTGTTACCCCTGTGACCAACCCCACCTCAACCACCATGTTCAAGTCCATCATCTGTACCAAAGCCAGAAATCCGATTATCTTCGGCTTCCATCCCAACGCGCAGAAGTGCAGTGTTGAGGCCGCGAAGGTAGTCAGAGACGCCGCAATCAGGGCCGGCGCGCCGGAGCACTGTATCCAGTGGATTGAATTTCCGTCCATTGAGGCAACCAACGCGCTGATGAACCATCCCGGCGTTGCCACCATTCTGGCCACCGGCGGCCCCGGTATGGTAAAGGCCGCCTACAGCGCAGGCAAGCCCGCTCTGGGCGTCGGCGCCGGCAACGTGCCCTGCTATATTGAAAAGACCGCCAACGTCAAGCGCGCGGCAACAGACCTGATGCTGTCAAAGTCCTTTGACAACGGCATGATCTGCGCGTCTGAGCAGGCGGCGATTGTTGACAAGGAGATTGCGAAGGAATTCGAGGAATTCACCAAGGCCAACGGCTGCTACTATGTCAACGAGAAAGAGACCAAAAAACTGGAAGAGGCCATGTATGATCCGGAAAAGGCTGCGATCAAACCGGCTATCGTGGGTCAGTCCGCTGTGAAAATCGCGGAGCTGGCGGGGATCAAGGTGCCGGCGGATACCCGGATCCTGATGGTGCCGCTGAAGGGCGTCGGTCTGGACTATCCCCTGTCCCATGAGAAGCTGAGCCCGGTGCTGGCCTATTATGTGGTCAACAGCGTCGACGAGGGTATCGAGCGCGCGGAGCAGATGCTGGAATTCGGCGGTCTGGGACATTCCGCAGTGGTTCACACCAATGACGATGAGGTGGTCAAGAAATTCGAGAGCCAGATGAAGGCCAGCCGGATTCTGGTGAACTCCCCGTCCTCCCACGGCGCGATTGGCGATATCTACAACACCAACATGCCGTCTCTGACGCTGGGCTGCGGAAGCTATGGAAACAACTCCACAACCCAGAACGTTTCTACCTCAAACCTGATCAATGTGAAGAGAGTAGCCAAGAGGAGGGTCAACATGCAGTGGTTTAAGATTCCGGAAAAGATTTATTTTGAAGCAGATTCCACCCAGTATCTTGAGAAGATGCCTGGGATCCACAAGGCGTTTATTGTGACGGACCCCTCCATGGTCAAGCTGGGCTATGTCAACAAGATTCTGTATTATCTGAGAAAACGGGAGGAGTATGTGCACTGTGAAATCTTCTCCGAGGTGGAGCCGGATCCGTCCCTGAACACCATCATGCGGGGAAAAGAGGCCATGGACGCCTTCCAGCCTGACGTGATCATCGCCCTGGGCGGCGGAAGCGCCATGGATGCGGCCAAGGGAATGTGGCTCTTCTATGAATACCCGGATTCTGACTTCCAGAGCATGGCGGTTAAGTTTATGGATATTCGGAAACGTTCCTACAAGTTCCCGAAGCTGGGCAAAAAGGCTAAGATGGTTTGTATTCCGACCACCAGCGGTACCGGCTCTGAGGTAACCTCCTTCGCGGTTATTTCCGACAAGGAGATCAATATGAAGTATCCGCTGGCTGACTATGAGCTCACCCCGGATATCGCGATCATTGATCCTGAGTTTGTATATACCGTGCCGGCGGGAATCACCGCTGATACCGGTATGGATGTTCTGACCCATGCGCTGGAGGCTTTTGTTTCCGTTATGGCTTCCGATTATACCGACGCGCTGGCTATGAAAGCAATCCAGCTGGTGTTTGAATATCTGCCGAAATCCTATAAGGGCGACAAGCTGGCCCGTGAGAAGATGCACAATGCGAGCTGTATGGCTGGTATGGCGTTTGCGAACGCGTTCCTGGGCATCAACCACTCTCTGGCACATAAGCTGGGCGCAGAGTTCCACATCCCCCACGGCCGTGCAAACGCTGTGCTCCTGCCGTTCGTGGTAGAGTACAATGCGCAGAAGCCCACCAAGTTCATGTCCTTCCCGAAATATGAGACCTTTATCGCGGACGAGAAGTACGCGGAGGTTGCCCGTACCCTGGGGCTGCCGGCAAAGACCACGGAAGAGGGTGTGAAATCTCTGATCAAGGCGATCCGTGACCTGATGAAGGAATTGAACGAGCCCATGACCCTCAAGGATTGCGGCGTGGACGAAAAGGCTTATCTGGCCGCCGTTCCGGATCTTGCCGATAAGGCGTTCGGTGATCAGTGTACCACCGCCAATCCCAGACTGCCGCTGGTATCCGAACTGGAGGAGCTGTACCGCAAGGCGTACTACGGCAAATAAGCCCTATACTTTGGTTTACCGGGCGGGGCATGCCTCCTCCCTGGCGGCCCCTCCTGTGTAAATAAATCTCCCTAAATATGTTGAAAGGCCGGCTGGATCATCCAGCCGGCCTTTCAAAGTATCTGAATATCTTCATCCGTAAAAAGGGCCGCTCCGGCAGGAGCGGCCCCAGACTGTCTTTCTCCGGCAAAAAAAATCGTATTCTTTACAAATCGACTTTTTTGCGTAACGTTTCTATGCACGCATCTCATGATATGCGGCACTAATTATCAAGATCCTCACGTGTGGTTCTCAGCGCGGGGTCAATATACCCCTCTGCGTCATAGGCGCTGGCGGCGCGGATCATATCCTCATAATACCATGCGCCCTCTGCACCCTCTTTCTCCAGATCAGGGAATGTATAATAGGCAGAGGAGGCTTCGCCGGATTTAGTCATCAGCTTATAAAAACTGCTGTCTCTTCCGATGATACGGTTGATGATGGCGGTGACTTCCGCCCGGGTAATGTTATCGTCCGGATGGATACAGCTGTTGTCGTCGCCCTGCATATAACCCGCCGCAACCATTTTCGCAATATCAGAATAATATGGGTGTTCCGGATCCATGTCTGTAAACCGGGACAGGTCCGCCTGCTTATTCAGATGCAGCGCACAGGTCATAATATGGGCGCTTTCGCCTCTTGTGATGAGTCCGGCGGGATTTACCTGGCTCATGCCGTCAAAGGCGCCCTGCGCGGCCATATAGGCGAGATGTTTGTAGGACCAGAGGTCTTCTGATACATCCCGGTACTGCGGAGCCTGATTGGGACGGAAGCCATTATAGTATCCGTTTTGATAAAGAATTCTGCCAATCATGGCACAGAGCTCCTCACGGCTTACATCCCTGGCGGCGCTCATGGTGGTGGAGGTCCCGGCGGCTTTCCCGTCACCGAATACATAGGCATTATCCAGCTTCAAATTGGTGATGGGCTCCGGCTCATCCATGGTGATTTCAGGCCGGACGTTGATGATGATTTTCGGGGTCGTTTCTGCGTAAAAGTGTGTGAACATAAAGCCGTTTTCCGTGGACACCTTCGCGTCCCTGCCGTCAAAAACGGAAATGATGTCACCGGTTTTATAGCTGTTTTCAGCGCCCTTGTCCGTAAGCCCTGAAATGTCGTTGAGGAGTGACATCTCCACCACTTTGCTGTTGTTTTTTGGATTCCCTTTTTCACAGGCCCAGACGCCGAAGGCGGTAAGTTTTCCGCCGCTGGGGAGCTCGCGTGTGAACACACTGCCTTTCCCGCCGCCCATGTAGAGCTCACAGGTGTCCTCATAATCCGGGTCGATGTGATACTCAATCAAAACCTTATCCGCTGGAATCTCCGTTTCCGCATAGGACGGAAGGAAAAAAACCAGAAGACAGGACAGACAGAGCAGAGCTGTGACAAACATTTTCAATTTCTTCATGTGTAACAAATCTCCTTTCCAATCAAGTTTTGCGGACTCAAAGGAAGTTCTCTGTGCTGTAATTTTCACAAAATCCGCATATCTGCCGCGCGGCGCACGGTTTTTTATACAAACAAAAAACCGTACCCCACTCAAGTGAAATACGGCAACCGGCTGTCTTCCCGAGAGAAAGACCCTTGGCTTTGCGAAACTGCCTCACGACAGTCGTGCGATTTACATATTTACAGAAACAGTATAGTATAAATCGGCCGGTCTGTCAAGAAAAAGTTGTTCGGCTATGACCGTTCCGGTCAATTTTCCGCTTCTAAATTATGGTCACTTACTTTATGACAGGATAGAGAGACAATGACGACGGGTAGAAGGAATTCAATATTGACAAAAGCGGTGAATTACTATATACTTTGTCTGCATAAGAGATATTTTGCTTCAAAATGAAAATATGGCCTGCGGAGGGGATAGAGCAAAACGCTCCATCCCCTTTTTGCGGGAAAAGCAGGAGGTAATGTGCGATGACAAACAGGGAGCTGGCGGGGCTGTTTCAAAATCCCTCCAATGAATACCGGGGCAAGCCGTTTTGGAGCTGGAACGGTGATTTAAACGCGGAGGAGCTGAAAAGACAGATACATATATTTCAGGATATGGGCATGGGCGGCTTTTTTATGCATTCGAGGGTTGGACTGAAAACTCCGTATCTCGGCAGTGAATGGTTTTCTTTGATCAATGCATGTACCGCCGAGGCTAAAAAAACAGGCATGGAGGCCTGGCTTTATGACGAGGACCGGTGGCCCTCCGGGACGGCGGGCGGAAAGGTCACAGTCAAAAAAGGGAACCGTATGAAGTTTATTCTCATGCACGCGGACGAGGAGATTCCGGAGAAGGCCGAGGTGATCTATACCTGTGAATGTGCATTGGACGGCATCAATTTCAGGGAGGGTTCCAATCAAAATAAGCTGTGGTTTGAGATTGTCGAATTCCCGAAGGATAATTTTTACAATGGATATACCTATGCCGATACGCTCAAAAAGGAGACCACAGAGGAATATATACAGTCAACGCACCAAAAGTATAAGGAGTCCTGCGGCGGCGAACTGGGAAAGGGGATTTGCGGGATTTTCACGGACGAGCCCCACCGCGGACAGCTTATGTGCGAAGCCATGTACGGCGGCCTTTGCGTGCCCTACACCGAAAAGCTGTTTGAGGCGTTTGAGGAGATGTGGGGATATTCCTTAAAGGAGCGTCTGCCTGAGCTGTTCCTGCGCAAAAACGGGGAGCCCGTAAGTCCGGTTAAATGGCATTATGCAGAGCTGCTGCAGAAACTGTTTCTTGACAATTTCATCAAGCCCATACACGCGTACTGTGCCAGTGCCGGCTTGAAGCTGACAGGGCATATGCTGCACGAAGACAGCCTGTCCGCTCAGACGATAATGCACGGGTCGGTCATGCGTGCCTACGAGCATATGGACGTCCCGGGGGTGGATGTTTTGGGGCAGGACAATGACAATTACTGCATTGTAAAACAGCTGTCCTCAGCCGCGCACCAGCTGAATCAAAAATGGATGCTCTCTGAGCTGTACGGCTGCACAGGCTGGAAGATGAATTTTGAAGGGCATAAGAATGTGGGCGACTGGCAGGCGCTGATGGGTATTAACCTGCGATGTCATCATCTGTCCTGGTATACGATGAAAGGGGAGGGAAAACGCGATTATCCCGCCAGTATATTTCACCAGTCGGCCTGGTACAGGGATTATAAATATGTGGAGGATTATTTTTCGAGAATCGGCGTTTTTCTTTCACAGGGTGAAGCTGTGCGCGATTGCCTTGTCATCAGCCCGGTGGAGAGCGTGTGGTGCCAGGTCTATGCCGGGTTTTCGGTCTGGCTGGAGGCAAAGGACGCCGGTATCAAGCGGCTCGAGGAACGCTACAAAATGCTGTATCAAATGCTTTTGGCAAACAATGTGGCATTTGACTTTGCCGATGAGGAAATGCTTGCGAGGCTATATGGATTTGACGGTGCGGCGCTCCGGGTCGGCGCGGCGAAGTATAAAAAGGTGATCGTGAGCGGAATGCTTACCATGCGGCGTACCACGGCTGACATCCTCAATGCGTTTGCGGAAAGGGGCGGCGAGGTGATCGTGCTGGGAGAACTGCCGGAATATATTGACGCCGTACGGAAAGACGTTGCCCTGAACGCCCGGATTATGCCCTTTTGCAGGGAAAGCGTCAGCACATTAAAAAGCGGCGTTATTTCAGCGGAAAATGACAAAATATTTGCGGAAATCAGACGGGACAAAGATACGTATTATATTATGCTATTGAATATGGACCGGAATAATCCGGTTAAGACGGCCGTGCGTCTGGGCGTGCCGGGGTATATCGAAAACTGGTCCGCCAGAAGCGGCGCGCGGTATGCGCAAGGCGATATTTCCGTTTTGGAATTTGAGCCTGGAGAAGAGAAGCTGTTCGTGATCACACCGGAGGAGCATAGGCTGCCAAGGCGGAAGAGCTATGCTTATAAAAGGGAAATACCGCTCAAAAAAATTGACGCCTATGCGCTTTCCGAGAAAAATATTTGCGTAGTGGATCAGGCGAACGGCTGGATTGACGGCGAACGTATTGGGGAAACGGACGTTCTGCAAATCGACAGAAGGCTGAGAGAAAAATACCATCTGCCGTACCGGGGCGGCGATATGCTCCAACCCTGGTTTGTGGTGGAAAAGGAACTTTGTCCTCTGGGAAAACTACGGCTGGAATATGAGTTTAATGCGGCGTATCTCTGCGATATGGCGGTTGCCGCGGAACTGGAAAGAGAGATGCAGGTGCTGGTCAATGGCGTTCCCATCGAAAAAACAGGTGAAACGTGGATAGATATCTGCTTTGATGTTTTGGCAATTCCAAAAGAGCTGTTGAGAAAGGGCAGAAACGTGATCGCGCTTGTCTATGATTTTTATGAGGACAGCGATGTGGAGGCGGTTTATCTTTTGGGTGATTTTGGCGTCAGGCTCAGCGGAGCGGAAAAAACCATAACAAGCTTGCCGGAACAGATCGGATTCGGAGATTTAAAAGATTTTGGACTGCCGTTTTACAGCGGTGAAATAACCTATAAGTTTAAAACGGATGCAGAGGAAGGCGGACTTGTCAAGCTGGACAGTATGTGCGGCGCGGCGCTGGTTAAGATAAACGGCGCGGCAGCGGCCTTTCGGCCCTATGAAGCGGAGGTTGAAAATTTGGGCGAATTTGATGTTTCGCTGGTGCTGACGCGGCAGAACACCTTCGGTGAGCTTCATGTAAAGGAGGATCTGAATGGTTCCTCCCCGGAGGCGTTTATCCCGTCCGGCCAAGCATACCAGTCTGCCTATAAGCTGATGAAACAGGGCTTGGAGGGGTTGAAGGCGTTTGCGGGGGAGAAATAATTGACAAGATACATATGTTATGTTACAATCGTTGCATATCATATGTATCTTATTGATGCGGATAGCGAGGTCGTATTATGCCGCCGAAAGCAAGGATAACAAAAGAAATGATTTTGACTGCGGTTTTGGAAATCACAAGAGAAACAGGCTTTGAGGCCGTCAACGCAAGGAGCATCGCCAATAAACTGCGGTGCTCCACGCGGCCTGTTTTCACCTGTTATGAGAATATGGAGGAACTTAAAAGCGATTTCCTTGATTTTGCTTTTGATGCCTATAGTCGGTATGTTGAAGATTACAGCAATGCCGCTGAGGTCAATCCATGTTTGCTTTTGCCGCTTTCTTACATTGCGTTTGCAGAGGAAGAAACACATTTGTTTAAGCTGTTATTTATCAGCGATATGGATTTGAATATGAAAAAAGCAAAAGACTTTTACAATGAGCCCGGCAATGAAACAAAGGCAAAATGTTTTTCCGAAACCGTTGGTATAGAGTTTGAATCCGCGAAAAATATTTTTTTGGATTTGTTCTTGTATGCGCACGGTATCGCTGTCTTGACGGCGACAAAAAAGATAGCGCTGGATCAAAAGAGTATTGAAAAAATGACAGTAAATTTTTTGTCTGCTCTTATAAAACAGATAAAGCCAGATTGGAAATTCACAGTATAAAGAGGTGCAGCCATGAACATAAATCAGTACATCATTGATTTTTATAATCAATATGACGAGGACAGCCGGCTGGTGTCAAAACATGGAACGGTTGAATTTCTAACAACGATGCGCTATATAGAAAAATATATGAAGCCCGGCAGCCGCGTTATTGAAATCGGTGCCGGAACAGGCCGCTATTCCCACGCTTTGGCGCGGCAGGGATATGCGGTTGACGCGGTGGAGCTCGTCGAACATAATATAGAGGTTTTTCATAGGAACACGTTATCAACTGAAAACATAACGGTTACGCAGGGGAACGCATTGGATTTGTCCGCATTTCCGTCTGATCAATATGATATTACCCTATTGCTGGGACCGCTGTACCACCTTTATACGCTGGAGGACAAGCGGCAGGCTCTGCGGGAAGCTATCCGCGTCACGAAACCGGGCGGTGTGGTTTTTGCCGCTTATGTTATCTCTGACGGCTGTTTGCTTGACGAGGGATTTCACCGCGGCAATGTCAATGCGGCGGAATATATTAGTAACGGTTTGCTTGACGCCGATACCTTTGCCGCAAAGTCTGAGCCTAAAGATTTGTTTGAGCTTGTCCGGAAAGAGGATATTGATGAACTGATGTCTGTGTTTTCTACAACACGGCTGCACTATGCCGCGTCCGACGGGTGCGCTCTGTTTATGCGTGAAGCGATTGACAAAATGGATCATGATACTTTCGCGTTGTATTTGAAATACCATTTTGCAACCTGTGAGCGAGAGGATTTCGTGGGTGTGACAAGCCATTCGATTGATATATTCAGAAAATAAGCAGAGAAAAAGAGAAAAAACAACACGCTGTTTCATTTGAAACAGCGTGTTGCATAAATGGCGGAGAAGGAGGGATTTGAACCCTCGCGCCGCTTTCACGACCTACACCCTTAGCAGGGGCGCCTCTTCGGCCAGCTTGAGTACTTCTCCGAATTTGTTTACAATATGAAATTGTAGTAAAGAAACTGTGCTTTTAGATAAAGTGGCGGAGAGGCAGAGATTCGAACTCTGGGTGCTTTCGCATCACTAGTTTTCAAGACTAGCTCCTTAAACCACTCGGACACCTCTCCAAGCACATTCAGTGCCGCTCGGGTGCGACTTTTGAAGTATATCATATCCAAACCAGCTTGTCAAGAGATTTTTCAAATTTCTGGCTGAAAAAATCCGCGCTCTCAACAGTTCGACAAATTTTGAGTGGTTTTTTGGTGCGAAACTGCCAATATCAGAAAAAAATTAGGAAAAGCCCTTGATTTTTTCATCAGACTAGTTTAAAATTGTTACATCTGTAATATAAATTTAATAATATGGTCTTAATACCTATATTAAATTTATTTGAGTGGGAGATGACATCTTGCTTTATTACAGAGACAAAAAGATATGGAAAAAACTTGCGGCAAATGCGCTGAAGGGTGTTGTACTGGTTGGAACGGCGGCATGGCTGGGCGTGTCCTTGGGCACGGCGCCGGAGCAGAGGAGCGGGGCGGATGTGGTCCACGCCCAGGCGATACTGCCGGGGGACGGAAACGAACCGGCCGTCCAAACTGCGCTGCCCTCTTCGGGGACAAGCGTGGAGCCAGCCGGCATCACCGCCGGAGCGGCACAGGAGGACTTGCCTGTTGCCGGTCCGCCGGCCCCTGAGCCTGTGGATCCCACGGTTGCCTGCGGTTCTTTTACAGAGCCCGCCCAGGGAGTGCTGACCTCCGGGTATGGCGCGCGCTGGGGCAGAACCCATACCGGCATTGATATCGGCGGCGACGACGGCTCTGATATCCTTGCGGCGGACGGCGGACTGGTGACGCTTGCAGACTGGGTGAGCGGCTATGGCAACTATGTGGTCATTGACCATGAAAATGGGTATCAGACAGCATATGGCCACTGCAGCGAGCTTTTAGTCACAGAGGGCGAGCGTGTGGCCCAGGGGCAGAAAATCGCGCGTATGGGAAGCACCGGCAACAGCACCGGGCCGCATCTTCATTTTGAGGTCAAGGCGGATGGCGAATACCAGAATCCGCTGGATTACGTCCTCTATTGATACGAAAGCTTTGAGAATATTCCGGGGGTGGAACAATGGGTAAGAAGATCCTTGTAGTTGATGACGAAAAGAGTATCGTTGATATTTTAAAATTGAATTTACAGAATGAGGGCTATACAGTGTACGAGGCCTATGACGGAGAGGAAGCAGTGCTGAAGGCGACCAATATTGAGCCGGACCTGATCCTTCTGGACGTGATGCTTCCCAAGCTGGATGGCTTTTCTGTGTGTAAAAAGATCCGGGAATCCTCCTCCGTGCCGATTCTGATGATCACCGCACGGGAGGAAGAGGTAGACAAGGTGCTGGGGCTGGAGCTCGGTGCGGATGACTATGTGACCAAGCCCTTCAGCGTCCGGGAGCTGATGGCGCGGATCAAGGCCAATATGCGCCGGACAGAGCTGGAGCCCGCCCGCCAGGATGAGGACAACGATATTGTCAATGTGGGATGCTTTACTCTGGACTGCAACCGCTACGAGCTCTACAAAAACGGTCAGCTGATTGACCTGACCGTCCGTGAGTTTGAGCTGATCAAGTTCCTGTCGGCACAGCCGAACAAGATCTATTCCAGAAAAGCGCTGCTGGAATATGTCTGGGATTATGAATACTATGGGGATGTGCGGACCGTTGACGTTACAGTCCGCCGGGTTCGGGAAAAGATTGAGGATGATCCGTCCCAGCCCCGCCATATTATGACAAAGCGCGGTGTGGGTTACTATTTCGCGATTTAGATGTTTAGCCAGCACAGGAAATAGCGAGCCGGTCTCTGCTGAGACCGGCTTTGTTACGCTGTGACAGGACTTTCCCGGGTGCTGGAAAATGTCTGTGTCTTAAAAAAGAGGAACCGTATTGAAAAAATACGCCGGGGGCATCTGCGATACAGTGATATCGCTGTCAGCCGCGGCGGGAGGAGGCGCACAATGCTGAATGTGACTGTGATCGGCGTGGGCAGGATCAAGGAGAAGTATTTTACAGCTGCCCTTGGGGAATATGAAAAGCGGCTGGGGCGGTATTGCCGTCTGAATCTGATTGAGGTCAGGGACGAACCCACACCGGACGCCCCTTCGGAGCGGGAGCGTGATCTGGTGCTGGATAAAGAGGGGAAGCGGATTCTGGATAAGATCCCGGACACGGCATATGTGACCGCCCTGTGCATTGAGGGCCGGCAGATGTCCTCTGAGGATTTGGCGGAAACGCTGGAGAATCTTGCGGCGGCCGGCAGCAGTCATCTGGTCTTTGTCATCGGCGGATCCATGGGGCTGAGCCGCGCGGTCAAAGAACGGTCAGCGCTGAAGCTCAGCTTTTCGCCCATGACGTTTCCGCACCAGCTGATGCGGGTGATCCTGCTGGAACAGATTTACCGCGCCTTTACCATTTTACAGGGCGGAAAATACCATAAATAAGAGCATGCCGATAAACCATTGATTCCGTTGCATTTTACAAAGCTTTTGCTTTGAACATGTTGCCCAATGCCCATAATTCCGCCGGCCAAGCCTCGGCGGCAATGTAACAAAAGCTTTGCAAGCTGACGTGTTCGACAGTTTGAAATAGAAAATTACCGCCGCAGACGGAATAAAATATGCGCATTTTCATGCCCGGCAGGGCACAACTGGAATAAGAAGCAAAATTTTCGGATATGCTGTAGGCAGATGGAAAAATGGAGGAATGGCTGTGAAACGATATTTTGAAAATGGAATAATTCTGACCATGGAAAGTGAGGAGGCCGCAGAGGCCCTGCTGATTGAGGACGGCCGGATTCTGGCCGCGGGGACGCGGGCGGAGCTGGAGCAGCTCTGTGACAGAACGACAGAGCGGACGGATCTGGCGGGCATGACGCTGATGCCGGGGTTTATCGACGGTCACAGCCACGTCACCTCTGTGGCCCAGACCTTCGGAATGGTAAACCTGACCGGCGCGGCATCCTTTGACGAGATCGCCCGGCGTATGGCCGAATACAAGGAAACGCACCCGCTGGGGCCTGGAAAGTGGCTAGTGGGTTTTGGCTACGACCACAATACCCTGCGGGAGAAACGGCATCCGGACGCCGCCTTTTTAGATGCGGTGGAGCGGGAGCATCCGGTCATGATTTCCCATGCCTCTTTCCATATGGGCGCGGTGAACCATGCGGCCCTGAAACTGCTGGAAATTTCGGCGGATACCCCTGACCCGGAGGGCGGCCGCATTGGGCGCTTGGACGGAACCGGGAAACCCAGCGGTTACCTGGAGGAGGGCGCCTTTATGTTTGTGGGCGAAAAGATTCCCGCCCCCACGGTGGAGGAGCTCAAAACACAGATCCAAGACGCGGAGCAGTATTATTTTTCCTATGGAATTACAACCATCCAGGATGGGATGACCAGTCCGGGCGGCTGGTCGCTGCTCCGGGCCATGGCAAAGGAGGGCCGGCTGACCGCGGATTTTGTGGCCTATGCGGATATCCGGGAATGCGGCGACATGCCGGAGAAGGAAAAGGCGTACAGGGATTATCAGGGGCATCTGAAATTTGGCGGCTTCAAGCTGTTCCTGGATGGGTCGCCCCAGGGGCGGACCGCGTGGATGCTCACGCCGTATCTGGGAAAAGAGAAGGATTACCGCGGGTACCCCATCCACAGTGATGAAACGGTGCGCTCCTATGTGCAGAAGTCGCTGGATGAGGGCGTACAGCTTTTGACCCACTGCAACGGCGATGCCGCGGCGGAACAGCTGATCCGGGCTTTTGAGGAAGCGGAGGGGAAATGTGCGGACATCCGTCCGGTGATGATCCATGCCCAGCTTGTACAGAAGGGACAGCTGGAACGGATGGCAAGGCTGGGCATGATTGCGTCGTTTTTTGTAGCCCATGTGTACCACTGGGGTGATGTACATGCGGAGAATTTCGGACCGGAGCGGGCGGCATCCATCAGCCAGGTGCGCACGGCGCTGGAGGCCGGCGTGGTCTGTGATTTTCATCAGGACGCGCCGGTGATCCCTCCGGATATGCTGGAAACCGTCTGGTGCGCGGTGAACCGGCAGACCCGAGCTGGCCGGCGGCTGGGACCCGAATTCGCGGTTACCCCATTTGAGGCCCTGGAAGCCGTTACGAAAAACGCGGCCTATGCCTATTTTGAAGAGGCGGAAAAAGGCACCCTCGCGCCGGGGAAGAAGGCTGACCTGGTGATTCTGGACCAAAATCCGCTGGAATGTCCGGCCGGAGAAATTCGGGATATCCGGGTCATGGAGACAATCAAGGACGGAAAGACTGTGTTCCGGCGCACGCGGAAATCATAGGCGCTGTTTGGCCGCGCTGTGCCGGAGGTTCAGTCAAACAGAGAGAGCTGTTCTGTCGCATAGCCGGCTCTGGACGCGGCGACAATCTCCGGCATCCGGTACAGCATGCCGTTTTCCTCAATACACCGCAGAAGTTCCGGCCAGATGCGGGATGCCTCCGGTGAGATACATTCATAGGAATTGCCAAAGGCCGCTGCATACCGTCCCTTCAGGCCGGGGAACTGCTTATCCAGCTGCTGATAAAAATATGCTCTCTGGTTCTGGCGCAGTGTCACGCCGGGCATGGGAAAGATAAATTTTGCCCCGCTTTCCGCCGCCTGTTCCACGACACGCCGCAGACTTTCCATGGAATCCGTCAGAAACGGCAAGACCGGCATCAGCAGAACGCCGGTGAACAGCCCCGCCTCTGAAAGACGGCGAATGGCGGCAAGCCGTGCGGAGGCGGGCGGGGCAAAGGGCTCAATGCGGCGGCAAAGGGCGTCGTCGGCTGTGGTAATGGTTATTTTGCAGATGACCGGCGCATGCCGGCGCACCTGCCGGAGTGCGCCGATATCTCTGACAATGCTGTCGCTTTTTGTGGCAATGGCCATACCAAAGCCGTACTTTGCCGCCAGCTCCACCGCGCCGCCGGTCAGCCGGAGGGATGTCTCATTGGGGTTGTAGGGATCGCTCATGGCGCCTGTTCCAATCACGCCCTTTTGCCGTTTTCGGCGCATTTCCCGTTCCAAAAGCTGAAGCGCGTTCTCCTTGGCGCAGACCGTTTCGAAGTCCTCAATCCGATAACAATCGCTTCTGCTGTCGCAGTAGATACACCCATGGCAGCAGCCCTTGTACAGATTCATGTTATAGTTGATGCCAAACCATCTGTTGTCCGTTGCGCGATAGCCGGACAAAATCGTTTTTGCCGGGAGAAACTTCATATAAACCCCTCACTTTATACTGGAAGAATGGTGTGCTTTTCGAAACTATTGTTTCCCAATCCATGTACCGGAGGCTTCTCTGTGCGATTTGGCACAGCAGAGGGCCCGTGTTTTGACAATGGTTCCGGCCGTATGGCCGGAATAAACCGGACAGGGCTGCTGCGGCTGCAGTGCGATCTTGACCACCCCGTCCCGCCGCTGCGCAAAGAGCTCATAGGCGTCCAAAGCGTCTGCCAGCGGAAAGGTGTGGGTAATCAGCGGGGTGGCGTCCAGCTTTCCCGCAGCGATCAGTCCGAGGATCTCTCCGCAGCGGCAGGCGTCCACCCCGCCGGTCTTAAAGGTCAGATTTTTGCCGTACATCTCCGGAAGGGGAAGGACCTGGGGCGTTTCATACATGGCCACCACGCATACGGTGCCATTGGGCCGCGCGGCCTGCCAGGCGGTTTGAAACGTGTCTTTGCCGCCCGCCGCCTCAATGACCGCGTCCGCGCCCCTGCCCGCGGTGAATCGTCGGACGGTCTCCGGAACATTGTCTATGGCGGGATCCAGGACAGCGTCCGCCCAGCCCTGCTCCAGGGCCAGGGCCCGCCGCACGGGATCAGGGTCCACGGCGATGATGCGGGCCGGCCGGCGGAGCCGGGCGCACATCATGGCGCAGAGACCGGTAGGGCCCGCGCCCAGCACAGCCACTGTATCCCCGGGCGCGATCTCGGAGATCTGCGCCGCCCAGAATCCAGTGGAAAGCAGGTCTCCGGTGAACAGTGCCTGGCGGTCACTGACCGATGGAGGAATGGGGGTCAGTCCGGTGTCCGCGTAGGGGACGCGCACATATTCCGCTTGACCGCCGTCGATCCGGCAGCCCAGTGCCCAGCCGCCGTCCGGATCAGTACAGTTGTTGACAAAGCCGCGCTGGCAGAAAAAGCAGCTGCCGCAAAAGGTTTCGACATTGACCGCAACCCGGTCTCCGGGGCGGACGCGGGTGACAGCGGAGCCGGCCGCCTCCACGACGCCCACCATTTCGTGGCCGACAACGATTCCCGGTACGGCCCTGGGGACATATCCGCCCTTGATGTGCAGATCACTGGAACAGATGGAGGCCAGCGTCACCCGGACCAAGGCGTCTGTAGGTTTCTGGAGCGCGGGGACAGGACGTTCCGTTCGCACAAATAAATTTTTTCCCTCATAGACCACTGCCTGCATGGCAAAACCTCCCGCCGCCGTCCGGAGCTGTTCCGGTACGGTTTTCTTTTTCTCTATTTTAACACAGGTTGGGGCTGATGTAAACCCAGAGACCGCTGTTTGAGAAAGGGCTGCATTCCACGGGAGAACGTGCTATGCTGATGGAAAGGAAAAATATTTTTCTGAAAAAGCACAGCTTAACCCTGCCTTAACCTTCTGTTTGCTATACTGACCCTGCGATCGCGGATAGCAGCGCTATCTGAAATAAAAATAAATCAAACAGGAGGATTTAATCATGAAAGCAAATGGAAGAAAAGTTTTGGCGGGCGCGCTGGCGCTGGCAGTATGCAGCAGTCTGACGGCCGGGGTATTGGCGCAGGAGGAACAGCCGAAGGTCAAGTTACAGCAGGAGGGCATGGAGACGGTTACCTGTACCATTGCCGCCTTTGGCGACGAAGGAGAGACAGCGGACAGCCCGGTCATGTTCCGCCTGCCGGAGTCGGGTGAGGTGCTCGTCCTGACTGTGGACGAGGCTGGAAACGTGAAGGATGCGGACGGAAACATTCTGGGCAATGCCAAGGAGCTGGCAGGCGGCACCAGCAAGCTGATCACACAGCAAAGAAGCGCGGCGCCCGGCGGAAGTCCCGCTGAGGGCGCAGAGGATACAGCGGCGGTGGTCACCGCCTCCGTTGCCATGGACGAAGCCGGAAATATCCTGGACGAGGCAGGCAATATCGTTGGCAGCATGAACGGCGTGAAAAAAATGGCGGCGCTTGAGGGAGAAGCCGGACTGCCGGAGGTCCAGGCCGTCCGAGTGGACGAAGACGGCAATATTCTGGACGCGGACGGAACGGTGGTCGGGCATGTTGACACCATCTTGCCGGCGCCGGGAGAGCCCGGGGCAATGCCGGCAAACAACGCGGTCTATTATACCATGACTGGCAAATAAACGATTCAAAGGACAGAAAGGGACATGCCGGAGACGGCTGTCCCTTTGACCATGCAAAGACAGGAAAGGAGCGGCGGGATGAAGCTGTTGGTGATTGAAGATGAAAAGGATCTGGGCGGCGCCATATGCCGAGGACTGACCAAAAAGGGCTATGCAGTGGACTATGTGCAGGATGGCCGGGAGGGACTGGAACTGCTGTATGTGAACGAGTATGATCTGGTGGTTCTGGACCTGAACCTGCCTGGCATGGATGGAATCGACCTGCTGCGGGAGGTGCGCAGGGAGGACAAGGAGCTTAAAGTTTTGATCCTCTCCGCCCGCGGCAGCGTCCACGAGCGAATTCTCGGGCTGGATTCCGGCGCCAATGACTATTTGGTGAAGCCCTTTCATTTTGAGGAACTTCACGCCCGAATCCGCAGTCTGCTCCGCCGGAATTTTGTGCAGAAGGATATTATTCTCAAAGCCGGAGAGGTGACGCTGGACCAGTCGGCACGCAGGGCTTTTCGGAACGGTTTCCGCCTGGAGCTCACCAAGACGGAATTCGCGATTCTGGAATATCTGATGCTGCACCGCGGCGAAACCATCAGCACTGAAACCCTGCTGGAGCACATCTATAGCGGCGATGTGGATCTTTTCTCCAACTCCATTAAGGTGCACATCCATTCCCTCAGAAAAAAGCTGGGGGAGGGCGTCATCACCAACATCCGCGGGCAGGGCTATCTCATTGCTGAGGAGGAATTGTCATGAAAAACACTAGGCCGCGTTCTCTGCGCACAAAAATGACCCTGCTCAGCGGCGGGATTATCTTCGCGATCGCCGCCGGACTGACCTTTGCGTCCATCTTCAGTGCCGGCCGGCTGTTTGTGACCCTGCCCGGCACAGTGATTTCCCACACCGAGCCGGTGATCATCCAGGGCAGCATTGAACCGGCCGAAGCGGCAGAGGTACGTGGTGAAGCCCTGCCGGGGGTCCAGATCGGCTCCTTTTTGGTGGAGGAATCGCCGGAAGGCCCAGCGCGGGAGGCCTTGCCGACAGAACAGCAAAAACCGCAGGCCGCAGACACGGCAGGAGGAAGCGGGGACGAACCGCTGGGAGAGGAGACCAAAGAGGCGGCGGCTGAAAGATACTCCGTATCCCTGACGGCCAAGAGCCGGTTTGCCGGACTCAATATCTTTTTGATGGTGGCGCTGGCCCTGTTTGGCATTCTTGCGGCCTATTTCCTGACTGGAAGAGCCCTGCGCCCGATCCAGACCCTGTCGGACCGAATCCGGGAAATGGATGAGGAAGACCTCTCCAGCAGGATTCCGGATCTGGGCTCCTGTGCGGAGATCGGCTATCTGACGGAGGCCTTCAACAAGATGCTGGGCCGGCTGGACGCGGCCTTCCGGTCCCAGAAGCAGTTCGCCTCCGCGGCGGCTCATGAACTCAAAACACCGCTTGCCAATATGCAGACCAATCTGGAGGTTTTGGAGATTGACAAGCCGGACTATGATCCTGAGCTGGAGCATGCGCTGGCAGTCCTGAAGCGGAACCTTACCCGGATGAACGAACTGGTGGATGACCTGCTGGCCATGAACGCCAATGCCGCGCTGGATATGGAGGAGACCTGCGCGCTGGCCGTGCTGGTTGGCGAGGCCGAGGCCGAGCTCGCCCCGGAAATCCGGCGGCTGGGTCTTGAGGTTTCGGCCGCGTGCTCCGGCACGGTGCGCGGCAACAGAAATCTGCTGGGCCGGATGATTGGCAATCTGCTGGAGAATGCGGTCAAGTACAACCAGCAGGGCGGATCAATCAGGATCACCTCTGAGGAGGACGGGGAAGGCGTGCTGCTCACTGTGCGGAACAGCGGGCAGGAAATTCCGCCGGACGCGCTGGAGCGTATTTTTGAACCCTTTTACCGGGTGGACCAGTCCCGGTCCCGTGAGGTGGGCGGCTCCGGACTGGGCCTTGCCATTGTGAAGTCCATTGTACAGCTGCACGGCGGCAGAATTGCGGCGGAGAGCGGCGGCCGGGAGACGGTAGTCTCGGTCCGTCTCCCCAAAGTCCATGCGCGGATGGACGGAAGGACTTGACGGAGCGCGCTGAACCAGCCGGGCGGGCCGGCTTGCACGAGGACCCAAGATGTGATAGAATAATAGAACAATAAATGGAGAAAAGGGGAAAGCGCTGTGAAACAAGATGGGATTGACCAGGGCCGGGAGTTCGACTGGGGAAGAACCTCGGCAGACTATGCCAGATACCGGGACATTTATCCGCCGGAGTTTTACCAGAAGATTCTGGAGGCCGGAATTGGAACAGCGGGCCAGCGGGTGCTGGATTTGGGGACCGGGACAGGGGTATTGCCGCGGCATCTGTACAGCCATGGCGCCCAATTCACTGGGACGGACATATCCGAAAACCAGATCGCCCAGGCGAGGGCGCTTGCCCGGGCGGAGGGAAAGGCGATTGAATTTCTCTGCTGTCCGGCGGAGGCGTGCGGATTTCCGGACAATTCCTTTGACGCTGTGACCGCCTGCCAGTGCTTTTTCTACTTTAACCATGACCAACTGGCCCCGCGGCTTGCCGGAATGCTCAAGCCCGGCGGCAGACTGGCGGTTCTGTATATGGCCTGGCTGCCGGAGGAGGACAGCATTGCCGGTGCGAGTGAGCGGCTGGTTCTGAAATACAACCCGGACTGGACCGGCGGCGGGGAGACGAGACATCCCATTGACATCCCGGCGGTCTATGACCGGTATTTCCAGCGGGAGCAGAGCCAGATCTTCGATCTGGCCGTGCCCTTTACCCGGGAGACCTGGAACGGCAGGATCAAGGCCTGCCGCGGTATCGGCGCGACACTCCGGGAGGCGGACATCCGGGCCTTTGAGGCGGAGCACATGGCCTTTCTTGAGGCCCAGGCCCCGGCGCGGTTTCATGTTCTGCACTATGCCGCGGCCGCAATACTGCGGGTGCGGAAGTAGAACGAAAACTTCGGGGAATAGGTTTTTGCACGGGAAACAGAGAAAAAACGCCGGAAGCCCGGCGTTTTTTCGTTGATGCCGCCTTGCCGGTCCCATACGGTGCGGCGCGGCTTTTTTTCATGAGGATGCACCGCGGTCTGGGTCAGATGCGCCCCTGTGCCCGGAGCCAGTTCACGGTATCCCGTATGGTCTCCGCGAGCGGCCTGGTGGTATAGCCGAGGGCACGGTCTGCTTTTTCGTGGGAAAACAGGGCGTTTCCAGTCAGGGTGCGCAGGGAATAGGCCGTGTAAAGGGGAGGCTGTCGCAGCAGTTTGTAATACAGCTCTGACAGGGCCGCCGTACCCAGCGCAAACCACATGGGAAGATAGGTGTGAATGGGACGGCAGCCGGTCGCGCTGTGAAAGAGGTCAAACAGCTCCGGCAGAGGAACATAGCGGTTGGACAGGATATAGCATTCCCCCGGCACACCCCTGTCACAGCAGCTGAGAATGCCCGCGGCCACATCCCGGACATCGGCGAAGTCATAGCCGCCCTTCACGCCCGCTGTCAGACGGCCCCTGCAATAGTCGGTCAAAAGCTGGGTGAGATGTCCTCTTCCATAGTCAAAGGGCCCGGACAGGCCGGAGGGGTGCACCACAGAGGCGTTGAGCCCCTGACCGGCGGCCCGCAGAACGGTCGCGGTGGCCTCCGCCTTGGTTTTGGCATACAGCCCTGTGACCCGGTCCGGCGAGAAATCGTAAATTTCTGTCATGGTCTGGCCCTTTGGAAGCTCCGGGATGGCGTGTACAGTGCTGACATACACCAGCTTTTTGACTGCGTGTGCGCTGCATTCAGCCAGGACGTTTTTGGTGCCGCAGACATTCACATGATAAACCCGCTGGTCATAGCGTGCCGCGATGGTTACGATCCCGGCACAGTGCAGGACAACGGCTTCCTCCCCCTGCGGGAGGGAGAAAAAATGCCGCAGGGACGCCGGATCACAGACGTCCCCCTCAACGCGCTCTGCGGCCTTTGGCAGAAACGCCGCAAGCCTGTCCCCGGGCAGGACAAGGGCGCGTACCTTTTTGTGCGCCTGTACGAGCTGACGGGTCAGATTATGCCCCAGGTGCCCGGCTGCCCCGGTGATTAAATAGGTGGTTCCCATATACATCGCTCCTTTGCTCCTGGCGGAAGCGGATAGTGATACGGCGGTTTTGCAGATGGATTAGAAGGGGAAGTGAAGGCGGTGAGAGCTCCCGGCATTGGGGAGCGGATCAGGCCGGCTGTGAGGGCGGACAGGGATTGGATTTCAGCGGATGCCAGAGGAAAGGCAGCCGGGTTGCGGGGATGAAGGACAGGCGGGCGGAAAGCCCTCATAAATCAATCATAGCACAATTTTGTTCAGAGCGCAAGAGGCGGAGCATAGGGCCCTTTTCAGGTCCGCGCCATTGCCGGAAAGACCCCTCTGCTTTCACAAAAAAAACGCCGGAATCCCGGCGTTTTTTCGTATTAGTCCAGCATACTGCCAACCTGTGCCTGAACCGCATCCAGCATGGCTTTGACAGAGACCGCGTCCTTTTCGCGCATGAGGTAGTACAGTTTGATTTTCGGTTCGGTACCGGAGGGCCTGACCACAAAGGTGGAGCCATTCTCAAACAGGAACTGGAGGACGTCGGATTTGGGCAGATCCAGATCATATGCAGCGCCGTTCCGGATCCCCCGGCCGGTCTTATAGTCGTTGAGTCCGCAGACCGTATAACCGCCCAGCGCGGCGGGCACACCGCTCCGAAACTGGGACATCAGCGCCTGAATCTTCTCGGCGCCGTCAATCCCCTTGAGGGTGATGGAAACCGTCTCTTCCAGATAATAGCCGAACTCCTGATACAGCTCCTGCATGACGTCATAGAGCGTCTTTCCCTGCCGGTGATAAAAGACCGCCATTTCTGCAATGAGCATGGAGGCCACCACCGCATCCTTGTCCCGGGCATAGGTCCCGGCCAGATAGCCGTAGCTCTCCTCCAGGCCAAGCAGGAAGGTATAGGAGCTGTCCTGTTCAAACGCATGGATTTTCTCGCCGATAAATTTGAATCCGGTCAATGTCTCGAAAAATTTGACCTTATATTTTGCACAGATGGACTTGAGCATGCCGGTGGTTACAATGGTGGAGACCACCGCGCCGTTCTGCGGCAGACAGCCCATGGCCTGCTTCTGGGAGAGGACATAGTTGGTCAGAAGCGCGCCCACCTGATTGCCGGTCATGGTGATATAGCCGCCGCTCCGGTCCCGGACCACGATGCCCACCCGGTCAGAATCCGGATCCGTGCCAATGATCAGATCACAGTTGTTCTCTCTGGCCAGCGCGATTGCCTGGGTAAAACATTCCTTGTTCTCCGGGTTGGGGGATTTGACCGTGGGGAAGTTTCCGTCAGGCTCCACCTGCTCCTGAACCAGCAGGACGTCCTGGAAACCGGTCTCCCTCAGAATCCGGCGCACCGGGAGGTTGCCGGAGCCATGGAGCGGCGTGTATACCAGCTTATAGCCGGTTTTGTCAAGCTCCGGATGAATGGCCTGTTTTTTCACCTCTGCGATATAGGCGTCATCCACCTCTTTGCCGATGCTATGCAGGCTGATTCCATCCTCGGGCTCTGCGGGCGCCTGGTCCTTGACCGCAAACGGGTCAATCCGGTCGATGTAGTGGATGATCCGGTCAGAGACGCTGGGCGGAAGCTGTCCCCCGTCCTCAAAATAGACCTTGTAGCCATTGTATTCCGCCGGATTGTGGGAGGCGGTGATGACAATGCCCGCAAAGGCACCCAGATAGCGGACCGCAAAGGACAGCATGGGTGTGGGCCGCAGACTGTCAAAGAGGTAGGTGTTGATGCCGTTCGCCAGCAAAACATCCGCGGCGCGCTGTGCGAAGCTGCGGGAGTTGTTGCGGGAGTCATGGGCAATGACCACGCCGCGCCTGCGGGCTGAATCCCCCTGTTCCCGGATATATTCCGCCAGTCCCTGCGTGGCCTTTCCAATGACATAGCGGTTCATCCGGTTGGTGCCCGCCGCCATGACGCCCCGCAGGCCGCCTGTGCCAAATTCCAGCTCCCGGTAGAAGCGGTCCTGGATCTCGGCCGGATCGGTCAGTGCGGAGAGTTCTGCCGCGGTTTCCGGATCCGCCTGTTTTTTCCATGTCTCAAATGTTTCCTGATAGTTCATGTGCTTTCCCTGCTTTCTATAAGTAAAATAGTTCTTGACTGGTTTGTATGGGCATGGAGAGAGTCGAAGCCGCGCGGTTTGATAAGCGCAGGGCGTATGTGTTCGGCTCTCTGATGCCTTGGCCATTTTACCATTTATTTTGCCGTCTGTAAAGGGGAATTTTGGATTTTCGGCAGAACAACCAACAGGGAGGGTGGGCGGCATGGCCGCCATAACAGCAGAGCCCGGCGGAGAATCCGCCGGGCTCAGATCATTTACAGAAACAAATTAAAATAAGTATATACTGGGCCAAACAGGTTATCTTCCAGTCCATTGATCCACAGGGTACATGGAGAGATAGGCTTTTGTGTTTTCCAGCATGGCGCCAAACAGAGCCTTGGCGTCCGGCATGGAAATCCGGACCAGCGGATCGGCCAGAAAGGCCTCAAAGGCCAGATCCAGATCCCGCTCCTTTCCGGCGCGGGCAATGCACTCCTGTTCGCCGGCAACCCGGGCGATCAGGCTGTATATTTTTTCTGGAATGGGGCCGGCCTGTACGGGAACAACCGTGTCAGATGTGAACACCGCGTTGGTCTCTACCACCGCCTCCAGAGGCAGATTGGGGATCTGGCCCGTATTCGGCAGGTTTACGTTGGTCACCAGGTCGCCCAGCCCAAGCAGAGCGCGGATCTGCCGGACGCCGTCCTCGCCGGTCTCCTTGAGCGCAAAGGCCTCTTTTCCGGCCATCATGGCCGCGCTTTTGCGCAGACGCTCCTTGAGCTCATCCCGTCTCCAGCTCACCGGTGTCAGCCGGTATTCCCAGCTCTCCACGGTCTCGGGATCCTTGATATACCAGTTGCCGGGGCTGAACTCAGCCAGGTGCCGGTCCCCGGCCGCCGCAATGATTCCATAGCGCAGGAACAGGTCCAGCTTCACCTTGTCCCGCGTTCTGAAAAAGCGGTTCAGCCAGTTCTCGTTCCGGTGGTTGTCATAGCCTGTCTCTTTGTATTTTTCCGCAAAGGCCCGGTACACGGGAAACAGGTCCATGTCGCGGTACCGGGCTGAGGTCAGCCAGGTATAGTGGTTCACGCCCAGCACATTGACCTTGACCTCATCCCGGGTGACGCGCTCAATGCCGCAGATGTCGGATAGAGCCACGCCCAGGAGCTTCTGTGTGCTGAAAACCTCATGACAGCAACCAAAGGCCTTGATCTCCGGGAAGGTCTGGTACAGGGTCCGGACGCAGACGGTCATGGGATTGGTGTAGTTGATGACCCAGGCCTTGGGGCAATGGGCCTTGATGGCGAGGGCGATCTCTTCAAACATGGGAATGGTGCGCAGGGCCCGGACAATGCCGCCGGGGCCTGTGGTGTCGCCCACAGACTGGTATATGCCGTACTGCTCCGGGGCGTGGACGTCAGATTCCATTTCATCAAAGGTGCCGGGCAGTATGGAGATCACCACAAAATCCGCACCATCCAGGGCATCCCCCAGCGTTTGCACCGCCTGATAGTTCCAGGGGGAGACCGAGGGATGCTGCTTGATGATGCTGTTGCCGATGATCTCATTGTGCTGTGCGGCCTCGAAATCAATGTCGTACAGGGCCACGGTGCCGCAGATATCCTCTGCCTTCGCCAGGTCGGACATGAGCCCCCATGCCCAGCCGCGGGAGCCCCCGCCAATGTACGCAATTTTTATATCCTCAACCTTTTTATCCAAATATTTCATTGTATTACGCTCCTTTCACACAGCCGGGGCAAACATGTCCCGGTCTCTCTGTCTGATCTCTCAATGTTTCCGGCCTTGCGGCAGAGGGACTAGGCCTAATCGCTGAAATTCAAGATGCGGTCAGGAAACTGGTGGATGCCGCTTCCGTACTGACTGTACACAAAGGAATTTTCAATCAATGGAAAAGCCTTGGGCTGCAGCGGCGCGCCGTTTTGCGCCGCATGGTCAAAACTAAGGCTGACCGTGCCGCAGGCGGGACTGTCAAATTGAACCCCGCCGTCCGCCTCCTGGATCCCGCTTTGATCTACCGCCCCGCAGAAGGCGGAGAAGGATCCAAATTCCGCTTCGGTTCCTAGCTGGATGATCCATACCGCGTCCCTGGCCGGGCAGAGCAGTTCCCTGTCCCGGAATGCGCCGCGCCTGGTCACCGTGAAGCCGGCAGAGCAGAATACTGCCGCATAGGCACGGCCCTTTCGCCCCGCAATCCAGCGGCCAATGCGCCGTGTCTCATCAAACATGGCGAGGGGAAAATAGCAATGGGTGGCCCCCTCCGGGGTGTCCAGCCGGTAAGCGTATGCCAGAAGATGGCTGGCAGCCATGGCGCGCGGCATCCGGTACTGCCCGCCCCAGTATGAGGGACGGGTGTGCTCTGAGGCGTTTTCAAAGGAAGTGCAGAAAATCGGAAGCGTATGCTCCAGCAGGATCTGCCCGGTTTGAACCTGCGCCCCGCATGCGCCGGGCCGGTGTTCCAATGCCGCGGATACCATGTATTCCGGGCAGCGGTAGGTGTAGCAGGGAACGCCGTCCATGCCCCGGCTGAAGAACAGTCCCATTCTGGAACGGGTTTCCAGAACTGCGCTGGCGGCGAGCTTTTCCGGCAGAGCGCCGGGGCGGTAGGCGCTTGTCATCAGGCACAGCGCCCCGGTTGAAATCCTTTGGGCAAGGCGGTCCGCCGTGCCGCAGAGGAGCCAGACCAGATGGGCGGTGGGTTCAGTCAAGGGATAGAACAGGTTTTTCTCATAGCACCGCCCGTGGGTGGTGGCCATGACCCCGCCCGCGCTGTGGGAGGCCATCAGCACACCGATAAAATCCAGCATGTTTCCGGCCCGGACGCGGATGTCATCATAGGCCGCGGCAAAGTCGTACAGGTTCAGCATGGCGATGGCGTCCTCCTCATAATAGGTGTTGGAGTGCCATTCCATAAAGCCATAGCGGCCCTTTTCCCGGATCCATTTTTCCACCGCGCATCTGCCCCGGTGCTGATGAAAGATGCCCTGCTCCCCGCTCTGAGTAAAACGTTCGTGGGGAAACAGTCCCCCGGCCAGATATTCCAGGGTGGCAAACAGGATGCGGTGGTTTTCGCTCCGGCAGAACATCATAGAAGGGCCGCCGTCATCCTCGTTGTACTTGAAATTCAGCACACATGCCCGGGCCCTGTCGTACAGGGAGCCGGTGAGCCCCTCCGGAAACTGGTACAGAATCCGAATGAGAGCGTGCATGCCGAAATCCGCGCAGTCATACCGGGCGTTGATATAGTCCAGACCCTGCTCCAGCAGGGGGACAGGACAGGGCTGTCCATTGGCCAGCTTGGCAAGGCAGGCGTACAGACTTCGGAATTTGATCCGGGATTCGGGCAGATCCGCCCAGTCTGCATACTGTGCTTTTAAATGCGCAATCCGCTGTGGGGCATCCAGCTTTGGCGCAGGGACGCATTGCAGACGCTCAAACGAAAAGACCGGCCCCTGGATCATGCCGTCTGCTGTTCCGGGCGCCATATAGTCCACAGAGAGCTGAAATGAAATGCCCGGGGGCAGGACTTCGGTGTCCGGAAGGGGAACCGATAGGCCGGAAGGCCCGGTGAAATCCAGGGGCAGAGGCCCCAGACGGACTGTGCCGCCCTCGGACACAGTCCAGAAGAATTGGCCCGGGCTCTTTGGCGCAGCGGCGGAACAGAGGACCGGTGCGTCCGTTACCACAGTATCCGCCAGACAAAGCCCGGCAAAGTCCGCCTCCAGCGTCTCCCGGTCTTCGCATGGGGCCAGGGGCAGGGAAACGGTCACGGCGGTCTCCGGAAAGCGGAGAGCAAAGGAGTTGGACACGTGGAGATGTGCGTTCCAAAGGGCGATCAGCAGGGTGTTCGGCCCTGCCTGCAGGTCCGCCGAAAAGGTCAGGTCCTGATTCCCGGTGCGCCGGAAGGAGCGGTGTTCAAGACAGGGACAGCCGTTGACAAACACAGCCGCGGCCCCCACGGTATTGAGGATGCAGGTGTAGGCTCCGGGCTCCGGAACGCTGACCGTGCAGAATGCGAAATTGCACAAAAAGCTGGCGCTGGTGCCAAACACGGCCCAGGTCGGTTTTACATCCCCTTCCGCCATACGGAGCAAGCGCCAGCGCACCGGCGTGCCCATCAAGGTCTCCGTTCGGCCTTCCCGGGGCGAGAGCGCCGGCACAGCGGCCAGAAAGGCGTCTGTGTATGCCCGGTAGGTTTCAAAGGGGACCCGGTAATTGTTTTCATAGAGCGGGGACACGTCCAGACACACCGGCTCGGTATAGAGCCAGTGCCGGATATGCGCTCCCTTTTCACAGATTATGGTCATGGAAGATTCCTCCTTTGCGGGGCGGCTGAGCTGCCGCCGTCTCCGGCGGGCCTATGCAAAGATGCACTGTTCCCAGTTGGCCTCAGCCAGATAGATGTTTGAGTTCCCGTTCCCATTGTCAGAGGAGAAGAGCACATGCCGGTCATCCCGGGTGAAGATGGGGTGAGGGTGGCTGGACTGGACCTTAAAGGAACTGTTGTGACAGCAGAGAAGGCCGACTTTGACCCGGTTGTCCTCATACCGGTTCAGCCCTATGTATTTGCGGTTATCCGGCATCTCCTTCCGGATATGGGCCGCGTCGCCGGCGCCCATGGTCATGGCGTGGTTCATCTGCACGTGCATGGGCCGTGTGTAGGGGTAAAAGTAGATCTGCTGGCCGGTGCCGTCCGGGTTTACGAATACGTCACCGAAATGGGCGTCCCGGAAAAAGTGGGTGTTTATGTCATGGCGGATGGTGTACTGGGCGCCGATCCGACCGTTTTCCAGAAAGAACTCGTGTCCCACCCGCTCCATATTATACTTCTGTTCGACCAGGGGATAGACCTCATCCGTGGCCACCTTGGCAATCCAGAGCCGCTGGACCAGATGCCAGTTCCCCTCATGGCAGAAGAGGATGATATTGGGATCCACCGGACTGATATTCACATGGCTGATCCAGTTGTTTTCGCCCCAGACCGCATAGGCCTTTTCCTCCTGGGTGTCATATCGGATGATGACCGAGGCCGGATGCCGGAACATGGTCTCACGCATGCCGGAGTACAAAGCGCCCTTCTGGGTGATCAGATTCAGGTTTTCCGAATATGCGAAGGCGATATACCGGCCGTCGTTGGTGATGGAAAGAATACCGCCGTGACAGCCCTCCGGCAGTTCCAGATGGGTGCGGGTTTCGAGGGTGTCCAGCCGGACGCTTTTGAGGGAGCGGCCTGCCATATAGTATACGATGTTGCGCTCCAGATCCAGGCAGGCGCCGGCGGAGCCGATATCCTCCTCATCGTCACTGACCTGTACCATGGTGCCGGTGGCCAGTTCCAGCGTATAAATCTGACTGGTACCGGTCCGGTCGGAACAGCAGATCATGAATCTGTTTTCCCTGTCGATAATGGGCTGGGTGAAATAGGGATGATGGGTATTTCCCTGATCGTCAGACAGCCGGGTAACGGTCACACCCGTGACCGGGTCCTTTTGTTGAATTGGTGTACTGTGTATCACTGTGCCTTTCGTGATAAACAACTCCCTTCGGTTGATTTGCCGGCGCGGCGCCGCAGGAACTGCAAATGCACAGAACCGGCAGTTTCATTATAGGCCCGGGCGGGGGAAAAGTAAATCGCCAGAGTTTTAGATAGGTGTGCATTTTTTTACAAGATCCCCGGTATTGCTGGTGCAAAGTAAAAAAGAGGCAACAGATTCAAATATTGCAGATGGATTTTCGCGGCCCGGCCGCGTATAATGGAAACAGAAGATCAAACAAGCCGGGCGGGCCCGGCGGCAAAAGAAAAGGGTTGAGAAAATGGCAAATTTTGATTTGAGCAAAAGCATGGCGGTCCGGCGGGGATATGATCCCCGGGAGACGGTCACAGCCATTGCGCAGAATTACATAGGTATGAATCCGGTGGAGCCCTTTGTGTTCCATGGGATTTCCACAGCCGGATTCCGGCAGGAGCCGGACGGTCGCTATGCCATGGATATGAACGCACGGTTCCCGGACGCGCCGATGGGCGCGTACTGCTATATCGCGGGCCGGTTCACACTGGACAGTCCGGTGCGCCGGCTCACCATGGCGGTGAACTGCTTCGGGCCGGTGATGGTATGGCTCAACGGCGAGAACGTCTTTTGTTCCCAGTGCGCGGAGGAGGTGGACCGGGACCTGAAAAAGCTCTTTTCCGTCCCGCTTCCGGCAGGGGAAAACCTGTTTGTGATCCGGGTGCGGAAGGTTGGGTCCGGGTTTGGCTGTGTATTCGGGGCGGAGAAGGATCTTGCGGATCCAAAGCGTTATGGTCTGCCCTGGGCGGGGAAACAGGCGTATCGGGGCTTTGCGTGGAGTGCGCCTGTTACGGAGCCGCTGGACGGCTGCGCCGTCCCGGCCTGCGGCATGACTGAGGCGGAGACCGGGCTTTGCTGGTATCCCCGCACGGAATGGGAGGCGGCAGAGCTGGCGCGGCCGCAGATGGAACGCATGTTCGGCATCCAGCCGGGAGCCCGGGCCTATGCCATGACCCGGTTCCACACCGGCTTCTGCCGGGGCGGCGGAGAGATTGCCCTTCGGGGGACCTGCTTCTGCGCCTGTGTCCTGCGGGTGGACGGACGCACGGTCCGCGCCTGCGGAGAGGGGGCGTTTGCGGAAGGCGTCCGCCTTCCCTGCGGCGTTCACACGCTGACCGTGGAAGCGGTTTGCGGACCGGACGGCTTTGGCTTTGACTTGGAGATTATGGATGCGCGGGGCGCGGCCTGTCCGACGGAAAGCCCATTTCCGGTACAGGGCGTCGATTCTCCATGGGTATATCTGGGACTCCTGGACGGACCTGTGGACCACGAAGCCCTGATCCAGCCCCAGCTGGTCCATCAGGGGAAATATTGGCGGCTTGACCTGCCGGACATGAATCTGCGGCCCTATATTGAGGCGCCGCGGTACGGGCGCTGGACCTATCCGCTGGGCGTGACCCTGTACGGCATGTACCGGGCCGGAAAACTGCTGGGCCGTCCGGATTTTTCCGATTATGCCAGGGGGCATATCCGGCTCTGTGCGCAGTTGTACAGCTATGCGCTCTGGGACCGGGACACCTATGGGTATCCCACCGTGGATCCCAAGCTGGTACATATGAAGATGCTGGATGACTGCGGTTCCTGCGGGAGCACCATGCTGGAGATGCACAGGGACAGGCCGGAGCCGGAGTTTGAGAGTCTGGCCCGGGAGATCGCGGATTTTATGGAGAAGCGGATTGAGCGGAAGCCGGACGGCGCATTTTGCAGGATGCAGCAGGGCGTACACTATCAAACCCTGTGGGCGGACGACCTGTACATGGGGACGCCCTTTTTGACCCGGTATGCTTTGGCGGCGGATGAACCGGCGTGTATGGATGACGCGGCAGAGCAGTTTCTGCTCTTTAAAAAATACTTATATATGGAAGAAACCCATTTGATGAGTCATGTTTACAGCTTTTCCTATGGGATGCGGAACGGCCAGCCCTGGGGCCGGGGAAACGGCTGGGTCCTGTTTTCTCTGACCGAACTGCTGGAGAAAATGCCGGAGAATCACAGCCGGCGGCCGGCACTTTTGGAATTCTTCCGGACGCTGAGCCGGGGTGTACTGGCGGTTCAGGGAGAGCACGGGCTCTGGCATCAGATTCTGACGGATCCGGACGCCTATGAGGAGACCTCCTGTACGGCCATGTTTACCTATGCCTTCTGCCGGGGAATCCGGCTGGGGCTCTACGGATCCGGGGAGGCCGGAGAATATTGCCGGGCGGCCGCAAGGGCATGGCGCGGCATTGCAGAGCGGGCAGTGGACGTAAAGGGCAATGTCTATGGCGTGTGCTGGGGCTCCCAGTACTCCTTCCAGCCGGACTACTATACCAAAAAACTGCTTTGGGCTCCCAACGACACCCACGGCATCGGCATTGTCATGCTGGCGGGAATCGAATTTGAACTGCTGGAAGAATATCTGAACAATAACACAGGAGGCGGACACATATGATCGCAGAGGAATACGCAAAGGGAATGCTGGCGCGGAACCAGAGGCTCCATCCCAAATGGCACTATGAGAACGGCTGTCTGCTCCTGGGCATGGCGGCCATGTATGAGCACACCGGAGAACAGGTGTATCTGGACTATGTCAGGGAGCAGATGGACGTTTTCATCAATGAGAAGGGACAGATTGCGACCTATAAAATAGAAGATTATAACCTGGACCAGATCAATCAGGGCAAGCTCCTGTACTGGCTGTACGACAAGACCGGAGAGGTGCGGTATACGCTGGCCATTTATCAGCTGCATCAGCAGCTGGTCCAGCATCCGAAAACCGCGGACGGGGTGTTTTTTCATAAAAAGATGTATCCGGGCCAGGTATGGCTGGACGGGCTCTACATGGCAAGCCCGTTTTTGGCGGAATATATCCGGCGCTTTGCCTTTACCAAAAATTATGATGAAGTGATCCGGCAGTTCGTAAACACCTACCGGCATACGCTGGATATCCGGACCGGCCTGCTCCGGCACGCATGGGACGAGACCGCGTCCCAGAGCTGGGCCAACCCAATCACCGGACAGTCGCCCCACACCTGGGGCAGGGCCATGGGCTGGTATCTGATGGCCCTTGTGGATGTGCTGGAGATCATACCAGAGGAGGTACCGGGCCGGAAATTCCTGCTGGAGATACTGGAGGCGCTGGCGCCTGCCGTTTTAAGGGCGCGGGACCCGGAGACCGGGTGCTGGTTTCAGGTTATGGAATGCGGCGGCCGGGAGGGAAATTACCCGGAGGCCTCCGGCAGCATCATGCTGATTGCGGCCATGGCCAAGGCGGCAGCCCTCGGATATCTCCCGGCGGAATATCTGCGTGAGATGGAGGGGACATTTCGGAAATTTGTGGAGCGTTTTGTCAAGAAAAACAGCGATGGGTATCTGGATATCATTGACATCTGCGGCTGTGCCGGGCTGGGCAGCGATCCATACCGCACTGGTAATTATGACTATTATATCAGCGAACCAAGGTCGGTGAATGATTACAAATGCACAGGAGCTTTCCTGCAAGCCGGAATTTTGTTCAGTGAGTTGATATAGCGTACCAATATATTGAAATAAGTCGAAAATATGCGACAAAATCAAAATATGAAGATTGATTTTTACGCTGTAACCCCTGTATAATCAGGGTTGTGGACAGGAATGTCAAAAAAAGTCGAATTCAGAAGGGCGTGTGTGATAACAATGCACAAACCGGTTTTCACAGTGTTAGGCGACAGCATCTCAGTGGGCTATACTCCATATCTGAAAGAGGAACTGCGGGAATTTGAGTTTGTCCCAAAGACGGAGGGGAAAGAGGCCTATGAGGATCTTGATATTCCCCGGGGCGCAAACTGCGGTGATTCCCGGATGCTTCTGGAATATGCCCGGGCGGCGGAGGCGGACGGCAAGCTGACGTGGGATTTGTACATAGTCAACGCGGGACTGCATGACATACGGATTGAGCCGGAGACCGGCGTGCGGCAGGTCAGCGACGCGGAATACAGGCAGAACCTTTCCATGCTGTTTGAGCTCCTGCTTCGGCAGGGAGCAAGGGTGATCTTTGTGAACACCACCAATGCGGATGAGGCGGTCCACAATGCCAGAATACAGAAATTTTGGCGCTTCAGCAGGGATGTGGCGGCGGTGAACCAGATTGCCGGTGAGGTCTGCCGGACCTATGGCGTGGAACTGATCGACCTGTATACCTTCACGCTGGGATTTGGAAAAGAGGGGTATACGGACCACATCCACTACACCCCGGAAATATCGGAAAAACAGGCGGCGTACATTGCGGAAAAGGTCAGGGGTTTTGTGAAACATCGGCCGCTGACCGGCAGATGAGGCCGGCTTCGGAAAGGGGAAATACGATGCGCCGAAAAGGTTGGTTTGTTGTGGTGACAATTTGGCTGGCGGCACTGTTTTTGGTGCCGGGCGCACAGGCGGCCAGCGGAGACGGTATTGCCATGGAGGCGGAGGCCTCCTTCCGCAGTATCGTCCTCCGGGTGTCGGGAGCGGAAAAGGGTGATGTGGTAAAGACCTATTGGAAACCGGCGGCAGAGAGCGGTTTTACCGCCGGGCATCAGGTTGCGGCGGATGAGAGCGGACTGACGGCGGCGGGCTTTGCGAATCTCAGCGAAGGAAAAAAGTATACGGTGCGGGCGGAGGTTTTCCGGGGAATAGAACAGGTGTTTGCACAGGAGAAGACTCTGACCACAGGGAGCAGTTCAAAGAGCGACGGGGTGACGGACATCCTGCCGCCCATCTCGGACATGAAGCTGACGCCCCTGTTTGAGACGGTGAGCGTCTATGTGCCCTATGCCCTGACCGGGGCAGCGTGCCGGGTCCGGTATCGGGAGAAAACAGATATCTCACAGCTGTGCAATGTCTACTTTTTTAAGGGCGGCCAGTGGCGGGATGCCTATCCGCCGGTTTATCATGCGGAGGCAAAGCAATTTGCGGGCAGTCTGGTGGACCTCAAAGAGAATACAGAATATGAGGTTCTGGCGGAAATTACAGTCAACGGTGTCAAGGTGCGGGAGTTCCGCCAGAACGTGACCACCTGGGGACAGGAACTGCAGGTGGCGCGGGAAATTGACCTTTCGGAGATCTACAGCGGCCACGGTGAGCTGGCCCTGATGGGACTCAGAGGAACCGCGGACGGCTGGATCAAAATTACAGATATGCAGGGACTGGGCGTTTCGGCGGATCACGAGAACGACCAGCAGGCGGTCCTGATTTTGGACTGCGCCTATGTTTGGCTGGACGGCGTCCGGATTCAGGGCGGCAAGTTCCACGGCGTACATCTCACCGGGAACAGCGGAAATATCCGTGTTTCCGGCTGTGACATATCCGGCTGGGGCCGGAACGGCGAGTTTGCGGAAAATGCCGGAAAATACGACGTGGGCTATGTGGACCGGGACGGAAACCGGATCAACAACGACGCGGGCATCTGCCTGACGGATGTGACCAATACAGTGATTGAGAAGAATTACATCCACGATTCCAACACCCGGACCAACGCCTGGGCCGGAACTGCGGAAATCGGCGGAGAGCCGGTGACATGGGACGATGTCCATCCCGGCGGCGCCAGCGGCATCTTTGTCAGGAACCGGGGCGGCCTTGTCATCCGGTACAATGATATTGTGGGGAGCCAGGAACACCGGTTCAACGACGCCATAGAGGGACTCGGCAACAGCAGCCGGTTCGGCGGCCTTGCCAAGGACGCGGACGTATACGGAAACACCCTGGCCTACTGTCAGGACGACGGGATTGAAATGGACGGCGGCGCGGTAAATGTCCGGGTGTTTGAAAACCGGATTGAGGAGACATACTCCGGCATATCCACGGCCCCGAACCGGCTGGGCCCCTCCTATGTCTACCGGAATGTGGTACATAATCTGCAGGATGAGTTTGGACACAATTCATCCGGCGTCAAGGCGGGGGGCGGAACTGCCTACTGTCAGGGTACGACCTTTTATTTCTATAACACCTTTGTCTCCAATACGGGCTTTGCGGACCCGGCCTTTGGAATTCACGCGGTGGGCTACGGCAATGATGACGACAGAAAGCTGTACCGGGCGGTGACACGGAACAATCTGTTTTACAACAGCTGGTCAGGCCGGACAGCCATAGACGAGAAGGTTCCGGCCGAAGGCAATTCCTTTGACTATGACCTGGCCGGCAATACGGCCGTCGCGCCGGACCACGGAGGCGTATTTTCCCTCTTGTCCCCCAATGAGAAGGAGGAGCACGGCATTTTGGCCCTGCCTCAGTTTGAAAATCTCAGCGGGAGCGATTACCGGCTGAAGGAGGCCAGCCCCGGCTATGGAGCCGCGTGTACAGTGCCGGGGTTCTCCGGCGCGGACATGGGGGCCCTGCAAAAGGGGGAGACCGGATGCATTCCGGCCCGGCCCTTCCGGGGGGCGGCGGAGGCATACACCCTGATTCTGCGGCGCGGAGAAAGCGCGCAGCTGGGCATTCGGGGCGGCGCGGGACAGGCGTACCGGATCCAGAGGAGCGGGGATTTTTCCTGCGTGGACACGGAGAAAACCGGTACATTGGACAGCGGCGGCGAGGGAAGTGTCAGGATTACCGCCGGCACACCAGCAGGAGGGTCCTATGACGGGATGATCCTGATTCGGTTTTCGGACGGATTTTCCATTCCGGTGAATATCAGAGTGAAACAATGAGTATGCGGCAGGGGATACCCTGCGGAAAAGAAAGGCAGGCGCAAAAGCATGAGAAAATGTTTGAGTATAATTTTGGCGGCAATGCTGTTTTTGACGGCGGTACCCTCGGTGTTTGCGCAGGAGGAGACAGCCGAACCGGAGACCTTTGTGATTGAGGCGGAAGCCGGTGTGATCCGTCAGAACTTCCAGATTGTTGAGGACCGCTATGCGGCCGGCGGCGCCTATCTCCGGGCCGCGGGCGGCGTGAGCGGACTGGCGGCGGCCAATGCCGCGGAGCCGGATGTGACCTATGACTTTGAGACCCGCCGGGACGGCGTATTTACCGCATATCTCAGAATTCGGAGCACAGCGGTCACGGCCACGGGCATGTTTGCCGGGGCGGACGGCCAGGGCTACACATTGACGGCCTCTGTGCCAACGGTGAGCTGGGTCTGGAAAAAGATCAGCCTGGGGTCCCTGAAGGCAGGGAACCACCAGCTGAAGATCAAGGGTCAGAAAAAGGGATTTCTCTTTGATCGGGCTGTGATTACCACGGAGAGCGGCTATGACCCCGACGGCAGCCTGAAGGAAAAGGAGGCAGAGACCGCGGAGGAAGAGGAGGAGGTTGCCTATCTGCCCGGCCGGGAGAAATACGAGAAGATGGATATCTATGAGGCGCCGGAGCAGGTGCCGGGCTCCTTCTATATGGAGGCCGAGGACGGGACGCTGGTCTCCCCCATGACAGTGTATGAGGACGAGACTGCCTCCGGCGGCAAATACATTGCCGCGGTGGTGGGCTCCAAAAAACTGGACGTGCCGGAATCCATCCAGACCGTCCATGCCAGATATAAGCTGAACGTCACCCAAAAGGGCACCTATTCGGTCTGGGCGCGGATCATCACCCCCACACCAAAGAGCAAGTCCACCTGGTTTTCTGTGGACAATCAGGAATACAAGCAGTTCAGCAGCTCCACCATACCCAACTTCACCTGGAAAAAGGTCTATACCGTCAACTGGGATGTGGGCTGTCATCTGGTGAATATCAAATACAGGGAGGCCGGTCAGCAGATCGACAATCTGATCGTGACCAATGATACAAAGTTTACCCCCAAGGGGCTGGGCTCCCTGCCCGGTGAAGAGGAACGCGCCGAAATCGAGAGCGAGGAGACGCGCCAGATTATCAAAGTATTTGTGGACGGCACTCAGCTGGTCTTTAACACCAATCCCAAAAAAGACGGAAATTATTACATGGTTCCGGCCAAAGCGGTGGCGCGGGCCATGGGCGCGGATCTGACAGTCCACGACGGATACTGGCTGGTTTCCCGCGGCCGGGACTATGTGAAATACTATGTGGGTCAGCGAAAGGCCATAATCAACGGCAGGGAAGAGGACATCAAAAAAGAACCCTACATGGTGGAGGACGCGGCCCTGATGGCGCCCATCGACCAGCTGGTCGATACCTTCGGCGGAACATGGCGGTATGACCAGGCAGCTAACAGCATCTATATCACAAACCCGCCGGACGAGACCTGCCGTGAGATGCGGGAGGGGGAGTTCAGTCTCAGTCTTGTTGGATATGCTGGGCTGTATGAGCTTCCCTGTTCCAACCCGGACGCAAAGGTGGAGGTGTTCACCCGTCTGGCGGGCGCCCGGTTCTGGACACCGCACTATGCGCCGGTATATCGGGACGGCGTATTTAAGGGCAGTGTTTCCGGGCTCAAAGAGGGTTCCACCTATGAGGTCAAGGTCCGGATTTTGGACAACGGCACAGAGGATGTGTTTGTGACCAAGCAAAAGGCCAGAAGCCTGAACAACGCGGATGACGGGACCGGCCTGACCATGGAAAAGTTCGCCTATGACGCCGGCGAGCTGTTGCTGGTGCCGACCTTTGAAAACCTGAGCTATTACCTGGATGTGGATTCTGACAAATACACCTGTGAGGTGGCCTACCGGGAAAAGGGCGGGCAGTGGAAGGACGCCTATACCCCGTACTGGGATCAGGGGATCGGCCAGTTCCGAGGCAGTATTGTAAATCTGACGCCGAACACGGAATATGAGGTGCGGGCAAAGGTGTTAAACGGCAGGAGCACTGTCCGTGAATACACCGCCGAAACTGTCACCTGGAACGAGAATCCGGCCATTGCGCAGACCATCCAGCTTCGGGATGTCTATGACGGCAATACGCTGGTGTTTGAGGATGTCCACGGCAGCGAAGACGGCTGGATCAAGGTTGTAGGCGACGCGGATACCATTCTTTCGGTGGATAAAAACACAAGAGACAATATCTACGTTTCCAACAGCAGTTATATCATTTTCGAAAACATTACCATGCAGGGCGCTGGCGTCAATGGTGTGCATGTGGCCAACGGATCCCATGATATCCGGATTGTCAACTGTGATATTTCCGACTGGGGCCGGGTGGGCGTTCACGACCTGGTGGACGGCAGATACCGGGATTATGAGGGGACCTTCATCAACAATGACGCCGGGGTGAAGATCGCGGATGTCTCCAAGGTGGTGGTGGAGCGGTGTTATATCCACGACCCCACCGGGACCACAAACTCCTGGAACGGGCCCACCTGGAACCAGGTGCATCCCGCGGGCCCCAACGCGGTTCATTACCGGTGTTCCAACTCAGTGATCCGGTACAATGATTTTCCGGGCAGCGACGGCCACCGCTGGAACGACACGGTGGAATCCTTTAACAACGGCTACCGGTCGGGCGGCCCCTCCAGGGACTGTGATATCTATGGCAATACTCTGCTGTTCGGTCAGGACGACGGAATTGAGTTTGACGGCGGCCAGATGAACAGCCGGTTCTATCTGAATAAGGTAGAGGGCTTCCTGTGCGGCATGAGTACGGCGCCGAATCTGGCGGGTCCCAGCTATATCTTCCGGAACCTGATTACCAATCTGGGCGATGAGACCGGAAAGACCAGCGCGGCCATCAAGCACGGCGGCGGTTCAAGCCATACCTATGGCCATGAATATGATTTTCACAACACCTTTGATGTGATGGGCAAGGGGCTTGCGGCGGTTGGATACTCCAACGAGCCGGACCGGAAGCGGTATCTTGCGGTTACACGCAACAATATTCTTTCCGCAAACCGGAGCGTCAGCGACGGCTGGGCCATCGACGATCCCTATTATCAGGACGCCAATTCCTTTGACTATGACCTGCTGGGCAACCGGCTTCTGGAGGACGGCGCCGGGATGGTCAATGTGAAGCAGGGAGAGGAAGCCCACGGCATCTTTGGAGTTCCCACCTATGAATCCCAGGAGCGGGCGGATTTCATGCCCGCCGGAGACAATATCGGACTCAACAAGGGTGAGGTTCTGGAAAACTTCAACGACAGCTATGTCAAAGACGGCAAGCCGGATATGGGCGCCCTGGAGCGGGGCGGCCCAATACAGTTCCTGCCGGCGCGGCCGGTGGATATGTCGGCCAGCCATTATCAGGTCAATCTATCCTCCTCCAAGACAGAGGAGACGGTGACCGTCCGGCTGGGCGAGATTGGCGAAGGACGCCGGTTCCGCCTGCGGACCAACGAATATTACAACTGGCTGACTGTGACCACGGCAGACGGCGCGGCCGAGGGGGAGGCGGCCCCAAATTCCGCCATCGAACTAAAGGTGACTGCAGACCCGGGAAAGATTGCGGCCGGATTTGTCAAGGGGAACGGATGCTTCCTGTTCCGGCTGGACAACGGCTATTCCATTCCAATCACGGTTTACTGCACAAAATAGCGTCACAACCGTCTTCTATCATTTTTTGCTGTGCGGATAGGAGCGTATTGAGTATCATTTGTGCCGGCGCACAGTGGCAGAACGGAGGCTTCTATGAAACAGGGAATTTTGAAAAAACAGCAGGCGGCCGCCGCTTCGGTGGCCGTCCCCCAGCCGGTGTCCAAGCCGGCCCATACGAAAGAGAGCGGGAAATACAAAAACGGAAACAAGGAGAGCCTGAAGATTCGGTTTATCAAGGCGGTCAAAAAACACAAATACATCTATCTTATGATGCTTCCGGTGGTGCTCTATTATCTGCTTTTTCACTTTGGACCCATGTACGGCATGATCATCGCCTTCAAGGACTACAGTGTGGGAAAGGGGATCATGGGCAGTCCCTGGGTGGGGGCGGAGAACTTCAAAATGTTCTTTCAGAGCTATTATTTCTGGCGGCTGCTGAAAAACACGCTGGCAATCAATGTGCTCAACATCCTCATCGGATTTCCCTTTCCGGTCATTTTTGCGCTGCTGCTCAATGAACTGCGCAATGACCGGTTCAAAAAATCCATACAGACATTTACCTATCTGCCGCACTTTATCTCTGTCACGGTTCTCTGCGGTATGATCCTGGACTTCTTCTCCACCAAGGGCGTGATCAACGACATGCTCTCCGTGCTGGGTATTGAGCGGATTCCCTTCTTCACCCTGCCGGAGTGGTTCCGCCCCATCTATATCGGCACCGATATCTGGAGCGGCTTTGGCTGGGGCTCCATCATCTATCTGGCGGCGCTGGCGGGTGTGGACGTCAGCCTGTACGAGGCGGCCACCATTGACGGCGCGGGCCGGTTCAAAAAGATGATTCATGTGACGATTCCGGGAATTATGCCCACTGTGGTAATTATGTTTATCCTTAAATTCGGACACATGATGTCCCTGGGGGCGCAGAAAATTCTGCTGCTCTACAATCCCAAGATCTATGAGACAGCGGATGTCATATCCACATTTGTTTACAGGCAGGGGCTTGCGGGTGCGCAGTACAGCTATACCACGGCCGTGGATATGTTCAGTGCGGTGATCAATGTCATTCTTCTGGTCTCCATCAACCAGATCAGCCGCAGAGTATCCGAGACCAGTCTGTGGTAATGGGAGGCCGGAGGAGGCGTACAGGCTCACGGGCGCTTCCTTTTCCGAATGGTGAGCCAGAAAGGCAGTGACAGCGCTATGATTAAACGAACCTTTGGGGAGCGGGTATTCGACGTGTTCAACGTGATTCTGATGATCCTGTTGTCCATCATCACCCTGTACCCAATCTATTATGTTCTTGTGGCCTCCTTCAGCAGTCCGGATGAGATCATCTCCCACTCCGGCGTCCTGCTGTGGCCCAAAACCTTTGATTTTACGTCCTATAAACTGATTTTGCAGTATCCCATGTTCTTTACCAGCTATAAAAACACCCTGATCTATGTGGTGGCAGGGACTGCCATCAATATGATCATGACCATCCTGGGGGGATATTCCCTCTCCAGAAAGGGTGTGCCGGGCAGCAAGGTGGTCATGATGGCGATTACCTTCACCATGTTCTTCTCGGGCGGACTGATTCCGCGGTATCTGCTGGTGCAGTCCCTGGGACTGATGGACACCATGTGGGCGGTTCTGCTCCCCACGGCCATCACCACCACCAACCTGATTATCATGCGGACCTCCTTTGCCGGACTTCCGGACAGTCTGGAGGAGGCGGCCAAAATCGACGGGGCCAATGACTTTCAGGTGCTCATCAAGGTCATGCTTCCCATGTCCATGGCAACCATAGCGGTCATGACCCTGTTTTATGCCGTGTCGCACTGGAATGAATTCTTCAACCCCATGATCTATCTGAAAACCAGAGAGAAGTTTCCGCTTCAGGTACTGCTGCGGGAACTGCTGATTACCAACTCAACGGATAACTTGATGCAGGATGTCAATGATGACAAGGCCATGATCGCCCAGGTCATCAAATATTCCACCATTATCGTGTCAACACTGCCCATTCTGGTGGTATATCCTTTCCTCCAGCGGTATTTTACCAAGGGTGTGATGATTGGCGCAATCAAGGGATAGAATGTAAACAATGGCCGCGGTGCGCGGCAGTGCAATGAAATTTATTTTGAAAGGATGAGGAACATGTTAAAAAGAAGAGTATGCTGTGCGGCTTTGGCGGGTATGCTGGCGCTGTCCCTGGCGGGCTGCGGGAACAAACCTGACGGGGAGGACGCAAAGGTGACGGATGACGTGCAATTCCCCATTACGGATCAGGAGATTGAGCTGCGGTACTGGCAGCCAATGAACAGCAAGCTGGCGGCAAATGTGGGCAATATCGGCGAGGTGGAATGTCTGCAGGAGCTCCAGAAGATTACCGGCGTGAAGCTGAAGTTTGAGAGTCCGGCCGTTGGACAGGACTCGGAGCAGTTCAACCTTCTGCTGGCTTCCAAGGATCTGCCGGACATCATTTTCTATAAATGGATCGGTCAGTCTCAGACCCCGGATAAATTCATTGAGGATGGGATCATACAGAGCCTGACCCCGTACATTGGGACTGTGGCCGCCAACCTGGACCAGCTGATGCAGGAGGATCCCCACACCAAAAAGGAGATTACTGATGACAACGGGGATTACTTTATGTTCCCCATGCTGAAAATGGATGAGAAAATGCGGGTCAACCGCGGATTTTCCATCCGTCAGGACTGGCTGAACAAGGTGGGCCTGCAGGTGCCGACCAATCAGGATGAGCTGTATAACGTGCTGAAGGCCTTCAAGGAGCAGGATCCCAACGGCAATGGCCAAGCGGACGAGATCCCGCTGGTCTCCAAAAAATCTGAGGGTATTATCGCGCTTATGGCCATGTTCGGTGTTAACAACGAGTTCATTTTGAAGGACGGCAAGGTTGTATTCAGCCCCATGGAGCCTGAATTCAAAGACGCGCTGGAATTCCTCAGCAAGCTGTACGCGGAAAAACTGCTGGATGTGGATTATTCCCTGTCAGATGACAAGGCCATTGACGCGAAGGTGACCAGCAACACCGCAGGCGTGATGTACGGCCTGGGCAGCAACCTGAACCGCTGGTCTCAGACCATGACCAAGAAGGACCCCGCCTTTGAGCTGACGGCGATCAGCCAGTTCAAGGCGCCGGACGGCAAGGGCTATATGAACAACCGCGTGGTGGTCAATGCCAACAATGGCTATGGATCGGCCATTTCCCGGGAGAACAAATATCCGGCCATCACGGCAAAGCTGTTGGACTACGCCTACGGCAAGGAGGGAAATCTGCTGTTCAACTACGGCGTGGAGGGCGATACCTATACGCTGGTGGACGGCGAACCCCAGTTCACAGACAAGGTTATGAAGCCCGGCGACGGCAAGACACCCGGCGACATTGTGACCAAGTATTGCTTTGCTGCCTCTGACCAGGCCATGGTGCTGAATCCGGATACCGGCGCCAAGCTGACCACCCCGGAGACTCTGGTTGTGGACACGGAGCCCTGGAAGGAAAACTACTATACCGGACATTTGCTTCCCACCATGTCCTATACGCTGGACGAAAACCGGAAAATGTTTTCCACCATGTCTGATATAGAGACCTATCGGGATGAAATGATTGATAAATTTATTATGGGAGCGGAGCCGATCAGTAACTTTGACAGCTTTGTGGCACAGCTCAAATCCATGGGAATCGAGGACATCATCAAGATCAAACAGGACGCTTATGACAGATTCCAGGCGAAATAAAAATTGAAGAAAGATGTTTTGTTCCAAGAGAGGAGAGAGCAAAATGAAAAAAATTTCTATGATGTTTTTAGCGGGTCTGGTGGCATTGCAGAGCCTGACCCTCGGAACCTTTGCGTCCGACACAAGAACGGAGCTGTATGGCGAAAATTTTGACAGCTTTGATTTAGCGAACGTTTATATATTCCAGGCGAGTGAAAAAGATACCATAAAAGTCACTTCGGAAGCGGCGCCGGGCAAGGAGAACAGTGATAAGGCGCTGGTGGTCCAGAGACAGACGGGTACACCTGCTGGAAGAATTGAATTGAATACAGCCGGTGACGTTTATAACCAGACCGACAAGAATCTAATGATTGAAATGTCCTTTGAGGCTTCCGTTCCCAACCTGGAGACTGGGGTAACCAAGGAGGGAAGCAAGTCAATCAATGCCGTTTGCTATTTGGGAACGGCCGAAGCCACAGCGGAGAGCGGCCTGTTCGGCGGTGTTGAGCTGAACGCAAAAGCGGTTATGGATGCCGAAGGAAATAAAAGCGTTCAGGACTGGAAGTTTAACTTTAAAAAGGCGGATGGTACTGCTGTGCTGTTAAAAGACGGCGTGAAGGACGAGGTCATGAAGGCGGGAATGACACAGATCAAGGTTCAGTACGTGTTCCGTGAAAATGGAGCGGAGAAGAATGTGGCCCGGGTTTGGATCGACGGCACACAGGCAGGCGGAGACATTCCGCTGGGATGTGCGCCGGGCGAACAGCTCAGCCAGGCCGCCAGCTTTGTGATTGTCAATAATATTTCTTCCTCTGCGCCGAAGCTCTATATCGACAATCTGGCAGTGAGCAAAATCGTCAGTGATGAAGTTACAGACCCGGACCCGGGAACTGATCCAGATCCGGGAACCGACCCGGAGCCGGTTTACCCTGTGCCGGCCGGAGCCGATACGGCGCCGGATCTGACATTGAAGACAGGTTCTCTGGCCGCGTTTAACTTTGACAAGGAGGATGCGCTCAATCAGGGGTGGTCAACAAGCAAGAGGGCTGAAAAGATTACCTTTACAGCCGGTAAGGATGGCCGGGCGCTTCGCTTAACGGGCGCTGATTCCGGTGAAACAAACGTCAAGGTTGTATTTGCCGAGACCGGGCTGAATAAGACCAATGCGCCGCTTGAAGGGAAAAACAGCCGGGTTGTGACGGAATTTGATATACGTCTCAACAACATCACCGGTCCAAACGTCGATTTGCAGTTCGGCAAGGATGTGCCGGACGAGGGACAGACTTCAAGCAACACGCCCGGCATTAACATTATTTTTGGCAAGGGGAAGAATGCTGACGAAACCGAGTATGACGCTTATTATTATAAGACCGGGGGGAGCAATGCCGGCTACATACCCTATCAGCAAAACGAGTGGGTCCATTTTAAGATAACCCATATGGTCACCTCCACTGAAGGCGCTGCGCTTAAGGATTTTAAGCTCGAAGTAAATGGGAAAACCGTTGCAGAGGAAACCGAGCTTTCTTCTACAACGGACTCGAAGATTGCAAAATATAATCAGTTCCTGATCAGAACGAAGAATTCCGGCGGATCAGCCACGGTGGATCTTGATAACTTTATCGTCGAGAAATTCAACCTGCCGGATTTCGAGATCTCCGATCCTGAATTCTTCCAGGGGGAGACCGAGACCCCTATGACAGATCTGAACGACAGTGATATCCTGCGGACTAAAGTGGGGATTAAGGCAAATGTTGACGCAGCCAGCCTCAGTTCCGGCAAGGCCACCCTGATCGTGACGCTCTATGAGAACAACAGCAGGACTCCATTGCTGGTACAGGCGGCCATGGGTACGGCTGAACTGGTCAGCGGCGAGACGGCATACGCGGAGGCACGGCTGGATCTCAGCGGGTTCACAAGGGAACAGCGGGACAATATGATGGTGAATGTCATGGTTTGGGATGATATGAACGGCATGCATCCGCTGATGCCCTGCAAATCCATGTAGGCGGGGAAACAAAGACTTCAGTTGAGGAGGCAGTGTATATGAAACGAAAACTGGCATTGGTTCTGGCCGCCGCGCTTGCGGTGAGCGGAACCTGGAGCGGACTGGCTCTGGCGGAAACGCCGGAGGTCTCCGGCTCCGGCGGGGCGGCCGTGGAGGCCGCTGAGAAGGCACCGCAGGAGTCTGCGGAGGTGCTCCCGGAAGAGGGAGAGGCCGGAGATGTGATTGATTCTGAGATGGTTCCTGAAGTTGAGCCAGCCGGGAAACTGGAACTGGCGGCTGATACGCTCCCGGTCGGCGGCGTCCTGGAGCAGAACGATTTTGAAAAAGCGGGCGCGGACGGTCTCTATGCGCCGTTTGTCACCAAGGACCTTCCGATTTCAGAGCACGCGGATCCGGCTACCGGACATGCGCTTCAGATCACGGGCGGAAGCTCTGCCGCCACGGTGACTGCGGAATTTGCGGATGAACATGGCACCCAGGTGCTGAACGGCAACGAGGGCAAGGGCGTTGAAACCATGACGGAATTTGATATCAAATTCGACAATCTGGTGCAGAGCAAGGGGAATCTTGAGATCCGTCTGGCGTGGAAGGACCGCGGCAATGCCAATGCGGGAACCTATATCCACCGTCTGGCCTTTAACGGGGCAGAAAAGCAATTCCAGATATACGGGACCACGACGGGCGGCAATAAAGGGTTTTACAGCTCCCTATTAGAGGATGTCCCGGAGATTGAGGACGGCAGATGGTACCGCATCCGAATTGTTATTCATGCCACAAAAGCGGGCGGGAGTGCGCAGAAACAGGTATCCGCATATATCGACGGGGTGAAAGCCTTTGAAAATGTCGGCTTTACCAGCACTTCATCCGGCAAGGTGAATATCTATGACCAGATCATTTTTACCGGCCTGTCCGGAACCAATGCGGAATGCAAGGCGCACATCGACAATTTTCTGGTCTATAAGAAAAATGAGCAGAATCCAGAACTCCCTGTGGATAAAAGCAGGCTGATATCCATAATCCGGCAGGGGGATAAGCTGTACCGCGAGGCCGTGCAGGGCCTGGGAGAGGATGAATACTACCCGGACCATTGCGGCGCGCTTCATGACGCGGTCGCCGCCGCCATGGAGGTATATGAGGCGGAGGATCTGACAGAGGAGGCAGCCGAGGCGGCTGCGAATCGCCTGTATACGGTTGTGGAGAACTTTAAGCCCAACGGTTTCCCGGTCAAAACAGAGTATATTTCCTATACCAACGGCCGCGGTCAGACGGTCACCGATCTCAATGAGACGGACCAGCTGGTTGTCAGCGCGGGTGCGTATGGGGATGTGAATGCCCAAAGCACAGAGCCGGTGGCGCTGGCGGCGGTTTTGTGCCGGAAGGATGAGAATTTTGCCGGCGGAAAACCGCTTGCCGTGGCTGGCAGCAATCTTGAGACAGTTGACAGACTGGGGGAAAAGGTGTTGTCCGCCGTCCTGGACCTGACCCCGTTCGCGGACCGTGAGGAACTTTTCGTCAAGGTGATGCTGTGGAAGGACTTTGAGACTCTTTATCCATGGATGATCCCTGCGGCGGTGCATTTTGACGGTCAGGCGGACTTGCTGGCGGACGGAGATGCAGACGGCGGGCCGGACGGAGACGGGACGGAGAATCCTGCGGCGGCCCCCATGCAGGCGGTGCAGACCGTTATCAGCGAGGCGGAAACCAAGGTTACGGTGACCGTACCGGCGGCCCAGGGCACAGAGGTGACCCTGCTGGTTCCGCAAAAGGGCATGGAGCTCTCGGATATGAAAAATATCAGCGGCGCAGGCTTTGGCAATCATGTGGATTTCGCGGGACAGGAGACCGCGGGGGAAGGTGAAAAGGCGGTGTTCGAATTCGTCCCTCAGGGCGGGAGCGGCAACTACCATTTCTATTCCTACTGCAAGCAGGCGGATTCCTTCCGTGAGCTGACCGTGGAATACTTTGACGTGAGCGACATCCGGGATACCCTGGATGATCTGTATGCGGCCGGAGTCAATGGCCCGGCTGTGAAGAGCATCCTGATTGAAAAACAGAGAATTCTGCAAGTTGACACACCGCTTTTTGCGGCGGCAGTCAATGAGGGAATCAGCTTTGACAAGGTGGCGGAGGAGATCAACGACAGACATTATTCCACCCTGGAGCTTGAGCTGTTCCGGACAGAGCTGAGCGGCGCGCTGGGACTGGCGCTGGTGAACCAGTCTGGCAAGGCGGAGACCGTGACCGGCGTTTTAAACCGCGGCGCGGCCATTTCCGCCGCCGCTGAACTGGGAATTCTGGAGAATCAAACGACCGAGGAGGCCGTGCGTTATGAAAGGTTTATGGCCTTTGACGCCGGCAGAAAGAACCGGATGTTCAAGACGCTGGAAACTGGACGGGACTATACCCAGAGTACCCTCCGAGATGCCATGCACGAGGCGGTGTTGGTGGCACAGGTGGGCGAGGCCAAGAGCTGGGATTCTGTCAGCGCGGCCTTTGCGGATTCCCCGGACTTGATCGCGTCTGCCGGCTACGGAAATCTCAGCGAGAATCAAAAGGGCAAGGTGTGCCAGAAGGTGTACAGCGGCCGTGACGTGTATTCCATGGACCGTCTGCTGAGTGTGCTCAGAAACGCCATTGCCGCGGTTGCCGGCGGCGGGTCCGGCGGCAGTACCGGAGGCGGAGGCGGCCGTCCAGCCTCCGGCGGAGGTATAACCGGGGGGTATGAGGCCACAGTGCCCAATCAGGAACCCAGCGGAGAGCAGGAGAAGCCAATGGATCAGGTGAAGAGCTCCTTCGCGGATCTGGAGGACGTACCTTGGGCAAAGGAGGCCATTGGCGTTCTGGCGGCCCGCGGTGTGCTCCAGGGTGTGGGCGGCGGATATTTCGCGCCCAATGAGCCCGTAAAGCGGGAGGAATTTTTGAAGATGGCAGTCATGATGTTTGGTCTGCTGGATGAGACCGCTGCCGCGGATTTCTCCGACGTGAGCCAGTCCGACTGGTTTTATCCCTATGTGGCCACAGGCGTCAGCCTGGGAGTTGTCAACGGTGTGACAGAAGAGCTGTTCGGAAGCGGCCAGGAGCTGACCCGGCAGGATCTGGCGCTGTTGATCTACCGGTTTGGAAACATCGCCAATGTGGCATTTGAAGAGGAAGGGGAGTACATCCTTTTCGACGATGACGAGCAGTTTACCGCATGCGGACGGACTGCGGTTTCCGCGCTGGCAAAGAGCGGCGTGGTCAACGGCACGGGCGCAAACCTGTTCCTGCCGCTCAGCTCCTGCACGCGGGCCGAGGCGGCCAAGATGCTGTACGAGGTGGATAAGCTCGTAATTGGAAAATAGGACACTGGAGCGGGGCTCTGTCAGTTTTTCTGCACATGACAGAGCCGGCAGCGCTCGTGAAGGCCGGGGTGCAGCGGCGGATTGGAGATGAAATCATGAGAAAGATCGTATCTATCCTGACCGCGTGTCTGATGCTGGTATCTGCCGTGGTGTTTCCGGCATATGCCGCAGTCACCGACGTTTTGGACACGCCCTACGAAGAGGCGGCGGAGCTGCTGTCCAGACTGGGGGTCGCAGAGGTAGAGGAGGGATATTACTATCCCGAAAAGAGCATCACAAAGGTGGAATTCCTGGTGATGACCATGCGGATGCTGGGCTTCCGGGACGATATGGCTGCCGGAGAAAAGGAACAGCTGTTCTATGATGTGGAGCCGGGGGCCTATGGCGCGGGCTACGTGGACGCGGCCTATCAGCAGGGTATCATCTTTGGGAACGGAGACGGATTTTTCGGAGCGGATAAAAACATCACGGTGAACGAGGCCCTCTCCATGCTCCTGCGGGCCATGAAATACGACGTGATGGCGGAGGAGAACGGCGGATATCCCGCGGGATATGTAACGGTGGCCCGTCGGCTTGACCTGCTCACCGGCGTACAGGTGGATTCCACCGGATACCTGAATCGGGGCACCACCGCGCAGCTGATCTTGAATGCCCTCAAGACAAAGCCGGTCATGGGGATCCTGAGCGGAGGCCAGAAGCAGTACACGGCGTCCAGCGACGAGACTCTGATGGAGTTCATCTTCGGTGTGCATACGGCAGAGGGCGTGATCGACGGGAACCGGTTTGTAAGCCTTCCGGACGGCGGCGGCGTGGAGGACGGCCAAATCACCATTGATCAGGTGCGCTATGACATTGAGGAAGAGTATGAGGGCAAGTACCTGGGATATCAGGTCAAAGCTTACTATACGGAACAGGGCGGGATCAGAAAGATTCTGTATCTGGACGTGTCCGACAACACGGTGTATCAGATCAGTGCCCGGGACGGCGAGTCCTATGTGCCCGGTGCCTTTACCTACTACCCTGAGAACAGCGACCGGGAAAAGGTGCTGAAGCTCTCCCCCTATGCGGTCACGGTTTGGAACAATAATGTGGTTAAGATGGACGACGCTGGGCTGGAGCTTCCGGACTATGGCAGAATTACGCTGGTGGACAACACCGGAAACGGGCAGATTGATGCGGTGCATATCACCGCATACGACGTGATTGTGCTGGGCGCTATTGATTCCAACGCGAAAATGCTGTATAATAAAAAAGATACGTCAAAGAACATCAATTTGACCGAGTATGACAAATACTATCTGTATGATGAAAACGGGGCGGAGATCGAGCTGAGCGCCATGACGCCTGACAGTGTGCTGGAGGTTTGCGCCAGCGCGGACAAAAAATTCATTGAGATCTATCAGGTCCAGCGTCAGGCGGAATTTGCGGTGCGCAGCAAGGTGGAGCGCGAGGGTGAGATCTATGTGATCGATGACGCGGGAACGCAGTACCGGCTGGGCCGGGCGTTTTACCAGTACCATGCACTGGACGAGATCCTGCTTGGAAACAGCTATAAATTTGTGCTCAACCGAGAAGGGGACATTGTCTCAATCCTGACCGCGGACGGTACCGCGCTCAGCTATGGCTACCTGGCGAAATGCGTCCTGCAGGACAGTTCTTTTTCACAGGAGCTGATGTTCAAGATCTTTACCATGGACGAGGAATTCATTGAGACCCAGAGCAGCGGCAAGATCAAGCTGTATGGCACAGGCAAATCCGTTCAGCCCAGAGAATTGGCGGAAAGCCTGAAAAAACCCCAGCTCATCCGGTATATGCTGGACAGCGCGGGAAATCTGAAAACCATTGACATTGCCAGCGCGGAGATGTTTGAGCTTGGTTTCCGGCAGCTGGGAAGCGTCCCCACGGGCAAGAACGCCAAGGAGAACCGGTATAAGAACGGCAGCAAGACCATTGGCGGGCAGATCCTGATCGGATCGAACACCCGGGCCGTCATTACACCGGACGAGAACAATCTGGATGACGAGGACGGCTATTCAGTTGCCAGCAGTGCATACTTTGATGATGACGAATACTATCCCGGCGCGGTGGCTTATTCCTCCAACCCCAACAGCGTGGCGGCGGAAATCGTCATCATTCCTGGCAAGGAGAGCACCGTGGGCTACAGCAGTCCCATGATGCTGGTCACCGACATCGGCAGCACCCTGACCGCGGACGGTCTGCCAACCCCATCGCTCAACGGCTGGGTCAGCGGCAAGGAGGCGGCCTATGCCGTGGCGGACAATGTGAGCCTTGACTATGAAATAAAGGTTGACAATGTGACGCGGGCGATTCCGGTGGAAGAGGGAGACGTGGTGCAGTTTGGAACCAACAACAAAGGCGAGGTCATCAAGGTCAACATCCTCTATGACCTGTCTGAAAATCAGGTCTATGGCTACAGCGGCGGCTTTGATGTGAAGCCCGGCAGTACGCCTGTGGCCTTTGCGGAACAGGCGCGTCAGAACCTGGGGACGCCGGTCAAGATGGTGGATAACTGTCTGTTCATTCAGCACGAGGGCTTTGACGCCATGTCCAACGACATCTTTGTCATGACCAATGCCTATGTGTATGAATATGACAGCGCTGAGAGCGGAAAGCGCCGGTTCCGCGCCATTTCCTATCACGATATTGTGACCCGGAACGACGATCCGTCTCTGAATTCCAAGATATTTATCTCTCTGCGGTATTCGGAGCCCAAAATTGCGGTAGTATATAAATAGGAATGGTGAAAACAACGGGATAAGGAGTGAGTATGTATGAAGAAGGCATGGTGGAACAGACGGCAAAACCACGAGCGGGTATTCGGGCGCTTTCTGCTCTCCTACCTCACCATATTCCTTGTCCCGCTGCTGATTTTCGGGATCGTTTCCTTTGTGATCTTCGGCGACTATAAAAAAGAGGTGCAGGACACCAACGACGCCCTGGTAAAGCAGGTGTGCATGGTGTCCGACACCAAGCTCTCGGCGGTTAACGCCCTGGCCCAGAAGATCACCATGACCCCATATCTCAAAGAGGTCATGAATATGGAAAAACCCTTTACCAGCGAACAAATACAGATGCTTCAGAATTTTGTGAAGGATCTGTCTTTTTCTGTTCCAATGACAGACGGGCTGATTGAGGATTTTTACCTCTATCTGCCGGACACGCATTTTGTGGTAGGCGCGGACAGCGTGGTGGAGGATACCACCTTCTACCCCTATCTCTATCAGTACCAGGGGATATCCTATGAGCGTTGGGCCTATTTGATGCAGAACCCGGAGAACGACTTTTACTACGAAAAGCTCAACGTCTCCTCCAGCGGGGAACGCCAGCGTGAGAAGATGGTTCTGATCCAGTCCCTGCCTGTCATGTACCAAATGGAGCGTGTGCCCAAGCTGGTCCTGCATCTGAATCCGGAGTTTCTCTCGTCCCTGGTGACCTCTGAAAAGCAGGAGCATCCCAACATTGTGGTCATCATGGACAGCGGACGGAACATCCTATTTTCCAGCACAGAGATCAGCGGCCTGAAAATGGCGCAGGCGGACGGGGAGAGCGGGACCGTGCGGATGGACGGAAGCCAGTATGTGTACCGGGTCGCCCCCACCTCAGTGCACGGCTGGACCTATATGATCCTGACCTCGGCCGGAAAGCTGGAACAGCGGATGAATTTCCTGCGGATCCTCATCTGGATCACCGGGATCCTGGCCGTGCTTCTGGGCGGGCTTCTGGCTCTGCGGTTCAGCCGGCAGAACTATAAGCCCCTGGAGGAGATTCTGGGGATTTTCGGCGGCCGGGAGGAGGAGACGCAGAACGAGTATGACGCGATCCGGCGGAATATCGCCTCAGTTATGACAGAGCGGGAGGAACTGAAAACAGAGATCGGCAGACAGCTTCCCATCATCAAAAGTGAGATCTACGGCAGATTTCTGGCCGGGACTTTGCCCCAGGATCAGGCGGAGGAGACCGCCGCAGAATTTGTGCATCCCTGCTACCGGGTGCTCTACTGTGAGCTGGATATCCGGGAAAAGGGGTTCTTCAGCCTGCGGACTGTGGTGCTTCAGCGGATCCAGGAGGAACTGCCGGAAAATGAATATCTGATCGCCCTGCACCGTAACCAGTTTTGTCTGGTCAAGGGCAGCGACGCGCCCATGCAGAACGTGCCGGGCGAGACGGTGGAGCGGATCCAGGCCGCCGGAAATGCGCTGAACGTGCGGATTACCATCTCGGTCAGCGATACGGTGTACGGCGGGACCGATCTTCCCAGGGCGTTCAGCCAGGCCCAGCGGGGCATTGAGCACAAGCTCATCAAGGGGGTCGGCGCGGTCATTTACAGTCAGGAGATCCCGGAGGAGGGGGCGGAAGAGGGATACTACTATCCCGCGGATAAAGAGATGCAGTTTATCAACTGTGTGAAAATTTCCGATATGGAAAAGGCGCTTGCAATCCTCAACGAGATCATTGAGGAGAATTTCAACCGGCGGAAACTGTCCATTGAGATGGCAAGATGCGTTGTGTTCAACATTGTCAGTACCATAAATAAAGTGCTTTGGGATTTGAAGATCGACGTGAACGCGGTCTTCGATAAAAATCCGGTGCAGGAGCTGGTTAAATGCCAGAGCGTCCAGGAGATGAAGGATACCATCCTGCGCGTGCTGGAGGCTCTCCAGCAGCATCTGGAGATTTACAAAGTCAATCGGAATGAGGAGCTCAAGGCCAAGGTCAAGAGCTATATTCTGCAGAACTATCAAAACAACAATATGTCCCTGACCATGGTGGCGGACGAGGTCAATATCAATGCCTCTTATCTTTCCAGGTATTTCAAAGAGCAGTTCGGCGAGAATTTCATCGACTATCTTTCCCGGTACCGGATTGGCGTGGCGAAAAAACTGCTGGAGGAAACCAGCCTGAAAATTCAGGATATTGCCCAGATGGTGGGCTATACCTCTGCCAACAATTTTATCCGGGTGTTTAAAAAATACGAGGGCATCTCTCCCAGCAAATACCGGGATAAGCCGCAGGACTGAGGGGACGCCGGACTGAGCCGGCAGAAAGGAAAAGCTATGGTTTCGATTAAGGATTACGGCGCCGCGGGCGACGGAAAAACACTGGATACTGCGGCGGTGCAGGCGGCCATTGATGCCTGTGCGGCGGCTGGCGGCGGTATGGTGGCCGTTCCGGAGGGAGTCTTTGTCTGCGGCACCATCCGCCTGGCCTCCCATGTGCACCTGCGGCTGGAGCTGGGTGCGGTGCTGAAGGCCACAGAGGACCTGGACGCCTATGCCAGCGGGCTGGACACCACCCGCGGAGACCTTTCCATCACCAGTGCAGAGCAAAAGGACTGCCTGATCTACGCCAGAGGCGCGGAGGACATTTCCATCACCGGAGAGGGCAGGGTGATCGGCAACGGACAGGCCGACTGGGGCTCCTGGTGGGGAATCCGCACCCCGCTGGAAAAGCGGATCGGCCTTTTGCTCTTTGAGGACTGTTCCAACGTGTCCATCTGCGGCGTCAGCTTCCTGTACAGCGAGTTCTGGACGCTGCATCTGTCCCGGTGCGAGAATGTGGAGATTGACCATGTGAAAATCCGCAATAACTATCACCGGCTCAATACGGATGGAATTGATCCCAACAGCTGTAAAAACGTCATCATTTCCAACTGTCACATTGTGGCAGGCGACGATTGTATCGTGGCCAAAACAGCGGATGAAAAGCCCACGGAGAACATGACGGTCTGCAACTGTATTCTGGAGACCCCCAACACAGCCATTAAGATCGGCACGGAATCCCGAGGGGATTTTCGGGACCTGCATTTTGACAACTGTGTGATCGCGGGCTCCGCGGTGGGAATCGGCATCTTTGCCAAAGACGGCGGCGTGGTGGAGCGGGTGACCTTTTCCAATATCTCGGTCCGGAACCGTGGCCTCGAAGCGGTCAAACCGGTGCTTCCGCTGTTCATTGACATTGAAAAACGCGACCCGGATTCTCGGGTTTCAAAGGTTCGCGACATCAGTTTTCAGAACATTCAGGTGGAATCGGAGATGGGTGCCCTGTTTCAGGGGCTTCCCTATCAAAAGCTGGAAAATATCTCGTTGAGCCATATTACCTTCCGGGTTCCGGCTGACCGGAGCTTTGCCGGCCGGAAGAAGGCTGTCACCGGCCGCCGAACCCTGCTTGGCCAGCAGGATACGGTATATATCCAAAAGCCGGCCTATCTGAGCTTTGCCCATATTAACGGCCTGCATCTGGATGATATCACCGTGGTGCTGGAGCGGGAGGGAGAAGTGCCAAAGGCCGGGTTTTATTTCTGTGATATTTCCCGTGAGAGCCTCGGCGCGCTGAAGCGTGTGCCGGAGCGGCCTGCCTGGACGCTCCTGCGGGATGAGGACAGGGACGAAAACTGCCTGCCCGGCTGACACAGCCCTGGAGGAAAAGTGCGGTATACCGGGTGAATATGAAAAACCTTAATATAGGAATTCACAAAATTTCTTGAAATTCTATGCACTCCATGCGGGCGATTCGTGAATCGCCCCTACAAGACAATCAGTCCGTCCGGAATAAAAAAGAGAGCCTCGGGCTCTCTTTTGCATTCTCCGGAAAAATATACCGTAATCTTCACAAATCAAGTTCTTTGACAGTCTGCCGAATCCATTTTGGGATCCGGTTTTTCGTTGTTTATAGGAGATTAGGGCAGCTGCAGGAGCAGACCCTCCAGAGAATCACCGCAAAGGGTATAGGCGGAGGTACCATCTGTGACCCAGAGCTTTTGGAGAATCCCGCCGCTCCTGTAGAGGCGGACGGTGTACGCGCCAAGAGTCTGCTCTTGCTGGGAATCATAGGTCCGGTAGTCGCCGCTGATGTCGTCCGACCCGGGACCCATCCGATAGGTCAGCTGTTGGTCAGCCCCCTGATAGATTACCTCAATGAACGTGTCCAGATACAGCACAAAGCGTTTGGGTGAGTAGCCTGAAAGCTCTGGAATCACACAGGAGAAGGGGGCGCTGGCGGTGAGTTCCTCAGCGGATGCAAATCCCTTCATGAAATCAGAGCCGCCCAGAACCGGGGGAGAAGACGGCTCCGCTGGGGGCGCGGTATCCGGCGGCGGTGTAACCTGTGGCCGCTTGTCTGTTTCTGCCGGCGGCGTCTCCACAATCGGCGCCTCTGTGGGCCGGGCGGAGATTGCCGGGGCCTGCGTGGCCGCGCCGCTGGGCGCCTTTGTTTTGGCAGGCGGGGTGGTCCGGGTAGTTCCGCCCGGATGTCCGGTGGCACCGGGCGCCTTGGTCGGGCCGGGCTTTTCAGAGGAGCTGGGGATTAGTCCCGGTACGCCGGAGGAAGGGGAAGGAACGGAAGGCGCGGGATCAGCCGCGGTCTGGACCGGCACCGAGGCGACCGGAACGTCGATCTCACCGGCAGTCAGCCGCTGAAAATGGTGAAGGCAGAAAACGCAGAGCAGGCAGACCGCGGCAGTGCAGGAAAGGCTCAGAAAGCGGCGGCGCAGAAAAAACCACTTCCGCGGCCGGAGCCCGGCGCGGATTCTCTCCATGGCCGCAGGTGAAAGCTCCAGCTTATCCATGGCTGTTTGATAGCGGTTCCTCAAAGTCGTCAACCTCCTTTAGCAGTGTTTTCAGCTTATCCCGACCGCGGCTGAGCAGACTGCGGACCGTGGATTCCTTCTTATCCAGGATCCGGGCGATTTCGCGAGTGCTGCAGCCCTCATAGTAATACAGATGAATGGCGGGACGGTACTTTGGCGGAAGGGCGAGGACGGCGCTGAGCACGTCTCTGTCCTCTCCGGTCAGAGCGGTCTCCTTTGTCATGGCCTCGTCCAGACCGGTGGTATACTGGTTCCAGTAGGTTTTGAGGCTGTTCTTGCAGAGGTTGGCCGTGACCCGCAGAAACCATGCTTTCGCGTGCTCGGAATTCTGAAAGTCCGGCACCTTGCGCATATAACGAATAAAGGCTTCCTGAACAATATCCTCTGCGTCCATCTGATTTTTCATATACGAAAAGGCCAGTCTGTAGAGCATAGTTCCAAAGCACTCCAAATAGTATTCTGTCTGTGCGCAATCCGGTTGGTTCTGCAAGGGCCCTCATCCCTTTCCTGGCGCGAAAAAAGGGCACCGGTGCCCTTTTTTCGCGGTTATCCTTTGTATCTTACGCTTACAGAAGTGCGGAGATCAGAGCGGATACGCTGTCTGCGGAAACCGACTCATCCGGCATGACCGCATAGCTGACGCCGTCTTTTTCCCAGGTGATGACAGAATAAGCGCCGCCGCTGCCCTTCAGGGTGATGTTCTGACCATTGATCTGGGTTTTCTGAACATCCTCATAGACCGTATAGTCGCCGGTGATGTCGCCCTCTGCTTTTGCCGCGCGGTAAATGATCCGGGCCTCCCCGCCGCCGTAGACAAAGTGCAGCAGTCCGCCGGTGATGACAAAGCTGTCAGACAGAGAGAGACCGCCAAGGGTTTCCGGTGCCTTGACTGAAAGCTTCGCGGCTTTCATGGCCTCCGCCGCGCTGGCGTAGGAGACCATGGGATTCGGGATCTCGACATTGCCCTGTGTACCGGAGCCCGCTTCTTCAGGCGCGCTGATAGAGATGGCGCTGTCCTTGACGGCGACGGCGCCCTGACCCAGAAGCAGGTCAAACAGAGAAGCGGGAACATAAGTCAAGTCCTGAATAAGCTGAGGCGCGGCGCCGAGGGCCATGGGGGCAGACATGCCGATCAAGGCGGAACTTGCCTTGTAATAGCTGTCAGAGCCAAGGGTGAGCGCAGTCTTCACAACGCCGTTGTCCAGACCGACAGCCTGAGACGCCTCGTTCCAGGTGACAGTAAAGCCAAGGGCCTCCGCTGTCTGCCGGACCGGGATCATGATGACGCCGCTCTCCTGGTACACCTGACAGCTGACGGCGCTCTCGCCGTTCAGAGTCACGGTATAGTCTGCGGGCTCGGCTGCAAATATCGGCAGGAAGGAGGCGGTCAAAGCCGCCGCGCTCAAGATGGATATCATTTGTTTTTTCATAGCGAACAACTCCTTTTTTGATTTGGTTTTCACTTATAAAACCATTCAAAAGGAAGAAATGTTGCAAAAAAGATAAAAATATTTTCATTTTTCTCATGCAGTGTATCACAGGAGATGTGCCGTGTCAAGCTATGGCCGGAACCTCCGCGTTATCGCCTTGAAACCAAAGAAAAAATCCCGGAAAGGAAGAAATTCCGCTCCGGGATTTTACTCTGCCAATTTTTCTGTATCCGCAAATTTTTGCTACGCTTGCTTTTTGGGCTCTGTGTTCATTTCCTCGTCTGTTTTCTCCGCGGCCACGGCACTGCTGGTTTTGGTGCCGGCCGTGTTCACCGCCGCTGTCTTTACAGCCGGCTTGGGCGGTATAACAAAATGCGCGCCCAGATGATCCACATGATTGATGGCGTGCTGGGGACATTTTTTGGCGCAGATGCCGCAGTTGACACATTTCAGCGGGTCAATGGCCGCAAGGTTGTCCTGAACAGTAATGGCCTCTTTTGGACAGCTTTTGGCGCAGATGCCGCATCCGATACAGCCCACCTGGCAGTCGTGCCGGGTGACCTTGCCTTTTTCCACTGATTTACAGGTAATGGTATACTTGCTTTTGGCGGGGAGAATCTTAATGATCTTTTTGGGACATTCTGCCGCGCAGGCGCCGCAGGCAACGCATTTTTCCACATCCACCACAGCCACCCCCGTGTCCACGGAGATGGCGTCGAACTTGCAGACTTTCACACAGGAGCCCAGGCCCAGACAGCCGTGGGGACACATCTTCTCGCCGCCGCCCAGCCGGGCCGCGCTGTGGCAGTCCCGGGGCCCGTCAAAGATATATTTTTGGACTGCCCGCTCCGGATTTCCATTGCACAGGACCCGTGCCACCATCTTTTCTTTGACCTCGTTCTCCACGCCCAGAATCTCAGCGACCCGGGCCGCGACGGCCTCGCCGCCCACCGGACACATGTTGGCCCGGACGCCGCCCTTAACCAGGGCGTTGGCATAGGCGCTGCAGCCCGCAAAACCGCAGCCGCCGCAGTTGGCGCCGGGAAGCGCGTCCAGAATTTTCGGCACCCGGTCGTCCACCTTCACCGCAAATATTTTTGACGCGATGCCGAGCAGTGCGCCGAACAGAAGCCCCATTCCGCCGATAATCAGGATAGGGGTTAAAATATGACTCATTGGAAGAACCCTCCTTTATTGAAAGCTGAGCCCGGAAAAGCCCAGAAACGCGATTGACAGCAAGGCCGCTGTGACCAGGACAATGGGCATGCCTTTGAGAAAGGCGGGAATATCCGCGCCCTCCAGCCGTTCCCGGACCCCGGCAAACAGGACGATGGCTACCGTGAAGCCGATCGCGGCCGAGGTGCCATAGGTCAGGGATTTCAAAAAGCTCATTTCCGTGCCGCCGAACTTGCTTACGTTCTGAATGGCCACGCCCAGAACCGCGCAGTTGGTGGTAATCAGGGGCAGGTACACGCCCAGGGAGTTATACAGCCCCGGTACGGCCTTTTGCAGGAACATCTCCACAAACTGGACCAGAACCGCAATGACCAGAATAAAGGCAATGGTCTGGAGGTATTCGATATGAAACCGGACCAGCAGGTATTCCTGCACCACCCAGGTGATGGCCGAGGCGCAGAGCATGACAAAGATCACGGCAAAGCCCATGCCGGCCGCTGTCTCCACCTTCTTGGAGACGCCCAGGAAGGGACAGATGCCCAGAAACTGCACCAGGACAAAGTTGTTGATCAGGATTGCCCCGATGCTGATAATCAATAGATCACGAATCATGGTTTACGCCCTCCTTTGCTTTCTTTCTCCTGCCTGCAATGCCGTTGATGATTGCCAGCAGGATTCCTAGGGTCAGGAACGCGCCCGGCGGCAGGATCATGATGGAGACCGGCTGGAACCCGTCCCCAAACAGCGGGATGCCCGCAAAGGTGCCCGCCCCCAGAATCTCGCGCACAGCGGCAATCAGAATCAGCGCACAGGTAAAGCCCAGACCCATGCCCAGACCGTCCATGGCCGAATGCCCCACGCTGTTTTTGGAGGCAAAGGCCTCCGCGCGGCCGAGAATGATACAGTTGACCACGATCAGCGGAATGTATATGCCCAGACTCCCCGCGAGGGCGGGGACATAGGCGTTCATCAGCATCTGGACAATGGTGACAAAGCCCGCGATAATAACGATATACGAAGCGATCCGGATTTTGTTGGGAATAAAATTCCGGAGCAGGGAGATGACCATGTTAGAGCAGATCAGCACCGCTGTGGTGGAAAGCCCCATGCCGATGGCGTTGGTCACGCCCGTTGTCACCGCCAGCGTGGGACACATGCCCAAAAGCAGGACAAAGGTGGGATTTTCGGTGAGCAGTCCGTTTAAAAAAGTTTTCCAGGATGACTGTTTCATGCGTTTTGTCCCCCTTTCTGCGCGGCTGTGCCGGATTTGGCCGCGGCCTCTGCCGCCTCCAGCGCGGCATTGACCGCCTTGGTCACCGCCTTGGAGGTGATGGTTGCGCCGGAAATCGCCTCAATCTCATTACCGGCCGGCGCGCTGTTTTTGATGACCTGTACGCCGCCGGAAAGACCGCTGTACTGGTCAATGAACTTCGGTTCTGTGGATTTTGCGCCCAGGCCCGGCGTTTCGCTCATACTCATGACCTTGGCCTGCTTGACCTTCAGATCAGCCGTAATTCCGACCATGACGCTGATGTCGCCGCCATAGCCCTCTGAACAGACTGTGCTGACCACATAGCCGCCGCCTCCGGCCCGGTAAATGGAGTCAAGCCTGACGCCGGTTTCGGATGGGGTAAAGCCCTCAGATGAGAGCTGGTCAAAGGAGCTGGCCTCCGGCAGAACCTCGGCCATGGCCGCCTCAAAGGTCTTTTGGTTGTTGGCGGCGATAATGGGTTCTGTCACAAGGTTCACGCCTGCCAGCAGTGCGGCCACAATGCCGCAGATGAGCAGGAGCTTGACAGTAAGGGTTGTAATTTCTTTCATAAACTATGCCGCCTCCTTTTTCTGAAATCTGGAAGTACCATAGCGGCGGGGCGCCGTCACCTTGTCAATAAGCGGGGTGGCGACGTTCATCAGCAGAATGGAATAGGAGACCCCTTCCGGATAGCCGCCCCAGATGCGGATCAATACCGTGATGATACCACAGCCGATCCCAAAGATGACCTGTCCCTTTGGCGTAAACGGCGTGGTGGCATAATCCGTGGCCATAAAGAACGCGCCCAGCATCAGCCCGCCGGACAGGATCTGATAGAGCCAGTCGCCGGAAAAAAGGCCGTTCTGGCCGCCGAAGGCCCAGGTGCCGAGGGCGACGGTGGCGATAAAGGCCACCGGCACCCGGAGGCGGATCACGCCGCAGGCCAGCAGCCAGCCCGCGCCCAGCAGGATGGCAAGGGCGGAGGTTTCACCGATACAGCCCCCGGTATTGCCCAGAAAAAGGCTCAGGCAGGAGGGAAGCTGTCCGGCGCCGCTGGCATAGGCCGCCAGCGGGGTTGCGGAGGTGACCACATCCGCGGTGCGGAAAAGGGGAATGCTGGTCCCCGGCTCCGGCCAGGTGGTCATTGCCAAGGCCCAGGAGGCCAGCAGGAAGGCCCGCGCCCCAAGGGCGGGGTTCATGAAATTATGCCCCAGACCGCCAAAAAACTGCTTAACAATGATGATCGCAAAGAATGAGCCGATCACGGGCATCCAAAGGGGGATGCCCGCCGGCAGGTTAAAGGCCAGCAGCATGCCCGTGACCACGGCACTCAGATCCGACACGGTCACAGGCTTTTTGAGGATTCTCTGCCACAGGCCCTCAAAGACGACACAGGACACCACACAGATCAGAGTGACGATCAGGGCGCGGTATCCGAACACAAGACACCCCGCAAGCAATGCCGGAAGCAGGGCGATGATCACGTTCAGCATAATGCGCTGGATCGAGTCCTTGCCGGCAATGTGCGGAGCATGTGATACGATCAGTTTTTCTCCCATCATGAAAACATACTCCTTTCCCTATTTTGCCTTTGTCTGGGCGTTTCGCATTTTGACCTTCGCAACCTTGATCTGCTGTACCTGCCGCCGTTTGGACGGACAGACAAAGGCGCAGCTGCCGCATTCGATACAGTCGGAAATGTGCAGTTTTTCCAGCGCGTCAAAGTTGTCAGCCCGGGACATTTTATCCAAAAGATTGGGCTGGAGGTTCATGGGACAGACATACAGGCATTTGGCACAGCGGACACAGGGAAGCTCCTGTTCCAGACTGGCCGCCCTTTCCCCGAAGGCCAGTATGCCGGAGGTTCCCTTGATCACAGGAACGTCCAGATTCGGCACGGCCATGCCCATCATCGGTCCGCCCATGAGCACCTTTTTCGGCTCCTGGGAAAATCCCCCGGATTGTTCCAGTATGTAGGAGAACGGCGTTCCGGTCCGCACCCGGTAGTTCATGGGATTTTTCAGGGCGTCGCCGCCGATGGTGACGATTCGCTGCATCAGGGGCTGGTTTCTGACCACCGCCCGCATGATTGAGGCGCTGGTGTCAATGTTGGACACGATACAGCCCACCTGCCAGGGCAGCTGGCCCGGCTTCACCTTGCGTCCGGTGATGGCGCTGATCAGCTGTTTTTCAGCGCCCTGGGGGTATTTTGTCCGTAGGGACACCACATGGATGACAGCATCCTTAAAATGTTCGGCCGCGGCCTTCATGTTGGCAATGGCGTCCGGCTTGTTGTCCTCAATTCCAATATAGCCCTCTGTCAGTCCGAAGATCCGGAGCATAACCGCCAGACCGGTGAGGATGTCCTCCGGGGTTTCCAGCATGGCCCGGTGGTCCGAGGTCAGATAGGGCTCGCACTCCGCCCCGTTTATGATCACATGGTCAATCTTTGCCGTATCCGGGGGGGAGAGCTTGACATGGGTCGGGAACGTCGCGCCGCCCATACCCACAATGCCCGCCTCCTGAATCAGGCCGATAAGCTCCTTGGGGGAGAGCTTTTTGTAATCCCGTTCCGGCTGGAGCAGACAGGGATCCGGCGTGTCCTGGCCGTCGTTTTCAATGACAATGCTTTCTGCGCAGGAGCCGTTGGGATGCAGACGCTTTTCAATGGTCTTTACCTTTCCGGACACAGACGCGTGTATATTGGCCGAAACAAAGCCGTCCGCCGCCGCAATTTTTTGGCCCATCCGCACGGTATCGCCTGTTTTGACACAGGGGACAGCGGGTGCGCCGATATGCTGTGACAGGGGATAGATCAGTACCTCCGGCGGCTTGAGATCGACAATGGGCTTCGCGCTGGTCGCGCCCTTTTGGCTGTTGGGGTGTACGCCGCCCCGAAATGTTCTCATGACATTTCCTCCTTTATCTTGGAATCCTGACCCCGGAACGCTCCGTTCAAAGTGTTAATTTTTTGACGAAAAAACCGGTTTCAGTCTTATGCACACACAGATTAAAGTATACCGTTCTGACCCGGATTTGTCAAGGAAAAACGGGCAGAAGAAATCGTTAATTTTATGTCAGGGACAGGGGCTTTCCTCTGGCATTGAAAAAAGAAAAATGCCCCGGAAAAGGGGCGTTTGCGCGCGCAGTCCATACGGACCCAAAACCATGGTCCGCAGCCGGGACCTGCAGGGGCCTCAGCTGCCAATGAGAAAGTCCAGAATGTTCATTCCGGCCGAGGTCTCCGCGCTGTAAAGCTCGGTGTATCCGCAGCGGTCACAGATGATGGTGATGAATTTTTTGTTCTGGATGTCGAACAGCTTTGCGAAGTTCCCGCCGGTGGCCTGGAACTGGTCTGAGACATACCGCTGGCATCCGCATTTGGGACAGATGTACTGTTTTGTTTCCATGTCAATCCTCCTTTTTGGGCTGTAAAATCACATTTTGTCAAATTTTTGAAGGCGTACTACAGCGCCAGCTTTAAAATGGCCAGCACATCGGCGCGGTCCAGCTTTTTCAGGCCGCCCAGTGTGCGGGGACCGCCAAGGGGCGCGGTGACAGCCGCGGAAGCCAGCTCCTCCAGCCGGGCGCCGTCAATGCCGAGCGCCGGCAGGGTCACAGGCAGGCCAAGCTCCAGAAAGAATTCAGTCAGCTTTTGGATGCCTTCCATGGCCACATCTCCGGTATCACGCAGAGCGCCGGATACGCCCATGACGTTGACGGCGAACTGGGCGAACATGGACAGATGCTCCGGCGCGGTGTATTTCATCCAGGCCGGCGTGACAACGGCCAGACCTGCGCCGTGGGCAATGTCATAGGCAGCGCTGAGCTCGTGCTCAATCCGGTGGCTGGCCCAGTCCTCTTCCCTGCCAAGACCCAGCAGGCCGTTGTGGGCCAGGGCGCCGGCAAAACCCAGTTCTGACCATGCGGAAAGGTCATGCGCGTCCTGAAGGAGACGCCGGGCGTTTTGGAGGATTGCCCGGAGAATCCCCTCGCACATGCCGTCTGTCACATCCGTGTGCGGGGTGTTGGTGAAATAGCGTTCCATGATATGGCTCATCATGTCACATACGCCGTTTGCCATCTGTGACCTGGGGAGGGAGAGGAAGACCTCCGGGTCAATCACGCTGAAGACGGGCCGGTTAAGCCGGTGGTTCCGGCCGAGCTTTCGCCCGGTTTTTTCGTCGTCGGTGATAACGGTGCTGACGCTGGATTCACTGCCCGAGGCGGGCAGCGTCAGAATGGCCGCCACGGGAAGGGCCGCCTCCGGGTCGGCCGCGCCGGTGTAAAAATCCCAGACGTCGTCCTGGGCCATGGAGCCGAGGGCAATGGCTTTTGCGGAGTCAATGACGCTTCCGCCGCCCACAGCCAGGATCATGGTCACATGCTCCCGTCGGCAGAGGGAGATGCCCTCCCGGACCAGGGAGAGGCGGGGATTGGGCTGGACGCCGCCCAGCTCTGTATAGGCGATACCGGCCTCTTTTAATGAAGCGGTGACGTCGGCATAGACGCCGTTTTTCCGGATGCTCCCGCCGCCGTAGTGGAGGAGGAGCTTTTCCCCTTTTGCCAGATACGGCGCCAGCAGGCAGCCGATCTCCCGGCGGCGGCCCGGACCAAAGACCAGGCGGGTGGAGTTTTCATATTCAAATGGAAGCATGACAGTCCCTTCTTTCTTTATCAGCTGATTTGACTTCAGGAGTATCGTAACACAAGCCGGGACCGGTGTCAATTCCATTTTAACCGGCTGGAAAAAAACGGTGCGGAGAGGGGATGCGGCGGGGTTTGGACCCGATGGGGAAATGTGTCGAAACAACGAATTTGATGAACAAAACACCGTATTTATTGGCGGAAATTGTGCTAGACTTCAAAAAGCATCTGTAGTATAATAGTTCAGGTTTGAAACGAGACAGAAAGAGGGAAAAAGGAATGGAAGTTAAGTATTTGTTAGACATTGCAATCATATTGCTGAGCACCAAACTTTTAGGGCTTTTGACCCGGCGCATCCAGATGCCCCAGGTTGTGGGGGCGCTGCTTGCGGGGCTGATACTGGGCCCGGCCTGTCTTGGATGGATCGGTGAGACCAGCCTGATCAGCAATGTGGCGGAAATCGGCGTGATTGTGCTGATGTTCAGCGCCGGCCTGGAAACCGACGTACAGGAGCTGAAAAAATGCGGCGTCGCCTCCGCGGTGATTGCGGTTATGGGTGTAATCGTGCCTCTGCTGGGCGGCTGGGCGCTGACCAGCTTTTTCAATAAAACCGGGGACCCCATGGCCATGCTCCAGAACATCTTTGTGGGCGTAATCCTGACGGCGACCTCGGTGAGCATATCGGTGGAGACCCTCAAGGAGCTGGGCAAGCTGTCCACCAAGTCCGGCAACGCCATACTGGGGGCGGCCCTGATTGATGACGTGCTGGGCATCATTGCCCTGACAGTGATCACCAGCTTTGCGGATTCCTCTGTGAGCATTGCCATGGCGGGCCTGAAGATTCTGGGCTTCTTTGTGTTCTGTATTCTGATCGCTCTGCTGTTTATCAAGGTGGTGACGCCCTGGCTGAACCGGTATAAGAAGGATTTGCGGCGGTTCCCGGTTCTGGCCTTTGCGTTCTGCCTGCTGATGGCCTATGCCTCAGAGCGGTTTTTCGGCGTATCTGACATTACGGGCGCCTTTGTGGCCGGACTGATCCTGTCCAACAACCGGCATACCACCTATATGCAGACCCGGTTCGACGCCATTTCCTTCATGTTTCTCTCGCCGGTGTTTTTTGCCAGCGTGGGCCTGAAGGTGACGGTCAGCAATATGAACGGTACAATCATCATGTTTATGGTTCTGCTGACCCTTGTGGCAATTCTCAGCAAGATCATTGGCTGCGGCCTGGGGGCAAAGATGTGCCGGTATACCAATCTGCAGGCCGCGAAAATCGGCATCGGCATGGTATCCCGGGGCGAGGTGGCCCTGATTGTGGCCACCAAGGGGGCCGCGCTGGGACTGATGGTGCCGGAGTTTTTTGCGCCGGTGATTATCATGGTGGTGGCGACCACCATTCTGACGCCGATCTTTCTGAAGCTGATCTACAAATATCAGGCCGTGCATCAGGCGGAGCCCATTGTGGAGAGCGCTCTGGTGGAACGGTTCGAGGAACGGGGCTACCTGGAGCACATGACCCAGGAGGCGCTGCGGCAGCACGAGGATATGAAGGAGCAGATCCGTCAGTCAAAAAAGAAGTAGAAAATTGCAGAAAAGTATTGCCTTTATACCGTGCGCATGATATACTTGTGAATAATGAGAATAGAGCCGCCTGTCCTTTGGACTGGCGGCCCTGTTGATGTCATAAGCGGAAATAAGGCGATTGAGGGAGGAAATGTGTATGCACGAAAGAGGCAATTTTTCCAGTAAGCTGGGCTTTGTACTGGCCGCGGCCGGCTCGGCCGTGGGATTGGGAAATATCTGGAGGTTCCCGTATTTGGCCGCCAACTACGGCGGTATGTTCCTGCTGACCTATCTGATCCTGGTGGTGACCTTTGGCTTCACGGTCATGCTGACCGAGACGGCCATTGGCCGGAAGACAGGCAAAAGCCCCATTGGCGCGTTTGCCGCACTGCGCGAAAAGTACAGCTTTATCGGCTGGATCGCGGTCATTGTAGTATTTATCATCTTTCCGTATTACAGCGTCATCGGCGGCTGGGTCACCAAATATCTGGCGGTGTTTCTGACCGGGAGCAACCCGTCGGTGGAGCAGAGCGCCGGATTCTTTAACAGCTACGTCGCACAGCCCTTTGAGCCCGTGATCTGGCAGATCGCCTTTGTGCTGGTCACCGCGGCCGTGGTGGTTCGCGGTGTCAAGAGGGGAATTGAGGCGGCAAGCCGGGTGCTCATGCCTCTGCTGGTGGTTCTGACCATTGCCATCGCGATCTATTCTGTATGTCTGCCCGGCGCCATGGAGGGCGTAAAGTATTTTCTGGTGCCGGATCCGAGTAAAATGAGCGTGAACATGGTTCTGGCGGCCATGGGGCAGATGTTTTATTCCATGTCTCTGGCCATGGGCATCATGATTACATATGGCTCCTATCTCCGCAAGGAGGATGATTTGGAGAAATCCGTGGGCCAGATTGAGATCTTTGACACCGGCATTGCGATCCTTGCCGGATTCATGGTAATTCCGGCGGTCTTTGCCTTTGGGGGAAGCGAAAACCTGAACCAGGGGCCTGGTCTCATGTTCGTTACTCTGCCGCAGGTTTTTGCCAATATGCCCTTTGGACGGGTGGTGGGGACAGCCTTCTTCCTGCTGGTCCTGTTTGCGGCCCTGACCTCGTCCATCTCCATTATGGAGGCGCTGGTCTCCACCGTATGCGACCAGTTCCGCATGAGCCGCCGGACCGCCTGCGCGGTGATTGCCGCCTGCGGGATTGTCATTGGCCTGGGCCCGTCCCTTGGCTTTGGCGTATGGCAGGATGTGAAGATCCTGAATATGGATATTCTGTCCTTTATGGACTTTATTACGAACTCTGTGCTGATGCCGGTGGGCGCGCTGCTGACCTGCCTGTTTGTGGGCTATGTCATAGGGGTGGACACGGTGGAGGATGAGGTGATGCTGTCCTCCAGATTCCGCCGGAGAAAAATGTACCGGGTCATTGTCAAATATGTGGCGCCCGTGTTCATTGTGGCCATCCTGATCAGTTCGGTGCTCAACTCGTTCAATATCATAACCCTGTAGATGAAAACCAAAGGCCGCGGTGTTTTGCGGGCGATTGGGAAGAATATTTCAAGCAGAGAAAGGATGGGAGCGGAATGAATGTTGGAAAAACAATGTGGGCGATTGCCGACGGCTTTATGAGCAGTACGAAGAACGGAAATTTTGTGAGCCATGAGGCGGTGTGCGTCCTGAATGTCTCCGGACAAACCGCGCACATCGGTATTACGGTGTACTTTGAGGACGAAGAGCCTCTGGGCGGTTTCTCGGCGGTCTGCGAAAACAACCGGACCAATCATATCAGGCTGGATCGGATTCAAAACAGCGGGGGCCAGTCCATCCCCTTTGAAAAGCCGTATGCGCTCATCATTGAGAGCGATGTCCCGGTGGTGGTACAGCACAGCCGGATGGATGTTTCACAGCCGGAAATGACCCTGATGACCACAATGGCATTTTAGGTATAAAAAGGCGCCCGGACGGTTTCTGCCGTCCGGACGCCTTTTCCCTTTTCCTGATGCGGTCTGTCCGGCTCAGGGCTTTCCGGTGCGGAGCCATTTCATAATTTTCGGGCGGTGCCGGGTGTTCAGGTACCAGACGCAGAGCCCGGTGAAGAGCCCGGTCAGAATACCGGCCGCGAGCAGGGGCGGCAGATACCACAGGACCGAGGCGGTCCGTGTTACGAGTCCGGCGGTGAGAAGCTGGGTGAGGTTGTGGACCGCGGCACCCGCCGCGCTGACCGCCCAGATCTGACGCTGTCCGCAGAGCCGCACAAGCAGAGTTTCCGCGCCCAGACAGACAAGGCCGCCGGACAGACTGTAGAGCAGAATGCTGGGGTTCCCCACCAGAAAAGCACCCAGCAGGGTCCGGGCCAGCAGGATCAGAAACGCGTCCCTGGGACACAGAAACACAAGGGCGAACAGGGTGACGATATTGGCCAGGCCGGGCTTGATGCCGGGAACCGGAATCAGGGGCGGAAGCTGGGCCTCCAGCACAAAGATGGTAAGGGCCGCGGCGGTCAGAATACCGCAGACGGCCAGACGTTTTGTTGTTTGCATAAAGTATGCTCCCTTCTGCCGTGCCGGCATAAAAGATATGAGAAACTGCCGGATCATTTGCTCACCGCGTCTACCTCTGCTGCCCGGCCGCCGGTGATCTTGACCACGACCCGGTTGGGCAGGCAGACAATGGGATAGACGCCGTTTTTGATGGTTCCCTGCCGGACGCAGAGCTGGTCCGGGCAGCTGGCTGATTTCATGGAGATTTGGCCGGGCTCGGCAAGGAGGATATTTTGGCCGTGTACGGCGTCCAGCGGGATTTCCAGGGGTTCGGTCAGGGCGGAGAGGTCCACGGCGCGGATCAGGACGCCGTCCTGATAGATTTCGGCCACACAGCCGGTTGGGTGCAGGTGCGGGAACCAGAGTGTGCAGATCAGACAGAGTAAGAGCAGGCCGCCGAAGAGCAGAAGCCAGTGCCGGGTTTTCATGGATGCCACCGCCTTTCTAAAGCGTGTATAAATCTGGAACCGGAGCAGGCCCAGGAGCGTCGAAACCGATATGCCCTGCGCTTTTAGGGTTTGCCGTCCTTGCAAAGCCACAATTTGTGAGCATTTTGACACAATGTTTCCGCAAATTTGCCTGTGTTAACCATATTGTGTTCGCCTCTCCCAGGCCCAAGGGAATTCGTGAAAATATACAAATTCCAGTCCGGGTTCGGCGGAAAAACTACCGTTCCTACTGAATCATACAGATTTTCAGTTTTTTTGTCAAGTTTTTGCCGGAAACGCTTGTTTTTTTATCAGATCTTATGTTATACTACTATCCGTGGATTTTAGTGTGCGGTCCGGCGGGGCGAGGCCTTGCGGCGGAGACTGTGCACTGGGCGGAGCGGGAATTTTCCATCCCGCGGCCGCGATATATGCCCGTCAGTTTCGGACGGTTTCAGAAAGAAGGCTTTGACTGTATGAATTACACAATGCTGACTGACTTTTATGAGCTCACCATGGCGAACGGCTATTTCAAAGAGGGCATGCGGGATAAGATCGCCTATTTTGATATGTATTTCCGCCAGGCGCCGGACGGCGCGGGTGTCGCCATTATGGCCGGTGTGGAACAGCTGATCGAGTACCTGAAAAACCTCAAGTTTGAGGAGGAGGATATTGCGTTCCTGCGGGAAAAGCAGATGTTTGAGGAGGAGTTTCTGGACTATCTCAGAGACTTCCGCTTTTCCTGTGACGTTTGGGCCATTCCGGAAGGGACGCCGATCTTTCCCAACGAGCCCATTGTGACAGTCCGCGGGCCGCTGATTCAGGCGCAGTTTGTAGAGACCATGATCCTGCTGACCGTGAACCATCAGAGCTTGATTGCCACAAAGAGCAACCGGATCGTCCGGGCGGCCGGGGACATTCCCGTCATGGAGTTCGGCTCCCGCCGGGCGCAGGGCTATGACGGGGCGATCTACGGCGCCCGGGCCGCGTACATCGGCGGCGTCGCCGGAACGGCCTGCACCATCTCGGACCAGATGTTCGGTGTTCCGGCCCTGGGGACCATGGCCCACAGCTGGGTGCAGTCCTTTGACAGCGAGTACGAGGCCTTTCTGGCCTACGCCAAGGCCTACCCCACCAACTGTACCTTGTTGATTGACACTTACAATGTACTCAAGAGCGGGCTTCCCAATGCCATCCGCGTGTTCAATGAGGTGCTCCGGCCCATGGGGATCACCAGCTGCGGCGTGCGGATTGACAGCGGGGACATCACCTACCTGACCAAAAAATGCAGAAAATTGCTGGACGAGGCAGGCTGGGAGACCGCAAACATTGTGGTATCCAATTCTCTGGACGAGTATATCATCCGGGACATTCTGCTCCAGGGGGCGCAGATCGATTCCTTTGGTGTGGGTGAGCGGCTGATTACCTCCAAATCCGAGCCTGTGTTCGGCGGCGTCTATAAGCTGGTGGCTGTGGAGGAGAACGGGGAGATCCGGCCCAAGATCAAAATCAGCGAGAACGTGATCAAGATTACGAATCCCTATTTTAAAAAGGTATACCGTCTGTATTCCAAGGAGACCGGCATGGCCATCGCGGACGTGCTGACCACCTTTGACGAGACCATTGACAGTTCCCGGCCCTATGAGATATTTGATCCCAGGAACACCTGGAAGCGGAAGCTGGTGACGGATTTTGAGGCGGTGGAGCTGCAGGTGCCTATCTTCCAAAGCGGGATGTGCGTATACCAGTCCCCCACCCTAAGCGAGATCAAGGATTACTGCAAGGACCGGCTGGACACCATCTGGGATGAGGTCAAGCGCTTTGAGAATCCCCATGAATACTATGTCGACCTGTCCCAGAAGCTCTGGGATATCCGCTACGACCTGCTGTCCGCCTATAACTGACCGCGGCGGCACGGAGTGAAATTTGTTATGGATTAGGCGCGGCGCGCCGGAAAATATAAGTTTGTATGTACTTTGAAAGGATTGGTGTAAAACATGGATAGCGCAATCGAGTCTTATAATTTAGGAAGACTTGGAGTTATCGGCATGAAGGGCTGCGAGGAGATAACCTATAAGATCAACAAGCATCTCCAGAATTTCAACGAGGGCAAGAACAATGACATTGAGTCCTTTATCATCCCCATCAGCTGTCCCAGATTCGGGACCGGGGAGGCAAAGGCCATGATCATGCATTCGGTGCGGACCTATGATGTCTATATTGTGATGGACGCCTTCAACTACGGCGTGACCTACAATATGTACGGGATGGAGCACCACATGAGTCCGGACGACCATTATCAGGATGTAAAGCGGGTGATTTCGGCCATGGGCGGCAAGGCCAAGCGGATCACGGTGATTATGCCTATGCTCTATGAGGGCCGCCAGCATAAGCGGGTTGCGAGGGAGTCTCTGGACTGTGCTCTGGCGCTTCAGGAGCTTGAGAAGATGGGGGTTGACAACATCATCACCTTTGACGCCCATGACCCCCGGGTGCAGAACGCGGTGCCGCTCAACGGCTTTGAGAACGTGCACGCCACCTATCAGATGATCAAGGCCTGCCTGCGCTATGATGAAAGGATCATGCTGGATAAGGAAAATACCATGATTATCTCCCCGGACGAGGGCGCCATGGGCCGCTGTATGTATTACTCCTCTGTTCTGGGCATGGATCTGGGCATGTTCTACAAGCGGCGGGACTACTCCACCATCATTGACGGCAAGAACCCCATTGTGGCCCATGAATTCCTGGGCAATGACCTGGCGGGCAAGGACGTCATTGTGGTGGATGATATGATCGCCTCCGGCGATTCCATGATTGACGTGGCCAAGGAGCTGAAAAAGCGCAAGGCCAACCGGGTTCTGGTATTCTCCACCTTTGGCCTGTTCACCGAGGGAATCAGCAAGTTTAACCAGGCCTATGAGTCCGGCCTGATTGACGCCGTATTCACTACCAATCTGGTCTACCGGAGTCCGGAACTGCTCCAGGCCGCCTGGTATCATGAGGTGGATATGTCCAAATACATCGCGCTGCTGATCAAGACCCTCAATGAGGAGAATTCCATCAGCGAGCTGCTGACGCCAATCTCAAGGATCGAGAAGATTTTGAATAAATACAGGAACCAGCAATGAAGCAGACAAGAACGGTCAGCGCCGCGGAGATGGCGGCGCAGAGAGAGTTTATCGAAAAGATCCGCGGTTTAAACAGCGGCCGGGTGCGCAGGCCGCTGGCCTTTGTGGAGACTTATGGCTGTCAGCAGAACGCCAGCGATTCGGAAAAGCTCAAAGGCATGCTCTCTGACATGGGATTTGGCTTCTGCGCCAAAGCCGAGGAGGCGGATCTGGTGCTCTACAACACCTGCGCCGTGCGGGAGAACGCGGAGCTTCGGGTCTTTGGCAACATCGGGGCCCTGAAGCACCAGAAGCGGCGCCGGCCGGACATGATCATCGGCGTATGCGGCTGCATGATGCAGCAGGCGCATATTGCGGAGACCATTCGGAAAAAATACAGCCATGTGGATCTGGTGTTCGGCACCCATGCCCTGTACCGGTTCCCGGAGCTTTTGGACGGCGTCATGAGGCAGGGCAGGGTCTTTGATGTGGAGAACGAGGACGGCGCGATCTTTGAAGAGGTCACCTATAAGCGGGACGACCCGCCCCTTGCCAAAATCCCCATCATGTACGGGTGCAACAACTTCTGCACCTACTGTGTGGTGCCCTATGTCCGGGGCCGGGAGAGAAGCCGTGACCACAGCCGCATCCTTGCGGACGTGCGGGAGGTGGCGGGCCTGGGCTATCGGGAGGTCATGCTCCTGGGGCAGAATGTCAACTCCTATGGCAATGATCTGGAGACCGGGCTCAGTTTTGCACAGCTCCTGCGCGAGGTGTGCCGGGTGGACGGGATTGAGCGGGTGCGGTTTATGACCTCCCATCCCAAGGACCTGTCGGATGCGCTGATCGCCGCCATGGCGGAGGAGCCCAAGATCTGCAGACAGCTGCACCTGCCCATTCAGTCGGGTTCAGACCGGGTGCTCGCGGCCATGAACCGGCGGTATACCCGGGCGCAGTATATGGATCTGATCGCCAAGGTTCGGGAAAAAATGCCTGATATTGTGCTGACCACGGACATTATTGTGGGCTTTCCCGGGGAGACGGACGAGGATTTTGAGCAGACCCTGGACGTCCTGCGGGAGGTGGAGTATGACACCATATTCTCCTTTATCTATTCCAAGCGCGTGGGGACGCCGGCGGCGTCCATGCCCGACGTGATGGACGAGGCGCAGAAGCACAGGAATTTTGAGCGGATGCTTGAGGTACAGAATGAAATATCCAGGCGCAGGAATGACGCGTACCTGGGGAAGACGGAGCTGGTTCTGGTGGAAGGGGCCAGCAAGAACAACGAGGAGACCCTTACAGGCAGAACCGAGGGCGGCAAGGTGGTCAACTTTCCCGGAGACCGGTCTCTGGTCGGGGAATTTGTCAGGGTTCGGATCACAAAAAGCCAGACCTGGTCCCTGTTCGGCGAGATAGAGGGCTCCTGAAAAACATTGGAAACGGCAAGGCTATGGAAAGCGAGGAAATCATAATATGGATCAGGAAAAAATTTTTGAGAAGGCAAAGGAACTGGGCGAGCTGATTGCGCACAGCGATCTGAAGGCGCGGGCGGACGAGGCCAACCGGGCTCTGTCCGGCGACGAGACCGCAGTGGATCTGATCAGCGGCTATAACGACAAGCGCGAGAAGAAGATGGCGGCCTTTGCGGACCGTCAGCCCTCTGCGGAGGAGGCCCAGGAGATCAACGGCTATCTCCAGGAGGAGTTTAACAAGATCGCGGAGAACGCGGTGATCCGGGAGTATATTGAGGCAAACCGGAATCTGGACGATGTGCTGTCTCAGATGGACCAGATCATCCAGAACGCCATTTCCGGCGGACACGGCTGCGGGGGCTCCTGCTCCTCCTGTGCGGGATGCCATTAAACCGAACTGTATAGAGATAGAACCGCCGGAGGGGGAGCAGCCCCTTTTGCGGTATGTTGCTGATGAAACCGTTGGCCGAAATCCGGCCTACGGTTTTCTTCCTATACAAGAGAGAATGAAAAATAACGATGAGCCGAACAAATGAAGATATGAATATGATAAAGGAACAGAAATGGAGGCAAGACATGGCGCAGATGGTGGAGATGGAGAAATTGACGCCCATGATGCGGCAGTATTTTGAGGTGAAAAACCAGTATCAGGACTGCATCCTGATGTACCGGCTGGGGGATTTTTATGAGATGTTTTTCGACGACGCTCTGGTCGCGTCAAAGGTTCTTGACATCACCCTGACCGGGCGGAACTGCGGTATGGAGGAGCGGGCCCCCATGTGCGGCGTCCCCTATCATGCGGTGGACGGCTATGTGGCCCGGCTGGTGGCGGCCGGCTATTCTGCGGCCATCTGTGAACAGGCCGAGGATCCAGCCACCACCAAAGGGATTGTCAAGCGGGAGGTGATCCGGGTGGTGACGCCCGGAACCATCATGGACACCGCGGCTCTTGACGCCGGCAAGAACAATTACCTCTGTTCCATTTCCGTGGGGGAGAAGGGCGCGGGGCTGGCCTTTGTGGACATCACCACCGGTGAGTGCGCCGCCCATGAGATTGATCAGGAGGATTTCACCGCCTGCCTGCTCAATGAGCTTGCCAAATACATGCCCATTGAGGTCATTATGAACCTGCGGGGCTATGAGAACACCGGACTGGTTCAGGATATCCGGGACAAGACCCGCGGTGTGGTGCGGAATTACTATGACTGGGCCTATGCCCAGGACGAGGCGAAGAAGAAGGCGGCGGTCCAGTTCGGGAGTCTGGAGGAAGTATCCCTCGGGGACAAGCCCAACTGTGTCAGCGCTATCGGCGCCCTGCTTCTGTATCTGGAGGAGACCCAGAAGACAGAGCTGAGAAATATCAGGAGCGTGGAGGTCAACCGGGACGAACAGAATATGCAGCTGGACATGTACAGCCTGCGGAATCTGGAGGTGCTGGAGACCCTGCGGGAGCGGAGCGCGCGGGGGAGCCTGCTCCACACGCTGAACAGGACCCGGACCTCCATGGGCTCCCGGCTCCTGCGCAAATGGCTGACCGCGCCGCTGATGAACTGCGCGGCCATTCAGAACCGGCATGTGGCCGTGGACGAGCTGGTGAAGGATCCCCTGCTCCGGGAGGAGATCACAGAGGCCCTGAAAAAGATCGCGGACATTGAGCGGCTCATCAACCGGATTGTATACCGGAACGCGGCCTGCGGCGATTTGACCGGCCTGAAAATTTCGCTGAAACAGCTGCCCGACATCGCACGGTGCCTTGGGGAGACCAAAGCAAAGCTCCTTCGCCAATGCCTGCGGAACATGGATCTTCTGGAGGACATCTGCCAGCTCATTGACGAGACCATCGACGAGAACGCGCCGGCAACCCTGCGGGGCGGCGGCCTGATTCTGCCCGGGGCCAATGAGGAGCTGGACAAGACCCGGAACCTGATGGTAAACGGCAAGAGCATCTTGAACGGCCTGGTGGAAAAGGAAAAGGAAAAGACTGGAATTAAGACCTTGAAGCTGGGCTATAACAAGGTTTTCGGCTACTATGTGGAAGCCACCAAAATGTACGCGGACAAGGTGCCGGATTATTTTATCCGAAAGCAGACCCTTGCCAACGCGGAGCGGTATATCACGCCGGAGCTCAAGGAGGTCGAGGAGGCGGTTCTGGACGCCAGCACCCGGAGTGTGGACATGGAGTACGAGCTGTTCTGTCAGGTCCGCGACCGGGTGGGGCAGGCTCTTGAACGGATTCAGCGGACCGCGGAGGCCGTGGCTGTGGTGGATGTGCTCTGTTCCTATGCGGCTGTGGCTGAAAAAAACGGGTATGCCATGCCGGAAGTGAATATGGGCGACAAAATCATCATCAAAAACGGGCGGCATCCTGTGGTGGAAAAACTCAACAAGGACAGCCTGTTTATTCCAAACGATGTGACCCTGGACAACCGGGAAAACCAGGTGGCAATCATCACCGGGCCGAACATGGCCGGTAAATCCACCTATATGCGGCAGACGGCCCTGATCGTGCTCATGGCCCAGGCCGGCAGCTTTGTCCCCGCCGCCGAGGCGGAAATCGGCATTGTGGACAAGATTTTCACCCGGGTGGGCGCGTCAGACGACCTTTCCTCCGGGCAGAGCACCTTTATGGTGGAGATGAACGAGGTGGCCTATATTCTGGACAACGCCACGGAAAAGAGTCTGGTCATTCTGGACGAGATCGGCCGCGGCACCAGCACCTTTGACGGCCTGGGAATTGCCTGGGCTGTGGTGGAATACATAGCGGATGTAAAAAAATGCGGGGCCAAGACCATGTTTGCCACCCATTATCATGAGCTGACCCAGCTGGAGGACAAGATTCCCAATGTGAAGAACTACTGCATTGCGGTGAAAAAGCGCGGGGATACCATCAGCTTTCTGCGAAAGATCATCCGCGGCGGCGCGGACGAGAGCTATGGCGTGGACGTGGCGGCCCTGGCCGGGGTGAAAAAGCCCGTGGTCCGCAGGGCCCGGGAAATTGTGGCCTCCCTGGAGAGCGAGGACCAGCAGGAGGTCCGGGACGCGAAAATCCGAACCCGGCATACGGTGCCAGCGGCGCAGGATGTGCAGATGGATTTCTTCGGAGCGGCGGAAAACCCGGTTCTGGAGGAACTGAAGGGGCTTGACCTGAACGTCATGACCCCGGTGGAGGCGCTGACCAAGCTTTACGACCTCCAGGCAAAGGCAAAAAATCAATAGACCAGGGACAGTGAGGTGAGGATATGAACAAAATTCAGGTATTATCCCAGGCCGTGGCCGACAAGATCGCGGCGGGCGAGGTGGCCGAGCGGCCGGCCGCCGTGGTGAAAGAGCTGGTGGAGAACGCCATAGACGCCGGCGCGGACCGGATTGCCGTGGAGATCAAAAAGGGGGGCGTGGCCTATATCCGGGTGACGGACAATGGCGGCGGCATCCCGGAGGAGCAGGTGGAGACCGCGTTTCTGCGGCACGCCACAAGCAAGCTGTCGGAGATTGAGGACCTGTTCCGGATCGGTACCATGGGGTTCCGGGGCGAGGCGCTGGCCAGCATCTGCGCCGTGGCGGAGGTGGAGGTCATCACAAAGACACCGGAGGCGGAGGAGGGGACGTATCTGGAGCTGGTGCATGGCGTTCCCGGGGGGAAGGAGCCTATTGCCTGCGGCGACGGGACCACCATGGTGGTGAAAAACCTGTTTGCCAATGTCCCCGCCCGGATGAAATTTTTGAAGAAGGATTCCACAGAGGCTGGCTATGTGTCCGACCTGCTGGGGCGGATTGCCCTCTCCCGGCCGGAGATCGCCTTTTCCTATATCTGTGACGGAAAGGAGGTCTTTGCCACCAGCGGGGACGGCAGACTGGAAAACGTGGTGCTGAAGCTCTATGGCCTTGACCATGCCAAAGCCCTGATCCCTGTGGACTATACCGAGGAGAATATACATATCAGCGGTGTGATCGGCAAGCCGGAGATCGCCCGCGGGAACCGGACCCGGCAGACCCTGTTTGTCAACGGACGGTATGTGAAAAACCATGTTGTGGCCAAGGTGGCGGAGGAGGCTTATCGTAATACCATTATGGTGGGGCGGTTCCCCTTTTTCGTCATTCAAATTTCCCTGCCCCCGGAGCTTGTGGATGTGAACGTCCACCCGGCCAAAACCGAGATTAAATTTGCCAATGAAAAGCAGATCTATGACATTGCCTATCATGCCATCCGCAACGCTGTCTGCAGCGGCCGGACGGCGGAGGAACCGCCGCAGGGCGCGCGGGAAGAACGCGCCGGACAGCCGGAAAGCGGGGCGGTCTCCCGGGAGGAACCTGCGCGGGCAGTATCAGGTACGGCCCATGCGCCGCGCTTCCCGGACCGCAGGGACAGCGGCCCGGCACGGGTCAGCCCCGGACTGGTCCGGCAGTATCTGGAAAACACCATACCTGGCCAGAAGGAGCCCGTCCGCCCCGCGGCCCAGACCATGTTCCGGGAAAACGGGGCGGAACAGTCCCCGGAGGAGGTTCTGGAGGCGCTGTTGGAGCAGGAGGCGGCCCAGAGTCCGGCCGCCGCGGCCCGGACAGAGGAACCGCCCGCGCATGAGCAGGCGGTACTGCCCGGCTTTGCACGGGCGGATTTGGAGGAAAAGCCGGCTGGGGATCAAATTGTGGGTCAGGTATTTGACACCTATATCATATGTCAGGCCGGGGATGAGATGTTCCTCATTGACCAGCATGCGGCCCATGAACGGCTCCGGTTTGAAAAGCTGCGGGAAGCCTATCTGAAAAAGGAGCGCCTGTCCCAAATGCTGCTTACCCCGGCGATTCTGACGCTGGATTTTCAGGAAAAACAGGCTGTGATGGAGAATCTGGAGCAGTTCCGGGACTTTGGCTTTGAGATGGAGGACTTTGGGGGCAATGCGGTGATTGTCCATGGAACCCCGGTTGCGGCGGACGAACAGACCATCCGGGATCTTGTTCTGGAGATTGCGGACGCCCTGCGTGAGCAGGTGAAGCACCCGGTTGCGGATTTTGAGGAGCGGGCCCTTGACATGATTTCCTGCAAATATGCAATCAAGGCCAATAAACGGCTTTCCCTGCCGGAGATGCAGGACCTGGTGCGGAAGGTGCAGGACATGGAGCGGGCGGGGGTCAGAACCTGCCCCCACGGCAGACCCATCAAGGTACGGTTCACCAAGACTGAGATCGAAAAGCTGTTTAAGCGCAAGCTATAGCGGCCGGTTTGCAAGGGCGGCTGCGCCCGTTTTATGCCCTGCCGCCCGCTGGGGGAACAACTCGCGGCATTCATATTTGCGGAAAAGGAGGAGGATTTTTTTGCATAGACCAAAAATCGTATGCGTGGTGGGGCCCACGGCCTCCGGAAAGACGGATTATGCCATTGACCTTGCGCTCTCGCGCGGCGGTGAGGTGGTTTCCTGCGATTCCATGCAGATCTACCGGTATATGGACATTGGCACGGCCAAGCCGCCGCGGGAGGATATGCGGGGCGTACCCCATCATATGCTGGACTTTGTGGAGCCCGGGACGGACTACAGCGTCGCGGATTTTGTCCGGGACGCCAGGGCGTGTATCGCGGACATTCTGGCCCGGGGGCGGCTTCCGGTGCTCTGCGGCGGAACCGGGCTCTATGTGGACAGTATCATCAACCAGATTGAATTCGCGGAGGAAAAGCGGGACGACGCCCTGCGCCGGGAATTGAAGGAGCTGGCCGGACGGGAGGGCCCGGCGGCGGTTCACGCCCTTCTGCGGGCGGAGGATCCGGCGGCGGCGGAGGCCATACATCCCAACAATGTGAAGCGGGTGATCCGCGCGCTGGAGATCATCCGGACCACCGGCCTGACCAAGGCGGAGGCGGACCGGCGGGCCAGAAAGGAACCGGTCTATGACGCGGCGCTCTTTGGCATGGCGATGGAGCGGGAGCGCCTGTACCGGCGGATTGATCTGCGGGTGGACCGGATGATGGAGCAGGGGCTTCTGGAGGAGGTGCGCCGTCTGCTGGACATGGGTGTGCCGCGGCAGTCCACCGCCATGCAGGCCATTGGGTATAAGGAGCTGGTTCTGTATCTGGACGGCGGATGTTCTCTGGAGGAGGCGGTGGAAACGGTGAAACGGGAATCCCGGCGCTATGCAAAACGCCAGATGACCTGGTTCCGCCGGAATCCGGAGATCCAATGGATTCCAAGATAAATCAAAATGAAATTTTCCGCAAAGCAGAGTTTTTCAACACACTCAAATACCGGTAAATCGGTATTTATATAAAATATAATGTTGACTTAAAGTGCGTTTGGAGGTATTTTTAAGGATGGATATTTGGGAATCAGGTCCGGCACGCGGGCTGGCATTCCTGTCAGTTTTCCCGTTATTTCGTGATCTATAATTTTTCCCAAAGATAAGTGATATTGTTGAAGGAATCCGGCCAATGCGGACAGCGTCCAGTGTTTTGCCGGGATATATTGAGGCCTTTGCCTTGCTCTTGCAAAAGGGCGAGACTGCGAAAAAATACGTTTATGTGAAGTAAAATGCGTGCGGGCAAAGGCGGAAAAAAGTGATTATTTTAAATTTGGGGTTGTAATAAATTCCTAGGAGGAGTATGGTATGAGGATAGCACTATGCGATGACAGCAGACAATATTTGTCGGTGTTGGAGTCATATGCCGACAGAATCACACAGGTCAAGATTGAATGTGATGTGTTTGAAAGCGGCGAAGAGCTGGTGAAGATGTTCGAGAGACACGGCTCGCTCTATGACGCGGTTTTTCTGGACATGGAGATGGGCGGGATGAACGGTCTGGATACGGCCAACATGATCCGCAGCAAGGACCGCTATGCGGTGATCTTCTTTGTTACCAGCCATAAGAAGTATATGCAGGAGAGCTTCGCGTGCGGGCCGCTGCGCTTCCTGCTCAAGCCCGTGTCGTTTGAAGAATTTCAGGACGCCGTCCGTCTGGCGTGCAAACGGCTGGATGAGGAGAGAAAGACTTTTGTTTTCATTGAAAACAGAGCTACGGTCCGGCTGTTCTGCGAGGATATTTTGTATTTTGAAAGCGCTGGCCACTTAATGAAAATACATACCAGAAACGATAAGGTATACCAGACCTACAAAACCATGGCGGAGGTGATGGAAAAGCTGGATCCGGATGTGTTTGCCCTGTGCTATAAATCCATTATTGTAAATATGGGACATATCAAAAAGATTGGCGAGCGGGATATGGAAATGGACTGCGGCAATGAGAAGATTCCGGTGAGCAGAACCTATAAAAACGCAATGGTTGACAAGTATATGAAATTGATGGAAAGGAAGTACTGGCTGTGAGTATTTATTCTGTGGTCAGCGTGCTGACCGGACTCTTTGAGTCCATTGTGGTGTTTATGCTGTTTGATACCTATTTGGAGCGGAGAAGTTTTCCGAAGTGGGTTTATTGGGCTGGCATAGTTGCGTTGACTGTTATGATCAATATAAGCAACGCATTGTTTGATTCCAGTATTTTCAATTTGCTTGGAATGACGGTTTTATTCTTTTTTGCATCAATGCTCTATAAAAGAAATATAAAAACACAAATCATACTGGCAGTATTCAACTTCCTTTTAATTGCGGTTATTGAGGTAGTGGTATTGTTCTTTATGATGACAGTAAAGGATGTTTCTGCGCAGGAGATAACTAACAATGAGGATTTGTGTCTGCTTGGAATCGTTCTTTCAAAGGCTATGTTGTTTGTGGTAGCAAAATTGATTTGTATGCGTGGGAAAAAGAATCTTGAAAATGTGAAAGGATCATATTGGGTTTTATTTATCTCTATTGTATCCACAGTTTTGCTGGCGGTTTTCCTTTTGTTTACACTGCAAGATTCTGTCACCGTTCCCTATTTGCATACCGGCTCAATTCTCTGCTCCATTGGATTGCTTTACTGTATGTTTCTGGTTTTGTACCTCTATGAGCATGTGGCAAAGCAGACCGAGGAGTTACACAAAAAGCGTATGCTGGAACAGCAGCTCAATGCACAGATGAAGCATATGGATGAGATGATGGTGGCGCAAAAGGAGATCCGCAGCGTCCGGCATGACCTGAAAAACCATATGATCGCCTTGAAATCCTGTTTCGAGACGGGAAAGTGTGACCAGGGGATTGCCTATATCCAAAATCTGGAGAACCAGATCACCCAGCAGGGTTCCGGCGGCTTTGATACCGGAAATATGATACTGGACGCGATTCTCTTCTCCAAAAAGAGCTCCGCGCTGGATAAGAAAATCCGGTTTGAAAGCACAATTCAGATTCCGGAGGACCTCAACTTGGATCCCATGGATATCTGCGTCCTGCTCGGCAACGCGCTGGACAATGCCATTGAAGCCTGTGAAAAGGTCGAGGATCCCTATATCCGGATATCCCTGATCTATGAGAAGGATTCCCTGCTCTGCAGGATTATCAATCCGGCGCCGGCCAAAGTCCACGCTTCCCTGCGCACCACCAAGGCGGATCCTGTGAATCATGGAATCGGCCTGCACAATATCCAGCAGACCTTGGAGAAATATAAGCACATCTTCCGCGCGGGGCGGGATCATCATGAATTTGTGTTCTCATTTGTTATTTTCGGGATTTAACAAATTACAAAGTTCGTCATTTTGTGACGGACTTTTTCTTTTATCGACAAAATTTGCTATTATTTTTCATGTCATGCGTAAAAATTGCCGTTTCGTGAAGAAACCATAATTTTCTAAGGAAATATATGCTATACTCTCTTTGCAGTTGAAGGGAGGGAGTTCTCATAGAACGGATTGCACGGAGTATCACACTTTTGCTGCAGGAAAACCATGTGATCAAGGATGAGGATGCCGCATGCTGCAGATATGGTTTGGAGCTGTTCCTGTCAACATGCGGAGAGATCGCGGCCATTTTGGTGCTGTCGGTTTTCACCCGTAATTTTTTACAGACGGTATGCTTCTTTCTGGCCTTTGTTCCGCTTCGGATCTTTGCGGGCGGCTATCATGCGGACACACCGCTTCGGTGCTTTGGAATTCTGGTTGCCGCGTTTGCGGCCCTGACCCTTATGCTCTGTTTTCTGCCCGCTGTCTGGTATACGCCGGTTATCACAGGGGCTGTGCTGTTTACAGCGGTCATGGTTCTGGCGTTCGCGCCGGTCCATCACGCGAATAAGGGATACGGGGAGTCAGAGCGGCGGCAATACCGCCGGACAAGCATCCTGATTTGCGCGGTGCAGAGCGCTGCCGTGATTGCGGCCCTTCTGCTCATACACGAGGCCAGTCAATGGCTTCTGGCATTTTCCATGGGACAATTAGCGGTCTCCCTCTCCATGGGAGCCGCTAATATAAAAGCTTTTATAAAAGGGAAGGAGTTGAATAAAGATGAAAAAGTTTCTGAACAATGCTAAGAACTTTGTGGCAAAGCACGGCGGTGTCATCGCTTGCTGCGCATTCGCTTTCGTGACCATTGCTGCAAATTCTCCTTGCGCTTTGCCGTTCTATGAACCGGAAGAGCCGCAGGGCCTGAACGCTTATAAAAAAATAAGCATTCACACCATATCCCTAAAACATACAGTGACTCCGGCGGCGGTCTGATACCCCAACCGCCGGAGGCCGCTGGATGTTATATCCTCTGGCAGCACCGGGGAGTTCGACAAGGAAAACCATTTTTAATCTTTTTTCATTTTATTTTTATTCCTTACTTTTTATAAGTCTCGAACTCCATGGTCCATGGAGTTTTTTGCTTTAAAAGCGGGATAAAAAGGAGGAGAGAATATGACATTACAGCAGAATAAAAATCTACTCGCGGGAAATATCAGAGAACTGATGCACAGCAACAGGGTTTCAATGGATAACCTCTCTGAGGGATGCGGCGTCTCCCGTTCCACGCTGGCCAATATACTGGCCGGACAGGCCAATGTCCGGTATGACACCCTTTATAAGATCGCGGAGTTCTTTGGCGTGCCTTTGCATGAACTCATTGCCCCAGTCCCAATCCTGTCCTTCCCACAGGAGGAAGCAAACGGACAGTCGGGCGCGGTCAGACAGCTCGCCGCCGCGCTTTTGCAGGAGATTGAGCGGCTTCGGGGCATAAAGAACCATCGCGGAAAGGAAAGAAAAGAGTACAAGAATGAACCGGGCTTCCGGTCTGTGATACAGGAGGTTTGAAGAAAGATCCATGAAAGCAGTGCAAGAAGAGCAAGAGTAAGGCCCTCTGTGAGACAGAACAGGGGGCCTTTTTTTGCGTGGCCGGCGGCGTGGACCCAAGCGGTCTGCGCGGCGGATTTTTCACGCCGCGCCCCGAAAGCCGCCCAATCATTTTGGGGCTGAACGGCGGAAAATTGACAAGCGCCGGCGGAATATGGTATACTGTACCGGATATTGTGCAAAGATACTGCAATCGGAAAGAGAGGAGTTCTGCGTATGCGATGCCGAAACTGCCTTCTGGCCGGGCTGATTGCCTGTATGCTCCTGGCTGTCACAGGAGGCTGTTCTTTTGGATTTGAAAATACGAAGGTCTGTCCCACCGATGTGCTGGCGCGGCTGGATGGTATGCCCATTCAATGCTATAATCTGGGCGGGCGGACCGCTGTGGTGCTGGACGAGATTGAACGGTACGGATTTACAAAAAACTGGGATGAAGAGAAGAATACCATAGAGATCAAGGTGGCTGCGCGGCCGGAGAAACCGGATTTGCCCGAGGTGACAAGGGGCAGCGGCACAGACGGCAAAAAGCTGGGCAGTTTTGCCGCAGCCGCGGAAACCGTGCGGATCAACGGCGTCAAAATACCGGGATACCGGTTCGGCGAAAGCCTCTGCGCCATGGTGGAGGATCTGGGCTCCCTGCCGGATGCCTATAATCAGGAGTGCGGCTATTCTGACTACTGTATGAAGACGGTCTGGAACCAGGCGGAGCGCACTGTGGATCTGGAGGTTTTCCGGTTCCCGCAGGTTCCATGGGAGGAGAGCTATGCGGAGAAAGAGGCCATGGTCATGGAGGCCGAGCTGGAGCTCTATACCAAGGCGCCGCCGGAGGAGGCCCTGTACTACGGCGCGGCGCTGGAGCCAAGGGCCGGGACCTACGCGGGCATTACGGCGGACAGCAACGGTCAGGCCGACGGCACGGGAAGGCTTTTTGACCATGGCTTTGCGGTGTATTCCAACTATGTGGAGTTTGACGAAGGACAGGATTTTCTCTGGAAGCCGGGCAGTCAGATTCTGCCGGGGGCGGACAGCCTCTGTCTGATGCCATGGAACACCATGGACGCAACGCTGGTCTTTGAAAATGAGGAATATATACGCCGGACGCTGGACAATCTCGCCGCCTATCACAAGCCGGTGATTGTCCGGTTCGGCGGTGAAATGAACATTGACACCCGGGGCGATTCCCCGGTGGCCTTTGTCAAGGCATACCGGAAGATCGCGGACATTGTCCACACCTATCCGGGGTTTGCCACCATGTGGTCGCCCAATGATATGAGCGCGCTGGACCGGCCCATGTCCCTGTACTATCCCGGCGATTCCTATGTGGACTGGATCGGGGTTTCCAGCTTTATCAAGCGGGACTTTATGGGAAATCCCGACACGGAAAAGGGAAACGCCGTGGTGTTTATGACCGGGGACTATGCCTGGCACACCAACAGTCTCAAGCCGGTGATTCGCTTCATGGAGGAGAACAACATCCAAAAGCCCCTTGCCATCAGCGAGGGGGCCATCAGCAGCCGGCTCAACTATGCGGACGGGGATGATCTCTTTGCGTGGGGCGAGCCGAGACTGCGGGCCATGTACTGGAATGTGGCCATGCGCTATCCGCAGGTGAAGATGATAACCTATTTCAGCAGTCCCAACGCCATAGAGGACATGAGCTACAATCTGGCGCTGGAACCCGATTTTGTGGCGGAAATTGAGGAGGCGCTCCAGAACGGGCCGTTTCTGCTGAACTACAGCAGTCAGCAGTCGGACTATGTTTTCGCGGCGCTGTCCGGGCGGGCGGCCCCGGCGGCGCAGGTGCCGGTCTATGCCTATGCCTATTTGCCGGAGGACGTGCCGGAAAGCGCGGTATATCAGGTGGATGGACAGGCATGGGGCGCGGCGGCGGAGATTCCGTTCGCGTGGACGGCGGATCTGTCCGGACTTGAGGACGGCGCCCATACGCTGACCGTTGTGGTGCAGGGGGCGAAGTCGTCGCTGGAAAAAAGCCTTGCCTTTGAAAAACAGGGCGGCACGGTGCGCTTTGCCGCGCAATAGAGAAGTTCCGGCCCCGCGGCGTCTGCCGCGGGGCTGTTCCTCTGTACGGAACGCCGAAAACCCCTGTGGAATCCGTATGAAATTTTTACAGACTGTTAAAACTTTTTTTACAAAATCCCTGTACAAATAAAAATCCTTGTGTTATAATTTCGTTAGTAATTTAACAAGGCTGGAACCGAATCAGGACGATGCGCCAAAAGTGCAAGGGCTGAACAATGGGGATTTTACAAATGCAGTCCGTATGGCTTCGGCGCTCTGACGGGCAGGCAGCCGGAAACCCCGGCGCAAGGAGCGAGTATAATGGAGAAGAAGGTGTCGGCATCGGTCATCAACCGTTTGCCGCGGTATTATCGGTATTTGACGGACTTGCTGAGCAGCGGCATCGAACGGATTTCTTCAAAGGAACTCAGCGAGCGGATGAACGTGACCGCCTCACAGATCCGGCAGGATCTGAACTGCTTCGGCGGTTTTGGACAGCAGGGCTATGGCTACAATGTCAAGTCCCTGCAGAGCGAGATCGCAAAGATCCTGGGGCTGGACCGGGGCTACACCGCGGTGCTGGTGGGCGCGGGAAACATGGGCCGGACCTTTGCCATCAATACGAAATTTGAATCCAGAGGCTTTAAGCTGATTGGAATTTTTGACTCGGACCCGAACAAGATCGGTACCACGCTCACGGGACATACCATCATGGACTACAAGGAGATCAAACGCTTCATTGAAGCCCGTCATCCCGAAATGGCCATTCTGGCGGTGCCAAAGCAGGCCATGCACGCGGTGGCGGAGGAGCTGATCAGCTATGGAATCCGGGCGTTTTTGAATTTTTCTTATACAGAGCTTTCCGCCGCCGAGGATATTGCGGTGGAAAATGTCCATCTGAGCGACAGCCTGATGCGGCTGTCCTACAAACTGCTGGAGCACGACCAGACGGCCCTGCAGACGGAAGATTGAGGGATAAATCATGAAGGTTTACGCATTAGTGGGGAAGTCCGGGACAGGGAAAAGCCACCACAGCATGTGGGTCGCCCGGGAGAATCACATTGACTATATCATTGACGACGGCCTTTTGATTTCCGATAACCGAATTGTGGCCGGAAAATCCGCAAAGCGGGAGCCCACCAAGGTGGCGTCGGTCCGCTGTGCTGTGTTCAGCGAGCCGGAGCACATGGCCGTGGTGCGGCAGGCGCTTTTGGACAATCATGTGGAATCGCTCCTCATAATTGGGACCAGCGACAAAATGGTGCACCGGATCGCCGCCGCCCTCGGCATTGGCCCGATCCAGAAGATCATCCGTATTGAGGAGGTCTCCACACCGGAGGAGCGGCAGATCGCCGCGGAAATGCGGAACAAGCAGGGAAAGCATGTGATTCCGGTCCCGACCTTTGAGCTTAAGCGGCAGTTTTCGGGGTATTTCACCGATCCGCTGATGCTTTTGTTCAAGAAGAAGGGACAGACCATTGTGGAGGAAAAGACGGTGATGCGGCCGGCCTACAGCTATCTGGGGGAATACCGGATTTCGGCAAAGGCCATATCCGACATCTGTACCTATGAGGCTTCGCGGTTTCCCAGTATACACAAAATTTTGAAGATCAAGAATTCCACCACCCCCGGCGGCAGGCTGATGCTGGATATTGACGTGTCCGTGAATTTTCCCTGCCGGGTGTCCCAGCAGGCGGGGCTTGTGGCAGGCCGGATTCAGGAGGCTATTGAGGAGTTCACCGCCATCACGGTGCGCTGGGTCCATGTGAACGTCAAAACGCTGAATATGAAACAGGAGAACAGACATGATCCGGCTGACCGGTCATGAGTTCGCGCCCGCGGCCACCTTTGAATGCGGTCAGTGTTTCCGCTGGACGCGGTCAGATGACGCCTATGTGGGGATTGCGGGCGGCCGGGTGTGCAGAATCCGGGACGGGATTCTGAGCTGTCCGGAGGCGGACAACGCCTTTTGGACGGATTATTTCTGTCTTGACATGGACTATGAAGCCATGAAGGCCGATCTGCTTGCCCGGGATCCGTCCCTTGCGCCCTGTGTCGCGTATGGGGAAGGGCTCCGGATTCTGCGGCAGGAGCTGTGGGAGACCATTGCCTCCTTTATCATTTCGGCCAACAATAACATCCCCCGGATCCGGGGGATCATTGAAAGCCTTTGCCGGAGCTTCGGCGAGCCGGTGGAGTTCGAGGGCAGGCAGTATCATGCCTTTCCGGCGCCGGAGCGGCTGGCCGGACTGGAGCGTGAGGAGCTGGCGCCTCTCCGGGCGGGTTACCGCGACAAATATCTGCTGGATGCCGCAAGACGGCTTGCCTCCGGAGAGATCTGCGCCGGGGCGCTGGAGCAGCTGCCCACCGCGGAGGCGCGGAAAGCCCTGATGCAGATGAAAGGCGTGGGGGGCAAGGTTGCGGACTGCATCCTGCTGTTTGCGCTCCGGCGGTACGAGGTCTTTCCCCAGGACGTATGGATCAAGCGCGTCATGCGGGAGGTGTATCAGGTGCCGGAACGGGAGGCGGCCAGCTTTGCGGCCAGCACTTACGGCGGCTTCGGCGGCTTTGCCCAGCAGTATTTATTTTACTATTACCGGGATCATGCCGGGGAATGATGGGAATAATACATATGATAACAAGAAGCAAAACGTGGGCCGGGTTTCAATGTCCGGCCTGCGGGAGAATCCAGCTGCAGGAGCTGTCGGCCTTTGCCTTTTCAGGCAGTGAGCGGAAACAGATCCTGTGCGAATACTGTCACCAGCCCTTTGCGGCTGTGACGTCGCCTGACCGGGGACACTGTCAGATACAGGCGGTGTGTCTGGACTGTTACAGCGCCCATGTGTTCAAGGTGAAGCGCGGGGCCTTCTGGCTCGAGTCTCTGCGGGAGTTCAACTGTCCCCAGACGGACGAGCTGATCCTGGCGGTGGGCGAACGGGAACGGGTTGAGAACCTCTTGGAGGAGCAGTTCTACATGGATGAGGATGATCTGGAGGAGGCGGAGGATTTTCTCCAGTCCCAAAGCCGGGACCCGGCGGAGGCCGCGGCCGTTGCCCAGTTTGTTGCGGTGATTGAGCACTTCAAGCAGCTGGGGGCCAGAGGCAAGCTGGCCTGTGCCTGCAGTCATCCGCAGATTCAGCTCAAGGTGGAGGATCATTGGCTGGAGTTCGTCTGTATTCACTGCGGGCGGATGAAGCGGCTGGATATCTCCGATCCGGAGAAGATGCTGGAAGCACAGCAGATTGAGACGCTCCGGCTCTCCGGCAAGCCCAAGTATGAAAAATAAATCAATCATTATATATACGATGGAGGTAGTAGAATATGTTAGTAACTGGTAAAGAGATTCTGGATCATGCGCACAAAAACGGCTATGCGGTCGGCGCGTTCAATGTGGTAAACATGGAAATGCTCCAGGCTGTTGTCGAGGCGGCAGAGGAGGAAAAATCCCCTGTATTTGTACAGACCACAGAGGGCGCCCTCTCCTATGCGGGCATTGCGTATCTTTCCGCAATGATCCGCCATGCGGCAGAGAGCGTCAGCGTTCCTGTGGCGTTCCATCTGGATCACGGCGGCAGCTTTGAGACCGCGGTGAAATGTATCAGAAACGGCTGGTCCTCTGTCATGATCGACGGTTCCCACCATCCGCTGGAGGGCAACATTGACGTGACCCGCCGGGTTGTTGATGTGGCGCATGCCTGCGGCGTTTCCGTCGAGGCTGAGCTGGGCCGTCTGGGCGGCATTGAGGACAACATCAGCGTGGACGAAAAGGACGCCATGTACACAGATCCCGAGGAGGCAAAGAGGTTTGTTGCTGAGACCGATGTGGATTATCTGGCCATTGCCATCGGTACGGCGCACGGAAAGTATAAGGGCGTTCCCAAGCTGGACTTTGACCGTCTCGCAATCATCAAGAACGACCTGAACATGCCGATTGTTCTGCACGGCGCATCCGGCGTGGACAATGACAGCATCCAGAAGGCGGTTTCTCTGGGGATCAACAAGATCAACATTGACACAGAGCTCCGCTGTGCATACACGGATAAGATCAGAGAGATCTTTGCGGCACAGCCCGACCTGTTCGACCTGAGAAAATATATTGGCCCGGCCCGCGACAATGTCAAGGCAAAGGTCATTGAAAAGATCCGTCTGTTCGGATCCAACGGCAAAGCGTAACGTAAGCAGACTCTTTTTCAAAGGACCGCCCTTTTGGGCGGTCCTTTGCTCTTTGTTTTGACCATAAACATGCAAAAAAGCCCGGTACAAACCGGACTTTTTCTACAGTTTGAGCCCGCGGCGCAACCCGCGGGCTTTTCCATTCGGTTCTAAAGTGATTTCACGGTCTCCATGACATAGTCCGCAAAGGCCGCGCTTGTGGCGCCGGTGTCCCGTCCGGTTACAACCAGCTTTTTCTCCTCGTACATACAGATGTCAAGGGCGCGCTCCAATTTTTTGGCGCGGTCTCCATAGCCGATGTGCTCCAGAAGCATCACAGCCGCGCGGATGATACTGCAGGGATCCGCATAGATGTCGCGGCCCTCCTGTACCATTCTGGGCGCACTGCCGTGGATGGCTTCAAACATGGCGTAGCGCTTGCCGATGTTGGCGCTTCCGGCCGTGCCCACACCGCCCTGGAATTCAGCTGCTTCGTCGGTGAGAATGTCGCCGTACAGGTTGGGGAGGACAAGAACCTGGAACTGTGTCCGGCGCTTGGGATCTACCAGCTTGGCGGTCATGATGTCAATATACCAGTCATCCAGCTCAATGCCGGGATAATCTTTGGCGACCTCCTGGCAGATGCGCAGGAATTTGCCGTCCGTGGTCTTGACCACGTTGGCCTTGGTGACCGCGGTGACCCGGGTTTTGCCCGCTTTTTTCGCATATTCAAAGGCCGCCCGCGCGATCCGTTCGCTGCCCTCCTGGGTGGTTACGGTAAAGTCAATGGCCAGATCGTCATTGACGTGGACGCCCTTTGAACCCACCGCATAGGCTCCCTCGGTGTTTTCGCGGTAGAAGGTCCAGTCAATGCCCTCCTCCGGAACCTTGACCGGACGGACGTTGGCAAACAGGTCCAACTCTTTGCGCATGGCCACATTGGCGCTTTCAATATTGGGCCAGGGATCTCCGGCGCGGGGGGTGGTGGTGGGACCTTTCAAAATCACATGGCATTTTTTCAGTTCCGCCACAACATCGTCCGGCAGGGCTTTGCCGACCTCGGCGCGGTGTTCAATGGTACAGCCGTCAATCACGTTGAAGGTGATTTTGCCCTTCTGCACCTCATCGGCCAGCAGGAATTCCAAGATCCGCTGTGCCTGTGCCGTAATGGCCGGGCCAATGCCGTCACCGCCTACGACGCCAATGATGATGTTGTCCAGCTTTTCGTAGTCAATGAAGTCTTTTTCCGCCTTCATTTTTTCGATTCTTGCAAACTGCTCGGTCAGCAATTCTCCAAACTTCTCCTGGGCAAATCTGATCTGTTCTGCGTTGCTCATGGGTATCATCCTTTCTTTCTCCGGCTGGGACGCCGGGGTATTCTTACGCGTTGTTTTTTGTATAGTTCAGAAGGCCGCCTGCGATGAGCATTTCCTTCTGACGCTCTGAGAGATCAACTCTGACCGTGAAATTAAAGCCTTTGGTCACATTGGTCACCGTAATCGTATCCCCCGCCTTGATCTGGGCGGTCACATCCTTCATGGAGAGCTCATCCATCTGGTCAATCCGGTCGTAGTCCGCCTCATCCGCAAAGGTCATGGGGATAATACCCGCGTTGATGAGATTCGCCATATGGATCCGGGCAAAGGACTTGACAAGCACCGCCTTGACCCCCAGGTACAGGGGCGCCAGCGCGGCATGCTCCCGGGAGGAGCCCTGGCCGTAGTTGGAGCCGCCGACAATCACGCTTTTTCCCAGCTCCAGCGCCCGGTCATGAAATTTTTCGTCACAGACCGCGAAGCAGTATTCGGAGATTTTCGGAATATTGGAGCGCAAGGGCAGAATTTTGGCGCCTGCGGGCATGATATGGTCAGTGGTGATGTTGTCGCCCACCTTCAAGCTGCACCGGGCGTCAATCTCGCCGGCAAGGGGCTCGGACACGGGGAAGGGCTTGATGTTGGGCCCGCGCAGGACCTCGACGCTGTCCATGTCCTCTGCGGGAACAGGGGGGACGATCATGTTGTCATTGATGGTGAATACCTCCGGGAGCTTGAACTCCGGCATATCGCCCAGCTCTCTGGGATCGGTGAGCACGCCGGTGAGCGCGGAGGCCGCAGCCATTTCAGGAGAGACCAGATAGATCTGTCCGTCCTTGGTGCCGGAGCGGCCTTCAAAGTTCCGGTTGAAGGTCCGCAGGGAGATACCCTTTGAATTGGGCGACTGGCCCATGCCGATACAGGGGCCGCAGGCGCTCTCCAAAATTCTCGCGCCCGCGTCGATCATCACTGCCAGCGCGCCGTTCTCGGCCAGCATGTTCAGCACCTGCTTGGAGCCCGGGGCAATGGACAGGGAAACGTCAGGGTGTACGGTTTTGCCCTTGAGGATGTGCGCAACCTTGAGCATATCCTGCAGAGAGGAGTTGGTGCAGGAGCCAATGCAGACCTGATCAATCTTCAGCGGTCCGATCTCCTCCACGGATTTGACGTTGTCCGGGGAGTGGGGACATGCCGCCAGAGGAACCAGCTCGCTCAGGTTAATTTCCACCACCTCATCATAGACCGCGTCAGCGTCCGCACACAGCGGCGTATAGTCCGCCTCGCGGCCCTGGGCCTTCAGAAATGCCCGGGTGGTTTCATCAGACGGGAAAATGGAGGTGGTGGCTCCCAGCTCCGCGCCCATATTGGTGATGGTGGCCCGCTCCGGAACTGAAAGGGTCCGGACTCCTTCGCCGCAGTATTCAATGATTTTGCCAACGCCGCCCTTGACAGACAGCCGCCGCAGAACCTCCAAAATCACGTCCTTGGCCGCGACCCAGGGCCGGAGACTGCCGGTGAGCTCCACCCGGACGATCTTCGGGCAGGTGATATAATAGGTGCCGCCGCCCATGGCAACGGCCACATCCATGCCGCCTGCGCCGATGGCAATCATGCCGATCCCGCCGCCTGTGGGGGTATGGCTGTCGGAGCCGATCAGGGTCTTGCCGGGGATGCCGAACCGCTCCAGATGAACCTGGTGGCAGATGCCGTTGCCGGGACGGGAGAAATAGATGCCGTGTTTTTTGCAGACACTGCCGATAAAGCGGTGGTCGTCTGCGTTTTCAAAGCCGCTTTGCAGCGTATTATGGTCAATATATGCGACAGAACGTTCGGTCTTGACGCGGGGAACGCCCATCGCTTCAAATTCCAGATAAGCCATGGTGCCGGTTGCGTCCTGAGTCAGGGTCTGATCAATCCGGATACCGATCTCCTGACCGGGGATCATTTCGCCGCTGACCAAATGGTTTTTCAAAATTTTTTGAGCCAGTGTCATGCCCATTGCAGTCACCCTTTCATATCTCTTTTCTTATTTGTAATATCCTAATTATTTTATCCCACCAGCGGAAACTTGTCAAGGTATGGCCGTAAAGAAGATCACCCGCAAAAGTGAGACAAATCTGGCGGTGTAGTACAAACCATGGAAGTACGGCAGAGCGCCGCGCTCATTTTTCCTCTGCCGCCGGGGCGGGCAGGGACCAGTCAATGGGCGTCATCCCCTGTGACCCGAGAAAGTCATTGCAGGCCTTGAAGTGTCCGCAGCCGAAAAATCCGTTGAAGGCGGAAAGCGGACTGGGATGGGCACAGGTCAGCACCAGATGGGCGGGGTTGGTGATGAGGGCACGCTTCTGCCGGGCGTTAGAGCCCCAGAGCAGGAAAACCATAGGCTTCTCCCGTTGGTTGAGCAGTTCAATGACCCGGTCTGTGAAGGTTTCCCATCCCAGACCCCGGTGACTGTTGGCCTGTCCGGCCCGGACGGTCAGGGCGGTGTTGAGCAACAGCACACCCTGACGGGCCCAGCTGGTCAGCTCCCCGTGGGGCGGCGGCTGGATCCCCAGTTCCTCCTGAATCTCCTGGAAGATATTTTTCAAAGAGGGGGGAGGCTCCATGCCCTGCCTCACCGAGAAGCAGAGACCGTGTGCCTGTCCCGGACCGTGATAGGGGTCCTGCCCCAGAATCACGGCCTTGACCTCGGAATACGGCGTATAGCGCAGGGCGTTGAAGATGTCATACATATCCGGATAGACCGTGCGGGTTTGATACTCCTGCGCCAAAACTGACCGCAGACGCAGATAATACGGCTTGGTGAACTCCGCCTCAAGCAGTGTATCCCATTCATTTCCTATCTGTACCATAGCTGTTCACTCCTTATTGTCTGTTCGCCGCCCTAAGGGCAGCGACGCTTTTTCTGAGAAACCTTTTCACCAGTATACAGTATTTTTGCGGAAAATGAAAGACAAAGACAGAATTTAGCGAAAGTTTTTCATAAAACAGCGGAAAAACGCGAATTCGGAAAACCGAAAAAGCCGGACGTCACCGCGCCGCGAAGCGGCGTCCGGCGATATAAGGAAAATCCGCAGGTTTTTCCAAGCAAATGGTATAATAATTTTTTACCTGCCCCATACTATTTCTATAGAAAAACTTACCAGAGAAACGGAGCGTATACAAATGAAGGCAGTGATGATACCATGCCCGGCCGGCAGTCAGCTTCGCCCGCTTACCAGCGGTACAGAGGTTCGGCATTTGCAGGTGATGGGCGCCGCCATAGAGGAGCATGTGAAGAACCTTCTGCGGCTCCACCGCCTGGATCCGGAGCCCGGCGGGAGGGAAGGTGAGCCTGAGGCGGAAACACTGCTGATTGAGGAAAACCTTCTCTGCGACGTGGACCTGACGCAGGTGCTTGATTTCCACAGAAAAGCAAAGGCAGATATGACGCTGGTCCTGCGCAGGTGTCCCCTGCCCCGGGAGCGGGTTGTGGTGTGCATGAAAATGGACGGCAGGATTGAGGGCGTCCGGGAGCCGGGCGATTGGAGCGGTGCCGGGCAGTGTTTGGAAACCGGCGGTATCTGTGTGCTGGGCGCGGGCGTTATCCCGGCCGCGGCGGAGGAGGATTGCCTGACCCTGCTCCGGCAGGCGCTGGAGCGGAAAAAGAAGGTCTATGGCATCGTGTCGGAGCGGTATTCCCGTTCCATAGTAACCCTGGAGGACTATATGGCGGTGCATCAGGACGTCCTGAGCGGAAAACTGCAGCTCAGGATGCACGCGAACCAGGTGCGCAGCGGGTTCTGGGTGGAGAGCGGCGCCCGGCTGGAAAAGGGTGCGCTGATTGAGACGCCGGCCTATATCTCCCGGGACTGTGTGGTAGAGCGGGGCGCCAAGGTGGGTGCGGGGAGTTTTCTGGGCCAGGGCGTGACCCTGCGCACGGGCGCGGCGGTAAAACGGGCTGTCATTGGCCGCGGCTGTGAGCTTGAGCACAGGGCGCAGGTCCGGGGCGGCGTGCTGGCGGACCATGTCCGTCTGGGGCGGAACAGCCGGGTCATGGAGGAGAGCGTTGTGGGACGGCAGTGCGCCATTGAGCCGGAGTGCGTGATCAATCCGGGCTTGAAGGTCTGGCCGCAGAAGCGGATCAGAAAAGGGACACAGCTCAGCGAGAATCTGGTCTGGGGCAGCATTGGCTCAAACCGCCTGTTCGCCGGCGGCGGAATCAGCGGCGAGGTCAATGTGGACATCACACCGGAGTTCATGGCCAAAATCGGTGCCGCGGCGGGCACGCTTCTGCCGGGCGGTAAGGTTGGAATCAGCTGGGACAGCGCGCCGGTCTGCGGCATGCTTGCGTCCGCGCTTCGGGCGGGCCTGATTTCGTCCGGCGTCCGGGTATACCGCTTCGGCGAACAGAGCCTGCCCATCACCCGGAACGGTGTGCGGCATTATAAGCTCGGGGCCGGAATCCACATCAATGAAAAGCGGATCCAGGACACCTATTATCCGGAGCTTACCTTTCTGCGTGCGGGCGGAACAGATTTTACAGCGGCGGAGGAGAAGGCGCTGGAGCAGGTGTTTGCGGACAACCTGTTCCGACGGGCAGAGCCGCAGAACATCCAGGCGGAGGTTCCATTGGAGAATTACCGGCATTCCTATATCCAGGAGATCCTGAGCGGTCTGCGCACAGAGCATTTCCGGCGGAATATGGAGCTTCGCACCCGGTCGGAGACAGTTTCTGAGCTATTGGAGAGCCTGCTTGCAGAGATTGAGAAACACATGGAGCAAAGCGGCGGCATGGCGGAATTTCAGGCGGATGTCAGCGAAAACGGCCAGAGCCTGACGCTGTTCACGAGCGCGGGACTCCCGCTGAGCATGGACCAGACCCTGGCTTGGTACGCGGTGCTCCTGTGCAAGTATTTTCAGGTGCAGAATGTGGTGCTTCCGGTTTCCGCTTCCTCGCAGATTGAGAAGCTCGTGGTATCCTGCGGCGGCAGGGTGAGCTATTGCGGAACCTCCAATGCGGAATTCATGCAGGCAGTGCTGCAAAACGGGACAGAGGCCCAGTTCCGGCTCTGCTTTGACGGTATTTTCGCGGCGGTCTCCATCCTGGACTATCTGAATGACCAGGATGTTTCCTTTGATACGTTTGTGGAGAAGCTCCCGCTGATCTGCCGCCGGGAGGCGGAGTTCCCCTGCGGCGGGGAACGGATGGAACAGGTGCTCAGTGCGCTGTACCAGAAATACCAGCATTGCCCCGTTGATTTCACCGATGGTCTCAAAATCTATCAGGACCAGGGCTGGGTTCTGATCCTGCCGGACCAGTACCGGCATTATATCCGGATTATCACCGAGGGCACCAACATGGAGGCCGCGGAGGAAATCAGCACAAATTTTAAAAAACAGATAAAAAGGCTTGCATATCCGGATGAAATGGTGTATAATAACCCAGAGTGATTTGTTCGGACTTTAGCAATACCAAGCTTGGACCCGCCGGTGAGAGCGGCTGGCCAACGGAATTTTTAATGAGCGGACTAATTGAATAAATGAGAGAAAGGTAAGGGCAAAGCCAGAGGGATCATCCACTCTGACCTCTTTCCGCGCGTCTGTCTGGAAGACAGTCCTGTTTCGTGCGGCGGCAAACCCATCCCTCTTCTTTTGTTGCGTGTAAATATCCGGCTAAGGCGGCCGGACAAGGAAAGTAGGAGGAAAGATTTTGAAGAAAAGTAAGAAAATAAGAGTTATTCCCCTGGGCGGACTGCACGAAATCGGGAAGAACCTGACCGTGTTTGAGTACGGCAATGATGTTGTGATTTTAGACTGCGGGATGGCATTCCCGGATGACGACATGCTGGGGGTTGACATTGTTATTCCGGATATCACCTATCTGCACAAGGTGGCAAACAAAATCCGGGGTATTGTTCTGACCCATGGACACGAGGACCATATCGGTGCGATTCCATATGTGCTCAAGGAATTCAACGTTCCGGTATACGGCACGCGGCTGACCCTGGGAATCCTGAAAAACAAGCTGAAGGAGCACGGTTTGCTGAGATCGGCAAAGCTGAATACGCTGGAGGCGGGAGAGAGCGTCCGTCTGGGTGAATTCCAGGCGGAATTCATTCATACAAATCACTCCATTGCGGACGCGGTGGCCATCGCGCTGCACACCCCTGCCGGCGTTATTCTCCACACGGGCGATTTTAAGATTGACCCCACGCCCATTGACGGGGATATGATTGATCTGGCGCGGATCGGCGAGCTGGGCAAGAAGGGCATACTGGCGCTCTTCTCGGACAGCACAAACGCGGACCGGCCCGGCTATACCATGAGCGAGAGCTCAATCGGAAAGACTTTTGACACACTTTTTGAAAAGGGTTCAGATAAGCGGATTCTTGTTGCGACCTTTGCCTCTAACATACATAGAGTGCAGCAGATCATCAACGCCGCTGTGAAGTTTGGAAGAAAGGTGGCGGTGTCCGGCCGGAGTATGGTGAATGTACTGAATGCGGCCATAGAGCTGGGCTATATGAACATTCCCAAAAACACTCTGATTGACATTGACGAGATCAACCGCTATCCCAAGGACAAGCTGGTTGTCGTTACCACCGGAAGTCAGGGCGAGGCCATGTCGGCCCTGACCCGAATCGCGTTTTCGGTTCATAAAAAGATCAACATTGAACCCACCGACCTGGTTATCATCTCCGCAAACCCGATTCCGGGAAATGAGAAGGCCGTGTCCAATGTGGTCAATGAACTGCTCAAGCACGGAGCAGAGGTGGTGCATGAGCGGCAGGACAATGTGCACGTCTCCGGACATGCCTGCCAGCAGGAGCTGAAAATTATCATCTCTCTGGCAAAGCCTAAGTACTTCATTCCGGTTCACGGCGAGTGCAGGCACCTGTACCGCCACCGGGAGCTGGCCCTCCAGACTGGTATGGACCCCAAAAATATCTTTATGATGGAGATCGGCAAGGTTCTGGAGCTCTCGCAGGACAGCGCGAAGATCGTCGGCTCCGTGCCCTCCGGCAAGGTTCTGGTGGACGGCCTGGGTGTGGGCGATGTGGGCAACATTGTTCTGCGTGACAGAAAGCATCTGGCAGAGGACGGCATCATCATTGTGGTGCTGACCATTGACAAGGCGAGCTGTACCTGTGCGGCCGGTCCGGATATTATCTCCCGCGGGTTTGTCTATGTGCGGGAATCCGAGGATCTGATGGACGCGGTTAAGAATGTGGCCGCCGGGGTTGTGAAGCAGTGCACCAGCGGAAACACCATCGACTGGACCACGCTGAAGACCAAGATCAAGAATGACGTGGGCGGCTACCTGTTCAGCAAGACCAAGCGGCGGCCGATGATTCTTCCGATTATTATGGAAGTATAGAGAATATGATAGAAAAGGCGCGGTGAAAACCGCGCCTTTTTGCTCAGTATGAGGAGCTTGCTGATGCAAAATATACATAGAAAATTTTTGTAATTGCCTATTGCTTTTTTCTGCCAATGCCACTATAATAGACTTGTCTGACCGGCTGGCCCGGCGGACAGGATTGATGCATGAAAACAATACTAAAATGGATGAAGAAATGGAGACTATCATGGAGTATCAATTTAAACTGACCAGCAGTTTGGAGAAAATCTTTTTTGGCCCAATCGACCAGCTTCCTGAGACTGTGGAGGCCAGTATACTGAAAAATGAACGCTTTTCGTTCCAGCTGGTTGGCTGGACCAGCGGCCATGGCTGGTCACGGGTGAACTGCGGCCTTCAGGTGGAATCTGAGCTGGCGCCTTGGATTACGGTTCGGCGCGTGGGCTATGTTCCCTCCACAGTTCCCAGCATGACGAACTGCGACGATGACGACTATATCACCAAGAGTCCGGGACTGTTCCCGGATCCTCTGTATTCCATTGAGGACGGCGTGATTGAGCTGGCAGATGAACAGTCCCGGGCCTTTTGGATCACGGTGGATCCCCGGGAACAGAAGACCGGAACCTTCCCTATTATCCTCCGGATTACGGACAAGGACGGACAGTCTCTGTCAGAGCTCTGTTTTACCCTGACCATTCTGGACTGTTCCCTGCCGGAACAAAAACTGCGCAATACAGGCTGGTTCCATGGCGACTGCATCGCAAAGGCGCACGGCGTTGAAATGCTCAGCGAGGCGCATTTCGAGCTGCTGGAAAAATACATAGCCGTGTATGCGGATTTCGGACATAACATGATTTTGACGCCGGTTTTCACCCCGCCGCTGGATACTGCGGTGGGCGGTGAGAGACCAACCATTCAGCTGGTGGATGTGACGGCGGAGCGCGGCGCGTATACTTTTGGCTTCGACAAGCTTGGCCGCTGGATCCGGATTTGCCGTGACCATGGGATTCGGTATTTTGAGATCTCCCACCTCTTTACTCAATGGGGCGCGCAGTTTACGCCCAAGGTCATGGGATATGTGGACGGCGTATACAAAAAGCTGTTCGGATGGGAGACCGATGCCCTCTCTGCGGAATACCGGGCATTTCTGGATGCATTCCTGCCTGCGCTGACCACGTATCTGCGGGAGGAAGGCGTGCTGGAGCAATGCTATTTTCATGTTTCCGATGAGCCTTTCGAGGAACATCAGGCGCGGTATCAGGCCGCAAAGGAACTGCTTCTGCCCTATGTGAAGGAATCACAGATGATCGACGCGCTGGGCAACTTTGAGTTTTATGAAAAGGGGATTGTCAAAAAACCGGTGGTGGCCACGAACCATGTCCAGCCTTTCCTGGATCATAATGTGGAAAACCTCTGGGTCTACTACTGCTGTGCACAGGGAAAGGATGTGGCGAACCGGTTTATGTCCATGCCCTCATACCGGAACCGCATTCTGGGGTACCAGCTGTATAAATACCAAATTGAGGGCTTTTTGCAGTGGGGCTTTAATTTCTGGTTCTCTCAGTACTCCACCCGCCTGATCGATCCCTATGCCAACACGGATTCGGACGGCGGCTTCCAGTCAGGGGATGCGTTCCTGGTATATCCGGTGGATGAAAAGGGTGATGTGGTCTGCTCCCTCAGGCTGTATGTGTTCCACGAGGCGCTGCAGGATCTGCGGGCCCTGGAGCTTCTGGAATCCCTGACCAGCCGGGAGGAAGTTCTGACACTGCTCACGGAGGTACAGAATTTTGACACCTATCCGCGAAACAGCGCGTATATCCTGACACTCCGGGAGAAGATCAACCAAAGAATTCAGCAGGCCATGGCATAAAGGAGCGTATAAAATTTCCGGCAGAGCAGTTCTGCCGGAAATTTTTTTGCTTATGAAACAGAACGCGCACCAAACTGGCTATAATAGTGGTGATAAAAAACAAACAAGTTGTGCTATAAGACCTAAATTTTTGTAAAAATTTACTACAATAAAGACAGATCAGCAGAGAGATTTGTCGCTAACTATAATAACTGAGAAGGGGGTATAACGACATGGTTAAATAGTAAGAAGAGTTCTGTGTTCAAGCGCGGAGGTGGTTTTGGAGGTCATTTTCGCGAAGGATCCGGTGAGTTTTTTATTCAACGATGGATTTGGCGATGGAAGGGCTCTGTTCCGTATAAAGGCAAGCGATTATACAGAGACAACCAATTCATATTATGATTTACTCCAGGCGGACAATGACCCTAATGAGAGGGATGTGAGACATCCGAACAATGTTATGAAAACTGAAACTATTGACTATATTGGGGATGTTGACGTTTATTTTGTGGATAATAGAACCGAGCATGGGAAGTTTTCCATGACAGTAGAAAACGCCCCTTCACCGGATTCAAATCAGTCTATAAAAATGGAAGTTAGGCGAATTGCAACAGGCTTTGATGGCAGGGAATTTTTGACCACAGATGTTTTCCGTGTAATTGAGGTAGGGAAAAAGACAAGTTATGTTTTTAACTTTGAAGCCGGTACGAAATATTTTATATATTTTTGTTCAGCCAAGCCGCTCATGAGCGATTCTGTGTCGGACCGCTATCGGTTTGAGGTATTACCGCCATCATCCGGTGATCCATATGAGCCGAATAATACGATTGATACTGCCACAGCGTGGGAGGATGTTACACCTTCGCAGGTCACTCTGCATAAAGGGGATGTTGACTACTTCACATTTGTGACCGGCAATAAGCTCTATGCACTGGATGCTGGTTTATCAAAGGTGAACAATGTGGCGTATAATATGTCGCTGATACAGTTTGTCAATGGAACTGAAACAGTTCTGGCCGAGCGGGAGGATAATTCCACCTATTTGCCGCTTGTGGATCTGGAACCCAACAGCCGCTATTACATAAAAGTGGATGCAAACGGCTTGGGAGACGTAGCGCTAGCATCTATAAGCTATAGACCTGCGATAAATATAGATGCTTATACTATTGAGGCACAGCTGAGCAGTAATGTTACGCTGGAAGGTGATGGCGAAGCCACCGCCGCAACAATAGAAGGGTATTTGGATCAGGTGGCACAGCATATGACTGCCACGGCTACTGTTTATCGTGAGACAAAAACACTGGGAAGTACCCAGGTGAGACAGAATGTAAAATTATATTATTCCAACGGTGGAACAAAAATTGAATTGACACCAGACACAGTCAATGGCCTGGAGGAAGGGGAATATTCCATTACGGCTGAGGTTTATGGCACTGCCGCTGCGGGAGGAACCATTACGCTGGCGGTCGCAGGTGGCTCGGAACCTCCTGTTGGAGATATTGTTGAACTGAACACCGTACAGGTGGAAAGTGTCCTCAATCCCCTTTGGGATTGGGCGGCCTGTGCCAAAATGGCGGTCAATTCAAGACTGACCCGGGAGGGCTCTCCGTTGAATAATACGACGGTATTACTTGCTATCAGGGATGCGTTTGGAACGGATTATATTCAGAAACGCGGAACCTTGCAGGAGACGGCCCAGATGGCGAATTATCTCTATTGCGGAGACAAGGATTCCTATAACTTTATGGAGTCAACGGTCTCAATCGCAGGGGCGGAAAATGCGTTTGCCGCCGCACTGCGTCAGGGACAGGCAATGATTGCAAATCTCACAAACGCGGATAAGAGCGTGTCCCGGTATGTTCTTATCTGCGGCGTCAATACCACAAGTCATACCTATAAAATCATTGATCCCACAGTTGGCGCGGCGGAATGGATTCCGGCATCGGAGTTGTATTCCGGCTATGGCGGCGACAGCAGTCTGGCCTTTACCGGTCAGGTGATCGAAGGGATTTAACCAGAGCGAAAAAAGGTGTGAGCGCATACAGCCATGCGGCCGGCTCAGCCGCAAAAGCTAAGGCATAAAAAAGCTGCATAACAAAAAGGGGAATAAGGTCTGAAAATAGCAGGGGGGATTCTGTGAAATTGGGCTTATTTCCCTTTTTACTTATAAGAAGAGTGGAAAAGAATAAAAATATATGTTATAATATACTATAATACATTCAGAAATATAAAAGGAGGCAATAATATGAAGCGCTTTAAAAATAGGATCAGCATACTGCTGTTTATCACGATAGTTTGCGGGACATTTATGCCCGCTGTGTCTGTAGGTGCGTTGGGAATCCCGGCCCAGGGATGGGATACAAGCGTCGGCTATCGCTGTTCCTTTGATATTCCTTTGACAAAGGATTTTCGGGAACACCCGGTTTATCAATATACAAACAATGGAATTCTCCATGTAGAAGCCCTGGCGTGTTTTTGGAGTCTTTTTACGATTGGTACAGGCCAGAAAAAAATTACGATTCAGGTAAGCAGAAGACGAGGGGACTCAACCTGGGCGCGGAACGATGGTGAATATGAAATATCTGGCTATTTGACTAGTAAATTTGTATGGGACGAGGAGATCATAAATGAAAAAGATGGTTTTGTTTTAAAAAACGCACGGTCAGAAAACATTTTCCCTGCCATTGGGAGCCAAAGCAATCCTGATCTTGCCCTTGATATGGTGTTATCGGACGAGGGGATGATGATACGGATGTATCTCTTTGATGACCAGGATATTTCCGGCGTGATCAAGCCCTGTTCCAAGATTGCGCAATATGACCCGGAGAGCTTTGAGGAGGAGTTTTTTACAGAGGACGAAGAAATGAAAGAGTATAGAGGAGATCTTTTTAAGCGGGACGGCATCTGGGAAACCGCCATAGAGGGTACAGAAGAGGGGGACGCGCTCTATCAGAAGCGGGAGGATCTGCTGAACAGCATTCAGGATCCAAAGCCCACAGAAGCCCCGGAGGAGACGCAGAAGCCGCAGGAGACAGAAAAACCGGATACAGGCGGTATCAACACCGGCCCCAATGTCCAGAAAGACTATCAGGGACTTACCAAAGAGGAATCCATAGAACAATTTAGTGGATACTATGATGAAAATGAAGTGTATCATCTATGCTCCTTTTATACGGGCAGCAGGAAAGGCACCAGATACGAGAGCACGCTGAACGACAAAGTTGATTTTACGGTCTATAAGAATTTTAACGGCATATCCTCAGAGCAAAAGACAAATTTTACCCTGTATGATGTGCATAGGGCAAGGTATGATATGGAAACCGGGAAACTATCAAGCGACAGAGTCGGTTTTTCGCTCCTGCGTGTCTCGGGTAATCTGGGCGAAAAATGGTTTAGGGACGGCCAGACGGCATGGCATATTCCGGAGGGAACCACCACCTCCAGCTTTCCGGATTTGGACAGCCAGAGCGCCTATTACGGCTGGCAGGAGGTCACAGAGATTACCGATACCTACATTGATACCATAAGAAGCGATGCGGCGGACATCACCCTGCACTTTGCAAACGAGGCAAGAACCGGGCTGAGATCCATTTCCTTTCATTTCGATGGCTTGTCCTGTGAGACGTCACTTGAAAACATTGACTATACCGGTCCGTTTTTGAGTTATTTTCTGTCAAATGTGTATGGAGAGAAATGGGAGGATATGGCAAAGGCCTTTGGCCTGACGCCCACAGCGGAATAAAGGAGACGATTGAGAATGAAAAATTTCAAAACCAAGATGTGCGTATTCCTGTTTATCACGATAGTTTGCGGGACATTTATGCCCGCTGTGTCTGTAGGTGCGTTGGGAATCCCGGCCCAGGGATCGGATGAGATTGTCACCTATCGCTGTGCCTTTGATATTCCACTGACCAGCGATTTCAAACAGCATCCCGTATATCAATATACAAAAAATGGAATCCTCCATATAGAGACGTATTCTGGCTCAAAGAATCTTTTCACATTTGGTACGGACAGAAAAATAACGGTGCAGACAGTCAAAAGACAAGGAGACTCAACCTGGGCGCGGAACGACGGAGAATATATGATGCCGGGTTATTGGAGTTTTAAATATGTATGGGATGAAGAGAGCATAAATGACAAGGGGTATCTTGTATTAAAAAATATGCGGTCGGAAAGTGTTTTCCCTGTCATTGGGAGTCCAAGCAACCCTGAGCTTGCTATTGATATGGTGTTGTCAGACGAGGGGATGATGATACGGATGTATCTCTTTGATGACAAGGATATTTCCGGCGTGATCAAGCCCTGTTCCAAGATTGCGGAATATGATCCGGAGAGCTTCAGGGAGGAGTTTTTCTCAGAGGACGAGGACATAAAACCGTATAGAGGTTTTCGATTTAAGCAGGACGGAGATTGGGAAACTGCCCCGGATGGAACCGAAGAGGCGGATGACATCTATCAGAGGAGGGAGGATCTGCTGAACAGCATTCAGGATCCAAAGCCCACAGAAACCCCGGAAGAGACCCAGAAGCCACAGGAGACAGAAAAACCGGACACGGGCGGTATCAACACCGGCCCAGATGTACCCAAAAGCCACCAGGGGCTGACCAAAGAGGAAAGTATTAACAAACACGGGAATTATTACGAGGACACTCCGGATGGGGCTGTGTATCATTCCTGTGTTCCCATTGCCGGAGAGAATCGGGGCCGGCGGTATGAAAGTGAGTTGGACAGTCAGATTGATTTTACCTTGAATCAGAACTTTCAGGGGGTCGCTTCCGATGGAAAAACCAATTTCACTATCTATGAGATTAAGAAAGAGTGGCTTGAGCTCGACACCGGTCAAAAAGGGCATCGGACGCTGTGGGAAACCCTCCTGTGTGTATCGGGAGATCTCGGGGAAAAATGGTATATCAAGGGCCAGACGGCATGGCATATCCCGGAGGGAACCACCACCTCCAGCTTTCCGGATTTGGACAGCCAAAGCGCCTATTACGGCTGGCAGGAGGTTGTGGAGATTACCGACACGTATATCGACAACCTAAGAACCGATGTGGCGGACATCACCCTGCACTTTGCAAACGAGGCAAGAACCGGGCTGAGATCCATTTCCTTTCATTTCGATGGCTTGTCCTGTGAGACGTCACTTGAAAACATTGACTATACCGGTCCGTTTTTGAGTTATTTCCTTCCGAATCTCTACGGGGACAGGTGGGAGGATATGGCAAAGGCCTTTGGCCTGACGCCCACAGCGGAATAAAGGAGGATGAAAGATGAAGAGATTGAGAAAAATTGCGGCGGCAATGGCGGCGGGAATATTGCTGACGGCCAGCGCCTCGGCGGCGACCTATACCCGGCAGGCGGATGAACTGAACCAGCTGGGCCTGTTTCTGGGGACGGAAAACGGTTATGAATTGGAATCCACCTTTACCCGGGCCCAGGGGGCAGCCATGCTGGTGCGTCTGCTTGGCAGGGAGCAGGAGGCGCTGGCCAAGACGCCCATAGGCGCCTTTGCGGATGTTCCCGCCGGCGACTGGTCGGCGCCCTATGTGGAATACTGCTTTGAGAATGGAATCACAAAGGGGACGGGGGACGGCGCATATTCCCCGGAAAACGCCATGAGCGGCGGGGAGTACATCACCCTTGTGCTGCGGGCTTTGGGGTATCAATACGCGGAACCGGAAAACGCGGATATACCGGCGGCTGAATACGGATTGCTGTCCAGTGTGACGGCCCGCGGCCTGGTGTCAGTTCAGGAATTGGAGCGGGACCGAATGGTTTATATTTCCCATCAGGCGTTGAAGGTCAAGATGCCTGACGGCCGCACCCTTATTGAAAAGCTGATTGCAGAACAGGCGGTTGACCGTGCGATAGCCGTGAAGCTGGGGCTTGTGAATTGAGGAGAGCTGTGAGAGGAATGAGAGTATGAAGGGATTCCGTGCCGCGGTTTTCATTATTATAATAGCGCATATGCTTTCGGCGCCGTCCGTATTTGCGGACGGCACCGCCGGGACTGCAGACTGGCTGAATCTGCGGTTTCAGATCGGCAATCCCATGTGTAAGCTCAATGGGGAGCAAAGACAGATTGATCCCCGCAATGAAAGGGTTGTGCCCTATCTGGACGAGGACACGGGACAGGTCATGATCCCGATCCGGTTTTTGATGGAGGCCATGGGCATAGAGGTGGAGTGGACGCCCGAGGAGCCGGACCGGATCGGCCTGTATAAAAACGGCCGCGCGCTGTGTCTGTATCTGGAGGAAAACGGAGCGGTCATTCATGAGCGCGGCGGCGAGAACGTGAACCGCTTCGCAGAGCGGGAAAACTGGACGAAGCAGTATCGGGATTATACGCCAGTGGAGGATGATCCCAAGCATAGGAAGAACGATCCTCTGGAGGGGACGGCCATACCTGTGGCGGTGTACGCCGCCAATGTACAGGATAGGACATTTGTGCCCCTTCGCGCGGCGGAACTGTTTGGGTTTTAGGTCACATGGAAGGAAGAGGGACAGGCTGTTATCCTCAATGAGATCCCTGACAGCGCGCTTTATGACGAGCCCCTCTCTGTCACACAAAATGGTGAAAAAACAGTGTTTCTATTCCGGCGGGAAAATGTCAAAATTCCGGCTTTTTACCTCATGTCATATAGGGGGAAAGATCCGAATTATAATCTGTACGTCCGCAATGACAAAAAGGAAGTATTCTACAGTATGGGTGGGCTGACGGGTATGGTGATGGAGCCCGGAATACGGTACAGACAATTGGTCATGTTCCCCGATCGTCCACAGGAAATGCCGATTGAACTTGAACTTGAACCGGGCAGGTATTATGCAGACATGGAGATTGATTCAAACAGGCTGATCATTTTCTATTTCCGTGAGGCGGTCACCCCGGCAGTAGAACAAACCATCAATTTTGAAGTAAAATAAACCGCCATATCTGAATAACAAAAAGGGGAATGGTTGAGCCGTTCCCCTTTTGCTGTATCAAGTCAAGTATTGATGATATGTCACAACAGTGCAAATGTGCCCGCTGTGACATTAAGGCAGAACGGCGCACCGCCGCATCTTTCGCGGTCAGGTGTGCAGTGCGCGGAATTCTCTGGGTGACATATGTTCCGCCGCCCTGAACATATTTGCGAACTGCGCGCTGGAGGAAAAGCCGCAGAGATAGGCGATGTCCAGTATTTTTTTGTCGGTTGTGAGAAGCAGCTCCCTGGCCGCCTCGATCCGCTGTGAAACCAGAAATTTCTTTGGATAGACACCGGTTTTGGTGTAGAACAGAAACCGAAAGTAGTCATAGCTGTACCCGCAGATGCCGGCCATGTCACGAAAATTGATTTTCTGGCCGTAATTTTCCTTGATATAGTTGATAATATAAAAAATGTCCCGGCACTGAGCACCGCCGCCTTTGCCGCGCACCAGTTCTATGATGCAGGAGGCCAGAATGTGGGAGACCATCTTCTGGTAATAGGGCTTCTGACAGGCCATTTCCTTTACCAGATTGGAAACATGACGCTGAATCTCAGGATTGTCTGTTATATCGTAAAACTGGTCTGTAAGAACAATATCGTCATCGCTGTAGTCAAAGCCGATAAAAAGAACACGCCCGTCCGCGGCGTGGGTCTCGTCGTGCCAGGTTTCGGGCGGAATGACGGCAAGCGTGTTGCTGTGGAAATTATATTGTTGACCGCCGATTTTGGTGGTTCCGCTGCCGGACAGATAAAATACAATCTCATGGCTGGAGTGCTTGTGGAGCTTTACCTGCATGCCCCGTTCCTTGGCAGCCTCATACATAAAATATAAACTGCATTTCATAGTGAACCCTCCCGATCTTGACTTGCCCGATTGAGTTCAGTATATACGGCGCATGGGAATTTGTCAAGAATAACCGGTTTGTGCAAGAAATATATTCGTTTTGGGAAATAAAAGTTCCGGGGTACTATGTATAATATAAACCATAAAAGGAGTCAGTTTGATAAAAACGGAAATTATATTAGGGAGGCATGAGAATGAGACAAATTATTCTGGACACGGATATTGGACCGGACTGTGATGACACAGGGGCAATGGCGGCACTGATGAATCTGCAGAAACAGGGCAGAGTGAATGTGCTTGGGATCACCCACTGTACGTCGGACCGCTATGGAGATGTCGTCATTCAGGCCATTTGCGACTGGTTTGGGTATCCGGACATTCCGGTGGGAACCTGCCGCAGGTCTGGGTTTTTGAATGACGGAGACGCCCTTGTGTACACCAAACCCATTGCGGATGCCTATTGCAGGACGCATACGGCTCCAAAGACCGAGGATGCGGTTTGCCTCATGCGCAGACTGCTGTATGAGGCGGAGGAAAAGGTGACGCTGGTGACAATCGGGATGCTGAACAATCTGTCTGAACTGCTGCAATCACCGAAAGATGAAAGAATTCCGCTGTCCGGGCTAGAACTGGTTTCACAAAAGGCAGATGAGGTCATTGCCATGGCCGGAGACTTTTCTCAAAACCAGGAGCATGCGGAGTTTAATATCAAGATGGATATTCCATCCGCGCGGTACGTGGCGGAGCACTGTCCCGTGCCGGTCACCTACCTCGGTTGGGAGTGCTGCGGTGATGTTTTGTCCGGCCGGTCACTGGAATCCTGTCCGCCAGATTATCCCGTTAGGATGGCGTATGCGTATTTTCTAAACCTGCACGGCTTGGACCAGAGCCGGGGCGCGTTCCTGCGGGAAAGCTGGGATCCGGCCACGGCGCTGTATGCGGTCAACGGCGGTGACGGTATCTGGGATGTGCAGGAGAATCAAAGGATTTGGTTTGACCAGAACGGCTGTACGCGTTTTGAGCCCGGCGGAAAAGACCGGTTTCTGGTGCGGACAGTTTCGCCGGAGGTTGCGGCAGCGTATATAGAGCCCTATTTCAAGGGTTAAACATGAGATTTATAATACAAAAAAGAGCAGAGGTTTTCTGCTCTTTTTTGTGTTTCACGCTGATTTTTCCCATCATTTACAGAGCGGCGCCGTCATATACATGGTATGGATAAGGAGGCGGTTCCATGAACAGAATATGCCAGGGAGTCTTCGCGGGCGGCGGCGTCCGGGGCATTGGGCATGTGGGCGCGGCTTTGGCGGCGGAAAAGGCAGGCTATACCTTTGACAGCCTCGCTGGCTCTTCGGCCGGGGCCATTGTGGCCGCCCTGCTTGCGGCCGGATATACGGCCGGTGAGCTCCATACGGAGATGCTGGCCACAGACTATCTGAAATTCAAGCAGGAGGACCGTTTGGACAGACTGAGCGGGATCGGGAAATTTCTCAGCGTTCTGATCAATTTTGGGATTTATAACGCGGATTATTTTGAACAGTGGATTGCGGCACTGCTTCAAAAGAAAAACGTGGAAACCTTTGGAGACCTGCCCGCGGCGGATACGAATGTGCCGTGCAGACTCCAGGTGACTGCCACAGATCTGCTGGAAAAGCAGATATTAGTCCTTCCACGGGATTTGAAGCTGTTTGGGATTGATCCTATGTCCTATCCGATTGCCAAGGCGGTACGCATGAGTATGAGTATCCCGATTTTTTATGAACCATACCCCCTCCGTGACAGCCAGGGCCGGGCGCACTATATGGTGGACGGCGGCCTGGTCAGCAACTATCCCATCTGGATCCTGGATGACGGCAGAAGCCGAAACCCCTACCCGGTCTTTGGATTCCGTTTTTTCTCGCCAAAGGCCTGCAAGCGTCCTGAATGTCAGGCGAACGCCAATCTGGTTACCTATTGCAAGGCGCTTGTATCAACCATGCTGGATGGCTACGACAACCGGTTTGCCAGAGAAGACAGCGGGGATGACCGGCGCAGTATCTGGATTCCCACAGAGGTTCGGATTGGCGGGGAGCCAAAAGAGATCAGCTCCACCGATTTTGAAATCACGGAGGAGGAGAGCGACGCTCTGTTCCAAAACGGCTGTCATGCAGGCCAGAGGTTTTTTTCCACCTGGAATTTTCAGACGTGGAAGCAGGTATATCGTTCCGGATAAAGAGAAGAGCCCCCGCCTGCCGCGGGGGCTCTGACACTATGCAATCTGATTTGATGTCCCGCCGTTCACTGCTGTACAGGCTGGATGCTCTGGAGCGTATAACCCTGCACAGTGAGCGGTCCGGTTCCGGTCAGCCGGTATGAGACAGTCCGTGATTCTCCCGGCAGCAGGGAGAAGTAGTTATCTTCAAAGACGGCCTCGCCTTCAAGCTCAACAGCATGAACATAGGCGCCGGCATAGAGCGTGACGGTATCGCCGGTCTTTTCGGTCATCTCCACGCCGCAGGGAACCAGCTCCAGTGCGCCGGGCTGATAAAAGGCCCGGTCGTACACGCCGTCGCCGGTGACCTCGCAGATCAGCGCCTGCCAGCTTTGCGGATCAGCCCGGCAGACCTTTGCCACAAAGGACTGGTTGGGCGCCGCATCCAGTTCCATGGTCTCAGCGGTGCATACGCTCCCGTCCGCAGAGAGAAGCATGAGATGAATTTGGACATGCTTCTGGCAGAGCGCGTTGCTGCTGACAGAGATTTGGAAACCATCCGCCTCCGGATGGATGGAGGCCATGATTGGCTTCGCACAGCGTTTGAAGCTGTAATACCCGGATTTGGGCAGGCCGTAATAGTCGATCAGAGACCACCCTGCGGCGGCCGGCCAGCAGTCGTTCAGCATCCAGTACAGAATACCGCTGCTGAACCACTGGTTCCTGCGGAAGTTTTCAAAGGTGATCCGGATCCATTCATATTGAATGTATTTGAGTTTGAAATACCGGTCCTCTCCGCTCTGGAATTTCCCCAAAACCTTTTCGGCGAACATTTGAACATAGTCAAACAGCTCATGCCTGAGTTCTGGATTTGACTGGGTATGGTACCGCCACATACTTTCGTCCGCGCCAAATACATCGTCCGCTGTCATCATTTTTTTCAGGGAGGGCAGCGAGGCCGCCCCCATGGCGGGCTCTTCTGCCACAAACCTTGCCAGATACTGCGCGAAATACGCCTTGTAATCGGCGAGGTTTTCCTGCTCCAAATAGGAGAAAATAAAGGACAAATACTGGGTGTTGTGCGTGGTCCCCACGGTTTTGGAGGCGTACATATCGCCGCCGTAAGGACTGGACGGCAGAAACTGCCTCTGGCTGTCCCATTCCCGCAGCATGGGCGCGATCCCGGTATAGGCGGATTTCCGGCCGCTGTAGGTGCGGTCCGTGTCACAGCCGCAGACCGCGTTTTCATTGTCTCCGGTCCACCACATCAGAGAGGGGTGATTGCGCAGGGCTTTGGCGGAAAAGGCCGCCTCCTTTTGCAGATGCTCCAGAAACCATTTCTCATCCTCTGGATAGGAGCCGCAGGCCATCAGGAAATCCTGAGTCACCAGAATGCCGAGACGGTCGCATTCGTCATAAAAGTGGGGCCGCTCAAAAATGCCGCCGCCCCAGACCCGGACCATGTTGACCCCAGCTTCCCTGGCAAGCTCCAGAAGAGCGGTGATTCTTTCGTCCCGCTCCGCAGAGGGAAAGGGCTCTGACGGCACCCAGTTCGCGCCCTTGCACATGATTTTGATACCGTTAACCACCAGAATGAAACCGGAAAAATGCTCGTTGCGGTCATAGGCATCCGCGCTGGGGCTGTTCTCCTTGAGTGTCTGACAGCGCTTTGCATAGGCACTCCCTTTCGGGTCCGGAAGCTGCATGATCTTGACCTTACGGATTCCAAATTTCTGCTCCAGATCCAGCCGGCCGTTGACCCAGACCCGCAGGGTGTACAGCGGCTGCGCCCCGTACCCCGCCGGATACCACAGGGCTGGCTCCGCCAGGTCGATATAGGTGCGGTGCAGCGGTTCCTCTGTGTAATAGGCGGTCTTCCAGATGGTTTGTCCCGCGGGATCTGCCAGTTCGCACACAGCTTCGCCGCCGGATTCAAAATTGACAAAGGAGGTCTCCGCAACGATCTGCGCGCTGTATTGGTCAATGTCACGGGTGTAGATGTATACCGATTCCGCCCGCGCTTCCTGCCCAAAGGTCAGATAGACCGGCCGCCAGATGCCGCAGGTCACAAACCGGGCCACCCAGTCCCAGCCATAGGTGCATTGAATCCGCCGGGTGTTTAACCGCTCTGTGGTAAAGGCGCCGCGCCGCGGCTTTTTGCCCTCCGTCTGCAGAACAGGCGAGTAAAAATAGACCTCCAGCGTGTTTTCTCCCTGACGCAGTATGCCATCCACGGAAAAGCTGTAGGGAATGAACATGTCATCACAGCGGCCCAGATGCCGGCCGTTCAGGAACACGTCGCAATACACATCCAGTCCCTCAAAGCAGAGTACGGCCCCGGCTTCTATTCGCTCCGCCTGAAAAACTTTGGTATAGCTCCAGTTCCATTTTTCAATCCATTGTGCCGTATCCGCCTGGTCCCGCCAGTATAAATCCGGTGCGACATGTTCAGGCATGAGGTCTGTGTGTACGCATCCCGGAACCGTGCCGGTGAAGGTGATCTCCTCTGTGCCGGACGCGTTCTGTCCCCGGCCCTGCCAGCTGCCGCACAGGTCAATTCGTTCCATGGTTAATCCCCGCTTTCCTGATTGAATTCTCTTTTGAAAATGATTCTGTTTTTCAAGTGAGATTATAACCTTTCCCGGCAGGAAAGTAAATGGTGATTTTATAAGATTCCTGTTTCATTTTTATGTTTCTGCTGTTTTGCGGACTTTTTCCGGTATATTTCAAAAAAACGACATGGGAGTTGCAGAATTCGAAATTTACAGCTCCCAGCCCTGCGTGGTATACTGAAAACAGGGTGTGCCGGGACTGCATATACGGGTCTCTGCGGGGATGATTGCCATAATCGAATCCCTTGACAGGCACAGGCGCTTTCCATATAATAACATAAGCGGAAATTCGGCGGGGAGGGACAGAGCATATGAAAAGGCTGCGGCTGTTTAAAAGAGAGAAAAACGTTGTGAGGACCTGGATCAAGTATTTTTTAATTGTCCTGATTGTCCCTGTGCTGCTGAACTTTGTCGCATACCAGTTTTCCGCCGTACAGCTGGAAAAAGAGATTACCCGGATGAACCTTACCTTCTACCGCAACACCCAGAGGGCCATTGACAAGACGATCTATACCTATCAAAAAATTGCCGCCAGTCTGGAGCTTTTGGATGTTTTCAAAATGCGCGGGGAGGAGGGCGGCATGGAGGCTCTGCAAAACCAGCTCATGAGCAATGCCATTGACTTGAAGGAGGCCAGAGGCTATTTTATCTATCTCAAGCAGGAGCGGATGATTCTGGCCAATGGCCAGTATTTCAGTCCGGCCGAATACTTTGACGCGCATTACAATGGGATTGCCGTCAGCTATCAGGACTGGCTTTCCTGGATGGACACCAGCTATGGCGGTGAATATATGTATCTCAAGGGCAGTCAGAGCGAGGACGGGGCCAAACGGTTTGTCACCATGCGGTTCCGCATGGGAACCGGGCCGATCACAGGGTATCTGGTGGTATTGCTGGATGACAGCTTTTTTCTGAACCGGATCAAGGATGCGCCCTTTGTGGGGGATATCAGCTTTGAGATTCTGTCTGACGCAGGGGAAGTGGTCGCCGCCGCGGGCAGCGGAAACCTGGCACAGCAGGCCGCCGCGGAAGCGGCCGCCAACCAGAGCGAGGGCGTCATACACCGGCGGGTTGACGGCCGGGAGAGCATTATTACCTATCTGCGTTCTCCTTTCAATGAGTGGAAATATGTCTATGCTACGCCCCGGCAGGTCTACCTGCGGAGTATGCGTGCCATTTCCTATACGCAGAACGCTGTGCTGCTGATCGCGGTGCTTATAGGTCTGGGGCTGATTGCCATGCTGGTCCGGAGACAGTATGCGCCCATCCAGAGATTTCTGGACATGCTCCTGGACAGCCGTGAAGACGGACAGGAGAGTGAATACAAGCAGATAGAACATATCATCCAGCAGTCCCTGCAGGTCAGAAAAAAAGCCATGGACGCGCTCTCTGAACAGAAAAAAATGCTGCAGGATACCTTTTTGCTGAAGCTCATGCGGGGTGAAGTCCGGGATCTGGACGGACGGGACGTTCTGGAGCGAGAGCATGAATTCATTCAACCATTATGCCTATGGGGCGGTGGCGGATTTTTTATACCGGAAAATCGGGGGTATTACGCCTCTGGAGCCTGGGTATAAAAAATCCGGATCCGACCCATGCCGGACAGACGGATCCAATTTGCAAAAACCGCGGTTGATACGATCTATGGTCCGGCGGGCACCGAATGGCAGGTGAATCACGCGGGGTTTCACTTGACGGTGACAATTCCGTGCAACACCGCGGCGGAGATCCATCTGCCGGACGGAGCCATGCACACCGGGGCTCGGGAAACTGGAGCTTTACATGCGCTGTTCCGGAAGACTGGGATGCATAGGGGTTTGTGCGGAACGTGAAACAATCTGCTCTGAGCGTGTCGATAAACCCATTTGGGCAAGATTTTGTTACATTGCCGCCGAGGCCTGGCAGGCGGAACTATGGGCTTTGGGCAATGTATTCAGAGCAAAATCTTGTTCAAATGCATAGAATACTTGCCTTTTTCGTCAGCCTGGGAGCAAGGGAAAACCCTTGCTCTTTTCATTTTCGTGCATGGGGAATTCTATACAAAAAATAATTGGAATCGTTGCAAAATCCTATTTATATTTGATTATTCCATTGAAAATCTCGGAAAAACCCCTTATACTAAATCTGTGAGAAATAAAGAGTGCATGAAAAGGTGTCAAGGGGGAAGAGAGAATGAAAACAGCGCTTTTGCGTACAGAGCGCCAAACAGCAAAAAGCAGGGAAGGAAAAATGCGGGGCCGCTGGAAGGAACAGGCCGTCCTGCAGTCCATGGTGATCCCGGGACTTGTGTTTTTGGTGATTTTTGCTTACATACCGCTGATCGGACTGGTCATTGCCTTTCAGGATTTTGACCTGTTTCTGGGTGCGGCTAACAGCCCGTGGGTGGGGCTGAAGCATTTTATCGCCTTTTTCACCAGCGACAGCTTTTGGACACTGATGAAAAACACGCTGGGCATCAGCTTTCTCAAGCTGATCTTTGGGTTCCCTGCGCCGATCATTTTGGCGCTTCTGTTCAACGAAATCCGTCAGGAAAAGACAAAACGGGTATTCCAGACCGTGACCTATCTGCCCCACTTCATTTCCTGGGTCGTGGTTGCCGGAATGCTGACCAGCATGCTGGCGGTTGACGGCGGAACCATCAACAGCATACTGACGGCCCTGCATCTGACAGATGAACCCATCAACTTTTTGTCCGAGCCAAAGTATTTCTGGACCATCCTGGTCTCGGCGAATATCTGGAAGACGGTGGGCTTTAACGCGATCATCTTTATCGCCGCAATTGCCGGGATCAACCCTGAGCTCTATGAAGCCGCATCTGTGGACGGCGCCAGCAGGCTCCGGCAGATGTTCATTGTGACTCTGCCCTGTATTGTGCCGCAGATCATGATTATGCTGATCATGAACATTGCCCAGATTCTGAACGCGGGCTTTGAGGACATCCTCCTGCTGACCAACAACGGCGACAATTCCATTCTGCTGGAGGTGGGCGACGTCATCGATACCTATGTATACCGATACGGCGTCAAGCTGCAGCGCTATTCTTACGGGACCGCGGTAGGGCTGTTCAAATCCATAGTGAGCATTTCCATGCTGTTCGCCGCCAACTATGTTTCAAAACGGCTGACCGAAAGCAGTCTGTGGTAAGGAGGAAAAAATATGAAACGTTTATCAGCATCTGACAAGACATTGATCATCCTGGCATATCTGTTCATGGGCGTCCTGTGCCTGACGATTCTGTATCCCTTCTGGAATCTGATCGTGATCTCCTTCAATTCCAGCGCGGATACAGCCCGCGGCGGCCTGACCTTCTTCCCCAGGGTCTTCACCCTGGAGAACTATGAAAAAGTATTTGTGGACAAACGGCTGATCCGGGCATTCGGTGTGACGGTGTCCAGAACGGTCATCACCACGGTGGTGAGCACGCTGTTTACCGCGATCTTTGCCTATGGGCTCTCCCGTAAAAAACTGCGGTTCCGCCGGAGTTATGCAAAGTTCTGCACGGTGACCATGTACCTGTCCGCCGGACTCATACCCATGTATCTCCTGATCCAGAAACTCCATTTGATCAACTCGTTCTGGGTCTTTGTGATACCGAATCTCTTTTCGGTGTGGAACATGATTATCTTCCGGTCCTTCTTTGACAACCTGCCGGATGGCCTGATCGAGGCCGCCAAGATCGACGGCGCCGGAGAATACCGGCTGTTTTTCGAGATTGTCCTGCCGGTATCAAAGCCGGTGGTGGCCACCTTGGCGCTGTTCACTGCGGTCAACCAGTGGAACGCCTGGTTTGACGGCGCCATTTACGTCAACGATCCAAACCTGATGCCCCTGCCCACCCTGCTCCGGCAGATCATCAATACCAACGCGGCCAGTCAGCTTTTGGCACAGATGTCGGGCACAGCGGCGGAACAGATGGCGGACGATATGATCTCAACCCGTTCCCTGTCCGCGGCAACCATGATGGTGTCAGTTATTCCAATCATAGCGGTCTATCCGTTCCTGCAAAAATATTTTGCCAGCGGTGTTATGCTGGGTTCTGTCAAGGGATAAAAATAAAAAAATGATATAGGAGGCGTAAACATGAGGAGACAAGTTTGGAAAAAGGGAGTTGCCGCCCTGCTGGCCGGATCGCTGGCTGTCATCGCGGCGGGCTGCGGCAAGCCGGCGGAGGAGGCTGTCAAGACATCTGGCGGGAACTTCACCTTCGGCGAGGATGAACTTTCCTTTACCTGGTATGACAATTCCGATACGGCGGCGGCCACCATCTGGGCGGATACCAGCATTCCCGAAAAATGGATCAAGGAAAACAAAAAGGTGGATATCAAATACATGGATCCGGGCGGCGCGTCCGCGGAGAAGCTGGCCACCATGATCGTATCCGATTCCTTCCCGGATGTGATGACCATGCTCCGAGGCCAGGATACGGCAAAGCTGATCGCCTCCGGCAAGATTGTGCCCATCAACGAGTATATGGAAAAATATACTGTTATGCGGGACGACCTGGGAAAGTCCGGCATCTTCAAGATGTTTGAACAGCCGGACGGAAAGATCTATGAGATTCCCAACTGGGCCAACGCGGCCGGCAAACCAAACGGAAACAACGGCTGGGTGGTCAATACCAAGTTCTACAACGAGCTGGGGCGGCCGGAGATCAAGACCCTGGACGATTTCTACAGCTATCTCAAGGCGGTCAAGGAAAAATATCCGGACGTAATCCCCTACGAGACCACGGATGTGTTTCAGGGAGAACGCTATGTTCTGGCGGCCATGGCGGAAGATATGCCGCCGGATATGCTGAACTATTTCGCATATACGGACAACGGCTCCATGCACTCTATCTTCAAGCATCCGGCGTACCGGGAGACCATGCTGTTTTTAAACAAGCTGTTCCGGGAGAAGCTTATGACCCAGGACGCCTTTTCCCAGACAGCGGATCAGGTGAAGGAGAAGTTCTCCAACTGCAAGGTTGCGGTAACCACCTCGGCCATTGGCGCATGTGAGGACACTAGGGTGGAGCTTCAGAAGCTTGGCGGAGACTGGGAGACCATCACCCCGCCCATGAAGGAGGGGCTGGATCGCGCCAAAACATATTCGCAGGGCTATGACCGGATGGGCTGGACCGAGCTTTTGATCTCAAAGGACGCGAAAAATCCTGAGGGAATTTACGCGTATCTGGACTGGCTCTACTCGCCGGAGGGGCAGCGTCTGTATTGCTACGGCCCGGCCGGGATGTTCTATGACGAAGTGACGCCGGAGGGTTACCCCATCATGAAGGAGAATTACTTTGCCGCCGCGGACCCTGGCAAGGAGCTGAAAGGAAACGGCGGCAGCATGGGGATTGGAAACACCTCCTATGTGGACGGCGCGGGTATTTACATTGACGAGAACGCACCGGAGGACAAGAAATCCTGGGGCAAACAGCAGCAGCTTAACAATATCTGGCCCTATGCCAAGGATATCAGCGAGTTTTCCGGAATCATCCCCGGCGCGGCCACAGACGAGGGGATCATCTATCAGACGGTGACCGATCTGCATAAGCAGGCGAGGGCAAAGATCCTGTTTGCCGCGGATGACCAAGAGGTGAACCAGCTTCTGGATAAGCTCATTGAGGACACGGATAAGGCAGGAATGGATAAGCTGCTTGCGGCGGAGGAGAAGATCTGGAAGGAAAACCGGGAAAAGCTGGGCCTGAATTCCTGAAGAAGAAAAAACCAGTAGAAACACATCGAATTTCATGCTATAATAGAGGCAGTGAGTCCAGTGCATCATGCCAGCTGGGTCAGGTCCGCGCAAACGCGCGGCCTGACCGGCGCGGAACCCTGACAGAAGACGTGCTTCTGCGCGGGCTGCAGGCAGAGGTGAAGAGGATTTGAAAATAGGACTAGGCTCTCTCAAAGACCGGAGAGGCCGCAGGGAGGGAACAGCATGAAATGGATGACAAGGCTCAGGAACAGCTACAGCACCAAACTGATTGTGTTTTTTACACTGCTGAATTTTTTCTGTATTCTGTTGTCAAGCGCCAGCTTTTACTTTTTGCTCCGCAATCAGGTATATGACAACTATGCGGTATCTGTGGATGACACTGCGGCGCAGATTCGCGCAGAAATCGACAGGAAGATGGATGAGATCAAGCGAATCGCGGATATGTTTATCTTTGACCAGTCCTTTCACGCGGCCGTGAGCAAGGAATACGCGGGGATAGAGCGGCAGAATTTTCTCAACGACTACCTTCTGCCCAAGGAAAAGACGGCGCTGGTGCTCAGTGACATGCAGCTCTTTTTGAACCTGTATCTGAACAATGGGAGCGTCCCCGAATACTATCACATCCGGTCGGATCATGCCGACACAGCGCCCCGCAAGAAATTTGGGGTGATGCATACCGCCAGAATCGCGGATAAGCCGTATTATCAGGCACTCTATGCAAATCCGGACTTTATCGTATGGGAGCAGGTGGAGGAGGACGCGGAATTTGGATCCATCTCCCTGCTGGCAAAGCTCGCCAACTTTTCCTCAAACACGGACAGCGGGATGCTCCGTATCGTGGTGAGTCTGGATGAGCTCTTCGGCAATACCATGCCTGAGAATTTCCAGCAAAAGGTCTATTACTCCATCACCGACGCCGCTGGGCGGGTGATCTATATCAACCAGGACTTCCCGGAGGAGCAGGATCATCACTTTACCGCGGAGCAGACGCTGGCCAAGGGCGGCTATACCGTCAGGCTCTCCATGCCCCACAGCAATATCAGCAAGGGGCTGTCCGCCGTCCTGCGCAACGTCAGTCTCATTGCCCTGTTCTGTTTTTTGGCCACCTTCCTGATGGCGCTCGGCTTCCGGCGGATTCTGTACCACAACATCGACAGCATTGTGGACGGCATACGGGAATTTCAGAGCGGCAACTATGAGGCGCGGATCAGCGGCGTGGGCTCAGACGAGTTCGCGGCCATAGCCAAAGCCTTCAACGGCATGGCGCAAAGCACCGAGCATCTGGTCAATGACGTCTATGAGGTGATGATCCAGAAGCAGGACGCGGAGCTCCAGATGCTTCAGGCAAAAATCAATCCCCACTTTATGTATAATATTTTCAGCATCATCTCCCAGCTCGCCAGCGCGGGCAAGGATGAGGACATCATACAGATCGCCCGGAAGACCTCCGGGTTTTACCGCCGCGCGCTTTCCAGGCGCACAGACGGCAATACCCTGGCGGATGAAATCGCCATTCTGGACGACTATTTCGACATCATTGAGATACAGCGCCCCGGCGCCGTACAAAAACGGTATGAAATTGAGCCGGGTCTGGAGGCGTGCCTGATGCCCAACTTTATTCTGCAGCCAATCGTGGAAAACGCGGTCAAGCATGCCATGGTGGACGGAAAGATCGGCATCACGGTCCGTGCCTGCCGGGAGGGCGCGGATATGCGCATTACCGTCTCGGATGATGGGATCGGCATGACACCCCAGCAGGCGGAGGAGATCTTCCGGTTCCGGCCGGGCAGCGGCTATGGCCTGTATAACATCAGCGAGCGGATGCGGCTCAGATATTCGGAGGCCCGGTATGACATCACCTGTGAGAGCCGGTATGGACAGGGGACGGACATCATTCTGGTTCTGCCCCTTCGGACACAGCTGGATGAGGAGGCGGAAGAAAATGTATAATATGCTGATTTGTGACGATGAGCCATATGTTCTGGATCTGCTCAGAGAAAACATTGACTGGAAACGGTACGGCGTGCGGGTGGGCGGCACGGCGCTGAACGGCCAGCTCGGTCTCAATGCCTTTCAGATGGAGCGGTTTGACATTGTGCTGGCTGATATAAAGATGCCGCTGATGTCCGGCGTTGAGATGGCAAAGCGGATGCGGGAGACCGACAGGCGGGTACAGATCATTTTTCTGACCAGCCTGGGCGAGTTTGAATATGCCCAGAGTGCGGTGAACATCGGCGCCTGCGGCTATATTCTCAAACCCTTCCGGAATGAGGAGCTGATCTCCGCGGTGCAGACCGCGGTTGCGCGGCTGGACGGGGACCGGGAGCGTGGCGGGGAGAAGCCCCAGCCTGGGGAGCAGGACGAAAATGCGGATTTCATTGTGGAAAATGTCAATGGATATATAGCGGAGAATATCGGCAAAAAGCTCTCGGTCAAAACCATCGCGGAGCACTTTGGATATTCGCCCAATTACTTGGGGCATCTGTACCACAAGCATACGGGCTGCTTTATCGGGGATCAGATCATCAAGATCAAAATGGAGCGGGCGGTTGAACTGCTCCGAATTCCCCAGAACCAGATCAGTTCCATTGCGGAACGGCTGGGATATGGGGATTATGCCTATTTTATCAAACAGTTCAAGGAGTATTACGGAGAGACACCCAAGGCGTTTCGTGACAGCAGTCTTCGCAGGAAGAAATAGCGCCGCCCCTGAGGCGGTTTGCCAAAAATTGTGATAGAGGGATGTGTGATATGAAAAAGCTATGTAGTATCCTTTGCGCGGTTTCGCTTCTGCTGACCGCGTTTGTCATTCCAGCCGGCGCGGCAGAAAGCCAGGGCGGGCTAAGTGAACAGCAAAACACCCTGCTGCAGCAGCTCGGTATTGCGGACGAAACCGCGGAGCGCGGCGCGGGTCTCACCAGAGGCCAGGCGGTTCAGATGGCGCTGGCGGCGGCCGGGGCCCAGCAGCAGGCGGCAAAAGGAATTTTTTCGGATGTGGGCCCGGACAGCCCATACGGCGCAAGTGTAGAGGCCGCATATCAGATGGGACTGGTCAACGGATACCCGGATGGGACATTTCGGCCGGAGGCCGGCATTTCCTACGGTGAGATGGTAAAGATTCTGCTCACCCTTTGCGGCTACGCGGGCTATGCGGAGATGCGTGGCGGCTATCCCGCCGGCTATCTGCGGACAGCGCGGGACACCTGGCTGTCTGATAACATAGGGAGCAGTGACGCGGAACAGGCCCTGACCGTACAGGAGGGCATGACGCTGGTCTATAACGCGCTCCATATTGACCTGATGGAGCTGGATACCATGGGCGCGGAGGAGAGCAGCTATCAGATCCGCAAGGGCTATAACCTTTTAAAACGGGTGTTCCAGATTGAAGTCGTGACCGGTATCATCACGGCCAATGCCCTGACTTCTCTGTATGATGCTTCCGGCGCGGTTGCGGGCGGTCTGGCCGTGGACGGCAGACAGGTGAACGGCGATCAAGCCTGGGGGCGTTATCTGGGCTATGAAGCCGACGTATATGTGGACGAAAATAATACGGCCCGCTGTGTGATCCCTGCCAAACGGAACCGGACGGTTTCCTATATGGGGGATGACGCTGTGAAGGCCGAGGCCGGACGGGTGGAGGCCTATGTGGGTGATTCCAATACCAGCCAGCGGTTCAGGCTGGCAGATGGCGCGGGATATTTCAAAAACGGCGTATATGCCGCCAGTCTGGGAACCCAGATGGTGACGCCGGAGGATTTGTGCAGGCCGGACACGCGCTATGTCCTGCTGGATCACAACGGCGACGGAGCTTATGACTGTGTTTTCGCAGAGGTTTTTGAATACTTTCAGGTGAAGTCTGTGGATACAGAAAACCGCTGGATTTATGATAAACTGAAGAGCCGGACCATAGAGCTTCAGGATGGCGACACGCTGGCCTATCTGGACGGCAGGACGGTGCCGCTGGATAAACTGCAGTACAACGCGGTGGTGGGCGTCCGGCTTCCGGACGGCGCGGCGCTGGAGGATGAGCGGGACTATGGCCTGGAATTTACGGTGATAGACGGTGTGGTCAGCGGAAAGGCCAGCGCCAGCGGCGGCGAAGTGGTCTGGATCAATGGCCGGGAATATAAGGTCAATCCGGCGTGCGGTCTGCGCGCGGACAGCCTTGGCGGGCAGAGCGGATCCTTTTATCTGGACGCCGGCGGAAAGCTTTTGATCTATGAAAGCACCGACGTGGACGGCAAAGCCGAGTACGCGTATATATCAAACATGGCTTCTGATTCCGCCTTTGGAGACCAGTGCAAGGTCCGGATTCTTCTGCCGGAGGAGGGCCTCTGTGAAAAGGAGATATCCTCCAGAGCGAGTCTGGTAATGAACGGCGAGACTGTAGTGGTGGACGGAAAGCCTGTAAAGGGCCCGAAGGCCATTCTGTCCGCCAAAGGCCTGATCCTGGACCGGGTCGTGAAGGTGCGGATAAACGGTGAGGGTGAGATCGCGCAGGTCGAGCTGGCGGAGCAGATTCCGGCAGACGAACGGGGTGAAAAGAACGTATTCAACTATACGGCTGAACGCACTTATAAGACCCGCGGCGCGGATGTGCTGAGTGATATTTACCGGCTGCCGAAAACAGCCACGGTGTTTACCGTCCCGGAGGACGGAAAGGATGAGAAGGTGTTCCGGGTCTCCACGCTGGCCGAGGTCAGCAAGGGAGAAGATTTTACCTGCGAACTGTACGGGATTGATGAAAGCTATACGGCCGAGGTGGCTCTGATCCGTCAGGCCGACGCGTCACAGGCTGCGGTGGGCGTGGAGAGCGCTCTGTTCCTGGTGGAATCCATTGGAACGACCCTGGACAGCGAGGGGATCAGCACGGTTTGTGTCACCGGTATGCAGAGCGGACAGGAAAAGACGCTGGCCTTCCGGGACGCGGACGCAAAGGCCCGCGACTGGATCAACACGCCCAGCACGGTGGTGCCGGTCCGTCGGGACATCCGGGCCGATCAGCTGAAATTCGGAGACATTTTGCAGATTTCCCAGTCTGAAGGCGTGATTCAGTCCTTCCGTGTCATGTATTTGAACCCGGAATACAACGATCAGGGAGAGATGATTCGGGGCGACGGTGAATTTGCCCGGCAGGGCAGCGACGATTCCGAAGAGATCTTTGAGTGGGCCGGTCTGCAATGGCCCTTTGTCAATAAGTCCATGCTGTTTGTAAACGGGAAAATCACCCTGAAAGAGGATGATTTCTTCAGCATGGAGATCAATCAATACAAGAAGAATATGTTTGGCGGCACGCTTCAAAATGTGTACTACGCAGACGCGGACAAGGGGCGAATCAGCACGATCTCATTCAACGACCGGGACTTTGTTGCCGGTAAACGAGCCTTTGTGACCATTGTCTGGGGCAGTGAACGGGACGTTGTGATTTACCAGTAAGGGGGGCAGCGCAATGAAAAAAATGAAAAGGCTGTACAGTCTTTGTATCTCGGTTTTAATGGTATGCAATTTATGCGCCGTGGTTCCGGCGGCGGCGGAGCCGGCCCCGGAACTGATCGGGACAAAGCTGGACGCCAGAAGCTATACGGAGATGCCGTTGGAATCCGGAAACCGCGATATGGAAAAACTCAACGACGGCACCATGGACGGCGCGGTTGTGGTGAGCCTGTCCAAGGACGTTGATATGTCAGACGGCAGCTATTATGTGGACATCGTGTGCAACGGCTATGAAGCCACATTCCAGAGCCTTGATCTGGGCTGTAATGAGGGACTGGTGGACACGCAGGGGATCAAGAAGATCGGAATCGCGGCCTATGACGACGCAGCCCAGACCTGGCCGGCCGGTCCGGCTGAGACCCATGACATCACCTGGCCCAAGAGCGGCGGAGCCTATACAGGCAAGACGGTGGTGCATCTGAACACGCCGGTGACGTCCAGCCGCCTGCGGGTGTACATTCTGGACGCGAACCGTGAATGGGACAACTTCCGGATGGAGGAACTGGCGGCCTATGGCGAACTGACGGGGAACCGTGTGGAGAGCCTGGCGAAGCACGCGGCAGTCACGGCGAACTTTGAGTGCGACGGGGAGAAACCGCTGTCCAGCCTGACAGACCAGGATTTTGCCACAGAGATGCTGACGAACTTTGAAGCCACGGCGGAGAATCCGGGGATCATCACCATGGACTTTGGCGAGAGCTATTATGAATTTGAGAGCATGGACATGGCAGGCCTGTTTTCCACGGACGCGGGCGTGACCGCCATGACCATTGAATACAAGAAGGACGGAGCGTGGACCAAGCTCAAGGATGAGACCTTTAACCGAAGCGGAAGATACGGGACGACCAATTCCCAGATCGACCGGATTGCACTGGGTGTGACCACCAACGGCCTGCGGTTCAAGATTACAGACTATGTAAAGAGCTGGGGCCACTTCCGGATCAGCGAGCTGGCGCTCTACGGCAAAGCGGGCGACAGCCCGGTGCCGGAACTGATCGGGGCAAAGCTGGATGCCAGAAGCTATACGGAGATGCCGTTGGAATCCGGAAACCGCGATATGGAAAAAC
>CBCTHE010000008.1:0-165635 GCA_965146665.1 uncultured Ructibacterium sp.
GTACGTTACATCTGACACACCGTCTCCAAAGCTTGCTTTGGTGGGGCGGTCAAGGCTGTCATAGGTATAGCTGGTACTCATGACTGGAGTTTCGTTATTCTTCAGCGTAAAGCTCTTCCGGTTCCCGTTCACGTCATAGGTATATTCTTTCAAATACTTTGTGCTTTTCTCCTGCTCACTTTTTAAGCGGCCAAGCTCATCATAGCGATAAATATTTTCCTGCGTGGTTTTTGTATTTGACGTTCCTACCAAAAGATTATTATTGCTATAGCTGTTATATATATCCTTTTCTCCGTCTGTCATTGTATGGATAACTGAGCCGTATGCGTTATACTGGTTATAGGTATTGATTCCGTTTCTGTCCGTTTGCTTGACCGGCAGGCCCATCAGGTTATACTCGCTGGTCACACTCTTGCCCAGACTGTCCGTGGCCTTGGTCACATTCCCGAACCGGTCATACTCATACGTTGTATACGTCACGCCCTCAGGCAGTGCTCCAAACAGATCCGCGATCTTCTCTGTCTGGCCAGTCACCATCTTTACCATATTTCCAACATTGTCATAGGCATACTGCGTATAGATATCCCGCGTGCCGTCGTTCACCCTGGTGCTCACCAGACGGTTCCGGCTGTCATATTCATTCTCGGTCACCGCATAGCTCACTGCCTCGCCCGGCCTGTTGTTCTGCTGTTTCGTCATTACTATATTACCATTGTTATCATAATAAGTCAACGCTTCACTGGTGTATGTCCCGTCAAACGGCGCAGTGGTTTTCAGCACTCGGCCCAGCTGGTCATACTGATAACTTGTGGTGTTTCCCAGAAAGTCGGTTGTGGATACCGCGTTGCCCAGCTTGTCATACACGGTTGACGTGTAGCTTCCGCCCGCCTGATACTGCTTCAACGGACGGCCCGCGTAGTCGTATTCGACCTTGGTCGTATAATCCCCAAGCTTTTCCATATACGTTCTGCCGCCCAGACTCTCCAGCACATTCCCCTGATAGTCATACTGATACACATTTTTGTTCAGCAGGTTTTCCGGCGCAACATCCCATTTATAATATGCTTCGGACACGGTGTTTCCATATCCGTCCACTGTGGTAACTGTTGTGGGCTTCTCATAGTAGTAATCACCCTTGTAACTGGTGGTCACCACCTGGGACGCCCCGCCCAGCAGGTTGATCTCACTGTCATTGGGAAGAAGACGAATGATTGCTTTATAGGTCCCTCCATCTGAAGTTAGCTTCAGCGTACTTGCGCCAGTCAAATCTAGTGTTTCTGTCTTTCTGTCCAACGAATAGAGATGCCCTGACTTTTTACGGCTGCCGTCCAGAAGTATTTGATAGTTAGATTCCCCCCATGTCAGTCCATAGGGTAGGTCTCCTAATATAATCTCCGCTTTTTTAAAACCGGAAACATCCAGCTCAGAGGAGGAGTCGACATAAATATTTTTTATGGTTTCTGGCTCAAATGTATAGCTGCTGCTTGCCACATCAAGTACAGTGTTTCCATCTTTGCTTGTAACCGTCACCGGTCTGTTCAAATCATCATACGTATACTCATTGGTGACAGGTGTACCGCCGAACTCCATATAGGCCGATTCAGTCAGTTTTCTGCCCAGATTATCATAGGTATACTCGCCTACGGCCTTGCTGGGATCTTGATCCAAATATATTTTTTCCAAATTGCCCCGCGGAGAATACGCTTTGGTTGTCTGGCTTCCGTTTTCATCTGTTACTGTTATGATATTATTGGCAATATCATAGGTTACCTGCTGGCTTGTCCCATCCGGGTTGATCTGCTTTGTCACCTGCCCCAGCATATCGTATTCATATTGGGTGGTGTTCCCATTGCCGTCGGTTTCTGCGGATTTACGGCCCAATGGGTCGTATTGCGTTGTGGTCGAAACCGTACGGGTTTGCCCGTCCGCGTCTTTTACATTCTGGACTGTGGAGGTTACGGCATAGGAACTGTCGGCATTGTACTGATACGCATAGACAGTAGTAACATTTTTGCCGCCGTCATTGCTCACAATCTGGCTGGCCACAGTTCCGTCCGGATTATATGTATATTCCGTTGTACTTTGCAGGGTATTGTTTTTATCAAATATTTCCGTTTTCATTATACTCTTTTTGTCAGAGCTTAATGTATTTACCTGCCGCAGGACATCTTGATTCAACTGTTTTGTGGTTTGCGTCAGCGGAAGATAAAAACCGGCTGTGTCATATTCATATGTCGTTTGAATTTCACCCTGTTCTGTCAAGGTAGGCGCACGGGTTTCACGCTGGTATCCTGTGTCTTTTGAGGAAAGAAGTATTCCGTCTTGATAAATAAGCGTGTTGCTCAGCGCAGCTTGGCGCAGCTTGCGCAAATCTGATTTTGTATGGTGAAATACATCTATATATCCATTATAGTATCCAAATTTTTCTTCCTGCGTATAAGTTTTTTTATTAGTGTCCTTAAATGTGGTTTCTGTGCTGATTAGCTTCCCCGCACAGTCGTATCTTTGCGCACTCTCCTTTGTATGACCATTTTCCAGCGTTTCAAATGTCTTGAATGCTTTATAATTTTCTAACTCCAGCACATAATTATCTCTGGGGAGTCCCCAGCGGCCCTCATAGCTATATTGTTTATCGGATTTCAGAATGTCATTCTCATATAGCTTTTCTCCAGTGACTCTGTATAGATAATAATCCCCCGTATCGTCGAACGAATAAGACCTTCTAACGCCGAAGAACAAGGGGGCCTCCGGAGTTTCTTCGTAAAAATACTCACGCCGCACATTGGTTGGATATTGAATCTCCGTAATAACCGGAACCAGCAATTCTTTATCGGCATATCCATTCTTGTTGTAATAAACACCGTTTACCGCGGTCTTATATTTCATGCTGTAGACCGTTTGTCTTGCTGTGTCTTCGTTGCCGGTATATTCGGAGACGGTAAATTTCTTGGTATCAAAGGTGTCATAATAACCGTGCGGATTATTTGCTAAGTCCGGAATTGTTTCGGTGGCATAGCTGATTTTTTTTGACATATCCCCGGCATCAACCTGGATGCCATTGCCTGTTACTTTGATTTTTCGGTTGTAGGTGTCCGTAATTAGCCAGCCGGATTGTATTTTTTCATATAGAATGACATTTTTATTATAGCGGTCTGAAACAGCAGCGATCTCACCTTGAGGATAGGTGTACGGATCGCTGAAATAAAAATAATAGGTTTTTCCATCCCGTCTGATTACTTTTACGTTGTATGTAAATCCGCGTGAATCTGTACACGGTTCCTCCAGCATTTCCACAGTATAATTGCTGTTTCCGTTCGAAATCCATGCCTCAAGGAACTCATAATGGGCCGGTTTGCCATCATCTGCAGGCCAATCCCGAAAAGAATACCGCATATTTTCGACAGAGCCGTCCTCAAAACTAATTTCCATATGCATGGTATGCTGCGTCGTTTTGGATGTTGGTTTAGGGGTTGAGGTGGGTTTTGAAGTTGCTGTGGCCGTAGGCGCAGGAGTGGGGGTTGGCGCTGGCCCTAATTCAGCTTTGGTCTCGTTCATATAGGCAATACTGGGCATACATATATACCAGCCAGGACCTATTTTTACATTGTTGGAATCAATTTCGTATTTTTTAGCACCCCATGGCGACATTTTCTGCGCTTTCCAGATGGTCTTGGGCTCAATATCCCGGTTCCATGTTAAGGTTACCTCTGTACCGCTTTTTAATCTTGAACGCTTTATATATGGCAGTCCGTTGGCATCATACTCTGGTGTCAAATAAATTTTGCGGGATTGAATTGTCTCCTCAATTTCTTCTTCACGTATATAGCCTACGTAACAGACCTGATCTTTTCCATCCACGGTGACGTTATACGGAACTGCAAGCATGTTAGGGGCCAGCGTAATTGAGTTTGACAATATATCATAAATCTGCATAAAGTCATAACTGCTATGCTTGCGGTATATATCTACATCCAGTCCGTTTTTGCCCGGCAGAGCCAAGTCCCGTTCCACAGTGGATACTGCGCCGTTAGAGCTGTCAACAGCACCCTCCGGCGGAACAAAGGGCGTGTCATATGCGGCACCATATCTTGCGATGGCAGAATCAATAACATTATTATCAATGAGTACGTCACTGGTTGCGGCATATGCAGATACGGTAAAAAATATGGATAAAATAAGTGCAGAGAAAATAAGGGAAATCCATTTCCATTTACGCATTGCGTTCACGCTCCTTTGACAAATATTCTTTTTGCGCTTCTTCGGATGCAGTTTTATACAGACCTTCACTTCGCAGTTTTGATATAATTTCAGCTTCCAGTGCATCCGACTTTTCAGAAAGCATTTCCTGCAAGGATTCACCATCCAATACTTTCTGATAATAGCTAGAGAGCGGCTTGTTTTCTATTTTCGACAATTCTTCCGCGAACATGATTTCCTGTGTGGAAATGGCCTCATCAGGAGCTTCCGCTGTTTCTTCTGCTAACATTGCTTGGGCAGGTTCCAGCGCCTGCGCTGGAAGCTCCTGCGCTGGGATCCCATTAACAGCAGCCGCAAGCTCTGCAAAGGTTTTACCTTGTTGATGTTCTGCCAGAATTTCTTGAATGGTTAAAACTCCGCGGCGGCAAAGTTTGTTTGCAATGGCAATATCCGAAAGAGTAACTCCCTGACGAAGGTAATTATCTACATCACTTTCATTTAAAACACCACATTTGTTATTGGTTATCTCGTTAAAGGCATTCTCAATCCAGGCATGGTTTCTGTGACGAGATTTCAACATATAAATTTGGCTGATTATATCAATCTCTTCATTGGTATCCAGCCAGAAATAGCAGATGTCCATGACTGTCATGGGATCATATCCCTGAACTATCAGGCCGGCGATATATTCCATCTCAGTGTCTGTTAAATGACAGGCTTTATGCAGATATTCATAATTATATATCACATTATTAAAATCAATGGGATTTTCCGCCGTTGCTTCCAGCGCCTGAATCATTCGGTCATAAAGACTCATTGTTTCCGCGTTCTCTTGTTGGCTGAGCCGCTGTTCAATGGCTTCGCGGCGCGGTTGATTTTCCTCCAGAACATCTGGAATATCACCGACTATATTTGCCGGGGGGTCTGCCACTTGCTCCTGAATCAGCTCCCCGATTTTCTGAACCGCTCCGCCGGCGAACGCTCCCGCTGTACCTATCATCAGCACCGCTGCGATCCCTATACTTATCATTTGTTTTTTCATGCTTTCGTACCTCCTTGTTTATCTGCTCACCACAATACGCGTTTCACCGGTAATTTTTGCCCTCACCTTTATGGCATTGAGCAATCCATGATAGAGTTTATTCTCCGGGATTGCATGATTCGCGGCAAAGGCAAGCCGTCCGGCACCGGGGTCAAACTCTCCAATTGTTACCTGTCCTCCTGGAACAGTCCCCGGTACAAGTTCGTTTTCATATGTTTGCAGGCATAAATCAACAATTTCCAAAGCCTCCGCCTCAAACAACATCAAAACATTTTTCTCCGCTTCAGAGATGTTTTTTCCTGTTATCCACACAATATATTCCTCCCCCTGCTCTATCGGAAGGATCACTGGGGTTGTCTCAGAGGGCACAAAAAACGCCTCAATAGGCCGATCATACATTTCGTGTATTTCGCTGTTAATACCAAATTGCCCCAATCTATTATATCCCCATGCCAAAATCTTCCCGTCTCTTTGTATTGCCATGGTATATTCTACTCCGCAGGAAATGGATTCAACATCATCCAGTGTACCTGTCCCATCTAAACCTTTAGGATTTATGGCCGAATAACGGTCAATTTTGGTTTTATCACCCAACTGACGGCTGGAATTCTTTCCCCATATCCAAACACGGCCATTATATCCCACTGCTCCGCAGTGATAATCTCCGGCTGATATGGATTTCATGTTGATTAAGGGCTTTCCGTCTTCTTTTACCACTCTTTTGGGAGTGTCCGTATTGTTCTGAGTTCCTATCCCAAGCGCACCATTGGTGTTATTCCCCCAGGCCCAAACCTGCCCAGCTTTATCAAGAGCGAAGCTGCATTTTTCAGTCATGGCGATTGCCTTTATATTTGTTAAATAATCATAGCCGTTTTCGCCTTTTACTTGTACTGGAGACATCACTTCATTCGCTGTATACCCCGCCCCCAGCTGTTTTTGGTCATTCTTGCCCCACATCCAAACCGTGCCGTCAGATTTTAATGCCATACTGGTCTGATCTCCTGCCTTGATGGAGACGACATCGGTCAAATTGGGAACCTGAGTTGGGAAGGTCTGCATTACACGGTTGCCGCCGCCAAGCTGTCCGTGACTGCTCGATCCCCATGCCCACACCGTTCCATCTGCCTTTAAGGCAAGCGAATGGGTTCTTCCTGCCGATATATCAACCACATCCGTTAAATCTTTGACCGGTTTCGCTTTATCCGCATAATCCACAGCCTTTCCATCAACAAATTCAATCCCCAGTTTGTTATACTCATTCCATCCCGCTGCCCACACTGTTCCATCGCTTCTCTGAATTAAAGTATACTGGTCTCCAGCAGAGGCTTTTACAGCATTGGTTAAATGTTTCCCCTGTTCATCGACCATTTTGGAAGGCGTATTTACAGAAAATCCCCTTTTTCCTGTTCCCAGCTGCCCATAGCTGTCATATCCCGCGCCATACACTGCGCCGTTTTGCAGCACTATGGAATGCGCAGACCAGTTATACGAATTGGTTGTTGCCATGATATTTACAGGCGGATTTTGAGGTTCAATTCTAAACGTGTAGTCAACGGGGTCCATTGAGGTGGCTTTTATGTAATACGCCGTATTTGCCTCTAAAAAATAGCCCCCATATTTTTCGTCCAGTTTTTCATCTAAGGCATTATAGAGATCTAGTGTAACATCATCTTTTGTCTCAATGCGATATCTTCCGCTTGTATTTGGGATAATCTTAAAACAGTCTATATCTAAATAACTGTTGATATATCCATATGTAGTAGAATGAGTCCTCTCCAAAGTCGCAGCATCTAAACTATCGCCATGGTCATCCGGGACACAGCCTTTGGTATATGCGGGAACAGGCAGCAGCTTTACATCATCCAGTTCTCCAGTCCCAAACTGACCCTTATCGTTAAATCCCCAGGTATATATGCCGCCGTCTGCACAAGCGGCCATGGTAAAGGTATCTCCGCCCACAACCTGGACTACATTGTTCAGATAACCTTCTCCATTTATTCCATGGGTTTTTACAGCGTATGGCTGGTTCTCTTCAGATGTCCCAATGCCAAGCTGACCATATTTGTTATAGCCCCAGCTCCAGAGTTCCCCTGATGCAGAAATTGCCAGACTATGATATGCTCCTGCTGCAACCGACACAATATTATCTAATTCAGTTCCATCTTCCTTCAACACCTTCACAGGCGTCAGACTTTCCGTTGTCGTCCCATTTCCAAGCCTTCCATGATCATTGCTGCCCCAAGTCCATACAGTTCCCTCGTTGTCAAGTGCCACAACGCATCCATCGCCTACTGCGATGGATCTAATATGACTCAAATACCCCTCGCCATTTAAACCTTTGACCTGAACCAATCTTGTCCTATCCTCCTTGGTTCCATCCCCCAGTTGTCCCTTGTCGTTACAGCCGGCTGTATATACAGTTCCGTCATCTGTCAATAGTACAGTATAATTTCGGCCTGCACAGGCCTGTTCTATATTGTTCATGTGGCTCAATTGATAGGGATACTTACTCATTATCCGGTCTCCTGTCGAAAACTGTCCATGGCTGTTTGACCCCCACACCCATACATATCCTTCGTAATCAACAGCTAAGGAATGATTAAAGCCTGCACTGATACTACTGATTTCACTTAACTGACCACCCGGTCCATAGACCGGTACTGCGGCCGATCGAAAATTACCATCGCCGGTTCCAAGCTTGCTATAATCGTTATAACCTGTTCCCCATACAGTTCCATCCCATTTTAGAAATAAGCTATAGCCAGCCCCAACCGCAATGCTTCTTACATTTCTGAGACGGTTTCCATTTTTGTCGATACACTCAAGCGGAACTCGGGTGAGCTGCCCCCATTTATAATCAGCGTTGCTCGCACTGGCGTCCAGTGCTCCGGAGGCAAACACTGTATCATTGATCAGCAAACTTGTCGGGGCTGGATAAATTCCGGTTGCTATGATGGGAACGCCAGCGGCCCTATTATTCAATGCGGCTATTTCTGCTTCATTTGTGGCCATGTCCTCACTTTCATCCAGCATATCATCTTGCTGACTCGGAACAGCAGCATCTTCAGTCTTTTCTGTACTTTCGGCGGTTTGCTGCTCTTGGTCTGCCTTGTCATCAGTATCATCATTATTTTCGCTGCTTTCTTCAGTTAAATCTTCCTCCGCCGTATTCTCCAAATCCATTCCCTGTTCTGGCTGTTCAGCCTTTTCTGGGACCTGAACCTCTTCTTGAACTTTTTCGATCTCTACATGAATTTCTTCACGAGTTTCACTGCCGGATATTTCTGCATTGGTTATGTTTGCCTGACTTTCAATATCAGATGTTTTACCTTCATTTTCTGCAAAAATATACATACTCTCTGATACCATCATACAAAGCACCATCAACATTGATACTATTTTCTTTTTCATGATTTTCCTCCCATTATTTTTCTTATGTGAACCTATTTTGCTTTTTAAATTCTCATTGGAATCATCCCCTGTCGTAGATGTACAATAAAAATGCATACCCTAAGATTAGGTATGCATTTTTTACACAATACACTGGACCTGTTGACAAAGTCCGTTTCTTAATCCAAAATAGCCCGCAACCCAGCATAACTACGCTGATGGTTTTCGGATTTTTGGGGTTTGTCAACAGATCCTACACTTATTTAACTTAACATATTTTCATATATGCGCCTAATATATCTCCAGCCCCCTTGCTTTGATTATGCACCCCGTCAAACAACACTGTAACATTTATGAAATAATTATATAACAATCAATGTACTGTTTCAACAATTTTCGCACGACTTTTATTTACAATTATCGACATAATAGACTATTGAGCCCTCCCCTGAAAAATAGACAGAAAAAAGAGTGGTATAATGGAATAGGAAAAAATCCAATACTTATGAAGGAGGATCAATTCATGTCAATCAAAAAAGGAACAATGCCGCCGCGCTATGACGAGGCTTTCAAAGCCGGCGCAGTCAAAATGGTTACAGAGCAAGGCCGTCCCGTTAAGGAAGTTGCCGCCGAACTTGGCATCTGTATTGACACTCTTAGCGCTTGGCTAAACGTTCGGGTTATGAGACTTCCGCTCTCAGCAGGCAAAGCCGCGCTGACAGCCGCCGCCGTGAACTCGAAGCGGAAAACCGTACTTTGCGCAAACAGCTTGCCCAGAAAGACGAGGTCATTGCTGTCTTAAATAAATCCATCGGCATACTTTCCATTCCATAGTGGATAAGTTTCGCTTTGTTGATTCTTATCGTTCCGAGTTCTCTGTGGATCTGCTATGCCGTACCTTAAAAATCTCTCGGAGCGGCTATTATGCTTGGATAAGCAGAGGGGTTCCCAAGCGAATACTAAACGAACACCGGCTTTTGGTCAAACTCATTGAACTGCACGAAAAGTATCCCGCTTCCGGCCTTGACAGCTTGCTTCATATGCTCAAAGCCAATGGTCTCCCTTGCTCCCGCAACCGTCTCCACCGCTTGATGAAGAAATACAATATCCACTCTGCCCGAAAACGGGTTTACAAGGTCACTGCCAATTCCAACCATAACTACGCTGTCTCGCCTAATCTTTTGAAACGCAATTTTACCGCTTGTGAACCTAACCCCAAATGGGTCGGAGATATTACTTACATATATTGTCACGGACCTCTGCACAAAGAAAATCGTCGTCTATGCCTTTGGAGACCGCATTGACTCCGAATTAACTGCTGCCGCATTAGAACTAGCAGTTAGCAGCGAGAAACCTTTTTCATAGCGACAGGGGCGTTCAATACGCTTCGCCCCGTTACCGAAACACCTTGGCCAAAGTCTGCATTACTCAAAGTATGTCACGGAAAGCGGATCCATACGACAACGCTGTTGCTGAGAACTTCTTCAGCTGTCTCAAGTGTCAATTGGTTCATCTGAACATTACCGCACCAGAGATCAGGCTCAAGCCGATATCTTTGCTTGCATTGAGACCTTTTACAATACCCTGCGGCCTCATTCGGGTATCGGCTGGCTTTCTCCCTGTTCTTATCATGATCGCATACTGAACAATTTGGCTGCTTGATATTTGCTTCTTTTCGCATCTGGAAGCATTTTCAAGAAAAGCTGCGGTTCACTCTGTTTTCTCCCTCTTTTTTCTGTTTATTTTCCCGGGGAGGGCTTAATAAGGGGGGCTCAGTTTTGGAGCCCAAACACCACTTAAATACAGATGAAGCAAGAGTTTTCCCTTGCTTTTTTCATTGCCAAAAAGTATAGGGGGATTTGCAATGACAAACGAACAGAGGAGAGAAATATTCCTTACCTTTGTAGAAATGTACCAGAAATCTAAATAACGTATGTTGCGGCGGCGGGCAAAGCTTTTTATAATAAGATTGTAAGCTGAAAGAGGAGTGAGAGCTGTGGTCAACATCAAAGCAAAGCAGATGGCAAAGCCGCTGACACGAAAAAGTGCTTTTGTGCAGAATTGGGACCTATACCTGATTGCTATCATCGGTCTGCTGTATCTGGTGGTCTTTAAATACCTTCCAATGGGTGGAATCGCGATTGCGTTTCAGGATTTTAACTTGTTCGACGGCATCAGCGGCAGTCCCTGGGTGGGACTGGAAAATTTTAAACGCCTGTTTGGCTCTGCTGATTTTTATAAGGTGTTTCGCAATACCCTGCTCATCAGCGTCTATAAGCTGGTATTCCTGTTCCCGCTGCCGATTATACTGGCGCTCATGCTCAACGAAATTAGAAATATGGCCTTTAAAAAGATTACACAAACGGTCATTTACATACCGCACTTTTTATCTTGGGTCGTTGTGGCCGGGATCTTTACCACACTGCTTTCTCCCAGCACGGGCATTATAAATAATGTGTTGGCGGCGATGGGGTTTGAGCGGATTTCGTTTTTCACTTCGAACACCTGGTTCCGCAGTGTATTGGTGGCGACGGCCGGATGGAAGGAGTCGGGCTGGTCGGCGATTATCTTTATCGCGGCGATTGCGGGAGTGGATCAGGAACTGTACGAGGCCGCATATATGGACGGTGCAGGACGCTTTAAGCAGATGCTGCATATCACCCTGCCGGGGATTTCATCCACGATTGTGCTGATGCTGATTCTGAAACTGGGACAGATTTTGGATGTCGGGACAGAGCAGGTGCTGATGATGTACAACCCGACGGTCTACGACACCGGGGATGTTATCAGCTCCTATGTCTACCGCATGGGCCTTGGCAAGATGGAGTACAGTTTTTCAACGGCGGTCGGTCTGTTCAACTCGGTGATTGGCCTGATTTTGGTTGTGTCCGGAAATTATCTGAGCAAGAAGTTCACAGGAAGCAGTATCTGGTAAGGGGGAGAAAAGGATGGCGGCAATGAAAATTAAAAAGACGGGCGAAGACTACGCGATCATCGGTATCTCCTATTTGATCCTGTTCCTGTTTGCACTGATCACCTTCTTCCCGTTTATCAATGTGGTTTGCAAGGCATTCAGTGAAGAATGGGCAGTGGTATCAGGGCAGGTTGGCCTTCTGCCGGTCGGATTCCAGTTTGATACCATGAAGTATGTGGTGTCCTCTGACATGTTTTTAAATGCGTTTAAAATGTCGCTGATTGTGACAGTTTTGGGCACCCTGCTGGGCGTGTTTATGACGGCCCTGGTGGCCTATCCGCTTTCCAAGAAGCACATGAAGGGGATTAAATTGATCCTGTTTTTGTTTGTCTTTACCATGCTGTTCCACGGTGGGTTGGTGCCGACCTATCTGCTGATCAAAAAGCTGGGAATCTATAATACACCCTGGTCGCTGATTCTGCCGGGCGCAATCTCGGTCTACAATATGCTGATTATCAAAAACTACTATGAAAGTCTGCCGGAATCTCTGGAAGAATCGGCGCGAATCGACGGCGCGGGAAATCTCAGAATTTTCTTCAGCCTGATCGTGCCGCCGTCCAAGCCGGTGCTGGCGGCCATCACCCTGTTTACCGCGGTTGGACTCTGGAATGAGTATTTCAACGCAATGGTCTATATCACCTCGACCGAGCTAAAGACCCTGCCGCTGTATTTGCGGGATATCATCGTGGACGCCGCCAGCGGTTCGAGCGCCGACCAGTTGATGAACATGCCGGGCGAAAGCGTCCGCGCAGCGACTATTATCGCTTCTACGGTCCCAATTCTGTGCGTCTACCCCTTTGTGCAAAAGTATTTTATGAAGGGAATTTTGATTGGTTCTGTCAAGGGATAAGGGTTGGAAGCAATTGCTTTTGGATTTTGGGCAAAAGCAATGGACTTTCCAAACCGGTTCCTATATAATAAAAGAATCGGCTGTCAAATCAAAAAAGAATGGTTTTAATATGATAAAAGGGAGGAATTATTATGAAAAGAATCGCTGCTGCGTTGCTTGGACTTGTGATGATGGCCGCTGCGCTCAGTGGCTGTGGAAGCCAGGAAGCTGCAAACGCGGAATCCAAACCCAACCTCAAGGTGCTGCAAACATGGATGGCGGAGGACTATAACGATTATCCGGTCGCCAAGATGCTGGAGGAGAAGACGGGATATCATGTCACCTATGACGCATTGCCGCAGACGAACGTGGACGAAAAGCTGAATATGCTGATCGCGTCCCAAGAGCCGTATGATCTCGTCAGCGTACCCGCAGGGGCTTCGGTCAAATCGCTGTTTTACAGCTACGCGGCCAAAGGCGCGCTGGAACCGCTGGACGAATACATAGAGAAATCGACCTATTTAAAGAGCGTCATCTCGGATGAGAGCTATGACGCGGTGCGGTATGAAGGAAAGATTTACGCGATTCCGACCAAGAGTATGCCGGATGTCAGAGGTAATATTATTGTTCGGAAAGACTGGCTGGATAAGCTGGGAATGAAGGTGCCGGAGACAGTTGACGACTTCACTGAGATGCTGCGGGCGTTCCGCGATCAGGATCCGGGCGGCAACGGTGCGGATAAAAATATCCCGTTTTCCACTGCCGGCGGCGCAATTGTCGGAAATCTGACAGGTGCGTTTGGCATCCCTGCCGACTGGAATGATGTGGATGGCAATCTGGTCAATATTGTCAACGACCCCAACACCAAAAAATATATCGAATACATGAATCAGCTCTATCAGGAAGGCCTGATCGAAAAAGAGATGCCCGCCAACAAGGAGAGCACCCTCAAGGAGAAGTTCACAAGCGGCCGTTTGGGTGCGATGTATTTGAACTGGTACGATATACCGACCGTAGTCGGCGCACTGGAGAAGAATATCAGCGGGGCCGAGATCGTGAGTATCCCGATTCTGACAGGCCCGGACGGGCAGTGCGGTATCTCCCGGCAAAACAATCTGGAACGCCTGACATTTATCCCTAAATCATCAAAGAACAAAGAGGCGGCTGTCTGCTGGATGGACGCCAAGCTGGAGCCGGATACCTTTAAAAATTTGGTGATCGGGGAAGAGGGAAAGCATCATGAGGTCAAGGACGGCAAGTATTATCCCATACTGCCAATCTTTAATGATGAGAGGAACAAGGCGATCAACTTTTTATCAGGTGTGGACGAAAACGTGTACGAGACCTATTGGCAGGCTAGAGTGCGCAAGGATACCAAACTGATGGAAGAGTGGGAGCACCTGAACCAAAATCTGCCGCCGGAGCAGGTGGTTGACGACATCATGGGAAAGACGCCGTATCTAAAGGAATATGTGGGCAATACCCAGCAGCTTAGTACGCTGGTATCGGACAATCTGCTGAACTTCATCGTAGGAACCCATCCCATGTCTGAGTATGAGAAGTTTGCAGCTGACTGGAATGCGCAGAGCGGCGAAGCCATGTCCAAGGAAGTCAACGACTGGTATCAGACGCTTAAAAATAAAGAGTAGGGAAGGGGTTTTCTGTGATGAAGAAAATTGGGCTTAAAAAAATAGGCGCGGCATTGACCGCGGTTTGTTTGATGACAAGCGTATTGACGGGCATCACAGCGGTGGCCGCTGGCAGCTTTGATGAGGTGGTCGCCATCAATGATGATTTTGCAGGATTTGTAAAAACGCGAGTGGTAACGCCGCCACAGGGCGGTGCGGCTCTTGACTATCAAAAGGATGCGGAATGGCAGGCCGGGAGAGTCTGGGGCGCGGGCAGTGCGGCGAACCTTGATGTTCTCAACAGTGTGGCTAAGGACTATATGGAGTTTATACCCAAGGCGTCAGGCAGCGGCATTCTGATGCGCCAGTTTGCCAGCGCCCCGCTGACAGGGGTGGAAACAGTGGATATCAGCGTGGATTTACAGTCAGTGGATTCTGTGGGAGATATGTTCACCTTTGCGCTGTCTGATACGGGGAATACCACGGCGAAGCGCTTCACACTGTTTGAGCGGAAGGACTATAACGCCAGCAGCAAGGGCGACTATCAGTTTGGCTTTTTCGGCGCAGCGCCTGCGACGCTGCTGGGGAGCGCTTCCTATAACACTTTAAATAAAGATCAATGGTATACCTACCGCTTTTTGCTGGAGCCTGCTTCTGCGGGATATGACATCACCATTACAGCGACCCGGAAGGGCACGTCCGATCCAATCACCCTGGTGGAAAAGAAAGCCAGCGGGCTGACCATTGACCAGATGAAGGAGCAGCGCTGCCTCAGGGTTCAGGTCAATCAAGGGACAGTCGCCCCCTATGAACTGCTGGATAACCTGAAGGTAGTGATCAAAACGCCCGCCAATCAGCTTGAAGCCCCTGCCTTTACCCCGGCGGAGGGGACGGCAATGGCTCCGGACGGAACGCTGACGGTCAAATTCGATCAGGAAATCGACGAAGTGACAGCGGCCAATTTTGAATTCCCAAAGCGGCAGGCGGCGGTCAAGGCGGTTACCATGAACAGTGACAGCACCGGCTTTGACGTCACGTTCTCTGAGCTTCAGGAAGGAACCGATTATGCGCTCAAGCTAAAGGATATGACCAAGCCGGGGGACGAGACCAAGTATAGCTTCGACTACACCCTGACCACCGGCGGGGATGCGACGACCCTGCTCTATGACAGCTTTGAGACATACGAGACCGGCGCACTTTCCTATGCCGCCGACAATACCTATGGCCGCTGGGCAACAGCAAACAACCTGGACGCGCAGATCACCGCGTCCGGCGAGACGCAGTACGCGGCACTGAACGGTACGGCCGGAAAAACTCCGAATATCTCTCAGCCGCTCTTTGCGGATAACGGAACCATGGATGCCGAAAAAATTTATTCCTTTGAGATGCGGTTCCGTCTGCCCAACCTTTTAACCAAGACCGAATCGGCGAGAATGACCTTGTACAACAAGGCGGGATTGGCCGGAGGCGCGAAGCTGAATCTGTTCTCCGTGGAGAGTACAGACGGGGAAAAGACCATGCTGCGAACCCTGAGCCTGGATAAAGGCACAGCGGGGGCCGCGGCGATGGACATCGCGGCGGGCAGATGGTATACCATCAGGATTAACCTGTATCCTGACGCGGATGAGAGCGCCCAATACACAGCGGATGTCCGGCTGACGGATGAGCAGGAAAATGAGGCGTATCGGCTGGTTTCCAAGGGGGATGCGCTCACTAATTTCCAAATTACCAAAGAGTTTATCGCAAAAGCCAACTATTTTAGAGTGATGCTCGCTTCCAACGCGGCGGATGCCTCGCGTGGGATTGTGGATGTGGATTACGTTTCTCTGCGGCAGGTGCCGGGGATCACGATGGTCTCCAGCAGTATTGACAGCAATCCCGACCAGGTGCTCAAAACCACCAAGACGATCGATATCACCTGTTCCACAGAGGCGAAGGTGGATCGTGTGGAGAGTTTTACGGTCAAGCAGGGGGACAGTATCGCCAATATGACCGACAGTGTCGGCACAAGGGTTACTGACGCGGCTGTGCTGCCGGACGGCAAAACGGTCAGGCTGACCTTGAACAGTTTGGACGGCAGCGCGGTCTATGCAATAGCGCTTCAGGGGATCACCAACAAATACGGGGTGTCCTGTGACGACCTGCTGCTGTTTACAACCACCGACGTCATTTCGGTGGACGGCCCGGCGCTGGCGGGCGCGGCCACGGTTCAGAAGGGGTCCAACAAGGTGCAGGCCACGGTCACTAACTTAGATGCCGGCGCTCCGTGCAACGCGGCCCTGATCATTGTGGTCTATCAGGGGACAGAGGACGGGTATATCATCGATCAAATCCAGATGGATCAAAAGACCGGAATCACGGACAGCGGCGCGTTGGAAGTCGATTTCACCCTGGACGAGCTGGAAGGCCGCACCGTTAAGGCTTATGTTTGGGATGATATGAATCATATGGTGCCGCTGAAGGACGGTGTGCTGCTCCCGATGGCATAAAAACGGAATACGGATCTAGGTTGCGGCAAAAGCACGGTTGTATTTGCAGGGAAATTGATTGAATCTTTGGAGGAACGGAAATGAAAAAACGTCTGATTGCCATACTGGTCTGCTTCGCCGCCCTAATTGCGCTGACGCCCTCCGGCTTTGCCGCCGGGGCGTCCCTGCGCTACGAGGGAAAACTTCTCTCCGCCACGCTTCAGACGATCGACGGGGCCGGCTATGTGGAGCTGCTGTCCTTTTTGGACGGAATCTCGGCGGAGTATACGCAGTCTGGGGGCAGGGTGGAAGTCAGCTTCAATGGGCGGGATGCCGCCTTTGAGGAAGGGGAATCGGCAATCGTTGACCGCGTGACGGTTGCGCTTGCGCACCCGGTGCGCGCGGCAGGCGGCAGCTTGCTCGCCTCACTGGACGATCTGGTCTACACGCTCTATCTCTCGCGGACGGACAGCGCGGGGATGATTGATCTGGCGCGGAAGCAGACGGCTTCCCAGGGGGACGTGGATTATAATCAAAAGCTGGAGGCGGTTCTGAACGGGAAGGCAAGCATCAGCCTGATCAAAGCGAACGCTCTGTTTCAGCCTGACAGCTATGCGGGCCTGTCCCCGTCCAACTACACCGTCAAGGAAGTCACGGTCACCGGCCAGCCGTTTTCTAAGGCGGTCGAGGTCGAGAGTTTTAGAACCCCGTCAGCGGACTACGAGTACCAGTTTCGCATGGCGCTGACCGGCACCTATAACGCGGGCGATGTGGGGATGATCAGCTTTTATGCGCGGGCGCTGGAAACCATGGATGAGTCGGATCATGGTTTTATTGGCTGTACAATGGAAAAGAACAGCAACACCAGCCAAAAGGCGGTGACGGCGGGAAACCTGCCGGTCGGCAGGGATTGGACAAAAATCTATATCCCGGTCACCTCCGCCAGCGTGACCTGTCCGGTGGGAGACGCCAAGTTTTGTCTGCGGTTTGGGTATAAGCCGCAGAAAATTCAGGTGGCGGACCTTAAGGTCGTCAGCTATGGTACAGCTGTCAAGGTGTCCGATTTGCCGGAAAAGGTGTCCGTCTACCAAGGGATGGAGGAGGACGCCATCTGGCGGACGGAGGCGGAGAAGCGAATTGAAAAATACCGCAAGGAAGACCTGGACATCTATGTCCATGACAAAAACGGGAAGCCAATCCCGGACGCCAGGGTTCAGATTGAGATGACGCGCAGCGAGTTCCTCTTTGGGACGGCGGTTTCGACCGTAGCGCTGGATGAAAATGCCGCCTATCAGGAGAAGCTGAAGAAATACTTCAACAGCGTCACCCCGGTCAGCGATCAGAAATGGGACACGCTGGAACCGAACCAGGGGAAGAACGTCGCTAAGGTTTACAACTGGGCGACAGCAAACAACCTGTACGCCAGAGGGCACTGTCTGCTGTGGGACGACCCGAAATACTTCCCCGCAGATTTTAAGAACAGCGTTGCTGGGATGTCTGACGGCGCGGTGCGGAGCAGGGTGGAAGAGCACCTTAATATCGCCGCGCGCTTTACCCAGGGTGTGCCCGTTCAATGGGATGTCCTGAACGAGCCTGTCAGGAACGACTATCTGCGCAGCCGTTTGGGCGGACAGGAGCTGGTACGGTGGTTTGATATCGCGGCGGCGGCCGACCCGTCGGCCAAACGGTATATCAACGAGACCCACTTGACCGGCGACCGCACCAATCCCAATGAACAAAAGCTTTATTCTATTGTTCAGGATGCGGTTGCACAGGGGGCCAGGGTGGACGGCGCGGCGCTGCAATGTCACGCGGCTGGAGAGATCAATTATCCCCAGGATTTTTATAACCAGCTCGACCGATATGCGCAGCTTGTGGATGAGGTGGCGGTCACCGAGTACGACTATATCGCGTCAAACGCGGGCGACGCCAAAAACCATCTGCGGGACTACCTGCTGGCGGTGTACAGCCATCCGCAGGCGACCGGCTTTACCATGTGGGGTTTTTGGGACGGGAAACACGACAAGAATAACGCACCGCTTTTTTATCAGGACTGGACGCCCAAGCCCGCCCTTGCGGCGTGGGAAGATCTAGTGCTAAACGAGTGGCGCACCTCCGAGACCGCGGTGACAGGTTCGGACGGACATGCGGCTGTCCGCGGGCACCGCGGGGAATACCGCGTGACCATTGAGCTGTACGGTGGGTTAAAGAAGCAAAGCGTCGATTGCCGTTTGAGCAAGGATGGGGATAACCGGGTTGACATCACGATCGGAACATCCATCAGTATGACGGCGGCCAATCCGGTCCCGGAAAGACCTCCGCTGGTGGATGCGGCAAACTATGGGACAATGGCGGACATCCCGAACAGTATGCGGATCGTCTCTCCGCAGGGGGAGAAATTTACGGAAGGTTCGAACCATGTGGAAACGCAGCTCTTCTCCTATGACTTCTCAACAAGGCTCAAAGGCTCCCTGATTGCGGCGGTTATGAAGAAGCAGGACGGGCAGGATGCGGTCGAGGCGGTATATACGGGTGAAACGGTGGACACGGCGGAACCAAACGCCGCAGCAGCCGTAGATTTTTCAGTCACGGATGCCGCTGATAAGACCGTCAGGCTGTTTGTATGGGACAGCGTGGATGGGATGCGGCCCTTCGGTCCGATCCCTGTGGTGTTGAAACCAACGAACTAGCAGATCAATGGTGATAAGAGAAATAGATTCCAGAAAAGGAAAGGTGGCAGCGTATGAAGCGGTTTACAGTTTGGTTCGTGATAGTTTGTTTTGGCCTGGCCTGCCTGCCGGCCGGCGCAGCCGGTGCGGACGAGATTTCGGTCGTGTTTGAGAACAAAACGGTGGATGCGCAGCAGAAGCAGATTGACGGTGTGCTGTATCTGGAGATGCCAGCGTTTTTTGATGCGCTGGGTGTAAAATACAGCGTTGATCCGGCTCAGCCTGATCAGGTCCGCGCCTTTTATAATGACAGAGAAATGCTCCTGACAGCGGGGGCGTCTGCCGCAGTTGTAGACGATGTCACAATTGAGTTAGATGCGCGGATACTGCGTCAGAACGGGCAGATTTATGTTCCGCTGCCCTTCCTTGTCTATGGATTTAATATGATTCAATCGGCGGACGATAAGGGAAGAATCGTCTTGGAGAACAAGCCGCAGCGGCCTGATGCTGTCAAAGAATACGCAGAGGAGATGGAAACGGCGCTTGCCGGATTTCCGGAAGGAAAACAGTTGGTGGCGGCCGATGCGATTTTCAGCGCACACCACAAGGGGGAAGAGGGCTTTACAGCCCGGGAAGTGGCGATTACGGATGAGGCCTTTTCCAAAGCTTTGGAGGTCGAGACGCTGAAAAAATACCCGAATGAGTATGACCTCCAGATTGAGATGGGGACAGTTGAGGACTACACGGCCAAAGAATTCGGCATGATTAGCTTTTATGCCCGTAAAATCTCCACTACGGATGAGTCGGATAAAGCCTTCCTCGGCGTGATTCTGGAGCAGGACTTTGGCGCCAGCAACAAGGCGGCCATGACGGAAGTGGTGTTGGATTCGAACTGGGAGAAGTTTTTTGTTCCGATCAGTTCCTCATCCATCACCTGCAATGCGGGTGAATCCAAGTTCGCTTTCCGCGTAGCCTATCAGCCGCAGGTGATCCAGATCGCAGACGTCCAGGTGGTCAACTATGGCAGGGGGATCAGTGCGGCAATGCTGCCCAAGCGGCCGTCGAGTTACCGCGGCGTGGAGGAGGATGCCATCTGGCGGACAGAGGCGGAAAAGCGGATCGAGAAATATAGAATGAATGATCTGACCGTGACCGTGCGGAATGCGGATGGGTCGCCGGTCCCAGGTGCCGAGGTTCGGGCCGAGATGACCCGCAGTGAGTTTTTGTTTGGAACGGCGGTTCTGCCGCAGCAAATGAAAACCAACGGAAAATATATCGCCAGGTTGAAGCGGTACTTCAATGCGGTCGTACCGGACAGCGATCAAAAATGGCCGGCGATCGAGCCCAATAAAGGTGAGAACACCGCTTATATCTACAACTGGGCGGCAGAGAACAACATGTACATCCGCGGACATAATCTGTTTTGGGATGGGGTCACCCATCTGCCGGGCGATCTTGCCGCCGGATTTGAAGAGATGACGGACAGCCAGCTCAGAACACGGATCGACAACCATATCAATGAAGTCGCCACCTACACCAAGGGATTGCAGGTGCAATGGGATGTGCTGAACGAGCCGATCAAAAATGTGGATATCCGCAGCAGGCTGGGGGAGAGCGAGGTGGCACGCTGGTTCAATCTGACGGCGGCGGTCGATCCCAGCACAAAACGGTACCTCAACGAGACCCATCTGACCGGCGACCGCACCAATCCGAACGAGGCGAAGCTCTATGAAATTGTAAAAACCGCACTGGAGAACGGCGCGAAAATCGACGGGGTGGGGCTTCAGTGCCACTGCGCCGGGGAAGCAGTCTACCCCCAGGGGATTTATAACCAGCTGGATTTGTTCGCGCAGATGGTGGACGAGGTGGCGATTACCGAGTATGACTTCTTATCAGCCAACGCGGCGGATGAAGCGAATCAACTGCGCGACTATTTGATCGCGGTGTACAGCCATCCGCAGGCGACTGCCTTTATGATGTGGGAGTTCTGGGATGGGTGCCACTGGAAGAAGCAAGCACCGCTGTTTTACGATGATTGGAGTCCCAAACCGGCCCTGGCGGAGTGGGAAAGATTGGTCTGCGGGGAATGGTTTACGAAAGAAACGGCGCGCACGGACGCGGACGGCAAGGCGGTGATCCGCGGACATCGGGGCGAGTATCTGGTCTCCGTTACAGCCGGCGGGAAAAAAGCAAGCGTACCCTTCCGGTTGGTAAAGGAAGGGGAAAATACCGTGACGGTGACAGTGGGCGATACCATAGAGATGATTACGTCCAATGAGGTCGTGCAGGAGGCAAAGAGGGAGGTTGACCCGCGAAACTTTGGACAGCTGACCGAGATTGAACCAATTCCACCAGCGGCGCCGGCGACTCAGCCGAAGCTGGTCCGCACCTTTACGAACGACGGCATTTCTGCGGAACAGACCTTAGATGGCTTGGATGCCACCTTCTGGGCCGCTAAGGGCGAGTCGCCCTGGATCGCTTATGAATATGACCATCCCGTGTCCTTTGACGCGGTTGAGATTGATTGGTACAACGGTGCGGCTGCCCGATACCGCTGCCGGATCGAATGCTCTGACGACGGAGAGCATTGGACCCCGGTCAATGAGGGAATCAGCCGCCAAAAGACGGAACGAATCTCATTGAACGGAGCCACAGGAAAGTATCTTAGAATCTGTGGGGTGAATAACCTGGGGTATACGGCAATTTCAGAGGTCAGGATTGCGCTCAGCGAAGCGCCAGGAATGTTGGGAGGAACGTATGAAGAATAAAATACTCAGTTTAGTGCTCGCAGCTGCTGCTATGCTGTCTGGTATGCTAACTGTGCATGCGGCGCAGGATACAAAGATCAGCTTTGATATCCAGATCAGCGGCAGAGATGTCACAGTTCAAGTGCGGACGGCGCCCGCTGTGACTGAGACCAAGACGTTGGTCATTTCCGCGTCGGCGGACCCGGCGAAGATCATCAAGTTTGAAGAATTTCCAAAGGCGGCGTCCATTGACTTCGCCTTCCGGCTGGAGCCGGACACCCCGTTTGGAAAATATACTGTAGCTGTGGGCGGCAAAAGTCTGCCGGAGGAAGCGGCAAAGCGGACTGCATATTTTGTATATACTGACACTGAGTTGGCCGCAAAGAAGCTGGCTGAGCTCAACGCGCTGGACCGGGAGGCCTTTGAGGCCAGTATCAAAGAAAATAATGGTGTCGTATGGGTGCTGGATTTTGAGGCGGAAGCCTATTTGAACCACGCGCAGCAGGTGACCGATCTGCTGTTTGCACAGCGGAAGGAGGGCTTTCAAAGTGCCGGCGATTTAGAGCGCGCGTATCAGCGGGCGTGTATGGCGGTGGAACTCAGCCACAGCCAAGGCGGTGCAGCAGAAGGGCTGCTTCGGCTCTATCATACGCAGTTTGGAATTTCGCTGGACGGGGATTTTGAGGCGCATACCGCTGAGGTGGCAAAGGCATTTGAAAATAGCATGGCAGGCCGAACCATCACTTCTGTGGATGAGATCGCGGTGATCTTTCATGAGGCCTGCGCGGTCGGGACAGTCAATGCCAGCGCGCGGACTGAGGTCATCCAGACGCTGAAACGGTACAACGATGTCTTTCAACTGGATTTCAACGGGAAGTTTGCCAAGGTTGAGGAAGCTGAGATCGCCAAAGCCATGGCGGGACGTGCCTTCTCGACGGTCAGCGCGGTCCAAAATGCCTTTCTGAACAGAGTGGATGAGCTGTATGCGGCACTGCCCGGTAAGGATAAGCCTTCCAATAGCCGTCCCGGCGGAGGCGGGGGCGGTACAGGCGGTATGTCTGTTGATTCAGGCAGCGTTCCCGTTGTGGATAAAGAGGTGATGGATGAGATTTCAAATGCGGAGATCAAGGAGACGTTCTCGGATCTCAGCGATTCGGTATGGGCAATCCCCTATATCAGGCAAGTATATGAAAACGGGATCATGTCCGGCGACCCGGATGGGCGCTTCCGGCCTGAAGATTCTGTCACCCGTGAGGAGTTTACCAAGATCGTTCTGGCCGCCTTTGGCATAGAGCCGGAGGATGCGAAACACGGCTTTCAGGATGTAGAGCCGGGTGCATGGTATGAAAGCTATGTCGCCGCAGCGGCCAGACTGGGGATCATTCAGGGCTTGGAAACGGACCGTTTCGGCACAGGGCTTCCGGTTTCAAGACAGGATGCGTCTGTGATTCTGTCCCGGGTTCTGGCTTTACAGCAAAAGGAACTGCCCGCCGCTGTGGAGGAACAGCGTTTCTCGGATGAGGCGGAGATCGCGTCATATGCCGAAGCGGCCGTGCAGGAGATGCAGGCCGGCGGCGTGATAAACGGAATGGAGGACGGCAGCTTCCGTCCTAAGGCGAACTTGACCCGCGCGGAAGCGGCAAAAGTAATATGGTCCATGCTATCGAACATGACAGAGCAACAGGAAGGAGGGAAAGAACTTGTTTAATTTAAAACGAATTGCGGCAATTTTCTCAAGCTGTGCGGTACTGCTGACAGCTTTTGGGGCTTTCCCAGGCCCGGCGGCCGCGGCGGAAGAAGCTGCGGCAGTGGATGCCGACGCATCCACCCGCGAGGCCGCACTGCTCACAGAGTTGGGCATTCTAAAGGAGTACAGCCCGAATGCCGCGGTCTCCAAACAGATGCTGGAGAACAGCCTTGCGGCGGTAATTGGGTCGGATTCAGAACGCTATTTTGACCCGTCTACAGGGTCGGATGTGCTGACCTGGGAGTTGCTGCTTCCGGTGCTGGTCGATCTGTCGGGCTATACCCCGAGGACCATCCGCTATGCGGGAAGCGGGGACCGCTTCACCAGAGCCGCGCGGGAAGCGGGGATTCTGGACGGGATAGACACCGCAGCCCCGCTGACGATGCAGACCTATGTGAAGGCGCTGTATAATGCGCTGACCATTGATATGCTGCAGGCGGTCTCCTTTGGAGAAGAGACTCAATATACAGTCCGAGAGGGCGAAACCGTCCTGACAGTCTATCAAAACATCTCCCGGATTCAGGGCATTCTGCGCGATAACGGCCGGACGGCACTGAACGGGGAGAGTACCGTTTCCAAAGGGAATATCAAAATCGAGAGTGAGGTATATGAAAGCGCGGTCCCATCGGCGCTGGAATACCTTGGGTATTTTGTAGAGGCCTTTGTGAAAAAGGACGGCGGCAGAGGGACGGTTTTAGCACTTGCGCCGGACGCGCGCAAAAACCGCACAGTGGCGCTGACCCATCGGGATTTGGACTACCGCGGCGACTGCACAGCGGAAACCTTTGTGTACAGCAAAAATGGAAAGCGGCAGCAGATCAGGCTTTCTCCGTATGTGGATGTGGTCTATAACAACCGTGCCCTTGCCGACTTTATGGTGGATGATCTCCTGATTGAGGAGGGGGAACTCCTTTTTGTGGACGCCAGCCGCGACGGCCTGTATGAGACGGTAATCGTGAAAGAATACACCAGTTTTGTTCTTGCCGGCGTGTCGGCCTATTCCAGCCGGATCATAGATGGTGAGAACCAAAGCTATGACTGTGCGGACCTGCTCAGCGGGGATGCTGGCGATATCCGCGACAAAAACGGTGCGGTTATCGGATTTGAGACACTGCTCAGCGGAAATACAGTCTCGGTCCTTCTGGACCGGGATTCCAGGTCGGTCAACAGCATTGTTAAGGGCAGAGACGATATCTCCGGACAGATCGAACAGGTAAACGGGTCAGAACATACGCTGGTTTTAAATGGGGAAACCTTTTTTGAAAGCCCTTCTTTTCTGGCACGGCCGGGACGGACAGAACCGAAAGCCGGCGCGGAGATCACCCTCAAACTGGATTTTCTGGGTGAGGTCTGCGATATTGAGGCGTACAACTTTGGGACGGAGTTTGGTTATCTGGTCGGTATTGCAGCGCAGGGGCAGCTCTCCGCCCGTGCGGATGTCAAGCTCTTTACCCGCCTTGGTAAAATGGTGGTGTTAAGCACAGCGGACAAGGTCAAACTGGACGGCGTCAGGGTGTCTGGCTCCGCTGTGGCAGAGCCCAAAAACAATGCCCTTTTCAGCGGCGGTACGGTAAAGCCGCAGCTGGTCTGCTACAGGCAAAACGGCGAAGGGGAACTCATCGAACTGACCAGTGCAAAGGATGATCATGCATTCGGCGGCTATTGTGAAGACGACACCTTTACGCTCAACTACGACTATAGCAGGGAGAGCATGCTGATGCTGGTCAAGGGCGGCCTGAATGTATTGGCGGGGAAGTATCAGCTTACTCCCAGTACAGTGATTTTTGGGATTCCCGTCGACCATTCGTCGGATAAGGATTATAATATTCTTACCATCGCCCAGCTTGCCGCCAATACCGAGCTTCAGATCAGGCTTTACAATGTGAATGAGGACTATGAGGTCGGCATGGCGGTGCTGCAGGAGGTGGAGGACACCGCCAACTGGGTGATGCGGACCAATTCGACGATCACCGTGGAGTATGTTGGCGAGACGGTCAATGAAGACGGAGAGAAAATTTATCTGATTGTTGGCCTGCGGGACGGCAAGGAATACACCGGCGTCACAGCCAGCGAGAACATACGCTATGTGGGGAGCGCGCCGGATCCCAATCCGCCGCCGGACGCAAAGACGGATAAAATCCCATACCACAATGTCTATGTGCGGGATTTAAAGCCCGGCAGTGTCATTCAGGTCACCGGCAACCGCAAGAGTGAGATCGTCAATCTGGTGGTGTACCACATGCCGGAGGAAAGCGGGGAGGTCAAAGCATACGAATATGCTTCCCAGACCTCGGCATCCTATCAGGGAGCGACCGAAAAGCTTTTGAACGCGGAGGCGGTTGCGACCTTCGGCAAGGTGGTGCGCACGACTGAGAACGGCGTCATTGTCAACAATAAAAAAGGGACGGACAAGGGGGATTTCCTGGACCCACGCTGGAACAGGAGTATTGTCTATGGCGGTACGACGCAGATTTATGTCTTTTCTGAAAAGCTGCAAAAGCCGCTGCTCGGTACGGCGGGCGATATAGAGGCCGGAGATGAAATTTTTGTCCACTTAGTCAATGGCGTCGCAAGAGCAGTCGTTGTTTATAAAGAGGTATGATATGATGCCCTGGTCCTGGTGTACAGGGCCAGGGCTTTTGAATAGAATGTTGATACAAGTTTGATGAACGAAACCAGCTTCAGGATGCGATGGGATATTTCCTGGTGGAACCAGATGAGGCGTTTCGGTATGCGTTAGAGGTTTTGAAACAGCAGAAGCTGGATGGTTCTATCAAGCAGTGGTATCATGTTAATGGACTGCCGGATGAGGGGCTCAGTACGCTGGAGCACAGCGACGGGCCGGTCTGGCTGATTCTGTGCATCACAGCCATCATTGGCCATTGCCAAAAACCGTACCTGTATGATATAATCGTTCCATATCAGGACGGCGGCAGGCCGGAGAGCGTGCTGGCACACTTAAAGCGCGCGGCCTTCTATATGGGCGCACAGGTGGGGGCGCACGGCCTGTGCCTGATGAAGGACGCCGACGAATTCCCAAAACCCGCCGGAGCAGAATAGGCAGCTCCCCTTGTATGTGCCGAACTATTATTTTGGGCTGGAGAACGAAAATTTTGGACGTTCCAGCGGGATGTACCAGACTGGAACTGCCGCATGGATTTTATATACGGCCGAAAAATTGTTCAGATAATTGTGAAAGGACCGATGAAAGATGCTCAGGGCAATGATTGTTGACGATGAGGACATCACAAAGCAGGGCTTGATCGAATACTATGACTGGGAGAAGATGGGGATTGAAGTAGTTGCGGAGGCAGACGACGGCGAGGATGCGCTGGCGCTGGTCAGGCAGCACCAGCCGCAGATCATCCTATGTGATATCAAGATGCCCAACATGGACGGTTTAACCTTTGCAAAGCGTTTGCATGAGGAGAAGAATCCGGCTAAAATTATCTTTATCAGCGGCTATGACGACATTGACTATGTCAAGACTGCGCTCCGTGTCAATGCGATCGATTATATTCTCAAGCCGGTTAACTTCGCCTACCTGACCGAGGTCTTAAACCACGTCATTGAGGAACTGAACCAGGAGTATATGGCGTCTATGCAGCTTGCGAATACGGCTGAGTACCTGCGCAAACTGGTGGTCAAATCCCTGCTGCGCGGGGAAACGCTCCAGCCGGCGGGGGTGGAGCATTATGGACGTCTGGCTGGAACGGATGCGGAGCATTACCTGGCGGTGCGTATCACTTTGCATGACTACCAAGCGGAGTACCAGACGGATAAGGATGTCAAATGTCTGTTCTTTGCGGTGGAAAATATCCTTCAGGAATTGTTGGACGGGTGTTTCCGCTGTGATATTTTGGAGGATACCGGGGGCTTCCTCTGTCTTGCTTATTTGGACAAAGCGCAGGCGTCGGACGCTGGCTGCGTGTTTGAAACGGTCTGCGGAAGGATTGAGACGCTGCTCCAGATCGGCTTGCGTGTCGAATTGGGCAGTCTGGTGAACCGATTTGAGGATATCCGTCAATCGGCCGGCATCTTGGGCGAAGCGGCGCAGGACGAGGAATTGGAACACGTCTTAGAGGGTGAACTGAATATTTGGGAGACCTTGGATATGGCGCTGGAGACCTGCAATCAGGATGAGATTCGCACCGTGATAGACGAGCTTTTCCAAAGCACCTTCGGAGGACACCGGCTCCAAGAGAGTTTCTGGCTTAAAATTTGCACCCGGCTGCTCTTCAATGCTTCAAATATGGCGCTCAAGCAGGACTGCTTCGGCGCCGAGATACGCCGGACGGAGCTGCAGCTGCTGGATGAGTTCAGCGATCCGCTCAAACATCATACAGCACGGGAGATGCGGGATTTGGTGACGTCCTATTATTTAAAAATCGCTGAGAGCCTTCAGCAAAAGCTGGGTGAGAGCGGTGACAACGTCATCGGAAGAATCAAGACCTACATCCAGGAAAACTATGGACAGCCTATCACCATCGGTGAAATCGCCAGCCATGTCTACCTCACTGAGAATTATATCTGCGTTCTCTTTAAAAACAAGGTGGGCGTTACAATCAACAACTATCTGACCAAGGTGCGGATGGAACGCGCAAAGGAGCTTCTGCGGCACAACGAGTATAAGCTGTATGACATCTGCTTTATGGTCGGCTATTCGGACGCCAGCTATTTCAGCAAGCAGTTTAAAAAATATACGGGTGTCAGCCCCAAAGAATACAGAGGGAAATATATCTGATGAAACGACGGCGATTATCTCTCAAAAAAACGATTCTGCTGCTCTTCTGCTGTCTGATTATCATTCCCAGCCTGGCGGTGGGCTTTTATATGTATAACTCCACCTACCGTGCGATCAAAGAGGATATGAGCCAGTCGATCTTGCAGGCAGTGCGGCAAATCGAAAACAATCTGGCGCTGAAGATGGACGGGATGGGGAATGTCTCCAATACGATCTGTTATAACGAAACGGTTCAGTCGATCCTGCGCTATGATGAAGATGAGGAACTTAAAAAGGGGATGGAGGACGGCAAGTACTTGGAAAATATTCTGCGGGAGAGCAGGGATAACAACGATGTGCTGGAGGCAAAGCTGTTTGTCGACCCCAGAAAGATTTATGCGAACCAAAACGTCTATACCTACAACAAGGACGACGCGCCAAATTACGAGTGGTACGGGGGAGCAGTGGAGGAAAATGGCCGGCTTTACTGGTACGGCACGCCGTATGACCAGCAGGGCGGGGGAGGGTATAACGTCGTCACCTGCGTGCGGGTAATGAAGGATCTGCAGATGCGCTATGATGATCTGGGCTTTTTGGCTCTGGATATCAGCAGCGCCAACTTCTTTGATTCGATTGCGGGGGTGGATTCCAGCTGGGGACAGTCGGTCTTTGCGGTGGACGGTCAAAATAATATTATCTACGGCGACAACGCGGACACAGTCGCAGAGCATGGGGATTATATCAAAACACTGGAATTTGCGGAAAATGAGTCTGAGGGGGTACAATTCGACAGGGAGAGGAATGCCTATGTCATCTATGCTGCCGTGCGTGACACGGACTGGAAAATCCTTGCCTATGTGCCGATGAGACACTTTTCAGCGCAGGGGAATATCCTATTTGATATGTTCCTCTTTAACATGATCGCCTTTCTGATGGTACTATTGTTTGTGACCGTGGTGGTCGGGGTAATTGTAAATCTGACGGTCAAAAAGGTGCGCGGGGTCATTCAGGTGATTGAGACCGAGGGCATTGAAGGGATTGAGCATATCCCGGCCCAGCAAAAAGGCGACGAGCTTCAGCAGCTGGAGAGCGAGATCAAGCTGCTGGCAAGCAAGATTAAAACTTCTATGGACGACGTCTATGAGGCGCAGGTCAACGAGCGGGACGCAAGGCTTAAGGCCTTGCAGGCGCAGATCAATCCGCACTTTTTATACAACACTCTGGATACCATCAACTGGATGGCAATCAAGCATGACGCACCAGATATCAGTTTTATGCTGGACACTCTGGCCAGATACTTCCGGCTGAGCTTGAGCAAGGGGAAGGATATTGTTTTGATCAACGACGAGATTGAGCTGACCCGGACCTATTTTGCAATTCAGGAAAAGCGGTTTATCAACACCTTTACCGTCACCTACGATGTGGCGGCGGAACTGTATCACTATCTGATTCCAAAGCTGACCATTCAGCCGTTGGTTGAAAATGCTCTGCTGCACGGCTACAGCAAAAAGCTGGATCGTCCGTTTGAAATCCAAATTCAGGGATTTCTGGACGGGGATGATATTGTCATCAGCGTTACGGACAACGGCGTTGGGATGTGTGCGGATCAACTGACGCAAATCCAGGATTCTGCCAACGCCGACAGCGAGAAGCATCTAAAGAGCGGCTATGGCATCTACAACGCGCATAACCGTATTAAAATCTACTGCGGGGATACGGATAGGTATGGCATCCATTTGACATCCGAACTGGACGTGGGGACTAAGGCTGTCATACGCGTCAAGGCAGTGCGCGCCCCGGAACCAGAGTCAGAAAACAGAGAAGGGGATGAGTAGGATTATTCGAAAACAAAACTGATAAGCTATGACCCCGCTTCTTAGGCATCTAAGAATGACTGATGCGGAAGTCCAAAAAATAGACGCCATCCTGATTCAGAAACATCAGCCGCTTCTGGGCGGCCTGCGGTAACTTATCCCCCTTTTGTTTATCAAACAAGAGGGGGATTTTGTCTTGTTGAAACGTCAAATTTGATACAATACCGTCCAAAAATCCGGGTTGAACATTGTGTGGTATACAGCGCCAACCCCCTTGATTTAGCGGCGGTTTAGAGCTAACATGTCCATACAAAAAAGCCGGAGGTGAGTCACCATGAAGAGGACAGCAGAGAAACGGGAAGCGCGTGTACAGAACAGTTTTAATCGTAAACGGACAGCGGCCTATGCGCGGGTATCAGGCGGCAAGGAGACCATGCTGGAATCCCTGGCGGCGCAGGTGGACTGCTGCAGCGGTTACATCCGGAACAATCCGGCGTGGGAGTACGCCGGTATATATGCGGACGAGGCGCGGAACGGCACCAGGGACGAACGCCCGGAGTTCCAGCCGCTGCTGTCCGACTGCCGGGCAGGGAAGATAGACCTGATCATTACCAAATCTGTCAGCCGGTTTGCGAGAAACACAGTGGATACCCTTACAACGGTTCGTAGGCTGAAAGAACGGAATGTAGAAGTATACTTTGAGAAGGAGAATATCAACACGCTGGATTCCAAGGGAGAGTTGCTGATTACCATCATGAATTCGCTGGCGCAGGAGGAGAGCCGGAGTATCAGCGAAAATGTGACCTGGGGAAAACGAAAGCGGTTTGCGGACGGCCAGGTGATGTTGGCGTACAGCAGGTTTCTGGGTTATGAAAAAAAGGTCAGGACGGTATTCTGCGAATCGTAGAGAAGGTAGCTGGAGTTGTCCGGCGGATCTACAAGCTGTTTCTGGAAGGCCAGACGCCGTCGTCCATCGCAAAGATACTCACAGCCGAGAAGATACCAACGCCGGCTGGAAAAGAAAAATGGCCGACAACCACGGTCAAAAGCATCCTGCAGAACGAGAAATACAAGGGATCTGCATTATTGCAGAAGACCTATACGGTGGAATTCCTGACGAAGAAAACCAGACGGAACAATGGCGAGATTCCGCAGTATTACATTGAACACAGCCATCCGGCGATTGTCTCGCCGGAAGTTTTCAATCTGGTACAGCAGGAATTTGAGCGGCGTTCCAAGAAGGGCGGGTACCAGAGCAGTCAAAGCTGTTTTTCTAACAAGCTGATCTGCGGAGACTGCGGCGGGGCCTATGGGAGCAAGGTGTGGCATTTTACCAGTAAGTACAAGCGTACCATCTGGCAGTGCAATGCGAAGTTCAAAAACGAGCAGCTGTGTTCGACCCCCCATTTATATGAGAGGGAGATCCAGGAAGCATTTCTGGAAGTATATAATGGTTTGCTGGAGAACAAGGAGGTACTGGTGAAGGAGCTGGCCCAGGCGGCGCTGTTGGCTGTATCGGATGCCGGGCGGCTGGATGCAAAGGCGAAAAGTATTCAAACAGAGCTTCAGGACATGGAAACCTTGCTGAGAACGATTATCCAGCAAAACGCCCGGAATGAGATTTCACAGGAGGAATTTGAGCAAAGATATACAGGCTATCTCACTGAGCACAGGCGTCTGATGGCAGACGTAAACAAATTAGAAGCGAAGCAGGATCGGCTGCGGAAACTGCAAACGCAAATACAGGTTTTTAAAGGAAGGATCCACCAGTCCGGCACGCTGTTGACAGACTTTGATTCAAATATCTGGAATGCGGTCATTGACCACGCGATGGTCCAATCAGACAGGGGAATTACTTTTGTATTCCGGTACGGCGCGGAAGTAACATGGCAGAAGAAGAGGCTGGAGAGTGCGGCGCAGGGCTAAGAAAAGAAGCGGTCATTTTAAAAACAGCCGAAAAAGAGAAAAAGCAGACAGATACCCCGCCTGCTTCACCCGAAAACAGCGCAAACCCCTTGTTTCAATATGGTGCAAGTGTTCTTACAGAATTTAATGAAAAACACAGTAAAATCAAGGATTTGCGACTTTCAATAATCAGCAATAACCTTACACGCGAATCTAATTTTGAAATATTATCGTAATATAAGCTTTTTAGGTTTCGCTTTACATGATCAAACCGTATATTTCAGAATGTATTTTGAATAAATTGTAAAATATACCGCAATGTGAGCTCCAGAATAGGTTAATGTTACAATTTTGTTTCCAAATCAAATCCACATGATAACCTTAAACTGAATATTGTTTTTGTATAAATGACATGTTATAATCAATCGTGGCACGAAATGTCACTCCGTTTTGATATATAATGCAAACAGAAAAGATAAGCATTTTAATATCAAAGGTGGTGACACAATGAGGTATAGTGTAAATTGGATAACATGGCGTGCGATTATAAAGCCTACTACTTGTCCGGAATGCTTTACAAGAAACGGAAGAATCTATTCTTTTGATGACCTGATTAGAATAGGTGAGCCGCAATTACACCCTAACTGCGGATGTTGGCTTGAAAGAATGGAAGCCATAAAAGCCGGTATGGCAACCGAGCTTGGAACTAACGGAGCGGATTGGTGGATAAAATATGTGAACGAATTGCCGGATTATTACATAAGCGGTATGATGCGGAGCAATTGGGATGGTCGAAATGGAAAAGAAATCTTGCTCAAGTAGCGCCAGGATATATGATATTCGGTGGAATTTATCAGAACAGAAATCATCATCTTCCGGAAGCAAACGGTCGCATTTGGTATGAAGCGGATATTAACTATAAGGGAGGTTATCGCAACAAGCAAAGATTGTTGTTTTCAAACGCTGGATTGATATTTGTAACATATGATCATTATGAAACATTTGCAGAAATTATAGGAGAGGAGTAAAGAATATGCGAGAGATAGTGTTAGATTTTACGGGATGTAAATATATTATGCGATTATATGATATTCTTCAAGAGGGGTTTGGTTTCCCGGAATGGTTTGGGAGAAATCTTGATGCATTATGGGATCTTTTAAGAGATTATGGAGGATGTCCGCCGATTGTAGTGAAAATAAAGGGAGTTGGAACAATGCCGAAAGACTTGCGCAGTCATATGGAAGAAGTGCTGGATGTGTTTGCGGATGTTCATGAGGAGGTTCCGCAAATGCACTTTGAAATAATTTCATAACGGGAGTAAAGAATATGCAGGATATTGCATTGGATTTCACAGGGTGTAAATAGTCGTTTGATATACTGTCCGCAGTATCGGATACCGGGCGGCTGGAACTAAGCTGGAAAGCCTTCAAACAGAGCTTCAGGATACAGAAATCCTGTTGAGAACAGTAATACAGCAGAACGCCCGGAACGAGATTTCACAGGAGGAATTTGAGCAAAGATATGCCGACTATCTCACCGAGCACAAGCACCTTCTGGCAGAGCACAGCAAACTGGAAGCGAAGCAGGAGAGACTCCGGAAACTGCAATCACAAATACAAATTTTTAAAGGAAGGATCCACCAGTCCGGCACGCTGTTGACAGACTTTGACTCAAATATCTGGAATGCGGTCATTGACCACGCAGTGATCCAATCAGACAGGGGAATTACTTTTGTATTCCGGCACGGCGCAGAAGTAACATGGCAGAAAAAGAGGCTGGAGAGTGCGGCGCAGGGATAAGAAAAGAAGCGGTCATTTTAAAAACAGCCGAAAAAGAGAAAAAGCAGACAGATACCCCGCCTGCTTCACCCGAAAACAACACAAACCCCTTGATTTCAAGGGGTTTGTGTTGTATCAAAATTGATGCTTCAATATGCGTTGTCACTCCAATTTTGATACAATTCCGCAGTTTAGATGAACTTTATGGCGTATAGGCTACTGTTTCGCAGATACGATACCTTTACGCAAATTTAATGGATGCGCTAAAATGTATGGAGAAAGTCTCCATGTATGCTTTCATAAGACTGAGTCCGATTCTTTAATCTTAACCCCCAGTGTTTTACGAAGGATGGGGATTTCTGCCGGGATTTTTTAAGATAAAACGCCCGTTACTGACAAGAGTAGCAAGCCATTATACGCTCGGTTAACATGTATCTTGCGTGGCATAGTTCTTAGGAGTAATCCCTATCATTTTTTTGAAAAGTTGTATAAAATATGAAACATTTTCAAACCCACACTCTATACATGTTTCATTTACGCTGTAGCCATTTTTTAAAAGTGAGCAAGCGTAGGAAATTCGGAGTGTATTAACGTAGGTTAAATAGGTAGTACCTGTTGCAGCCTTAAACTTAGTGCAAAAATAATATTTATTATAACCAAATTTATCTGCAATCTCATCGATTGAAATATGACGTTTGTAATTTTCTTCTGTCCAACTAATAATACAATGTAAGTCTTTGACGTCGACGGGAGATAAACTATAGTCGTTGCTATTTTTTGATTCCTTTATTATCGCATCTAAAAAGTATAATATTGACAAAAGCTTATCGGTAATCGATGCAGATGAGTCAGATAGCTTTCGAGAGAGATTTATCACTGCGTCTGACTGGTCAATAGAACAAGAAAGAGATGAAAAGGTGATTCCACATTTACTGATAATGGAATAAATATCCATATATTTTCTGAGATTTTCGAGTTCCAATTTTACAATATACACTTTTCCGTCATTTTGTTCGTAATTCATTGAATGTATGACTCGAGGTGCGATAAAAAATGCTTGGTTGCCGCATAAAGTGTACTTTTGCGCACCGATGGTTATTGTACCTTTTAAATCGCAACACAAAAGAACCTCGATCGTTTCGGCATAATGAGGCGGGACAACTTCGTTGGTAGGGAAGAACATTGTATTGACATCCCACGGCTTTTCATTTTTAAATTCTTTATGCTCTTTAAAAGCGGTAACAATTTTCTTCATATAATGAATATATCACCAAAATATAAATATTGCAACACTTTTTCTCAATATTGTTCATTGTGCTATTGATAAAAAGATAGTACAATAAGAAAAACTATAATTATGAGGTGTAATAATATGATAAGAGCGGTAATAATCGGTTTTGCGCACATGCATGTGAACGAAGTAGCGTTATATATCACAGAGCAGCCGGATTTTGAACTGGTCGGCGCGGCGGAGGTAGAATCAGGCGCGGAGAAAATTCCCGGCCTGAGATATACGCCCCTGTGGAATCTGGAAACTGTCCGAAACAACTATTGCCCCAATCTCTATGACGATTACCGGGAGATGCTGGACGCGGTAAAGCCGGATATCGCCTTTATCCTCTGCGAGAACGGCCAGAAGCCGGAGGTTGTAACAGAATGCGCCAGGCGAGGCGTAGCTGTTTCAATTGAGAAGCCGGTTGCGGCCAGTCTTGACGAGGCGAAGAAAATACAAGCCAGCGTGGAGAAATACGGTATTGAGGCGGTCGTAAATTGGCCCGTCATGTGGCGGCCCTATCTGCATAAGCTGCACAGCGCGGTATCGAGCGAAGTGTTGGGGAAGCCCATCAAGATGAGATATATCAACGGTCACACCGGCCCGTTGGGGAAGGGGGCCAAACATAGGGGAGTCAGCGAAAAAGCGGAGGAAATGACCGACGTCCAGCGTGCTAAAACTTGGTGGCACGACTTAGAGCGCGGCGGCGGAGTATTTTTAGATATCGCCTGCTATGGATGTTTCTTTAGCAAATGGCTGATGGGAGACGGAGAAAAAAATGTGATCGCCTACGGTGCGGAATTAAACACCCCATATGGCAATACGGAGGATAACTTCGCGGCAGTCATCGAATATCCGGGCAGAATGTCCGTGATAGAGGGTACATGGACAACGCCGCGGACGGTGATCCCCTCCGGCCCGATGGTGGTATGTACAGAAGGCGTGCTTGTCTGTACGGGCGGAGCCGAAGACGCCCCGGACGTGAAGGGCTTTGACCTGTATGGGAATGAAGTGGAGCTTCCGGAGGTTCCCTTTGAAGAGCGGTATCAAAACATGCCGTGGCAGTGGGCGCATCATTGCAGGAGCAAAGAGCCGGTTCATCCAATGCTCACGCTGGATCAGAATATAGAGGTCATGGCGGTTCTTGACGCGGTGATCCGCGCCTCGCACAGTGGAAAGACAGAGCCCATATGAGCAGCGGAATGATTGCGGATATCCAGAGGGCTTCCGTACACGATGGTCCCGGCCTGCGCACAACGGTGTTTTTCAAGGGCTGTCCGCTGCGGTGCGCCTGGTGCCACAATCCGGAGTGTATCAGCTTTGAACAGCAGATCCTGTACTATCCTGAAAAATGTATCCATTGCGGGAAGTGCGCGGAAGGCTGCTATAGCGGCTCAAAGGTCGTCTGCGGCAGGGAATATACCGTGGACGGACTGATGGCCGAGCTCCTTTTAGATCAGGAATATTACAAAAACGGAGGCGGCGTCACCTTTTCCGGCGGAGAGCCGCTGGCACAGAGGGCGTTTTTAAGCGACGTCATAGACGCGTGTAAGTCGCAGGATATCAACTGTGCAATTGAGACTTCGCTGATATATTATGATAAGGCTATCCTGCAAAAGCTGGATTTGGTGATGGCGGATTTGAAGATTTGGGACGATACGCTGCACAGGCAGTATACCGGCGTTTCAAACACAGAGATCAAAGAAAACTTCCAGCGTCTGGACGCGCTTGGGGCGCCGGTCATCGCAAGGACGCCGGTTATCCCCGGTATCCGGCAGGGGATAGAACAAATCGCGGCATTTTTAAAGAAATTAAAGCACGTGGCAAGGTATGAGCTCTTGCCGTACCACCCTTTGGGCGAGAGCAAACGGCAGGCACTGGGCCTGGAGAGAACCGGTTTTCAGCAGCCGTCCAAGGAGTACATGAAGCGATTGGAAGCATTTACGTTTTAAAAGAAATATCGTACATCAGAGAGAGAAAGGGGAGAATAAGCGTATGGAAATCAAAGACCGGCGGGAGATTGCGGTTAAAGAAGCCTACGATGTCATCGTGGCCGGAGGCGGCGTCACAGGGGTTGCGGCGGCTGTTACAGCGGCGCGGCGCGGTGCGGCAGTGCTTTTGCTTGAAAAGAGCGTGAACCTCGGCGGCCTTGCGACAAGCGGGCTGATTTCGTGGTACGAACCGCTGTGTGACGGGAGAGGCCGAAAGCTGATGGGCGGCATGGCGGAAGAACTGCTGAAACTTTCGATAGAATACGGCTTTGATAACCTCCCGCCAAAGTGGGGCGGCAGCAGGGCGGATACCAAAAGAAACGAACGGTATTCCACCTACTTTTCACCGGCTATATTCAGCCTCGCGCTGGATGAGCTGGTGCGGGACAGCGGTGTGAGGCTGCGGTATGACGCCTATGCGGTGTATCCTGTGACAGAGGTTGGGCGCTGCGCCGGAGTCATCTGTGAAAGCGTATCGGGTAGGGAATTCTTTGGGGCGAAGGTACTGATCGACGCCACCGGGGACGCCTCAATTGCCGAACGGGCAGGCGTGCCGACCGTCCTCGGCGAGAATTATATGACCTATATTGTACACTGCTTTGATCAAGAGGACACTGCAAAGCTTTTGGCAGACGGGGATCTGTGCGGCTTTCGGCAGTGGAAAAACGCGGGCAGCGATATGCTGGGAAACGGCCATCCGGCGGAGATGAAAAAGCTGGCAGGAAGCACGGCGGAAGAGATCACCGAATATATGGCCGAAGGAAAAAGGCGGATGTTTGACCGCATCAAAGAGCTGGATAGAGAGAGCTTTGACATTATGGCTCTGCCATCCATGCCGCAGCTGCGAACCATCCGGCATATTATAGGGAAAGCAGCGTTTTGTGCAGAAGCGGGAAAAGAATTTCCGGACAGCATCGGCGTCTGCGGGGATTTCCGCCCAAGCGGGATCGGAAATCATTATCAGGTTCCTTTTGGCGCACTGTATCACGAAAAGATCGACAACCTACTCGCCGCAGGGCGGATTATCTCTGCGCCGCAGGGGGACGGCTGGGAAGTTTCGCGGGTGATCCCCGTCTGCGCCCTGACGGGCGAGGCGGCGGGCAATGCCGCATACCTTGCGGTGCGGGAGGGCTGCGGCGTCCCCGAAATTCCGATAAAAAAACTGCAAGCCTTGCAGGAGAGCAGCGGCAATCTGATCTGCCTGTAGGACAAATGAAGGAGTGGAAGGATATGCTAACCTATGCGGACCGTTTAAAAGCCATGCGCGAGACGAAGATCAGGCACACGCTGGAAAAGCGGCAGCAAAACGGCTGTACAGATTTAGACGACTTCGGGACGGTACCGATTCCGGAAGGGTATGAGGTGGAGCCGTGGTTTAACAGTGAGAACGGCAGCTTTTACGGCTGTGACGGAATGAGCGAGAATTTCTGCCGAGTGATCGATGCGCATCCGGCCTATGTGGACCCTATGGAGATGCTGTGCGGCCGCTGGCGGGATATGCTGGTGAACTACCGAGGCGACCTGCATTACATGCCGGACTGGCTGAAACCGAAAGCGGAGAAATGGAATTTTACGGGCAAGGGCGCCACCGTACAGTGGAGCAAACGCTGGGATGAAAGCCGGTTCCCCTATGACGAACTTAAACCCTGGCAGGAGAAATATAACATCACCACCGGCATTGACGGGGACGCGCATTTTGCGTGTGACTACCGGATTGGCTTTGCGCTCGGGTTTGGCGGGCTGCTGGGGAAGATCCGGCATTACAGAGAGGCGCATCCGGATAAAAAGGAGTTTTATGATGCGGAAGAACGGGTAGTGCTGGCGATCCAGGCCTTTATCCAAAAGCATATTGATAAAATCCGGGAGATGCTCCCGCAGGAGGGCCGGCCGGAGATCAAAGAAAGCCTTGAGACCATGCTGAAAACTTGCGGGGCGGTGAAAGAAAACCCGCCGCAAACCTTTCAGGAGGCCTGCCAATGGACGGCGTTTTTCAACTGCGCATCCCGGATTTACACCCGCGACGGGGCGGGGTTTCAGATGGATGAGCTGCTCTGGCCGTATTATGTAAGGGATACGGCGGCAGGAATTTTAGATGATGAAACGGCTAAATTCCTGATAGCCAACCTGCTGCTAATCGATCCCCACTATTACCAGATATCCGGCGTGGACGAGCTGGACCGGGACAGGACCAATCATTTGTCCTACCTGATTTTAGAGGCGGCAGACGCGATCAATATTGCCTGCAATCTGACCGTGCGTGTACACGAGAACTGCGACAGGGCGTTCTTGAAGAAAGCGGTCTATTATTTGTTCAAGAACAAAAACGGGTGGCCGCGGTTCTGCAATGACAAGGCGCTTGCCGAGGGCTATATGCGCAGCGGGGTGGACAAGAAAACTGCGCGCGAAAGAATCGCGGTCGGATGCAACTGGATGTGCGTGCCGGGAAAAGAGTTCCCGATGAACGATACGGTAAAAATCAATATCGCAAAGGTACTGGAACAGGCTTTGATGGATTTGAGAGACGAGGAGACAAGAAGTACAGAGCGGCTGTTTGAACTGTTTGAACAGCATTTGAAAAAAGCGATTGAGATTACGGCCGCGGGTATCAATCTGCACATCGACCATGTGGGGGAGGTCACGCCTGAGCTAATCATGAATTTGATGATGCACCACAGCCTGGAAAACGGTGAGGATAGCAGCCAGTGCGCGGAGCTCTATACCATCGGTGTGGACGGCGCAGGCTTAGCAGTCGTGGCGGATTCCTTCGGCGCGATTGAAACCAGGGTCGAGGCTGAGAAGCTCCTATCGTGGGAGAACCTGTTTGAGGCGCTTGACAACAACTTTGCGGATGAGAGAGCTCACGCGGTCATGAGCTCCGCGCCTAAATACTGTCACGGGGGAACCGCGTCAGATCAATGGGCCGTGCGGCTGACAGAGGCCTGGGTCAGCCTGGTGAGAGCGCAGAAAATGCCCAAAGGCAGGCGGCTGCTTCCGGGCTGGTTCAGCTGGTCGCGGACGATCGAATACGGCGCAAAGGTGGGGGCGACCCCGAACGGGCGGCGGGCGGGAGAGCCGATTTCGCATGGGGCAAACCCGAACCCGCACTTCCGCCAGGACGGCGCGGTAACAGCGCAGTCAAACGGGATCGCCTCCGTTCAATGCGGATATGGGAATACAGCGCCGCTGCAAATAGAGTTTGATCCGCAGATCACGATAGAAGAGGGCGGCGTTGAACGGGTGCTGAATTTGATAGAAGGGCACTTCCGGCAGGGCGGGACGCTGATCAATATCAATGTGCTAGACGGTGAAAAGCTGATGGCTGCGCATAAAGACCCGACCCTCTACCCGGATTTGGTGGTGCGAGTGACCGGCTTTACGTCATACTTCGCCAGCCTATCCCCTGAATTCCGCCAGCTTGTGGTGGATCGGTTCTTGCAGGGTGTCTGAAAAGAGAGGAGCGTTAATGAAATGAAACAGGAGAATACACGTGTTATGGAGATACCAAGACCAGAGCATCCTCAACCCCAATGGGAGAGGAAAAACTGGATTAATCTTAACGGTGAATGGGCATTTGAAATGGATTGTAGCGGAAGCGCTATTGAGAGGCAAAGATATAAGGAATCGGATTTAGAGGGCAGAATTATCGTTCCATTCTGTCCTGAGAGCAAGCTATCGGGTATTGGATACAAGGATTTCATTCCTGCTGTTTGCTACAGCAGAAGCTTTTGGATTACGGAATCAGATTTGAATGGCAGGATTATACTGCATTTTGGCGCATCGGACTATAAAACGTATGTCTTTATAAACGGAGAAAAAGCAGGAATACATATTGGCGGATATACGCCGTTTCAGTTCGATATAACGGATAAGCTTTCAGCTGGCAGTAATACGGTCTTTGTGTATGTGGAGGATGATGTGCGGAGCGGCCTGCAATGCAGAGGAAAGCAATCTGTTAAGCGCGATTCGCATGAATGCTTATATACTAGAACTACAGGAATATGGCAGACTGTATGGCTGGAGCTTGTGCCCACGAATTATGTTAAGTATGCAAGGTTTTATCCAGATGTTTATAACTGCGCAGTAGTAATTAGAGGCGAGGTGTGCGGAGCCGGAAGCCTTGAGATATCAGTATGTCTGGACGGAGAGGTTGTGGGAAGTGCTGCGGTAGATACAAACGGTAGCTTTTGTGCGTGCATTAAATTATCCCGGAAATTGCTCTGGGAGGTGGGCAAGGGCGGACTTTATGATGTGTCACTTTCTTTTGGGGACGACCGGGTTAATAGCTATTTTGGCTTGAGAGACATACGCATAGACGGATATAAAATACGCATAAACGGTAAGTCTGTTTTTCAGAGGCTGGTTCTTGATCAGGGGTATTATCCGGATGGCATATATACCGCTCCAACAGAACAGCATCTCAAACGAGATATTCAGCTTTCTATGGAGGCGGGTTTTAACGGTGCAAGACTTCATGAAAAGGTTTTTGAACCAAGGTTTTTTTATTATGCAGATCAGCTGGGCTATATTGTATGGGGAGAGTATGCGGATTGGGGAATCAAAGATTTCAATTCTGGTAATGCTTTTGCAGACGTAATAAACGGTTGGGTTGAGGCCGTTGAGAGAGATTTCAATCATCCGTCCATTGTTGGCTGGTGCCCATTTAACGAAACATGGAATTATCATGAAACAATAACTGGAGGCAGGGTGCTGGAAACGATGTATAAGCTGACGAAAGTGCTGGATCCCACCCGTCCATGCATTGATACCAGCGGAAATTACCATTCCATAACAGATATATACGATTTGCATGATTATGACCAAAATCCAAAGACTTTTGAAAAACGCTACAGAGCTTTTGGAATAGATGGAAAATTTGATACATCGGAGTATGAACCGGATGCAAAACCCTTTTTCACAAAATTTTATAAGTATAAAAAAGGTATGCCGTCTTTTGTAAGCGAGTATGGCGGCATTAAATGGGATCCGGAGGCCATGGAAAAGAGCGACTTGAACCTGAGCTGGGGCTATGGTAATGCGCCGAAAACCAAGGAAGAGTTTATTGAGCGGTATTGCGGGCTTACTGAGGCGCTACTTTTCAATCCGAATATGTTTGGATTTTGTTATACGCAGCTCTACGATGTGGAGCAGGAAAAGAACGGGTTATTTACATATTGGCGACAGGCAAAGTTTGATTTAAGTGAAATCAGGCGGATTAATAGCCAAAAAGCAAAAATTGAGGAATCGTAAGAAGAACATAAGGGCAATACTATGGTGGAAATATACAGATATATAGTTTTAATCCGAAATCTCCATATGGTTGACATAAATGGTGGTCATTGATATAATCTAACTGTTTTTTCTTGAATTGATGTGGTCGTAATCTCGTATAGCAAGGGGGACGTTTATGTATAAGATGATGATTGTAGACGATGAACGGCTTATTCGGGAAGGACTTAGCAAGCTGAACTGGAAGCAGTATGGGATAGAGATCCGCGCTGTTTGCAAAAACGGACTTGAGGCTGTAGAAAAAATCAAAGAAGATATACCGGATATCATTATGTTTGATATCTGTATGCCAATTATGGATGGATTAGAGCTTGCAACATATATCAATAAAAATCATCCTGATATTAACATGGTTGTGCTGAGCGGCTACAGTGATTTCACTTATGCAAAGGAGTGCATAAAGCTAGGCGTTTTCGACTATATTCTAAAGCCTATAGACAGCGACCAGCTTTCTTCGGCTTTTCGGAGAGTGGTGAAGCACTTGGCAGAAGAAAAGGACAAAATACGCCAAAATGATATTTCTGAAGAAATTATAAAGGAAACTATTGCTGAAAAGCTGGTGCAGGGTAAGGATGTTTATGGAGCAGAGCTTGATATTTTCAAAACCTTGGTTGAAGGTGATAGTATACGTGTAGCCGCTTTTGTTCAGGATACCATGACTGCAAAGAATACAAGTAATATGAAAAGAGTTGGGAAAAGCTTCCGGGAGGTTTTTTCAAAATATATTAAAGATACAGACGCTGGATATTATTATGTTCAGATAAAAGAGGGCAGAGTGATGGGCTATCTTATCCTTACAAAGGATGCGGCAAATAGCAACAAAGAACAGTTAAAAGAGGAGTTGCTGGCACTGAAGGAGAAGCTGTATAAGGAAAATTTACCTGTAAAATTCACGGGTTCGTGGGTGGTCAGTGATATTTTTAAAGGAATGTATAATATACACAGCACTGTCAAAAGAATCGAAGAGTATTATCATGTAGCATTTCTGTCAAATACAATCGAATTCATTTGTACGGAAAAAAGTGGTGCAGTTACGGCGGACAGCCGATCAAATTACGAAAAAACAAATATAATAAGAGATGAGAAAGGGAAGCCGAATAATATAAAACAAAACGTCCTTGATGAGGTTTTTGAATATATTTATTGTCACTACGACAAACCAATTAATCTAGCCAGTGTAGCCAACGAGGTTCATCTTAATTCTTCGTATTTGAGTGAGCTTTTTAAGAAAAATACCGGTATCAATTTTATTGATTATCTTACAAATTATCGCATACAAAAAGCGCTTGTTTTATTAAAAAACAGCGATTTAAAGATTAACGAGATATCTCAGATGGTAGGTATTGAGCCCAAATACTTTGGAAGTGTTTTTAAAAAATGTATGGGGATTACAGCTATGGAGTATCGGAGAAAGGGGCAAGAACCGGGTGAAATCTGAGTATTATCAAAGAAAGTTGCGGATTTTTATATGTTCAATCATGCTGTTGCTTCATGTGACTTTAAGCATATTCAGTATCTGGACAATTTTACAGAGAACTGTGGACGAAGCAAATGAAGAATACTCGGCTATTTTGCATGGTTCGGAGAATCACATTGATGTCCTATATAGGAAAGTGAAAGAGTATTCGGACTTTTTAAAAAAAACTGGTGTGATTCGTTTTGTTCAGGGGAATTCCGAATTGCTTAAAAAGACGAAAGAGGAAAGGGTAATAAAAGAATACGAATCATTGAAGAAAAAGGTTGAAGCCGCAGACGTTTTTGATATGTATATAAAAAAAGCATATATCCTTGGGAAAAATATTAACAATATTTCGCTGGAAATAAATGAAAGTACGGTTTCAAATCTTGAGGCCAACCTTCCGAATATTGAAACCGTTGAACAAAGCGGGATGTTACAGAGCATCTATGATGATTATTATATGCAGCTGACGCAGTATCACACGCAGAATGTAACCTATTCTGATGACGGAATAAAGGAAGTTCTACAAGGCATAGAGAACGAAGTGATTTATCCTTATATTTCAGATGATTGTCTTATTATTATAGTGATGAACGGAGAATACTTGAATTCCTTGTTTGATTATAGCGATGCATTGGTAAAGGGTGCGACGCTCAGAAACAGCGATGGCAATGTCATATACAGCAGGAATAGTGAAAGTGCCACTGACTACAAGATCTTATACATTGACGCTGAAAAATATCAAGCGGAAATATATGTTGTTTCTCCGTTTTGGTATCAAGGTATATTTTTTGCCTGCCTGTTATCTATTTTGATATTGGGAATCTTTATGGGTGTTTGTATCGTATATTCGGATAAGTGGGCGGCTAGGGTGATGCGTCCTTATAAATCTTTGGGTAATATTTTAGATATGAATAACGATGATAATAACCCTTCTTACATAGAAATTACCGAACAGATTAAGAAGAAAAGCCGCCGTTCAAATATAAAAAAGAATTTTGTCATTGTTGTATTAGTGGGTTTGTTGCTTCCGAGCATAATAAATGCTATGTTGCAATATGCGATTATTCAGAACAGAGGGCATGCGGTTAAAGAGGATCAGTTTAAAAACAATGTACATTTATCCACACTTAATATCATAAACAAGACAAATAGTATACTGACCAGAATGTTACTGCAGGACAATATCAAGCCAGAAGATTTGGAAAATTGGAATGATGATGAACAGTATATTATACTAAGCGAGAAATATAGTGCAATTGGCTATACACCAGCGATTGATGCGGACAGAAGTATCATTTACAGAAATAAAGAGAAAATATCCGAGAAGTTAAATAAAAAACGAGATGTTTTTTTGATAGATATTGCCGATGATACAAATGGAGAAAGCTATTTGTATGCAGTAAAAAAACAATATAATGATGTCGGGGAGGACGATGGATATTGCTTGAGAATTATCGAAGCAAGTGAATATGACAGTTCGAGAGTGCCGACTGATATTGACTTTGAAATTCTTTCTAAGCAGGGGTATTCGATTATAGGAAGTCAGTTGCTAAGAAAGGGGGAGGAGGCGTATTATATTCAAAATGCACCATTAGGCGTCTATCAGGAATACAGTATCCGTATGTTTAGCTCCCAAAAAAACCTTTTAAGTGACTATACAGGTATAGTGGATCAATATATGAGAAACTTTTTTTTGCTGATTATAGTAATAATGTTTGCTGCATGGTATTATAGTATACATTTTGTTGAGCCCTTGGAGAAACTGATAAATGAAACATTTTATGGGCGTCCTATGACAGTCATGGCCAAACTGGGGAAGCCTCTTAACGAAATCGATAATATCATTGTTGCCTATAACCTGATGGTGAAGAAGGTGAAGGTGTTGATTGCAAAGCAGGCGGAGGCACGAATTAAAGAACAGGAAAAGGAAAAACTCATTGCCTATGCCGAATTAAAAGCACTGGAAAATCAGGTGAATCCTCATTTTCTGTATAATGCGCTTGAAACAATCAACATACAGATGATAAACAACAATGATATGGAACATAGCAGAATTATTGTTTCGCTTACAAAAATGCTGAGATATTCAGTAGGTAATAGTGATAATTATGTTTTGCTCAATGACGAAATTGAAAACCTGAAAAACTATATTACAATACAGGAAATACGTTTTCGGGATGAGTTTCGATGTGTTTGGAGCTTAGATGAGCAATTAAATAACCGTAAAATTCCGAAATTTATCATACAACCGATTGTGGAAAACTCATTTAAGCATGGATTTGCGGATTCACCGTCAGAAAAATTTGTAAAGATTTCAACCTATTTAAAGAATGACAAATTGGTCATAGCGGTATTTGACAATGGCAAAGGGATGAAGAAGGAAAAGCTTGAAAGTGTGATTTATGATTTATACCATAGCCCGGAGACCGGGTCAAATGTTGGATTAAAAAATATTTACAAGAGAATTCAGTTGCTGACCAAGGGCGCGGGGACATTAGTAATCGAAAGCGAATTTATGAAAGGGACAATGGTTAAAATTATTCTCTAAGAATCTGACAAAACAACAATAACGAATAACTTCTGTTTGGAGTTGTTCGTTTTTTTTGCCTCTATATTAAAATTGCCGAAGATATTGGGATAAAACAAAAATATTATCATTGTGCATATTGCCTGAAAGATGATATTATATAATCGAAAATAAATAAAGATATGACGAAAGGGAGCGAGAATAGTATGAAGGTTAAGATGAAAGGCTTAAGGTTTGTGGCGCTTGGATTGAGCAGTGTTATGATGACGGTCATGCTCGGCGCATGTGCTGGACAGGACAGTAAAACGGTGGGTAAACCCGGCGGCGAAAAGGTCACAATTAAAGTTGCGTATTCGGCTGAGGAAATGGACGGAAACAGCAAGGACATCGATGAAATTTTTGCGGAATTCTATGAAAATAACCCCAATATTAAGGTTGTTGTAGATCAGGTTGCTTCAAATGATTCAAAGCTTATGGCTATGATTGCGGCAAATAATGCTCCGGATATTCTAAGACTTACGGCTGTCTCGGATATTCCTTCGTTTGTATCAAAGGGATTGCTGCTCCCTCTTGACGAGTATATAGAAAAGAGTGAGAATGTTGACGTGGACGACCTTTTTGAAGTGGGAGATTTGTTTAAATACGATGGCAAAGAGGTGGGAAAGGGAGTGAGGTATGGCGCATTGAAGGACTGGAGCCTGGACACACAAATGTGGGCCAATAAGAAGGTGCTCGCAGAGGCAGGAGTCAAATTGCCAGAGGAAGGCGAAGCTTTTTCTTTCCAGGAACTGGCAGAAGCTACAAAAAAGATTACGAAAATTGGCGAAGGTGGACAGGCCGAAAGGATTGGATTTTATACGGGACAGAGCATGTTTATTCTTTTGGAATGGTATCTGTCCCAGCAAGGAAAGTCCTTCTGGAATGAAGATTTTAGCGGAACAACATTACTGGATTCACCGGAAACTAAAGAAGCCTTGCAGTTCTTCTGTGATTGGCATAAGAGTCTTGGTTTGACAAGCCCGCTTGCTCCTATCGACTCTATGCAGGGATGGATGTCAGACAATAAGCTTGGCTTTACAAACTCCGGATTTTATTTGAGCTTCTTTATGCTTGGCAATGAGAATATAAAGAAAAATATCGGATATGAAAATGTTGTTTTTTTACCAAGCCCCGTGGTTGAAAAGGGTACAAGATTTTCAGCGGTTCTGTCCGGAACAGGCGGTGCAATATCTGCAAAAACTAAGCATCCGGAGGAAGCGTACAAGGTGTGGGAATACATACATTTTGGCACTCCTGCAAAAAATCGAACGAGGAACTTATTTGGCATGCCGGCTCAGAAAAGTAATGTTGAATTGCTGCCTCTTGACAATGAATATAAGCAGAAAGTGTATGATACCTTGAACGATGAAATGCAATACTATAAAAATAATGCTATCAGAGTAAATCCGTATGTGTCGACACAGAGCATACAGGCATTGTTTGAAAAATATTACTTCCCGGTTATATATGGAGAGAGCACGCTTGACGAGGCCTGTGCAACCATTGATAAAGAAGCAAGACTCTTGGTTGAGGAGGGCAAAAAAATTGTAGGAGAATAGTCAGCTCTTGTTTTTAAAATTAAAATACAGGGAGACACAACATAAAGAATTTAATGTAGTGTCTCCCCGCCGGTGAAGTTCAGTGCACACGTAAAATATTCTCGCTTTGCCCAGAGACACACATTTGCGAACAGTCTCTTATCGTTATCCCCCCGCCGCTGGTAAGGGAGTCTTAATCATAGTTGTGCCGGCGCAAAGCGGCGGAATGGAGAACAGGATTATGATGGAAACTAAAAAAAAGACATTGAAAATGGAACGAAAAAAACATAGGGGTGGCCTTTATAAAATGCAGAAAAAGGTGTTTCTTTGCATTATGATACCATACCTTATTTTTGCTGTATTTATAAAAGGGATTCCGTTTTTGTGGGGACTTTACATTAGCTTTACAAATTATACGGGCTTTAATCTGAATAATTTATCGCTCGTCGGGTTGGGAAACTATATTAGAGTGTTTACTGATTCTGAAGCCATATCCTCTATGCTTCGTACTGCGCTGATTGGATTGATTGTGGTTCCGATCAATATCATAATATGCCTTTTTGTATCGGTGTTGCTAAGTGAATCTAAAAAAGGCGTTGGTATATATAGAACCATTTATTATATTCCATCCATTGTGCCGGTTGTCGCAACAACCATGATATGGAAGGGATTGTTTTTAAAGAACGGCGGTTTTTTCAACGCAATGCTGAATATGCTTGGTATGCAGGCAATAGATTGGTATGACTTTAACCATGTACGATTATCGCTCATTATGCTTCTTATTTGGGGAGCATGCGGCGGTGTACTTAACAATATTGCGGCTATCAAGGCTATTCCCCGCGATTTATATGAAGCAGCCGATTTGGAGGGCGTTAATCCCATTACCAGATTCTTTAAAATAACGTTGCCGCTTATATCTAATATGGTTTATATGAATGCAGTTACAGCTATCATCGGTATACTTCAGCTTTTCGCACAGCCGGTTTTGCTGAGCGGAGACGGCGGACTTACTGCCTTGCCAAAACAGCCTGTTTATACATATATGGTACATGTCTATCAGCAAATATTTGTAAATCTGAGATTTGGGTATGGTTTGGCGCTTGTTTGGATCATATTTATTATTATTATGTCGGTTACATTGATTAATGAGAAACTGAGCCAGCGCTGGGTGTATACGGAGGTGAGCTAAATTGAGAAAAAGTAAGACGGCTACAGTTATAAAATATATCATTATGAGTTTATTTGCACTCGTTTTTTTAACACCATTGTATTATGCGGTAATAAACTCCTTTTCTCCGCTGTATAGTTCATCGGTGGTTTTTCCTAAAGATTTTGTACTTGAAAATTATAAACTTGCGGTGACGCTGATTCCGTTTGTCAGATATTTTGTGAATTCGCTTATCATCGTTGCTATAACAACGGGAATGTCACTGGTTCTTGACTTTGCATATGCTTATTCACTGTCAAGATTGAAAACAAGAGGCAGGAATACTATTTTTAAAATTACCCTTGCACAGATGATGATTCCCGGATTTGCGGTCTCAATCCCGCAGTACATTGTATTTTCATACTTGGGTGTAAAAAACACATTTTGGATTTATGTATTGATGTCCTTGCCGGGTAATGCATATATCATATTCTTATACAGACAGTTTTTGTTTAATATACCCTATAGTATTGAGGAAGCGGCAATTATAGACGGCTGCGGCGGTTTTGGTATCATATATAGAATATTTTTTCCACTGTGTAAGCCAGTGATTGCAATAGCTACTTTTACGTCGTTTAATGCCTGGTGGGGCGACTATATGACTCCATATATGTATTTGTCGGAGGATCTTTATCCGCTGGCATATGCGTTGTTTGATACAAGTTTTACTATGCCGAATGATCCCTCAACTAAGTTGCATACGGTTACATATGCAGCAGCAATCCTATTTGCGATTCCAGTATTTCTTGTGTTTTTTAAATGCCAGAAATATTTGGTAGAAGGCGTGACAGCAGGAAGTGTTAAGGGCTAGGAAGCAGAGAGACATAAGGGGGTTATTATGAGAAAAAAACTGGTTAAAACTGTTGCGGTTGTATTTTGTATGCTGACTGTTTGCAGCTACAAGGTGTTTGCTGCTCCGCATATTGATGCGGTTACTATGTTTAGCGGCGTAATCACAATTCTGGGAACAATAGATACGAAAGAAGCCAAAACAGTTACCTTCATGGCGTTTCCTAAAGATAAGCTACCGACCAAAGAAAATTTAGCGGCGCTTGGTGAAGTTCAGGCCGCAGATGGTAAATTTAAATTATCACTTGAAATAGACATGAGTGATGACTACACATTCATTGTTAAAGAGGGCGGCGTGACTGATTCATATTCAATTTCTTATACAAACCGAACCGCTTTATCAGATTTTACAGATAATATAAAGAGAGTATATGCTTCGGGAATAATTGAAAGCGAAGAAAAAGCCGCAAAGAATATTGAAGCATTGTTTTCTATGGACAGCAACAAAAATGTACTTGAGACATTGGGTATAGACAGTGTTAAGTATTATGCTGTTATGGATAAAGCCCAATTATTTAAGATATTTGTTAAAAACACAAACTTTTCTACATTAACGGTTGAAGACGTGGCAAACGGGTATAAAACGGCCTATAATATGGTTTTGATCAATACAGGTAAAGAAGATGCGATTGAGGAAGCTTTAATTAGCTATAATTTTGTATTTGAAGAAGAGCCTTATAATTCGATAGAGACAGAGACGGCAAAGAAATGGGTGATAAAACTTATTTCTGAAAATGGAAGGTATATGCTGTATGATGAGCTTGAAAAATCATATAGAACCGCTTTGATGCTCTATAATATCAATAATGAAATACATACCAATAAAATACACGGTTTAATTGGGAACTATGCAACGGAACTCGGTATCATAAATGATCCAATTTATACAAGATATAAGGATGACGGTAAAGTTAATGCTGCTTTAATTGCTCGATTGGCGAAAAGCCCTGCTGTAAGTGCAGATGAGTTGCTTTTGATCATAAGGGATGCTTGCGCAAACGAAAGTGCAGTTGCATCTCCTACCGGCGGTGTTGGCGGTAGCGTGGCGGCGAGCAGAACTGTAGGAGTACAGAAAGATACGGAAAAGATTGAAGAGGACAAGCCGGACGCTTCTGTGGGAAAGTTTTATGATATGGGAGAGGCGACCTGGGCTCTGGAAGCGGTAGAATCTTTGTATGATCGGGGGATTGTTTCAGGATATGGAGATGGAAGTTTTGCTCCAAACAATTCTGTTACAAGAGAAGAATTCATAAAGATGCTCGTTGTTGCTTTCAATGTGCCATACGAAGATAAAGTGTGTAGCTTTTTAGATGTTTTTAAAGACGATTGGTTTTATGGATATGTCTGTGCAGCAGAGGCTGCCGGCATAACAAAGGGACAATCAGAGAATTTCTTCGGGGTATTTCAGAATATTACGCGTCAGGACGCCTTTGTAATGCTCATGCGATCTTTAGTACAGATGGGTTGTGAGTTAGAGGAAAAAAGAGAGTATCGTCCCTTTGATGATGAAGGTGCTGTAGAGTCTTATGCAATAGGGGCAATCAAAGCTTTATACGTTGCGGAAATTGTTGACGGCGATGAAAATGGGTTGGTTAATCCTCTGAATAAGCTTACGCGGGCTGAGGCTGCAAAGATCATTTACGGGATGATGCGGGAGGCGGGGTTATGATGAGAAGAGTTGTGTGTATTTTTGCGGTGCTTTGTATTGTTCTTAGTAATCTGTCTGTTGCGGGGAACGAAGCATCGCGAAGCTCATCCGAGGATGCGTTAGCGACATTAAAAGGTCTTGAAATTGTTATTGATTATGAGATGGGAGAGCGTGCGCCTTTTGATATTGCTAAGAAGCATACAATTATCAATTTTTTAATGAACATGGTCGATGATGAGCATTTCGGAGGTGAGTATAATGAAACGGCGCTGAAAAAGGCAGAGTCACTGGGAGTTATAGACAGCGCTGCTGCTGTAGGCGAAGGTGACAAGTTGAAATATAACGAAATGATTAAAATGGGTATCTGTGTTTTAGGCTATAAAGATATTGTCGAATATAGCGGAGGCTATCCTGATGGATATAACCGACAGGCTGTGCGCTTAGGACTTGTAAAGAACGGAATATCAGATGAAGATGTTACAAACAGAGAAATGTTTGAATTTCTTTGGAATGTCATAAACGCGGATTATATGAAACAGGTTGAATTTGGAGATGAGTGGTCTAAGTATGCTCAAGCAGAAGGCGCAGGGATTCTTGCGGAGTATAGGCATATTTATGAGGTTTGCGGAATTGTAGATGCAAATGAAATGAGCGGTTTGTTCGACTACTCTAATGCAAAAAAAGGATATATCTCTATCAATGGTGTCCAATATCTGTGTGAGGATATGTCGTACAATAAATTGCTTGGGTATGGAGTCCGGGCATATATTAAGATAAATTACAAAAATACGCCATCTCTTGTTTATGCTGCTGTAGATTCAAAGGTTAAAGTAAAAAGTGTAAATGTGAGAAACATTATGGACATTTCAGATGATTTTTCAGTGGTCAAATACTTTGAGAGAGACGAGGACGTAAAGGAAAAAAATTTGAAGATGGATAAGCCTGTTTCATTTATTAAGAACGGAAAAGCATATCCTGACTACTCAAAAAGTGACTTTGCAGATGGAGCAGGAATACTTACATTTATAGATAACAATTCTGACGGGATCTATGATGTGGTTAGAACGGAGAAGTACGAAAGTATGGTTGTTGACAGCGTATCTTTAAGAGAAAGACAAATTCATGGTAAATATAGCTCAAGCGCCTTATTGAATCTTGTGAATTTAAATGATTTTTATAGCTCCGGCGGCACTGTAAGTGTTTATTTTAACGGCGAGCCCGCAGAGCTTGACGTTATTACATCAGGTTGCGAAGTGGATGTGTTTCAGACAAGCGGATCAGGAATCAATAATATAGTCATTTATGCCAATAGCTTGAGTAAGGAAGCTACGATCAGCTACTATAATCAAAATGAGGAGACGGTGAAGGCTGGCAATGAGGAATATAAGCTTGCGAGTGCATATTATGCCGCCAATGCAGCAGGCGAAGCATATGCGGCGGATATTAGGGTGGGAGCAAAGTACACGCTTTTTTTTAATATGCATAATGAAATTATGGGCATTAAAAAAGGCGGATCAAATGATTATGAGAGGGCGTATCTTAGAAAGGCCGCAATCGGTGACAATATGTTTGATGAGTCTGTGCTCTTTAGACTTCTTTCTGATGATGGAAACTGGGTTACTGTGGAGCTTGCCGATAAGGTCAGAATGAACGGAGAAAATGGGAAAAAGCCTGAAGCTATAAAAAATTTTGTAGAAAATAATGGACTTGATGGAGGGATGATTTTTTACAAACTCAACGAGGATGGTAAAATATTTGATCTTCAAACTCCTGTTCCCTGCAATGAAAATGGAAATGACGGGAACCTTAATGTGACGCAGGAAATGGATTTAGTATTTCGTTGGGGAAATCGTTCCTTTAATTCGCAATGGTACTTCGCGGATGGAGCCGTAGTATATATTGTTCCCGATACGGAATCGGATAACGAGGAACTATACACGGTTGGAACCTGGGAAAATTTAACCGCGGATTTGACTTATACCTTTAAAGGTTATGACGTTGACGAATATTGCTTTATGAATTATGTGGTTATCAAAGAAGATTCGGCATCTTGTAAGGCGGTGATGAAGACCACTGACTATCTGGTAACCGATGTTGTCCAGGTCTTATCTGCGGACGGAAGCCTTACATCATCGCTTTATGTATCATCAAATTCTTATGCGAAGATGCAGCTAATGGGTGAAAGCGTTGATACCTTTCAGGCCGTGCATAAAGGGGATGTTATAAAGTGCCACATCAATATGCTGGGCTATGTTGACAATGTTTCAATTGTACACGCTGTTTCTGACGGAGCGGTGAAATATGAGGATAGTAATTTAAATATGCTCTCATCTGTCATAAAAGGGAGATTAATAAAAGTAGACCGGGAGGGCGGTCGGATTATTGTGGATAGCGGAATCAGACGGACTTTAAAAATCCCGTCAGCTACTAAAGCGATTATATACGATGTTCAACGAGATTATCTTATCTATGGAACCTTAGCAGATGTGGAGATCGGTGACTATGTTATTTCAGATTCAAGGTCCTCACAGGTGAACAACTTTATATTGCTCAGAAATTATTAAAAGGAGTGAGTCAGATGAAAAAGATGTTATGTATTATTTTAAAAATTGCCCTACTTGTACAGCTTGCCGTTGTGAGCGTGCTGAACCCGGTTTATGCAGAGGTAGCGGTGGCGGGAACTTGGGAACTTGGAATAGCAGAGCTGCCGGAGGGCGCCGTTAATTCGATTTCTGCAGATGTAAAAAGAAGTGGGACATCGTCGATGTATGTTAAGGTGCCGGCAAAGGCACATACTGGGAATGCTGAAAAAACTTTTTATGCAAAGTTTCCGGGAATTCAATACGACAATGACAGTACGCAAAAAACTTATACGGTTGAGTTTTATGTAAAGAATGTTACGACAGGCGTTATTCCTCCTATTGCTGTGATGACAAATAATAACTGGCAAATTAGACCCGGGACAAATACAGTATGGGTGAATAGTGGTGCCGATTCTCTAGAATTAGAGACTGCCGATGCGGATGGTTGGCAAAAGGTTACCTGTAATACCTTAAAGGGACCTTCGGCAAATTTGAACGGGGCAACTGATAAGTATTTTCAGTTTATGTTCAATAATAATACAATTTCAGCTGATAGTGAATTTTATATTGATGATGTCATTATGTATGCCAATGATGACCCGACAAAAACCAATATGATTACAACTGGCGGATTTGAAATGCCGCAAACAGGCATGGCGCCCGATATTTATGAATTTGCTTCTCCCGCTTCGAATGCGCTGAATGTATTCTCGGCAAACGGGTGGGCAGATGGGGCGATTTGCGCCGGGTACACTCTTAGTGAAGCATATGAAGGAAACCGTTCCCTAGCTGTTAAAAACGCTGAAGGAAATATTATAAAGTTGGGTGTGGCGGATAAATATGTGTTTGAAAAGAATACGGAATATGAATATGAATTCTTTTTTAAAGCTGATTCAATTGAGGGTAGTCTTTCATTTGGAATAGGTGATACCATAGGGGAAAACAAAGTTGTTGTGAATGGAAAGTATGCTATTGCGGACGGTGCGGCAGCCGGAAGTTTAGAATCGGCAGATAATGGCTGGTATAAGCTTTCTGGGACTATGACAAGCGGAGCAAGTCTTGCAAATATCCCACTGTTTACCATTAACGGTGCTTGCGATTTAAAGGTTGACAATGTTAAGATATGTAAAAAGGGTACTCTGTCAAGCTCCTTTTTTAACGGTGGATTCGAGGAGATCGAAATAGCGGAGAAGGCGTCTGTAAATGGGCTTGCGGATTTGACATATCAGTGCCAGGGAACGCCGGATTGGAGCGTTAAGGATTATAAGAAGGGAATTGTATACGCTGCCCATACGGCAGATGAAGCTTATGGAGGATTTCGTTCATTGCATATTAAAAATGATGGAAACGCCGCATTCAAGTTTGGCGGTGTAATGAATACCCTTAAGCTATCGGCAAATACCGCATATAACCTTTCCTTTAAGTTGAAGCCGGTATTTATGAAGGATTCGGCCATAATGGTCGGAACCGGTTGGAGCTGGGGAGCGAATAGGACGCGTATTAGTGCGGACGGAAGTGTTTCAGACAAAATTGAAAATGCAACCATTAATAAGAATGTTGAGGGTGATAAGGCGGGGTGGATAGAATATACAATTCCGGGTTTGACTACACCGACTGCCCTTGACGAAAACATTATGCTGTTTTTTATAAATGAAGCTTGTGATATTTATATTGATGATATCGTACTTACTGATGCTATAGGGAACGAAGTGTTTTCGGCAGACTTTGAAAAAAGCGAGTTTGAACGCGTACCTTATGAGCCTGCAAATGTAATGGTGACTAAGGGAAAGCCGTTGGAACTGATTGTCTCATGGAGAAACCCTGCCGAGCCAGCGATTTCTAAGGTGGAATTGTATGATGTGACAGGTGAAAAGCAATTGATCTCTGATAGATTATCCACTGTGTCAGATGCTAACGTAAGTCAGAGAATTTCTGTGCAAAATACGGAAAACAAGGTTTATAAGGCGGTATTCACCTTTTCCAACGGGGAGACAAGAGAGGTGTCTGTAGGCGGGTCAGCAGCTGCGACGGCTAATCAGAATGACTATACCGTTAACTTAGGAAGCTGGAGATTGACAGGCGCGCACTGGGATTCTGTCGGTGCTGCCCCGGTAAGCGCAGAACTTGATAATGTAATATATAGAAACAGCCCTCCTTCTATTAAGATTATGTCGAATATCGCTTCAAACGATAAGGAAGGATTTACAGAGCTTCAGCTTAAAACAACCGAGACGCTTCAAAAAGATTCTAAATATCGCATTAGCTTCTATGTAAAGGGAAGTAATGTGTATACAGCTTGGGTCAGAGGGGGCGAGAGCGGCAATAATATGACAGAAATCCTTGTACCTTGGGCAAGTGGTGCACAGACATTTGAGGATTGGAAGCTGATTACCATTGACCATACCATGAAATCCGACAGTGATTATGGTTTATATTTTTCATTTGTAAGAGGTATTGAAAGCCTGTGGATTGATGATGCTTCGATTTATCTGCTTGATGAAAACAATGCTATTACGGGCGATAACCTTCTTGGTGTGGCTGGAGCCTGTGAAGGAAGCGGAGTACCGGCGGATGTGTCGGCACAGAATATTATGATTACCAATTACAGCGAAGGCTCGTGTATCGCATGGGATGTAGCTACAGACGCAGAATATATTGCTGTTTATGAAAGCGATGAAGGAAACTTAAATTTGCGTGCTTATATTCCTGCTGAACGGGGATATGTGGATATAGAGAATCTTAAAAATAATGAACGCTATTGTTATGTTGTTAAGACGGTTAGTACCGCTAACCGTGAATCGCTTAACGGGACTGAAGTTGCGCTGATGCCTGTTCCTGACGCTGTTGTAATAAGTCCATATCGGATTACACAGGTGGGAAATGAAGTCACTGTGGCTGTTGACGTGAAAAACAATGCGATGGGAGCGGGATACACCGCAGAGCTTATCTTGGGGGTTTATGACGGAACAATATTAGAAAACGTTGCCTGCGAAGGGGAGAAAATTATTGCGGAAAGTGACAGTTATGCAGAGGCTGTAACTCTACAAGCGACAGTTTCGGTGCCGGAAGGAATGAGTGTAAAGGCATTTCTGTGGAACAGCCTAAATGGTATGGTTCCAATCAAGAATGCAGAAACATTGGCCTTGAATTAAAATAGGGGGGCTTGGAGAGATTGTAAATGTCCAAGCCCCCGTTATTACAGGCTGTTATTGTGAAAGGATATCCTAAATGAAAAAAATTTGCTCATTAGTCTTGATAATTATTCTTTCTTTAAAAATGTTGATAGTTTTTAGTGCTGGTGAGGAAGTATTATTTGACATAAATGCAATAAACAATACGAATAATTTAGAGATTGAGGATGTGACCTATGACGGCAAACAGCTTGCCGTATCGGGGCAGTATGGTCGTTTTGCGGGAGTTTCTGTAGTTTTGAGTGCTGTTGAAGAAAATAATAGGATGTGTGCGCTTGCAGAAGGAAAAACGATCTATAAAGGTAAATTTAAAATCACATTTGGAGTGGCTAAGGAGCAGGTTGGCAAAGAAATATTTATCTTGGTTAAGGGTGCAAATGAAAGCGACACGGCTTCGGTAAGTGGAAAATTGCTGACTATTGGCGCAGTTGATGTAAACGAATTTGCCGAATATGCGGCTACAATAGAGAATTTGTTGAATCTATGCAAAGAAAAGGGGATTTCGGCTGATTATGAAACTGTAAACTATCATGTTATAAAAAAAAGTATTGAAGTTTTGGACTTTGACGCATCAACACAAAACACAGAGCGATACACTTATAATGCCAGAGCGGTACGGAAGCTATATGCCGAAACAAAAACCACGTTAGAGGGGTATATTGATGGAGTCAAGAAACCATACGATGTGCCGCAATACATTACAGGTGAACAAACCATTGACGGCCGCAATTTTATTTCAGACACAATGACCGACGGAGAGATAACGAAGTCCCCTATGTATTACCTTGGCTATGTTTATTGGGGTGCGCCCGTAGAAGAGCTGTATGAATTAAGCGATGTAGGCGTTAACCTGGTTCATCTGGATATTGGTACGTCCCAAATTATTGTAAAACCTTCTGATATAGCGGCATGGAATACGGCTGCGAATGACCCTTATGGGAAGCTTGAATACAGCGTGATGCAAAACACAGACATTAAAAAAGAAGGTGTGGGAAGTGCAAAATTAACCGCTGCGGGAGAAGGCGATGTGGTTTTAAAACAATCTGTAAAGGTTGAACCGAATGCAGCTTATGATTTCGGAGTACATGCAATGAGCCCCAATGCGGATGAGTTCTGGTTAGAGGTAGGCGGCAAGCCCCTCGGACAGAATAAGCGTTATTATTTCAAGAGCAATTCTAATTGGAGTGAAATCAAGTATTCATATATGACATTATCCGGTGAGTCTGAAATTACGTATGCTATAGGCGTATCTAATAAGGCTGACGCGATTTACTTTGATAATGCGTATTTGCAAAAGAACGGCTCTAAGAAAAATATGCTTCTAAATCCTGGATTTGAAGAAACACAGCCTATAGCAGAAGATTATGTTATAAATTATGATAATATTCAACGCTTTAAGTCATTATTGGATACGGCCGAAAAAAATAATATTAGCGTTGTGATTATGGCGTCTGTACATTATGTCCCTAAGTTCATATATGCTTTAGACTCTTCCATAAACAATGGAGGAGAGAGCTATTACGGCGCTTTTGTGCCATACAATCCTACGCATCCAATTATTAAGCAAGTCTTATCGGATTTTTATGAAGCGCTGATTCCGGAGATAAAGGATTATAAATGCATTAACAGTATTTGTGTATCAAATGAACCGAGGTTTAACTCAATGGTTAACGATGACTATTATCAGGAATATTTTAGGGATATGCTCAGAAACAAATATACGGATATTTCCGTTTTTAATGAAAAAATGGGAATGGCATATCAAGGCTTTGATGAGGTGGTAATTCCAGCTAACGCGAACAATCTTGCGTTATATAATGAGTGGCGCGGTTTTAATGATTCAATACTGACGGCATATCATAAATTTATGAGAGATAAGGTTAAGGAATTGGCTCCAAACTTACAAGTATGTATTAAAGCGATGCAGTATATTATGCCGAAAAATGATGAAAATGGGAGAACCTCCGGCGGTGGTAATTATGAACAGGTCGCGGAATATATGGACATAAATGGGAATGATGGCTGGGCATACATGGGAAACGACAGCAGAGAGCTTCAGGCTAAATTGGCATGGTACGATTACCTTATGTCTGTGAAGGAAATACCGGTATTAAACGCAGAGGATCATGTTATAGCGGATGCGGCCGGAACTATTTATCGTGAGGGTGAGCTTACATATAACATTGCCGATATATGGCAGGGTGTTATGCACGGCCGAGCTGGTTCAGCGTTGTGGTTATGGTTTCCAACAGAGATAAAGTATAGCAAAGGCGCTTTCTATGAAAATGCAGTATTGAATGCCAGAGCGGATTACATGGCGGAGATTGGCAAAACGGCGCTTGATTTTAGAAGGCTTGCCCGTGAGATAGCCGCTGTAAACAACGAAAAGGCAAGAGTTGGCATTATTTATTCGGATTATAGCTTGCTAAGCGACAGCCATTATGCTTCCGGTATGTATAACGCATACAAAGAAGTGACCTATAACGGCGAAAGGGTTCGATTCATAACCGAAACAGATCCACGGCAGATGTTAGACGAAAATTTGCAGGTTTTGGTCATCCCTTGCTGTGGATATATGAAAGAAGGAACTATATCGCTAATAAAAGAATTTTCTAAAGAAGGCAAGCACGTTATATTGCTTGAGTGTGGCTGCGGCTATCATGATGAAAACGGTGGGGCGCTGTCAGATGAGGCAAATGCAGTTCTTGCCGGAATTGACACGCGTGCAAAATATTCTCACGAAGGTCAAAACGAGGTAGGAGATTCATCCGGAGCTGTTAAGAAACTGATTGCGGATACGTTATCCAGGCTTGAAAGAACAATCAAGATGTGCACAAACGGTGCATCAGTTGAATGGAGCGCGGTGGAATACGGCGGAGATTATTTGATCAATCTATGTAATTATGGGACAGAGGCCGTTCAAGTTACTATAGAAGAAAACAGTGGAAAAGTGGGAGAGGCCATAGATCTGATTTCTGGGGAAACCGTTAATAGAGCATTCACAGCAGAGCCATATGTCCCAATGCTGATAAAGGTATCCTATAACGAACCTGGTACAACATTTTACTGTGCGGATGAATTTGGAATGTATGTGCCCACAAAGTCGTTAACGGGAAGGGAAGTAATTGTTAAGGCTGGGACGAACAAGGCGGAACCCGGGGCGGAAGTGTACAATTATGTGACTGTATATAACAAGGGGTGCTTATACATGGTTATGAAACATTGTGCCGTGGCAGATCAAAATGGATTTGTGGCATTTTCGAGCAATATAAGTATAGATAAAGCGCTTGATCTAAATGAATGTGAAGTGAAATCTTTCTTGTGGAGCGGCGATTTAAAAATGGTACCATTAGAAAACTCTTTTGTACTAAATAACAGTGGTAAATAATCAAGTGTTGGTGTTGGAAAGGGTGATAAAATGTTGAAAAAATCAAAGTTAATAATTTGTTTTATGCTGGTGGCAATCATGCTTCAGGGAATAGTAGTTTTTGCAGCAGAATATCGTGAGGATAATGAGTCTATTCCCGGCTGGAATGTCATTTATAAGTATGCGGATGGGAAGGCGGTGGTGTCTGGTGATGAAAAACATTCGGGCAAGGCCAGCATGAAGATCATAAATAATACTCCGAATAAAAACGATGTATATATAAGCCCGTCCTATAAATTAAATGTCGTCAAGGGGCATACATATACATATGGTTTTGCGGTGAAGTCAAAAAATTCTAAGCGTGCTGTTGTTTGTATAGATTGGGGAAGCAGTGGAAAATCTTCAATTATTCCCTTTGGTGCCTCAAGCGATTGGCGTGAGCTTGGCTTTGAGTATACACATAAAGCAGAGACCGGTACTGTGGATTTGAGATTTCTTATTGAGGATAAAACAGAGGGCATATGGATAGATGATTTATATTTTTATGATGAAGCGGAAAGCGATATAAATATGATTTCCAATCCCTCATTTGAGGGAATGTCAGTTTTATACGAAGATAACGGTGAAGCCGATCAAACGACGGTTATTCCTATTGTGTATAAAAATGATGTAAAAATTGATGGCGTGGCAGATGAATGGACGGCTATTGAAAAGACGGTGCTTACCTCATTTAGAATGTTCGAGGAGGGAGAAAAAAGCCTGGAAGCATCTATTGGTTATGCATATGATGAAGAAAATTTATACTTCGTTATGGATGTGGAGGATGATGTTCACTATTCCGTGCTAGACAGTGCAAACTATTGGAAAGCAGACAGCGTTCAATTCGCTATATGCAATTCCGTTGAAACCTTTGGGGCACAATACAGCATTGCGTATGATGAGGATTCGAAAGAAACAGCGGTATATGGAGCGGAAGAGGTGAAAGCCAAGGTGAGCCGGGCGAACAATCACACCATTTATGAAGTAGCCATGCCCTGGGCACTACGGTTTGATGGGAAAGTCCCGGAAATGCTGAAATTTAATGCTATAGTTAATGACAATGACAATGATGAACTAGGAAGAAAATATTGCCTAGAGATTGCGCCTGGCATAGCGGATAAAAAGGATGGCGAATTATACCCCAGACTCTTGCCTTTGAATAACGAACAGTATAGTGTTTGGTTTGAAGGCAACGAGAGCGTTACGGTTGGCGAGTGTGCGAATTATACTCTTACTTTGTTTAATGCTACGCCTGAAAATATAAATTTTGAGATTACGGGGATACTGAAGGACGACAAAAGGAAGCTTGAACTGAAGACTGGACAAACTGAAACTATAAGGTATGAGGTTAAATGCGATGAGATTGGTTATAAGGAGGTTTCAGTTGTTATCTGGGACGGAAAAGAGGAGCAGGTCAGAACTGCGAAGACTTCTGTTTGGGCAGATGAGGCTGTAACCAGACGTATTATAGCGCAACAAAAAAAATATTATGCTGAACTGACTGAACTAGTAGAAAAATGTATGCAGGCAGGCTTAAGTTGTGATTATGAAAAAATTAATTATCATGTTATTGAGAGATTTATTTCTTATCTGGAAGATGATATAACTAATGGATATTTTGATCGGGTGTATCATGAAGATAAGGCCATGACGGAGTTGTATAACGAATCTAAAAACTCAATGTTGGCATTGTTGAATGGTGAAAAAGAACCTATTGAGGTTCCCAAGTACATTACATCCCCTATTGAAGTGACGGGGAAGCATTTTGTCGCAACAACAAAGATAGGAAATAGAACGGAACGCAGACCAGTCTTTTTTGTTGGAAGCGGTCATTGGGAACAAAGCCGGGAGGATATCCCGAATTTGCATAAGTTTGGTCTGAATGCAATTGAGCTTGGGATAGAGCCTTATAGAATATTTGATGTAAAGGACAGTATACCGGAGTGGGATTTGCGTACGTTTGGAGAATACAAGATAAAGTATTACACGGAAAAGAATGAAAAGAAATCCGGTAACTATTCCTTGGGCATAAAGAGCGATATGCCATATTCATTTAACAATTTTAATTATATAACGCAAACTGTTGAGGTCGAGCCAAATACAACGTATGAATATGGGCTGTCTGCGAAAACAGAAAATGCAACAGGATGGCCGCTATTCTCTATTGACGGAGCGGTTCAATCAAGGTGGTCGTTTACGGGAACCCATGACTGGACGGATTACGTTCAAAAGTTTACCACAGGCAAGGATCAGAGGAAGGTTACCTTTTCAATCTACATAGATGCTCCGGCAGACGCTATCTACATTGACGATGCGTTTATAAGACCGTTAGGCAAGGAAGAAAACCTTTTAAAAAATGCAGATTTTGAGGGGCTTTCGGAGGACATGAATTCAGATATGCAAAGCGGCATTGAATATCAGGTTCATCCAGAGCCGATTCAGGAGATAGAGCGGTATTTAGAGGCGTGCGAGGCTGGAAATCTTTCAGCGGCATATTTGTACGCAAGCCAGAATTTTAGCCGATTTATCTGCATGGAAGATCCAACTATTAACAATCGCGGAGGAAAATTCTGGAATTCTTTTGTTTCCTTTAATCCAACACATCCGGAGATTGTACGCTTGAATGAGATGGTGGCAAAAACAGTTTTGCCGAGGCTGAAAGATTATGAGGCTTTTGATCATATTATTTTGGCAAATGAACCTGTTTTTGTCTCTTACGTAAGCGACCAGTTTTATTTACCGATGTATCGTGCACACCTGAAGGAAAAATATGGCGATATAGAAAACTTAAACCGATGCTGGGGTACCTCATATGAAGATTTTTCCGAGACGGAGATGCCCCAAAAGGTGGATGGGACGCCACAATTTACAGACTGGAGAATTTTCAACGATCAGATTATGTATGATTATCATAGCTATTTGGCGGATTATGCCAGGGAAGCGGCGCCCGGGATACCAATTTCATCAAAATTGATGCAGCCCTTTATAAGATATGGGAACGGTCGCGTGGAGGGCGGGAGCAGCAATTTGGCGCCCTTGACCCAAATGATGGACGTGAATGGCTTAGATGCATGGGCATACTATAACACATCTGACAGGGACATCATTAGTAAAATGGCCTATTACGATTTGCGGACATCATTTTTAAACGCACCTGTTTATAATTTTGAAGATCATATTATTCAGGATGGAACTGTAGTGGATTACAACGATAATGAGTTGAAGTTTAATTTAACTGATTTGTGGCAGGGGGCAATCCATGGAAGAGGTGGTTCTATTATTTGGGTTTGGGATAGAGGTTCAAGAAACGGGCAGCTATATGTGAATTCACTTTTAGCTGCAAGGCCGGCGCATATGGCGGAGATAGGAAAGCTTAATCTTGATTTAAACAGACTCTCTGAGGAAATTGTGAAAATTCAGGACACAAAGCCCAATGTGGCCATGCTGTATTCAATTAACTCATTAGCGTGGAGCCCAATACACCAAAATGCTATGTATAACGCTTATGCAGCGGTTGGAAACAACGGGCAAAAGGTGGAATTCATAGATGAAACGCAGATTGATAAGCTGAGTGAGTTTAATATATTGATAATTCCAAGTGCGGTAGCTGTGAGCCAGGAGGTGTTTAATGCAATTAAGACTTTTTCGGACAGAGGCGGGCAAATTCTAATTATTGACGAAGCATCGCTGACCAAAGACGAATATGGAAAGGATCTTAATGAGTCGGAAAGAAGAAACATTTTTGCAAAAGCTATGGTGATACCCGTTACATATGATGGTACAATAATCGATGATTTGAGCACAGAAAAAATCCTGGCTGGAGCAGATAAACTGATTTCAGATAACGAACTTGATGCTATTATTATTAAGGATGCAGCAACCGGGACAAAGCTGGAAGATGCTGAGTGGTTGTATGTAGCGGAAGAAGATGGATACATCATTAATTTGTGTAGGTATTCTTATGAAACAACAGATGTGGAAATATACATAAACGGCGTGAAGGTAGAAGCTGTCACTGATTTGAAGAATAGAAAAATAATAAACGGGATAATCAACTTAGAAGGCTATACACCTATGCTGTTGAAGGTATCAGTTAGGTAATTCAAAGTTTTAATGGAGGTATTCAAAATGAAGAAACTTAGAATAGGTATTATTGGATGCGGCGGTATTGCGAACGGAAAACATATGCCAGCCATTAGCCGGCTTGACAATTTGGAAATTGTTGCCTTTTGTGACATTATTAAGGAAAGAGCAGAGAAAGCGGCGAAGGAATATGGAACACGTGATGCAGCGATTTATACCGATTATAAAGAGTTGCTTAAGGATGAGAGTATCAATAATGTCAGAATTTTGACTCCCAATAGATGGCATGCTGTAATGACAATTGATGCTTTAGATGCAGGAAAGCATGTTATGTGTGAAAAACCTATGGCTACAACCTACGAAGAGACGCTCAGAATGATTGAGGCACAGAAAAGGACGGGTAAGCTACTTACAATTGGTTATCAGCATAAATTTGATCCTGATGTGATATACGCGAAGAAGGAGGCAGTAAAGGGCACATTCGGAGATATGTACTTCATAAAGGCGAATGTTATTCGTCGCCGAGGAGTCCCCACCTGGGGCGTTTTTACAGAAAAGAAAGAGCAAGGAGGAGGCGCTTTAATTGATATAGGGACGCATGCCCTGGATATCGTTTTGTATCTTCTTGATAATTATAGTCCTAAAATGGTTCTTGGAACCACCTATGATAAGCTAAAGGGACAGTCTGAAAGCGCAAATCCTTTCGGCCCATGGGATTGTGATAATTATGATGTTGAAGAGAGTGCATTTGGCTATATCGTGATGGAAAATGGCGCAACCATTATCCTGGAAACAAGCTGGGCTCTCAACACAACGGATACCGCCGGAATAAGATATATGGTTTGCGGTGACAAAGCCGGGGTAGATAACTATAGCGGAAATTTAAAGATTAACGGCGTACGTAATGACAAGCAGTATGTAACTGAGCCGGATTTGACAGTGGGCGGGGTTGCTTTTTATGAAGGAAAATCAGAATCTCCTATTGTGCAAGAACAAAAAGTTTTCATAGATGCGATTCTCGGGCAAGGTGAGCTTGTCACATTGCCTGAAAAGGCAGCGGTAGTTACACAAATACTTGAGGGAATATATATATCCGCGCAGACAGGCGAACCATACTATTTCAATAAATAAGGAGTGTATAGAGTGTTTAATATTGCGATGATAAGCCGATGGCATCCACATGCCAAAGAAAACAGATATATTAATCAGTTAATGGATATGGATGACGCCAAAATTACTTGCGTATGGGATGAAGATGTTGCAAGAGGACAAAAGTGGGCGGATGAGTTGTCTGTGGAGTTTGAAGCAAATCTTGATGAATTGCTTGCAAGAGATGATGTAGATGGTATATGTGTCACAGCGCCTACTGATAAGCACAAGGAGATTATTATTAAGGCGGCAAAAGCTGGAAAACACGTATTTACAGAAAAACCACTTGCTTTTGACAGTGACGAAGCAAATGATATACAAAATGTGGTTATGCAGACAGGAATTGAACTTGGTGTTGTTTTCCCGCGGCGGGCGAACCGTGAATACTTATATGTGAAAAAAATGATTGACAAGGGAATGTTGGGGACGATTTCTCTTGTAAGAATTAGAAACGCAGTAGCCGTGACAGCAAAATTTGATGAGCATTGGTTTAAAGCTGAACCCATCGGCGGTGGAGGTGCAATTAGAGATCTTGGATGTCATAATATTGATCTTGCGTGTTGGTTGCTCGGCAGGCCTAAGAGTATCAGCGCAATGGGGGGATTCACAAGAGGCCTTGCTGTGGATGACACAGGAGTTATGAACATCAAGTTTGGAAATGGTGCTATTGCTATGATTGATAGTTGTTTTTCGGCACCTCTTTGTAATAATTGGTACAATCTTGAGGTTTATGGAACCAAGATGGCCTTTATTGCAGATTTTGAAACTGTCGTGATAATACATCAGAATGGCGAGAAAGAGCAATTAAAGATTGAAGATATACAGAAAGGGTATCCGCTTCCTTTGCGGCAATGGATAAATGCATGTACCGGGCAAGGTGAGAATATTTGCGATGTTAATGCAGGTGTGCTTGTGAATAAGGTTCTGGATGCAGCATCAGAGTCCTTAAGAAATAAGTGCGAAGTTGATATATAAAGCACTTACAGTAAATATGCATGGCAGCGCTAGATTTTAATTTTTGATATGCAAATCAATAAAAGAAAGTTTTATTGCAAATCATGCCTATGTGTAGCTGGGGTATCATGCGCAGGGTGCCGCGGAAACACGGGCGTATCTGGGTGCGTGTCAACAGGCGATTGGCAATGGAGCATCGGCGAATACGTCATGTTTAGGGATCGAACATAACTTAAATTTGGAATAGATTATGTAAGCTATGCAAAAATCTTAAAATAGAGACATACTTTGGAGTGACACACTTTGAGGCATGTCTTTTTTTGTTTACTCTAAAAAACAAAAGCCAAAGCACGAAACGAAGTGAAAGTGCGTGAGAAATGGATCATGGAGAGCGGAGCGGAAGAGCCGTTCGCCGCCGGCCTCCCATATATTTTGAGAAATTTCAAAATGTATGGGAGGTCTTTTTGTGCCTAAAAACCGATATATAACGCTTCCAAACGGTGAGAAAGCTGAAGTTACGGAGGAAATTTACCGGGAATATATGCGCCCGGTTTGGCGGGAGAAAAAACGAAGGAAGCGGAGATATGAGACGGAGGTCTCATATGAGTCATTGACCCAGAACGGTATTGAGAATTTGGACTGGAACCAGTATCAGCTAACTGAGCAGATCGTCGAGGACAGGCTCATGCTGGAACTGCTAATGTCAGCTCTGGCCGATTTGACAGAGGACGAACGGGAACTCATCAACGAGATATACTTTCAGGAGAAAACGGAGCGGGAGATTGCTCGGAGAAAAGCTGTAAGTAATGGTGCAATACATAAGCGAAAAGAAAAAATTTTAAAGAAATTAAAAAAATATTTCAAAAATTGGTAAGCAAACCCTACCAAACTTTCCTATTGAAATTGAGGGGATAAATTCTCCATCACGAAAACAGGAGGTGAATTTGATGAAAAAGAAACAGAAAAAGGCGGATCCGGAGCTGGTGGGGCTGCTGACGGCGATCAGTATCGTGAGCAGGCGGCTGGCGAAGAACCTGGCGGATCTGGAACAGAGAGAGGAGCGGGAGAACTATGTATGCGGAACTGGAAAACGGCCGGCTTCTGGTGTATGACAGCTATCTGCACCGGCATACGCTGGGGCAGATTCCAGGCCGCCGCTGGCTTCCTGACCGCAAAGCGTGGAGTGTGCCGTTCACGGCGGATAACGCGGAGACGCTGAGCCTGATCGGCTGTCAACTCCCGGCAGAGCGCCGGCCTGCAGCTGCGCCGGCAATTCCGCAGGAGTATGCCGAGCTGGAACCGCCGCCGCTGAACGTGAAACTGTATCAGCACCAACGGAACGGCTATGGCCTGGCCTGCGAGGCCATGGGGATTTTCTCGAATGTTCCCATGCGGTCGCCGGGTTATGCCCTGCTCATGGAGATGGGGTGCGGCAAGACCATCACAGCGATTGGCATCGCGGGCCGGGCGTACATGAACCAAAAAATCCGGCGGCTTCTGATCGCGGCGCCGAAGTCCATCCTGGGCGTCTGGGATGCGGAGTTTGAGAAGTTTGCGGCATTCCCGTACAGCCTGACGATTCTGCAGGGGAGCAGTGCTAAAAAATGCGAAGCACTGAAGCGGCTATCGGCGCATGGCCTGCAGGTTGTTGTTGTGAACTATGAGAGCGCGGCGCTGACCGAAAAGGCGCTGGCCGCCTGGAATCCAAATTTTATCATCTGTGATGAGAGCACCAAGATCAAGAATCCGACTGCCAAGATGAGCAAGACCATGTACCGTCTTTCCAAACGTGCAAAGTACAGGCTGATCCTGACCGGAACGCCGGTCCAGAATAATCCGCTGGACTTCTTTGCGCAGTACAAGTTCCTGGATGACCGGATATTTGGGACAAGCTATTATGCCTTCAAAAGCGAGTACGCGGTACTGGGAACCTACAACGAGCCGGTGGGCTGGCGGAATCTGCCGGAGCTGGTGCGGAAGGCGCACAGCATCGCCTACCGCGTCACCAAGACGGAAGCCCTTGATCTGCCGGAGGTCATGGACGAGATCCGTCCGGTTCTGCTGGAAGACGCGGCTCTGAAAAAATACCGGCAGTTCCAGAAAGACAGCTATATGGAGCTGTCCCAGGGAGAGGTGACTGCCGCCAATGTGCTGACCCGCCTGCTCCGGCTCCAGCAGATCACAGGCGGCTTTGTGCGTCCGGATGAAAACAGTGAACGATACGAACAGGTGTCAAAGGCAAAGCTGGAGGCGCTGTCGGATATTGTTGACGCGGCGGTCAGCGAGAACCACAAGCTGGTGGTGATTGCCCGGTTCACGGTAGAAATTGAGACCATCTGCAAAATGCTGGAACAGAAAGGTATCGTCTATTCGAAAGTGGCCGGCGATGTCAGAGACCGCACCGAACAGGTGGAGGCGTTTCAGACCAATCCGGACTGCATGGTGTTTGTGGGGCAGATCCAGACGGTGTCCATGGGACTGACGCTGACGGCGGCCAGCACCATGGTGTTCTATTCCTGGTCATACAACTACGCGGACTATTCCCAGGCCAGGGCGCGGATACACCGGATCGGACAGAAGAATAACTGCCTGTATATCCATCTGGCAGTACCGGGGACTGTGGACGAGACAATCCTAACCGCATTGAATCAGAAAGAGAATATTGCAAAATCAGTCGTGGACGATTGGAGGAATTTAATCAAATGAATCAGTATAAAAGTGAGGATATGTTTGTGCTGGCGGACAAGCTGAAGGAACTGCGGGACCGGAAATCGGAGCTGGAAGAGCGGGCCAAGGCCAATCAAGCGGAGCTGGAGCAAGTGATGCTGGCCTTGAGCGAACAGATGGCGGCCTCAGAGACCCAGAGCTTCAGCCGGAGTGGCCTGCTGTTCTACTTAAACAGTAAGACCTATGCCGCGGCGAAAGCGGGGCAGAAGTTTGAATTGTTCGACGCGCTGAAGAAACAGGGGTTTGGTTCCCTGATTACAGAGACGGTGAACGCCAACAGCCTGTCGGCCTTTGTCCGTGAGCAGATTGAAGAAAACGAGGATACGCTTCCAGAGTGGCTTGAAGACAAGGTAAATGTGTTTGAAAAAGTGTCGGTTGGTGTAAGGAAAGCAAAATAAATCTAAAAAGGAGAGCTTGAGATGAAAAATGAATTGATGCAAACAGAGAAAGGCTTTATGATTCCCCAGACAGACGGCGAACTGATGAACGTTATGCAGGAAGAACTGGAAGGCTTGACGCTGACTTTGGATAAGGTGAAGATTCCTGCGGGCGGCGGCCTGTCCTTTGAGGTTCCCGGCGACGATCCGGAGAGTCCGGATTCAGTCAAGGAAATCCATGGCGTCATCATCGACCACTATCCCATGTACGCCTATTGGAAAACGAAATACAACGGCCAGAACGAGGCGCCGGACTGCTTCTCACCGGACGCCGCGCACGGCTATGGTTATCCTGGCGGCGAGTGTGCCGCCTGCCCATTCAACCAGTTCGGCTCCGGTGAAGACGGGAGCAAGCTGTGCAAGAACGCCCACCGTCTCTATCTGCTGCGATCCGGAGAACTGTATCCGGTGATGATCACCATCCCACCCACCTCGCTCCGTGCGCTGACAGACTACCTGGGCAAACGGATCGTCACCAAGGGACTGCGTTCCTACGGCGTGGTGACGAAGCTGTCGCTGAAGAAAGCAGTGAGCGGCACGGGCATTGCGTATTCTCAGGTACAGTTTGCCATTGCAGAAAGATTGAACCCGGAAATAACGGAGATTATGAAAAAATATGGGGAACAGATGCGGCCGGTGACCCGGAAAATCGAACTTCAGGATTGGAACGCGGATGCGGATCAAAGCGGCGGTTCCAGCCTCCCTATAGTCGATATGGAGACAGGGGAAGTCATGGAGCCGCTGAAATAAAAGACGGCCTGAAAGGAGCACAGGATGAACTATCAAGTAATCAAAAGTATAGAGGAGTTAAAAGCGTACATAGGCACAGCGTCAGTATTGGCGTTTGACTTTGAGACCGCGCCGGATGAGCCATACCGAGGGCTCCCGGAAAATGGAGGCTTGAGCCGAGATTTTCTGGGAAAGAGGAGCAGCGGCGGCGCAAAGGATGTTTCGTCGGAAAGACGAAACGGACGATGCAGAGCCCGCTGGGACGAAGCAGCTTTAGACCCACACAAATCACACATCGTGGGCATATCCGTATCCGTGGAAATCGAGACAGGGGTATATGTTCCGCTCAGACACAGGAACGAGGACGCAAACCTGACCTGGGACGAGGTGTTCCCATTTTTACAAAGCATCTTCACCAGCGGACAAATTCTGAAGATTGCCCATAATATCGCCTTTGAGACCATGTTTTTGATGGCAATCGGAATCCTGCTTCAGCCGCCGGTGTACGACACCATTGCGGCCGCGCAGCTCACCCTGAAGACAACCGATGAGTTTCGGAATCTGGGAGACAGCGGCCTGAAAACACTGGCGCCCCAGCTGCTGAAGACGGAACTGCCAAAGTTTGAGGAAGTGACCGGCGGCAGACATTTTGACGAGCTGGACCCGGATGATTCTGAAACAGTGCGCTATGCCTGCGCGGACTCAGACTTCGCGCTGCGGCTCTACTATCTCTTTAATCAGTGGTTTGACCGATATCTGCCGAATCACAGAAGGATTGTCGAAGAGCTGGAAAGTCCTGTGGCTGTGTTTAGCGGGCTCATGAAATACTATGGCGTCTGCGCGGACAAACAGCTCATGTATCAAAAGCAGTTTGATGCCGAAGAGAAAATCAGCGCTCTGCGGCAGGAGATCAACAGTCTCGCTGGCCGGGAACTGGAAATTGGCGCGAATGCCTCCACCGGCCAGTTTAAAAAGTACCTGTACGAGGAGTTGAAGCTCCCGGTTGTCAAAACAACCACTAAATTTCAAAGTGCGGCGGACATGGAAGCGCTGGTTTTGCTGCAAGAGTGGTGTAAAGCTAATCAGCCGGAGGCTGTCAAGCTGCTGGAGGCGGTTCAGGAGCTTCGGAAATGGAACAAGATCAAGAGCACCTATGTGGACGGCTTCCTGAATGCGGTGAACACCGCGACCGGGAAGATCCACACGAGCTTCTTCCCCCTCGGTACGGACACGGGACGTTTTTCGTCACGGTACCCCAACCTTCAGAACCTGCCCCGCAAGACAAACGATCCGGTCGGTATCCGGAACTTTCTGATCCCGTCGCCCGGCCATATGTTTCTCGACTTCGACTTCTCACAGATCGAGCTTCGGGTCGGCGCCTGGTACTGCCGCGACGCTAAGATGCTGGAGGTATATCAGGGGGCAGAGGGCGATATCCATGCCCAAACCACGGCAGTCATTTATGAAGTGCCTGTTAAAGAAGCTGCTGATAAAAATTCAGCAGGTTACAAGGAACACAGGAGCGTTGCGAAAGCCTGCAATTTCGGGGTGTTCTACGGACTTTTCCCTAACGGCCTGATGCGTAACCTGAAAAAGGCAGGCATTGAGAAAACAAAGCAGGAATGCGAGGAAATTATCAACAATCTAAAATCCGGATACCCGCAGCTGTCGCTCTGGCAGGAGATGACCAAGCAGCAGGCCAGGAACTGCGGTTACAGCGAGACGTACATGGGCAGACGCCGCATCTTAAAAGGCATCTATTCAACCAGCTGGAGCACCCGTTCCTATTGGGAACGCTGCGCCTTGAACACGCCGATCCAGGGTACAGCGGCAGAGATTCTGAAGCTGGCCATGGTCCGGATTTTGCAGGGCCTGCCTGAACGTCCCTGGCTTCGGCCGCTTCTGACCATCCATGACGAGATTTTGTTTGAGGTCCCGGAAGAGAAGATTGAAGAAGCAGCGGCCTGGATCAGAGAGTGCATGGAAACACAGCCCTTCCCGGATTTTGATGTGCCGATTATTGCGGAGGGCGCCGCGGGATACAAGTTTGGAGAATTGGAGGAGATCGAATGAGTACAATACCAAGTCCGTTATACTGGATAGAACCACCGAAGGGTAAAAGAGAATCTGAAACGGAGCTGCCGCTTGTCTTTGTTTGCAGTCCGTATCGCTCAGTTTGCCGATTGATAACATGGCTGAACAAGCAGCGGGCCAAGCTGTACTGCAGTTATGCGGCACAGCGCGGCAAGGTGCCGCTGGCGCCGCACCTGATCTTTACACAGTTTCTGGATGACGGCGATTTAGACGAACGCGACGCTGGAATCTATCTGGGACTGCAGCTGCTTCGAAGGTGCAGCGAGGTGTGGTGCTTCGGCGGACGGCTCACAGACGGAATGCGAACCGAGCTAGAGTTCGCTAAAAAACACAGTATCCCTATCCGATACTTTGATTCATCCTGTGAGGAGCTGATTTTATGAGGCTGACAGCAGGTGAATTCCTGTCTGCGTTTTATCAGCCGAATGCGCCGGTCCATTTCCGGGTGTTCAGCGACCGCAAGGCCGAGGAGCCGGAATACAAGGGCAATAAATACACTGAGACAATCGCGGGACTGCCGAATCTGCTCCCTGTTTTAAAGCAGCATAACAAGAAGAACCGCGGGATTTTCTTTGTGGTTAACAGTGGGGGCGACCTGGACGATGAGATAACCGGGATTAACGCGCAGTTTGCGGAGAACGACACGCTTCCGGTGCAGGAGCAGATGAAGAGGCTGGAGGGTTTCCCTCTTCCACCCTCCATCATCGTGAAGACCCGGAAGTCCCTGCACAGCTACTGGCTGACGCGGGACGCGAAGGTATCACGGTTTCGGGAAATACAGCTGCGGCTGGCCAAGCAGTTTGACGGTGACACAGCCTGCCAGAACGAGAGCCGGGTGCTTCGGATTCCCGGATTTTATCACTGCAAGCAAGAGCCGGTACTGGTGGAATGCCTGAAGTTCGAACCCAGCCTGAAGTACACGCAGGACGAGCTTGCGGCGCATCTGCCGGAGGTAGAACTGCCGCCGCCCATCCCGGAGGCGCGGACCGCGTTTGAGGGGATCGTGGGCAGCGGTGACCGGATGCTGGAGAAGTGCGCCTTTTTGCAGTATTGCAGGGACAATGCCAAGGCTCTGCCGGAACCGTTCTGGCACTGTATGATCACCAATCTTGCGCTGGCCAGTGACGGACAGGAGATGGTGCATCAGCTGTCCAAGCCCTATCCGGGCTATGACAAAGCGGAGACCGAAGAGAAGATCCGCCGCGCGGTACAGATCAACAAGCCGCACACCTGCGCCTTTATACAGCGGCGGCTGGGCTTTCAAGGCTGTCCGGACTGCGGTGTGAAGGCGCCGGTGGTCCATTGCATTCTGTCGAAGGACGAGCAGGTACAGCAGCTGGTGTCTGAGCCGCTGGACATAGATACTGTGTTCGCGGACCACACGCTGGAGCTGATGGCCTACGCCAAGGCGAAGCTGCCCGCGGAGTACGGGAAGTTCAAGCTGAAGCTCAAGGGCAAGGTGGCAATTCGTGACTTTGAGGCGGCGGTGAAGAAATCACTGTCCGTCCACCGGGACATCATCGAGGACGAGGCTATGCCGCTGCATCTGGACGGGATCGATCTGGGCGGAGCGGTACAGCCGGCGAATTGGAGCGTCACCATGGACAAGGGCATCCGGAAGTTTGTCAGCAGCGGCGATTTCTCAAAGATTGTCACGGTGTCTTCAGCTCCCGTCGTCATATCACGCAGGTTTGAGAATATCGACGACGACAACGAAAAGCTGGAGCTGGCCTTCTACCGGAACCATAAATGGAAACGGCTGATAGCGTCGCGTTCCGCGGTGCTGAACAAGAGTACGCTGGTAGCCTTCGCGGACACAGGGCTCATGGTGAACTCCGCGACCGCGACCGATCTCATCGTGTATCTGGCGGACTATGAGAACGCGAACCTGAACACCATCCCGTTCGTGAAATGTATCTCACGGATCGGCTGGCTTGGGAGCAACGACTTCTTTCCGTACCGGACGAAAATCCCGGTCATTTTCGACACGGAATACAGCGAGGCAAACGACATCTACCGTCACATGCTGCCGTCCGGGGACTTTGAGGTTTGGAAACAGCATATGCGGACGCACCGGAAGAACCCCTACGGAAGGTTTCTGCTTGCCGCTTCCTTCGCCTCGCCGCTTTTGGAGAAGCTGAGTCACCGTGTGTTTTTTATCCATATCTGGCATGACTCCAAATCTGGGAAGACGGCGGCGATCAAGGCGGCGGTGAGTGTCTGGGGGAATCCCGCAAAGCTGATGGGGAGCTTCAACGCGACGGCAGTCGGCCTTGAACGGATGGCGGGGACGCTGAAGCATCTGCCTTTTGGCATTGACGAGCTTCAGGTGCTGAACGAGAAACGGATGAGCATTGAGTCCATCGTCTTCAGCCTGGGCAGCAACACAGGCCGTCTGCGGGGTTCAAAGACGGGCGGCCTGCAGGAGACCATGCAGTGGCGGAACATCGTCCTTACCTCCGGCGAACAGCCCATGGGCAAGGACAATGACACAGACGGGATATTTTCGAGGGTCCTTGAGATCTACGCAAAGCCCACGGACAGTCAGGAGTTTGCCCGGTCTCTGCATCAGATCAGTATTCAGCATTATGGCCACGCCGGGGAATGGTACATGAAGGAACTGATCCGCCGGCTTGACGCTGGTGAAACCTTCCTGAAGCAGGACTATGACCGCATGCTGGCGGAGCTTCGAGAGAAGCATCCGAACTCCGGGCATCTGGACAACGCTGCGGTCGTGTGTCTGGGCGACTACTACTCGTCCCTTTTTATCTTTGATGAGAGTGAAACGGACGCCTGGGGTGAAGCTGTGAATTTAGGGAACACGATCCTGGAGAACAATCAGCAGCTTGAGAAGGCGGACACCGTATCGAGAGCCTGGGACTTTGTGTGTGACTGGGTGGTAGCGAATCAAGCGAGGTTCGAGAACAACGCGACTCCTGTGTACGGGACAAAAGAGGGCGAGTGGTACTATATCCTCCCTTCCTGTCTCCGGGAGGCGCTGGAATCAAGCGGGTACGACTACGGCAAAATCACGCGGGGCTTCAAAGACCGGGGATATTTTAAAACGACAACAGAGAAAAATGGAATCGTCAGAATGCAGACGCAGAAACGGATCAATGGAGTATCGTGTAAAGCGTTTGCGCTTATGCTTTCGTCAGGAAACGACATAGAACCGCTGGTTTAGTTACTCAGAGTTTCCTAGAAAAGAGCGCTGGGGAAACGGGTCAAAGCCAGACGCCGCAAGGGATTGCGGGATTCTGTTACCTGTTTCCTCTGTGCACACCTATATATATAGACTTTTAAAAAGAGAGAGCGGAGCAAAAAACCATAAGTATTCTCGCGCGCATGCGCGAGGCAAAATACAGGTAACACAGGTAACAGGCTATTATATATATATTGAAAGCCAGTAAATATATATATTTATAGTGTTTCCTCTAAAGTTACCTAATGCGTTACCTGAACGCACACAGGAATCAAGCAAGGAGGATAACAATGCAGGAAAAAACCATAGTGAACAAGATCATGAAATACCTACATAGCCTGGACGGCTGCTATTGCTTCAAGGAACACGGAGGCAGATACGGGACGGCAGGAGTGCCGGACGTCATCTGCTGCTATCACGGACACTTTTTCGGCCTTGAGGTAAAGACGGCCACAGGCAGGACAACCGCACTGCAGGACTTGGCGATCCGGGACATCAACCAGGCGGGAGGCACCGCCGCGGTAGTCCGGAGCCTGGACGATGTCAAACGGGTGCTGTCCGGATTGGAGGCGGAGTAGATGCGTCAGCCATGCCACGCAAGGAAGCAAAACAGCTGCGGCATTACGGAATACAGAACCTGTCCGGAGAACTGCGTGTTCTACAAGACTGAGAAACAGTTCCGGGCGGACTTCCTTCGGTCAAAGTGGAGATTGGACAGTCTGGGACTGACCGGAGATATGCGGAGGCAATATGCCGCGTTTAACAGGATGTGCCGCCAATTTACAAACGAGAGGAGAGTGTCGAAATGACAGCGAAAGAATATTTGTCGAGAGCGTATCTGCTGGACCAGCAGATCAGAAGCAAGCTGGAACAGGTACAGTCGCTGCGTGAGCTGGCCTTCCAGTGTACAGCCAACACGGAGAACGAGAGGGTGTCCGCAACGCCGGACCCGACCAAAACGCAGGAGATCATTGCGAAGATTGTTGACCTTGAGGATGAAATCACCGACGACGTTGAAACTCTGGTGGATGTCAAATGCGAGATAAAGCGAGCGATTGACACAGTAGAAAAACCATTGCATCGGCTCATTTTGGAACAGCGATATCTTCTGTGCAAATCATGGGATGAGGTCGCGGACAGCGTTGGTTATGAAACAAACACGGTCTATAAAATACATAAGGGAATTCTAAGGAATTTTAAAACTGTCCAGTAAAATCCATTGTAATCCACTTGGACCTTATGATAGTATTAGACTTGGAAGAAGATAGAAAGGCGCCGATTCTTCCGGTTTGTTTTGCAAGCGGCAGGATGTTCGCTCCTTTCACCTGCCGCTTGCCTTCCCCCTTCTAAACTGCTGTAACCTACACAAGAACGGCGCCGGTAATTTGTGTATGAATGGTATTGATAAAGTGCTGTTACAGAGCTAAGATGGAGACAACATGAAAGAAAAGGAGTGCATTTCATGCCATATCAACCAAAGCGTCCCTGCAGGCATCCCGGCTGTCCGAACCTGGCGGACGGGAGATACTGCGAGGAGCATAAGAAAATATATGAACGGCCATCGGCAGCGTCGAGAGGCTATGACCAGAAGTGGCGCCGGGAGTCGAAACAGTTCTTGCAGGAACATCCGCTGTGCCGTACTTGTCTAGAGAAAGACCATATCGTGGAAGCCACAGTGGTAGACCATGTGATACCGCATCGGGGCGACCCCAAACTGTTCTGGGACAAACGGAACTGGAGTCCGTCCTGTAAGAAGTGTCATGACCGGAAGACCGGAACATACGACAGCAGGCCGACTTACAAATACTGATACTATGGTCGCACGAGGGGAGGGGCGGTCAAATCTCCATAAATGGTAAAAGCTGGAGACCGCTGCCCCAAAGGGGAGAAGATTTCGCGAAATTGATAAGGGGGGTCTCAGCTCCCCATTTAAAATAACTGAATAACGGTGATGAAGCAAGGGAAAGCCCTTGCTTTTTTCATTGCCAAAAAGTACGGGGGATTTGCAATGACAAACGAACAGAGGAGAGAAATATTTGAACTGCGTTCCGAAGGGCTGGGCTATACAGAGATTGGCAAACGCGTCGGCCTTTCAGGAAATGCCGTCCGGTGCTATTGCCGGCGCAATGGGATCAACGCGCCCGGAACTGTCGCAAAGCTGAATACCGCTGTTATGCAGGAGAATAACGAAGTGTGCCTGAACTGTAAGAGGCGGATCACGCAGCCAACTAAGGGAGCGCCGCGGAAGTTCTGCAGCGACGCCTGCCGCCGCGCGTGGTGGAAACAGCATCCGGATCAGCACCAGAAGCGCGAGTCGGCCTTTTACGAGCTTGTCTGTGCTGGCTGCGGCCGCCCGTTCAAGAGCTACGGCAACAAAAGAAGAAAATATTGCAGTCACAGCTGCTATATACAAACCAGGTTTGGAGGAACTAAAGATGATTGAACCAGTCACACCAAAAGCGAAAGCCGGGGAAATCCCGGTTTACTGCGCCCATGACAAAATAGTGGAAACGGACAGTCTGGTCGGCAACCCAAGAAATCCAAATAAGCACCCAGCGGAGCAGATCACCGCGCTGGCGAAGATTATCAAAGGCCAGGGCTGGCGGCATCCTATCGTGGTGTCCAACCGCTCAGGCTTTGTGGTCAAAGGCCATGGCCGTCTGTTGGCAGCAAAGGAGCTCAGAACGCCCGCGGTGCCTGTTGACTACCAAAACTATGAATCCGAGGCCAGTGAATACGCGGATTTGATGGCGGACAACAAGATTCAGGAGTTCTCGGAGCTGGATGTGAAGCTGTCCGCCGATATCCTGAAAGACATAAAGTCCAGCGGCGATATAGAACTGGAACTGTCCGCGTTTACAGAGGACGCGCTGAATGAACTGCTGGCAAAAGCCCAGGACGGCGAGATCAAGGAGGACGCCTGCGAGATTCCGCTGCCGGAAACGCCAGTCACCCAGCTGGGAGATGTTTGGCTGCTTGGCCCGCACCGCCTGATCTGCGGCGACAGCACCAAACCGGAGACCTACGCACAGCTGATGGACGGGAAGCAAGGGAACCTGATTGTCACCGATCCGCCGTACAACGTGGACTACGAAGGCAAGGCGGGAACGATACAGAACGACAGCATGGCGGATAAGAAGTTTTATGACTTCCTCTTCGCCGCTTTTAAGTCCATGTTCGACGCTGTGGCGGACGGAGCCAGCGCATATATCTTCCACGCGGATAAGGAGTCCATCAACTTCCGCACAGCGTTCCGTGATAGCGGCTTCTTTTACCATCAGAACTGTATTTGGGTCAAGAACTCTCCGGTCCTTGGCCGGTGTGATTACCACTATTGTCATGAACCAGTTATAGTCGGCTGGAAGGCGACCGGAAATCACAAATGGTATGGCGGCCGGAAGCAGCGGACAGTCTGGAATTTTGACAGGCCGCAGACATCGAAGCTGCATCCAACCATGAAGCCGGTGGCGCTGATGGCTTACCCCATTCAGAACTCCAGCACGGTTAACAGCATCGTTCTCGACCCCTTTGCCGGGAGCGGCTCTACGCTGATCGCCTGTGAACAGACTGGACGTGTGTGTTATGCCGCCGAGTTGGACGCCAAATATGTAGACGTGGTTGTGAAACGCTATGTGGATTTCAAAGAGAATCCGGATGGCGTTTTTCTTTTACGAGGCGACACGAAAATACCCTACACCGAACTGCAGGAGGCTGAACATGAATAGCCCGTCACTAACGCTCGGAAGCCTGTTTGACGGATCGGGCGGCTTTCCCCTGGCCGGGAAACTGGCGGGCATCCGACCCGTGTGGGCTTCGGAAATTGAACCGTTCCCAATCCGCGTTACGACGAAACGGCTGCCGGAGATGACCCATCTGGGAGATATCTCAAAGCTAGACGGCGGCAAAATACCGCCTGTGGATATCATCACCTTTGGTTCGCCCTGCACAGACCTTTCAGTCGCCGGACGAAGGGCCGGGCTGACCGGCAGCCAGTCCGGCCTGTTCTTCGAGGCAGTCAGGGTAATCAAGGAAATGAGGTGTGCGACGAATGAAAAATATCCCCGATTTATCGTGTGGGAAAATGTGCCGGGAAGTCTGTCCAGCCATCAGGGACGCGATTTTAGGACAGTCCTTGAAAGCCTCCTCCAAATCAAGGACAAAGCCGTATCTGTTCCTATGCCTGAAAAGTGGACAGGTGCGGGAGAAATCCTGGGAGAAACTTGTTCCCTTGCCTGGCGAATACTCGACGCGCAGTTTTGGGGAGTCGCCCAGAGACGCCGCCGTGTGTTTCTTGTCGCGGATTTTGGAGGGGGATGTGCCGGCAAAATACTATTTGAGTCCGAAGGCGTGTCAGGGAATCCTGCGCCGGTCGAAGGAACGGGGCAAGGAACTGCCGGAGCCGCTGACGGCGGCACTGATCCGGCAATCGGTTTTGAACCCGGAGCCATGAGCCGCCTGGGCGGACATTTCCAGGCAGAACAGGTCTCGACTTTAAGAGCGGATATGGGCGACAATCAAGCCTGTGTCGCCGTCAGCAGCCATCCGCAGGACTGCCGTGTTGATATAGACAAGAGCGGAAGTGTGCAGACCTTGACCGGACAGATGGGAACGGGCGGCGGCAATGTGCCGATGATTTTGGAAAAAGGTCAGGAAGACAATGGCTTGATTTGCAATGTGCGAGAAAAAGGAATGTCGTCCATGACCGGCACGGCCTTCACGCCGACAGCCACGGACTATAAGGACCCGCAGTGCGCGGCACAGGCGTATGGGATCGGCTCCTATGACAGCGCCGGGATGATGTCGGATAATCCACAGGCTGGAATCTATCCGGCTGATACCAGCCGAACCCTTGATCAGGGCGGCGGCAATCCAGCCTGCAGCCAGGGCGGGATCGCCATTGTCCAGAAAGCCAGCCTTGCCTGTGACTGTCGCAACCACAGATGCCGTGCAGAGGTCAGCGGTACGCTTCAGGCAAAGAGCAGCGGCGACCAAAGCCTGAACTATATCAATCCTGTGGCTGTGCCAAAGGAACGCCAATATTCGGTTCGTCGGCTTACGCCCTTGGAGTGCTGCCGTCTGCAGGGCTTCCCTGACTGGTGGTGCAGTGGTCTTGGTACAGAGGCACCGGCCGAAGAGGAGCTTTCCTTCTGGCGGGATGTTTTTGAAACACACAGAAAAATCACTGGAACTTCCTCAAAACCGAAAACGGAGAAGCAGCTTCTGAAGTGGCTTCAAAACCCGTATAGTGATTCGGCGGAATATAAAATGTGGGGCAACGGCGTGGCATTGCCGTGTGTCTATTATGTATTAAACGGGATTGCGGCGGCGGTCTAGTTTGGATTGCCTGTACGCTCATATGGAAAATAATGCAATGACACGCATTTCATGGACTTCTGTATCCTACACAATTTGTCCTCTGATAGATTGTGTAGTAATGGTATTGATATAAGTGTGCTTCAGAGCTAACATGTCCATACCAAAAGGAAAGGGGCAAACCAATATGAACGCCAGCACAGAAGCATATTTTGAAAGTTTAGTAAGAGACCAGGATGATCTTACACCTGACGAAAGAGACGCGTACAACGCTTACGAGTACACAATAACAAATGGATATTCTACCTTGACGGTTGACCCAGAACTTCTAATAGATGACTGTTCGGTTTCAGAGTTGATTCGCACACTCCGGTACGCCAGCGTAGACGAATTCGTACTGGTGAACAATGGCCGCCGGTTTTCACAGGACCTGCAAAACTTTATGCGGTACGGCGATGCCATTGAGGAAAGGCCGCTGCTGTTTGGAAAGACAGGAATGCTGATAGCCATCGATTAAATCAGCGCCATGAATTCTGGTTTAAACCTGATATTCATGGCGCTGCACTGTACGTTCATATGGGAAATAATTCAATGACACGCATTTAATGGACCTCTGTATACTACACAAAATCCTGCAGATTACTTTGTGTAGGAATGGTATTGATATAAAGCTAAAACAGAGCTAACATGTCCACACCAAAACGAAAGGGGTGTAAAGATGAAAATCAACTTTGGCATTACAAAAGAGGAACGGAAAACGTTTGTCAGCAAGATCGGTGAAATCTTGGGAGTGGCACCAGTCTATCTGGGTGCGCCGGGCTTTGCTTATCAAATCGGCTTCGTAACGGTCGAAAAGGATGGAGCGGTTGAGGTCAGCGACGGTCTCGAATCAGAAAAACGGGAGTCTCTGCTGGGGCAGCTGGAGAGTGCGGGCTATCATGCGATTCCAGCAACCGAGGAGATAGGCATGTCCATCAGTTTTCCGATAGATGGTTTTAACGAGACGGCCATTGCAAACTTGCAGGCTTTAGTCGCGGCGAAACAGACCTTGATTCAAAAGAGTCTGGGCATGAACCAGCCGCCGAGAGTGGTTTGCACCGCAGACAGCGTGGACTTTCCCTGGTTCCCGGAACCCACAGGCCCTGAAGAAATACAGGCGTATACCGACCTGGCGGAGGGGCTGATCAAGGAAGCCAAAAGCCTAAAGCGGGTAACCGCAAAGGCACATGAATACGAAAACGAGAAATACGCCTTCCGCACCTTCCTGTTGCGCTTGGGCTTTGTGGGTGACCGCTACAAATCTACACGGAAAATCCTGCTTCGGAACCTGTCAGGAAGCAGCGCCTTCCGGGACGGCAAGGCTGGCAAATAAGGATTTGCTTGCCTTGGACAGTCCCAGCATATGGAAAATAATGCAAGCGGTTTCATATGCTGGACAAGGCTGTATACTACACAATTTGTGCCCTGATAGATTGTGTAGTAATGGTATTGATATAAGTGTGCTTCAGAGCTAACATGTCCATACCAAAAGGAAAGGGGCACACAAACATGAAAAATCAGAAATTCGGCATTGAAATTGAAATGACGGGAATCACCAGACAACAGGCGGCAAACAAGCTGGCACAGCACTGGGGAACCCGCCCGAACAGCGGCTCAAACGATACGGTTTTAGACCCGCAGGGAAGGCAATGGAAACTGGAATACGACGGTTCCATTATAACCCGGAAAAAGGTGGGCGGCGCCTTGGTTGGCGCGGACAGCGAATACAGCGTGGAATTGGTCAGCCCGGTATTGACCTACGAGGACATTCCGCTTTTGCAGGAAGCGGTGCGGCAGTTCAGACACATCGGAGCGGTTTCGTCGGCGGAACTTAAGTGCGGGATTCACATCCACATCAACGCGGAACCGCATACGCCGCAAAGCCTGCGGAACATTGTAAACCTGATTACAGCCAAGGAAGACTTGGTATATAAAAGCCTGCAGATTGATCCGGAGAGAACGCGGCGCTATTGCCAAAAAGTAAACGGCAATTTGGTAGAAATCATCAACCGGCAAAAGCCCCGCACCATGGCAAAGCTGGCGGACATTTGGTACAGGGCAAACGGCGCGATCAGTAACCGGAGTTGGCATTATAACCGAAGCCGGTATCACGGGCTGAACCTGCACAGCGTATTCACCAAGGGGACGATAGAGTTCCGGCTTTTCAACGGAACACTCCATGCTGGCAAAATACGGGCCTACATCGTATTTTGTTTGGCGGTCAGCCACCAGGCGCTCCGGCAGAAATACGCAAGCCCGCGGAAAAGCCAAATGGACAATGAAAAATACGCCTTCCGGTGCTGGCTTTTGAGGCTTGGCTTAATCGGGGATGAGTTCAAAAATTGCCGGGAGCATTTGATGGCCCACCTGAGCGGCGACTCGGCATGGAGGCATGGGGCATAGGCGCAAAAGGGGCGGGGCGGAAAGCCCCGCCCGGCAGCCGGATTTTAGGGGAAAGTTTGAAAGAAAAAGTTTAAGGAGTGTGTTTTTGATGAAAAGCAAAAAAGCGAACACAGGCAAGATTTACGGGGCTTACGGCTCGAATATCAACTTAGAGCAAATGCAATACCGCTGCCCGCAGGCAAGGGCGCTGGGAACCGGATGGCTGAACGGCTACCGGCTGGTATTCAGGGGCAGCGGCGTGGCTTCAGTGATTCCAGCGCCCGGCGAAAGAACGCCCGTTCTTTTATGGGAAATTACGGAAGAGTGCGAGAAGGCGCTGGACCGATACGAGGGCTATCCCAATCTGTACCGCAAGGAAACCCTCACGGTCGAAACGGCCGACGGCAAGGAAAACGCCATGTTATATGTAATCAACAAGCCCTACGCGAACATTCCACGCCCGCCGTGGCCATACTATTATGCCACAATTAGAGAGGGCTACGAAGCCTGCAATCTTCCCATCCGGTATTTGCAAAAAGCAATCATAAACTGCGGCAGGGAATGTGACCAAATCGCTAAATATATAAAGGCAAGAAAGAAAATAGGAACAAAGTAAAATGTTTTGTGTGCCTTGGAAGCCGAGCCTTTCGGCTTCCTTTTCCTGTCCAACCAGATGGAAAATACTGAAATGCGTTGCACATGCTGGACGGGGCTGTATACTACACAATATATTCCCCTTACATTTGTGTAGTATAGGTATTGCTATAAAGCTGATTCAGAGCTAACATGTAGTCACCGAAAGGGAAAACAAACCAAATTTGAAAGGGGAAAACGAACATGAAAGACTATGGTACGGAGAAGAATATATGTTCTAAATGCGGTAAAAGTTTTTGTGGTGCACCAGCTCTTTCAAGAATGGATAATACTACAAATATTTGTCCTGATTGTGGGCTCAGAGAAGCTTTAGATAGTATAGGCTACAGTGCAGAGGAGCAGGAAATCATTATAAATGTTATTAATCAATGTAAAGAGGATTGATATAGCAAAGGGGACAAAACAGGTAGAAGAAAAAACCAATGAATTCTTAGCAAATTAATAGAAACAAATGACAAAGCATTTGCGGTGAATTTGTGTAGTAATGGTATTGCTATAAAGCTGGTTCAGAGCTAATATGTAGTCACCGAAAGGGGCAGGCAAGCCCCGGAAATTAAGGAGGAAAGCAAAATGGCAAAGAAGGGTTTAAATGCAATAACACAACAAACAACGGAACTGTGGAACAAGGTGAACGAAAAATACGGTGACCATAAATACACGCTTGGAGTGAACGGATTGGATGAGGTTGTGCTTCAGAGGGGGTACACAGAAGAAATCGCAAAGGGGACAAAACAGGTAGAAGAAAAACTCAAGGAGCTTTTAGCGAATTAGAGCAAACCGAAACAAATGTGCCGGAGCCGCCTGAGAGGGCGGCTTTTAACATATGGATTCAATGGGTTAATTTTCCATATGAAGCTGCAGGATAACTTCAGTCAGAGAGACTATAACATACAGAGGGACTGTAACATATTAACAAATTAAGATAGGCTGGAGCACAGCTGAAAGGTACGGTCATAATTATGGAGTATAAGGTAGATAAAGACTATAGTAAGCAGTCGTCAATAGTATACGCGTGTAACGATTCTTTAGCATTTACAAAAAAACTACCTGATAACTGTGTTCAGTTGATTATAACCTCGCCGCCATACAATATAGGAAAAGAGTATGAAACAAGAGTATCTATTGCCGAATATTTGAAAAGACAAAAACTTATTATAGAGGAGCTTATCAGGGTGTTATCGCATCGAGGAAGTCTATGTTGGCAAGTAGGTAATTATATAGAAAAAGGCGAAGTATATCCACTAGATATTTACTATTATAATATTTTTAAAAATATTGGCCTTCGCTTAAGAAATAGAATTATTTGGCACTTTGAACACGGGCTTCACGCTAGGAAAAAATTTTCAGGCAGATATGAAACTATATTGTGGTTTACAAAAGGAGACGATTATACCTTTAACTTAGATGATGTTAGAGTACCACCCAAGTATCCAGGAAAAAGATATTATAAAGGCGAAAAAAAAAGGACAGCTATCATGTAATCCTAAAGGGAAAAATCCATCTGATCTATGGGCTTTTGTCAAACAAGAATGGGAAAATGAAATCTGGGATATTCCCAATGTTAAAGCGAACCATGTGGAAAAAACGATACATCCATGTCAATTTCCAATAGAGCTCGTGGAACGATGTGTATTAGCCTTTACTGATAAAAATGATATTGTTTTTGATCCTTACGCTGGAGTTGGCTCCTCTCTAATTGCAGCAATAAAGAATGGCCGTCGGGCATATGGAGTAGATCAATCTGAAGTATATGTCAACATAGGCGTTGAGCGCATAAGTAGTTTTTTAGAAGGAAATTTAAAAATAAGACCAATCGGTAAACCTATATATGCTCCGCCTGGAAAGAATGAAGATTCTTCTGCCAAACCGATTGACCAGATTATGAATCATAAAATCATGGTTGAATCAAACAGTATAGTCACGGCTTCGGTCGTGACTTTTACTTTGCCCAAAGGAGGTGAAGAGATGGCGCAGAGAGGAAGGAAACCAAAGCCGACCGCGCTCAAGGTATTAGAAGGCAATCCGGGGAAGCGGCCCTTGCCGGCAAGCGAGCCGCAGCCTGCGAAAAAGGCCCCGGAGCGCCCGGAGTGGCTGGAGCCGGAGGCAAAGGCCGAATGGGACCGGCTTGCCGGGCAGCTGGAACATCTGGGGCTGCTAACGGAAGCGGACATGGCAGCCTTTGCAGGCTACTGCCAAAGCTATGCCAGGTGGAAGGCCGCCGAGGAATTTGTAACCAAGCACGGCGCCATCGTGAAAACACCGTCAGGATATTGGCAGCAGGTACCGCAGGTCAGCATTGCACAGCAGTATCTGAAGGCCATGAACCGCTTCTGTGAGCAGTTTGGCCTGAGTCCGGCATCCCGTGCGCGGCTGGCGCCGGATACGGGGACCGCATCCCCGGATGACCCGATGGAACAGCTGCTCATGCTGGACGGTGGTCACAGTTGAGTTTGGACGAGGCAAAGGCGCAGAGAGCTATTCGGTTCATTGAGAGCTTAAGACACACTAAGGGACGCTGGCGCGGAGTCCCTTTTGAGTTGCTTCCATGGCAGGAGAAAATTATCCGGGATTTGTTCGGTACGGTCAAGGCGAACGGCTACCGGCAATATAATACGGCATATGTGGAAATCCCCAAGAAGATGGGAAAGTCGGAGCTTGCGGCAGGCGTGGCGCTGTACCTGACCTGCGGCGACAACGAATGGGGCGCGGAGGTCTATGGCTGTGCGTCAGACCGGCAGCAGGCCAGTATTGTATTCGATGTAGCGGTTGATATGGTTGACCAGTGTCCCGCGCTGAAGCGGCGGATCAAGCCGGTCATGTCGGTAAAGCGTCTGGTGTACCAACCGACAAACAGCTATTACCAGGTTCTCTCCAGCGAGGCGTTTACCAAGCATGGTCTGAACGTCCACGGCGTGATTTTTGACGAGCTTCATGCCCAGCCCAACCGCGACCTGTTTGACGTAATGACCAAAGGCTCCGGCGACGCCCGGACACAGCCGTTGTTCTTCCTGATCACAACGGCGGGAACCGACCGGAACAGCATCTGCTTTGAACAGCACCAGAAGGCTGTGGATCTGCTGGAAGGCCGGAAACACGACCCCACCTTTTACCCGGTTCTATACGGCATCAGTGAGGACGAGGACTGGTCGGATGAGCAAAACTGGTACAAGGCGAATCCATCCCTGGACGTGACTGTGGATATAGAAAAGGTGCGGGCGGCATTCCAGTCCGCGCGGGAGAACCCGGCAGAGGAGAACCTATTTCGTCAGCTACGGCTGAACCAATGGGTAAAGCAGTCCACCCGCTGGATGCAGATGGACAAATGGGACGCCTGTGATAAACGTATTGATACAGCCGCATTGCGGGGACGGGAATGCTATGCGGGGCTTGATCTCTCCACCACCCTTGATTTGACAGCCTTTGTGCTGGTATTCCCGCCGCAGGCTGGATTTGATGAATACATTGTACTGCCGTATTTCTGGATACCAGAGGACAACCTTCATCAGCGGGTTCGGCGCGATCACGTGCCGTATGATGTGTGGCAGGCCCAGGGCGCTATTCGGACAACGGAAGGAAATGTGGTCGACTACCGCAGGATTGAAGCGGATATAAAGGAGATTGCCAGCCAGTTTGTAGTGAAAGAGATTGCCTATGACCGCTACAACGCCACCCAAATCATATTAAATCTGCAGGACGAGGGCTTGACAATGGTACCGTTTGGACAGGGCTTTAAGGACATGAGCCCGCCGACTAAGGAACTGTACACGCTGGTTCTGAAGAAACGGATCATCCATAACGGGCATCCGGTGCTGCGCTGGAACTTCGACAACGTCTGCGTGGAGACCGATGCGGCTGAAAACATCAAGATGTCCAAAAAGCACAGCACAGAGCGGATCGACGGGGCGGTAGCAACCGCAATGGGGCTGGACCGCGCAGTTCGGAATCAGGGCAAAACGCAGGGCAGCGTCTATGACGAGCGGGGCATTCTATGGATATAACCATATAGTCTAGTATGTGTTGACTATTTTGGTTGCATGAGATATAATATTAAATATAGTGGTAACGTGAAATAAAAGTATATCATATCCATAATGATACATTTGAAGAGAGCGAGGATAAAGCCAATGCCCCAAGATGCTGCGAAAAAACAAAATATTGATAATTTCCCCGCCCCTTGGACAATGCACGAATTTTTCGCTGGTAGTGGTCTTGTCGCATATGGTCTTGAAGGAATGTTTACACCTATTTGGGCAAATGATAATAGTCCTCAAAAGGCGGCGGTCTACGAGGCAAATTTGGGGGGTGAGCATTTTCAACTTGAAGATATCAAAAATATTAAAGGTAGTGCTTTACCATATGCACATTTGTCGTGGGCCAGTTTTCCTTGCCAAGACTTGTCTCTTGCCGGATCGTTAGGAGGTATTCATGCATCAAGGAGCGGTTTGGTTTGGGAATGGCTAAGAGTTTTAGATGAAATGGTTGAAAAACCTAAAATTCTGCTTTTAGAAAATGTGACGGGATTATTGTCAACTAACGGAGGCAAGAACTACCGCACGTTGCATATGGCTCTTGTCGACCGAGATTTTGTATGCGGGGCTATAGTGTTGAATGCTTCTCATTTTGTGCCTCAATCCAGACCAAGAGTTTTTGTAATCGCTGTAAAACGTGGTTGTGAAATTCCAAATGAGTTAATTGGGAATGGCCCCTGTTGGCTTCACAACAAAGCGATTGAAAAGCTGGGAGAGGCTTTGCCAGGATGGATATGGTGGAAGACTGAAAAGCCCCCCCAACGTCAGGAGACATTGCAGGATATAATTGAAAAAGATATACCGTTTGATAAGGATAATGCTTTAACGCTTATTCCAGCACGACATCAGATGAAATTAGATCAACATGAAACTGTATATGCAACAGGATATCGTAGAATGCGGCACGGAGTACAGCAGCTTGAATTGCGTTTTGACGGTGTAGCGGGTTGTTTACGAACACCTGAAGGAGGCAGCAGTAAACAATATGTAGTTGTAAAGAACGGCGGCGAAATTCATGCGCGACTTTTGACAGTGCGTGAAGCCGCCCGATTGATGGGAGCTCCGGATAGCTTTATTCTGCCAGGAAGCTATAACGACGGGTATAAAGCTATGGGAGATGCGGTAGCTTTGCCAGTCGCTCGTTTTATTGGAGAAAGATTTTTAACAAAGATTGCGGAGGCTGTGTATATGATTGACCCAATAGAAAAGTTGAAGGTATTTCAATCCGAAAATAATATCTATACCAAAGGTCCGTTATCGTTAGTAGTTCAATTTACTCGTTTGGTGCAAGAGAAGGAGTTCCCGTTGAACGCAGACGACTTTCGGACTAGAGGCAAAGGGCAGGTGGCTGGACTTGGCGGCGGAAATTTAAAAAAGATTTTGAAGGAGCACGGTATTACGCAACAGCTATCTGCTGAAGGCGGGCGGACAAGTCGTGGAAGTCTGGGGTTGATGATGAAATATGTAGCTTTTCTCAATGCGTGGAATGCAGAAGAGCCTGTTGATTTTAAGATAGTTGAGAAATTTTGGGCAGAACAGGTAAGGGAATATTTCAGGAATCAGCCATTTGTGCTTACTGCTGATACTTCAAAAACCATTGGCGCTAATTTAAATGAGTTATTTGAACAGGCGAAAAAAAGGCAAAAAGAAAACCCGGGTACACAGTATCTGGGAACTCTTTTACAGCATTTAGTGGCGGCGAAACTTTCTATTATCTTACCGAAGGAGACTTTTGAAATTCACGGAGCTTCGGTAGCCGATGCGCCGACAGAGCGTAGTGGAGATTTTGTTATTAACAATACCATTATTCATTGTACAACAATGCCCGGCGCTTTGCTTATTGAGAAGTGTAAGGCTAATTTGCGTAACGGAGACCATCCAGTTATTATTACGGTTTTCGATCGAGTACATACAGCATTAAATTTAGCAGAAGATTCCGATTTGGCTGGGCGTGTAGAAGTTTGGGATATACAGCAGTTCTTATCTTCAAATGTATATGAACACAGTTTTTTTGACGAAGCTAAACGCAATACTACGCTTTCAGATATTATTAACTGTTACAACGAGATTATTCATGAGGTCGAGAATGATCCCAGCCTACGTATTGAGTTTGAAGCAAGGTGATAAATTGTGGCAGATGTTTTCGAAGTTGAAAAACGGTCCGAAATTATGCGACGAGTTAAATCAAAGAATAATAGATCAACAGAACTCAGATTGATTGAAATATTTAAAAAGAATGGTATTACTGGTTGGCGAAGAAATTATGCAGTAAAGGGACATCCAGATTTTGTGTTTTTGAACAAAAGAATAGCTGTGTTTGTAGACGGTTGCTTTTGGCATGGACATGATTGCCGTAATACACGCCCCTCAGATAATCAGGATTATTGGCAAAAGAAACGGGAACATAATATTAAGCATGACAAAGAGGTAACAGCTATGTTTGAAAAAAGAAATTGGCGGGTGCTTCGGATTTGGGAGTGCGAATTAAAGAAAAAGAATGAAGTATTCCTGATTAATAAACTATGTACCATGCTTCGCCAATGATACATAGATTAATTTGTCTTACAGAACCAAGCGTCTCGGAAGAGGCGCTTTTTGTTTGTCCATTTTTAGGAGGATAAAATGAAACTGCCGAGAATATTCACGAGATCAAGAGACAAGCCGAAGAACTATCAGGGCGACCGTGTCGGCGGCGGGTGGTTCTTCCCGTTTGGCCGCACGACTGCGGGGAAATCCGTGACTGAGCGGTCGGCAATGCAGCTGACGACGGTCTATGCCTGTGTCCGGATCATAGCGGAGACCATCGCCAGCCTGCCGCTGCACACCTATCAATACACGCCAAACGGCAAGGAGAAGATTCCGGAGCATCCGCTGTACTTCATCCTTCACGACGAACCGAATCCAGAGATGACTTCCTTTGTCTTCCGCGAGACGACGGCAAGCCATCTTTTGCTTTGGGGGAATGCTTACGCCCAAATTATCCGCAACGGCAAAGGCGAGGTGACGGCGCTGTACCCGATGCTGCCAAACCGGATGCAGGTCGACCGGGGCAAAGACAGCCGCATCTATTACACATATAACTCTGACACTCAGGGGCAGGTGGTGCTTACAGCGCAGGAGGTTTTGCACATCCCCGGCCTGGGCTTTGACGGCCTGCTGGGGTATTCCCCGATTGCGATGGCAAAGAACGCGATTGGGATGAGCATGGCCGCGGACGAATACGGCGCCCGGTTCTTCAGCAACTCCGGCACACCCTCCGGAATCCTGGAGTATCCGGGGGCTCTGAAGGATCCAAAGAAGGTGCGGGACGCCTGGCGGGAAGCATACAGCGGAAGCAGCCATGCGCATCAGGTGGCTGTGCTCGAAGAGGGGATGCACTTCAAACCGATCACAATCCCGCCGAATACCGCACAGTTTCTGGAGACCCGGAAGTTTCAGGTCAACGAAATCTGCCGTATCTTCCGGGTGCCGCCGCACATGGTGGCGGACTTGGACAAATCCAGCTTTAACAACATAGAACAGCAGTCGCTTGACTTTGTGGTGAACACCATCCGGCCCTGGCTGGTGCGGATAGAACAGAGCATGGCGCAGAAGCTCCTGCTTCCGGACGAAAAGGGCAGGGTGTTTATGAAGTTCAATGTAGACGGCCTGCTCCGGGGGGACTTCCAAAGCCGTATGAACGGTTATGCCATAGGCCGCCAGAACGGCTGGTACAGCAGCAACGATATCCGGGAACTGGAGGATATGAACCGGATACCCGCCGAGGAAGGCGGCGACCGGTACTTGTGCAACGGCAACATGGTCGACCTGGCACACGCGGGAACCTGGGCCGAGCAAACGAATGAAACAATAGCTCCCGCAAAGCCGTGAGGCTTTGCGGGAAGGAGGAGCGGCGGCAAAACAAAGTCTGCCGCGGCGAGGAGGTGAAACAGATATGAATCAATTTTGGGTATTCAATCAGATACAGAATCAAGAGACAGGAGAAACCGAGAACATCCTGATACTGGACGGCGTGATTGCGGAAGAAAGCTGGTACGGTGACGAGGTAACCCCGCAGCTGTTTGAGGCTGATCTGAAGAGGTGCAGGGGTGATATTACGGTATACATTAACTCGCCGGGCGGGGACGTGTTTGCCGCGGCGCAGATCTATACGGCGCTGAAAGAACACAGCGGCAGTATCCATGTCAAAATCAACGGTACGGCGGCCTCTGCCGCGTCTGTGATCGCCATGTCTGGAGATCTGATAGAGATGTCGCCCCCGGCCATGATGATGATCCATAACCCGTCGTTGATGCTGTATGGTGAGGCCAGGGAGCTGGCACAGGGGATTGAGTTCTTAAACGAGGTGAAGGAGTCCATCATCAACGCCTATCAGTTAAAATCCGGACTGTCCCGTAACCGGCTGTCCAAGATGATGGACGCGGAGACGTGGTTGAACGCACGGTCAGCAATTGAGTACGGCTTCTGTGACCGGATGCTGTACAGCGGCGATCAGACGGAGCCTGGAACCAGCATGACATTTAACAAACAGACCCTGCTCACAAACACCATTGCGAAAATGCGGCGGTGTCTGCAGCCGATTCCAAAGCCTGAAGAACAGCCTGCCGGCGAATCCGCCGAGCATCTAAATAAACGCCTAGAGCTATTGAAGGAGGTAACAAGATGAACACTGTATTAGAACTGCGTCAAAAACGGGCAATCCTGTGGGAGCAGGCAAAGAATTTTCTGGATGAGGTGCCGAGGACGGACGGTATCCTATCCGCGGACGATACCGCCGCCTATGAGAAAATGGAACGCGACATCGTTGCGCTTGGAAAGGAAATTGACATTCAGGAACGGCGGGAAGAACTGGAGAAGCAGCTGAACGCGCCGGTCAACACCCCGATTACCAATCCGGTTCAGCATCCGGAGCCGGAAAAGACAGGCCGCGCCAGCGCGGAATACAAAAAATCCTTCTGGTCGGCTATGCGGAACAAGCGAAGCTGCGAGGTCCAGAATGCGTTGGAGGCCGGCGAAGATTCCGAGGGCGGGTATCTGGTGCCGGAGGAGTTCGAGGCCACGCTCATTGACAAGCTGACGGAAGAGAACGTGATCCGGACGCTGGCGACCATCATCCCCAGCTCCGGCGACAAGAAGATTCCCGTGGTCGCATCCCACGGCGCCGCGTCCTGGACTGACGAGGAAGCGGATTACGCAGAGAGCGACGATACGTTTGGAAATATCCTGCTGGGCAGCCATAAGCTGACCACTATCATCAAGATTTCCGAGGAGCTGCTGAACGACGCGGCCTTCAACATGGAGTCGTACATCGCCGCGGAATTCGCGCGGAGAATGGCGGCGGCTGAAGAGGCGGCGTTTCTTGCCGGGGACGGCAGCGGGAAGCCGACTGGGCTTCTGAATATGGGAGAGACGGGGGTAACCTCTGCGGCGGCCGCGGCATTGACCTCGGATGAGCTGATTGACCTCTACCACAGTCTCCGAACCCCCTACCGGCAGAAGGCGGTGTTTATCACCAATGACAACACGGTCAAAGCCATCCGGAAGCTCAAGGACGGCACAGGCCAGTACATGTGGCAGCCGGGACTGCAGGCCGGACAGCCGGACACCCTGCTCAACCGTCCGCTGATTACCTCGGCGTTTATGCCGGAGTTCGCGGCCGGAAACAAGGTGATGGCCTTTGGGGACCTGTCGTATTACTGGATTGCGGACCGTCAGGGCCGGAGCTTCCAGCGGCTGAACGAGCTGTTTGCCAAGAACGGCCAGGTGGGGTTCCGGACCTTCCAGCGGGTTGACGGGAAGCTGACGCTTGCAGAGGCGGTCAAGGCGCTGGAGATGAAGGCCTAGAGGTGATTTTACATGAAAATACAGATATTGACGTCATGCAGCGGCATGGCTTTTTCCTTTTATGAGGGGGAAGTCGTGGAAGTCCCGGCTGTGCTGGGCAAGGATCTGGTGACGGCGGGCTTGGCGCGGGAGGTCAAGACCGGCCGGACAAAGACAGGTGAGCCGGGTGAATAGCTTGACATTGGAAGAAATCAAACAGTTTCTGCGTCTGGATACAGACGCGGAGGACAGCTTCCTGCAGATACTTTTGCTCCTGGCGGCGGAGATGTGTGTAAACTATACCCGTCAGGAGCTGCCTGACCCGCTTCCGGAGAGCTGCCGGCAGGCCATGCTGGTCATCATCGGCTACTTCTTTGAGAACCGGAACGGAACCAAGGACGGCTTGCCGGTGATTGTCCGGACGCTGCTTGACCCATACAGGCTCCCAAAGTTTTGAAGGAGGGAATGTCAATGGAGTTTTCAAAACTGCGGCACAGGATTACATTCCTAAAACCAGACGGTGAGGAAACCAATTCCATGGGTGAGCTGGTTCCGGTCTATACACCGCTCCGGACAGTCTGGGCGAATGTCTCGCCCATGAACGGCAGGGAATATGCGGAAGCCCAGAAAATCCGGGCCGAAACAACCTACAACATCACCACCCGGTACTGGCCGGACATCACCACTGAGATGCGGATCAGCTTTCAAGGGCGTGTATTTGAGATTGTATCCGTCCTGCATCTGGGCTCTCTGCAGGAACAGCTGAAAATCATAGCGACGGAGGCCGACAGAAATGGCAAAGACGGTTGATGTGTTTGGGTTTGATGAGCTGGAAAAAGCCTTCAAGCGTATAGAGCAGCGGTACCCCAACCAGGCGGACGCCATGCTGATGGCCCAAGGCCAGGCAGTCAATAAACGGACCAAAGCCCTATCGCCCGTCCGGACGAAGAAACTTAGAAATTCCTGGCGGCTGAAGAAGGTGAAGGTGTACCGGGGCGGCAAGGTCCGGGTGGTAAGAATCCAGTCCGGCGCCCCGCACACGCACCTGATTGAACTCGGTCACGAGATCATCCGCGGCGGCAGAACCCGCGAACGGGGGCGGAGCCTGAACCGTGTGCAGAGGTCGGCGCGGGGTATCAAGTCGGGCGGCCGCGTCCAGGGAGTATATATGCTGCAAAAATCAATGACCGAAGCTGGAATCCGGTTTGAACAGGACGCAAAAAAGCTGCTTGACAGGCTCACGAAAGAGGTACAGGTATGATAAACGAAAAGATGGTAAAGACGAGGATTGCTGAGATTTTGATGGAGAACGATTATCCAGTCATCGCGCAGGATGTCAAAGAGGGCTTTGATAAACCGGCAGTGTTCGTCAATGTATATCCGGCCGCGGTCTCCCTGCTTTCTGTGGATTTGGAGCAGGTGACCGATCAGGTGGAAATCAAATATATCAGCAAAACAGAGACCGTGGAAGAATGCGTCAATGCGGCTGAAGAGCTGCGGCGCATTTTTTTGTATAAAACGCTTTGCGTCAAGGATCGGAAGCTGACTGTCCAGGAGATAGAGTTCGACATCGAAAACAATATCCTCTATTGCTCCTTTGAGGTGACATACATGCAGGGAACGCCTGTGGAAATTGACGCGGACGATACCATTGAGACTTTGGAAATGGGAGGTGAAAGTTATGGGATTACCCCAAGTGTTGATTGAGTTTAAGGCAAAGGCAGAGACCGCAATCCGGCGAAGCGGAAACGGCGCTGTGGCGCTCATCCTCCGTGACGGAACCAGCGACGGCACGTCGTATACCTACACCAACCGGGCGCAGGTTGAGAAGGCGGACTGGACCGCCGCGAACCTGGAATTTATCCTCCAGACATTTGAAGGCTCGCCCAGACGTGTGCTGGTGGAACGGATTGGAACCAGCACCAAAGAGAAGTTTGAGCCTGCCCTGGCCCGGCTTCGGAACAAGAGCTGGAACTACCTGGCTATCCCGTCAATCAAGGAGTCAGAGTGTGCGGACATTGCGGTCTGGATCATAGCGCAGCGGGATTTGTACCGACCGTTCAAGGCGGTCCTGCCCCACTATGCCGGGGGTCATGAGGCGATTATCAACTTCTGCACAGACGAGATTAGAGTGAAAGACAAAATGTATACTGCCGCGGCATATTGTCCGCGGATTGCTGGGCTTTTGGCTGGCTTGCCCATGAGTGAGAGCGCCACCTATCAGGTCTTGCCGGAAGTGGACAGTATCCTGGAAAGCGCTGTGCCGGATCAGGACATTGACGCGGGAAAGTTTATCTTAATCAACGACGGCGTCAAGGTCAAGGTGGGCCGCGGTATTAATTCGCTGACCGTTCTCTCCGGCGACAAAACAGAGGACATGAAGAAGATCAAGATCATAGAGGGGATGGATTTGATGCGGACCGACATCCGGTCTACCTTTGAGGATAACTATGTTGGTTTGAACAACAGCTATGACAACAAGGTGATGTTCCTCGCCGCAATCAACCAGTATTTTGCGGCGCTGGCCCGGCAGGGGGCGCTGTATGAGTCGGCGGAGAACAAAGCGGAGATTGATATCGCGGCACAGCAGGAGTGGCTGGAACAGAAGTATGACATATCAGACTGGACAGAGGATCAGATCCGGCAGGCGAAGACGGGCAGTATTGTGTTTGTGACCGCGAACGTGACCTTCAGCGACGCCATTGAGGATTTGCGCTTCCGGATCAGTATGGAATGACAAGCCTTACGCTTGAGCGAATGCGCGGATGTACTCTGCAGTTTATTCCGGCAGCGTTAAGCCGCGGGCAAGCCTTATACCTGGGTGGGTGCGCCTCCTCTTTCCCACAAAACCTCAGATCAATCTTCGGTTTTGCGGGAGCCCTGTAAGATCTGCGCTTGAGCGAATGCGCGGATGCAAGCCTTACGCTTGAGCGAACGGATGTACTCTGCGGGTTATTCCGGCAGCGCTGAGCCGCGGGCAATATATTTTTTGGTAAGGAATTGAGGTGAAAAGAATATGGCTGAAAGATTTAAACCGGCAATCGGCAAGGTAATCAGCGGTACACACGGATTCCTGTGGTGGAACGGCAGCATCTGCTATGAGGTTACGTCCTTTGAATTGAAGCTCAAAACCAACAGGGAGACCATCCAGTTTTCGGGCGACATGATCGAGGACAGCAAGCTGATGAGTATCTCCGGCGAATGGAACGCCAAGGTCAAGAAGGTATACTCCCGCGGCAAAGAATACGCGGAGAAACTGATCAAGGGTGTGGATGAGAGGCTGACTCTGATTGGCAAGCTGGCGGACCCTGACAACGGCGGCATTGAACGTGTCCAGGCCGTGGGCTGCTGGCTGGACGAGCTGACCCTGATGGCGTTCGAGAACGCCAAGATCTCCGAGGACGAGTTCTCCGGAGGCTTTGTGGACTTTGCGTATCTTGACAGCATTGCCGATCCGTGTCTGTAACAAGCAAGCGTGACGCCCAGTCATTCGGAGCGCTTAGGCAGAAAAACGGCTTCATTGCCGTCCGGGGCGATGATTGCCGGTGGCAATCGTCCATCGCTGACCGAGGCGGAAGCCGAGAACGGCATGACGGAACCGGGTACGGCGATTTAAATCAAAGGCGGTTTTCTGCCGCAGTGATAGCTTTATGACCTGCGGCGCACAGAAATCTGGCACAATTTATTTGAAAGGAGTTTTACAACATGAAAAAGCAAACAAAAATCACCCTTCAGGAGCTGGTTCGGAGAAAGGAACAGATGCTGGAGGCAAAGAAGAAAAAGAAAACACAGGAGCTGTACGTCGCATCCCTGGACGGAACCATTACCATTGAGGAACCGTCCGCGGCGCTGGCCAGGGACGCGCAGGAGATGGACGCGGGGGAAGGCGATGTATACATGACCTATGAATGCGTCATCGACCCGCCGCTGAAATCCAAGGAACTGCAGGACGCCTTCGGCTGCAGGGAGCCCATGGAGATCGTGGAGAAAATCTTCGACGCAGGCGAAATCCCGCAGATTGGCGTCGCCTGTATGCGGCTGGCAGGCTACATTGACAGCGTGACCCCAGTCGAAAAAAACTGATTGCGGATGACCCGGAGCTGTATCTGGTCCACTACTACGTCCAGCGCGGCCATGACTGGGACCGGATCGCCGGGGCGTCCGCGGATGAAAAATATTTTCTTGGTTTAAGCATGCAGCTGGCCCTTGAAGAAGAGGCTGAACGGTACAAGGCATTGTTCCCGTCGATTTGAGGTGAGACAAAATGGCAGGCAGAGCAAATATAGGCGCCACGTTAACCCTCAATAACGGTAACTTCTTCACCAACATGAAGTCGGCTGTGACTGCCAGCAAAAAGCTGTATACGTCTCTGAATGGTACGACAGGCGGCCTGAAAAAGATGGGGACGCAGTCCGATAAGGCCGGTGCATCCATGTCCAGCCTTGTAAAAAAGGCGGCGGGAGTGGCGGCGGCATATATCGGCGTCCGGCAGGCGGTCAACTTTGGACGCGACATAGTTAAGACCGGGGTTGACTTCGAGCAGGGGATGGCCGAGGTGCAGGCCATATCCGGCGCGACCGGCTCGGCGTTCCAGACGCTGAAGGACAAGGCCAAGGAAATGGGCGCCATCACCAAGTTCTCCGCCCTGGAGTCCGCCGAGGCCATGAAGTACATGGGCATGGCCGGGTGGAACGCGGGACAGATGGTCGACGGCATCGCCGGAATCATGAACCTGGCGGCAGCCAGCGGCGAGGAGCTCGGCAGTGTGTCCGATATTGTGACGGACAGCCTGACCGCCTTTGGCCTCAAAGCCTCGGACAGTACATACTTTGCGGATATCCTGGCCGTGGCCGCCAGCAAGTCCAATACCAATGTGGCCATGCTGGGCGAGTCTTTTAAAAACTGTGCGCCGACAGCGGGCGCCATGGGCTATAATGTCCAGGACGTCACTGCGGCGCTTGGCCTGATGGCCAATGCAGGCGTGAAGGGCGGCGAGGCCGGAACCAGTCTCAATTCAGTCATGACCCGGCTTGCCAAGCCCACCAAGGATGTATCAACCGCACTGAAAGACCTGAATATCTCCGCCGTCAATTCGGACGGTTCCATGAAGCCGCTGGCCGTATTGCTGCCGGAGCTGCAGAGCAGGTTCAGCAGCCTGACCGAAGCCCAGCGCGGCCAGTATGCCACCATGATAGCCGGCAAACACGCTATGTCCGGATTCCTGACGCTGGTGAATGCCAGCCCGCAGGACTTTGAGTCTCTGACCACATCCATCGCAAACTCCAGCGGCGCCGCGCAGAATATGGCGGACATCATGAACGATACGGTGGCCGGCAAGCTGAAGCTCTTAGAATCGCAGTTCGAGGGCGTCAAGCTGGCCATGTTCGACGCTTTGGGCAGCTCGCAGTTCAAGAACCTGATCCAGATGACCAGTGACGGTCTGGCGTCGCTTACGCCATCCATCTCCGGGCTTGTGGTTGGGATCGGCAGCGGCCTGTTCGGCGCGTTTAACCTCATCTCCGGCGTCGCCTCGTCGGTGTTTACACGTGTCTCTGCAGTGATAGACAGCAGCCGTCCGGCCATTGAAAACCTCGTCACAGCCTTTGGAAATGTGAAGGACAGCATTGTTTCCGCCTTTTCAGGCGACACACAGTCCGCCATTACCGGCATTGCCAGTACGGTCGTTCCGATGCTGGCAAATGCCCTGGCAGGTGTGCTGAACATCGCATCAGGAATCGTGAACTTCTTCAGTTCGAATTGGGGCGTCATTGCTCCTGTCATCGGCGGCGTGACTGCTGCGGTTGTGACCTACAAAGCGGCGGTGGCGGCTGCGAATATCATCGAAGGCATCCGCAACGGCCTCATTGCCTTTAACGCTACCATGCTTGGCGTACAGGCCACGGCATTCGCACCATTGACGACAGCGACGATTGCGCATATTGCGGTGACAAACCTGGCGGCAATAGCCACCAGCGCCTTTGGAGCTGTGCTGTCCTTTGTGACCTTGCCCATCGGCATTGTGGTGATCGCGGTCGGCGCCTTGATTGCGATTGGAATTGCGCTGTGGAAGAACTGGGACTGGATCAAGGCTAAGGCGCTGGAGCTTTGGAACAAGGTAACCGAGGTCTTCACCAACCTGAAAAACACAGTGACGGAAAAGGTCACAGCGATTACCTCTTCTGTAAAAGAGGAATGGGAGAACATCAAAACCGCCGCCTCCGAAAAGTGGAACGCGGTCAAAGGTGCGGTCGGCACGGCTCTGGACGCCGCTAAAACCGTGGCGGCCGAGAAGCTCAGCAACATCAAAAACGCATATGCCGAACACGGCGGCGGGCTGAAGGGCGCGGCGGCCGCGGCAATGGAAGGCGTCAAGTCCTATTACACCGCGGGCTATGACTATATCGACAAGATCACAGGCGGCAAGCTCAGCAGTGTGGTGAACGGCGTATCCGAGAGGCTGGCGCCGCTGAAGGAGAAGGTTTCCGGCGCGTTTCACAGTGCCTGGAGCTTTATCAAGGATTCCTACAACGAAGGCCAGCTCAAGCCGGTAGTGGATCAGATTGCGGGAACCTTTACCACGGTTAAGACAGCCGTGGCGGAGAAGTTTAATGGCGTAAAGGAGACAGTAACTGAAAAACTGGCCCCGCTTTATGAAGCGGCGGTATCTGTAAAAGACCGGGTGGTACAGGGCTTCACCGGAATCAAAGAGAGCATAACAGGGAAGTTTGCCGGACTGAAGGAGGCTTTTGCGCCGGTACAGGAAGGGATTTCTGCATCTATGAACGGGCTGCGCTCTGTTTTTGTGACTGTGTTCCAAGGGATTAAAAGCGTGGTCCATACGGTGACTGACGGGATCAAGACGTTCTTTATCAATTCCTGGCTTCTCATAAAAGCCACATTCCAAAACATCGTCAATGGCATAAAACAAAACTTCATCAACTTTGGCACCAGTATCAAAACCGCCTTTGACGGGGTCGTGAATGGGATTAAAACCATATTCTCCGGTATCGTTGGTATTGTGAAGAACGTGTTCGGCGTGATCGTCGGGCTGTTTGCGTTTAACGGCGAGACGATCAAAAACTCGCTGCAGGGGATTGGCCAGAGCTTTCTCACGGTGTTCGACGGCGCAAAGCAGATCGTCCTTGGCGTCTGGAACGCCATCACATCGTTCGGTTCTCTGGCGTTTGAAAATATCCGAACTATCGTCAGCGGTGTCATCAGCGGGGTAAAGGCGCAGTTTGAAAACGTCCGCAATACGGTATCAACTGTGTTTACTTCGGTGAAGGATACGGTATCCACCGTGTTTGAGAACATCAAAAGCAAGATTGCCGGCGTGATGGATACGGTTAAAAACACGGTCCGGACTGCCATTGACACCATAAAGGGCTTTTTCAAATTTGACTGGAAACTGCCGGATATCAAGCTGCCGCATCTCAAGGTAACCGGAAGCTGGAGCTTCAATCCGCCGTCTGTGCCCAGCTTTGGGATAGACTGGTATGCCAAGGGCGGTATTTTAACGCGGCCGACGTTGTTTGGCATGAATGGGAGCCGCGGCATGGCTGGCGGCGAGGCCGGAGCGGAAGCGGTTCTGCCTCTGTCCATGCTCTGGAAGCAGCTCCGCCAGTTCCTTCTGGAAGCACAAGGCCGACAGACGCAGTCTGGAAAGACAGGCACGGCAAACAATAATACGTTCTACATCACGATCCAGACGGGCGAGAGCCTCAGCGGACAGCTGGAGGAAACGGTCCGGCAGGTCAAGATTATCCTTCGGAATATTTGAGGTGTGCGGCATGAAGATTTATTTATCAGTGAATAACGGGGCGGATATCCTGACGGTTCCAGTGATACCGCCGGAGTTTACCGTGCAGAAGCCCCAGGGCGGTTCCGCCTTTGAGACCATATCTTCCGGGGAACTGAACCTGATCGGAACACCAAAGCTGAAATCCATCAGCTGGTCCTCGTTCTTCCCCATCCGCGGCTACTCCTACCTGCAGGACACTTCCATGAAGGGGTTTGAGTATGGGTACAAGCTGGATACATGGATCATCCAAAAGCTGCCGATCCGGCTTATCATATCAGAGACGCCAATCAATATGGCGGTCAGCGTCGAGAACTTTGAATACAAAATCGGGACAGACGGCGACCTGTACTACACGCTGGCGCTGAAGGAGTTCCCGCTGGTTAATAACCCGGAACTGGAAGGAGACCTGACGCAAATGCAGTACGACGAACTCAAAAGCATGATCGAGAGCAACACAGGGCGCATTGAGTCGCTCGAAGGCAAGATGATATATAACTGGATTGATGAGAATATGCCGGAGGAGTTCCGCCCCACTGTTCAGAAGCTATGCGATTACGGTCTCCTTAAGGGAACCGAGACCGGGCTGGGGCTGACGGACGAAATGATCCGAATCTTTGTCGTCCTCGACCGGATGGGGCTGTTTGACTATGACTTTACCTGTTACCAAAGCAGCGGCGCAGTCCCGGAGTGGGGCAGAGAGACAGTCGAAAAGCTGATGAACAGCGGCGGGATTACAAATCCGGACGGCGAACTGGAACTAACGCGCTCCACTATCATGGCACTGGTAATCCTCGGACGGGTATTGCAGATATAGCATTCTGATTCTAAATCGGACTTGACAAAAAGGGCGGAAGCGTATATAATAATGGCAGATAACAGGTAAACCGTTACACGGTTAGCCAACAAATGATTTGACAATAGCTGTCCCAATTCTCATGGCGTTGAGGGGGCGGCTATTGCGCTTTTATGGACACAATTATGAAAAAGATCACAATTGCAAAAAATACTCTAAGTATTTTTTTGACCATGCGCACCACCTCCTTCCTGGAATCGAAAGATTCCGGGTGGGTTGGTGGCTAACCGCTCGCCAATTCCCTGTTATCTGCTAAGCAAGATTATACAATATTCTGCCGGAAATAGCAAGGCTTGTAACACAACTGAAACGATTGGGCGCTTCACATGGTGGGGTGTCTTTTTTTGTGTCTGGAATTAGGAGGAACGATTTCAAATGAGCCACGAGGCCGAGAGCATCAACAACTTTCCCTACTGGTATCAGGGAGATTTCAACGAATCCTACGGCGGCGGGACAATTGCCGGCAAGGGCTGCGGCGTGACCGCTGCGGCCATGATTCTCAAATCCTATGGGATAGATACAACGCCTGTAGAAGCCGCGAAATACTCCGACGCCAACGGCCACTATGTTCCAGGGGAAGGCACCGGCTATTCGCTGTATCCCGCAATCTGCAGCAAGTATGGCCTCAGCTGCGAGGAACTGGGCTCCAGCATGAGCGCGGCGGCGGAACGGCTGAAGAAAGGTATCCCCCTCATATACAGCGTACACCAGGGCGTCTTTACGGGCGGCGGGCATGTGATCGCTATGGTGGGGATCACCGGAGACGGACACTACCTCATCAACGACCCAAACAGCCGGGACAAGTCCCGCAAAAAGTGGAGCTATGATACCATCTCGGCAAACCTTCTGCAGTTCTTTGCAATATCAAAGGATGGACAGGGTTCTATTGGCAGGGGATTCAAAGCATCGGACGGGACGAATTGGACTGAGCGCGAGGTTCCGAATATCGGGCAGGGGCTGGCAACAAAGTCGTACATGGCATATCAGGCAATCACCGCAAAAGGGACCAAGCAGTATGAACTGTCCTACAGCTCCAATGCCAGCACCCATTCCGGCGGGCTTCGGGTATATAACGGCAAATATTACATGATTGCCATGGGAACATACTATGGCAAGTGCGGTACTTATGTCAAAATCCGGTTTGACGACGATAAGGAAATCCAGTGTATCATCGGAGACCTAAAGAAGGACAGTGAAACAGACGCCAAACATCAGTATCATAAGTCCATGGACGGGTCTGTGCTGGAGTTCATTGTCGACGGCGGTAAAGTAACCGGCAACGAGCAGTTTAATCGGGCGCTTCAGGCCGCGGACATCAAACGTTCGTCCCGGATCGTCAAGATTTGGACTTCTGACACAGCGCCGTCGTCTGGAAGCGGCAATGGCGGCGGGGAGAAAGAATACCACTTTGCGGACACCAACGAGAAACAGCCGCTGCATGCCCGGCTCTTTCAGGCCCCGACATATTACGACGCGGCCGCAAAGCAGGAAATCCTCATCATGGCGAACCAATACGACATCACACCGGCTGTGGGGAATCTGCAGTGGCAGAATACCCTGGACGAGCTGGCCACGACCATGACGTTTGACGTTGGCAAAACCGACGCCCAGTATACCAGCGTTTATCTGCCTTCCGCCGGAGATATCATTGAATATTATACAGCCGGGACGGAACGCTTCCGGGGCCAAATCCTCGTGGTTGACGACGGAGCGGATGATAAGAATTCGTATACCGCCGTTGACGCCGGCACCAACCTCAACCAATCGACAGACACCTATCAGTTCACCGACGTCCGGGCGGACGAGGCGATACGCAAAATCTGCGGCGATCTGGCAATTCCCGTTGTGATGCTGCCGGAGCTGACCCAGAAGATCACGCAGATTTACATTGATAAAGGGATCAGCGACATCATCAAGGATATCCTGAGCCAGTGCGGCGAGTACAACCTGGACTTCGTCCCGGAAGGAATCCGCATCTACCCGTATGGAGCGATTTTGACTGACCCGGAGTTCCAGCTGTCCCCCAACACACAGCCTTTGAGGTCGACCGCTTTCCGGGGACGCGGGAGCCACAGCGTCAGCCTGATGGAGACCAAAACCTCGGTGAAGGTGATCTCTGATACCGACGTTCTCTATCGCGTTCAGAACGACAGCATGACAGCTCAGCTGGGCTTTCGTCAGGAAGTGATTCAGATTGATCCGGAAAAGGAGAACGCCGCCGAGATTGCGAAAAAGAAACTGAATGAGCTGTCCAGAGGGCAGGAGACCTTCTCCTTCCCCTGTCTGGAGTCCTTGACCGGGTATACCCGTGCGGGGTACCGGATACGGGAAGAGGGCATTGACTATTTGATTACCTCCGCGCAGCACACGGTTCAGGACAGCGTCCACCATGTGCAGGCGGAGCTTCGGAGGATGCCGCTGTGAATGTGCCGTTAGAGCTTGCAAAGCTATTTAAGGAATGCCAGAACCCGGCCGGATATACGCCGATGCTCGGTACAATCATCACTTTGCCGCAGATCAGAATTGCCATAGGAGAGAAAATCATCCTGACAGAACAGCACCTGAAGGTTGCGGAGCATGTGGACCTGTTCCGCCAGGATGAGCATGGCCGGTATACCCGTTTGCATCATGAAGCCGTTTTGCTCCCTTACTGGAAGGAACGGCTCGGAACCAACCTGTATCTATTGATTGGGGTGATACAGCGTGATTGACTGGTACTTGCAGGAGCCGGTATTCGATTTTGAAAAGGGAGAATTTGTGCTGGTGAACGGCAGCCCCCGTATGGCAAACGGATTGGATGAACTCAAAAACTGGATACGGAAAATCCTGCATACCAAGCGGGGGCATTACACCATCTATGAAGGCTCGGACTATGGCACCCGTGTGCATGAACTGCTGGTCGGCAAGTCTCTGCCGATTGAATATGTCAAGGCCGAGATACAGCGTGAAATCAAGGAGAATCTGCTGCGGCACGAGGCCGTGATTTCCGTGGAGTCGTTCGAGGTTTCCCACATTGGCAGCGAGCTGACGGTGTCGTTCCATGTGACGAGTGAGTTCGGAGCATTCAGGGAGGAGCTGAGTCTGGTTGGCTGAGACACGAAATACAATACTGGAGCGATTGCTGAACTTAATACCGGGCCGGTTCCGAAAGGATACCGGCTCGTTTGTGTCTGACCTCGAAACGCCTGTCGCCGTGGAGTTTGAAAATGCGTATGACCTGATGGAGCAGAAACAGGAGCAGTCGTATATCGCTACGGCCAGCGGGAGCTATCTGGACTCCAAAATCGGTGAGTTCGGAAAAGCCCGCGCCGAGGCCATGTATGCGTCGGGCGAGGTCACAATAACCGGGACAGCCGGCGCGTTGGTTCGGGCGGGGGACCTTACGGCGGCAGGGGCGGTCGCCTACCGGGTTATGGAGGATGCTGAGATACCGGAGGCCGGAACTGTGACCGTTCCGGTTCAATGCACACAGGCGGGTAAAATCGGCAACGCAAAGGCCGGAGCCGTCAACCGCTTTCCGATTACGCAGTCCGGAATCCACTCGGTAATCAATGAAAAAGATATTACAGGCGGTATAGACCGGGAGACGGACACAGAATACCGGGACCGCTTCTATGCATATATCCGCCATCCCGTCACCAGCGGAAACAAATATCAATACGAGGAATGGGCGCGTGAGGCGGCAAAAAATGAAATCGTAAACGCCAAGTGCTATCCTCTGCGGCATGGGCCGGGGACGGTGGAGGTAATGATTATCCCGGTGGATATGGAACTGGATCACCAGCCTTTGCTGGAACGGGTCCGCGCATATATCGAAGAACAGAGGCCGGTCGGAGCCGAGGTGACCGTAATCCTGCCGCAGCTCCTGACGGTACAGATTACCTGCAGCGTCAAATTTGAGGCCGGGGCTGATCAGGAAGCCGTCGCCGAAACCGTCAAACGGAACCTGACCGGGTATCTGCACACGCTGGGATATTCGGGCGGCGAGATCAGCTATGCCCGGATCGGCGCAGTCATCATAGACACACCGGGCATCTATGACTACGACGATCTGCGAATTAACGGCGGCGCTGAGAATCTGCCGCTGTATGACGGCTATGTTCCGGTTCTGGGAGGTGTCGACTTTGTTTGAGTTCTTGAAACAGCTTCCGGATTACTACCGCAAATCTGCGTTTGTACGATCTCTCGTCCAGGCCAATGAAACGGAATTCCAGCGGCTGTATCAGAGGCTGCGGGAGTACGAGCGGGAACGGTATCTGGAGACTGCCGAAAATCTGGAACCATGGGAAGAGAGCCTGCAGCTCTCCGCTCCGTCAGCAGACACGCTGGAGCTTCGGCGTAAACGGATTTATGCCAGGATGCGGGGCAGTCAAACCACAACCAGAGGCGCGCTCCGGCTGCTGGCGGAAACCTATCTCGCAGTACCTGTCCAGCTAAAGGAGTACGCGGACGAATACAGGCTGGAATTGATGTATGATTCCCAAGGCGCAGCAGAGCCTGTGTTTCAAACCCTGCTGTCCGAGATTTATGAGGTCCTGCCCGCCCATTTGGTTTTAGGATTCCAGATTCAATCCCGCACAGAGCATGAACTGTTCACCGGCTCTGTGACAGCGGTATCCAAAAGCCGGGTTACGGTCCCAGCCGCCGCGTTGGATCTGTCCGTTTTACTGACACAGTCAATCTATGCAGGCGCGGATATCGGACGGGCATATTCTAAATTTACAGTTCAGGGAGGCGGAAAAGATGAGCAAATTTAGTCCAGTCAAGCTGACGCTTGCGGGGCTCCGGCTGCAGGGGAAAATGCAGGCCGGGCATTCACTGACCTTTACGCGGGCAGCGGTCGGAGACGGCTATCTTGGCGGGGCGGATATCCTGGCTTTATCAGGGCTGATACACCCAGTGGATGTTCCTGTGTCTTTGCTAAACAATACGGTAATCGGAGATGGGACCACAGCCCTGACAATCCGTGTGCAGAACGGCAGCGTCCCGTTCTACTTCCGTGAAATTGGCATTATGGCCCGTGACCCGGATACCAAAGCGGATGTTTTGTATGCCTACACCAACGCGGGTGACTATGCCGACTTCTTCCCGCAGGCTTCCGGGACCAATCATATCGTCCAGGACGTCACCTTGATTACACAGACCGGCAATGCTGAAACGGTTGACATCCATGTTGACCTGACAGCAGAGGTGACAAAAGAGGAGTTCCTGGCGCACACCTCTCAAACTGATATCCATATCCCCGTATACTTTACGGAAACGGAGCCGGCCGGCGATCAGTGGCTCTGGTTTGCGCCGTATATAAAAGAGGAACAAACCAAAAATCTTCTGCTTAAAACCACAGCGTATACAGGAGCCGGAGACGCGCTGCACGCGTCCCTGGGAGACAGCCGGCTGACATTTCCGGATACCGAGGTTGACAGCCGGGGAGACCCGGTTCATGTCCGATTCAAAGATTAACAGAAATATATATCAAAAACCATTTAGGAGGAATGCACTATGGCAACACCCGTTCAAAAAGCAATTGCGGAAATAAAAGTAGAGGGCGTACTTAAGGAGTTAATGTTCAAAACCATCGGTACGCAGGTCGTATTAAACAGCGGCGAGACGGTAGAGTCCCAGATCGCCTCGATTATGAGCGATGTATCCAATTTGCCCACAGACAGCAATGTGGACGATAAGATCAAGGCGTCCTGCGATGCGCTGTACAACAAGATTCTGGGCAAGGTCAATGCCGACACTACCATTGATGAAGCCTACGATACCCTAAAAGAAGTCGCGGACTGGATTTCCACACACGGTGAGATTGCCGCGGGCTTTACCAACGACATCGCCGGTCTGAAAACGGCGGTCGAAACGTTGAACACAGGGCTTGACGCGGTCAAAGGACGGCTGGATACGGCGGAAGGTAAGATCACCGCACTGGAGACAGACACAGGGGCGCTCAAGACCGACGTCGCCGCCCTGAAGGCAGTGGGCGCGACAAAGACCGAGAAGTCCGGCACGAATGGGAATATTAAAATCAACGGCGCCGAGACGGTGGTGTATACCCATCCTGAGAACCACCCCGCTTCGATGATTACACAGGACGCCTCCCATCGGTTTATTACAGACGACGAGAGAACAGACTGGACCAACCGGCCAGTGGTTTACAGCGGAACAGCTGAGCCTGAGATGAAGAACGGCGACGTCTTTATCAAGCTGGTCAACTAGCGGTGCAGGAGCGCGGAGAACTCCGCGCCCCTCGAATAGGAGGATGAGATTATGGCCATAGAAGAGAAAGACGTTATCATCAACGGGAAAGTAAACGGTGCGCGGCAAATCCAATATCCCGCCACCAGATGGAGAAATATTATTGATCCGGAGCAGATCTTCAAGGAACCTTACCCGTATGAAAAAATATATGGCAGACAGCTCTATGCAACTGATGCAACTGTACAAAACAAGCTCAGGACCCCAAACAGCTATATGGTCAGCGCCAGTGTCAGCGAAGAGCAACGAACCACAATCATCAGCTTTACCTCGCCTGAATTCAAAGGTGTATTGGATGGTAAGCCGGTTGATGTTCCGCAAATCAGCATTGAGTTCCGAGACGCCTCTGAAGGCGATTACTATTGCTTCTATTTAATCTATAACGACGATACAAATGCGTGGTCTGTTAAGTTTCGTACAGGTCATTACTATGAAAGCTATCTGTCGGTGCCGGATTTAGGGCCGGGAGAACGGTTGGCCGGATATTTTGGCCATGCAGAATACGAATCCGAATCCTACATTTACTTTTACCCCAGTGATATCATCTATGTTTCCGGAGACCTAGACGAGTTTGGGATAATAAACGCTGCTAGTTTTCCGGTCATTGAGACAGCGGACTTAAGCAACGGCGCCTTGGAAGACTATTTAAAATGCACAGCGGAGCTTAAAACCATCATTGACGCGCTGCCGGACGGGATTTTGTCCTTGAACGTAGAATCTTTGGTTTTAGAAAGCGATGCTATAGCGGACGATGTGTTTAAGGAACTGCGTCCGAAGACTGCTGCAGTATACGTTGTGGAGCATAAATTCAGCAGTACTTACTCAGAACGCTATCTGCTGTTATGTGTCTGTAATATCGAAAACGGCGGCAATGAGAGATACAGACAAATTAAGGTTACGGGCAGTTCCATTGCCACGCGATTCCTTGATACCTACGAGGGGGGCTGGAGCAGCTGGAAAGCCATGAACACAACCAATTACGATTTGGATTTAACGATAAACGGAATCAAAAAGGCTTTTAATGGCAGTCAAAGCGTCAGCGCAAACCTGTTCGCGCCAACCACCGTCGGAACCTCCGGATACCTGCTGGAGTCCAGCGGCTCTGGGAGCCCGCGCTGGGTACAGATCAAGCGGCCCAGAACAGCCGCGTTTGTCATTGCCGCTGCTGATTCAGGGATTGGGAAGGACGAGGCCGACTATGTCTGTGACGGGACGGCGGATCAGGCGGAGATCAACAACGCGATAGCGGCCCTGCCGGAATCTGGCTCGATTCAGCTCTCTAAGGGGCATTTCAACTTGACAGGGCCAGTCCTTGTCAACAAGGCCGGCGTTACCATTTCCGGAAGCGGGAACGGCACCGTAATCGTAAGGAAGTATACGGGCAATACCAGCGGCGGGACCTGCGGCCTGATTTCGGTGGGTGCGGACCACTGCACTGTCCGTGATCTTTCCATCGAAGGCAATTCGTCCAGCTATTCAGACACTTACCACAGCAATGCGGGCATTTGTGTGGCTCAGAACATCCGCGGTACAACCATAACGAATATACTGGCGCAGAAATGTGATAAAGGGATTTATTTAATCCATACATTTCATGCGATGGTGGTTCACAATACCTGCACCGCGAACAGGTATGGTATTAAAACGTATACGGGCTGGTCGTCCAGCACACCGTCAGGGAAAGAGAATTTTATCTGCAATAATATCTGTAATGATAATACCACTTCTGGTATTTATATGGGGTCAAATTCTTATTGTGTTATATCCGGCAATGTTTGCAATAATAACACAACGCATGGAATCTATTGCTCAGGCGGATCAAATAACAATTTTTCAAATAATATCTGCTGTACCAACGGCAGCGCTGGGATACAGCTTTATGGCAATAACGGCGCTGTGTCCACAGTGGTTGTCGCTGGGAATCTCTGTTATACCTCAAGTGATACCGGACACGCGATGTACTTTGAAATTGCGCAATACTGTATGGTTTATGGGAACCGCTGCTACAGCAAAGGCGGGTACGCGCTCAGGATGTATAAGACGCAGTATTCAACCATCACGGGCAACTATTGTTCAAGCAATCTAGCCTGTATTGAGGTTTCAGGGGACTATAACGCCATCAGCGGTAATGTCTGCGGCGGCGGTACAGGGATTCATTTATCAGCTTCAGGAACTGCAGCTGATATGAATACGGTAACAGGCAATGTGGTGATCAACGCCGTTACCGGCATCCAGGTTGCGGCTAACGCTGCAAAGAATACGATTTCAGGCAACACCTGCCTGCGTTCCTCTTACACGGCTGAGCACCATACAATCTTATTGGAGTCCGGCGCCGCGAATAACCTGATTGCCGGCAATAACATATCCGGGCTTAACTACACGGATAACTCAGGCAACGCGACAAATACATTTGTCAACAACAAAGTATGATGGGGTGAGGTGATATAATGCAGTACAGGTTTCAGGGCGACGTCCTGCAGCTGATCCGATACCGGATCGGTTGGACGGAGACAACTATAAAATGGGACGGGGACAAGGAATGTGAAGTGCAGGAAACGCAGGACGTCATTCGGCTCGCTGCTTCTGAGAAGGAAAAGGATTTGATTCTTCAAAGCCACCCAGACGCGGCGGTCGAGCCGGTCAGCCAGCCGGAGCAGGAATGGATGGACGGGCTGCGCTTTACGCAGGAGCAGAGAGCAGCCGGCGAAGTGGAACGCGCGGAAGCCATGGGCGAGACAGCCTACAATGAATATCTGGCGGCGGTTGACCGGGACCAGCAGATTCTGGACTTGGATTACCGCCTGTCATGCCTGGAGCTGGGCGTTACGGGAGGTGAGCTGAGATGACGTATTATCTTTGCAAGAAACTGATTCTGGCCAAGAAGATAGATGGGATGCAGGACAAGCTGGATGTGTTCCTTCTGAATGACCGGTTGACCGATGAACAATATACAGAGCTGACCGGCATGCTCAAGCAGCAGGCAGTATAAATTTAGGAGGGGCTCAAGATGGAAAAATGGAAAGTATTCTGGGCGGCGGTCTGTACAGGGATTGCCTATTTATTTGGGGGGATGGACAAATTGCTGGCCATCCTCTTCCTTTTTATTTGCATTGACTTCGTCAGCGGCTTTGCCAAGGCATGGGCGCTGAAGGAATTCGAGTCGTCAAAGTTTTATGTGGGCGGCGTGAAGAAAATCGGCATCCTGCTGATTGTGGCGGTGGCGGCGCAGCTGGATCAGCTGATTCTGGGCGATACCGTAATTCTAAGGACCGTGGCCATGAGCTACTACATAGCAAACGAAGGCTTCTCTATTTTAGAGAATTGGGGCGCGCTCGGACTGCCGCTTCCCAAAGCATTAAAGGACGCACTGGTGAAACTGCGGGATAAGGACGGCGGTGATCAGCGATGAAGATGGAGAAACGGCAGATGCGGTACAACTATTCCGTCCGCAAAGAGGCCATCCGCTACGTTGTAATTCATGACACGGGCAACCCGGACAAAGGTGCGGATGCGGACGCCAATTTCCGGTACTTTAACAACGGCGACCGGGGGAGCAGCGCGGATATCTTTGTAGATGACCACAGGATAGTCCGCGCGAACGACTATCGCCGTTACTATTCCTGGCACTGCGGCGACGGACATGGAAAGTATGGAATCACCAACAGCAACAGCGTTGGAATCGAAATCTGTATCAACCAGGACGGCGACTACAACCAGGCGGTGTCAAACGCGGTATGGGTGACGAAACAGCTCATGTCGGAGCTGATTATTCCAGCGGAGCGCGTCGTCCGTCACTACGACGCAAGCCGGAAGAATTGTCCGGCCAGCATGGCGGCGAACAACTGGCGGCGATGGAACGCGTTTAAAATTAAACTAACAGAGAGCGAGGGACTGACAATGAACCAATACGCGGAATTGAAGCAGATGATAACGGATTTGACCGGAAAGGTGGAACGTCTTACAGATCAAGTCGATTCGTTGATCCATCCAATGATCTGGAACTATATCGACGAGAATCTGCCTGGCTGGGCGCAGCCGACAGTCAAGAAGCTGGTAGGCAAGGGTTATCTGCAGGGAGACGAGAACGGCCTGCATTTAGACGAGACGCTTCTCCGAATCCTTGTGATCAACGACCGGGCTGGAGTGTATGACAGATGACAGAGGCACAATTCAAAGCTGAGACAGCCTATCAAACCTCGGCTTCAATCCTACGGTATCTAAAAGCGCAGGGGCTATTGACTGATGCGGAAGTCCAAAAGATAGACGCCGTCCTGATTCAGAAACATCAGCCGCTTCTGGGCGGCCTGCGGTAACTCATCCCCCTTTTTGTTTATCAAACAAAAGGGGGATTTTTGTCTTGTGGAAACGTCAAACTTGATACAATACTGCCCAAAAATTCGGGTTGAACATTGTGTGGTATACAGCGTAAAAACCCTTGATTAACCGGCGGCTTTGAGCTAACATGTCCATACCAAAAGGAAAGGAGAGAACCATATGGAAATCAAAAAACGAGACGGTTTATGGGTGTCGGGTACACATGGCGGCTATCAATTTCAGGCCAAGGTTTATGACGAAGGGTCGATGTTTGGCATTGACGCCGGCAGAGTCAGCAAGCTGTGTGTATGTCGGGAAGAGAGCCATCATACTGTTTTCAACTATGACCGGGGATACGACGTGAATCCGGAAACAGCCGAAGAACGGGAAATTGTGAAAGCCATCATATTGGAGCTGGAACGGCTGCCAAAGCTATGGTCTTAGCGGTGAGGTGAGCCACCATGGAGAGGATAGTAGAGAAACGGGAAGCGCATGTACAGAACAGCTTTAAGCGTAAACGGACAGCGGCCTACGCGCGGGTATCAAGCGGCAAAGAGGCCATGCTGGAATCCCTGGCGGTGCAGGTGGACTACTACAGTGGTTACATCCGGAACAATCCGATCTGGGAGTACGCCGGCGTATACGCGGACGAGGCGAGAACCGGCACCAAGGATGAACGACCGGAGTTCCAGCGGCTGTTGTCCGACTGCCGGGCAGGAAAAATCGATCTGGTTATCACGAAATCCATCAGCCGGTTTGCGAGGAATACCCTGACCCTGCTGGAGACGGTGCGGGAACTTAAAGGGCTTGGGGTAGATGTATATTTTGAACGAGAGAATATACACAGCCTGTCAGCGGACGGCGAGCTGATGCTGACAATTCTGGCGTCCTTTGCCCAGGAAGAGAGCCGCTCGGTGAGCGAGAACTGCAAGTGGCGGATCAAGAAACAGTTTGAGCAGGGAATTCAGCCGATGTGGCTGAAAAAATTGTACGGCTATAGACGTACGGAAGACGGCGGCTTTGTTATACAAAACGATGAGGCAGAGGTTATCAAATCAATTTTTGAGAGATATATACAGGGTGCCGGAATCCAAACCATAGCTCGTGAATTGAATCAAAGGCAGACACCTTCTCCCACTGGCGGTGAGTGGAATATTTATGAAATCAGGTATATTCTGAGGAATGAAAAATATATCGGAGATTTAAAGCTTCAGAAAACTTTTGTCTGCGATCATCTGTTAAAAAAGAAGATAGAAAATAAAGGGGAGCAGAACGCCTATTATGTCGAGGGTAATCATGAAGGCATTGTTACAAAAGAACAGTTTCGGCAAGTTCAGCGGCTTCTGTCGGAACGCGCAAAGGCAAACGCAAAGAAAAACAGGGACGGAGTTTATCCATTTACGGGAATGCTCCGATGCATGAAGTGCGGGAATACCTATCGAAGGAAATTGAACCACTGCTCTGACGAATACCGCCGTGCGTTTTGGAACTGCCGTACCTATCTGTCAAAGGGCAAAGCGGTATGTCATACCAAGCAGATTCCGGAGGAAGAGCTGGAACGTATGGTTGCGGAGGTTTGTAACATTCCCTTTTTTGATGAGACGGTTTTTAGAAAGAAGGTCCGAGAGATTCAAGTATCAGAATGGAATAAGGTTGTCTTTATCATGCAGGATGGAAGTTCCGTAGAAAAGTGCTGGGAAAACAAATCCCGGAAATGGACGGATGAAATGAAAGCAAAAAACTTTGACAATTTGAGAAGGGGGCATAAAAATAAATGACACAGCGGAAAGTGACGGTGATCCCGGCGATCGCACCTCAATTCGTCGCCGCCTCAAATACCGAAAAACCCCGCCGAAGGGTAGCGGCTTACGCCAGAGTATCGACGGATGAGGAAGAACAGCTCACCAGCTATGAGGCCCAAGTGGACTACTACACCCAGTACATCCAGAGTAAGGAAGAATGGGAGTTTATCAAGGTGTATACAGATGAAGGTATCACTGGAACCAATACGAAAAAACGGGATGGCTTCAATCAAATGATCCGGGACGCTTTGGATGGAAAGATAGACCTGATCATTACAAAGTCGGTCAGCCGGTTTGCGAGAAATACGGTGGATACCCTTACCACGGTGAGAAAGCTGAAGGAACAAAATGTAGAGGTATACTTTGAAAAAGAGAATATCAACACGCTGGACTCCAAGGGTGAGCTGCTGATTACCATCATGAGCTCGCTGGCGCAGGAGGAGAGCCGGAGTATCAGCGAAAACGTCACCTGGGGGAAACGGAAGCGGTTTGCGGACGGCAAAGTGACATTGGCGTACAGCAAGTTTCTGGGATATGAAAAAGGCCCGGATGGTATCATGCGGATTGTTGAGTCCCAAGCCCGGATTGTGCGCCGCATTTACAAGCTATTTTTGGATGGCCAAACTCCCACGTCAATTGCAAAACAACTCACCCAAGAAAAGGTTCCCACACCTGCAGGCAAAACCATATGGCGTTCAACTACAGTCAAGAGCATTTTACAAAATGAAAAATACAAGGGTTCCGCTTTGCTCCAAAAAACCTTTACTGTAGATTTCCTAAATAAAAAAGTAAAGGTGAACGAAGGAGAGGTAGATCAATATTACATAGAACACAGCCATCCGGCAATCATTTCCCCTGAAGTATATGACGAGGTACAGGATGAATTTGAGCGCCGCTCTAACGCTGGCGGATATCAGAGCAGCCGGAGCTGTTTTTCCAACAAGCTGATCTGCGGCGACTGCGGAAGCGCTTATGGCAGCAAGGTATGGCATTCCACGAGCAAGTACAAGCGTACCATCTGGCAGTGCAACGCGAAGTTCAAAAACGAGGAGCCATGCTCGACACCCCATTTGTATGAAACGGAGATCCAGGACGCGTTTCTGGAAGTTTACAACGGTTTGCTGGAGAACAAAGAAGAAGTACTTAATACGCTGGAGCTTGCGGTACTGTCCGCAGTATCGGATGCCGGGCGGCTGGATGCTAAGCTGGAAAGTGTTCAATCAGAGCGTCAAGACATAGAGACCTTGCTGAGAACAATCATACAGAAGAACGCCCGGAACGAGATTTCACAGGATGAATTTGAGCAAAGATATGCCGGCTATCTCACCGAGCACAAGCGCCTGCTGGCGGAGCACAGCAAACTGGAAGCAAAGCAGGATCGGCTACGGAAACTGGAAACGCAAATACAGCTTTTTAAAGAACGAATAGACCAGTCCGGCGAATTATTGACCGCCTTTGATTCAGATATCTGGAACGCCGTCATTAACCACGCGGTAGTACACTCAGACGGGGAAATCACCTTTGTGTTCCGCCACGGCGCGGAAGTGGCATGGCAGAAGAAGAGGCTGGAGAGTGCGGCGCAGGGCTAAGAAAAGAAGCGGCAAAGTCAAAATGACCGCTTTTGACCGCTTTTCAAACCAAAACGACCGCTTTTTGGATTTGGACAAAAAGCGGTCGTTTTTACAAGCTGTAGGAGAAAAAGCGGTCATTTTAAAAACAGCCGAAGAAGAGAAAAATTAGGCAGTTTGGCTGCCCATTTTACCTCAAAACAACGCAAACCCCTTGATATCAAGGGGTTTGCGTTGTATCAAAATTGATGTTTCAATATGGCGTGCCGCAGAGGATTCGAACCCCCGGCCTTCTGATCCGTAGTCAGACGCTCTATCCAGCTGAGCTAGCGGCACATGATAAATCGAACTTGTTTATTATAGCACCTTGTTAAAAAAATTGCAAGACTTTTTTCAAAAAATTTCTCAATAATTTCAGTTCCGGCGAAACTGGTAATATTTTTCGAAAAGTTAATCCTGTGTTCATTGATTATTCACAAAGGTTTGGTATGCTGACATTGTCAGAGAAAGAAAAAAGAAAAGCAGAAATGCAGATATAATCGGACAGAAAACGGAATATACATGATATGCTGAAAGGAGGATTGAAATGGCGGCGGATATGAATTATGTAATGAAGCTGTCCACCGAGACAGAGAGCGGAGATGTGGTGCATTTGCTGTCAGAGCTTGCGGGCGAACCGGAGGAAAGGGTTGAGCAGATGCTGCAGACTGGCATGACGCCATGGGAACTGGCCAGAGAGCTTTGCGTGCTGGGTGAATTCCGAGATACCCTGCTTGAGCGAATGCTCACCCAGCTGTGTGAAATGGTGCAGGAGCACCAGATCTCACAGCAATATGCGGATGATATGATTGCCCGGTTTGAGATGAATGTTCCCGCAGAGGAATCTGAATATACATGGTGAAGGGGAAAATATACAGATGGCACAGCCAAAAGTTAACTATCAGAAGCTGCTGGACCGGCTGATTCTCCAGCTTGAAAAGGGTAACGAGGTGCCGCGGCTGCTGCTGCACAGTTGCTGTGCGCCCTGCAGCAGTTATGTGCTGGAATACCTCAGCCAATACTTTGCGATTGCCGTCCTGTACTACAATCCCAATATTGCTCCCAGAGTGGAATATGAACACAGGAAACAGGAACAGCTCCGGCTGATCCGGGAGGGAACTTGGCGGCATCCGGTCAAGGCGTTGGACTGCGCGTGGGAGCCCGAAGCGTTTTCGGCCATCGCCCTCGGACTGGAAACCCTGCCGGAGGGCGGACTTCGGTGTTTCCGGTGCTATGAGCTCCGGCTCCGTGCGGCCGCAGAGGCGGCCAGGCGCGGCGGGTATGATTATTTTGGAACCACGCTCAGTATCAGCCCGCTGAAAAATGCGCAGAAGCTGAATGAGATCGGAGAACGGCTTGCAGAGGAATACGGTGTCAGGCATCTTCCCGCAGACTTCAAAAAGCGGGAGGGCTATAAGCGTTCCATTGTGCTTTCCCGAAAATACGGCCTGTACCGTCAGGACTACTGCGGCTGTATTTTCTCCAAACGGGACCGCGAGCGGGAAAAGGCATGCGGCAATGGATCCGAATAAGGAATGAGACCCCTGGCTTAGCTGAGCCAGGGGTTTCATTCAGAGCGTGTCTAAAAAGCTGATGCGTAAACAATACGGTTTACTTTCCGGAGACAAGTTTGCGGAAAGCCCTAGACGCCTTTTTGATTCCGAACGGACAGGTTAGATTGTAGGGGCGAAAAACGAATCGCCCGGACAAATCACGGGCTTTACTGAACATGAAATGTTGCCGCGTTCATGATACAGTCTATAATTTCCCCGAAATTTTTTCATATGTGATACACTCCATGCGGGCGATTCGTTTTTCGCCCCTACACAGTATAGGATGTGGTGTATAGAAAAAACATGTACGCATAAAACCTTGATGCGATGTATGCCATTCACTTTAGCCGCTCACAGGAAAAGACGAAGAACAAGCTGTGCGGCTGCTGTCACGTCGCCGTCCCGGGTGTTCAGCCGGGTGACAAGCACAGAACACGGCGGGAGAGTTTGACGCAGTGCCGTACCATAATCCTGCAGGACCGCCGGGAGCCGGTCCCGGCGGCTGACCAGTCCGCCGAGAACGCTGTGGGCCCGCCGGCCGGCCAGAAAGTCCGCCGCATCGTCACAGACCCGGGCCAGACCGTGGGTGTCTCCCGCGCATAGTGAGAGGGCCAGCAGGGCGTATGCGGTCTGCTCTGCACATTCCGCCGGCAGGATGGCGTCCGGGGCGGTGATGGAACCGTCCCCCCGTATGCAGGAGAGGAGAACATCCATACAGACAGAAAGCAGACGGCTGCGCGCTTCCGGGGTGAGGGAGAGCCGCCCGCTGTCCTCGCCAAAGATGGAGGACCGGTCCGCAAATTCGCCGAGCCCGGCTGAGATGCCGGAGCAAAGAGTGACCGGAAGCGCGGTTGAAACGCCATTTTCGCCGTTTACCGCCAGCATGGTCTCGCTGTTCAGGGCGCCGTACCGGAGGCCGGTTTCCGCAAGCTGACGTTTGATTGTCCGGATGGAGGCCGGAGAGGCCTTGCCAAGGAGTGCGGACAGCTGTTCTGTTCTGGCATACGCAAAGAGGAGCTCCGCAAAGGGGAGCTTGCGGAAAGCTGGGCCCGCAGACACAAAACAGGACTCCTGGCAGCTGCTGTCCTGCCAGACGGAAAAACAGCGCGGGGCCTGTCCGGTATACCGGAGGACCACATCCTGATAGCCGTCTTGTCCAAACGCCGCGCCGGGCATGGGGATGAGCTCCTGAACCGCGGTATCCTCCGGAACAATCCGGACCGGGGAGCCGGTGAGAAACAGCGGTTCCAGCAGCCGGGGCATCCGCTCCGCCGGCTTGTCCTCTGCATAGAAGTGTGCGTGCTGCCCAAGTCCGGCCGCGAGCCATTTGCGGGTAAAGTCTGTTTGCGCCATGTCTCCTGCGGTGAAAAGGTGAACCGGCACGGCACCGGTTCCGGCGCGGACCGCGGTGTCAGGCCGCGGCGGAACCCCGCCGGAGAACAGCAGGCATAGAGTGTCCGGAGCCAGAGTGTCCGGCAGGCGGCAAAGCAGTTCAGAGAGCTCACCCTGTCCTGCGGGCAGGTCCGCAAGCGCGGAGAAGATCCGGTCGCGGAGCGCGGGGCCTGCCGGCACAAATTTGCAAGGGAGCGCCTGCGATTCCGGCGCGGTGGACATAAGCCGCACCGGCATGCCGTCCGGCAGGGCTTCCAGGGCACGGAACAGGAGTTCCTTGACCGCTCTGAGTTTGGCGGGCGGCTGGATACCGCTCAGATCCAGCAGGAGAAGAACCTGGCTTCGGGGACTGTTTTGGTAGCGTGTTCTGTCTGCTGTGCAGAGCCGGTAAAAGCCGATTCCTGTCCCCAGGTCCTCCTGCAGGAGACAGCAGGGGGCAACAGAGCGCGGCAAGTCCAGAACCAGGTCCTGTCCAGCCGCGGACTGGCAGGAAATCCAAGTGCTGTCGCCTTTTTGTTCCACCGTGACGGTATGGGTCGGAGAAACGGCGGCGGTGATGCTGGGCCATACGGAAAGATCAACTGCCGCAGGACAGCTGTTTGCGGAGAACGGACGGAGGGCGGGCAGATGCAGGCCGAGGGGAAGGTGCAGACGGCAGGCGTTCTCCCTGGGCAGCAGGCGGAGGGTGAAGTCAACCAGAAGCTCACAGCTTGTGCCCGGCAAAAGGCTTTCCCATTCCAGACAGTAAAGCTGTGGCTCCAGCTGCACCAGCCGGGCACCGGATACCTGCGTCAGGCCGCCGGAGCGAGGAACCACAGCGGCCCGCAGCAGCTTGCGGCCAGGAGCCAGAAGCTGGAAGCCGGAGATCATGCCCTCTGCCGGAAGGGGAAATAGATAACGCGGCGAAAGCGGCGCGGCTCCGGTGTTGACAAAGGTGTACTGCAGGGAAAGAAGCGCATGGGAAAGGCGGATTTCACCGGTGACTGTGATTTTCTGCAAAAGGTTCATCTCAAGCTCCCTTCCGCCGCCCTGCGGCGGCATGACCCAAATTGAAAGCTCCAATCCGCGGGACATGGATTGCTTAGAGCTAGGAAAACGCGTATTACCGTTTGATGCGATAAGGTGGGGAAAACAGACGGACAACGTGCCCAGCCTATACGAAACGGCATTTTTCAGATGTGGACGCTGAAAAAGAAAAGCCCGTTCCGCGGAAAGGGCCTGAAACCGCGGCCGCCGTCTCCTGCGGCAGCCGGTGCGTCCTATTTGGTGGGAATGATTTCAATCCAGTAGCCGTCCGGGTCTGCGATGAAGTAAATCCCCATGCCGGCGTTTTCATAACAGATACAGCCCATCTCCTGATGCAGGGTATGAGCGGCGTCAAAATCATCCGCCCGGAGGGCGAGGTGGAATTCATTGTCGCCCAGGTCATAGCCGGACTTTTCCCAGTCCCGGATCCAGGTGAGTTCCAGCGCGTGCTGGGTAATGCCGTCCCCCAGATATACGATGACAAAGCTCCCGTCATCAGGCGAGATGCGGCGTATCTCTTTGAGCCCCAGCGCCGCGTCATAAAACGTCAGTGAGGCGTCCAAATCCTTGACATTAAAATTATTGTGTGCAAAGCTGAATTTCATTGTTTATCCTCCAAATGAGTAGAAGTTTCATGAACTGTTTCTATTGTAAACGATTTCCCCGCAATATGCAAGGGAATCTTTGGAAGAATTGTGGCGGCTTTTGTCAAAGCGGGCTCAATATACTTCCTTTTCGTCGCTGATGCCCTTTTTGAGCTTTGAGACGGCTTTCTTCTCAATGCGGGATACATAGGAGCGGGAGATATGGAGGGTTTTGGCGATCTCCCGCTGGGGGAGACATCGCCCGTCAATCAGGCCATAGCGCATGACGATCACCTCGCGTTCTCTTGGGTCGAGTTCCTTGCGGATGTTGCGGTAGAGCTGTTTGACCTCCAAACTGGTGTTGATCTCATCAAAGATGTCCTCCTCGTCATTGCTCATGACGTCAATAAGCATAATTTGATTCCCCTCTTTGTCCGTTCCAATGGACTCGTTCAGAGACACATCGCCCTGTTCCTTTTTCTTTGCCCGCAGAAGCATGAGGATTTCATTTGCTACCCCCTCTTAGCGGCTCTTCGTCGCCTTCAATTTGAGGGTACTCTATATTGTCTGAATTAGCGCCAAATAAATATACATGGGCATTTTTCCCATCCCATATTACTTTCTTCACAAAGGTACGCAATGCCGCACGTTTTTCTTCGATATTCATTGTATCAAAGGAACCTGCAAAAGAACACAGCATATCCCGCAATACATCAAACTCTTTATCGGACAACTGGTGATTTTGCGTCAGGCATTTCAATTCTTCAATCCGATTTTCAATACCAAGTTTTTTCTGATGTAATTCTTCTATCTGCTGATTGACATATTCATAGGTAGTTGTGCCGTCCGATTGTGCCAATGCTGTCACCAATGCCTTAATCTGTTTTTCGATATCTGCCAATTCTTTTTTGCAATTCTCAAGCTGATTGTCATATTCCTGTCCGCTTTCGTTCATTTGCTTCTTTACCTTTTCCAACTGGCGGATAAAATCTGATGAATCATTTGACAATTTTTTAATATGCTCACATACCAGAGCGTCTAAAATGTTACCATTTGGATTTTTACTGTCGCATAACTGCATTCTGCTTTTCTCTTTGGTCTGACAAAGATAGCTGTAAATCTGCTCTCCGTTCTTGTTGATACGTTTTGACAGCTTCGGACGCATATAGTCGCCGCATTTCCCACAAAACAGCAATCCCGATAACAACGCTACATTGCTGCGTGGTTTGCGGTAGGATTTAGATTTATTTTGTCCCAGCATTTTTTGAACCTTCACCCAATCTGTCCCGCTGATGATAGGCTTGTGTTTTCCAACTGCAACAATCCATTCTTCCATATCGTTGATTTGATTTGCCCGTCCAATGCTTTGTGATGTTTTATTGTAAGCCATGATACCGCAAGTACCGTCAAATTCGGATTGTTCCGCATAGATTTCAATGTCCGCTTGCTCAAAATACTCCCATGCGTCCGAATCCGCCGCCATATAAACGGGATTTAACAGGATAGATTTTATTGTGAATCTTGTAAATTGTTTTCCGTTCTTTGTAGTGATATGGTTAACAAGCAGATAGGTTTCCGTTTTTGTGAGCGAGTTTGTTTCTAAAAACTTATTGAAAATCAAACGAATTAATTCCGCTTCTTGTTCGATAATATCTAATTTATATAATGAACGTGTTTTCCCGTCCGTTGTGGTTTTTTCCACTTTCTCGCTCTTATAGCCTGTGGGCGTGTTTCCTCCGAGCCATCTGCCGGTTTTTGCTAATTCGTGCATATTGTCCCGAATACGCTCCGCAATGGTTTCCCGTTCTAACTGTGAGAACACAGAAACCATCATCATCATGGCTCTGCCTGTTGGATTAGTGGTATCAAAATTATCACGAATAGAAATAAACTCCACATTTCGCTTGTCTAATTCGTCAATGAGCTTCGCAAAATCTCCTGTGTTACGGCTGATACGGTCTAACCGATAACAAATGATAGTGCGGATATTTCCCTCACGCACCTTTTTCATCATGTTTATAAACTGAGGTCTTTGCGTATTGCCTCCGGAAAAGCCTTCATCTTCAAATATATAAATATCGTCCTCGCCAATCTCTGGGAAATGAATTGCAATATACTGACGGCATAATTCAATTTGGTTTTCGATACTTTCGCCTTTGCCTGTAAATTTGGATTTTCGGGAGTATATCGCCACACTCCTTTTCTCTTGATTACTTGCCATATTGTTTCCTCCAAAATAAAATCACTATTTTTATAACACTATCATAGTGGCTCTATTTATATTATAGCAAATAATCTCAGAAAAAGCAAAAACTTTTTTATGAATTCGCATAGAAAATGCCATGAGAACGGTTTGAATTCTCATGGCAAGTTATATTTTTGTTATTCGTATTCGGTTATAATGCCTTCGCAATATGCTTTCAGTTCTGGAATGTCATTTGTAACTGTTTCCCACAGTACCTCAATATCCAGTTCGCCATAGTTATGTGCGGCAATGTTCCGCATAGATTTAATATCCCGCCATGGCATTTTGTGATACTGGGTTTTGAAATCGTCAGTCAGCTTTCCAACCAGTTCCCCAATTTGCAAAACACACATGGCAATCGCATTTTTCGCAATAAAGTCTGTTTCAAACTTTTGAAAATCTAAGTCCAGTTTTTCTACCGTCAATGCAATTTCATCTGCGTACTGTATCATCTTCTTTAAAATAATAATATCTCTATCGTTCATACAAAACCACCTCGTCCTTGACACTATCTTTTATCATGGACTTTTCCAATGCGTTATAGGTGAGAACATCAACGTGAGTTCCAAACCGTTCTTCTAAAGCATTGACAAAACCGCAAAGTGCAAAATAGCCTTTCAAATTTCCTTTTTTGATAATCAAATCAATATCGCTGGTTTCTTTTTGTTCTCCTTTCGCATAGGAACCAAACAAGGCAACCTTTTCTAAACCGTATTGTTTCGCTACAGGTACGGTAATACTTTTTATTTCATCTATTGTATAGGTTTGTGCCATAACTATCACCACATTTCCGATAAATATTCTTATCCATTTATATTATACCAAAGAATACTCAAAAAAGCAAAACATTTTTATGTAAAGTAAAAAATAAAGACCGTCTATATGATTACATACACATAAACGGTCTGAAGTAAGGGAATTTTACAGTATCTGTTTTCTGATTTTTGCAATCTTACGGCGACAGGACTCTAATTCCACCGCAATAACATCATTTTCTGAATCAGGCTGAAAAAACTGTCGGAGTGTTGCCAGTCCATCAGCAACCATAGCAAGATTAGCCGCTATGACTTCATCAGCAGACATAGCCTTATTGGTTTCTGGTTTTTCAATTATTTTTATCATTTCAATCATCCTTTCCTGCATTTTTATTTTATATCATGACAACCTATTCCGTTTATCAATCTACACTTCCTGCATTCTTCAATAACATTCAAACAATATTCTAAATCATTTGCAAAAATACAACCACCAGAAGCGTCAAGAAAAATATTTCTGACATTTGATAAACACTCTGTAGCTGTTTGAAGATTGAGCAATATTTTCGCCCCCGTTGATTCCTTGCATTCAACAATCGGTATCATTTTATCATCTCCTTCCGTCCATAACTTCATTTATTCAGGCAGGAATCATCTACATTTTTATAGAGATAATAAATGCCCTGCAACTTGGCAAGGCACCTATCGTCATTCTATTTACGTTTATTTTGTCCTGTGTACGTTGATTTTCTATCAAGCGGGAAAGGGTAAAGGGATTCGTTCAAGAAGCAATAAAATATTTTAATCTTCTTCAACTATCGTTCCGTCAATATATACTTTAATACTGCTCTGGTTACCGTTTTGCGTTCCATTATCTGAAACCGAAAGAGTATAATATTTTCCTTTACTGTCATATCCAGGCCACTCATAGGCGTAAAATACATAGTACTTTCCTTTCGCAATATTGCATGCTGCTTTTGAATCAAATTCATCTACACGTTTGATTTCTTCATCTGATTTCCGTTGCCCCGATGTATCACCGGTAATAATAACAGTTTGCGTACTTCCATCCCAATTAACATTTGCTCCAAATGCTTCTGTAATTGCTCGGACAGGTACAAGCGTTCTTCCGTTTAAAATAATAGGCTGAGTATAAATTTGTATCTCGTTATCATTTTGCAAATCTCCGTTATCTGTTAACTTGCCCTTTTTCATAATCCAAGAATTGCCGTTTACCGAATATGGGTCTACGTATAATGTTACTCTCGTATTTTCTTTTATTGCTGTAACAATCGGAAAATCAAGACCATCTTGTGTTTCTCCTGTAGCAAAATATACGTCTATATTCATTGCTTCAAAAACTTTTCGTATGGGAACCATGATACGGTCATTTACCATTACTGGCTGTTGGTCAAATTCAAGTTTTTGTCCATTTAGGGTAACTGAATAATCTCCTGCTTCAATTTTTCTGGGTATAACATTATCAGATGTAAGCCAATACTCATAGTACAGCATTTCACCAACGCCCCTATACGGATATGAATACAAAAGATGTATACTATCATCATTAAATGTTAGTTTGTAATAATCATCATAGGCAACATCATAAGAACTTGTCTTGCTATATATTTCTACCTGGTTATTTATGATTGGAATATTTTCAAAGAAATTTCCATTCACGTTTAAATCCATTTTATTGTTATGAACATTTAGTACACTGATTTCTTGAAATAGAGTATCATTTTTCCATGCTCCGATAAAACTTGAATAGTCATAAGGTGGTATTGTAGAAGTAGAAGTATCAATATATCTTAATACAAATCCCGGTTTATTAAACATCATTCCATTAGTTGACGGTGCACTACCATTTTCAGAAGATGTCCAGTCAACCCATATGCCGCTGTCTCCAAGGCTTATATTAAAATTTCCGCTTATAACATAATTATCCCAAAGATTATCGTCCCAAACTTCGTAATACTCACCGTAAACATTTGTACCATCAACTTTAGCATTTGTAACATCAATTGCAAATTGACCATAGCGAAAATAAAAGCTCATATTCGTATCGGTACAAGATTTTATCTGCAATTCGCCGTCTCCGGCATCCCAACGCCAGTTACCTTCATAGCATGAATAGTCAATCGTTGTATTTGCCGAAACAGGTATGACAAAAATACTGCATAACATAAAGACCATTAACAATAAACTAATTTGTTTTTTCATAAGTTGACACCTCTCAATTTTTCATTATTGTAATACTCAAGATCCGTTTTATTTACGCTTTGTCCTGTGGACGTTGATTTGGGACACTAATACCCTATTTTATAAATACCTTTCGGACCTAATGGCTTGTCTAAAAATTCATAATTTTTTCTAGGTTCATATGGATAGCCATAATAATATAGATTGTTTTTATCCTGTGTTAAAAATGAACCTGTAAAGTAAATAGTTTTTGTCGGCTTACCATTTACATAAGCTCCTAATATGGTATTGCTATTACTATCTAAACCGCTACTATACCATACTTCATCGTTGGAAAGAATACCATCAAAAGTATATTTATTTCCAATATTAAGAACCTTTTCTCTATCGCCCTGTATTTTTACTATTTGTTCATTATATGGTTCAACAGGTCTAAAATATATTGCGTCATTTTTTACCCAACATTTTTCTGCGGAAACACTTCCATCAGAGTAAGTCGCATAATCAAAGCCATTCGCCTTACAATAATATTTACTTACCAATTGGGGTAAATGGTTTTCAAATTCAAAATTTGTTTCTGTAGGTAAAATCATCTCAGCTAAATAAACGCCAGCAGTTCCAAATGGATTCTCACGATTTGCAATCATATAAACGTTTTTATTTAGAGGTATTACCGTATGAAACATTTCTGGTATTGGATATACACTTTCTGGTTCAAAATCACTTCCATTTTCTACAGATTTAATATTAAATTTATATAACCCATCTATCCCTATCTGTTCATTACTACTGGATTGGATATCATTCTTCAGGCGTAAATAGAATACATTTGGGTCATTTATATCGGTAATAAAATGAATACCAGTCCACCAATAACTTGTTTTTTCAAATTCTAGAATGCTATAAGCATCATTAGTTATTAAATTCATTGCTAATAAGGCAATTCCCGTTTTTCCTCCAGATTGAAATTCTTCATAGAATAGTAGATAATCCCCGGTTACTCTATAAAAACCTTGAGCCGGTTTGCTACGAGAGCTATCTTGATAAGTGATATATCCATTAAATTCTGGATGTAAATTTGTTATACTACCATCCGCAATATTATATTTTACATTATTTTGTGTCAAACCATCTTGAGAACCACGAAAAATTATCCAATCCTTTGAATAACAATATGGTGTAGTTTGAGCATACGCAATTTGCTCAGAATTTCCAGAATGGACATCTACTTTCCATACTTTAAATACGTTTTCATCATTCTTTTTATCCCAAATATATAGTTTATTATTGATTGCTTGAATCCACTCAATATTTTCACCAAACTGCTCTGTTACAATTTGAGTACTTATTGTAGTATTTATGGTTGTAACAATAACAGTATTAGTATTTCCATCCCATTCTACCGTAGCTTCTAAAGATTCCGCAACTGCCCGAACAGGAACTAATGTTCTGCCATTTAATAATATCGGTGCGGTATCAAGCGTTATGTATTGTCCGTTTTTCACCATTGTATTATTGCCAATCTGCATAGTGATACTAATATCTTCTTTTGTTGCTTTTACATACTGGTTGTACTCGTCCCATTCTACTGTTGCGCCCAATGTTTCAAATATCAGTCGCATAGGAACCAGTACCCTATCATTTTGCATGATAGGCGGTTGGTCGAAATTAAGTGTTGCTCCGTCTACCGTTACATAAATATTTTCTGAAGCAGAAGCACCAAACGGCAAGATACCAATTACCAGTATCAAAGTAAATAATAGTGCTATTGATTTTTTCACAAGTAATCTCCTCCTTATTTTATTGGCAACAATTATTTAACCGAAATTACCCATTGTGTATGCTGTCCATATTTGACGTATCTGTTCATCGGTACCCCAAAACTCACAAGTTTGTTCATTGATTTTTATTTTATACTGAATAGAACCATGTACTGTTTCATATGTACCTGCTGGCACAATGCAATTACCAGTTATTGTAATAAACCTCAAATTATCATCTATTACACCAACACCTTGTTCAATTCGTATAGTAAAATTACCATCTTTTTTCATTAGAATCATAATCATATCTAAAATCCTAAAATTTACTGCTCCGTTTCTATCCTCAGATGACATTAAAATTTTATATGCTTTTTCATTCTGCCCTGTTAACGGAGGATTTTCCCAGTTATCTGCATGTAAAACTGCAAATTTAGAAGAATCTGGTTCTGTTTTACTGACGTCTTTATCTACCGCAATATTATCAGTTTTGGCTATATTTTTATTTGAATGATTATTGAAATTTACAAAAATTCCAATCGCAACTACTGCAATTATGCCTATAGCAATTACTGCACGATACCTTTTTAGTTTTGCAAACAGACCTGTTTGCTTTTCAAACTCCGAATTTTCTATCTTTTTGTCAATTTCCATTTCTTTAACGGAATTTGCAGCAGATGATACAGCTTCCTTTGTTTTCTCAACCGCAGTTTTAGCGTGTTTTTCAACATTGTCATTCAAATCTGCTAATTTTTTATCTAACTCCATTTCCCTTACTTTTTCAGCAGTAGCAGACATCGTTTTCTGAGTTTGTTCTTTCAGATTATCTAATTTTTTGTCTAATTCCATATCTTGCAATTTGTCCTGTGCTATATTTTTTGCATTCTGTAATTTCTCTTTTGCTTTATTCGCATAGTTTTTAAAATCTTTATTTTTCATTGATGGTCACCTTCCTAAACAGTTTTCTTTCGTGTGTGTCCACATGACATGCAACGACCATTCTTAAATTGTTGATTTCTGCACCCATCACGAGTACAACCAACTTTACCGCATTTTTCACATTTCCAAAGTTGGGAATAACATTTCCCAAACCCTTTGTTTTCGTTACAATTTGCCATCTACACTCTTCCCTTCATTATTTATATCCCTATACTCCTGCCGTACTATCGTTTCACCGCACCGTTTGCATAGGTAGGTTACTTCATAGTAAGTACGCACCACAGGAATATCCATACCATTCCTACGTCTTTTTGTTGCCATATTGCAAGTACCTGTTTCCGTCCGTTTGACTTCCGAAAGAGAACACCACGACCTACAACGGGGGCATTCAATATCAAAAATCTTTGGTACTGCGTGTAATGCAACCAGTACGAAAATGGCTATCGTGCTTGATTTCATGCGAATTCACCTCCTTCAAGAAATGAATTCGTGTGATAATTACGATTTCCTGCCTTTTCCACATATTATTTTATAAAAGGATAAAATCACCAAACTATACTATCATTATAATGTAATTCTATCCGATTGTCAAGTTATAACATCTAAATGATAAAGAAACATCTTTTTGACTATAGTAAAATTATTACAAGAGACGAGGTGAAAGAATGGGAAAAGGATTGATATTATTAGCTGATAAAATAAAAACCATACGGGAACAACTGGGAATGACGCAAGCGGAACTTGCCCGAAAGCTGGGATTGACTCGCTCCAGTATTAACGGATGGGAAATGGGCTTGTCCGTTCCATCTACTCAGTATATCGTTGAACTTGCGAAACTGTTTCGTGTATCTACCGACTATCTTCTCGGCATGGAACAAGGAGCGGTTTTAAATATAGATGATTTGACTGAAAAGGAAGTGTCTGTTTTACTGGATGTTGCAAACTGCTTTCGTGCAAAACAGAAAAATGATGAATAACCCTTAATTTGTCCTCTAAACTGTCTGTCATTTTAAAGCAGCAACCTGCCCGCCAACATAGAGTAAAACGTTCTAACGTCCTCTTAACACGTCAAGAGCGAGACAATACATGGCATAAGAAAACGCCTCACAATGAAGTGGGGCGTTTTGTCGTTATATGTATAATTTATAAAATTGTAATTATTCTTTTTCTAAAGTATCAATATATTTTATCATCAACTCGGATAACTCTATTGCTTTTTCATTTTTTACCGCTTGAATCGTGCCACATACTTTTAATTCATGAATAATATAGTCAGGCACTAAATCGAGTGAATCAATTTTATGAAATATTGAGCAACGCATATAATTTACAATATCTGCTTCTTTATGTTTTGGCTCATTGCTATACTGATATTCGCCATCAGTACGGCATATATAATATGCTCCGCGTTTATCAACCGTCCAAATAATATCGCCTTTATTAACCTTTTCAAAGGCATTGATTGCTTTAGTTAAACCGGTATCACCAGCATATAGTTTTTGTTCATCCAAAAACTTTCTATATTCCTCAATGCTTTTTGGGCTGCCTTCAACACTCCACCCGAATCCAACAATTTTTTCTTGATAACAAAATTCAAATGAATTTTTAGCGCTTTTAGGATTTAATTTCATAACCCAAACTGCCATTTGTTTCACTCCTTAAACTATAAAAATATTTTTCAAATACTTCTTTGTCCGCTGTATAAAATATTCGGCATGTTTTATTTGTTCTTCCACTCCATTAGATAGGCACCCCTTCGTTTGCCACATTGCGATAGAAAGGCAACACCTCTTGATGGCTGTCAAAAAACTTCTTATTTTTTAGGACAATCGTAATCATAATATCATGGTTTAACCCAATCTTACTTGCGACACGGTTAACCTGTTTGCGATAGTTTTTCAGTTCAGTTTCCGACACATCAGCAAGTACCATCATATCAATATCCGATTCATTGTCGTAGTCTCCACGGGCATAGGAGCCATACAATATAATCTGGTGTAGCTTGTCTCCTAGCACATTTTGCATATCCCGTTTCACTTCATTGGTAATTTGATTCAATTGTAACGGTGTGCACATGGCGGGCTCCTCCTCTCGCAATTATATATAGTATATCATGATTTGTAAATATTTTCAATATTATTCTTTGTTAATATCGTCGCTTTCTTTTGAATCACCCAGTTTCTTTTTCCAAAATTCTATAGCATTAAAGTGTTTATCTTTAATTTTTCGTCCCCTGATGTAATAGGTATCCATCCAAGCTATAAACTCTTTTTTCGTTATTTCGCCATTTTTATATTTGATATACTTTTCATGATGTTGGTCTATAAACTCTGTTACTTTCTTATCACTACTTGTGTATTTGTGATATAACATAGCTCTTATACTATTATATATTCTATGAACATCAGAATCCGCTCGTTTCATATCACATTCCATCTTACCCATTTCTTTACACGAATGTTCAAGCTTAAAAATCTTTTGAAATAATTCATTATTACAGTATTTTTCATCGGAACGATTTTTGGGTATGAAGAATAGATTGCATTGTTTACACCGTTTGATAACTTTTTTATGCGAAAAAATTTCATATAATCCAACCGCTATGAAATCCGATATTGAAAATAATCTGTAATAATTGCAAATACATCTGGTAAAGGGTTCTATATCAGAATTGTTCGTAGTTTCATATTCGTTACTAATTTGACTTATAGCAAAATTAAACCGATTTTTTTCTGTTTTTATTTCAAGAAATTTTTCTATTAAAGCACGCTCTGACAGTATATTATCTGTAGTTTGAATAAATAAGTCAAATAATACTTTAAACCCTGTATTTACTATTTGGGCATTCAACCTACACATATTTAATAATTCTGAAACGGTACATGCTTTTTGAGATAGTGTACATAAATCAACATAGCTAAGCAGATTTTTTATTTTTCTATACTCTTCCGATTTTTCATTTAAAATAATATCCAAATTCGATTGTATGAATATTGAAAAATACTCTAATACCGATTCATCTGTTTCCGGGAAAAATTCATCAATGGTCGAAGCTATCATAAGTTTCAATTGGCGCCATTGTTTGGCAGGTTTCAAGTCTGTATTACTTTGTTTTGTATATTCAATACGGCTATACAATCTCTCTAAAAAATTTATGCAGTACAATATAAATGTTCCAAATGGATATGTTTTTTCCTCTGGATAACCTTTTATCAATGTATCTGGGTTTTTCTCATATTCGTTTTCTGAAACTATGAAATTTTCTTTCGATAGTTCTTCATAGCTACGATAATAAAAGAAGAATTGACTGCGTATTTTTTCAAGTTCTGGATTTTTTGCCATTTTGTTCACCTCGACTTTATTACAACATACTAATTATAATATAATTCTTGTAATATTGCAAACCTTCTCTCTAAAAACTTATTTTATAATATAACCATACCGTACGGAACAGAAGGCACGCAAGTCGGAATAGCTAACCACTTGTAAATCAACTTGGTAGTGTCTGGTTTATGGAACTAAAAGAAATGTGATATCCATTCTCCTTTTAGATTTGTGAACCAGACAAGAAAGGAAAAAATTATGAAAAATTTCAAACAAGAATTGCTGAAAGCAATCACCCGTTTCACGGGAAAACAATTTACAAACAAAGATAGCGCAGTTACACTTGGTGATTACTTACAATTACCATGGGTAACAAAAAGCCTATCAAGTGGACTAACTATCCTTCCGCAACTATTGGCAATGTACATTAGAGAAACATATAACATACTAAACAATTTTGGTAATCTGTATATTTACATTGAAGGATGTTATTGTCTTAAAAGCGATAACGAATGGAAGGCATTTATTAAATCATTTATGCCGGAAGAATTTCGCAAAAAGCGGGATTGGGAAGATGTTTTGGAAGAACTGAAAACCGAAGTTCCCATATCGGAAAATCAGCTTAACACAGACGAGAACATTGTGAACGTTAAAAATGGTATTGTGTTGCTGGATTCAGGCGAGTTGGTTTCTCATGACCCCAAGCACATTTCCACAATTCAGCTAAATGCGAATTACATCCCCAATGCAAAAATTGAGGACGCCCCAGCAATCAATCACTATCTTGACTGCTTATGCACTACAGAATATGCCATGGAAACATCTGACGTAGACAATGATACAAAAACGTTGCTTCTGGAATTTGCCGGTGCAGTTTTTAGTTGTGTCAAAGGCTCTCGGTACAAAAAATGTTTAATGTTATACGGACCGAGCGGAGCGGGGAAAACACAATACCGGCAATTGATAATCAATATTTTAGGAAAAGGGCATTCCCTATCTCTTGACCTATACCGTATGCAAGGCGCTTTTGGTACAGGACAAATTCAAGGAAAACGATTGCTTGGCACGGGAGATTTACCAAAGGCAACCTTGCCTGAAATGTCGGTGCTAAAAAATCTGACCGGTGGGGATGAAATCATGATTGAAGCAAAATACCGGGATATGTACTCCGGTGAGTTTCGAGGCTGGTTGTTGTACTGTGCAAACGATTTGCCACATTTTGGCGGAAACGGTGAGGCAATTTACAATCGCTTTATGATTGTGCCATGCACCAACGTAATCCCTGCTGAAAAACGAGACCCTCAACTCTTAGATAAAATGATGAGAGAACGGGACATTTTCGTCAGTGTAGCGCTGGACAAATTTCGGGAAACCATTCAACATGGGTACAAATTCACTGAGAGCGACGCTATTATTGCAGAGCGGAAACACTATCAGGCATTCAATGACAGTTTGGCATCATTTGTTACTGAGCATTGTGTTCTGGGTGAAAAACGCATGAAACGCTCAACGTTCAATATTGTATATCAGGCATGGTGCAGAGAAAATTCATACTACACCGTACCTCGCAACAGTATTGCGAAAAAACTACATGAGTTATATGGCATTGAAGCAGTAAAAGTCAACGGTGAGTATTATTATGACATCAAGATAGACTATAGCACACTCGACAAAAGCGAAGTAGATTATTTGTACCAAGGATACCGTTACTAACGGAACATAGGGTAATAAGGGGTGTTTTTCGTCCAGAAAAAATCAAGAAAAATAAAATAAATTTTTTCTCTCATGAAAAACGCCCCCATTGCCTAAATGAATGGAAAAATTAAATTTTAAAAAGAAATGAGGAATAAAAAATGACGAGATTTTATCAAGATGATTTTGAAACAGTAAAATGGTTACAGAGTATGCCGGCAGGTGGCTATATTGCAAATATTCGCGATGTGATTATTTATAGAAATAACAATGATAATGGAAAAACCATTACATTCTTAATTGATATTGCAGAGGGAGAATATCAGGGATATTTTGACAATATGTATCTATTTGACTACGAAATGAAGTTTGATTGCGGATATGTTATCCAGATGCCATCAGAACAAGATAAATTAAATTCGTTTATCCACATACTTCAACAGTCAAATCCAAATTTCCAATTCCATGGAGATTTATCCCAGCTAATCGGTATGGAATTCGGAATGGTTTTGCAGGAACAAGAATGTATAGAGCCTGATGGGACATCATCCATACAGTTGAATGTATTTGAAATAACTACAGTTGAAACCATTCGTAACAATAGCTATACTGTACCCGAAAAGTCCGCATTGCCGTTACAATAATTCGACGCAGTACGCTAAACATGGAGGAGGAATTTAAATGATTATTACCATATTAGGGAAACAAAATATCTATGGCACAAGCCATAAAACAGGGACAAAATATTCAGGTGCACTGGTTCATTATTCATACGATGATGTCAACGGCGAGCAAGGAAAATCCTTCGGTACGGTCTATGTCAGCGAAATGCTATGTTTCGCTGATAATATTCAAATCTATAGTGATTATGAACTGGAAGTAGACCCCGTTCGGAAATACGCAACAACATTTAAACTCGTAGAGCTTAATAGTTATTTCAAACGGTTAGCCGAAAAGGATTCCGCAGATCAGCAACATATTGTACAAGCTGACACTCATATAAATTAAAGTAGATAGGAAGGGGGTAGTCGATTGGAAGTGTTTATGCACTATCCCGAAGCGGAAGAAGATAAACAGGCTTTGCGGCAAAAAGTATCCGAAGTTCAAGCCGAGGCAATCGCAAAATACATTTCAAAATTGACTTGCCCCCTTGAACAAAAACGAAAGCTGGTGCAAGCCATCCAAGATAAAACGAGAAACGGTCAGGAAGTTTGACCGTTTCTTTTTCTTTCATTCCTATTGATTTTTTCACAAATTTCGGCTATAATATAAGCAGAATATAGATTAGCCGAAAACGAGGTGTTTTTATGTATATCAAAAGAGATATGGAAAAGCTGGTGGCAGAGCTTTCCTCTGAATATCCCGCCATTTTAATTACAGGCCCGAGGCAGGTTGGTAAAACAACCATGCTCCAAAAGCTGATGGAGGGAACCGGGCGCACCTATGTTACCTTAGACGATTTAACCGCAAGACAGCTTGCAAAAACCGACCCGGAACTATTCTTCCAGACCTACGGTACGCCGATTTTAATTGACGAAGTACAATATGCACCGGAGTTATTTACTTATATTAAAATCATGGTGGATAAAAACCGTGCTCCTGGGGAATTCTGGCTGACAGGTTCACAGGCATTTAAGCTCATGCAGGGGATTCAGGAGAGTTTAGCTGGCAGGGTTGCCGTTCTGAATTTATCCTCTCTTTCACAAAATGAGATTTACAACCATTGTGCAAATGAGCCGTTCAAGCTAGATTTGGAGCAGTTAAAGCAAAAGCAGAGCAAAGCGGACAGCGCTGACCTCATGCAGATATTCGAGCGAATCTGGCGTGGTTCCATGCCTGCAATTGTGAGTGGAACATACTCCAACCGGGATATTTTTTACAGCAGTTATATCTCAACTTACATTGACCGGGATGTTCGGGAATTGTTACCCACCATCGACAGCTTGAATTTTCTGCAATTCATCACGGCCGTTGCCGCAAGGACTTCCCAGCTTTTAAATGTTGCGGAAATCGCACGGGATGCTTCTATTGACCAGGTAACTGCGAAAAAGTGGCTGGGAATTCTGGAAACTCTGGGCTTGATTTTCTATTTGCGCCCCTATTCCAACAATACGCTGAAACGTACCATCAAAACGCCGAAGCTGTATTTTACCGATTGTGGACTTGCGGTGTATCTTACCAAATGGAGCAGTCCTGAAACATTAGAAAGTGGAGCCATGAACGGGGCTATTTTTGAAAATTATGTTGTGAGCGAGATAGTAAAGTCCTATTACAATGCAGGAAAAGAGCCGTATTTATATTATTATCGGGATAAGGACGCACGGGAAATTGATGTTATCATGGAAAGCGATGGACAGCTTCATCCGATTGAGATTAAAAAATCAGCCTCACCCAACAATAGCATGGTAAAGGCATTTTCTGTGCTGGATAAGGCAACCGTTCCCCGTGGTATGGGTGCGGTGGTATGTATGAAGGGTGAATTGTCGGCGCTTAGCAGGGAAAATTTGATTGTTCCGGCGTGGTTGATATAGACATAATCAGATGGTATAAGATAATACGAGAAACGGTCAGAAAATTTGACCGTTTCTTTTTCTGTTTTCGGCTATTATATAAACTTTTTATAGATTGGCCGAAGTTTTGGTGTCAAGTTTTAACAGTTTTTCCCATATCCCTTTGAACATCCGCACCTTATTTTGTTCCCAGCGTTTGACTTTGGTAATCTCCACATTCATCATAACGGCAAGGTCTTTTTGCGTAATACTCAATTGTTTGCGTATAGCTTTTATTTGTTGTCCTTGTCCTTCATACAGGAAACGGTTGTAGTCGTCCAGCAGTTCATAGACGTTAATGTGATACAACGCCGCCAGTTTATCCACCATAGCGGCTGGGTAGAAATCCCGTTGATTATCTTCATAATTGGCATACGTCCCCCTATCCATTCCGATATATGCTGCAACGTCTTTTTGGTGCATGGCTTTTTGATAGCGGTAATATTTCAGCTTGTCCGATATATTTGTAATATCCGCCGGATTGGTATAGAGCAAATTAAACTTTTCACCCTCTCGATTGTTGCGTGGTTTCAGCAGCCGAATGGTATGGATATACATGGGCATGAAAATTGTTCCATTCGCCCTATGACTATATAACAAATACATTTGACTGTTGATTTTTGTTAAAATCCGCCAACTTCTGAAATAGGGGGCTGAAATTCCCTCTTTTTGTTCAAAAAGAGCCGCTGCGAGTGTATTGTTTTGTCAACACAGCGTGCGGCATAGGTCGCAAGGCGGGTCCCTTTGGTTGGATCAAAGCTGGAAATACCTTTGATCAGGCCAATGGTGCCGATGGAAAGAAGGTCCTCATGATCCCGGACACTTCCGGAATATTTTTTGGCGATATGGGCGACCAGACGCAGATTATGTTCAATGAGCTTATTTCTGGCCTCCATGTCCCCTGCCTGACACCGCAGCAGGCATTCCCGTTCCTCCTCCGCGGAAAGCGGCTTGGGAAAGGAATTGCTGCCGGACAGGTAGGAGAGAAGCAACGTAATGGATTGCAGACATTGGAATAAAAAACTGAGCATAAAAACACCCCCGGTAAAATTGGTTGCTCTTAAATTTTTATGCGCAGTTCCGCGGATTTTGCAAGTCCCTACAAAATTTTACGGCTGGACAGTCTTTTGGTCAGGCATTTTCGTAAAAGGTTCTGAAGTCGTCGGTAAAGACCAGACCCAGGCTGGCCTCTCCATGTGTTTCCGGAAAGGCGTCCTTTTTTGAGCCGTGAAAGAACATGAGATACCTGTGCTGTGTCATGCCCCGGGACTCCATAGCGAATCCGGCGGTCAGACGTCCCCCTGCCCAGTCCCATTTTGCCTGGTCCAGTACGGTACAGCCGCAGTCGGTCCAGTCAATAAGGTTATGCGATGTTTTAAAGCCGATCCCGTTTTCCGGGGAATGGATCAGAAAATACTGGCCGTCCCGAATGAGAACACAGGCATTTTCGCCGCCCTCAATGTGCCGCTCATACGTCCAATGTTCCAAATCGTGGGAGCAGGAGATAGAGACCCCGTTCTGCTTGAAAAAGAGCCAGTATTTGCCTGGCTCATCCTTATCCTCCAGAATAAAGGGGTCTATCATCCTGCCCATTTCCCGGGCGGTGCTGTCACCCTTTGCCCGGATCAGCACGGGCTCGGTGAAATGCTCAAAATCCTCTGTGTACATGAGATAGAGACGGGCGGTGTCATCTGCCCAAAAGCCATCCCGGTACGGGGTGCGCAGCGGGTAGGAGGTGAGGCAGAGCGCATAGCGGTCCCCTGCGGGAATGATGTTTCCGGGACTGCAGTAGTTGAGCGTCCGGTCTTTTGGGGTCAGCACCACAGGTGCGGACCAGTGTATGAGGTCTGTGCTGGTGCTTTTGGCCACAAAGTTATACATATACCCGTCTTCCTTGATTCCCTTGGTAAAAAACAGATGGTAAGTACCGTTGTGATAATAACAGGCAGGATCGCGGTATGCGGTATCTCGGCTGCCCCGGATAATTGGATTCATAGAATGCACCTCACATAGCAATCAGAATTACAGCTAGACCTATTATATGATAACTGAGATAAATGTCAAGGGCGCTGACCCAGAAAAATTTTTCTTGTCCTGTGCGAAAAAATATAATATGCTGTTTGAAACAGCGAGGTGATTTCATGGAGCCAAAGGATTATATCATTGTCGGAATTAACGGGGACTATGCCATGGTTCGGGAGCTGGACCGGCCGGAGGAGACATCCTTCCCCGTTGCCATGGTGCTTCTGCCGCCGGGCGTGGATCTGGGCCGGTGTCTGCGCTTGCGCAGACGGAAATATACATGGAAATAACAGCCCGGTCAAAATGACGGATTTTACCCTTTATCTGACCCCTTCCGTTTGTTTTTTGACGAATTATTTTATTTTTCAAAAAACCTATTGACATCCAAATGGGATGGTAGTATATTGTAACAACTATCTAAAGAACTTGGATTTCACAAGGCAGGAAGGGAGAGAAAATGAAATGGCAAAGGACAAGACCATTGATATGACAAAAGGGAATCCGCTACGGCATATTGTCTGGTTCAGCATACCTTTGATCATCGGCAACATCTTTCAGCAGTTTTATTCCATGGTGGATACCATTATCGTGGGACGCACCATCGGCATCAACGCACTGGCGGCCGTGGGGGCCAGCGGGTCGCTGGTGTTTTTCATCATCGGCTTTGCCATGGGGCTGACCGGGGGATTCGCAATCATGGTGTCTCAGCGGTTCGGCGCTGGGGACATGGCCGGCGTGCGGCGCAGTGTCGCCATGGGCGCCATGCTCAGCGCGGTCTTTTCCGTGGCGCTCATGCTGCTCAGCGTGGCAGGGGCACGGTGGCTGCTCACCATCATGAACACGCCCGAGGATGTTATGGAGGAGGCCTACCGGTATCTGGTCGTGATTTTCTGGGGCGTTCCGGCGACCATGTTCTATAACTACATATCCAGCGTAATCCGCGCCCTTGGCGACAGCAAAACGCCGCTGTATTTCCTGCTGATTGCGTCCGTGCTCAATATCATCCTGGATTTTGTCTGTATTCTCAATTTTCATATGGGCGTCATGGGCGCGGCGGTGGCCACCATCTTCTCACAGGCCGTTTCCGGTCTGCTCTGCCTGCTCTATGTAGGGAAGCATTTTCCGATCCTGCATCTGCAGAAGAGCGACTGGCGGTTTGACCGGAGGTTTGCGTGGTATCACCTGCGTATGGGCATTCCCATGGCGGTCCAGAATTCCGTCATTGCCATCGGCGCCATGGCGGTTCAGGCCATTCTCAACGGCTTCGGCGCCATTGCGGTGGCGGGCTATACCGCGGCCAACAAGATCGAACAGCTGGCCTCCCAGGTCATGATGTCCCTGGGCTTGACATTGGCAACCTATGTGGGGCAGAACTACGGCGCCAGAGATCTTGGCAGGATTCGGGAAGGGGTCAGGAAGACCACGGTGATCCTGCTGGTGACCTCTGCCCTCGGCGCCGCTTTGGTGGTAATTTTCGGCCGTGGCCTGACCCACATTTTCATTGGCGGGGGAGAGCAGAACGTGGAGGAAGTGGTGCGCTATTCCCGACAGTATCTGACCATCTCGGCGTGCTTCTATCCGGCCCTTAGCTGTATTTTCATTTTCCGCAACGCACTGCAGGGTATGGGGAATACGGGAATCGTTCTGATCGGAAGCGCTGTGGAGCTGGTGGGCCGTCTGGCCGGCGCCCTGATTCTGGCCATTCCATTCGGCTATTTGGGCGTCTGCTTTGCAAGTCCCTTTGCCTGGGCCGGGGCCGCTGTGCTGTTTCTGATCGTATACCTTGTGGATATGCGCAGACTGACCAAACGGCTTGCCGCGGGAGAGCTGGCCTTTCAGGCCTGACCGGCCGGCGGTGTCTTTCAAACTCATGGATCATGCCTTTATATCTTCGGATATAAGGGCATTTTTCATTGTCCGGGGCCGGATATAGATATACCGGGTGTCATTTTATTAAAATAGTAATTTTGTCCAAATTGAGGCTTGTAATTACCGAACTATTGTGATATTATGTAAGAAAAGTTCGATAAATCGAAATTGAGCCCGAAATCGCGTTGTTTTTGATCCAATTTATCAAAAATCTGTGTTGTGGGAGGCTGTGCCATGAAGGAATTTCCGGCCCATATAAAAGATTCAGATCAAGGGAAAAAAATTCAGTCAGTTAGTGAACATTGCAGAAATACGGCGCGGTATGCGGCGGAATCCCTGGGGCCCGCCGGGCTTTACCATACGGGATATCTTGCGGGCCTTCTGCACGATATGGGAAAGGCCAAGGAGGAATTCAAGCAGTATATAGAAAAGGCCGGCGCCGGCGAAGACGTAAGACGCGGAAGCGTGAATCACACCTTTTGCGCTGTGATCTATCTGATGGAACGCTATCATACCGGGGGCGCGCCGGCTGCGCTGCTGACCGCGGAGGTCATAAGCTATGCCATCGGCGCCCATCACGGCCTGTTTGACTGTGTCAACCTCGAGCAGGAAAGTGGATTTGAACACCGGACCTTAAAAGACAAGGAGGAAATCTGCTATCAGGAGGCGGTTGAGAACTTCCTTGACACCTGTGCGGATGCCGGGGAAATCGACCGGGAATTTACGCTGGCCTGCGGAGAGATTGCGAGTATGCTGGCACGAATGAGTACAAATTTAAAGAAGAGCAACAAGTGTTTTTTGCTTGGCCTGCTGACGCGGATGGTGCTTTCTGCTGTGATTGACGGCGACCGCCGGGATACGGCCGAATTCATGTCCGGCCGCGGACCAGCCGGAACAGAGGCGGTATCCGCGGCGCTGTGGCGGGACTTGCTTTGCACGGTTGAGCAAAGGGTGACAGCACTGGACAGAAGCGGCGGGATCAATCAGATCCGGCATCTGTTCTCCGAGGCGTGCAGAGAATTTGCCAAACACCCGGGCGGGGTATATCGCCTGAACCTGCCCACCGGCGCGGGAAAGACCCTGGCAGTCCTGCGGTATGCGCTGGCCCACGCGGCGGAACACGGCAAACGGCGGATTCTGTTTGTGATACCGCTTCTCAGTATATTAGAGCAAAACAGCGCGGTTATTAAAGATTATATTGGCCGTGAGGATCTGGTGACAGAGCACCATTCCAATGTGGTCAAAACCTTTGAGACGCCGGAAGACCTTGACACGTATGAACTGCTTTGCGAGAGCTGGGAGGCGCCGGTGCTGATTACCACGCTGGTTCAGCTGCTCAACAGTATGTTTGACGGCAGAACCACGTCAATCCGCAGATTTCATGCCCTGATTGACAGTGTGATCGTCATTGACGAGGTGCAGACCGTCCCGAAAAAAATGCTGGATTTGTTTAATGCAGCTGTGAACTTTCTGGCCCATTGCTGCGGCGCGACGGTGATCTTATCCTCGGCCACCCAGCCGCGCCTTGATTTGGCCGGAGAAGCCCTTTGCTATACGACGCCCGAAGATATGGTGCCCTATGACCCGGCTGCGTTCGGCGTGTTTCAAAGGACGCGCATGATGGATCAAACCACACCGTACGGCATGGATATCGAGGAGGCCGCGGATTTTTGCGCGTCGCTGGCGCAATCGGTCCAGTCGCTTTTGGTGATCTGCAACACCAAGGCCTCTGCCTGTGCGCTGTTTCAGGGACTGCAGGAGAAGGGGCTGCCCGGGATCCGGCATCTTTCCGCTTCCATGTGTGTCCGGCACCGGAGGGACGCCCTGGCACAGATTCGGGCCAGTCTGGAAAGCGGGGAAAAGTGTATCTGCGTGTCAACCCAGCTTGTGGAGGCGGGGGTGGACGTGTCCTTTGAAACCGTGGTGCGGATGGAGGCGGGGATAGACAGCCTTGTGCAGGCGGCGGGCCGGTGTAACCGGGGCGGTGAGTTTGGACGCATATGCGATGCGTATATCTGCAATCTGCGGCATGGATGTGAAAATCTGAGGATGCTGCATGAAATAGAGATTGCGCAGCGGTGTACCCGGTCTCTGCTCTGGGAATACAAACAGTGTCCGGAAAAATATGAAGATGATCTGCTGAGCCGCAAGAGCGTTTCGGCCTATTATGAAAAATTGTTTCAGGACGCCGATGTCAGGAAACAGGCCGGATATCCGTGCAGGCTCGGCGGCCGTACGGTAAATCTGTTTGATCTGCTGGCGGATAACGCGGGCAATTTGGAAAGGGTACGGTTTCAGGGCCGCTGCTATTTGAATCAGGCGTTTCAAACCGCGGGCATGGCGTTTGAGGTCTTTGATGAAGAGACAACGGATATCATTGTCCCATATATGGAGGAAGGCCGGCAGCTGGTGTCGGATCTGCTCTCTGAGCGTGCGGCGTATGATATGGAGTACGAGGCGGCATTGCTCCAAACCGCAAAGCTGTATACCGTCAGTATTTTTGAATATGAAAGACAAAAGCTGGAGGAGATGGATATGCTGTACAGCGATGATAAAAATCGTTTTTTGATTTTAAACGAGCTGTGCTACAGCGAAGCAACCGGACTGACTTTGGATCGTGAATATATGTTTTAAAAGGGGGAAGAGAACTTTGATACACAGAAATACGGTAGAATTCGAGGTTACGGGCGACTATGCGCTGTTTTCCGATCCGGTCACCAGAGTCGGCGGGGAAAAATTCAGCTATCAGGCGCCCACCTATGAGGCGCTGAAGGGGATCTTGCATTCCATTTATTGGAAACCAACATTGGTGTGGATTGTAGACAGTGTGCGGATTATGAATAAAATCCAGACCGAGACCAAGGGAATCCGGCCCATCAAATATGTTGAAAACAAAAACGATCTGGCCTATTATACCTATTTGAAGGATGTGAAATACCAGGTGCGGGCGCATTTTGTGTGGAATGAGAACCGGCCGGAGCTGTCGGCGGACCGGAACGAGAACAAGCATCATAACATTGCCAAGCGGATGATCGAACGGGGCGGCAGGCGGGATATTTTCCTTGGCACCCGCGAATGCCAGGGCTATGCGGGCCCCTGCGCCTATGGCGAGGGTGCCGGCGCCTATGATGACACGCCGGAAATAGATTTTGGCATGATGTATCACGGGATCACCTATGCGGACGAGGCGTATTCTGAGGAGACCCGGGGGAAGATGACCGTCCGCCTCTGGCGCGCGGTTATGCGCGGAGGGGAGATCCTGTTTGATCCGCCGGAACGCTGTATCCACCGGCCGGTCAGGGAGATGGAAATCAAGCCTTTCGGCAGTGAACTGCACAACTTTTCGGGTACGGCGGAGTTTGGGGAGGTGGAGTGAATGTCCTGGATGTCCATGCTTTATCAGACCTATGAGGCCAATAAGCATCTGGCCGGGAAGGCGGACGAAAAGGCGCCGCTGCCTTTGCCGGCGCATATGGCGGCCACCGCCCAGATTGAGATCACGCTCGACTTAGATGGAAATTTTCAGCGTGCGTCCGTCCTGGCAAAGGAAGACGGCAGAACCATGATTCCGGTTACCGAGGCGTCGGCCTCCCGTGCAAGCGGAATTGCGCCCCACGCCCTGTGTGACAATCTGTCTTATGTTGCCGGGGATTTAATCCGATTTTTGCCCAATGCCAAAAAGGCGGAGGAGAAGCATGAAAACTATGCAGAGCAGCTGAGGGAATGGTGTGAATCGGACTGCGCCCATCCCAAGGTTCGGGCCGTGTACCGCTATATCGCCCAAAAATGTATGACAGCAGACCTGATTCGGGCGGGTATTCTGGAGACGGAGGACGGAAGACTCACGGCAAAAAAGGTTTCCGGTCAGCCCTGTGAAAAGGCGTTGGTACGTTTTCGGATTTTGGGGACTGAGCCGGAGGGCGTCTTTGAGGACCCGTCCCTGTTTGACCGCTATACCAACTACTATTTTTCCCGCCAGCCGGGCCAAAAGGATATATGCTATCTGAGCGGAGAGCGTGAGACTGCTGCGGCGAATCACCCCAAGGGCATTGTGGCGGCAAAGTATAATGCAAAATTGCTTTCGGCGAATGATACTCAAAACTTTACCTTTCGAGGCAGATTTGCGACCGCCGGCGAGGCCTGTGCGGTTGGCTACGGCGCGTCTCAGAAGGTACACGGCGCTCTGACCTGGCTTGCGGCAAAGCAGGGGATTGTGGTGGGGACGAAGGATAAGCGCACCTATATCTGCTGGAATCCAAAGGGGAAACCGACGGTAAACTTCAGGGATGTGAATGAGCTGTTCGAGACGGAGCCGGAGGATGAACAGAAGGAAGCCGGGGCATTCACTGAGGAATCCTATCAGTACCGCCTGAAAAATACCCTTGCGGGATACCGGAACGAGTTGGCTGACAACGACGATATTGTGATTATGGGTCTGGATGCCGCCACAACCGGGCGGCTGGCCATTCTCTATTACAATGAGCTGAAAGCGTCGGATTTTTATGATAGAATCGAAAAATGGTATGCGGGCTGCGCCTGGTACAACCGGATTTACGGAGAGGGAAAAAGCCGTTACGCGGTGCAGGCCCCAAAGCTGGAGCGCATTGTGGACTGTGGGTTTGGAATCCAGCGCGGGAACTTTTTAGAAACCGACGACAGGGTCATGAAGGAACAGGTCCAGCGTCTTATTTTCTGTATGCTGGACGGCCAGCCCATACCCTGGGATATGGTACAGGCTCTGTGGCGCCGGGCTTCCATGCCGCTGGCCTATACCAGAGGGAACCGGGAGCGGCTTCTGTTTACCGCCTGTGCTGTGATAAGAAAATACTACAATGATATTGGAAAAGGAGATGAAGTCACGTTGAAGCTGGATGAAAACAACCATGACAGAAGCTATTTGTTCGGAAGACTGCTGGCTATTGGGGAGTATGTTGAACGGAGCACTTTTGACCGGGAAGAAACGAGAGAGCCCAACGCCATACAGCTCCAGAACGCCTTCACACAGCACCCAATGAAGACCTGGAGCGTAATCGAGGGGGCGCTTCTGCCGTATTTTCAGAAATTGCCGCCGGGTCTGCGGCTCTATTGCAGGCATATGATAACGGAAATTATGGTCAAGGTAAGGGAGGAGGACCAGAATCGACTGAACCATCCGCTGAACGAAAAATATTTAATCGGGTATTATTTACAGAGAAAAGAGCTTTATACAAAAAAAGAGCGTTAGGAAAATAAGGAGGATGCGTAACATGAGTGTATTAGCAAACAAAATTGATTTTGCAGTTCTGGTCAGCGTCAAGGGGGCCAATCCAAACGGCGATCCCCTCAACGGCAACCGCCCCCGGACAACCTATACCGGCCTCGGAGAAATTTCTGATGTGTGCATTAAACGGAAGATCCGCAACCGGCTTCAGGATATGGGGGAAAATATTTTTGTCCAGTCCCAGGAGCGGTGTGACGACGGCTTTGGGAGCCTCAGTCAACGGGCGGGCAAGACCATTACCGAATATGCCGGCAGGGACGACTATGCCAAAACAGCCTGTGAAACATGGATGGACGTGCGGTCCTTTGGACAGGTGTTTGCGTTTAAAGGGGAAAAGGGCGATAAGGACAAAAAGGAAAAGGGCAGCGTATCCTGCGGCGTGCGGGGACCTGTTTCCGTGCAGGCGGCAAAAAGCGTATCTCCCATTGTGCTCCACAGCATTCAGATTACCAAAAGCGTAAACAGCGAGCCCACCCAAAACGGCGGGAAGAGCTCAGATACCATGGGGGCAAAGCATTCGGTGGATTTTGGCCTGTATCTCATCAAGGGGGCAATCAATGTGCAGCTTGCCGAAAAGACCGGATTTACGGAGGCGGACGCGGAGAAGATTAAGGAATGTTTGAGGACGCTGTTTATCAATGACGCTTCGTCTGCACGGCCGGACGGGAGTATGGAGGTTGTCCGGGTTTACTGGTGGAAGCATAACAATAAGATCGGGCAGTATTCCTCTGCCAAGGTGCACAAGTCCCTTTGTGTCGCATTGAAGGACGGCGTAGACCTTCCGGCGTCAGAGGACGACTATTGCATCAGTCTGCTGCCTCTTGACGGACTGACGCCGGAGATCATTGATGGAATATAGGGAAGAGGATTATCTGATGCTCTCCGGGATCCAGCATTTTGCGTTTTGCCGGAGACAATGGGCGATGATTCATATTGAGCAGGTATGGGAGGAAAATCTGCGGACAGCGGAGGGCTCCTTGATGCATGAACGCTGTCATGACGCCTATGTATCGGAGTGCCGCGGGGAGGTTATAATATCCCGGGCAATGCCTGTATTTTCTGCCTCTATGGGCGTCAGCGGCGAATGCGATGTGGTGGAATTCCGGAAGAGCGCCCAGGGCATCAGCCTTTCCGGCCGGGAGGGCTGTTATCTTGTATATCCGGTGGAATACAAACGGGGCGCGCCAAAGGACGCTGACATTGACATCCTGCAGCTTACGGCGCAGGCTATGTGCCTGGAAGAAATGCTTTTATGTGACATCGAACACGGCGCAATATTTTATGGACAAACCAAAAAGCGTCTTAAAGTCGATTTTACAGATGCCCTGCGGACAAAGGTGCGGGATATGTTTGCGGAAATGCATGAGCTTTTGCAGCGGGGATATGTTCCAAAGGTGAAGCCAACAAAAAGCTGTCAGGCCTGTTCCTTGAAAAATTTATGCATGCCAAAGCTTTATCGGCTGAATCAAGTGAAAGCGTACATAAGGGACAGCGTTGGGGCACAGGAGATGGGCGAGTTATGAAAAAATTGCTGAATACACTGTATATTACAACCGAAAACGCGTATCTGTCACTGGACGGGGAAAATGTTGTGGCCACTGCGGAGGGCGCACAAATCGGAAGACTGCCGCTTCATATTGTGGACAGTATTGTTGCGTTTGGATATGTGGGCGCCAGCCCTGCCTTGATGGGAAAGTGTGCTGATATGAATAAAGCGCTGGTTTTTCTAAAACCTTCGGGACGGTTTCTGGCAAAGGTCACTGGCAAATGCTATGGGAACATTCTTCTGCGGCGGGAACAGTACCGGATCTGCGATGATGAAGAGAAAAGCCTCGCCATATCCCGCAGCATCATTGCGGCAAAGATAAAGAATTCCTCTGCGGTTGTATACCGGGCATTGCGGGATCATGGACCAAGGCTGGACCGAGAACGGTTTGTGCAGATTGCCACCTTTCTAAGAAAATCCGCACTGGAAGCGCTGGAAGCAGAAAGTTTTGAGCGTCTGCGCGGCATAGAGGGAGAAAGCGCAAGCATGTATTTTTCGGTTTTTGATCAGATGATTTTGCAGAACAAACAGGATTTTGCCTTTCATGTGCGCACAAGGCGGCCGCCGCTGGACCCGGTGAATGCCCTTTTGTCCTTTACCTATAGTCTGCTGACCTCCATGTGCGTCAGCGCGCTGGAAACCGTTGGGATAGATCCGTATGCAGGTTTTTTGCATACAGACAGGCCCGGCCGCTGTTCACTGGCGCTTGATTTGCTGGAAGAGTTCAGAGCCTGCTTTGCAGACCGATTTGTTTTGACAGTGATGAACAAAAAAATGGTGGATGCAAAAGATTTTATCAAAAAGGAAAACGGCGGAATTCTTCTCAGCGAGGAGGGCCGGCGGAAGGTTCTGTCTATATGGCAGCAAAAAAAGCATGAGACATTGACACACCCGTTTTTGCAGGAAAAGACCGAATGGGGGTTACTGCCATATATTCAGGCAATGCTGCTGGCACGTTACATACGGGGCGATATGGAAGCTTATCCGCCGTTTTTTTGGAAGTAGGGGTTAATGATGCTTGTACTGATCACTTATGATGTCAATACGGAGACCGGCGAAGGCAGAAAAAGATTGCGCCGGGTTGCCCAAATATGTGTCAATTACGGACAGCGGGTGCAAAATTCTGTATTTGAATGTGCACTGTCACCGCCGGAGCTTTGTCTGGTCCGGGAGAAATTGTTAACAGTAATGGATAAAGAGCTTGACAGCATCAGGATTTATCACTTAGGCAATAACTATCAAAGCAAAATAGAACATTTTGGTGCAAAGCAGAGTTATATGCCTAAAGATACATTTGTTTTTTAATGCGAATGCAAGTCGATCATAAAAAGCCCGGAGGATTCGCATACCCAAATGCAGAGATCTTTTGTGAAAAACAATGTTTGAGAAGGGAAAAAAGCAAAAATATGGTTAAAACAAACAGAGAATGTCTGAGATATGGACTGCTGTTTATCTGTTTTTGCTGTCGCCCCTCGTGCAGGGGCGTGGATTGAAATTGACGGTGGCAGTACTGATTGGCATTGTGCTGGGTCGCCCCTCGTGCAGGGGCGTGGATTGAAATATCTATCAATCAATAACGGGGCGGAGGTCATGGGTCGCCCCTCGTGCAGGGGCGTGGATTGAAATCCCATTATCATCCCGGACAGTCTCCCACCAGTATAGTCGCCCCTCACGCAGGGGCGTGGATTGAAATAACCGATGCAACGGCCTGTACGGCGGTGTGTATAGTCGCCCCTCACGCAGGGGCGTGGGTAAAAGACCATAAAAAACGCTATGAAGCAGTTGGTTTGGGTTCATAGCGCTTTTTATTATATTTTATTTTACGGCGCCAGGGGCTTGCCCTCGCCGTCCACGGTGATGCGGTCGCACAGTATGAGGATTCCCTCGATAAAGCCCCAGAGAGAGCCGAGGCCGCAGGTCACCAGCGTCACGATAATCTGGATCACACCAATGCTGATATTGCCCAGATAGAAGTTGTGGATGCCAAAACCGCCCACAAAGATGCCCAGCAGGCCGGCCACCAGCTTGGAACGCTGGTTGGAACTGCGGTACACCTGTCCCTGATAGACCTGAGACGGGTTTCCGGTGGGGGCGCCGCAGTTGGCGCAGAACTGGTCATTGGGGCCCACCGCGGAGCCGCAGGCGGGACAGTTCTGCACAGTGGAAGGTCCGCTGCCTCCGGCATTGCCGGCGGCTGTGCCGCAGACCGGACAGAACGAATCCTGCTCGCCAAGCTGCGCGCCGCATTTATTACAGTAACGCATAAAAAATTCCTCCTTTGATTTTTGAACTTTCTGCAAAATGATTTATTTCAGCATAATTATTCTCATAGGTTGATGCCAAAGGCCGCCCGGCGCCTTTTTGCTATATGTGCCATATGTTCCGCACGGCCATCCAGCACAGCAGAACCACAGCCGCGCCCAGACAGAGCCCGCGTTCCCAGCGCCGCAGAAAACAGGCGCCGTATCTGATATACCGCACCGCCTGGGTGATGCAGAGCATCAGGAGCAGTGCCAGAGCGGGAAGGGACATGAGATTGTATCCCAGCGCGCCGCGCAGGTCCCCTAAGGCCAGCGCCGCCACGGCGCGGGTCATCCCGCAGGCGGGGCATCTGAGCCCGGTGATGCGGAAAAACGGACACGGGATCCCCCGGTTCAGCCACAGGCTGCCTGCCAGCAGGAGCAGTCCCAGCGCGGCGGCCGCGCCGAAGAGAAGCAGAACCTGCCGCATTCTGTGCCTTTGCCGGTTATCCATAGACGCCTCCATTTTCATTGCTATACTGTTTATCCTATTATATAACGGGTATCATAAAATTGCAATCCTTTTTTATCAGTTCCGGGGAAAAACCCCGGTCAATCTTTTCACACAGCGCTTGCTATTTTCGCTGAACTGGTGTATAATTATGCCTAACCCATTGATTGCCGGTTGGGATGCGCCCCCGCAGGGAAAGCGCGGCGGCCGCGCGGTGTTTGGGAACGTCAAAGGACAAAAGGACAATAGAGTATGGATTTAAACAAAATCGAAAAACGGAAGAATTTTATCATCAACATCATCTTTTATGCAATGGTTCTGTTTCTGGCGTTCCTCTTTCTGGAGTATGCCATAAGCTGGATCATGCCGTTTTTGCTGGGCTTTCTGGTTGCGCTGATGTTCCGGCCTCTGATCCGGCTCGTGTCCAGAGTGACCCGGCTGAACAAGCGGTTCTGCGCGTTTATCATTGTCCTGCTGGGCTATATCCTGCTGGGATTTCTGCTTTGGCTGGGCGGCAACGCGCTGTTTCAGAACATCAAGCAGTTCTGTCTGAATCTTCCGACCATTTATTCCAGTGAGATCAGCCCGTTTTTGGCCGCGGCCAACAAGGGAATCCTGGATTTTGCGGAGCGGTTCTCACCGGAAATCGCACAGCAGGTGGGCGAGACCCTGACCAGTATGCTGGAAGGTCTTCAGTCCTCGCTGGTGGACCTGTCCACCAAGGTGCTCTCCGCTCTGGCGGGAGCCTCAACCAAGCTCCCGCTGATGCTGATTTCCCTGGTGTTCACGATTCTGTCCTCCCTGTTTATCAGTATGGACTATGACAGCGTGCTCAGCTTTATCAAGCGGCAGATCCCGGACCGGAGCAAGAACATGCTTTTGGATATCAAGGACTACCTGGGAAAGACGCTGGCCAGCTATGTGAAGGCGTATCTGATCTTAATGTGTATCACTTTTGTGGAGCTCTCAGTGGGGCTTCTGGCCCTGCGGGTCCACAATCCATTTGGGATTGCGGCCGTCATTGCCGTGGCGGACGCGCTGCCTGTTCTGGGAACAGGGACGGTGGTTCTGCCTTGGGCTGTAATCTCCCTGTTCCAGCAACGGTATTACCTTGCGCTGGGCCTGCTGCTGCTCTATCTGATCATTACCGCCGTCCGGCAGTTCATTGAGCCGAAAGTGGTGGGAGACCAGCTGGGGCTTCCGCCCATTGTGGCGATCATCTGTATCTATCTTGGATTCGTCTGGTTTGGGTTTATGGGCGCCATCCTGTTCCCAGTCACCATGAACATTATTCTGTCTCTGCATCGGGCCGAAAAAATTCATATCTGGAAATAGCGGAGGAGCGGCACGTGAAACTAAAAGGTTTGATTTTTGACATGGACGGCACCATGTTCGACACGGAGGTGATCTCTGTGTCGGCCATGGAGCATGCGGCGGAGCTTTACGGGATCCAGCTCCCCCGGGAGACCATGCTGGGCTTTATGGGGCTTCCGGGCACTGAGATCCGCAGACAGTATCTGGAGCTGTTTGGGGATGATTTTGACTATTCGGGCTACCGCCGGAAAAAGATCGGCTATCAGGACGCGGTCATTGACCGGGACGGCGTTCCGGTGAAGCCCGGACTTTGCGCACTTTTGGAATTCGCCCGGCGGCGGGGCCTGCGGTGTGCTGTGGCCACCTCCACAAACCGGGACCGGGCTGAGGATTTGATCCGCCGGGCCGGTGTGCGGGCGTACTTTGACGCTGTGATCTGCGGCGAGGATGTGGAGCAGGGAAAGCCAGCCCCGGACATTTTCTGTCTTGCGGCAGAAACGCTTGGCCATGCGCCGGAGGCGTGTGCCGGAATTGAGGATTCCAGAAACGGCATCCTTGCGGCCCGCCGGGCCGGTCTGTTCACCATCCTTGTCCCCGACCTGATTCCGGCGGACGATGACATGCTAAAGGCCGCGGATCTGCGGGCGGACAGCCTGGCTGACGTACTGAATTTTCTCAGAGAAATGGAGTGAGGAGATGGACAGGACTGAACGGACAGAGCTTACGGTTTTATGTATGGTCTATGACGGGACGCGGATTTTGCTTCAGAACAGAGTGAGGCAGGACTGGCAGGGCGTGACCTTGCCCGGCGGACATGTGGAGCCCGGAGAGCCGTTTGTTGAGGCCGCGGTTCGCGAAATACAGGAGGAGACCGGACTTCGGGTGTTTCATCCGGTCCTGTGCGGCGTCAAGCAGTTTCAGACCGACAGCGGAACACGGTATATTGTCCTGCTGTTTAAGACAGACCAGTTTGAGGGCGCGGTCAGGGGGTCTGAGGAGGGAGAGGTGTTCTGGGCTGAGCGGAGAGAGCTGGAACAGCTGCCTCTGGCGGAGGACTTCATGCGGCTTCTGAAGGTCTTTGACGATCCGGACTGTCAGGAATTTTACTACCGCCGTGCAGACGGTGCGCGGGACTGGCAGGTTGAGCTGTACTGATTGGCGGGTCCAAACGCCGCCGGCGCGGCTTTTTCGGCATCACATACAACCGGCGAGAGCACTGAGCTCCCGCCGTTTTGACGTCACTGCGTCCGGCCGTTTGAGGCCGGATTTTATTTTGTTATGGAGCACTGATAGGCTTTTTCAAGCCCTGCCATCCGTGCGGCATCCAATTCGTCCTCGGATACAATGGGCGTGTGATGTGTCCAGCGGTTCGGATAGGGCGCGGCCGCCTGTGTGATCCGGGGGATTCTTTCCGATAGGAAGGGCCAAAGGAAATCAGCAGATAAACCGCTGGCCAGCCCTTCATCTTCCGAAAAGGCAGGGAGGCCATGGCGAAAACATGCCGGTTCCGGAAAGAAAGCAGCGTTTTGGTTCCATGAAAACACAGATCGGGATATGCGTGGACCAGCTTTTCCCTGCGTGCAGCGTACAGCGGCAGGATTGCGGCATTCGCTCAAAATACAGGAGCTCGGCTGTGGTTATCCTCGTATTTCCTCCAAACTTCGCGTATCGCTTTTCATCTGTTCTCCGCTACATAAGATCAAAAAAGCTGAGCTGGGTCCCCTCTGCATGTTCAAGTCTGTCCCGCATGAGCTGATGGTAATTTGACTGCAGGCCAAAGGCGGTCCGAAGCTGACGTTCCATTCTGTAAAATTCCGCCTTATATGCCTTGCGGGAGGCGCCGGGGCCGTACAGTTTCTGCAAGGGGGCGTACAGCCCGGGGAAATGTCTCTGGATGAACGAAAAGAAGACCTGGCGCGTATTGCCGCGCAGATAGAGCAGACCCGGGAGAACATAGCTGACCCGGGCCTCCCGGCCGCTTGCGTACAGGGCGGCGAGGTTTTCCCTGGTGTCGGTTAAGAAGGGGATAATGGGCATCACGTGGAGCCCGGTGGTGACCCGTGTGCCGGAGAAGGCCTCCAGCACGCCAAAACGGTTCCGGGACGGCGCGCCGCCCGGCTCAAGAAGGCGCCGGATGCTTTCGTCCATGCAGGTAATGGTACAGGCCACATTCACATAGGTCAGTTCTGCCAGTCTGGCGATCAGGTCAAAATCACGCAGAATCAGATCGGACTTGGTGGAGATGATGCAGGGGTTTTTGTACTGAATCAATAGCCGGAGAATCTCCGGCATCAGCCGGTAATGGGCCTCTGCCTGCTGATAGCTGTCCGTCACCCCGCCGATGTTGATGACCTCGCGGGTCCAGGACGGGCGGCGCAGCTGTTTTTCAAGCTCTTCGACAATATTTGTTTTTACATAGATGTCGTCAAAAAATGCATCTGATTCCAGATAGCGGTGGGAGTACACGGCAAAGCAGTACTTACAGCCATGGCCGCAGCCCCGGTATGGATTGAGGTCCCAGTGAAAGGGAAACCGCCCCTTGACCCGCCGAAAGGCGGCGGAGCAAGTGATTTCCTGATATGCCATTCGTATCCCGCCTTTCATTTACAGTTTCCATTCGATTATACGGCATTCCGGCCGGAAAGTCAAATCCGCCGGAGCCGAAGGGCCGTGGACTGCCGCGTGGTACAAAAAAGCACACCCCGGCTTCGGGCGGATTGCTCTGACCGGGGCCGGGGTGTGCTTTTTGCTTTTGAAGAGACTGTTAAAAGTGTTCTTTCCGGCGCTGTACACGCAGGGCCCGGCGTTTCTCGCCAGCCTCCCATTCAAGTCTCTCCTCCAGAGTTTCCAGAATCAGACCCGGAACCGGCGCGGGATTTTCGTCCTCGTCCAGGGCCACCACAACTACATAGGCGGTGTTGATCAGACGCCGCTTGCCGTTGAGCTGTTCCACATAGGTCTTGACGCAGACCTCCATGGAGGTTGTGCCAACATAGGTGAGTTTTCCGATCAGCAGGATGCTGTCATTCGCGTGGGCAGGTCCCTGGAACTGCAGATTGTCAATGGCCGCCGTGGTTACGTTGTGGCCGGAATGCCGCCGTGCCACAATGGCCGCCACAATGTCGATCCATTCCATCAGCTGGCCGCCGAACAGCCGGTTATACCCATTCATGCTGGACTGGTTCAGAATCTGGATCTGCTCAGTATAGGAATCACTGGTGCGCTTGGCGTTTCCCGGGGCACAGGAGCCCTGCAGGGGATGCAGGCTTGGGTTGTCGTCATATTTCATGAAAATCCCTCCTTTGACTTATTGGCCGGAAGCGTGTGCTGCGGACGGACTGCGCCGGCCTTTGGGGCAGACCTGCATACAGATGCCGCAGACAGAGCCCCGGCCGATATGCTGAAATTTCTGTTTCATAAACTGACTGCACGCCTGGGCGTCCAGAATATGTTCCCGCGGCTTGTCCGGATCCCAGGTTTGGCCGGTTATGGCCATGGCGGGACAGCTCTGTACGCAGAGCCTGCATTCCCCGCAGGGGCAGACAGGGTTCACAGGGGTCACCGCAAAGGGGAAATCGGTCAGCACGGTGCCGAGCCGCACTCTGGGACCGTCCTCTGTGGACAGAAACAGGCCGCTTTTGCCCACAGCGCCCAGTCCCGCCAGAGAGGCCGCGTATTTATGCGAAAAAATCCCCTGAAGTCCGCTGACAGACTGTGAGGCGGGAATGGGGACATAGCGCCAGCCGGCCCGGGCCAGCATTCTGCCGCAGCGCAGGGAGAGCTGGTCGATCAGGCTGTTCACACTGCGGTAGTGATGGAAGTATGTATGGGTCGGCGCGCCGTCAATTCCGTCCACAATGACATCGGACAAGGGGATGGTGTAGGATACGGCAAAGGGGAGATGAAAGGGATTGTCCGCCTCCAGCCGGCAGAAGCCCGCCTGGCCGGCGCCGTGATCCAGTAAAAACGCGCGGATGGTCTCTTGCATAGCAGTGTTCCTTGCCTTTCCGCCCACAGAGTGAAAACGCGGGAATGTAACCGGCTCTTATCGTGGGCAGATAAGAGGGGTTTTAACCTTCCAGGGCAGCGACCTTTTTGAGATAATCCAGCGTTTTAAAATGACGTTCCAGATAAAGCTCTGTGCAGTATTCCCCCAGACGGCTCAAATAGGCCTGGGATGATGGAGAAAGCTGGAAGGAGAAGATTTTCTTGGGCTCTGCCATGGATATGTAGGAGACAGCGCCCAGCACCGCAGAGCCCGCGTGAATCGTCCCGGGACTGCGGCTCTTTCCGCAGGGGGCGCAGAAGACACAGCCCTCTGCGGGGTCCAGATAGGCCAGGGTTTCCCCCGAGCCGCACTGCCGGCATACGGTCATATCCGGGAGCAGTCCGGCAATGGCAAGGGTGCGGAACTCAAAAACCGCCTTGACCTGTTCATAGGGGGCCTTGTCCCCCGCCAGCATGAACAGGGCGTTGAGAAGCAGAGAGAGCTGTTCCGGCTCCGGCGCGTTTTCCTGTACCACGCAGTTGGTAATATCGCAGAAATAAGACGCGTAGGCCATGCGGTCCAGGGATTCGCGGATGCGGTCAAAGGAGGAGAGGATTTCGCCGCTGTTGATCTTATAGAGGCTTTTTTCCCGGCCCTTGAACAGGTTAAAGGAAACATAGGAGAAAAGCTGGGTCGCGGCAAGAAGCCCGGACTTGTTGGTCCGGACGCCGCCGGCGAGCACCGAGATCTTGCCGAATTCTCTGGTGATTACGGTCAGAATTCGGGATGTATCCCCGTACTTGACCTCACGGGTGATGATACCCTCGGTCTCAACAATACCCAACGCTTTCCCTCCTTCCGGGCCTGTCAGCGCAGGCCGCCGGCCCTAGAGCCGTCCTCTGCCGTATCTGCCGTATCTGCCGTATCTGCCGTATCTGCCGTGTCAGCCGCGGTCATGCCGTCGCCTGACTGCCGCGCCGCCGCCTGTTCCGGGGTCATGCCCCGGTATTTCAGATAAGACCGGACGCTTCCGGTCTGTTCAAATTCTTTCCATGAATCTTCCATGACGCTGTGCATGAAAAACACCTCCATATGCTGAAAACCGTTTGCTGTCAGTTTTCTTTAGTATATGATATGGGGGTTTTTCTATACGGTTCCCGCCCGGTCAAAGATTTCCAGCCAGCGGAAAAAGCACAGAGAACCATCATTCAAAGCCAATGTCGGAGATAAAGTTTTCACGGTTCCGCCAATCCTCTTTCACCCGTACCCAGAGCTCCAGATAGACCTTACAGCCCAGAAAGCGTTCAATGTCCGCCCGGGCCTGCTGTCCGATCTGTTTCAGTTTTTCGCCGCCCTTGCCAATGATAATGCCCTTGTGGCTCTGTTTTTCACAGTAGATGGCGGCCAGAATTTCATAGGTGCCGGTGTCGCGTTTTTTCATCCGCTCAACCTCGACCGCGATGCCGTGGGGAACCTCCTTGTTGAGCAGGCGCAGGGCCTTCTCCCTGATGAATTCCGAGACAATCTGCCGTTCCGGCTGGTCGGTGATGACATCGTCCGGAAAGAATTTCGGCCCTTCCGTCAGGCATTCCTTGAGTTTTTCAAAGAGCGCGGGCAGGTTCTCGCCCTTTTGGGCTGAAATCGGGACAATGGCGGCAAACTCGTAGAGATCCTTGAGCCGGTCCAGAATGGGAAGCAGGCTCAGCCGTTCCCGGGTGTCGATCTTGTTCACCGCAAGGATCACCGGCACACCGGAGGTTTTGAGGCCGGACAGGGCCTCCTTTTCAAGGGCAAGCTCCTGATCCTTGATGTTGCAGTCCACAACATAAACCAGCGCGTCAATGTCCTGGGTGGCGGTATAGATATATTTTTCCATGCGTCTGCCCAGCTTGTTGTGGGGCTTGTGAATGCCGGGGGTGTCGATCAGCACCACCTGCAGATCCTCTTCGGTATAAACGCCCAGGATCTTGGTGCGGGTGGTCTGGGGCTTGCTGGAGACAATGGCGACCTTTTCGCCCACAATGTGATTGAGCAGAGTGGACTTTCCGGCGTTGGGCCGTCCGGTAATGGCAATAAATCCAGATTTCATTATTTTTTCCTCTTTCGCATTTGTAGTTTACTTCCCTTTTACATACTGCAGCATCAGCAGTACCTCGTTGTTTTCACTGTCACAGAGGAAACAGGTGAAGGGGCGGTCGGCCGTAAAGGCATTGTCCGCAGAGGCGGTTTCCTCATGGGTTCCGCCGGGCTCCGTGTCCGGCGTAATGCCGGTTTCATTCAGGGAAAGCGCGGTGAACTGCACCACGTCGTTGATTGTACCCACCGGATTGTAGTAGTACGCGTCGCCGTACTCCTTATTGTCTGTCAGCAGTCCCTGAAAACCCATGCCCTCCAGCACCGGCCGCAGTTTATAGGCCTGGTTCAGCTCTGCCCTGGGAATGGAGACGGAAAGGTTTTTCTCTGTCATCTCCGTCTGATGGTTGAAAAATTCAAGGGGGTTTACCCCCTCTTCCGGAAGAACCACATACAGGGTCATGGCCGCCTGCAAAGGCAGGCCCACCGCGGCAAACCGGCTGTTTTGATAGAAGGGGAACTGCCCGCGGGCGGTCATGAACGGCACATGCGCCGACGTGCCGTCCGCCTGGGTGAAGGTCTTTTCGCCATCGCCGCCAAAGCTTGTTTTCCAAAGGCCCTCTGCTGTCACAGAGGAAAGGAACAGGGACTTGAAAAACGCGTCATCGGACATGCCCAGCATATAGTCCTTGGGATATCGGGTGGCGTTCCTGACCCAGTCATTGAGGAGCTTGACATAAGGGGGCTGACTCATACTCGAAGCGGAACGGACAGAGGTTTCGTAGTTATTTTTCGCAAGATAGGCAGTGTTGAGCCGCGACGGGAAATTGTCCTGGACGGTGGGCTCGCCGCTGAACATCTCACTCCGGTAGATATGCAGGTTTTCGATGCCGAACCGGGTGGACGCGCGGGCCGTCTCCTCCACAGGCAGAGTTTGCAGCGTGTTTAAGTAGTTTTTGGCATAGACGTTATAGTCGCTGAGATCCTCCTCGCCCAGCAGCGGCAGAACTTTTTGCTTCAGACTGCTGTTCGAATCATTGGAGGCCAGGGCCAGCAGCAGCTTCAGGGACACGGGCGACACCAGCAGGTTTTGATCCTTGGGAAGATTTTCGTAAAAGCTGGCCATAAAGGCGTCGGAGATCTCCTCCGGTTCCGCAGACGGAGCCGGCGTTTCCGTGGGAGCGGGTGTTGACACAGGAGCCGCGGTAGCCGTGGGGGCCGTGTCCGGAACCGTAGTCAGCACCACGGTCTGACTGACGTCGTCCCAGTCCACCGCGTAGCCCAGACCTTCCATCAAGGCGCGGACAGGCACAAAAGTCCGGTCATTGACCAGAACCGGCGGTACGTCCAGAAGTACCTTGGTCTCTGTCCCCGCGGCGTCCGTGCGTCCCTGGTACATGAACATCTGATTCAGGCTATAGGACATATAACGCTTGTTTTTCACAACAGTGGCGGTGTTGGTTTCCGTATTCCACTGCACCTCGGCGCCGACAGATTCGGAAAAGGGGCGGATGGGAATGCTGACCCTTCCGTTTACGGTGTCATACAGCGGCGCGGCTTCCAGCTCCAGAAGGACGCCGTCCAGCGTAATGGAGACAGGAACCTGTCCCTCTTCAGCCAGCGCAGGCGCTGCGCATAGGCTTGTGCTGACCAGGACCGCGGCCAATAAGCCTGCAAATTTTCGTTTCATAATAAGACCTCCCTGTAAAAATAAAATGTGCCTTGCCGGACGGCGCGTTCAGCAGCGGCGGGCATTGGCTTAACTGCCTGATTCTCAGGCGCTTATTTTTGTTGTTTTGGATCCAGACCAAAGATAAAGAACACAAAGGCCAGAATGTAGACAATGAGACCGGCGGCCATCCCCGGGGCGCGGAACCGCGCCGCCACGCCCAGGAGCCTGTCCGGCTCGGAAAAAGTGAGGCAGGCAATGGCAACCGCCCCCAGGGCGGAGAGCAGTACACCGGCCGCCGCCGCATCCTTGGCGGCTTTTGCCAGGGGATGCCTGTCGGTTGACTCCAGATCCACGGCGCGCTCTACGGCGGTGTTGACAGCCTCCAGCGCCATGACCAGAACAATGATCAGGATCAAAGGCGGGTACTGGCCCGGCGCAAGTCCGTAGAGCGCCGAAAACAGCAGGACGCTTACGGCCGCCGCAATGTGGACGCGAAAGCTGCGTTCCTGCCGGATGCAGTAAACAATGCCGCACAGGGCAAAGTAGAAGCTCTTGACAAGTTTCATCGGGTCAGCCCCATTTCCTCCAGAATTTCTGTCTGACAGCCGAACATTTCGGCCTCGTCCTCCGGCGTCATGTGGTCATAGCCCAGCAGATGAAGCATGGAGTGCACGGTGAGAAACCCAACCTCCCGCGCAAAGGAGTGGCCGTATTCTTCGGCCTGCTCCGCGGCGCGCTCCAGCGAGAGCACAATGTCCCCAAGGCACAAATCGCCCATTTCATTGAACTCCGCATAATCCTCGATGATTTCCCCGTCCCTGCCGTATTCAAACATGGGAAACGAGAGGACGTCGGTGGCACGGTCAATGTTCCGGTGCAGGGCGTTCAGGGCGCGTATTCCCTCGTTGTCCGTGAGCATGACGCTGATTTCCACATCCCTGCGGAATTCCATATGGCGGAGCGTTGCGTCTGCCGCCGCGCGGATCAGCTCCCGGAGCTCTTTGGTGAGCGTATGCTTGTCCTGCTGATTCAAAAAACTGATTTTCATGGTACCCATTCCTTTTCTCTTGCGCAGTCAGTCCCACACCTCAGCGGGAGGAATCCCGCTTCTGCTTGTTTTTCTGCACCCGTTCCCGTTCCAGCTCCTTGCGCTCATAGGCCTTGACAATCCGCTGGACCAGAGGATGCCGGACCACATCGCGTTCATCCAGATAGACAAATTCAATGCCCTCCACATTTTTCAGAACGATTTCCGCGTCCTTGAGGCCGGACCTTTTGTCCCGGGGCAGGTCGATCTGGGTGATGTCTCCGGTGACCACAATCCGGGAGGAAAAGCCCATCCGGGTCAGGAACATCTTCATCTGCTCCGGCGTGGTGTTCTGGGCCTCGTCCAGGATGATAAAGGCATTGTCCAAGGTCCGTCCGCGCATATATGCAAGCGGCGCAACCTCGATCAGGCCGCGCTCCAGATTTTTATGAAAGACTTCATAGCCCAGCATCTCCCCAAGGGCGTCATAGAGGGGACGGAGATAGGGATCCACCTTCTCCTGCATGTCTCCGGGGAGAAAGCCCAGACTCTCACCCGCCTCAATGGCAGGCCGGGTCAGGATGATCTTGTCCACTTCCTTGCTTTTAAAAGCGGCAACGGCCGTGGCAACTGCCAAATAGGTCTTTCCGGTGCCGGCGGGGCCGATGCCAAATACAATGTTATTTTCCTTGATGCACTGGATATACTGCTTTTGTCCAAGGGTTTTGGCCTTGATGGGGACGCCGCGGGTGCTGATGCAGACCACATCCTTGCCCAGCTCCTCCAGCTTCTCGGCATTGCCTGCCTCGATCTGGGACATGACATACCGAACCTCCTGCTCGCCGATGGTCTCTCCCCTGCTGGCCATGGCCAGCAGGTTGTTCACCGCGGCCAGGGCCTTGTCCACCTGTTCCGGTTCCCCCGCGAGCTTGATTTCTGAGCCCCGGTTGATGATGGCCACATCCAGCTCCTTTTCAATGAGCTTCACATTTTCATCAAAGCTGCCGAACAGATTGATGACCAGTTCCATTTTCTCGACTTCTATAAAACGTTCCATTCGCATACCTCGGATTTTCTTTTGATTTCTGCTGCTTCTATCATAATCCACCGGATTGTTTTTGTCAATTGGGAAACCAAACAAAACCGCAGATTTTTCTGATAGAACCTAAGGGCGGATATCCCCGCCGCAGTTATTCTTTGCTGTTGGGCCAAGGCGTATACAATACAATCAGACCAGAACCCCGTTTATTCACTTTGACGCATTTCATCTGCGGCTCCGGCCAATCCGAAGCAATCAAAAAAGGCAGAAAGCAATGCCGGGACGTTTGCGCGGTCTGCTGGGATCGGCCTGCCCGGCCCGGCGGAGATTCAGTTAAAAATCAGCTTTCAGATTCGGCGGCGCCGGCGCCGGAGTCGGGTGGATCAATGGCGGCCTCGCGGGCAATGTTTTCGCGGCAGACCAGCGTGACGGTGACCGAAAGCGTCCCCCGTTCCGTCAGGGTGTTGGACACCTCCCGGCCCGCGACCGCGATATCTCCGGACAGTCCTTCCCGGAGCTCCCGGTCCAGCTCCTCTGTGGCCTGTTCCAGCGCCTGGGAGGCCGTGCGCTTTTTGTGCTGGGTATATTGCTCGCGATAGGTTTCCGATTTAATATAGAGGGATGGCAAAAACTCAAAGGGCAGGCGGTATTCCCGCTCGGTCTCCTCCCGGGCGCAGAGGGGATAGGGCGGATCCTGACTGAAAAACAGGGGCAGGCTCCGGTCGAGAACGCGGAGCGTATAGCGCGTGCGCGTCTCTCCGGTATCCAGAGCTTCGTCGTATTCCAGCGGATATTCCCGGGTCAGGCTGTAGCGGGTCTGGGCGTATACATCACCATAGGCGTGAACATACCGGTACCCGCGGGCGTCGTTGTCCATGATACCGCTGACAAGGACGTCGCCCTCCCGTACCCCGGCCTTGGGCTTGACCATGGTCTGGCCGTTCCGGGCCTCGACGGACTCGATGATTCCGTCCTTGGCAGCCACAAGATTACAGGGCTGTTCCATGTTCACGCCGGGCTCAGTCTCCAGCCGTTCCACAACCTCCACATAGATCCGCGAGCCGCTCACGTTAATTCCAATCCAGGCCAGATCGTCCAGATCCCCCATCATCCGGTTGCGGATCAGCGCGGAATCAATGCCCTCTGTGGTCTCCCCCAGGGAGACGCCGGAGCGGGCCAGATGCGTAAGGATGGTGTCCGTGCTGATGCGGCTGTTGCCGAATACGGTAATTCCCATAATATGCCCGGAAGTATACCAGAGGATGAAAATTGCCAGCGCCAGACCCAGCAGGGCGAATTTTCGCTTTCGGTAGCGGTGCGCAAAAAAGGGGAAACCCCGCCGCCGTATGATCTGCAGACGGGTGCGGGTACGGCGGCAGACGGGCCGGATCTCCCGGAAGGAGGCCAGACTCATGTTGGCGGTTAGACGCTGGGCCCCGCAGTGGCGGATGTCCCAGATGTCCAGATTTCGGCGGGTACATATATTCAGAAAACGCTCCAGAAAGATCCCGTCCGCCTGGATGGTGACATAGCCCCCAAGATTGTTGATGAGATCAATGAACTGCATAAAAAACTCCATTCCGCCTCCCTGCGAGGCAAAGTAATTTATCTAAGAAATCTCTTTACAGCAGGGCAAGGAATGAAAAGAGATTTTTATGTCCGCGGGGGAGCCGGAAGGCGCCCGCGGATCAGGATTGGCAAAATCCGAATCCGCTGATTTTACCGGTGATATAGAGCAGTTCCTGTGTGATGTTCCGGATTTCCAGCCCTGTGCCTGTGATCTTCACAATATGTGGATTGGCCTTGACGCGGATACAGGTGTCGGTGTATTCAATGATGCCCTTGTAGTTCTCAAGGGTCAGTTCCCGGTTTCCGATGCAGGACACAAGAACCGTGTCCAGCAAAACCTCTTTTGATATATCAACTGCATCCGCCAGCTTTTCCCGCATGGTGGGCTTTTCTTCCTGTTCCTTCTGCCGTTGTCTGCGCATGGGGGACGCACACCTCCTTTTTCTCCTCCAATGTCATGAAGGAAGATTTCTCAGTTATGGGAACGGAAACAGCCGGGCCGCTGTGCCGGTACGCGCCAAAGCCTTGCTGCCGCGCGCACAGCTTTTTGCCGGATCCTTGCCCCTCTTGGTATTTTTATGCTTAAACCGGACAATTCATGAATAGATTAGAAGAGAAGTTCATGGATGGGAAGGGGAAGAAGGATGGAACGATTCTGGAAAACAACGATTATGGTATGCCTGCTTTATCTGGCGTCGGCAATGGTGGCTGCCCCTGTGGCCTGTGTGCATGCGGCGCGGGACGCGGTCAAACTCTGTCTGGAGGTGGTAATCCCATCCCTGTTTCCGTTTTTTGTGTGCAGTAATCTCTTTATCGCTCTGGGGGCGGCCGGCCTACTCAGCCGGTATCTGTCCCGCTTCATGCGGCCCCTGTTCGGCGTGCCGGGCGGCGGCGCGCTGGCCATGGTGCTGGGGGTCATCAGCGGCTATCCGGTGGGGGCGTCCTGCGCGGCCAGTCTCTATACCTCTGGGAGCTGTACCAAAACCGAGGCGGAGCGGCTGCTGACCTTCTGCAACAACTCCGGGCCTCTGTTCATTTTGGGCGCGGTAGGGATTGGAATGCTGGGAAGCCAGAAGCTCGGGATTCTGCTGTATGCGGCACATGTGGGAGCGGCCTTGCTGACCGGTCTGCTGTTTCGGGGCTATGGCAGAGGGGGGGCTGGCTCTGCCGGCACGGCGCTGCCCCCCGCCCCTGCCCAGGGGATGAAAAACGCGGCCGCCTCTGTGGGGACGGCTGTGGCTGACGCGGTGGATTCGATCTTCAAGGTCTGTGGATTTGTGATCCTGTTTGCCGTGTTTGCCGCTGCGCTCCCCGCCTACCCGGGCAGTCAGTTTATCTATGCTCTGCTGGAGATCACCGGCGGTATCAAGGCTCTGCTGGGACTGCAGGGGCTGGGGGGGATGCTCCTGCCGCTGGTTTCGCTGTTTCTGGCGTTTTCCGGGATTTCAGTTCTTCTGCAGGTGGCGGGGATCGTCATGCCCAGCGGGCTCTCTGTCCGGCCTTATATTTTCGGGAAACTGACCCAGGCGGCGCTTGCCTTTGGATTGACCCTTTTGCTTTTGCGGCTGTTTCCGGTGGAATGGCAGACCTTTGCGCCGGAGGCTATGCTCCTGCCTGTGCCCACCCCAAGGGAGCTGTTTGCCGCCGCGGTGCTCAGTCTGTTGTGGTGCGCGGTTGCAATCGGGGTGCTGGTGGCCGCTGTGTGGGTCAGTGATTGGATTGAGCGGAGAAAAAAGAGAAAGTAGAAAACAACCGGTTTTGTTGCGGCGGCATCTCATTTCCAGTTCCCAACGGTCTGTACATAGATTCTTGTCCGCCGCTCATTCCCGGAAATGGTCTCGCAGTCTATTCTGCGGACCGTGGTATCAGTATTGAGCTATGCTTTTGCGAATATGAAGAACCTACTCCACTCTATATGGAAAATATGGACTATAATCATAAGGAATATTTGACCATGCCGATTACAAAATATGAAGTGAATGGAATAGCATGGTACTGCAGAATCTTTACCTATAAGAAAACCCAGATGTTTGAAGCTTATCTCGACACCAACCAAAAAGACAATCAGATTCATCTTGATCTTACGGTTGAAATCCCAAAGGGCCGTTACACTATGCGTGACGTTTTTGAATTGCAAAGCGTAAAAGCTCTTTTGTCTGATATTCGAAAAAGCGATTAAACCAATGGTTTGCAAAAGAAAGCCGAAAAACCGGTGTCTATGCGGTTTTTCGGCTTTGTATCTGGCGTTCCCGAGGTGATTCGAACACCCGACCTACCGCTTAGGAGTAGACCCGATACGATGAAACCAAGTGCAACACAGTGCAAGAAAAT
>CBCTHE010000009.1:0-148764 GCA_965146665.1 uncultured Ructibacterium sp.
CCAAACACGTACAGAAAAAATTTTAAGCCCTCCAAGCAGACACATTAGTTTATATCTCTGTGCCCAGCCCGGAATATCCCGGCTGGAAAGCATAACTTAAGGCAGCGGAAATGGTATTAAAACCTTCTCCGCCGCCTTGGACTTTTCAGTGTTTTGCAAATAAAAACGATATCATGCCTGTTATCTCCCCTGTCCGGGTCTGACGCGAAATAATCTGGCGCAATGCTCCGCATCAGGCACAACCGCAAGCCGTCCGTCTTTCCATGTATACTGCGTCTCGTTTTTTACAGGATAAAGCAGGCAGGCAGAAGCGTCTTCATCTGTATAGGCAGACAGATCAAATTCCTTTTCCCTCTCATCCCCGCCAATCCGGAAAACGCCCAACAGCAGAGTCCGGCTCTGCGCATGGTACAGCCCCAGCGCGAAAATCCCCTCTTCTTCAATGCCAAACGGCTTTGGAAAAAAACATGGAACAGCCTCTGGAATATACCGCCGGATGGACTTGTACGTCTCCACCGCCTCACAGATCAAGCTTTTATTGAAGCGATCGGCAAACTCTATCCTGCCGGAAAGGTACATCACGCCAAACATCCCGCATACCATGTTAAAAACGGTCTCCTCGCCGTCCTGAAACCTTGCGGAGACAGCGCTGAGATACGCCTCACATATCCCGTGCCGTTCCTCCCAAGGCATGGGGTATGGATATGCCCAGATGCCAGCTTTCTCCGGAGGATAACAGGCATGACTGCCCGACACAATCGACGGATTCAGAAAACAGCACTCCTGGTCACTGATGCTCTGCAGAGAAAATCGTCTCAAGGTCTCGTGATCCGCCCGCATGGCGCCGCTGCTGCAATTTTCCAGAATCAGCGCCGGGTACTTCAGTCGCACCGCGTCAATGAACTGATAAAACCCATGGATTGACGCTCTCAGCTTTTCTCCGGGATACTCGCCTCCATCAGCGCCAAAGCCGATGGTCTGGTTATAATCATTTTTGATATAGCGCACGCCCGCCGCATAGAGCCGGTCAATGACCCCCATCATATAACGCCTGGTCTTTTCAAGGGAAAAGTCAAAGAACGCCCGCTCGCCCCCAAGAATCTCGCCGTTCCTCCGAAGCAGACAATCCCGCATTTCGCGGTATGCTCTGGAACGCGCGCCGCAGTTCTCCACCTCAAGCCAGACGCCGGGCAGCATCCCCTTCTGCCGGATATAGTCCAGAATTCCCAAAAAGCCGTCCCGGCCAAACCGCGCGTCACACCATTCCCAGTCTCCGCAGCATTGCTCCCGGCTTCCGGGCGTCTGATACCAGCCGGCGTCAATACAGTAAATTTCCGCACCAGCCTCAGCGGCCGCGTCAATATTGGGCAGCAGATTCTGTTTTGTGGGATCTGTCCAGATACAATTCATATACTCGTTAAACACCACAGGCGGTTTCTCTGCAAACCGCGCAGGCGAGGTTCTGCGCTTATACTCCGTAAGGGCGCGAACCGCTTCTTGAAATCCCCCTTTGACCGTTCCGTAAACACCGCGGGCTGCCACGAACCGGCCGCCCGGTTCCAGCGTCTTTCGAAAGCCATCCTGGTGGAAAAAGGCGCTGTTGCCTTCAAGATACAGAAGTTCACCCTCTTCCTCGGTTCTTACTCCGATTTCAAAGCGATAGCTATGCGCCCCCTCCAGTTCAAAATAATGGATACAGCCAAGCTCCAGATCCTCAATGAGAATAAGCGGATAAAACTGCGACGTTGACATACTCCCCACAGAGGCAAATACCGCCGCGCCTGTATTGGCATGGTTCGACGCCGGATATACGCCAAGTTCCGTCAGCACCGCTGTCTGCCACTGCATTTCGCCCTGCCAGGCGGACCGGCAGAAATGCACCAGAAAACGCTCTTTATCCCACCAGGGTCTGCTTCCGCCCCGGTTGAGTCCGGATATGAGCAAAGAGCTCACCTGAATGAGCTTCAATGGCAGTTCGCCGTCGTTTACCACCGTATTTTCAATCCGCACACTGCCGCCGAACCGCGCGCTCCGGCTCTCCACACGGAATTTGGGGCAATGACTGATATATTCCGTCACGCCGTCCTCCTGTTGCTTCACCGCATCAAAAGGGTAGAACGGCATGCCCGCAAGCGTCCATGCCGCCTGCTTTCCCTCCAGCTTGATATTAACCCGCGGATATTCCTTCTGCATCATTTTTCTCTCCAATCTGCCGCACCGCACCGGCTCAGTTTATCTGTTTTGAATTCAAATTTCCTTGTCCGCAAAGCAAAAACCTGAGGACGAAGTCCTAATCCACCGTCCACTGTGCAATGGGGGTGGTCTCCGGCGGGGTCTGGCTGGGGGCCTCGTCCGCCAGGGACATCTTTGCCGTGATATTCACCCTGCCGCTGGCCTTCAGCTTCAGCGTCAGCTTGGTTATACCATTGTTTGCGGTCTCCCGGAACTGGGGGGACTGGGGCAGCTTTTTCGCCTCCATCACCATCAGCTCACTCTCCGCCGCGCTGGTAAGGAACTGTACTTTCAGGGTTTTCCCATCTTGGGCAATCAATGCCGTGCTGTTGTCCAGAATCGCAATGTCACCCTTTGTGTGCATAAACCAGTACAGTTCAGAATTCGGCTCAAACAGCTCAATCTCATCCCGGACCGTAAAGGCCCGTCTGCCCTCTGACAGCAGATAGCCCCGGATATAGGACAACGCCTTTCCGCGGTAGTGCTGGGATAGGTCAATGTGCGCATACGCGCGGTTCGCTCCCGATACCGGCGGGCTTACCTGGGCAAATCCCCCCTGCGCCATCTCCAGGTTCTCATCCGGGTTAATCACCACAATGTTGTGCCCCTCGCCCTTCCGGCGATAGAAATAGTAACTGTTGAACCCCGCCTGTATTGCCGGGTTTATCGAATCATCCACATAGCTCAGCGGCTCCGAGCCAAGATCGGCTGCCCACCGTACTCCGCCCAGGGTGAATACAAAGCTCCCGTCGTCTATGTGATCGTGGGCATTGTTGTTCCGGCCGCCATGAGCCGAGACCCAAAGCGCATCCGCATCCTCCCAGTTCTGGCGCATGGAAACAAACTCCGTCTCCCGAAAATATCCATCCAGCGGCGGCGTCTGCCCCGGCTGTCCGCCGGCCGCCGGTTCATACCACAGCAGATCGCAGACGGTCACAAGCCCAGGGTTTTTCCGCAAAAACTCCGCACGGCTCTCCATCATGGCCGTCTGACCAAGCCGCGACCCCAAATAGGCCTTTCCCTCACAGTCCGTTGCGCCGCTTCCTCCATCGTGAAAGTTATTCACCATTCCCATTGGATCCGAAAAATATGCCTGATACCGGGAAAGTCCATCCGCCCCTTTGAATCGAAGCGCTTCGTGGAGCTTTCCCATCGCGCTTTCATAGCCCGCCAGACCATAGCACAAAGTCCGGAAAAAATAGCTCCAGTAGCCCGGCCCCTCATACCAGGCGCCGTCCGGCGCGATCCGATAAATGGGGTATTCCATGCTCCGCAGGGCGCAGGCCGCCGTATCCATCATATAATCAGGCTCCAGCTCCGCAATGGCAAGCGCCAGATTCAGAAATCCCGCATTGACCACCGCGCCCCAGTTGGTTTCGGTCTTTGTCCAAAAAGCATTGAATGCCGCCTTGCCGTAATAGGCCGCGCGAGCCGGTTCCAGCCCCAGGTTTTTGGCGCGCTCCATCAGGCTCTGACGCCGTTCCTCCGGAATGGTTTCATAAATCCAGTCATAGCCAACCGCCACCGCAAGCGCCATGGTTCCCGTATCCAGACAATGGGCGGGATGCCAGTCCGGATAGGCGCAGTATTTTTCAATCTCCGCCAGGCACCGCTCCGCATATACCCTGTCCCCGGTCAGCTGCCAGGCCATACCCAAGGCGCCGGTTCGGGAAATCGCCTCGTTGGCCACATCCAGCAGCCGGCTGTTGACGATTTTGTATTCCTGAGGCTGTTTGGTCAGCAGGCTGTCGGCCCGCTTCTTGATTATCTCAAACCAGCTCGACTTGCAGGGATCCGTTGCAGCCTCCTGCCGCAGATGTTCAAAGGTCTCTGCATCCGCCATAATGCGGGGATGTGCCGTCATGTCCCCAGCCAGATTCTCCGCCAGCATTGCCTTTAATTCCTCCGGGCTCTTCCGTTCAAAAAACAGATACAGATTTGCCTCCTTCATCCGGGCATCGCCTGGATCAATATTCCCGCCCACCAGAAGCAGGCCATGCTGGTCATCACAGAAGCTCCCCTCCGGCAGTACATGGATCCCATAGGCTCTGGCTGGAATCCGCGCCACACCCTCCGCCAGCCGGGGCGCGGATTCAATCGCAAAGGTTCTGCCGCCCGTCTGCAGTTCCTTTTTTCCAATGGTGAACACCGCCTTATCCCCAACAAGCACCGTATCCCCGCTGACGGTCACGGGCTCGCCATAGAGCTTTTCCATGGTGGCGGGGGAAACCAGCACCTCGTCGCCCTCTATGATGCAAGGCAGATCGGTTTTCTGCTTCTTGCCCTCCGCAAAAATGACATCCGCATAGGGTTGCAGGGCTGTCCTGCCCGCAAGCAGGCCTTTGGCCGGGACATCTGAAAAGATGCTGAATTCCGAAACCGGGTGTCCGGTCACATCCCTTGGACAGGCACCGTCATAGACCCGGATGTTGTCCGCCTTCAGACTTCCGTAATCCTCACCTCCGCCCACATAGATCCGCCAAAGGGAAAGCTGGCAAAGATCAGCCCTTACCGGCTCCCGTGAAATCACACGCTGGCCGTTCACATAAAAATCAAAGCAGTGCTTCTCCGTATCCAGCGCCATACTCAGCCGTGTCCACACGCCGGCTGAAAGCACAATGGTTTTGCCGCCAACGCTGATGCTTCCGTTTTGGAATCTTCCAACCCCCGTATTGACCGTGCCTGCGCCGGAAACCGCATCCCGCAGATAAAACAGGCTGCTGTTGCCCGGCGGGTTCCCCTCATGACGAAAATCCGCCTCCAGCACCACCTTTGAACTGGCGTCGGTCAGATTCATATCAATATAAATATCATCCGTCCTGGTTTTCACCAGCTCTGCCCAGCCATCTTGAAGCAATGCGGCATTTTGCTTGGTCACAATACTGACGCCCGGCTCCTCCGGGCTGTCAAAGCCCGCGCTGCAATATATCCGCTGTCCCGGTGCCTTTCCGTCCCCCGGCCGAAGCACCAGCGGCTCACAGACAGGGCGCAGGGACTCCAGACTCTCCCACACCATAACCTTGACCAAGGTATCCTTGATCTCCGTAATCTCCAGCCTGGCCGCGACCGTACTGCCGTCCGTACCGCGCTGACCCGCCGCACACTGCAGAAGTTCCCCGTCCCTTTCCTGCGCCACGATCAGACAGACAGCATCCGAAACCCCTGTACAGTCCATCCGCACCTCCAGGTTTCCCAGGTAAAAGTGATCTTCGGAAGGATATTCATTCATGAAACAGAGAATGCCCGGGGCGGATGCTGCGGCCGCCCCCTGTCCCCACAGCATCCCGATCAGCAGAAGCAGGACTGCTCGCACGGGCAGCCCCTCTCTCCCCTTCTTTCGTCCCTTGCACATACGAGACACCCCCTCTCCAAGACCTACAGCTGTGCCAGTTCCTTCAATATCAGCAGATACGTTCCCACGGCATAGTCATTTGCGCATTCCTGCTTCACCGGGCCGGGTCCCCAGGCAACCGTCTGCACCCAGCCGATTCTCCCGTTCTCCTCCAGAGCCATTTCGGTCAGCCATTCAAAGCCCCGCAGTGCCGTTTCCAGATATGCAGGCTCAAGGATTCCAAGCCGCACCCCCATCAAAAACCCAAGGGTAAACAGGGCGGTGCCGCTGGTCTCACTGTCCGGAAACTCCTCCCAATCCAGCAGTCCGGTGGCATAAGCGCCATCCGGCTTCATCAACTCCCGGAGGCGCGCCGCCATAGCCCGGAAAATCTCCAGATATTCGCTATAATATCGCTGCGCTTCCGGCATGGTCTCCAGCGTCCTGGCCAGCCCCGCAAAGACCCAGCCGTTACCTCTGGACCAAAACACCTTTTCCCCGCCCGAGGTTCTGGCGCGGTCAGGCAGAAACCGTTCGTCCCGATACCAGAGCCGCTCCCTCTCGTCATAACAGCTCCGCTCAATCCGGCTGTTGACAAAGAGCCGGTGCACCTTCTCGAAATACCGGTCATCCCGGTATTTCACCCCCATCTGCGTATAGTAGGGAAGCGCCATATAAATGGTGTCCACCCACCACCAATAGTCGTTTTTAGAATCGTTTAGCGTATATTCCATGGATTTCAGCATATGCGCATCCGTCCCCCGGCCCGGCGCCAGCTCCAGGAGCCGCAGATAGCTCTGTCCGCAGATTTTGTTGTCCGCATTGGTGGTATTATAATCCGCGTCATCATAAAACCGCCAGCCGTTGGCATCCGCCCACAGCAGGGCATAGTCCAGATAGGACTTCCGCCCGGTCAGCTCATAGGCCGCAATGTTTCCCAGCATATAGGTCCCCCGCTCCCAGGCGCAGTCCCCGACCGCGGGATGCCGGCCGATCCAATAATCATTCACCTTCTCGGCCAGCGCTTGTAACTCCGCTTTCTTCATCATTTCTCTTTGCTCCGTTCTAACAATCTTTTTCTGTTTTACACCCGTCTCCCACTACCGATAGCTCCGTGCCGGAACATAGGGACACATGGCCTCCATATCACGCCAGAACATGGCCTTAACGGAGACGCCCTCCATATCCTGTCCGGTCAGATCGCAGGATACGGAAAAATCTGTGCTGGCGGATATCTGTTTTTCATCCAGAATCACCCGTTCAAGGGCGCCGTCCCGGTATATTGCAAAGGCAAGCACACCGCCCGGTGCCTGGGTCTCGCCCGAAAAGCCGGCGGCAATCTCCGCCTTCAGTACCCCGGCCGTCAGCACATCGCTCTCGCTGTCATTCACATAGAGCCGGATCCTCTCGTCATAAGTCATTCCGGAAATCCGCAGCGTATAATACTTCCGGACCAGGCCGTTTGCCGAGGTCAGCAGCAGTACATTTCCGCCCTGCAGATAACCGCTGGTAATTTTCCTCGAAAAATCATGGCTGCTGTACACGGCCGGAACCGCATCGCCGCAGCTGAGTCCGGCTGCAAAGTCCGCCGCTGACATTGTGCCCGGCAGCTCCATGATCCCCAGATTTTCATCCGTTGTATAACCACTCACTGAAATCACCCGATCCGTGGTGTCATATTCCCCGATAAACACCTTGAAATCATCCATGGCAAGTGCGCAGTTTCGCTCGGCCGCAGTTGTACCTTCTTCAAAGTTGATGGACGGCGACATCCACTGCATACCCCGGTATTCCCATTTCTCCGCATCCGTATACCCGCTGGAAATCATATCCTGCTCCAGCACCAATTTTCCGTTGATGTACATGTCATAGGTCAAAGACTCCGGATAAAAGGTCAGAGCGACCCGGAACCATTCTCTGGGGTTCAGCTTAAATGACGCGATCTGGCTTCCATCCTTCAGCTTCACGGTGCCATCCGGCAGAACCCGCAGATAGGCTCTGATGCCCCGGTTGTTGTTTCCGGTGTTGAGCGATGGGTCAACCTTACTGAAAAACCTCGGACGGCCCTGCAGGGCGATGTCCCCAAAGTCTCCCTCCGCCGCCATGGACAGCTCCACCGTGACGGTTGGTTTTTTGGCCGTTGTCCAATCCGTGTCGTTCAGAACCTCCACCCCGGTTTCCATGCCGAAACGAACGCTTCTTCCGTCCGCCGTCACCTCTGTACCTGCCGGAATGACACCATTGGCCGCATAGGATCTGTCCGCCGGCTCCTTGCCGTACAGGCCGCCGGTATAGGCGGTGCTGAAATACTTTTTCTGATTGTCAGCAGCGTACCATCCGTTGTCAATTTGGTTAAAATCCCTGCCCAAAGGCAGTTCCGGAGAGACAAGCGGCAAATACCGCAGCTGCAGTCCGTCCCGAGATGTCAGAAGGAGCACATTGCCCTCAGACAGCGGTCCGGACGCAAAAGTCTCGGTCAGGCTTGCGTCCCGGTACAGCTTGGGGGTCTTGCCGTCCTGGGTCAGGGCGGCAAGAAGCTCCTCCGCGGTTTTTCCCTTCGGCAGATAAACCTCGTGATTTCCCCCGGCAATCAGACCGGACTCCGGCGCAAAGCTGTAGGCCACATCGCTTTCCGCCCTAGGCTGATAGGCGCCCGCGTATTCATGATAGTCGTCAATGCAGAGCTTTACGTTCCGCTTTTCCGGTGCGGAGTCATCCCCCTCCTTGGATGGATTGGCAAGGCCAAGCCGAAGCCATCCATAGCCGTTGAACCCCGTATTTTTTGAATAAAGCACCTTGTTGGCCACCTGCGTTCCATTGATCCAGATGTCCACGCTGCCGTCGCTGTAGGTGCTGAACACAACCCTCTGCCACTGCTTTTGCGCAAACCGCGCCTTTTCCGTCCCCTGCACTGTCACGCGCCCATCGCTGTGAAACCTGAGAATATTGTCGCTGTAGCCCTGGGTCGCATAATACGGACGGCCAACCATGCCAAAGGAATCATAATCCCCCTCGGCGGCAACCGAAAATTCCATGGTGCGCACCGGCGTGTCTTCGTTGATATAAATCCGGTTATTATACAGTGCAAAGGCATCATTTGCCTTGTCATCTCTGGGAATATCCTTCAGCTGGATCACCTGGCTGAAGTCCCCGGCCTCCTTTCCGTACAGCGCCTCCTCATAATGGGACAGACCGCTTGTCTGATCCACATTGTAGTGGGATTTTGAATCGCCGTCCTGCGCGATCAGAAACTTTTGGTCCTGACCGTTAAAGTCATAGTTTTCGTCTCCCGCCAAGGCCGGAACCGCGCCCAGGCTCATCCCCATCACCATTGCCGCCAGCAAAGCGGCCAAACTCTTTTTTGCAGACATTTTACCTCTCCTCCTTCTGTTTTATTATCACATGCTTCCCATTGCAATTACCCCGGGCACATTCAGAGAATCCCAGACCGCGTATTCCAGCGTCTGTCCCTCGGACAGTTCCACCGGCTGAGTGCGGAAGACAGTTCCGTCCGCCCACTCCACCGGAGTCACCGACAGGCCGGTCATGCGTCCGCCGTCCCATACGGTCAGAACAACAAAGTACGTACCGCCCGTCTGGTCCGCATCCACCGCTGTGCCCTCAATCCAGGCGCGGCCGTTTCCCCGTCTGACCTGAAGCCCGTCGGCATCCACACGGGCAAGGCCTGTTTCAAACCCGGCCGTCAGCGGCTCGGTCAGCGATATTCCGCCTCCGTCCTGTACGCCGGTGCTGAGTTCCACCCGGTATTCAGACAGGGAACGCAGTTTTTCCGCCAGAACCAGTACAATCACGCCGTCATAATATGCCTCTTCCAGTACCACCGGCTGGCCGTCCCGATAGACCGCCACCGTCTCCGCAGAGACGCTCTCCGGCGTCACCGAAGCGGTCAGGGCAACCTCTATCCTCGCTGCCTCCGGCGGAATCAGTCCATCCTCTGTCTGGCCCTCGGCGCTGATTCCCGCAATCACCGGTTCTTCTATGCTTTTACTGACCCGAAGGTTATCCAGCGCCACCTTTCCCGGCTGTGTGCCAGTTGGGATCTCCATAATGAACCGGAAGTCCGCCTTGGTCAGCTTCTGATTGCCAATGGCAAAATTCGTCGCCAGCGCCTGGCCGTCCACCCAAAAGCTGTATTTTTTTGCAGCCAGATCCACCTGATAACGCAGCCGATACCAATGATCCTCCTCAAAGGACAGATAGGCTGTTTCCTTTCCGTTTTTGGCATAGAACTGTCCGTTTGCAATCCCCACATCCGTGGCCAGTTCCATGACGCCGGACTCCTTGATCATAAAGTAGTAGGATTTGGGCACCTGGCGCGCGTTTAAGTCCAGCTCAACCGTGAACCGCGTCCCGGCGCCGGAGGTAGGAAATCCAATCCAGGAGCCGCTGGGTGACTTGCCGTTCTCATCCTGCCCCTGGCTGGACAGCTCCGCCACCGTGCCGTGGGCATCTCCGTATGCGGCGGAGGAGACGATCCTTGCATCGCCTGTAACCACACCGATGTTGGTGGGAAACTCAGTTCCGCCGCTGACGTAACCCTCCAGATCATTTTCATAGATCACAGTTGACACACTCTCACCGGCAACCACAATGGAAACCTCAGCTCTGCCCACGGCGCCCACCTGATCCACAGCCAAGGCAGAAAGGACGTGCCCGCCCTTTGCCAGCCCGCTGAGATCCACCGCATAGGGCGCCTGGGTCAGGGTTGTAAACAGGGCGCCGTCAACCCAAACCTCTACCCGGGCAAGGGTACCGTCTTCGTCCGGATCCAGCGCGGAAACAACCGTCTCCGCAAGAGCGCCCGCGGGATAGACGCCGCCCTCCTCCAGCCCGGAAAAACTCACCTGCGGCAGCTGGTTCGGCAGTATTGTGACAGTGATCTCCGAAGGGGCGGAGGCATTCTGATAGACGTCGTAAGCCACAGCGCGGAGCCGGTGACTCCCCGCCTCTCCCTGAAAATCCCAGAGAAAGTCCGGGCCTTCTGTGGAGGTATAGACCTCGCGGCCGTCCGCCGCATATACCACTCTGTCAATCTCCGCGCTTCCGGATGCGGTACAGGTCACCGGCACCGGACAGCCCTGCCAGGTTTCCTGCACTCCGGCCTTTATCTGCGCCGTTGGTGCACGATAGCCCTCCGGCGCGGTGGTAAAGGCGATCCGGATTGCCGAACCGGAGGGCTGACCAAACACATCCCACTGTCCCCGTGAGATCAGCTCATAGGAACGGTGAAAGCCAAAGCCGCCGACCGGCTTCACCGTAACGATCCCGCCGGACTGCGCCGCCTCTGACGGCACCGGCTGATCATCCTCCAGCAAAGTCCATGTCTCCGCCGCCCCCATGGCCGGGGAAACCTGTCCGCCAAAATCCATTTCAATGGCAGCGGGTGTCACAAACACCGCTCCGTCTTCCGGATTGGAACGCTGCAGCGTCCCGCCCGCAGGCACAAGACAGGGGGAGCCGATGACAAAGGAGGAAGCCAGCGCCGAATCCTTGGGGAAGGTGTAGTTGCAGAACTCCAGCTGCAAGGCATCCAAATCAAAGTTTTTCCATCCACTCCCCAGTGTGCTGTCAAACACCTGCTCCGTTTCAAGCCAAACCGCCGCCCTCTGATCCGCCGGCCGCAGCGCCAGCGTCACCGCATAGCTCCGGTTTTCCTCCAGCCCAACGCGCACCTCCTGGCCAAAGGCCTGGAGGGTATCACCCTTGAAATTCACCAGCTCCATCACATTCAGGGAGTCCGGATTTTTCAGATACAGCTTCCGGTTGTTGGAATAGTCCAGCCCTGCAAGGCGCACCGTAAAGCTCAGGCAGAGACAGCCGCCGGGGTTTGGGATATCATGAACCGCCGCGGCCCGGCCCTCTTCCCCGCTGGTTTGGAACCAAAGAGAAAGGCTGTCATCTATAAATTCCGCGCCGGAATTTCCCTCTGGTATTGCGGAAAGCTCCCAGCGATCCAGCCATACCGTTTCAGCCTGCGCCCCGGCGGCAGGCAGGCTCCAGAAGCCCGTCACCGCCATACAGCACAGGAGTGCCATACATATCAATCGCCTCATGTCGCACCTCATTTCTTTTTCAATGCGGCAAGCTCAATGACATTGTTCCAGCCATTGACGCTGTTGCCGTGCCCCAGATACTTGACATACCGGGCCTTCACCCGCTGTTCCAGCGGATAGACCTCGATCTCCTCCGTTGTTCCTGAAGAGGTCTGTTTCATAAGCGGGGTAAAGTTCTCCCCGTCGTTGGACATCAAAATTTCAAAATCAAAGTTGCGCTCCGCGCCCTTCCACAAAGCCACGCCGATGGCGTCAATCTCCTGCTCCTCGCCCAGGTCGTGAATCATCCATTCCCCGTCCCCGTCCGCACTCCAGCGGGTGTTGGGATCTCCGTCATAACTGCCGGACCGGAGGTTGCCCTCATCCGTCTGCTCTGAACTGACTTGGGCTCCTGCTACCTTGTGACGGATATAGTTGCCGACGGTTTCCGGGTTATATGGCTCGACTCGGAGCATATACGGGGTGTAAAGCCCCGCTTCGTCATAGGCGCGTATCTCGATAAAGGCGCCGCCGTCGGCCTGCTGATAAAGCTTCTGCTCAGTACGGCTTCCCCCCTCCAGGGCCACCTGGGGCAGCGGTTCTCCCTCGCCCAGGGAATAGCTGTACCGGAACACCTCCGGATCAAAGCCATACAGATCATTTCCGTTGAGTTTGACACCGCTGAGCCGCGCTTCGGATTTCCGTTCTGTCTCCGGCCCGGCAATGGTATCGTCTCCCTCCACCGTCCACTGGGCAATGGGGGTGGTCTCCGGCGGGGTCTGGCTGGGGGCCTCGTTGAACATGGACATCTTGGCCGTGATGTTCACCTTGCCGCTGGCCTTCATTTTCAGGGTCAGCTTGGTCACCCCCGCGTTGGTCGTTTCCTTGAACTGATGGGACTGCGGCAGCTTTTTCGCCTCCATCACCATCAGCTCGCTCTCCGCCGCATCGGTGACAAACTGTACCTTCAGCTGCCTGCCCTCCTGCACGATCATGGCCGTGGTGTCATCCAGAATGATGATATCCCCCTTGGTATGCATGAACCAGTACAGCTCCGAATCCGGCTCCCGCAGCTCAATTTCGTCCCGCAGGGTAAAGGCCCGGCGGCCCTCTGAAAGCAGATATCCACGGGTATAGGAGACGACATTTTTGTTATAGACATCGGTGAGATCAATGGTGGAATAGGCGCGGCCCTTGCCGGACACCGGCCGCGAGACCGTTGAGAACTTGGCCTGATCCATCTCCAGATTCTCATCCGGGTTGATGACCACAATGTTGTGCCCTTCTCCTTTTCTGCGATAGAAATAGTAGCTGTTAAAGCCAGCCTGAACCGCCGGATTGATCGAGTCATCCACATAGCTCCACTGCTCGGTGCCCAGGTCGACGCCCCATCGGACGCCGCCCAGATCCATCACAAAGGTGCCGTTGTCAATGTGGTCATGGGCCGCGTTGAGATAGCCGCCGTGGGCTGAAACCCACAGGGCATTGGGCTCATTCCAGCTCTGGCGCATGGACATGAACTCGGTCTCCCTATAATAGCCGTCCAGGGGCATTTCCGTCCCTGCCGCCGCGCCGGAGGCCCTCACATCATACCAGATGATGTCAGTGGGGTAAAAATTGCCCCAGTTTCCGGCGTCCATGTACTTTGTCCTGTACTGCATGAGCGCTGTGTTCCCCTGGCGGCTTCCGAAATACATCTGTCCGCAGCTGCCGCTGCTTCCGCCGCCGCCGTCATGGAAGTTGTTGGTGTAATAGTCCGGGCCGCTGAAATACACCTGGTACTCTCCGAAGCCGTCGGCTCCCTTATAATGAACCGCCTCATGAACCTCTCCCAACGCGGTTTCATAACCGCTGAGACCGTTGCAGAGCGTCCGGAAGAAGTAATCCCAATAGCTTGGTCCCTCATACCAGGAGCCGTCCGGCGCGATTCGATAGATGGGGTATTCCATACTGCGCAGGGCTTTCTCCGCCGTGTCCATGGCCAGATCCACATCCAGCTCCGCAATGGACAGCGCCAGATTGATATAGCCGGAGTTCACCACCGCGCCCCAGTTGGTCTCGGTCTTTGTCCACCAGGATGGATAGTCAGCCATGCCGTAATAGGCCTGCCGCGCGGTATCCAAGCCAAGCGTTTTGGCGCCGTTCATAATCGTCTGCTTCTGCTCCTGACCGAGGGTGTCGTAAATCCAGTCAAAACCAATCCCCACCGCGCCGGCCATGGTGCCCGCGTCCAGTGAGTGCGTGGGGTGCCAGTCCTGATAGGTCACCACCTTCTCCAGTTCTCTGGCAAGCCGGTCCGCATATTTTCTGTCCTGGGTGATCTGATAGGCCAGCCCCAGATTCATACTCCGGTTCATCGCCTCGTTGGCTACATCCAAAAGGCGGCTGTTGCTGATTTTATATTCCTGCGGCTCCTTCTCCAGCATGCCGTCCGCGGCCTTCTTCACCCGTTCAAACCATTTCGCCTTATAGGGATCGGTCTGAACCTCCTGCCGCAGCCGGGCAAAGTCTTCCGCGTCCGCCATAATGCGGGGATGCTTCGTCAGATCTCCGCCGGTGGCTGCCAGGAGTTTTTCCTTAAGCTGTTCCGCCGGATAGCGGTTGAAGAAGAGATAGAGGTTGGCCTCCTTCATCCGGGTATCCGTCTTGGCGATGTTTTCGCCCACAAGGAACATGCCGTGCTGGTCATCATAAAAATTCTCCGCTGGCAGGGCGTATATGCCATAGGCTCTGGCCGGTATCCGGACCACGCCGTCCTCCATCCGGGGCGCCGCCTCCATGGTATAGGTTTTGCCGCTTACTGTCAGTTCCGCGCTGCCTGCTGTCATGGCGGCCTTGCCGATCCGGATGCTGTCCCCGCTGACCGTGACCTTCTCGCCAAAGAGCTTCTCCATGGTGTCAGGGGACACCAGCGCCTCATCCCCCTCTATGATACAGGGCAGATCGGTCTTCTGCTTCTTTCCGCCGCTGTAGATATTGCTGTTATAGGGGGACAGCGCGGTCTTGCCCTTGAGTATCCCAAGGGCGCTGTCATCGTTGAACACGCTGATCCTCTCGGCCTGCTGCTGGCCGATGTCCCGCGGCTCTGTGCCGTCATAGACCCGGAGGTTATCCACCATGAATTCCCCCATGGCAGTATCGCCGCCGCCCACGTAGATCCGCCACATCGAGGGCTGACGCATATTCTTGTCAACGCCCGCGCCCTGCGTCATCAGTTTGCCGTCCACATAGAGGTCAAAGGCGGCCTTGGAGGTGTTGAGGACCATCGCCACATTGTGCCAAGTCTTTTTTGAAAAACTGGCGCTCTTTCCGCCGGCGCGGACGGTTCCGTCCTGAAAGACAACAGGATTGATATTCACCGTGGAGGCTCCGCTTCGGCTGTCCCGCAGATAGAAGAGACCAACTCCGCTGGGCGTCTGTCCGTCATACCGGATATCCATTTCAAAGACAAGACTCTTGCCGGAAACCTGCAGCTGCATATCCGCCATCATGTCATCAGGGTGGTTCTTTCTAAAAAGCAGATACCCGTTTCCGTCCGCCTCCTCCCCATAGGAAATCTCATTTCCCTTGGGGGCAGTTCCCACCATCAGGTCGTTCTGGTTGTTCAGATCGCTGTTAAAGTATACCTTCGGCGGGATGCTGCCCTCGTCCACCGGCGTAAACTCGGCACTGCTGTTGTTATAGGCCGGCTTCTGGCCCGGCGCCCGGAGGGCGTCCCCCGGGTAGACCCTGATGTTATCCAGCACCAGCGCAGACTGGGCTCCGCTGCCCGCAGTGGTGCTTACGGTCAGGGTGTCCGCGCCCTTTGCCGCGGCGGGCAGCGGCCAGCGGTCCACCGTACAGCGCTTATTGACATATACGCTGAAGAACTCCAGCCCCGTGTCCAGAACCAGGGCGATATTTGTGAGGCTGCCCACACTGATGCCGCCCGCGCTCTTGCCGTCTGAGGTTTGCAGCCGGCCGTCCGGCAGAATGTTCAGCAGCACGTTGTTAGAACTTGTGCCGCTTTTGACTCCGATCTCACCGCCTGCCGCCATGACCTGCCAGCCCGCGTCAAACTGAATCACATAGGCGGAGTTCTTTGGCTGTGCCGGATAGGTAAAAGAGATCATGTTGTCCATAAATCCCGTGTCCGCCGAAAAGGCCTTATTCTGGCCGCCGTACTCCACCACCCGTCCGTTGACGCTGCCCTCAAAGACAAAATTATCGGCGGGGAGTTCATTGGTAACCACATCGTCAAAGGCGATAAACAGGCTGTCCGCCGCCGGTGCCGCCAGCCCTGCCGGTGCCGCCGTCAGCAGTATGCAGAAGGCCAGTAGCAGAGCTGTAAGCCCAAATCGTCTACCGTTTTTCATACCCTTCCACTCCTTTCTATTCCGGATCATCCAGCACGTAGATAAACCCGTACTGGCTGCTCATATAATGCTGTTTGACCACCATATAGCTGGCGTTTCCGCCGTCGCTGAGAACTGTCTTGATATAGGAGCTGTCCGCCGTCCGCACCGTGCCGCTATGGCAGTCATACACCGCCAGCTGAGACGGAATCCGAACATTGCACAGGTTTGCAAACGCACCGCTGACCGGCTGGCCCGGCGCAGTCTTGGACAGGTACATATAGCCGCTCTCCATGCTATAGACCGCCCCGGCCTGATACTGCAGGATACTGCTGTTACCATTAAAGGGAGCGGTGTCAGCACCTGTATTGGGCGTCATGGCCGCCCCGTCAAAGTCCACAACCAGCTTTGTAATACTGCCGCCGCTTTCTGAAAACCGTATGATATCGCCGCCAGCAAGCTGTGCCGGGGCACCATGCTTCAAAACCTCCACATCCTCGTCCAGGAAGTACTCTGAAAAACTGCCGTTCTGCCAGCCCGTGACTTTGGTCCGGAGAATTCCATCCTCATCCAGGGAAGAGAAGATCTCCTCCAGGAGCATAATATCACTGTTGCTGGTCATGGTCAAAGCGCTGTCATCACTGATGTAGACGATGACCTCGGCACGTCCTGCCCGGTCAATGTCATAGGCGGTGACGGTGTTGTAGTTCCCGTCCATAAAGCTGTGACCGATGGCGAAAGCCTTTTCATCGGTGAGATCCCGCGGAATCTTAAAGACAGTGGCCGCGCTGGCATTGAAATAGGGATAAAACACCTGCTGCCGGAAGTTCACCGTCCCCGGAAACGCATAGGCGGTCAGACTGTCATCCGGATCGTTCAGGGTGCTCACATCCAAATCATCCCGCAGCGCGGCTGTGTCCAGACGAGCCAGTTCACCCTCTTGATTGACCAGATACCGTACCAGCTGCGGCGCCGCACGCCCCTCTGGGCAGAGCGCCTGATAGACCTCCTCGGGCTTGGCGCGGCTGCCATTGAGAAGCACCTTGTCCGCGCAGGTAAGAATCAGGTGCTTGGCAGTGTCGCTGAAGATTTTCAAGCTCACTCTGGGACTGAAGCCCGCGTCTTCCAGAGCCGCGTTGTACAGATATCCATAGACATAGGCCGCATCTCCGTTCTGACAATCCACGATCCTGCCGTCCAGTCCCAGCACAAACACATAGCTTCCGCCAACACTGAGTTTATCCTGATAGAACCGTTCAAAAACCGGATCCAGTTCATAGGTTTCCCCGCCGGCGGTCACCCGATCCTCCTGTATCCTCTCCAGTACGCCGGACACGCTGTTCCCGCACAGCGTCATGGTAATCAGCAGCCGGTCTTTGGAGGCCTCAACTGCCAGAATGTCCCCAGTCTGGAGTTCGGTCAGCGCAAGCGTTTCTCCCTCTGACCCATAAATCCAGTATCGGCAGTCCGGCGCGTTCAATTCCAAGGTTTTCTCCGCGTCATCCGCATCAGAGACGGTGCTGTAATACTTGTTGATCGCGCCGATTTTCAGGTAGTAGACCTCCTCCACGTCCAGCACATCATACCGGCCGTTGCGGTTGTTATCCACCAGGGTCAGGCGTCCGGAAGCCGGGATGGGATCCTCTCCAAAGCTATAGTCGGGCTTGCCGTTGTAGATGCGCTCAAACCCCGCCTCCAAAACCGCCTTCCGTTTTTTGTCACCATAGGTGATGGTTCGGTTCTCCGAGTCGTAGGCCACATCTTCCGCCCGGAGTTCCAGGCGCTCATTGTCCAGCGGCACAGCATAGACCAGGGTTTGCTTTTGTTCCTCCAGCCGGTAATAGCCCCGCACCCGATAGCCCAGATACCGGTTGGCTTCCTGATACTCCAGAGCAAAGCGCACGCCGTCAATCTCAGCCCAGCCCGCGGTGCCGGTCATTTCCCGCTGTCCCAGCGCCGCATATTCATTGGCGTTCAGGATCCCTTCCGCCGTATAAATGTCATACAGCTGTGCAAGGACGGTTTCCCCATCCCTTGCCCCATACTGGGTGGTCTCTCCGCCATAGGCCACCGGCTCCAAAACCTCGGTGTTCAGGGTGTTCCACAGAAAAATCCAGGCTTCCTCTCCGGTGATTTCCGTTTCAGCTCCGCCAATGCCATCGGACACGCCCGACCGGTTGGCCGCTGTCCGGTATCCCGTGGGATAGCCGCCCAGAAGCTCTGCCTTTACGTCATAACCGGCCGCCGTACAACAAATTTTCATACATTCATCCCGGGTAATGGGATCCTCCGGTCGAAAGGTATCTCCATCGGCGATCATACCCATTGCTGCCGCCTGTCCCAGCACAGCATACAGCGGGTCATCCTCCGCCACATCAGAAAAGCTGACCGGCGCGGCGGCTGTCTCACCGCTCTGAAACAGCGCCGCGGCCGCGCTGACAAACTGTCTCCGGGTCACTGGCTGGCTTGTATCTTCCGGCAGGCTTTCAGCGGCATTTGATAAAATCCGGATCAGGCCCCGGGCCTCATCCGAATTCGTTTCCGCCGCGGCGGCACTACCGTACCATAATACCAGTACAGCCAGCAGAATCCCCAGCGCAGTGAAATACCGCTTGGTTTCACGTATCTTTTGCCCTCTGTTCCTCATCCTTTTCTCAAACCTCCCCTAAGAATCTCAGCATACTTTCGATCATGCTGGCGGCCTCAGCCCGCGTTGTACTGCCGTCCGGATTAAAATTCCCTTCAAAGCCCCGCAGCAGCCCCTGGGCCGCAAGCGCACCCACAGCCTCCCGGGCATATTCCGAGATAAGGGGGCTGTCCTGAAAGTCAAACTCCCCCTGGGGCGCCCTGCCGCGCTGTTCCAACGCCCGGTATAGAATCACAGCGCTGTCCTCCCGGGTGATCCGCTCCATAGGGGCAAACCTTCCGTCATATCCGAAGATCAGCCCAGCGCTCTGCGCCCCGCAGACATACGGATAGTACCAGTCCTCCGGCGCAACGTCCGCAAACGCCTGTCCGCCGCCCGGGTCAAGCTTCAGCGCCGTCCCGGCCAGCTTAGAAAACTCCGCTCGGGTCACCGGCTGATCCGGATGAAATCCGCCGTCCTCATAGCCGGATACGATTCCCCGGACGGCAAGTTTCTCCACCACGCTCTGGCTCCAATGCCCTTCCAGATCAGAAAAGACCGAAGATGGATTTTCAGACGGCTGCGGCTCCGCAGGCGCCTGCTCCACCTGGAACTGGTCGCTGCCGCCGCCTGAACCACCGCCTGAACCACCGCTGGGCGGACGTCCTCCGGTTCCGGCGTTCTCTTCCTTTCCGGAATTAAGTTCCCTGACAATCCGGTCAAAGGCCGGCCGAATATCGGAAAAGGACTGAATTCCGGATGCAGCCAGCTTTGAAAAGACCTGGCTTTTTTCATAGGCGCTCAGCCTTTCGTAGCCGGAAAAATCCCAATTCAGATAGTCCCGATACCCCAGCAGAGCCTCCTGTGCCTCCATATAGGAAGGGGTCGCGGCAACCTGCGCATAGATCAGGCTCTCCATAAACAACGCCATGGCCGGTCTGTCCAATCCCGCTTTCCCGGTCTCTTCCGCAAAGACAGTCTTGACGCGGTTGGATAAGGGTGCAAAATCCTCCTGATACACAAGGCCAAAGGCCGCCGCATATTGTGCGGCTGCCTCCTCGGCTCTGTTATCCCGGATCATGGCTATGGCTGTGGCCCGCTCCAGTTCCTCCAGCAAGCCCTGCAGGGTGTAGCCCCTTTCCGACCTGCCGGCATACAGCAGTTTTCCCAGCGCCGCGCCGTGACGCGCAAGCAGCTCCGGGTCTAAAGCCAAATCATCTGCCGCCGCCTTCAGCGCCTTAAACACTTCGTCCCGGCCGGCGGCGTTGATCGCCGCCAGCGCCGTTTGTGCCTGAACAGGATTCACATGGGAAAATGCCGCCTCGGCCCGGGTGTTCCCATCAGCTGCATACAGCGTATACCTCCCGCTGGGCATCCCCTCCGTCATGACCAAGTCTGCGTTGTAACGGCCGGACGCATCCGCGCGCATGGTCTTTACGATATACTTCTCCCTGTTCAGGAGTTCAGATGAAAGCTGCTCCGGCGTCAGGGACTCCGGCAAAACCATAAGGGTAACCACGCCCCTTGGTTCGTCTATTCTGCCCTCCGCTTCCAGCCGTCCCGCCTGTACGCCTGTACGAACCTCCACCTGGATCTGCGCCGCGCCGCTCAAAGGGCAAAGCATCATTCCAAGCATAAGGGCTCCGCAAAGCAGGCGTATTTTTTTACGGGACAAAACAGTTTGCAATCGTTTCATAACGCACCTCTTTCTTCTCATTTATACCCAGGAAATCCGCCGCGTGCCGGTCTCTATTTGGTCTGCTTTAAATACCTGTCATAGGCGGCCTGCTGGATCTCAATGGCTCTGGGAAGCCCCATTCCGTTAAGCTGGCTCACATAAGTGTCAAAGGTGCTCTCAATCTCCTCTGTCCCAAAGATCCACTTCTGGCAGCTTTCTTCCACATGGGTGTTAATGGCAGTCATGATCTTGTTGAACTCCTCCTTCTCCTCTGTCGTATAGGATAATGTCGGGAAGAGTTCCACCAGATAGTCCCCTTCTACGTACAGCTTCACGCCCTCTCTCGCAATGGGTGTCAGCCACTGCTCCTCATACCAGAAATCCTGGATATACGGGAAGGCGGAGCAGGCGCCGGACTCCTGGAGGATATTGATGGCGGTCTTGTCCCCGTGAATGACCCAGTCCTTGTAAACCGGCTTTCCATCCTGCATGTCATAGTGCTCTCCCTCGATGCCGAAGTTCATGTATCTGCCGCCAGTCTCAGAATAAATGAAATCCATAAAGCGGATGGCAATGTCCTTTTTCTCTGAGCTTTCCGCAATGGCCGCACCCTGGGCAATAACTTCTTCCCGAACAGAAAATTCCACGCCGCTGGGCGGCGCAAAGGGAACAAAATTGATGCCTGGCACACTCTCCTTGAGCATGTCATTGAACTGAGCGGTGCTCCCGAACCAGTCGTGGGTGGAACCGCCCACGTTGTCCCCCAGCAGCTTGTCGCGGGACTTGCCGCCCCGGGTATAGATTTCTTTATCAATCAGCCCTTCGGCATACCACTTCGCCAGAGAGGCATAAGCCTCTTTGAATTCCGGAATAGCCGGGGTGAAAAACACCTTGCCGTCCCTGACATCCCATCTGTTCCGCAGTTTCCAAAGCCCCAGCAGATCATCCGGCGTATTGAATCTGGAAAAGTAGGGGACCTCATCCTTCTGTCCATTGCCGTTAGGATCGCCGTCACGGATGGCCTTCAGTGCCTGGTAGTACGCCTCCGGATTGGTGGGAATCGAAAGGCCCAGCTTATCCAGCCAGTCCTGCCGGATGAACCAGCCCGCCGCCACTGTAGGCGGATTCAGACTTGGCACATAATAGCTGTGCCCGTCCGACGCGGTCACATAGTTTTTCACCTCGGGCCGTTCAAACTGTTTCTTTATGTTTGGCGTGTCGTCGCTTATCAGTTCATCAATGCGGGCAAAGGCTCCCTCCATACCATAGCGGGAAAATGCCTCCTTCCCATCGCCATAGGCCACAATATCCGGCAGGTTCCCAGAAGCCAGCAAAGTGTTAAAGGCCTGCTCCACATCGGATATGCTGGTGGAGTTCACCGATTTCAGACTTACGTTCGTCAGTTCTGCAATCTCCTTCCAGACGGCCAGTTCCTCCTGCCGACGGCTGTCCGGCCGCACCATAAACAAGCTCAGTTCCGTCGGCTCCTTCGTGATGGCAAACTCGCCCGCGGCACTGCTCCCATCGTTCAAAACCGTCTTTTCATCACCGCAGCCAGACAACAGCATTGCCGATGCCGTCAGCAGCGCAGCCATACCGACACCAAAGCCCATAATCCTTTTTCCTGTTTTTTTCATCATACCTTCCTCTCTTTCTATAAAATAATCTTTCTTGAACTATACAAAGCAAAATCAACCCTTCACCGAACCAAGCATGATGCCCTTGACAAAATATCTTTGTACAAAGGGGTACAGCGCCAGCATTGGTACAATGGAAAACACCATGGTGGCATACATGACCGATTCCTCAGAATAATTGGCATTGTCCACCCCGAACTGGATGCTCTCCATCCGGCCGGACATATCCACCACCAGCTTTTTCAGAACCACTTGAAGCGGTATCTTGGCATCATCAGTCAGCAGGATCATGGACCAGAGATACCCGTTCCATCTGCTGACGGCATAGAAAAGACCGATGGTTGCCAGCGACGGCGTGGCCAGCGGAAGAAAAATCCGCATCATCACATAGAAGTCGCCGGCACCGTCAATCTTGGCGGCTTCCTCCAGTTCCTGGGGCATGGAGGAAAAATAGGTTCGAAGCAAAATAAAGCAGTATGCCCCGCAGGCAAATCCAAAGATGATCGCCGCCCGTGTGTTCAGCAGACTGTAGTCCTTAAACGTCAGATAGAGGGGAATCAGTCCCGCGTTGAACCACATGGTAAAGGTCACCAGAAGGTTCAGGGTTCGCCGGCCCACCAGTCGGGTTCGGGACAGGGGATAGGCGCCGCACACTGTGACCACGATATTCACAAGGGTTCCAACAATCATGTAAAAGAAAGAGTTGGCATAGGCCACCCAAATCCCCTCCCGCTCCATCACCTTTGCAAAGGCGTCCAGCGTGAAGCCTCTGGGCCAGAACCAGACCTGTCCGCTGTTGATATATTGCGGACTGCTGAGGGACGCGGCCACGACATAGACGAACGGGTACACCGTGGCCGCCGCGACAAACGCCAAAATGATGGTATTCAATACGGCAAAAATCTTTTCGCCGCCGCTTCTTGCTTTCATAATATACGCTTCCTTTCTATTCTTTTTACCACAGGCCCATGTCGTTGACCCGGTTACTGACATAGTTCGCCGCCATCACCAGGACAAAGCCAACTACGGAGTTGAACATCCCCGCCGCCGCGGACAGACTGTAATTGGATTCCTCAATCCCCAGCCGGTAAACATAGGTGTTGATCACATCCGCTGTTTCATAGGTGGCAGGCTGATACAGAAGAATGATGGTCTCATAGCCCACGTTCATGATATTTCCAATCTGCATGATGAACAGGGTTACAATGGTGGGCATAATCCCCGGCAGGGTCACGTGCCACATCTGGCTCCACTTACCGCCTCCGTCAATGGTACAGGCCTCGTAAAGCTGCTGGTCTATGCCGGATATGGCGGCTATGTACACAATGGAGCCATAACCCACGCCGGACCAGATATTCATAATAATATAAATTCTGCGGAAATACTCAGCCTTGGACAGAAAGTAGATTTTCTCCCCGCCGAAGGCCTCAATCACCAGATTGATCACCCCGTTTCCGGGTGCCAGAAAGCTGGTCACCATACCCGCGATTACCACCACAGAAATAAAATGCGGCAGGTATGAGAAGGTCTGCACCACACTCCGGAACAGCTTGCTCCGCACCTCATTGAGCAGAAGGGCCAGAACAATGGACGCCGGAAACGAAAAAATCAGCGTGTAGACGCTTATCAGCACGGTATTCCGCAGCAGGCGGAAAAAATATGGGCTTTCAAAAAAGGTGCGGAAGTTTTCCAATCCCACCCAGGGACTGGCCGCAATTCCCTTGTAGACGCTGTAGTCCTTAAACGCGATGACAAGCCCCCCCATGGGCCGGTACACGAAAAGAACATAATACAGAATAAACGGAATCATGATCAGATAGAGCTGCCGATCCTTTACCACCTGTCTCCATTTTGTTTTCAAGAGTCCGAAATCCGCCGCTTTTATCCTTGCGCCCTCTCCGTCCTTGATCTTGGCGCTTTGCGTTTTCATCATTGCCACTCTCTCCTCACTGTCTTTCATTTTTTAGCTCTACGGGCTGATTCTATTATGCCATGGCCGTGGTCAATTTTCAATTTACAGTTTAAATCAGCGCATAACACTTTCCGTCAAACGCCGGAATTACACGGCATTTCACAGCTTAGGCCGCGCAGGCCCCACCCCTGGAGCCACTCATAAAAGCCAGTTTCGCATGAGGCTTTTTTTGTAAAATAAAGCGGCCACAGCGGAACGAGTGGAGCTCGTTCAACTGTGGCCGCTCTATTTCCTTCGGCCCTGCTTTCTGTTCCCAGTTATGCCCGGGTCGTGAAATGCAGATTCTCCAGATACTGCCCGGGAGAAATCCCTTCATGCTGTTTGAAAAGGCGGTTAAAACTGACCGTATTGTTAAATCCAACCATTGCGGCGATTTCCTTTATCATCTTTTCAGGGTTTTCTCTCATGATCTCCTTTGCCCGTTCAATACGGCAATCATTGAGATACGCCTTAAATCCAATGTTATACTTCTCCTTTAACCGCCGGGTCACTGTGCTGGCCGAAATGCCAAACTCCTGACTGACATCATTCATAGAAATATCAATCTCCAAATGCTGTTGGATATACTGCAGAATCTGCTCACACATCCTGTCCTCATCAGCTCTTGCGTCATGCTCGACCGCATTGACAATGCTCTTGACCACCCGCGTGATCCCAGCGGCAAACCGTTCCCGATCCTCACACCGCTCCAGTTCCTCAAACACCGCCTCGCCCTGTTCAAACAGTTCTTCGGCCGTTCGATTGATCTTCTGCATCAAACGCTTCATACTAATCAGCAGCACAGCGCGAAACTCCCGCACGCCCGCTTCTGACAGATGTCCGCTGTCCATTCCGCGGTTCAAAATCCGTTTGAGCAGCAGCATCACCTTTTCCCGGTCTCCGGACATCACGTAATTAACCAGCAGCCGCTCTGTTTCCAGAGAGTAGTAATACTCCGCAGCCGCCGTATTTCCAAAATTCTTCAGCGTAATAATATCCCTGCCGCCAAGAATATACCGCCGGTCCAATGCGGCGGACAGATCCATGTAAACATTTTTATAATCCTCCAGATTCCGAATCATCTCTCCCAGCGCGGCCGTAACACGAATACCAGTTTCCTCCCGCACGTTGTTGATAACATTCAGCACCCTCTGCTTTCCTGAGCCGGTATCCCCCGTTATAAAGAGGAGCCGCCCGTTCTCCACTGTAACACCCACGCCCTCTGTGCCGCGCAGCAGTTCCTCCTCGGCCATAGCAAAAATCTCCGCCTGGTTCTGTTCTACGCCAAACTGTCCAGGCGTTTCCTGGGGCTGTTCCAATTCAAACAGGACGCAGATGCAGTCCTCTTTTAAAAAATCCAGCCGAAATTCCGCAATTCCCTGTTCAATCCCCGATCCCCAGACAAATCCATTGACCAGATCCAAAACAAATTTATTTTTCATCACCGTCATTTTCTCACGAAGCGTCCGGTTTAAATTCCGGTTCATATCCAGCATTTGCTCCGCGCGTCTGGCCACAAACTCCACCTCGTCTCCGCCGCAGAAATCCTCCTCTCCATCAAAAAGCCCCAGCAGCCGGTTAATGGGCTTGTATACCAATCTGCTCACCACATAAGCAAGATACAGGGCGGCGGCCAGACTCAGCAACAGCGCCGCAATAAGGCCCAGCAGCAGTCCCAAATGCCGGACATCCTGGAACCTGGAAACATAGATCAGATTCGGAAAGTTTTTCAGCGCCGCATACATTAAGGCCGCATTATCTTCACCGCTTCTCACCCGGCGGACAACACCGCTCTCCAGAGTTCCAGCCTGCGGCAGAATGGTGTCCACATCCTCCCGCCGACAATCCCGATCCGTGATGAAATTCAGTCGTTCCTCCTCCCCGTGCACATAACTGATGCCCCTCTGGGAAAAACGCAGATAAAGATAGATTTCTGAACCGTCAGAATAGACATTTCGAAACATGAGTGAAATATCGCTGCTGTTATCCTGCTGGGTTAAAATCCGATAGGAATAACCCGACACCGCGTCCTCCTGAAACAGAGCGGCTACCTCCTCCAGACGCACTCCCGTCTCCCTGTAGAAATCATCCCTTGACATGGTCTCCGCGCTGGTTATTACAAATGGGTCCTCCGCTCTCATCAGAGCCATATTCAAATTCATGTTGGAAAAATCAGTCTGGTTCTCGCGAAGCGCCTGCAGAATGGCATATACGTTGGAAAAATCAATCTCATCATACACGGCAGCCGAGGAAGCGTACTGCTTCACACAATCGTATTCCAGCATCAGTCTTCCAAGCGCCATTGCCGTATTGAATACGTTCTCCATCTCCGTCTTGCTCTTTTCAAATTCCGAGACATTCTCCAACTGTTCCTGATGCGAAAGACTGTTCATGGTCGTCCGATAGGTCATAGTGAAGGTAACGCAAAAAAAGGCAAAGAAAATCACAGCAAAAATAATAAGATACTGTGTAAAATATCTGTTCCGATACATTTCGGTCTCCTTTTCCACTTTTTGAAATATCCGCCCACGGCACAGAGAAACAACGACGCATACAATACCATTCAGCCAAATAATGACAACAGCAATTCAAACAAATCTAAAATGCTGTAGAAAGACCGTGGCCTCCGATTACAAGCCTCGTGCCACAGCATAATACCCCAATTCTCTGTACAGCCTTTTGATATATAATTTGATATCTAAATTGTACGGAATAAAATAATATTTGTCAATACGTATTTCCGATATAAATTCTTACACAGAAGTGCACCGCCTGGAAGGTAATTTTAAGAGGCGGCTGGAACCGCCAAGCTTTACCCCGTTTCGCCCTTTGATACATGAAAGAGCCAGAAATCATATTCATCGGCACATTCCGCGGCCGCTGGTTTTTATTTTACGCTGTCACAAACCGGTGCCGTCTGAACCACAGAAAAATTCCGGCCGCATCAGCCATCGCCCACCCAATCGGAACAGACCACCAGATACCGGTCATTCCCACAGCCGGCAAAGCGGACAGGGTATATGCCAGCACGATGCGGCTCCCCAGAGAAATCACAGTCAGCAGAATGGAAACCGAGGACCTTCCAAGCCCCCGGAACAGGCCGTACAGCAGGAAGAGTATACCGATTCCGGCATAGAAAGAGCCCTCAATCCGCAGGTATTCCACCCCGATCCGGATGATTTCCGTCTCGTCCGGATGTACAAACATCAGCATAAGCGGTCTCGCAAACGCAAATACACATACCGAGGCCGCCAGACAGAATACACAGGTCATCTTTATGGCGGTGAAAATCCCCCTGTGAATACGCTCAGTCTCTCTGGCTCCGTGGTTTTGGGCGATAAAGGTAGCGAACGCATTGCCAAAATCCTGCGCCGGCATATAGGCAAAGGCATCGATTTTCACCACAGCGGCAAAAGCCGCGCTCACGGCAAACCCAAAGCTGTTGACCAGCCCCTGAACCATCAGGATGCCGAGGTTCATGACCGACTGCTGCACAGAGGTCAGCACCGAATTGCTGATGATCTTCCCGAGCAGCGCCCTGTCATACCGCATATGACGTCTGCGCGGGCACAGCTTTCTCCCTCTGACAAAGAAATAGACAGCGATGCAGACCGCCGAAAGGGCTTGGGCAATCACTGTGGCAAGGGCCGCTCCCGCAGTTCCCAGATGAAATACAAGAATAAACACGAGATCCAAAATGATATTCACCGCCGCGGCCACCGCGAGAAAGATCAGCGGCACAACGGTGTTGCCCACACTTCTTAGGACAGCCGCGAAAAAATTATAGACCGATACAAACGTCATACCCGCGAAAATGATCCGCAGATAGCTCCGGATGTATTCGACCGCCTCCGCAGGTATGCTGAGCCAGACGATAAACCGCTCCAGACAGAAAAAGGCCGCGGCATTGATCGCGGCGGAAACAAGGAAAATAAAGATCCCCGAATTGAAGATGCTGGTCTTCATATCGTCAGTCCGGCCCGCGCCGTAAAGCTGTGAAAATACCACGCCGCTTCCCATGCACAGGCCCAGAATCACAGATGTCAGCAGAACCATCAGCGCATAGGCAGAACCCACGGCCGCGAGGGCGGCTGGACCGATCGTCTTTCCCACGATCAGCGTATCGGCCACATTATACAGCTGCTGAAGCAGATTCCCCAATATCATGGGCAGACTGAAAAGAATCAGGGATCTTCCAATTTTTCCTGTTGTTAATTGCTGTTCCACAAATCTCACCATTCTCAATGACAAATTCCAAACTATTTTCTTTGAATGGATATTATAACCCGGATCCCGGTAAATTTCAAGTATCTCTTTACTTTCCCTGCCGGTCGGCCACCCCGCGCATATAGGCCAGCGCCAAATCTCTCCCATACTGGTCCAGGGAATCCCAAAGCTTCAGGCACTGCCGCTGGTCCATGCTCAGATCCGTGCTCTCTCCCTCCTCCGCGAAAAACTGCGCCGCAGTGATGCCAAAGCCCCTGCACAGCTTCATCAGGGTGGGCACAGATGGGATATTGGTCTTCAAAATCATTGTATTCAGCGTGGAATAGGGAATGCCGCTCTCCTTTGCCAAACGGTAATAGGACCAGTTCTTTTTTTTGCATAATTCCAGGATCCGTCCAACCACATCAAATTCACACATATTGAGTCCTCCAACTCTATAACAGTCTATAAGTATATTCTATACAAAACACCGTTATAAATTCAGATGATAATTACCGTTGCAATTATGACGATTATATGTTATAATGTGTCTGATTTAGGAATCCGGCGGCTCTGCGCGTTTCGGTTTTGTTAGGAGGGACTCATGAAACAACTGCCAATCACTCAGGATTTTATTGAACTTTCCCCGGACGGCATTCTGCTCACCAGCGGGGACGGCCTCATTGCCCACTGCAATGCCAGCGCCTGCTCCATGTTCCAGTATCCTCAGCTTTGCGGCCGTTCTCTCTATACCCTGATTCCGCGGCTCAAGGAATGGAAATCCGCCCCTGACATCATCCCTTGTGAGGGTAAACGCAGAGACGGAAGCCGTTTTTATATGGACGCAGCCATCCGGGAGCTGGACGGCGGCTGTTTTCTCATCTTTCTCCACGATACCACAGAATATCACCGGGAGCATGAACGGCTGCTGCAGCTCTCCACCCATGACAGCCTGACCGGGCTCTATAACCGCGCCGCAATCCTTCGGCTGGCCCGGCAAAAACTCAGGGAACTCTCCGTCTCCCGGGCTCCCGAGTCTGAACTCTGCTTTGCCGTGCTGGATCTGGATCGCTTTAAGCACTATAACGACACATACGGACATGCGGTGGGGGATCGGGTTCTTCTTCACATGGCCCGCGCTTTTGATCAGAACCTGCCCAATTTCCTCTGCGGCCGGCTGGGCGGCGAGGAATTCCTGCTCCTTTCTCAGCACACTCTCGGCCAAACCACAGACGGACTGATTCGGCTTCGGGCCTTTTGCCAAAAGGAGACCTATCCCACACCGGAACGGGTGACCTTCAGCGCCGGCGTCTTTTCGGTGCTCTCCTCCGGTGCCGCCCTGTATGACGAGGAGCGCCTGACTGCCTTCGCGGACCAGCTGATGTATGAGGCGAAACGGTATGGCAGAAACAAAATTTGCTGCCAGAAGCAAGGCCATGACTTTTACTTCGTATAATCCGCCCGTCCCCCTGCTGTCAGGTATACAAAAAGCGGATAGGATTCCCTATCCGCTTTTATGGTTGATTCCACAGTATATCTTTTAACCCCTATACAGCTGGTCAGACAAGCCCCAGATACCGCTTTAAATTTTCAAGCCCGGCCGCGATTCCTTCCAGCGCGGGTTCCATTCCCTCATATTCCACCGTAATATAGCCGTCATATCCGGCTTTTTTCAGCACATCCAGGCATTGCCGCACCGGCACCGCGCCATGTCCGATCACTGTGCCGCGCAGATAGTTGCCGCCCCGGCTTTTGAAAAATCCCCGTCCCGGGTCCGGGCCGTCCCCGGCCTTGACCAGAAAATCCTTCGCATGAACATAGGCCGCATAGGGAGCCACCCGGCTGACCGCCGTCACAGGGTTCTCATCCACGCATAAAAAGTTGCCCATATCCGCGAGCAGACTGAAATTGGGGTGGTTCACCGCATTGAAAAGCTGTTCCACCCGTATACTGTCCTGGCTGATGAATCCATGGTTCTCGGACATGGTGCGGATTCCCTTTTCCGCCGCGTATTCCGCAGCCTCGCGGCACGCCTCTGCCAGGGCCGGCAGGGCCTGATCAAAGGACCGGAACGGACCCAGGCCGTAAAGCACGTCATGGCGGACACAGGGTGCTCCCATGATCTGCGCCGCGTCGATCATATCCATAACCCGCCGGATCTCCTGCTGTCTGTCTCCGCCGCTTCCGTTGACAAAATCCGCGCCGAACGCAAAGTTGGACACCTCAACGCCGCACCGCTCCGCCTCCTGGGCAACCCTCCCGGCATAGGCCGTCAGGTCCCCCTCCGCATAGTCGGCAATCTCCACCATTTCCACCCCGTCAAAGCCCATCTCACCGGCCTTGGCAATACAGTCAAGCTGGGTCATCTCCCCTTTTTGAATCAGCTGTGAAAAGCTGTATGTACTCACCGCAAATTTCATGGCTTTTCTCCTCTACTTGATTATAACCTCGTGACCCGTGCGCGCGGACTCATAGACCGCCTCCAGAATCTTCATCAGCGCAATGCCGTCCTCTGCCGGAGATTTGCACTGCTCCGCCCGGCCGGTGAGGCAGTCGATATAGTGGTTGATCTCCCCCTCGAACAATCCGCTAAAATCCAGTGCTGTCGGCGCGGCAAAGCTCATATTGGTCAAATAGTGGTTCTCCTCTCCGAAGATTTCTAGTTCCGGGCTGATTTTGGCGCCGGCCTTGGTACCAAAGAGTTCAATCTCCCCTGTATCCTGCTTAATATTCAGGCTGAACGCCGCCTCAATGGACAGCACTTCACCATTGTCAAACCGGATCATGGCACTGGCCAGATCCTCCACGTCGCAGATGTCGTGGTCTGTGGCGCTGCTGGCAAGGTATTTGGGCGCTCCGACGGCTCCTTTGCGGTCATAGAGCTTCTGGAAGGCGGCGCCGTACACAGAGACCGGCTGCGGATTTCCAGACAGGTACCGGACCAGATCAATCACATGAACCCCAAGGTCGATCAGCGGGCCGCCGCCGCTCCGGGACTTGTCACCGAACCAGCCGCCCGGGTTGCCGTTCCGGCGCAGATAGGTGGCTTTGGCATAGTAGATCTCCCCCAAGGCGTCCTGGGTGATAAAATCCTGCAAAATTTTACAGTCGTTTCCATACCGGCGGACAAATCCAATCATCAGCAGTTTTCCGTTTCGCTCCGCCGCGGCCTTCATTTCCTCCGCCTCTTTTGCGTTCATGGCCATGGGCTTTTCGCACAGCACATGCTTGCCCGCGTTGAGCGCGGCAATGGTACAAGGCGCATGCTCGCTGTTCCAGGTACAGACGCTGACCGCGTCAATCTCCGCCAGCTTCAGCATCTCCTCCTTTTCCGTGAAAAGCCGGGTGATTCCATACTTCTCCCCCATTTGCGCCAGCCTCTCGGGATTGATGTCACAAAAGGCATAGAGCTCCACATCGGGATTCTTGCGATAGGCTTCGATATGGCTTACCGCGATGCTTCCGGTTCCAATGATTCCAATTTTTATTTTTTCAGACATAACACGCCCTCCTCTTATTTCATTTGACTTCTCAAAAATTCCGCCGCAAGCGCGATATCCCCGGCCGGGTCTCCGCCGACCTCCCGCTCAATGGTCAAAAATCCCCGATAGCCAATGTCCTCCAGCGCCCGCAGATAGTCCACAAAGGGCACGTCTCCCTCGCCCAGAGGAACCTCTCGGAAAGCCTCTCCCTCCTGAATCACGTCCTCTATGACCCCGTAGATCACCTCTGGATCCCGGTCCAGGAGCTTGATCCCGTCTTTCGCGTGGGTATGCACAATGTAGTCCCGCAGATTGTATACCGCCTGAACCGGGTCATCCCCTGTCACCATCACCAGATTTGCCGGGTCCAAATTCACCGCCACACCCCGGGATCCCAGAGAATCCAAAAAACCCTTTAAAACCGCAGAGGTCTCCGGGCCGGTCTCAATGGCAAAATGCGCCGAGACAGAATCGGCATACTGGCAGAGCGCGCCGCAGGCCTCCTGCATAATCTGATACCGCGGGTGGTTTTGGTCCTGGGGCACCACGCCGATGTGCGTTGTGACCACATCCGTCTCAAGATCCTTGGCCAGATCCAGAATCCGTTTTGACTTTTCGATCAGCGCCGGATTCTTTGCCGGATCGCCAAAACCCATCCCCAAGTCCCCGCACAGGGCGGAAAATACCAAACCGTTTGATTTCATCATGTCCAGCAGTTCTCTGCGCTGCTGTGCCGACATGTTCTCCGGCGCATGCCCGCCCTTTGTCGCATACATCTGCACGCCCTTCGCGCCCAGCGCCGCCGCCTTTTCAATGGCCTGCCGCGTGTCCAGCCGGAAGGAATCCATCAATACACCAATGGGAAACTGATACATAGCTGACATCCTCCTGTCAATCAATTTTTATCGCCTTATGGGCTTGTATTTTTTATGGCCTTATTGTATAATGAGTCCATAAAAATGTAAAGAAAGCATTTTGCTGTCTTTTAACACTATTTTGCTTTTTTATATGGATAAAAGGGAGGGCGCAGGATATGGAGGGCAGCCACTATGAACAGCACCACTATGAGGACCCGAAATTCCCCGTCCTCTTTCATCTGGATACCCTGTCGGAATCCATGGTATTCGTACCCCACTGGCACCAGAACCTTGAGATCCTCTATTTTCTGGAGGGCGGCGCCGCCATCACCATTGACACAGAGGAGATTGCGGCCAGCGCGGGGGATGTGATCGTCATTCCCACCAACGCCCTGCATAACGTGGTCTGTACGACCGCGCTGACAAGCTATTACTGCCTGATTGTTGACTGGGATTTTTGCGGCGCACTGGGACTGCCGCTGGATACGCTGGACTTCAGGCGGCGGATCCGTGAGCCGGCGCTGTGTGCCAGGCTGGATGTTCTGGCGGAGGAACTGCGGGGCAAGGCCCCCTACTGTAAAGCCCAGGCCCTGTCTGACATCATTTCCATTATGGTATATCTGGCCCGGCATCAGCTTGCGCCGTCCCGTATTTCGCTCAGCGAGACACAGTCCTCACGGCTGGAGATGGTCAAGCGCGTCTTTCTGTATATCGACCAGCATTATGCCGAGCCGCTGACCATGGACCAGCTGGCAGGGCGGGCGGGATTTACCAAGTACTATTTCTGCCATATATTTAAAGAAATCACAGGTATGACGCCTGTGAGCTATATAAACTTTATCCGCTGCCGGAAAGCCAAAGAATTTTTGACGGTCAAGGGCTGTAATGTGGGGGAAGCCGCTGTCCTCTGCGGTTTTACCAACCTCTCCTACTTTACCAAAACCTATAAAAAATATAACGGCGAACTGCCCTCAAGCGCCATGAAATGATCCGGTGCTGATTCAAACGACCCGCAAAAGGGCAAAATAGCAGGGAACGGCACATAATACAGGAGGGAAAAAATATGAAGCGAACAGAAAACGAGGGACTGCAAATGAAACAAAAAATTTTGATACGAAATGAAGAGAAAAGCGATTACAGAACCGTCGAGGAGATCACGAGGAAGGCATTTTATAATTTGTATATTCCGGGCTGTGCAGAGCACTATTTGGTGCACATCATGCGCAGCCACAAAGATTTTCTGCCTGAGCTGGATTTTGTAATTGAGCTTGACGGCCGGGTGATTGGTAACGTCATGTATACAAAAGCAAGGCTGGTCGGCGAAACCGGGGAGGAAAAGGAAATTCTGACCTTTGGCCCCGTTTGTATTTTGCCGGAATACCAGAGAATGGGCTACGGCAGGATGCTTTTGGAGCACTCCTTTCAAGAGGCGGCCGCTCTGGGCTATGATGTGATTGTGATATTTGGGAATCCGGGCAATTATGTGAGCCGCGGATTTAAGAGCTGTAAAAAATACAACGTCTGTCTTGAAAACGGAACCTTTCCGTCAGCCATGATGGTGAAGGAACTGAAGCCCGGCGCTCTGGACGGGAGAAAATGGGTATACCACGACAGTCCTGTCATGCAGTTTGATGAGCAGGAAGCCGAACGCTTTGATTTGGATTTTGAAAAAATGGAGAAAAAATATCAGGCAAGCCAGGAGGAGTTCTACATCCATTCCCATTCAACAATACAGTGAGCCGTCATGCCTTCGGCCGGCAAAACGGACAAAATCAATAACTATAAATGCTCCGGGGGCGAAAGCAGATTGCTTTCGCCCCCTCTGCGCTCCTGCATGACGCACAAAGTCAAATTCCGGCCGCACCAATCCGTTGCTTTTTCATACACTATAGTACAGAGGTGTTTGAAGTGAATCAATATTTGACTTTTGCATTTATAGGCGGTGACTTAAGACAAATCCGGGTAATTACCCAATTTGCCCAGGACGGCCACGCGGTAAGGGTTCTTGGCTTTGACGGGGCATCCTTTCCCAAAGAGGACGCCGTACATATGAGCCCGAACCTTGACGATTGCCTGAACGGGGCGGATATTGTGGTTTTGCCGCTTCCTTATAACAATAGCGGAGAAACTGTCAATACGGCTTTTTCCTCGGTACAGATCTACATAAACGATGTTTTAAGAAAAATGTCCAGCAAGCAGCTCCTGTTCGCCGGGCGGGCAGACGACCGGCTCAAAGCCCTGGCCGGACTTTACAACGTGCATCTGGTGGATTATATGGAGCGGGAGGAAATGTCCGTGCTCAATGGCATTCCCACCGTAGAGGGCGCGCTGGAAATTGCCATGTCAGAAACGCCCTATACCATTCATGGAAGCAAATGTCTGGTCCTGGGCTACGGCAGAATCGGCAAACTGCTCTCTGCCGCGCTGAAGGCGCTGGGCGCGCAGACCACGGTGGCCGCCCGGAAATACAGCGACCTGGCCTGGATCAAGGCAGGCAGTCTCACAGACATCCCCTTTAAGGACCTGGATCAAACCATTGGGAGCTATGACATTATTTTCAACACGGCCCCAGCCATGGTTTTGGATTTCAAGCTCCTGTCCAAAATACCGGACAGCTGCCTGATCATTGATCTGGCCTCCCGGCCGGGAGGCGTTGATTTTGAAACCGCCCGGGAACTGGGGAAGAAGGTCATCTGGGCACTGTCCCTTCCGGGGAAGGTTGCCCCGGACAGTGCCGGAGATATCATGAAGGACACCATTGTGAATATCCTGGAGGAATTGGGGGTGTAAACTATGCATGGCGACATCACGCTGGGGTTTGCATTGACAGGGTCCTACTGTACCTTTTCAAAAGTTATTCCCCAGATAGAAGTACTCTCCGGTCTGGGTTATGACATCATTCCGATCCTGTCAGAAAACACGGCGTCAACCGACACCCGGTTCGGCACGGCGGAGAGCCATATCAAACGCATTGAGGAAATCACCGGCCACCGCGTTATCGCTTCGATCCCGGAGGCAGAGCCCATCGGCCCGAAAAAATTGCTGGACATTCTGGTCATTGCCCCTTGCACAGGCAATACCATTGCAAAGTTGGCAAACGGAATCGCGGACAGCGCTGTGACGCTGGCGACAAAATCCCATCTGAGAAACAACCGGCCTGTGGTGGTCGCAGTCTCGTCTAATGACGGTCTGGGAGTCAACGCCAAAAACATTGGTACGCTGCTGGCCCGGAAGCATATCTATATGGTTCCGTTCGGACAGGACGACTGCGTTGAAAAAGAAAACTCCCTGGTCGCGCATTTTGACCAGATACCTAAAACCGTGGAGCGCGCCCTTCTGGGCAAACAGCTCCAGCCGCTGCTGGTATAGCGGAAACAGCAAGCTCTCTCCTTTTTTACCACATACATTCTCCCATCTCATACTTCTCATTCAGGCCCGCCGTCCGGCGGGCTGTTGTTTTTTTCGGTTTGTGAAAAAAATTTTGAAAAACAGTGGAACTTTTTTTATCATACCGGGTCTAACTAAATGAGCCACACAAAATGGCTGAAAAAAACAACATAGCATAGAATTAAAAACACCATATATTGATTCCATGAGGAGGACAAAACTATGAAAAAGAATAGCAGAAGATTCATCGCATCCGCAGCGGCCCTGGGCCTGCTGTCCACCGGCGCCGTGTTCGCGGCCGACGCACCGGTCTCCGGGGACGCTGCACTTCCATCCCAGCCTGTGACAGAACCCGCGGCTCCGGCTGTCAGAAACGGCGGCACCATAAACAGCGTCGCTGTCCGTGAAGTAAACGGCGTAAAGATGATCCCGCTTCGTCAAGTTGGCGAGGAACTGGGCTATACTGTAAACTGGAACGGCGAAAATGAGTCGATTGAGCTGGTCAAGGGCGCACAGTATATCACCATGTCCATCAATGAAGACGCCTATGCTATCTCACGCCGGGCTCACCAGTCTCTGGGTGCAGCGCCCACTCTGGTTGACGACAGCGTAACCTATGTGCCGCTGGCCTTTATCACCGATATCATCGGCGGCTACTACAGCGAGAACGAGGATGGTTCTTATAAAATTGTAAATCCCAGCATTGTCACCGTAAACGCAGTCAACGAAGACGGCTCCCTGACCGTAACGGACAGCTATCTCGGCGAGGTGATTGTCCGCATCGGCGAGGCCACCAAAATCACCGGCGGCGGCAAAGAGGCTAAAGCGGAGGACATCAAGGCAGACATGGTTCTGGCCGTGGAATACAGCCCGGCAATGACCGCCAGCATACCGCCCCAGACCACCGCTGTGACCATCAACATTGAAAATCTGCCGGCTGAGACTCCTGATGCAGACCAAGACGGTGAAAACCAGAAGCAGACTTTCACTTTTGAAGGCGAAATCACTGACATTACGGACAATCTGGTAACAATCGGCAACCCCCACGAGGATTCCGACGCGGTCCGGTTGGTTGTCTCGGACGAAACCCAGATCACCAAAGGAAATGATAAGAGAATCTACAAGCTGGATGACCTGAAGGTTGGCATGGACATCTCCGGCACCCACGAAGAGGCCACGACCATGAGCATTCCGCCCCAGACTGCAGCGCTTACCATTGAAATCGAAGCGGAGGACGGCGAAGACGCAGATGAGCTGGAAGCTGTGGAGTACGAAGGCAAAATCACCGAGATCAACGGTGACATGGTAACGGTAGGTACCCCCTTTGAGGACAATGACGCGGTCGTTTTGATCGTCACCGAGGATACCAAGATCACCAAGGGCGATGACAAAAGACTCTACAAGCTGGATGATCTGAAGGTTGGTATGGAAATTTCCGGTACCCACAGCCCGATTTCTACCAGAAGCCTGCCGCCCCAGACAGTGGCTTTCACCATTGAGATCGACGACTAATTTAAAATGGATGAACCGGTCCTTTCGGACCGTTCATTATAAACACCCCTAACTCACCAAATGATTTTGGTTTGTCATTTCTCCCAAAAAGACCCTGCTGGCATAGCCAGCGGGGTCTTTCCTATTCTGCCGTCAAATGAGAACGTTACAAGCTTTCTCTCACATCTTTTCTTCTGTCTCATCCAATGCCCAGGTGCCGTCAAAAACCCGCTGAAACACACAGCAGGCCGCGCCCAGCAGGAGCGCCTGGTCCCGGAAGGCAGAGCGCAGAAGCCGAACCTCCTGACATCCTGCAAACAGGACCCGCCGGTTCAGCTGTTCCTCCATTCTTTGCAGCATCTCCTCTGGCAGATAGAATCCGTCATGTCCCACCAGAATAGCCTGAGGTGAGAACAAATTGGCCAGATTGACAAGCGCGGCGGTCAGCTTCTCCTCCATTTGATCAAACACCGCCCGTCCGGCAGGATTTTGATACAGATATGGAAACGCCTGCGGATTGGGGGCACAGGCCAGACCACAGGCCTGCCTGAGAGCCGCGGTGATCACCGGGATGGACGCATAGGTCTCCAGACATCCCCGGTTGCCGCAGAAACAGGGCCGCCCGTCCGCCTGAATGCTCATATGCCCCACCTCTCCGGAAAACCCACTCGGATTGTAATAGAGCGCCCCGTTTGCGACCACACCGGCGCCAATGCCGTTTGCAATGCCCAGATAGACGAAATTTTCGTATGCCCTGCCGGCTCCGTAAAGCCGTTCCGCCAGCGCGGCGGCATTCATATCATTGTTCACCACGGCTGGAAGCCCAAACGCCTGCTCCAGCACACCCTTGATATCAAAGTTTGAAATGCCGAAAAAATTCACCGGGTTGAGCAGAACGCCCTTTCCCGCATGAACCGGACCAATGGATGCCACACCAATCCCAAGGATCCGCTCTCGGGTCTGACCAAGCGCCGTCTCCGCCGCCGAAATGAGCTTTCGGCGCAGGGTTTCCGGCGTTTCCCGCTCCAGCGGCACAACCGCGGTCTCTCCGCGCATCCGTCCCGACAAGTCCACCAGCACCGCCGCAGCCTTATCCCGGGTCAGGGCCAGGGCCAGAGCCTTTGGCGCCGACTCCGCCAGTGCCAGCCGGACCGGATTGCAGCCCCGCTTTTCATTTCTCTGGATCTCGGTCTCCACCAGATACCCTGCCTCAAGAAAGGCGCTGATGATATTGGACACCGTCATTTTTGTGAGCCCTGTTTTCCGGGTCAGCGCAACCCTTGAATCCGCTTCTCCGCATGCGATCAGCCGCAGCGTCAGCCCCCTGTTTTTCTGTTTCACATTTGCACCATTGATCCCCGCTTTTCCCATCTCAACCTCCGCGCGTCCTCATGAATTTCCGGTTAAAACCCGCTCCGCCGGCCCCTTTTTACAGGGGACGGCGAATACGTTTTTGGATTTGAAACGCCGCCCTGTTTTCCCGTGGCCTCTTTGTAAAAACCCTATTGACATTTTCTGTTTTCTATTATATAATAAAACAAATAGTAAAGTCAATTTACAATTGTGATTTGGAGGTGCAAAGATGAAAAAAATTCTGTGTGTGGGGAGTGTGACCGCAGACATCATGGTCAAGCCCGCGGACAGCATTCCAACGCCTGGGACCTTGCGGGGTGTCGAGTCCATTTCCATGCATGTGGGCGGCTGTGCGGCCAATGCGGCCATTGATCTGGCAAAACTCGGAGTTCCTGTACGGCTCTGCTGCCGGCTGGGGCAGGATCAGTTTGGTGATTTTGTGCTGCAAACCGCCCGGGAGGCAGGTGTGGATACCTCGGCCACAGTGCAGGCGGCCGAACCGGGAACCACCATATCCGTGGTCTGTATCCAGAGCGGCGGCGAGCGGAGTTTTCTCTATTATCCGGGCTCTGCGGGGGCTTTTTGTATTGGTGATATTCCAAAGGGGGCCGCGGACGGCTGTGACATTGTCTTTGTGGCAGGCGCCATGATTCTCTCCTCCTTTGACGGAGAACCCTGCGCGGCATTTCTGCGGGAGATGCGCGGTCAGGGGAAATTCACAGTGCTGGATACCGGCTGGGATTTTGAGGATGTCTGGCTGCCAAAGCTGGCCGAGGCCCTGCCGTTTTTGGACCTGTTCATGCCCAGCTATGAGGAGGCGGTCAAACTCAGCGGGCGGACAGAACTTCCGGAAATCGCCGGATTTTTCCGTGAGCGGGGCGTGGGCCGCATCGTAATCAAGGTCGGAAAGGACGGGGCATACCTTGAGGAGAACGAAGGAGAAGGCACACTTCTGCCCACCTATCCCAACGTACCGGTCAAGGATACCACCGGGGCCGGCGACGCCTTTTGCGCGGGTTTTCTGGCAGGACTGGCACAGGATTGGGATTTCCAAGCCTGCGGCGCGTTTGCCAACGCGGCGGGGACCCACTGTGTCATGGAAATCGGCGCATCCGCCGGTATCAAGTCCCTGGAGGACATTCAAAACTTCATGAAGCAAAATACAATTCTATAAAGGAGCTGAGCAAATGACACGCAGTGCATACGAAAATGCAAAACAGAGGGCTCTTGCGCTGTATGATGCGGCGCATATGGTCCTGACCGAAAAAGAAAAGGACGGAATGGAGATTGTGGATTTTGGCCTCAACGATTTCGCGCAGACCGGCCTGACCATTGTCACCTATGTAAACACAGAGAAATGCTGTGCCAAGGAGATGGTGCTTCTGACAAACCAAACCTGCCCGGAGCACCGCCACGCCCCGGTGGAGGGAACCGACTATACGGGTAAGGAGGAGACCTTCCGCTGCCGGTTCGGCACGGTTTACCTGTATGTGGAGGGCGCGCCCTCCGACGCGCCCAAGGCGAGCGCCCCAGCAGGGAGTGAGCCCTATTACACAGTCTGGCACGAGGTTGTTCTCCGTCCCGGAGAACAGTATACCATCTATCCCAATACCCGCCACTGGTTTCAGGCAGGCGGCGACGGGGCCGTGATCTCAGAATTCAGCACCGCAAGCCATGACGAGTATGATATATTTACCGATCCGCGCATTGACCGACTTGCCGGGCTGGAGGACTGAGACAAATTACCATTGTTCCTCTTTCCCACAAAAGCCTTGCTTTTGCGGGAGCCCTGTCTCTCCGTGCCGACTTCGCACGGATATAAAAATCTCCTCATTCCTTGCTCCGCACCACGGAGATTTTCTGATAACCTACTACTTGCCCTGCGGAGCGGCGGAATGGAGAATATTATGTTAGTGAATCTGGATGCTGTGCTCAAAGACGCACAGGCAAAAAAATACGGTGTCGGCCTGTTTAATACGGTGAATCTCGAAATGGCGCAGGGGGTTCTGCAGGCCGCGGAGGCTCTGCGCGCGCCCGTTATCATCGGCACGGCAGAGGTCCTGCTCCCCTATGCCTCCCTGGAGGAGCTCGCCCCCATGCTCATCAGCATGGCCAGCCGCGCCTCGGTTCCCGTGGTGGTCCACTTTGACCATGGACTCACCCTGGAAAAGGTACGGCTGGCCATGGATCTGGGCTTTACCTCAGTCATGTATGACTGTTCCGCCCTGGCCTTTGAGGAAAACTGCCGGGCCGTGGCCGCGCTGACCCAGGAAGCTCACGCCCGTAACGTCACCGTAGAGGCCGAGCTGGGTCATGTTGGCGCCAATGAGGGTGACGACGACAAGTCCGTGTATACCCAGCCAAACGACGCGGCAGAATTTTGTGGACGGACAGGGGTGGACGCGCTGGCCGTTGCTGTGGGCACAGCCCACGGCGCCTATAAGAGCAAGCCACAGCTCAACTTTCCGCTTCTGGAGGAGCTCTCCTGTTCGGTGCCGGTGCCGCTGGTTTTGCACGGGGGCTCCGGTCTTTCGGAAAATGACTTTCAGACCTGTATCCAGCACGGGATCGCCAAGGTCAACATCTTCACCGACATCAATCAGGCCGCGGCACAGGCGGCCCATGACTGCTTTGCCGCCGGAAAGGGCATGACCGATGTAATGCCGGAGATCACGGCGGCAGTCCGAAAGGCGACCGAGGAAAAAATGCGGATTTTCAGCTCCGCAGGACAGGCCTGAGGACTGGTGCAATCAATACAAAACGCATCCACGCTGTTGGCGTGGATGCGTTTTTGGTTTTCCAGTCTCCATTCAGCTCTGGTTCAGCAACCGATAGATCACAACCATAGCCTGTTCCCGCAGTACGCTGTCCCCAGGCCGGAAACTGCCGTCCTCCATACCGACGATCAGCCCCATGTCCGCCGCGGACGTCACATACGGCCGGGCCCAGCCGCTGATTTTCTCCCAATCGCCGAAGACAGCGTCCTCCCCTGGCTTCGGCACCGGGACACCCTTGATCTTTTCAAGGGCTGACACCGCCATCTTGGCCATTTCTTCCCGTGTCATGACAGCATTGGGCGCGGCGTTTCCATTTTCGTCGCCGTCCAGAATTCCCGCCCGCATCAGCTGCTTTCATATATCCCGCGGATTCGCGCCATAGCCTCCCGGGTGGCTTCAGCCGTTCCAAAGGAGGTCAGGCGGAAAAAGCCCTCGCCGCTGGCGCCGAAACCCACGCCCGGCGTACCGACCACATGGGCCCGGCTGAGCAGATCGTCAAAGAAATTCCACGAGGACATGCCCCCGGGACACTGAAGCCAGATATAGGGAGAATTTTTGCCGCCGATGTGCCAGATTCCCAAATCCCGCAGGCTCTTTGAAATCACTTCCGCGTTTTTCTGATACACCCTGAGGTTTTCCCGGCACTGTGCCATTCCCTCCGGACTGAACACCGCCTCCGCGCCCCGCTGAACAATATAGGGTACGCCGTTGAACTTGGTGGTCTGCCGCCGGAGCCAGAAATGATGCAGGCTCCGCCCCTGCCGCTCCAGCGCAAGCGGCACAACAGTATAGCCGCACCGGGTCCCTGTAAAACCGGCGGTTTTCGAAAGGGAGCAGAACTCAATGGCACAGGTTTCCGCGCCCTTGATCTCATAAATGCTTCTGGGACACGCGGGATCCGTCACAAACGCCTCATAGGCCGCGTCATAGAGCAGAACCGCGCCGCAGCGGTTCGCGTACTCCACCCAGACTTTCAGCTGTTCCCGGTTATAGGCCGCGCCCGTGGGGTTGTTTGGGGAACAGAGGTAAATGATATCCGCCGCTTCCTCCGGCGGCATGGGCAGAAATCCATTGTCCCGGCTGGCCTCCAGATATTGAATCGTCCGGCCCGCCATGACATTGGTGTCCACATACACCGGATAGACCGGGGAAGGTATCAGCACCCGGTTGTCCCGGTCAAACAGATCCAGAATGTTGCCCAGGTCACTTTTCGCCCCATCGCTGATGAAAATTTCCTGCGGATCCAGGTCCACCCCCGCATTCTGTCTGTAATACGCCCGGATCCGCTCCCGCAGAAAGTCATAGCCCTGCTCCGGGCCATAGCCGCGGAAGGTTTCGGACCGGCCCATTTCCTTCACAGCCTTTTCCATGGCCGTGATGACCGCCGGACACAGGGGCCGGGTCACATCCCCGATCCCCATGCGGATGATTTTGGCATCCGGGTTCTCCTGCTGAAACGCCGCAACCTTTTGATTGATTTTGGAAAAGAGGTAGCTCTCCTCCAGCTGACTGTAATGCTCGTTTAGCTTCATATCTCCCACCTCTTCTATAGTTCGATTTCTCCGGTGAACACCGTGCGCGCCTCTCCGGTCAGCAACACGGTCTCGCCCGTATAGCGGATTTTGAGTTCACCGCCCAGAAGCCGCACCGTGATTTCCTCACCCTTTTCACAAAAGCCGTTCCGCACTGCCGCCACCGCGCTGGCACAGGCGCCGGTGCCGCAGGCCAGGGTCTCGCCGCTGCCCCGCTCCCACACCCGCATTTGCAGGGTGCGGGAATCCAGAACCCGTACAAACTCCGTGTTGACCCGCTCCGGAAACAGGGGACTGTGTTCGAACCGGCGGCCCTCCTGCGCAATGTCCAGATCATCCACATCGCTCCGAAATATGACGCAGTGCGGATTTCCCATGGAGACACAGGTGATCTGCTCCACCCTGCCGCCGATGTCCACGGTCCGGCAGATGATCTCGTCCCCATCCAGCGCCGCAGGGAGCGCGGCGGGCGTGAATTGCGCCTGTCCCATATCCACGGTGACCTGGTCCACCTGATCGCCCCGCAGGGTCAGCGTCAGGGTTTTGATCCCGCTGAGGGTCTCCACACGGATGGTCTTTTTCCGCACCCGGCCGCTGTCATAGAGATATTTGCCCACACAGCGGATACCGTTGCCGCACATCTTTCCCTCGCTGCCGTCCTGATTGAAAATCCGCATCTGCGCGTCCGCGGCGCCGGAGGGACAGATCAGGATGATTCCGTCGCCGCCGATCCCAAAGTGATACCGGGACAGGCGGACGCTGAGGGCCTCCGGATTCTCCACCTTCTGCTCAAAGCAGTCAATGTAGATATAATCATTGCCGCAGCCGTGCATTTTCGTAAATTTCAGCCGCATGGATTCCCGGTTCATATTCGCAATATCCACCAGTTCTATATTCTCCTGGGTATACTTGCTCTTCATGCTGGACGCCAGGGCCGCGGCGGTGTCCAGGGAGGTCAGGCAGGGGATTCCCAGCTCCACCGCTTTCCGGCGGAGCTTCACGCTGTCCCGGGCCGGAATCCGGCCCTTTGCGGAGGTGGAAATGATGAACTGCACTCTGCCGCTCTCCAGCAGGGTCATGGTATTCTCATCCGACTCATGGATCTTGTTTACGCGGGTGACTGAAAGCCCCGCCCGTTCCAGTGCCTTGGCTGTCCCCTCTGTGGCATACAGGGAAAGCCCCATACCGGCATACATGCCGGCCACGCCGCACACCTCTTCTTTGTCGGAATTCCGAACCGTGACCAGAACGCCCCCCTGCTTTTTCATGTGATAACCCGCGGCGGTCAGCCCCTTGTACAGGGCTTCCTCCATGGTTTTCGCAATACCCAGCACCTCGCCCGTCGACTTCATCTCCGGGCCCAGCTGGGTATCCAGATCACTGAGCTTCTCAAAGGAAAAGATCGGAACCTTAACCGCATAATACGGCGTGTCCCGGTACAGGCCGGTGCCAAAGCCCAGATCCTTCAGCTTTTCACCCAGCATGACCCGGGTGGCCAGCTCCACCATGGGGACGCCGGTGACTTTGCTGATATAGGGCACCGTCCGGGAGGACCGGGGATTGACCTCAATGACATAAATTCTATTATGATGGATCACATACTGGATGTTCACCAGGCCCTTGGTATGCAGGGAAAGGGCCAGTCTGGCGGAATAGTCGATCAGCTGTTCTCTCTGCTTGGCGCTGACATTCCATGCCGGATACACCGCAATGGAGTCGCCGGAGTGCACGCCGGCCCGCTCAATATGCTCCATAATGCCGGGGATCAGCACATCCTCCCCGTCGCATATGGCATCCACCTCCAGCTCAATCCCCATCAGGTATTTGTCGATCAGAACCGCGTTTTCCACACCGTGGGCCAGAATGATCTTCATATACTCCCGGATATCCGCATCGGAAAAGGCAATGATCATGTTCTGGCCCCCTAGCACATAGCTGGGCCGCAGAAGCACCGGATAGCCCAGACGCCCAGCCGTCTCCAGGGCGGCTTCCTCAGCAAACACGGTCTCACCGGCCGGGCGCTCGATCCCCAGCTCCTCCAGCAGGGCGTCGAACCGTCCCCGGTCCTCCGCCGCGTCAATGCTGTCCGCCGGGGTTCCCAGAATGGGGACGCCGTTCTCCACCAGGCATTTGGTCAGCTTGATGGCGGTCTGTCCGCCAAAGGCCACAACCGCACCCACCGGCTGTTCCACCCGGATGATGTCCAGCACATCCTCTGGGGTCAGAGGTTCAAAATACAGCCTGTCCGCAGTATTGAAGTCCGTGGAGACCGTCTCCGGGTTGTTGTTGACGATCACAACCTCATAGCCCGCCTCCTGAAGCGCCCAGACGCAATGGACCGAGGCATAGTCAAACTCAATTCCCTGTCCAATCCGAATGGGTCCGGAACCAAACACAATCACCACGGGCTTTCCGCTCCTGTGTTCCCGCAGGAATTCAGCGGCCTCGTCCTCTGTGTCATAGGCGCTGTAAAAATACGGGGTCTCCGCAGCGAATTCCGCGCCGCAGGTGTCCACCATCTTATAGACCGCAGGCAGATGCCTTCCAATGGGCCGGCCAGAGATCCGCGCAATGGTTTTATCCAAAAAACCGGCCTTTTTCAGCTCCAGATACCGGGCATCGTCCAGCCCGCCGGACCGCATCGCCTTTTCCAGCTCCGCCAGCCGCAGGAGCTTGTACAGGAACCAGCTGTCGATCCGGGTCGCGGTGTGAAGCTCAGCAACCGGGATCCCCCGCAGAAGCGCCTGATAGACCGCAAAAATCCGCTCGTCATCCTGCGCGCGGACCTTCTCCCACAGCGCATCGCCGCTCAAATGATCCATGGATTCCATATGCAGGCAGTCCATGGAGATCTCCGCCCCCCGGACCGCCTTCATCAGGGCCTCCTCAAAGCTCTGGCCAATGGCCATAACCTCGCCTGTGGCTTTCATCTGGGTCCCCAGCTTCCGCTTGGCATAGACAAACTTATCAAAGGGCCATTTGGGAAATTTTACCACCACGTAGTCCAGCGTGGGTTCAAAACAGGCCATGGTCCGGCCTGTGACCTCGTTTCTGATCTCGTCCAGGGTATAGCCCACCGCAATCTTGGCCGCGACCCGGGCAATGGGATAGCCCGTGGCCTTGGAGGCCAGCGCGGAAGAACGGGAAACCCGGGGATTCACCTCAATGACCGCATATTCAAAGCTGTTCGGATTCAGGGCGAACTGGCAGTTACAGCCGCCCTCAATCCCCATGGCCTCTATGATGTGCAGAGCCGCGGTCCGGAGCATCTGGTATTCCCTGTCCGCCAGGGTGACAGCCGGGGCGATCACAATGGAATCCCCCGTATGGATGCCCACCGGGTCAAAATTCTCCATGGAACACACCGTAATCACATTGGCGTTCCCGTCCCGCATAACCTCAAACTCAATCTCCTTCCAGCCGGCGATGCACTTCTCCACCAAAATCTGGGTGATTGGAGAGAGCCGGAGCCCCTGCTCCGCGATTTCCTCCAGGGCCGCACGGTTTTCCGCGATACCGCCGCCGCTGCCCCCCAGCGTAAAGGCGGGCCGCACAATCACCGGATATCCGGTCTCTGCCGCAAAGGTCAGCGCGTCCGGAATGGTGTTTACCACCCGGGAGGGGATCACGGGCTCGCCGATTTCCGCCATGGTGTCCTTGAACAGCTGCCGGTCCTCGGCCCGGTCAATGGTTTCCGGCACCGCGCCCAGAAGCCTGACCCCGTGCTGTTTCAAAAACCCCTCCTTGGCCAGCTGCATGGACAGGTTCAGCCCGGTCTGGCCCCCCAGCGTGGAAAGCAAGCTGTCTGGCTTCTCTTTGCGGATGATCCGCTTGACCACCTCCAGCGTCAGCGGCTCAATATAAATATGGTCGGCCATGGCCGCATCGGTCATAATGGTGGCGGGGTTGGAGTTGATGAGCACAACCTCCAGTCCCTCCTCCTTCAGCGCCCGGCAGGCCTGGGTTCCGGCGTAGTCAAATTCCGCCGCCTGGCCGATGACAATCGGCCCGGAGCCGATCACCAGTACTTTTTTTATCTTTTGATTCAATGCCATTTTTCGCTACCTCCAAACACTGCACCTGAACGAAATGCTGTCTCAATATGTATTCTTCCCAGAAAGCAGTTTTTTCTTCTCCTTATTATAGCTTCCGAATACATCCGCCACCTCTGTGATGGAAATAAACGCGCCCGGATCCTGCTCCATGACAACGGCGCGCATTCGCGCGATCTGAAAACGGTTTACCACAAAGTAGATCATGGTCTTGTGCTCAGAGGAATAATACCCCTGCGCCGGCACCAGCGTGATACCGGAGCCAAAGGCCTCGGACAGCGCGCTGCCGATCTCCTCCGGCGCGCTGGTGATGATGGTCGCCGCCTTGGCCCGGTCAAAGCCCTCCACAATAAAGTCAATGGTCTTGAGCGCGAGGGCATAGGTAATGATGGAGTACAGGGGCAGAGTCCAGCTTTGCAGCACCACGCCCACCAGAATATACAGCAGGACGTTGTACAGCATCACAAAGGTCCCCACCGTGACGCCGATCCGCTTGGAAAAGATGACGGCCAGAACCTCAATCCCGTCAATGGCGCCGCCGAACCGAATGGTCAGGCCGCTTCCAATGCCGGAGATGATCCCGCCGAACACCGCGCAGAGCAGAAGATCATTGCCCGCAAAGGGAGAGCTTGTGGCCACGTCCACAGGAAATTCATAGGTAATCAGATAGGCTGAGATGGAATAGACCGCCACGGCATATACCGAATAGACCGTAAACTCCATCCCCTGTTTTTTGCATCCGTAAAGGAAGATGGGAAGATTCAGAATCAGCAGGAACAGAGACAGGGTATATGTCTCCGGGGTGAGCTGCCAGAGCAGCATTGAGGTCCCGGATATTCCGCTGTCGTACAGCTGGACCGGGGCGAGGAACATGGTGACGCCAAAGGCGTTGATAATCCCCGCAAGCGTCAGCAGAACAAAGGTCTGCCACCTCAGGTTGATACGATTTTTGTTTTTGATTTTTTTCTGTCTCATGATCCGCCTCCTTGAAAATTTTAGTTTTGTTTCATTGACTGGATAAACTGGTCAAACAGATATTCCGTGTCTCTGGGACCGCCGCAGGCCTCCGGATGGAACTGCACGGAAAAGGCCGGAATATCCGTATACTGAATGCCCTCACAGCTCTGGTCGTTCAGGTTTACAAACCGGAGCGAACCGCCCGCGGGCAGGCTATCGCACCGGACCGCATAGCCATGGTTCTGGCTGGTGATATAGACCCGGCCCGTGCGGAGATCCTTGACCGGCTGGTTGCCGCCCCGGTGCCCGTATTTGAGCTTTTCGGTCTCCGCGCCTCTGGCCAGGGCCAGAAGCTGGTGCCCCAGACAGATGCCAAAGACCGGCACCCGGCTTTTCAACACCTCTTTCAGCTCCCGGATGATCTCCGGGTTGTCACGGGGATCCCCGGGCCCGTTGGAGAGCAGAAGACCGTCCGGCTTCTCAGCCAGAAGCTCTGCCGCCGTGCTGGCCGCGGGCATCACGGCCACATCACAGCCTCTGCTGTTCAGCGCCCGGACCATATTCTGTTTGGCCCCGAAATCCCACAGGACCACACGGCATCTCGCCTCCGGAGCCGGAAAGAGCTCCCGCTCCTGCCGCGCCGCCTTTTGGACCGGATCAGCACAGCGGAACCCGCGGATGCGGTCCAGCACCTCCGGGCCATAGGGCGGTTTTCGCCTGGTCAGCATGGCGTTCATGGTGCCGTTTTCCCGGATAATCCGCGTCAGGGCCCTTGTGTCCATGCCGCAGGCGCCGGGAATGCCCTTTTCCTTTAAAAAAGTGTCAAGATCCCCACAGCTCCGGAAGTTGGAGGGATGATGACACCATTCTCTAACAATATATGCGCAAAGGGCCACGCCCTTGCTCTCAAAATCGCTGGAAATCACGCCGTAATTGCCAATCAAGGGAAAGGTCTGAATCACCAGCTGGCCGTAATAGCTGGGATCGGTCAGGGTTTCCAGATAGCCGGTCATACCCGTGGTAAAGACGGCCTCGCCCACGGCCTCATGGGTCTGGGCTCCAAAGGCTTCGCCTTCCATATACGTACCGTTTTCCAAAACCAGATAGATGGGTTGTCTCATGGAAAAACCTCCTTCATTCGTTTGCAACAGGGATAGTGTTCCCTTTTTTCCTGGGCTCATGCGCCCTGTTCCATTTAAAGTTCATAGTGGTCCAGCACGCTCTGGGCCGCCTCACGCCGGGAGATCCGGCTGTCCATGGCCAGTTTTTCAATGTATTTATGCGCCTCCGGCTCGGTCATGCCCGCGTACTGAATCAGCAGGCATTTTGCCCGGTCCACCAACCGAATGTCCCGGATCTTTTTCTGAAGCTGTTCTGTCTGGGGCGCGGCCCCGGCCAGCCGCCGGTGGACGGCCAGCATCAGTGTAAGGGCGTACCCGAACATGGTTCTGCCCATCTCTGACTGAAAGGCAAAGACCCCTTCCGTTCCCAGCCGATGACGCACCTCCTCCAGCTGATAGCCCTTTCCCACCAGAATTACGCCCGCCGTGGTCTGGGCAGCCGCCTTGGCCAGATTGAGGCCGAACTCATCCGGCAGGGGCGCCAGAATCAGGATCAGGGCAAAGGTATGTTCCGTCATCAGCCGCCAGGCCTCACCGCTGGTTCCGGCACAGCAAAAATCCGCCTGTACATGTTCTGAAACCAGCCGGATAAACTGTTCCCTGCGCTTCTCGCTCTGTGTTACAAGCAAAACCCGTTCCATAACGCTCTCCTCTCCTGTTCCCTATACAAAAAGGAAAGTGTTTTGGTACGCAAACTGCGCCTTGTCCTCTGCCTGCAGATACTGCTCCCACTCCACCCGTTTTTTCTGCAGATAAAGCCCCGCAGTACGCTCCGGAAGAACCCGCCGGACCAATTCGCTGGACTCGGCCAGGGTCAGGGCCTCCGCCAGGGTCCGAGGCAGACGCTGGAGCCTGTGATCCCGGATATACTCCTGGGCCTCGTACAGATTCTGATTGCAGGGCGGCACCAGCTTCAGGCCCTTTTCGATCCCGTCCAGCCCCGCATGGATCAGCAGGGCAAAGGCCAGATAGGGATTACAGGCGGGATCCGGGGATCGGAGCTCCATTCGGGTATTCTCCCCGTTCTGGACCGCCGGAATACGGATCAGCTGTGACCGGTTCTGGTGGGACCAGGTGACATAGCCCGGCGCCTCCATCTCCCCCAGCCGCTCATAGGAGTTGGGAAGGGGATTCAGAAACGCGGTGATTTCAGCCGTGCGCTCCAAGATGCCCTGGATGAAGCTCTCCGCATTCTCAGAGTGATGCGGTTCAATCCGGAACAGGTTCTTCCCGTTTTTCAGCAGGGACAGGTTGATGTGCATCCCGTTTCCGATCTGGCCGGGCAGCGGCTTTGGCATAAAGGAGGCAAACAAGCCGTTCTGCATGGCAATGGCCTTGGCCGCGGCCTTAAAGGTGATGAAATGGTCCGCCGCGGTCAGCGCGTCGGAATAGCAGAAGTCCACCTCATTCTGGCCCGGGCCGCGCTCGTGGTGGGAGCTCTCCGGCGACATCCCCATCTCCTCCAGAGACAGGCAGATCTCCCGCCGGATATTTTCACACCGGTCCAGCGGCGCGATATCCCCATAGGTGCCGTGGTCAAAGGGCGTCAGGGTCGGCATCTCCCGCTCGTCCTTCCGGAACAGGTAAAACTCACACTCTGTCCCCACCCGGCACAGGCATCCCATGTCCGCCGCCCGCTCCACCGCCTGCTTGAGGATATACCGGCTGTCCCCCTCGAAATCTGTGCCGTCCGGCCGTTTCACCGCGCAGTACATCCGCATGACCCGCTCATGGGAGGGCCGCCAGGGCAAAATTGCCACGCTGGAGGAATCGGGTACCAGAAACAGATCCGAGCACTCCACGCTTCCAAAGCCCGCGGCCGCGGAGCCGTCAAAGGAGATGCCCTGGGCAAAGGCCCGCGGCAGGCAGTCAGCCATAATGGCAATATTTTTCTGGACGCCGAACAGGTCACAAAAGGACAGCCGCACAAACTTCACATCGTGCTCCTCCACAAAATCCAGAATTTCTTCATCTGTATGGTTCATTCTGACCACCCTTTCTTTGGCCGCACGGAGGCAAAGCACAGGCATCGCGCGCGCCTAAAATCCTGCCGGATTTCATTTGTTAATCATAGTTATTATAACATATTAGTTTGTTGTGTACAACTGTTTATACGGATTTTTTGTGTTCGGTGTCAGCACGAAAAAAGGATGTTTTACAACCAGCGCATAGTCCCGGCCAAACAGCCGGCAAAATTCCCGGAGATCCCCCTGAATCTCCTCCATGTCCGCGGCCCGCACGGGCCGCGCCTCCACCTGGGCCGGGAGGTCATGGGGTGCCGTATCGCACCGGAGGTAGATCTTCCCACCGTGCATACCCGTGCCGCAGAAATTCCCCACAGGCACGCCGCCATCCCGGTCAAGGCCCAGCACAATGATCCGGCCGCCGGCCTGATATTCTCCGAGAAAACTGCCGGCTGTACCGCCGATCACGATGACCGGGCGCTTCTCCCTGTACTGTTTCATATGAATACCGGTCCGGTAGCCAGCGGAGCCATCAATATAGATCTTGCCGCCGCGCATGGCATAACCCGTGGCGTCCCCGGCATTTCCGTGAATGATAATGGCGCCGTCGTTCATGGTGTCCCCTGTGGCGTCCTGGGCATTGCCCCGCACCACGATCCGGCAACCGTCCAAATAGGCACCCAGGGCATTGCCCGGGATCCCGCTGATGGTGATTTCCCTGCCGGAAAGTCCGCTGGCAATATACCGCTGGCCAACACAGCGGTCAATTTCAATCTCCCGGTCCGCCGTCTGCCGGATCCGCGCGTTCAATTCCCGGAAATGCATGGTTCCCGCCTGAATTTTCATACCGGAACACCCCCTGACAGCGTTTTTCTTTTCTGGCCGCCAAAGCCCCCATGTCCGCCCCCGCCGGTGTTTGCCAATGCGCAGCAGCCTTGGCACAGGCGGCGTCCAGGATCATGCCGTTCGTTGTCACAGATTTGTTTCATGGTTCTGCCTCCTTATTCGCCCGCGTGTTTGATCCCCAGTATTTCCAATTCCTTCTCATTCAGGCCGATTCCCCGGAGCATGAGCCTGTTGCCCTTTAACGCCTCAATGGAATTCAGGCCCATACCGCCCATCATCTCCTTGATCTCATAGGTCCAGGCGGAGACCAGATTTACCAGCCGCCGCGCCCCAATGTCCGGATTCAGCCGCTTGACCAGTTCCGGCCGCTGGGTTGCGATCCCCCAGTTGCACCTGCCGGTCTGGCAGCTTCTGCACAGGTGACACCCCAGAGCCAGCAGGGCGCTGGTGGCGATGTAAACCGCGTCCGCGCCCAGCGCAATGGCCTTGACCACATCCGCGCTGCTGCGGATGGAGCCGCCGCAGACAATGGAAACACTGTCGCGGATTCCCTCATCCCGCAGGCGCTGGTCCACGCTGGCCAGCGCCAGCTCAATGGGAATGCCGACATTGTCCCGGATCCGGGTCGGCGCCGCGCCGGTGCCGCCGCGGAACCCGTCGATGGCAATGATATCCGCGCCGGACCGGGCGATCCCGCTGGCAATGGCCGCCACATTATGGACCGCCGCCACCTTGACAATCACCGGCTTTTGATATTCGGTCGCCTCCTTGAGAGAGTACACCAGCTGGCGCAGGTCCTCAATGGAATAAATATCGTGATGCGGCGCCGGAGAGATGGCATCAGAGCCCTCCGGGATCATCCGGGTCCGGGACACGTCGCCCACGATTTTCGTCCCCGGCAGATGCCCGCCGATGCCCGGCTTGGCCCCCTGGCCGATCTTGATCTCTATGGCCGCGCCTGCCTCCAGATAGCCCTTGTGTACGCCAAACCGTCCGGACGCCACCTGGACAATGGTGTTTGCCCCATACTGATAAAAATCCTCATGCAGGCCGCCCTCTCCCGTGTTATAGAAGATTCCCAGCTCCTTTGCCGCCCGGGCCAGACTGGCGTGGGCGTTATAGCTGATAGACCCGTACGACATGGCTGAGAACATGACCGGTACGGCCAGTTCAAGACCCGGCGGGCTGTCCGGTATGATCTGCCCGGCTTCATCCCGCGTGATCCGGCCCGGTCTTTTGCCCAGGAACACCTTGGTCTCCATGGGTTCCCGCAAAGGGTCAATGGAGGGATTGGTCACCTGGGACGCGTTGATGAGGAGCTTGTCAAAATACACCGGATACGGATTGGGGTTTCCCATGGAGGACAGCAGGACGCCGCCGCTGTCCGCCTGCCGGTAGATCTCCTGTATGGTCTGCCCGGTCCAGTTGGCATTCTCCTGAAAGGTGTGATCGGTTTTGACGATCTTCAGCGCCCGGGTCGGACAGAGCGAAACACAGCGGTGGCAGTTGACGCACTTGGCTTCATCCGCAAGCATACAGCCCTGCTTTTCGTCGCAGCGGTGCACCCCGTTGGCACACTGGCGCTCACAGATCCGGCAGGCAGTACACCGCTGGGGATTGCGAACCACCTCATACTGCGGATAAATATCGTTAATTGCCATGCTTCTCACCTCCGTTCAAGCGCACAATGACCGGTTCGCCGCCTCTCGGCGACCAGATCCGGTCCGGCTCCGGCTCTATGATCCGGATGGCCGCCTCCTCGCTTGCCGCATAGAAACGCTCGCCCTTTTCCGCGGCCACCATAGACCGGAGCTTCAGCCGGTCGTTGAGGGCCATCAGGCCGCCCTCAAACCCCAGCAGAATGGAAAACGGACCGGTGACCAGCATGCTGGAAAACATATTCCGAAGATAGGTCAGCCGGGCGCGCTCCGCCGCTGGCTTTCGGTCTATGGTGGACCAGAAGGGGGCCGCCGCCACGCTGGCGATCTCCTCCAAGGTCAGCTTTTTCCTTCGGTGCAGATAGTCGATCATATAGGTAATGACCTCGGTATCGGTCTGAAGGGTACACTTATATCCAAACATCTCAATATACCGGCGGTTCGCGTCATAGCTGGAGATCTCCCCGTTGTGGACAACGGAGTACTGGAGCATGGCAAAGGGATGCGCGCCGCCCCACCACCCCGGCGTATTGGTCGGATACCTGCCGTGGGCGGTCCAGCAGTAGCCTTCGTATTCATCCAGCCGGTAAAACGCACCCACATCCTCCGGAAATCCCACCGCCTTGAATACGCCCATGTTCTTCCCGCTGGAGAACACATAGGCGCCTTCAATGCGGGTGTTGACCCGGATGACGCTCCTTGCCACAAACTCGTCCTCGTCCAGCTGGCTGGCCGCCAGCTTGGTGGGCAGCGGCCTTACAAAATAACGCCAGATCATGGGCTCGTCTGTGATGGACGCAACCGTTCTGGTGGGTATCTTCGACAGGTTGATCATATCAAAATGCCGGTCCAGAAAACGCTCGCACGCCTGCTTTGCCTCCGGCGTATCATAAAAAATATGGAATGCATAATCATCCTTATACTGCGGATAGATTCCATAACCCGCAAAGCCGCCTCCCAGTCCGTTGGAGCGGTCGTGCATCATGGCGATGGACCGCACGATCTCACTGCCGCCAATCCGCTGTCCGTCCTTTGCAAATATCCCGGAAATCGCACAGCCGGACGGTATCCGCACCTGACCTTCTCGTAACATACGCATCCTTCCTTTCCCTGTTGCTGAACAAACAAAAAAGACGCCCATAAAAAGACACCGCTTGGCATGTCTTTTTATGAACGCCTTTGTTCACTGCAAAATATTATACAGAAAACCAACGGGGTTGTCAACCCTTTTTTCCGCGGTTTTTAAAAAAGTGTCAATCTCCCGACCTTTGGCCCCCATACTCTCCCATGCCTGCCGGCGGTTTTCCGCTGTTTTTACCCAGTACCAGGAAAATTTATAAAATTTTTTGAAAAAAGGGTTGACAAATAAATAACACAGGCGTATAATGCAAGCAAATCAGCAAAGGCGCTGTGAGAGGATTTCCCTCCCACAGCGTCTTTTTTGTTTTTGATCCAAATTCAGTTTTGAAAGGATGATCACAATGAGCAAGACCATGATTCCCCGCGGCTATTGTACAACCCTTGGGCTGTACCAGACCCAGGCCGCCATTGACCTGATCAAAGTGAAGTTTCAGGAGAACCTTTCCCGGGCTCTGAACCTGAAACGGGTCACCGCGCCCCTGTTTGTGGACCCCGGCACCGGGATCAATGATGATCTCAACGGTGTGGAGCGTCCGGTTTCCTTTGATGTCCCGGAACTGGGCGGTGCAGACGCGCAGGTGGTTCATTCCCTGGCCAAGTGGAAGCGGAATGCGCTTTATCAATATGGATTCCCCGCCGGAGAGGGCCTCTATACGGACATGAACGCCATCCGCCGGGACGAGGAACTGACCAATCTCCACTCCCTGTATGTGGACCAGTGGGACTGGGAAAAGATCATCACGCCCCAGCAGAGAAACGAGGACTGCTTAAAGGAAACCGCCGACGCCATTGTGAACGCGGTCTGCGATACGCTGGAGACTGTCAAGGCAGCCTATCCTCAGATTCCGGTTACACTCTCCCGGGATATCACCTTCATCACCACCCAGGAGCTTGAGGATCTCTATCCCGCCCTGCCGCCTAAACAGCGTGAAAACGCTTTCCTGACTGAGCACCCCACCGTCTTTCTCATGAAAATCGGCGATCTGCTCCAGTCCGGCCAAAAGCACGACGGCCGTGCGCCGGACTATGACGACTGGAGTCTCAACGGCGATATCATTTTCTACAATGAACTGCTGGGATGTGCTTTTGAGGTCTCTTCCATGGGCATCCGCGTTGACGCCAGCTCCATGGCCAGCCAGCTGAAGAAGGCGGGCTGTGAGGCGCGGGCCCAGCTCCCCTTCCATAGGATGGTTTTAGACGGGACTCTGCCCTTGACCATGGGCGGCGGCATCGGCCAGTCCCGGCTGTGCATGCTGCTGCTGGGCAAGGCTCATATCGGCGAGGTGCAGGTCTCACTTTGGGATGCGGACACCAGAAAGGTCTGTGCCGAAGCGGGCATTTCCCTCTTATAGCCTCAGGGCGGTTTTCCGGCCGAACGGGCGGAGCGTCCCCGGTTCGGCTGACGGCAAGTGAAAGAACAAAGGAGTGTGTTATCTATGAAAAATATTCCTGCATTATTTGGAAGTATGGTATTCAATGATGAGATTATGAAGGAACGGCTGCCCAAGGAGACCTACCGGGCACTGCAGCGCACCATTGACAATGGCAGAAGCCTTGACAAATCCATAGCGGACGTGGTTGCAAATGCCATGAAGGACTGGGCCATTGAAAAAGGCGCCACCCACTTCACCCACTGGTTCCAGCCAATGACCGGCGTCACAGCGGAGAAGCACGACAGCTTTATCGCGCCGGACGGCAAGCGCGGCATAATTATGGAATTCTCCGGCAAGGAGCTCGTCAAGGGCGAGCCGGACGCGTCCAGTTTCCCTTCCGGGGGCCTGCGCGCCACCTTTGAAGCCCGGGGCTATACGGCCTGGGATCCGACCTCCTACGCCTTTATTAAGGATGATATTCTGTGTATCCCCACCGCGTTCTGCTCATACGGCGGCGAGGCACTGGACAAAAAGACGCCCCTGCTCCGCTCCATGGAGGCCTTAAACCGGCAGGCCATCCGGATTCTGCGGCTCTTTGGAAACGGGGATGTGTCCCGGGTTCTGTCCACTGTGGGCCCGGAACAGGAATACTTTCTGATCGACAAGGCACTCTATCAGCGGCGGAAGGATCTGATCTATACCGGCCGCACCCTGTTCGGCGCCACACCGCCCAAGGGACAGGAGCTGGAGGATCACTACTTCGGGGTTTTGCGGCCCAGGGTTTCTGCCTTTATGAAGGAGCTGGACGAGGAACTCTGGAAGCTGGGCGTATTCGCTAAGACCAAGCACAATGAAGTGGCACCGGCCCAGCACGAGCTGGCTCCCATTTTTACCACCACAAACATCGCCTCTGACCACAACCAGCTGACCATGGAGCTCATGCAGAAGACCGCGGACAAGCACGGCCTGGCCTGTCTGCTCCACGAAAAGCCCTTTGCCGGCGTCAACGGCAGCGGCAAGCATAACAACTGGTCCATCTGCACCAACACCGGCGTGAATCTGCTGGAGCCCGGCGACTCCCCCCAGGACAACGCCCAGTTCCTGCTTTTCCTCTGCGCGGTGATTAAGGCGGTGGACGAATATCAGGACCTGCTCCGCATCTCGGCGGCCAGCGCAGGCAACGACCACCGCCTGGGGGCAAATGAGGCCCCGCCCGCCATTGTGTCCATCTTCCTGGGCGACCAGCTGACCGAGATACTCCAGGCCATTGAGGCGGGACGGCCCTATTCTCAGAAGGAAACGGCGGAGATGAAGATCGGCGTACACACCCTGCCCCGGTTCCCCAGAGACACCACAGACCGGAACCGCACCTCCCCCTTTGCCTTCACAGGCAACAAGTTCGAGTTCCGGATGCTGGGCTCCGCCTTTTCCATCTCCGGCCCCAATGTAATCCTCAATACCATTGCGGCCGAAGAGCTCTCGCAGTTCGCGGACGAGCTGGAGCAGGCCGCAGACTTCACCTCCGCGCTGAATACGCTGGTCAGACGGGTTTTAAAGGAGCACAACCGCATCATCTTCAACGGGAACAGCTATTCCGAACAATGGCCTGCGGAGGCGGAAAAACGCGGTCTGCTGAACTTGAAAACCACACCGGACGCGCTGCCGTATTTTGTGTCTGACAAAAATGTGGAGCTGTTCACCAAGCACAGGGTCTTTACCCGGGCTGAAATGTTTGCCCGGTACGAGATCATGCTGGAGAATTATGTAAAAGTTCTGGACATTGAAACCAAGACCATGGTGCGGATGGTGCGTAAAAACGTGATTCCGGCGGCCTGCTCCTATACCCGGGCGCTGGCGGAAACCGCCGCGGCAAAGGCGGCCGTTTCCGGCGGCCTGCCCTGCAAGGCGGAAAAGGCCATGCTGGCCATTCTGTCCGAACTGCTGGATCAGCTCTACGAACGAAACGTAAGGCTGGAGGCGGTTCTGCGAAAAACACGCACCATTGCGGATCTGAAGGAGCGGGCGCTGTCCTATGCCCACGACGTTCTGCCTGCCATGCAGGAACTTCGGGCAGCGGTGGATAAGACCGAGGTCAACTGCGCAAAGACCTACTGGCCCTATCCCACCTATGGCGAGATGCTGTCCAGCGTCTGACAGAGCGCCGCAATAAGACTGTATCTGTATTCAATAAGGGGCTTGTCCCGTCATGCAGCGCGGTAAAGTACGGCTTATGCCGCACACATGCAGCAGGAGACTGTACGCCTGCTGCATGTTGAAATCGGAACCCGCTGCCTATAGAGGCGGGGGACATTTCCTTGCCCAAGTTATATTTGAGGAGGTATTTTCAATGGATGTACAAGCAATGTTAACTTCAATCAGTGAATCGGTAAATGTGGGCTGGATCCTGCTGGGCGCGGCAATGGTTTTCTTTATGCAGGCCGGCTTTGCCATGGTCGAGACCGGGTTTACCCGGGCCAAGAACGCCGGAAACATCATTATGAAAAACCTGATGGATTTCTCGCTGGGAACCCCGATTTTCTGGCTTCTGGGCTTTGGCCTGATGTTTGCGGGAGAGGGCGCGCTGCTCGGCGGTTTCGACTTCTTCACAGACGGCGGAGGAAGCTGGGCAACCCTGATTTTTCAGACTGTGTTCTGCGCCACAGCTGCGACCATCGTGTCCGGCGCCATGGCCGAGCGAACCAAATTTTCCTCTTACTGTATCTACTCCATGGTGATCTCCGCGCTGATCTATCCCATCTCCGGGCACTGGATCTGGGGCGGCGGCTGGCTGGCACAGCTGGGTTTTCACGACTTTGCAGGCTCCACGGCCGTTCACATGGTTGGCGGCGTGGCAGCGCTGGTAGGCGCCAAAATTCTCGGGCCCCGCATTGGAAAATACGATAAGGAGGGCAATCCCAAGGCCATTCCCGGCCACAGTCTGACCCTTGGAGCGCTGGGGGTGTTTATCCTCTGGTTCTGCTGGTTCGGCTTTAACGGCTGTTCCACCGTGGCGCTGACTGACGGGGCCTCTGAGACAGCGGCCCGGGTCTTTGTGACCACCAACCTGGCCGCGGCCGTGTCCACCGTGACGGTTATGTGCATCACCTGGATCCGCTATAAAAAGCCGGACGTATCCATGACCCTGAACGGCTCTCTGGCCGGTCTGGTGGCAATCACGGCAGGCTGTGACATGGTGTCCCCCATGGGCGCGGCCATCATCGGCATCATCGCCGGCTTTGTGGTGGTATTCGGCATAGAGTTTATCGACAAGGTTTGCAGGATCGACGATCCGGTGGGCGCAGTGGGCGTACACGGCTGCTGCGGCGCCGCAGGCACACTGCTGACCGGACTCTTGGCGGTCTATACCGGAAATGAAATCACTAACACAGGCTTGTTTTACGGCGGCGGCATCCGCTTCTTCGGCATTCAGCTTCTGGGCGTTGTCAGCGTGATCGCATGGGTCGCGGTGACCATGACCATTGTGTTCCTGATCATCAAGCACACCATCGGCCTCCGGGTCAGCAGGGAAGAGGAGATCATGGGACTGGACCTGCCGGAGCATGGCCTGACCTCCGCGTATGCGGATTTCGCGCCCGCGCCGGTCTCTGTTCTGACCACCTCTGACCGGGATTCCATGCGCACCGCGGCGCCAATGGGCGCGGCTGTTCCGGTTCACGATATGACCCGTCCCCTGTCCGCGTCCGCGCATAAAATCACCAAGGTTGTGATCGTAACCAAGCAGAGCAAGTTTGAAGATCTGAAAACAGCCATGAACGAGATCGGCGTGACTGGCATGACGGTGGCGCAGGTACTGGGCTGCGGCGTCCAGAAGGGCAACACGGAATTCTACCGCGGCGTCGCGCTTGATTTTAACCTTCTCCCAAAAATCAAGGTGGAGATAATTGTCTGCGAGGTCCCGGTACAGGCTGTGGTGGACGCGGCAAAGAAAGCGCTTTACACCGGACATATCGGCGACGGGAAGATCTTCCTGTATGACGTGGAAAATGTCATTAAGGTCCGCACCGGCGAACAGGGTCTGGAAGCCCTTCAGGATGAAGAGTAGCGTTCCCCTCCGGCTCCGTCCTGACACTTTTTCCTTTCCCTCAATACAATCCATTTGACACAGGAGCCGCCGGGAGCCTTCTCTATACACCAAAAGGTCCGCCTCAGCAGAGGCGGACCTTTTCACGTCCCGCACTGGAACACAGCACAGCGCCCTGTGTCTTACCGGCCAGTTCTGCTCTTTTCTCGTGCCGCGGCCATAAACGTCCGGAAAAGAGGGTGCGGACGGTTTGGACGGCTCTTGAACTCAGGATGAAACTGCACCCCAACATAAAAGGGAAGTTCCGGAAGCTCCACCGCCTCAACCAGCCGGTTGTCTGGAGAGATTCCCGAAAACACCATGCCAGCTTCAGTCAAGCGGGTGCGGAAGTCATTGTTGAACTCATACCTGTGCCGGTGCCTCTCTACCGCTATCCCCGCCTGATAGCTCGCTTCCAGCCGGGTGCCCGGGAGAATACTGCAAGGATACGCCCCCAGCCGCATGGTGCCGCCCTTTGGCAGATTTCCCTGTTGATCCGGCATCAGATCAATTACTTTGCTGGGAGAATCGGGTGCAAACTCGCCGGAATTGGCGTCCCGGATACCGGCCGCATCCCGGGCAAAGGCAATGGCGGCAATCTGCATTCCAAGGCAGATCCCAAGATAGGGAATTCTCCGCTTCCGCGCATAGCCCGCGGCCAGGATCATTCCCTCAATTCCACGGCTGCCGAAGCCGCCGGGGATGATAATTCCGTCCGCAAGACCCAGCACATCCTCCAAATTTTCCGGCTTCAGCTGTTCACTGTCAATCCACCTGATCTCCGTCTGCACATCATTGGCCCAGCCGCCGTGACGCAGGGCTTCCACAATGGAGAGATAGGAGTCATGGAGCTTCACATACTTGCCCACAAGGGCGATCCGCACCTTTTCCCGGCACTGTTTAATCCGCGCCACCATGTCCCGCCACTCCGCCAGATCACAGGGGGCCGCCGTCTCCTGCAGCTTCAGCTCCCGCAGGGCAATCCGCGCAAGCCCGGCCTCCTCCAGCATCAGGGGCGCCTCATAGAGCACGGGCAGCGTCTGGTTCTGAATCACGCAGTCCTCCTTCACATTGCAGAACAGGGCAATTTTTTTCATCAGCCCCGCCTCAAGGGGCAAATCGCACCGCGCCACAATGATGTCCGGCATGATTCCAACGGACTGCAGTTCCTTGACCGAGTGCTGGGTCGGCTTTGACTTATGCTCTCTGGAGGATTCCAGATACGGCACCAGGGTCACATGGATGAACAGGCAGTTTTCCCGGCCCGCCTCAATCCCCACCTGCCGGATGGCCTCCAAAAACGGCTGGGATTCAATGTCCCCGGTGGTTCCGCCGATTTCGGTAAGGATTACGTCCGCCCCTGTCTTTTCCCCCACCGAATAGATAAAAGACTTGATCTCATTGGTGATATGGGGAATCACCTGAACCGTCTCGCCCAGATATTCGCCGTTCCGTTCCTTCTGCAGGACATTCCAGTAGACCTTTCCTGTGGTAAGGTTTGAATACTGGTTCAGATTCTCGTCGATGAACCGCTCATAGTGTCCCAGATCCAGATCCGTCTCCGCGCCGTCCTCTGTGACAAACACCTCGCCGTGCTGGTAGGGACTCATGGTCCCCGGATCCACATTGATATAGGGATCCAGCTTCTGGGCCGCCACCTTGAAGCCCCGCGCCTTTAGAAGCCGGCCCAGGCTGGCCGCGGTGATGCCCTTGCCCAGCCCGGATACCACACCGCCCGTGACAAAAATATACTTTGTTTTCATAGTCTTATCCTCCTCTTTTCTTTTTTCCAATTTCTCCTGAAACTATGCAGAATCAGCATTCCGCCCAAAGGCGGATGCCGAATCCGGCAAAGCAAAAAAGGCGCACCTGACATCAGCCCCCGCCAAACGGGAAATGATCTCAGGAACGCCTTTGTTCCATATAAAATAACTATAGCACAGCCGGCTGTGCTTGTCAAGCGGGAATTTCCCCCGGACATGACCAAAAAACGGCCGGGCCCCGGCAACGCGTGCCCGGCCGCCTGCCTTTTGCTCAGTCCAGAATCCGGCCGTCGGTGGAGATGGTATAGACCTGCCACGGGATGAATTTCCCGCTGCCGTACAGGGCCTCCCTGGCGGCATGCTCAATCCCGCCGCAGCAGGGCACCTCCATCCGTACAATGGACAGGCTTTTGATCTCATTGTTCCGTAGAATTTCGGTCAGCTTTTCCGTATAATCTCCGTCGTCCAGCTTCGGACATCCGATCAGGGTCACATGGTTCCGGATGAACCGCCGGTGAAAATCGCCGTAGGCATAGGCCGTGCAGTCCGCGGCAATCAGCAGATTGGCCCCCTTGAAATACGGGGCGTTCACAGGTGCCAGCCTGATCTGCACCGGCCACTGGGAAAGCTGGCTCCCGCAGGCGGTCTGTGCCTCCATGGCAGGCTCCGGCTCCTGGTCCCGGCTGATGGCTTTTGACTGGGTTCCCGGACAGCCGCAGGGCAAATTCCCGGCCTTTTCCGCCTGGGCCGCCTTGACTGCCGCCTCATCATAGGCGGGCGCCTCCCGTTCCTCAAAGGATATGGCTCCGGTGGGACAGGCCGGCAGACAGTCGCCCAGCCCGTCACAGTAATCCTCCCGCAGGAGCTTTGCCTTTCCGTCTGCCATTCCAATGGCCCCCTCGTGACACGCCTGGGCACAAAGACCGCACCCATTGCACTTCTCTTCATCAATTCTAATGATTTTCCGTATCATATTCTATCCCTCCTGTTGCCGCATCTCCCCCGCTGTCAGCCCGGCGGAAAAGGAGACCGCGCGCTTGATTTCTTGACTTTCTGTGCATAGTATAGTATGATACAGGAGAAAATGATGTTGTAATTACAACGAAACGGTGATTCTATGCAAAAATTTTTTCATGAAATTGCAAACTGCCCGCTTTTTGAGGGCATCGCGGCGGCGGAGCTGCCCGCGCTGCTGGAGCAGTTCAGGGCCGAAACAAAGACCTATCCCCGGGGCAGCTTCCTGCTCCGCGCAGGAGAGCGCCGAAGCACCCTTGGCATTGTCCTATCCGGAGCCGTACAGGTCCAGCAGGAGGACTACAGCGGAAACAACACCCTGCTGGCCCAGCTCCTGCCGGGCGACCTGTTTGGCGAGGCCTTTGTCTGCGCCGGGGTTCCGTTTACGGTCTCGGCGTCCGCGCCGCAGGGCGCCGCGGTGCTGTGGCTTGCCTATCAAAGCCTTCTGGCCATGGACCGCGCGGCCACGCCGGCAAAGACGGATGTCATCGGCAACCTGATCCGGCTTCTAGCCGGAAAAAATATTTTTCTGACCGGACGGATCTCCCATCTGTCCAGACGCACCCTGCGGGACAAGGTGCTCTCCTATCTCTCGGAGCAATCACAGCGCGCCGGGAGCCGGGACTTCACCATTCCCATGAACCGGCAGGCGCTGGCAGACTTTCTGGCGGCGGACCGGAGCGCGCTGTCCGCGGTGCTCTGCCGGCTTCGGGACGAAGGGATTCTGCGGTTTTACAAAAACCGGTTCACCTTTCTATGAGGAACCGAACAGCGGAATGGAGGTTTTCACTATGAATTTACGGCATCTCAAAATTTTTATGACAGTGGCGGACTGCGGCAATATGCACCGGGCCGCGGAACAGCTCTTCATCTCCCAGTCCACCGTGAGCCAGGCCGTCCGGGAGCTTGAGGCGGACTATGGCGTCAGGCTGTTTGAACGGCTCTCCCGCCGGATCTATCTGACGGAAAACGGTGCTCTTCTGCTGTCCTACGCCCGGCATATCCTCCAGTCCGCGGACGAAATGGAGCACACCATGCGCCACCGTTCCCAGTCCCCAGTTCTCCGGCTGGGGGGCAGTGTAACCGTGGGCACCTGTCTGATTGACCGGGTAATCGACCGTATGGAAGCCCTGCTTCCAGGTGCCGGTATCTTTGTGACGGTCAATAATACCCAGACCATTGAAACCCAGCTCCTGCACAATGAACTGGATGCCGCTGTGGTGGAGGGCATTATAACCAGTCCTGAGCTCCTCCGGATTCCCGTGCTGGAGGATGAACTGGTTGTGGCCGCCGGAAAAAGCCATCCGCTTTTTGGCGCAGAACGGATCAGCCTTTCCGATCTGGAGGGTATGTCATTTATTTCCCGGGAAACCGGGAGCGCGGACCGGAACCAGTTTGAACAGATCCTCAGTGAGCGCGGAATCAGCATTGTGCGGAAATGGCAGTGCACCAATACAGAGGCCATCAAGCACGCAGTCATACGGGGCCGTGGTCTGGCCATTTTGTCAAGGCTTCTGATATCCGGCGAAATCAGCCGGGGCGATATGCGGATTCTTTCTCTGGAGGACGTCAGCGTGAAGCGGACCATCCATCTGGTCTATCACAAGAACAAATATCTCTCCCCTGTGATGCTGGCCCTGCAAAGGGCCTGTGCCGGGCTGTCAGGCGAGCCCGGCCAATAAATATACCAACGTTCCCACGATGCCGCTTCCCAGAATCACGGACACAGCGCTGAGCTTCCACTTCCGGAGAACAAACAGGCAGCCGCCGAATATCACAAATTCAATCCACCGGAAATCCGCCCACTGGAAGGAACGGATATCCGACTGGAACAAGCCCAGCATCAGTATGGATGCGCCCGCAGAACCGATCAGGGCAACCACAGCCGGACGCAGGGCGGCAAGCACGGTCTGAACACCGCTGAACTTCCGGTATTTGTAATAAAAATGCGCCAGGGTCAGGCAGATGACAAAGGATGGTATGATACACCCAATGGTGCACAGCACAGCCCCAAACGGACCAGCCAGCCGCGTCCCCACAAAGGTGGAGGAATTGATAGAGATGGGGCCGGGGGTCATCTCTGCAATGGTGATCAGATCGGTGAATTCCTCCATGGTCATAAGCTGGTGGATGTCAACAATCTGCGACTGAATCAAAGGGATTGCGGCATAACCGCCGCCCACGCTGAACAGGCCCACTTGAATAAAGGAAAAAAACAGCTTGATCAATAATGTCATTGCACATCCTCTCCTTTCTTCCGGTAAATATCCGCAAGGAGATCAATAATCCCCACGGCAAGGCAGGACAGAATAATCACCATGGCATTGACCTTTAAAAAATAGGTCAGCACAAAGGCGGCAATCATCATGCCAATATAGAGAATCCGGCGGGTGAGAACCACGTTTTTCGCAAGGTTGATCACCACGTCGAAAATGACCGCGGCAACCCCTGCCCGCATGACCTGAAGGGCGATGGCGATGTATCGGTTGGTCCGGAATTGCTCATAGAACATGGAGATCACAAAAATAATGATCATGGGCGGCAGAATGGTGCCCAGAATGGCAGTCAGAGAGCCAAGAATTCCCTGCATCCGGTAGCCGATGATCACAGAGGCGTTCACCGGCAGGGGGCCGGGGGACGACTGGGTGATGGCGGTGATATCCAGCATCTCATCCTCCTCCAGCCATTTGAGCTCCTCTACAAATTTTCGTTTCATAAGTGATACGATCACAAATCCTCCCCCAAAGGTAAAGGCGCTGAGAATAAACATGGACTTAAACAGCTGCCACAGGATTTTTGGATTTCTTTCTTTTTTCATATGATACCCTCCTCTTGCTTCCTGTACTATTATACCCAATGTAATTCGATTTGTAAAATAGCATTTTTTCATTATATTAATCGGAAAAACCAATCAATTTTCTTTGAGCTTTCAATAGAAACAATATGCCTCATTCCAAAGAGAATATACAGCGGAAAAAATTTAGAAAGAAACAGCAAAAACATCTTGATGAATACACGTAGCTGCGAATTGGAGGCAATGAATTGCCGGCCAAAAAAATCGGGCCCTCATCGTGAGAATCCCAAGGACACTATGCCCGTGTACGGGTCGACAAGATCACGCTTGCGGCGCTGTATGAAAGCGCTGAAACACTCAAGACCACCCGTTCGGACATCATCCGGAAAGCCATTCTACGATACACGACGGTCTCGGCAAATAAAAAGGAAACGGTATCTCTCCACAAGGATCACCGTTTCCCACCACCGCGCAGCCGCCCAATCGGGCGGAGCACATGAATATGATACACTATGTCCCCGCTGTTTGCAAGCGGCTGCCGGAAATAATTCAAAATTAGCTTGACTTTTTGGACTCCACGCACTATAATGTATTCGTGGAGTTCAAAAAGTGAGGTGATAACGTGAGCCCACGCACAGGACGGCCAAAGTCAGACAATCCCAAAAAGTATGACATTAAAGTACGGTATGATGAAGAAATGCACAAAGAGCTTCTAAGCTACTGCAAGGAGCATAACATCACACGCGTTGAGGCATTTCGAAGGGGATTGCAGTTACTTTTAGGTCAAAAATAATAGGAAACGGCATCTCTCCACAAGAATCACCGTTTCCCACCTACCGCGCAACCGCCCAATCAGGCGGAGCACATAAATATTATACACTATGTCTCCGCTGTTTGCAAGCGGCTGCCGGAAATTCAAAGAAAGGAATTTTTAATTATGAACTTTGCATCTGAACTGCGGGAACTGATTGACGGCAGAGTAGACGCCGCGCACAAACGTCTGCGGCAGAGTGACGAAACCTACAGAAAGCAGAGCTATCGGCTCTGCGAAATTGAAGAAACGCTGAACAAGTTCCTTGAGGCCCCGGCGGCCAAGCCGGAGGAAAAGCATTGGAATCTTTTGCGGGAATACATGGAGCTTGAAATGGACAGCTGGTATCCAAGTTATTCCTCCGTTTATGTACAGGCGGTGATTGACTGCGTCCGCGTGCTGACAAGGCTGGGCTGGAAAATGGATCAATAACGGCGCAGAAGCGGTCAGCGTATATCATTTGACATCATTACGAGAGAAGTGGTCTAATTTATCATAGAACACAGCCTAGCTTTGAGCCTTGAAAGGAGAGGTATCTGATGAAAAAAATGATGTTGCTGCTGGCGCTCTGGATGAGCGGTGTACTGCTTCTCTCCGGCGGTTCTGTCCTGGCCGCGGAGAACGGCGTCTGCGGCGAAAACCTGACCTGGTCTTTGGAGGACGGCGTCCTGACCATCCAGGGCACAGGCCCCATGGAGCGCTTGGCCTCCTGGACCGGACAGCCCTGGCGTGACAGCCGCGGCAGCATTACAGCCGCAGTAATCGGCGACGGCGTGACCGAAGTTTCCGATTATGCCTTCTTTTACTGCCGGGAGCTGAAAAGTCTTGATCTTCCGGACAGCCTGACCAAAATTGGCCAATCGGCCTTTGCGGGCTGTGAAAACCTGACCGAACTGACCATCCCGGACAGCATCACCGGCATTGGCCCGCGCGCCTTTGCCTATTGCGGCGGCCTCACCGGCATTACCCTTCCGGACAGCCTGACCGAGGTTCCAGACTGGGCCTTTTTCCGCTGTGCCGCATTGACCGGGGCTGAGCTTCCTGCCGGTGTGACCCGGGTGGGAGACCATGCGTTTTCCGGCTGTGCCGGACTGACAAAGCTCGGTCTGCCGGAGGGGCTGACAGAAATCGGGAACTGGGCCTTTGCGGAAAGCGGCCTGACCGAAGCCGTCTTTCCGGCAGGCCTGCGCCGGATCGGCGACCGGGCCTTTGACAGCTGCGAACAGATCGGCGCGGTACGCTTTGGCGGCGCCATGGCCCAGTGGGAGCAGGTTTTTCTCGGCGCGGAAAACACCGCGCTGACCCGGGTGAATCAGCAGTGCGCGGACGGAGTTATTGAAGGAATGCTGGACTCCGGAACCTGCGTGGAAAACCTGACCTGGTATCTGAATACCGCGGGCGTCCTGCGCATCCAGGGCACAGGGTCCATGGACGACTGGAACAACTCGATCGGCCCACCTTGGTATGAAAATCGTACCATCATAGAGTCCGTCATCATCGACAATGGGGTAACCAACATTGGCGATTGGGCGTTTTCCGATTGCCGCAGCCTGACGGAAATCACTATACCGGACAGCGTTACCAATATTGCCCGTATGGCGTTTTCCAACTGTGGCAGCTTGACGGAAATCACCATACCAGACAGCGTCACAAGCATTGGAGAGTGGACGTTTTACTGTTGCCATAGCCTGACGGGAATCACTATACCGAACAGCGTCACCAGCATCGGCGAAAGCGCGTTTTACTGTTGCGGCAACCTGACGGGAATCACTATACCGAACACCGTCACAAGCATCGGTGAGAGCGCGTTTTCCGGTTGCCATAGCCTGACGGGAATCACTATACCGAACACCGTCACCAGTATTGGCGAAAGCGCCTTTTCATTCTGCAACAGCCTTATAGAAATTACCATTCCGGACAGCGTTATCAATATTGGCCGTATGGCATTTTCCGACTGTGATAGCCTGTCGAAAATCGTCCTCCCCAATAGCGTTACCAGCATTGGAGAGTGGACGTTTTACAAATGCGACAGCCTGACGGAAATCAACATCCCAGACAGCGTCACCAACATTGGGGATTGGGCGTTTTATGACTGCCATAACCTAACAGATGTGTATTACGGCGGCACAGCTGAGGCATGGGAAAAAATCCAGTTCGGAGAGTACAACGACGCGCTCATGAGCGCAAATGTCCACTTTAACAGCTAATTCAGCCCTGAGTGTGGCTCGCAGCGCCTTAAACCACGCAAAACACACACGATTTTCCCGTCAAACCGCGTATTGTCCCTCCATGCACAAGCCCCGCGCAGGCCCCGAACTTCCGGGGCCGCGCGGGGCTCTTTTCATTTTTCTCCGTTCAGGAGCCGGAGCAGCTCCTGCCGGACTGCGGCCGGATTCCCCCGGCCCTGTAAAAGCCGCATACATTGGCCCATCAGAAAGCCAAGGGCCTGCTCCCGGCCCGCCTGCCAGTCCTCCCGGGCCTTTGGATGCTCCGCAGCGGCGCGGGCAGCGGCCCCGCGGATGACCGCCGCGTCGCTGGTCTGCTCCAGCCCGTTTTCCCGGATATAGGCCGCCGGGTCAGCTGTGCCGTCAAAAATGGCCTCCAGCGTCTCCTTTGCCCCCTGGCGGTTCACTGCGCCCTGTTCCAGCAAATCCAGGAGCAGGGCAAACTTTTCGGGTTTCATGGACAGCTTTTCCGGTTCCATCCCGCGTTCGCTCAGAATCCGGCGCACTTCGCCAAGGATCCAGCTGCACGCCTCTCTGGGAGGTGCCCCGCATGCCAGAGACGCCCGGAAAAAGTCCAGGAGCGCCGGCTCGCCCAGCAGCAGCTCCGTGCTCTCCTCCGAAAGCCCCAGCTTCCGGCATTGGGCGCGGACCGCCGCCGGAAGGGCGGGAAGCCCGTCCTCCACAGATCTGATCCACGCCGGATCCAGGGCCAGGGGCGGCAGATCCGGCTCCGGGAAATAGCGGTAATCCGCGGCCTCCTCCTTGGTTCGCATGGAAAAAGTCTGTCCCTGCGTCTCATCCCAGCGCCGGGTCTCCTGCGGAACCGTCTCTCCCTTTTCCAGAAGGGCGGCCTGACGCCGCGCCTCCGCCTCCGCCGCCCGGACCACAGAGCGGATGGAGTTCAGATTCTTCATCTCGGTTCTGGCGCCCAGCTCTGGACTGCCGGCGGGCCGAACCGAAAGGTTGACGTCCACCCGCATGGATCCCTCCTGCATCTTACAGTCCGATACCCGAAGAAGCCGCAGAACATGCCGGAGCTCCTTCACAAAGGCGGCCGCCTCCGCGCCGCTTCTGAAATCCGGCTCGGTCACAATCTCAATCAGCGGCACGCCGCACCGGTTGTAGTCGCAGAGGCTCTGCTCCCCCCTGTCATGAATCAGCTTGCCCGCGTCTTCCTCCAGATGGATCTCCCGGATTCGGACGCGCTTTGTTGCCGGGGCCGCAATATCCAGATACCCGTCCCGGCACAGGGGCGCATACAGCTGGGAGATCTGATAGGCCTTGGGCAGATCCGGGTAAAAATAGTTCTTCCGGTCAAAACGGGTTTGCGCCGCGACGGTACACCCAAGGCCCAGCCCGGCCAGAACGGCAAGCTCCACCGCCCGGCGGTTCAGGGACGGCAGGGTCCCCGGCATACCGGTACACACCGGACAGCACTGGGTATTGGGCGATTTTCCAAAGGCCGTGGCACAGCCGCAGAACAGCTTGCTCTCTGTCAGTAGCTCCGCATGAATCTCCAGACCGATCACCGTTTCCCATTTCATGTCGTTTTCACCTCCGGCCAATGCTTATGATATGCGGTCACCCGCTGAAATTCCAGGCCCGCCTGGAACAGCCGGGCCTCTGCCATGGCCGGGGCAATCAGCTGAATCCCCACCGGCATACCGGCTTTATCCCGGCCGCCCGGCAGGGTCATGGCGGGCAGTCCCGCCAGATTCGCCCCCACTGTGTGGCAGTCGCTCTGATACATCCGCACCGGGTCATCCAGCAGGGCGCCCAGCTTTGGCGCGGTTTCCGGCGCGGCAGGCGCAAGGAGAAGGTCATACCGGGCAAAGGCCCGGTCAAAAGCGGCTTTGACCCGCTCTCTGGCCCGCTGCGCCCGCCTGTAATAGTCCTCCCTATACCCGGCGGACAGGACAAAATTCCCAAGCAGAATCCGCTGTCTGACCTCCGGCCCAAACCCCTGTGTGCGGGTCCTGGCCAGCTGTTCCCGGAGCCGCCCGCTCTCCGGCGTCCGGAATCCGTACTTCCAGCCGTCATACCGGGATAGATTCGAGGCGGCCTCCGCGCAGGCAATGATGTAATAGGCCGCAGCGGCCTCACCGGCGCTGTCCAGCGCCATCACCTCTGTCTTTGCGCCCTGGGCTTCAAACACAGCCGCCGCGGCCTGCACACAGGCCCGGACCTCCTCTGCCGCCATGTCCAGATACGCGGCGGGAATTCCAATTTTCATGTCCCGCACACCGGTCTCCGCCGGACGGACAGGCGCGCCGTCCCGGCTGGTCATATCCCGCGGATCCCGTCCGCATAGCAAATCCAGCACCGCGGCACAGTCCCGCACATCCCGGGCCATTGGCCCAATCTGGTCCAAGGATGAAGCATAGGCAATCAGCCCGTATCTGGACACCCGGCCATAGGTTGGCTTGACGCCGGTGATTCCGCAGTGGGACCCGGGCTGCCGAATGCTTCCGCCCGTATCTGAGCCCAGAGCACAGAACGCACTGCCCGCCGCCACTGCGGCCGCCGGGCCGCCGGAGGAGCCCCCGGGCGACCGAGTCAGGTCCCATGGATTTTTGACAGGACCGAAACAGGAGGTCTCGCTGGTGGAACCCATGGCGAATTCGTCCATATTTGCCTTTCCCAGAACAAGCATACCGCCCTGCTTCAGCCGTTCCACTGCCGCCGCGTCATAGGCGGGAACAAAATTTTTCAGCATAGCCGAGGCACAGGTGGTCGGGATACCCCGGGTACAGATGTTATCCTTGATCAAAACCGGGACACCGGCAAGAGGCGAGGCCGGCTCTTGCCGGAAAATCCGCCGCTGGAGCGCCTCCGCCTCTTCCAAAGCCCGCTCCCAGTCCACAGCAAGATAGGCGCCGCACGCAGCTGTCTCCCGCTCCCTCTGCCGGAGCGCCTCCACCGCCTCCGGGACTGTGCACGCCCCTTCGCGCAGGGCCGCGCCCAGTTCCAGTGCCGTATAGTTCCAAATCTCCATGCCCTCCTCCTATTCCACCGTCTTTGGCACGGCAAAATACATGCCGTCGGTTTGCGGCGCGTTTTGCAGAAGCGCGGTCCGCTCCATGGAGGGTTCGGCAAAGTCCCCGCGCAGATCAGACAGTCCAGCCCCCGGTTCCGGCTCCGCTCCGTCCGGCGGCTCCGCCTCCCGCAGGACCTCCATACTGCGCAGAACCGCATCCAGCCGTTCCGCCGCCCGGGCACGCTCTGTTTCTGTCAGCTCCAGCGCGGAGATCTCCTCCAGCCGCCTGACCGTCTCTTTTGTAATCTTCAATGGATTCACCCCTGTTTCCGGATATGACAAACGGCCGGGCATCTCACTGCCGCAGCCGTTTCTTCCGTGTCCTTTCATAAAGGCTGTAAGCCCTTCGTCTTCATTTTATTATAGGGACAGCTGGTTGTCGTTCTGATTTTCCTTTACCTTATCCTGTATCTGCTTCTTGACTTCCTCATCTGTCAGGCCGGAATCCGGGTCGTCTGTAGCCCGGGGCTTCACGGTTGCCGTACTGGACGGCAGTCCGCCGTTCCCGTCCGCCTTTCCGGCGGTGGACTCAGGCTTCGAAGGCGACGCGGTCGCCGTGGAGGAAACCAGCTTCTTATTCTCCTTTTTGGGGTCATAGACCACAATATCACCCAGCTCCAAGCCGGAGATGATCTCCACATTGGTCCCGTCCGCGATGCCGTACCGGACGGTTACCAGCTTACAGCCCTTGGGGACCTCAATCCACGGGAATGCCAGTTCTTCGTCGCTGGCGCCCTCCTGCTCCGGCACAGCCGAAGCCTCCGGGTCCGCCGTGGTCTCCGGGTCAACGGCAGGCTGGGTCAGGGCGTTCTCCCGGACCAGCACCAGCGCGTTCTGACCGTCCGCCTCCATCAGGGCCTGCTCCGGCAGGTACATGACATTGGTCGAGGATGCCAGAATGATCTTGGCGTTCACCTTCATGCCCGCCTTCAGATCGCCGGGCTCCTCCACCGTCACGTCCACGTCAAACATGGTCTTTCCCTCTTCGTTCACCTTGCCCTCGCTGGCCACCCGGGTGACCTGTCCGGAAAAGGTCTCGTTGGGAATGGAATCCGTATTGACGATTGCGCTCTGGCCGGGCTCTATCTCCCAAATATTGTATTCATCCACCTGGAACGTGAATTTCATGGAATTCATATCAACAATCACCATCATGGGATTTTCCAGATTGGTGATGCTGACGTTATCGCCCACCTTGGCGTTTTTCTCCACGACCACGCCCGTGACCGGCGACTTGATGGTATAATTCTCAAGCTGTTTCTGGGCCGCTTCCAAGTCCAGCTCATTGCTCTTCTGGTCATAGGAATTGGTCTTCTGGCTGGCCTCCGCCTGGTCATCCTTCACCGTGGCGATCAGCGTACCGCTGGACACGCTTCGGCCCTTGCTGACACTGACAGAAGAAACCGTGCCGGACACAGTGGAAACCACAGACACCACCGTATCATCCGCCCGCTCAATGGTGGCAACAATCTGCCCGGCGGAAATACTGCTTCCGGAGCTGATATACAATGTCTGGATGGTGCCGCTGTCCGTAGAATAGATCTTTGAGGCCGCTGTCTTGCTGGAGGAGCCAATGGCCTTGGACCGGTCCAGCTGGTTCTGGGCGCGCTTCACCGCCAGCAGTGCTTCGGTGTCGTCCAGCTTATAAAGGACCGCCCCCTCCGCCACCGTGTCGCCCACCTCGGGCACAGATTCCACCACAGAGCCTGCCACCAGTGAGGTGATGGTATAGTGGGCGTTGGCGGACATGGTTCCGGAGGTGTTCATGGAATGGATCACGTTTCCCCTTGCAACCGCGGACTGAGAATAGCCCCGCAGAGGATTCATGGTAACCGCGAGCACCATAATCACGCCGGAGATCAAAACAATGACCCCCAGGGACACACCCGCGCCCAAAAGCAGGGATTTGTGCTTTTTGCAAAAGGCCTTCGCGCGGGCCTTATAATCGGTCTGCTCCGCGATTTCCTCATGCACAGGCGCCTCTTCCGGCGCCAGCTCAGACAGATCCAGATGAATCTTCTCCACCATTCCAGCCTCATCCTCCCCGCGCTTCGGGGCATAGGCGGCATAGTCCGCCGCCTGGGTCTCACCGAGGCCATAGACGGGCTCCAGCTCTCCGGTCTCATCCATCCTGTCCGCACGCTCCGCGTCCAGAACAGCCTGCACCTCCTCCGGGCTCAGAACTCTGGTCGCGTCCAGGGGGTCCGCCTCTGTCTCCGCCTCCTGCCAGATGGGGGCTGTCTCCTGCGATACAGCCGGAACATCCGCTTCCTCCGAAGGGACGGATTCAGCAGGGGCATTTACCGCCTGATCCTCAGGCTCGTCCTGGAGCAGGATAAAATCCTCCAGCTCCTCCTGTCCGCTTTCTTTTTTCGAAAAAGCGTTGCGCATCTTACGCAGCCACTCTGCCATTGATATACCTCCTATATCATATCCACCAGGATATATATACCGTTTTTCAAAACCATTTTACCATTTCATACCGTATCATTATATCAAAGCCATATTGCGCAAATGTTAACGAACTGTTAAAATTTTAAAACATTTCAACAAAAAACCTCTGTCCGTCCCGCCGGGCGCAGAAGGACGCTCCGTTCCGCAGGGCGCGGAGCGTCCCCGCCGGATTCCGCGCAGTTCACAGCCCGCCGCGGCTTCCGCTTCAATTCATGGCCATATCATGCTTATTATGTACCCAATACCGAAATTTCACACATCCGATTCAGCGGATTTCCGCAAACGCTGTGTTTGTCCGGCCGAACCAGCGTCCCGTAATGCGTAAAAAAACAGCACAGCGAAACGAAAACGCTGTGCTGTTTGATAAAAAATCCTGATTATCTCTGAACACGGCCGCTGCCGTCGCCGCCCACCAGGTTCTCCACGTCCGCGCGGGAGACCAGGTTGAAGTCGCCGGGAATGGTGTGCTTCAGCGCGGAAGCCGCAACGCCGAATTCCAGCGCATCTTTGAAGTTCTTGCCGTCCAGGAATCCGCAGATGGTACCGCCGGCAAAGGAGTCGCCGCCGCCGACGCGGTCAACAATGGGGCGCACCCGGTATTCTCTGGAGTGATAGAACTCCTTGGTGTCTCTGGAGTAAATGCACGCAGACCAGCCGTTGTCAGAGGCGCTGTGGCTGACCCGCAGAGAGCTGATGACATACTCAAAGTTGAATTTTTCAACCATCTGCTTGAAGATATCCTCATAGCCCGCCAGCTCCAGATCACCGCTGGTAACGTCGGTCTCGCCGGGCTTGAAGCCCAGAACCTTCTCCGCGTCCTCCTCGTTGCCGATGCAGACGTCCACATACTGCATCAGATTGGTCATGACCTTCTGCGCCTTTTCACTGCTCCAGAGCTTCTTTCTGAAGTTCAGGTCAACGGAAACCTTCACGCCCTTTGCCTTGGCGGCTTTCAGCGCCGCCTCGGTCAGCTCGGCCGCGGCGTCGGAGACCGCAGGCGTAATGCCGGTGAAGTGGAACCAGTCAACCCCTTCGAAAATAGCGTCAAAATCAAAGTCAGCCGCAGCAGCGGTTGCAATGGAGGAATGGGCCCGGTCATAGACGACATTGGACGCGCGCATCGCACTGCCGCTCTCCAGGAAGTAGATGCCCAGCCGCTCGCCGCCCTTGGCAATGAACCGGGTGTCAACATTCATCTTCCGCAGTGCCGCCACAGCGCAGGCGCCAATCGGATTTTCCGGAACCTTGGTGACAAAGGAAGCGTCGTGGCCGTAATTGGCCAGAGAAACCGCCACATTTGCCTCACCGCCGCCGTAGCAGACGTCAAACTCGTCAGCCTGAATGAATTTCTCATTTCCGGGCGTGGATAATCTGAGCATAATCTCGCCCATAGTAACAACTTTTGCCATTGGAATAACTCTCCTTTTTGTTGGTTTATATCATCCCGCCGCCCGCATGGACGGGCGGTCTGTTTTTTCTGCACGCTCTGCGCCGCGGTTCTTATGCCGCGGAATACGGTCTACTGTCCGCGCGCCTCTTTGATCCGCTTGATGAATTCTTTCGCGGTGGCGGTGATTGCCGCATAGTCGCCGGTCTTTGCGCCCTTGGTCAGAGAGGAGCCCGCGCCTACGGCAACCGCGCCCGCCTTGATCCACTGGTCCACATTGTCCACGTCCACACCGCCGGTAGGCATCATCTTTGCGTGAGGAAGCGGGCCTCTGATGTCCTTGATGATGGTGGGGCCGAACAGGTCGGCCGGGAATATTTTCACAATATCCGCGCCGGCTTCCATTGCGGTCAGAACCTCTGTGATGGTCATACATCCGGGCATATAGGGGATGCGGTATCTGTTACAAAGTCTTGCCGCCTCCAGATTGAAGCCGGGGCTCACCACAAAATTCGCGCCGGAGAGAATCGCCTGACGGGCGGTCTCACTGTCCAGAACAGTTCCCGCGCCCAGCAGCATTTCCCCATTGTTGTATTTATTTGCCAACGCCTCAATCACTTTATGTGCGCCCGGCACGGTAAAGGTCAGCTCAATCGAGGGACAGCCGCCCTCTAAGCAGGCGTCGCTGATCCGGATGGCTTCCTCCGCGGAGCTCGCGCGGACAACGGCAACCAGACCGGCATCGGTCATTTTGGTGATTACTTTTTCTTTTTCCATTTTGAAGCTTCCTTTCTTTTGGATAGATTCATTTCGATTATCTTCGCGACAATATTATACAACAAGGCGTGGGGGAAAGCAATATCTTTTTTCACAAATTTATTCCGTATTTTCCATTCCCATCCCCGCAGTCCCACCAACCCCGGCATTCCCTCCGGGCCGTACCGGCCGGACAACGGCTTCAGTCCCCCCTTGCTCTTGTTTTATATTTTAGGAAGTTTTTCCGGCGGGCATTCAGAAAGCCTCCATTGCATCGACAAAAACTGCATGATTTTTTACAGTAAATCGAATAATTTTTGTGACTTCTTACAAAAATATTTGTATGGTTAAAAAAATAACAATTTCTTCTTGCAAATTTTCATTAAGTATTGTAAACTTAAGTTTGAATTTTGTTTTTCTGTAGTGGATAAAGTCTATTATATGTTAGTCTTTATGTTAGTCTTTATCTTATGACAGAAAGGCAAAATGATGAACGCCGGGCTTGACCAGGCCGTTTTTTGCGTTCATATATTTGACAATCCAGAAAACAATACCTGGCCCCTTGCGGAGCCGATGTATGTTATGATATTTAGGAGGTTATTTCCATGAGTGAAATTAAGAGAATTGGTGTTATGACTGCCGGCGGCGACTGTCCCGGTCTGAATGCGGTAATCCGCGCGGTAACCAAGACCGCGATCCAGAAGTACGGTCTTGAGGTCATGGGGATCAAACATGGCTACCGCGGCCTTTATCTGGGCGGCGATGAATTCATTAACCTGGACCTGCACAATGTTTCCGGCATCATCTCCAAGGGCGGCACCATGCTTTACAGCTCCAATAAGGATAATCTGTTTGACTATACCTATGTGGACGAGCACGGTCAGGAACAGCACGGAGACGTTTCCGACGTGGGCGTTGAAAACCTGAAAAAAGCCGGCATTGACGCGCTGATCGTCATTGGCGGCGACGGCACGCTGACCAGCGGACGCGACTTCGCGCGCAAGGGCGTCAAGGTCATCGGCGTTCCCAAAACCATTGACAACGATCTGGCTTCCACTGACACCACTTTTGGCTTTGACACCGCGGTTGCCACCGCGACAGAGGCCATTGACCGTCTCCGCACCACCGCGGAATCTCACAGCCGTACCATTGTGGTGGAGGTTATGGGCCGCTATGCGGGCTTCATTGCAATCGCTTCCGCCCTGGCCGGCGGCTGTGACGCGGCGCTGATTCCCGAAATCCCCTATGACATCAACAAGGTGGCTGAGGCGATCAAGGCCAACCGGGCAAGGGGCAAAAACTTTGCGATTGTTGTTGTTGCAGAGGGCGCAAAGCCTCTGGGCGGCGATGTGGTTGTCTCCAAGGTTGTGGAGGACAGTCCCGATCCAATCCGCCTGGGCGGCATCGGTGAGGTGATCTCCGAACAGCTGGAGCGTCTGGCCGGTCTGGAGAGCCGCGCCACCATCCTGGGCCATGTCCAGAGAGGCGGCACCCCCACAGCCAACGACCGGATTCTGTCTACCCGCTATGGCTCCTATGCGGTGGAACTGCTCATGCAGGGCAAGTTCGGCAACATGGTTACCCTGAACGGTTCTGAACTCAGCTATGATTCTCTGGAGAATGTAATCGGCAAGAACAAGGCCGTTGAGGAGAGCAGTTACTGGATTCAGGCGGCACGCGCCATCAACATGTGCCTGGGTGACTGATGCGCCCGTTTTTCAAAATTTGAATTAGTTTGAAAAAAAGGGTTGCATTTTGTATTCCGTTATGCTATAATAGTTGACGCTTGTTAAAACAAGCCTGACTTTCGTAAATGATAGATTTTATAGATTGAAAGAGGTGAAACACAATGAGACAGGGTATTCATCCCGATTACAAGCAGACCACCATCAAATGCGCTTGCGGCAATGTCATTGAGACCGGTTCTACAAAAGAGGACATCCGTATTGAAATTTGTTCTGCATGTCACCCTTTCTACACCGGTAAGCAGAAACTGGTTGACACCGGCGGTAGAGTGGATAAGTTCAGAAAGCGTTACGGTCTGGACAAATAAGAAGCCCGGCTGTCCTGCTTTTGCAGACGCATGGAGCTTCTCACATTTCAATCAATGCAAAAGACGCGCTGGTTTCCTCGGAGACCAGCGTTTTTGCATATGCCAGGGGGAGACCGCCGCCCGCAGCGGATGTTCCCCGCCGTGGAGTTCCATTGGCCATAAGAGAGCCGAAACCATGCGGGCAGAAAGGCGAACCCTATGAAAGCAGCGATATTTGATTTTAACGGAACCCTGTTCTTTGACACAGATAAGCACCAGAAAGCATGGCGGCTCTACGGCGAGCAGCTGATGGGCCGGCCGGTGACCGAAGATGAATTCCAGACCTCCATGCTGGGCCGGAACAACAAGCGCATTCTCACCTTCCTGCTGGGCCGGACACCAACCGAGGCGGAGACATTGGCCATGGGCGGGGAAAAAGAGGCCTGCTACCGCAGGCTCTGCCTCGAGGACCGGGACACCTTTCACCTTGCCCCCGGCGCCGAGGCCTTTCTTGACAGCCTCAAGGCAGCGGGAATTCCCATGACCATTGCCACCTCCTCTGACCTTGAGAACCTTGATTTTTATTTTGCTCATTTCCCTCTTGCCAGATGGTTCGAAAAGCCGCTGTGCGTCTATGAGGACGGCAGCTTTGAGAGCAAGCCCGCACCGGATATTTACCAAAGGGCCGCCGGGCGGCTCCAAACCGCACCGGCGGACTGCGTGGTATTCGAGGACGCGCTCTCCGGCATCCGCGCCGCCCACAGCGCAGGCATTGGCCAAATTGTCGCCGTTGCCTCCTCCGCGCAGCCTGCGTTCTTTGCAGATACCCCCGGTGTCTCCCGGGTGGTTCGCGACTACACCGCTCTGTCCATCCAGACGCTGTGAGCACTCCGCTCAACCTGCACGAAAAATTTTCCTGAGAGCTATAAAATATAGTCAGTTTTTCTCTTGACACCTATGACATATGCGGTATAATAAAGTCAAAGTTTGATAAAACTTTAACAATATGATATCTATACTATAAGGAGGAATTCATTATGGCTCGTTTTACACTTCCCAGAGATATTTACTATGGCAAAGGTTCAATGGAAGAATTGAAGAATTTAAAGGGGAAAAAGGCAGTTGTTGTCATTGGCGGCGGCTCCATGAAGCGGTTTGGTTTCCTGGATAAGGCGGTCGCGTATCTGCAGGAGGCCGGTCTTGAGGTCAGGCTTTTTGAAAATGTGGAGCCCGATCCGTCCGTTGAAACGGTTATGAAGGGCGCGGCCATGATGCGTGAGTTTGAGCCGGACTGGATCATTGCAATGGGCGGCGGCTCTCCCATTGATGCCGCAAAGGCCATGTGGGTCTTTTATGAGTACCCGGATACCAGCTTTGAGGATATTATCCAGCCCTTCTCCTTCCCGGAACTGCGTACGAAGGCAAAATTCCTGGCCATTCCCTCCACCTCCGGCACCGCCACAGAGGTGACTGCATTCTCGGTCATTACCGACTATGCCAAGGGGATCAAGTATCCGCTTGCGGATTTCAACATCACACCGGATGTGGCCGTGGTGGATCCGGAACTGGCAGAGACCATGCCCCAGAAGCTGACTGCCCACACCGGAATGGACGCACTGACCCATGCGGTCGAAGCGTATGTCTCCACGCTGAACTCCCCCTTTACGGATCCCCTTGCCCTCAAGGCCATTCATATGGTATTTGACTATCTCCCGGATTCCTATCAGGGCGGCCTGGCTGCAAGGGAGCAGATGCACTATGCCCAGTGTCTGGCCGGCATGGCATTCTCCAATGCGCTTTTGGGCATTGTTCACTCTATGGCGCATAAAACCGGCGCCGCGTTCAGCACAGGTCATATCCCCCATGGCTGTGCAAACGCCATCTATCTGCCCTTTGTCATCCAGTACAACGCCCAGGACGAGACCGCCAAGGGCCGCTATGCGGACATCGCCCGCTCTGTGGGCATGACCGGCTCGGACGAGGAGCTGGTGGCCGCACTCTGTGCCAAAATTGACGCCTATAACGACAAGCTGAATATTCCCCACACCTTAAAGGAGTTTGGTATCAATGAGTCGGAGTTCCTTCAGAAGCTGGACGCCATTGCGGAGCTGGCTGTGGGGGATGCCTGCACCGGCTCCAATCCCCGCGCCATCACGCCTGCCCAGATGGCCGCTCTGCTCAAATGCACCTATTATGGGACAAAGGTCGACTTCTGATCTGCTTCGCCATTTGATTTTTCAAAGTCCTGCCGGAAATTCCGGCAGGGCTTTTTCTTTGCATGACATGAAAAAAGGAGAAGGCAAGCCTTCTCCCCATTGATTTTCCGCAGGTCTACTGCAGCGCTTCCGGTTTTTTCATTTTAAAAACCATCCGCAGGATCCCGCGCAGCATTTTGGGTGCTTTGACAACAACAATTTGCATGATCGTTTCCCCTTTCAAATTGCAATTCCTACTTTTTCATCAGATACCAGATACCCAGGACGATCAGCCCGCATCCAAGCAGGGTAATCAACAGATAATACGGGATGATATACGCAAGAAAAATGCCCAGTCCCAGAGAAATCAGGATCGGTCCAAGGGGCCAGCATGTATTTTTTCTACAGCCGCACCGCTTTCTCTTCCACATGGCTGCCACCGCCTTTCATCCGGGGATTTCCGCTGGCACTCCATCAAAAAATCCACCTACTCTACTATATTCCAATCCCCGGATTTGGTGCATCTCATTTCAAGATCAACTGCAATTTGCGCCTCCAATCAAACCCGCTCTATTCCAACAGATACGCCGCCTCACAAACCATGCGCGCAGACCGCGCCGTCTCCATCTCAGCCGGCCCGAGTCCCCAGCACGGAACCGGCCGCTTGAACGCGATTCCATTTTCCGGATCTCCGCCGCGGTACCCCACCGCCGTGAGCATATCCGGCGCTGTGCCCGTTTCCCGCCAGCGCCGCAGGGCGGTCAGCGCGTCACCGCCACTCTCGTTTTCCCAGACCGCGTTGGTACCCATGCCGCGGCTCCCGTGCTCCATTCCAGGAAAGAGGAAATACCGGCAGTATTCCCTCAGAACCTCCGCCCCGCCTGCCTGCGCCGCCGCACGCAGATAATAGTTCAGCGCGTCCGGAAAGGGGACACAGGGATCCGCACTGCCGGAATACAGAATCAGTTTTCCGCCGTGCCGGTGAAACGCCGTCAGCTCCGCCCGATTGGCGTTCAGCTCCGGTGCCAGCCGCAGATTGAGAGCTTTAAGATCCTCATTGAAGTCAAACCGGCGGCCGTCATAGTCCGCCCCAAAGACCCAGATAAAGGGATAAAAATGCGGGCTCTCCTCCGCCTGGCAGTCCGCTATGCCGCACCCATAGCACTCCGCGCCAATGGGCATTCCGTTGTAGATTCTCCTGCCGGTGACCGGGTTCACAGGCCCCGCATAGACCCGCCGGAGCGCCGCTGTCTGCTCAGCGCTGAGCCAGGACAGCGCTGAGCCAAGGAAACGGATAAAATCCGAAACCTCTCTGGCCTCCGGCCTTGGAAAGGTGATAAAGGGATCGCCCGGACAGCCGTCTCCCCGGCCCTGATAGTACCGGACCGCACAGCGGCTGATCTCCTGAATCTCCTCCTGGGAAAACCTTGGCCTTCCGCTTTCTGTGCGGAGCTGTATATGATTCCATAAAAAATAGGTGTGGAGATGGGTGCGGTTGTTCGCGGGCATCCCGGCGAGAATGCCGTCATAGTCCGCCGGAAACCGCTGGGCCTCCATCAGCCCCTGCTGCCCTCCGGTGGAGCCTCCGAGAAAGTACGCATAGTCCGCCGGTCTGCCATAGTACGCCCGCACCAGTTCCTTTCCCGCCGCCGTCATCTCATGGGTGGCTCTCCATCCAAAATCCTTCCAGACATCCGGATTTCCGATTCCGCTGTTCCGTCCCCGGGAGGTGCCGAGATCCGTGTTCGCCGCCGCATAGCCCAGCCGGATATGGCGGGCAAGGGCGTCATAGTCCATGCATCCGCCCATGCCGCCGTTTCCCAAACCGAGAAAAATGCCGTTCCATTTCTCCGGCAGCCACACCTCTGTGTGAATCAGGGATCCGGCCCCCGGCCGCTTCCGCAGAAGCACCCGGCAAAATTGCGGCAGATTCTCCAGCCTTGCGCCATCCTCTGTCCGCAGCCACCCGCAGTCCGCATAAACCGTCTCCACAGCCTCCGCGTGTAGGAACCCGTATTCTTTCAGCCGCATCAGTCTCTCCTGTCTCTGCATGGTCTCACCTCTTGGCCGCCGAAACGGCAAAATTCTCTTTTCGTTTTTGAGGACCTTTGATCAGTTGGGATTTTGGCCGCATACCGCCAGCGCCCCTGCGGGATCATTGGTGATGATCCGGTCCACCCCCGCGGCCAGCATTTCCCTGATTTGCTCGGGTTCGTCCACAGTCCAGACATTGACCTGAATCCCCGCGTCATGGGCCCGGCGGACAAACGCGCAATTCACAGCCGAAGCATGCGGGTGCAGCGCGCGAAATCCATTTTCTCTGGCATACGCAATCATGTCCATGCCAAAATCCTTCCCATAAAGTGCGCCGAGACAAGCATCCGGAAAGTGTTCCCGGATGCCGGATAATATGTCATGCTGGAAGGAGGAAAAGACACAGTGCTCCTCCAGTCCATACGCCTTTACCATGCTGACGGTACGAACGCCGATATCGCCAAAGTAAAAACCTGTGCCGCGTTTGATTTCTATGTTCAAAAACAGGTCCTTTTCCCTGGCAAAAGCAAGGAGTTCCTCCAGACAGGGCACCCGCTCCTCTGTGTACGCCGGAGAAAACCATGCCCCCGCGCTGAAGGACTTGATACGCTCCCGGTTGTATTCATAGATAGACCCCTGTCTGTTTTCACATCGGCCAAGCTCGCTGTCATGATGAACCGCCAGAGTTCCGTCCATCAGCAGGTGTACGTCGGTCTCAATGCCATACGCGCCCAGCTCCTGTGCCCGTCGGAACGCCGCCATGGTATTTTCAGGCCGTTCCTTGCTTGCCCCGCGGTGTGCCAAAATCTGTGCCATAAGTTTAGCCTCCCTGATATTATTTTATTGAAATGGAAAAAGACGCCTCAAAACAGAAGGCACTTTCTCCTCCATTTTGACGCGTCTCCCATTCTCTGCATCGTTTGATCCAGTTTAACACAGACAATTCCATTTGTCAAGGTTCTTTCAGCGCTGTCTGAAACAGGCGATACGCCATGCCGTCCGGTACGGCAATATGCCCGATCTCCTCTGTAATCACACAGCTCAGCACCTTTTCGCCCTGATTCACATAGACCTCAACCGCCGGAAAATCCACAAACAGATCCAACAGACACTGCCCCGGAACAGGGTCTGTGCGCAGGATCAGCTTTCCGTTCCGCACACCGGACAGGGCCCGGTCTCTGTCCAGACACAGCCTTCCGTCCTCCCGATATATCCGGCAGCCGCCCAACTCAAACGTCCCCCCCTCCGGCAGGCTGATCTGCATCCGGAAGGGACAAGCAAAGTCCAATTCCCCAGCGGAAACCTCGATGGAGAACATCTTTAAAATATTGGGATGCGGAAAGAAGCAGACCGTGTCTCCCCTGCACTCTGCCACCCTCGGCAGGCTCATCATCCCCCGCCAAAGTGTACCGTCCGCATTTTGAAAGGCCCGGGGCATACCCAGCCAGCCGATTACCACGCGCCTCCCCTCTGCATCCACAGTGCTCTGGGGTGCGTAGTATTCACATCCAAAATCCATGCGCCCATATGTATCGGCTGTTTCAAAGCACTCCTGTGCCATGTCCGACCGGACAAGGGTCCAGACCGGCCAGCTTACAGTTTCGCCGTCTTCCTGTATCCCCATGGCTGACAGGAGAAGCACCTCCCGCTTCCCGAGCCGGAACAGATCCGGACATTCCCACATCCAGCCCCAGGTCTCATCCCGCCGGCAATAGGAGAACGCATAGTCCCACTGCAGCGCATCCGTGCTCCGGTAAAACAGGAGCTTGCCGTATTTTCGTTCTTCATTGGTTCCCAGAACCATATAATACATCCCGTTTTCCCGCCATACCTTGGGGTCCCGGGTATTGAGGGGATCTCCCGCCCTGTTCTCCTCCGGAGGGAGAATGACCCGTTTATCTCTCCGGTTGTCGAAGGTATACCCATCTCTGGAGATCAGCATGAGCTGCGAGGCGGTCTCCCCGCCCACAGACCGGTGTATATCCAGAGGATCAACGTCCTGATACTGTACCCCCGTATAATATAAATACAGCTGTCCGCTCACCTCCAGCGCGCTGCCGGAAAAACATCCGTTCCGATCCCACTGCTGGCTTGGATATAGGGCGATGTCCAAATGCTCCCATTCTACAAGATCCGGACTCACCGCGTGTCCCCAGTGCATGGTGCCCCACTCAGGCTCATAGGGAAAATACTGATAGAACAGATGATATGCCCCGTGATACCAGATAAAGCCATTGGGATCATTGATCCAGTTTTTGGGCGCCCGCAAATGAATTCTGTCCCTGTGCATGATTCCTTCCTCCTCTTCTGTTTTGTCTGCAGTTTTATCTTATCCCTGTGGGGCATAGCGCGGCCCGTATTCCGCCCGTGCCGCCAGGGAAAACCATTTAACAAATTCGGACTTCGCCGCTGTGTACGCATCCCGATCACGCTCAAAATGTGTTTTGAGCGTCTGCTTCAGGGACGCGTACGCCTGCGCTGTTTCAGGATGCTCCACAAGATAATCCCGGAAATACAGTTCATCCCAGTCGCCCGCGGGGCGGACGTGCAGATGGTATACCCGCGCCGCGAACCCGTGCTTGGTATATCCCTTGTTATAGGATTGCCGTCTCTGAGGCCGGACCGTGTCACTCATAAGCGTCCATCCTAAATTCCGGATCCGCTCAGACAGCTTTCCCCAGTCCGCCCCGGGCGCGGTCTCCAGCAAAATATCCACAATGGGCTTGGAGAGAAGTCCCGGCACTGCGGTGCTTCCAATATGACTGATCCGTCTGACCGCCGAACCGAGGCTTTCCAGGCGCCGCCGTTCCTCCCCATACCAAACAGGGTATTCCGGGCTGTATTCCCGCAGAATAATAGGAAACAGCGTCCAAAGCTCCTCCAGGCTCATCTCGGATAATTCCTTTTCCCGCTGTGTGTCCATGGTTTCTTCCTCCCGCGGTTCTTTTGCCCTATTATAGCCCCGCACACCTGCTGCTGTCAAGCAGATTTTAGGTTATGTAATTTTGTATCAATTATTATATTATCACATTGACACTTCATAACAAAAGTGATAGAATAGTCTTCAGAAAGACAGATGCCCGGTCTTATCTCTTTGCGCGGACGGGACGAATCCAAATGATATATGCCGGGTAAGAAAGGCGGAATGGAGATTTTATGCTGGAAACAGAGATGCGAAATGAAAGAACACGGGAGATTGACAAGGCCGGCACCCTCGCGGTGCTGCGTATGCTGAACGAGGAAAACCGGAGAGCAGTGGACGCGGTGGCGGAACAGCTGGAGCACATTGCTCTGGCCGCGGACAAAGCCGCGTATGCCATCAGCCACGGCGGCAGGCTCATCTATGCCGGCGCGGGAACTTCGGGACGGCTTGGCGTTCTGGACGCCGCGGAGTGCCCGCCCACCTTTGGCGTGGAGCCCGGTCTGGTGGTGGCCCTTCTGGCCGGCGGAGAAAAATGTATGACCCGCGCCGCAGAGGGCGAAGAGGACGACGAAACGGCCGGAAGGCAGGATGCCGAACAGATCTCCATCTGTGAGAAGGACGTCCTCATCGGCATTTCCGCGGCTGGCAACGCCGCCTATGTGGCCGGGGCCATAGACCGAGCCAGGGAAGCGGGCGCCTTTACTGTGGGGCTGACCTGCAATCCCGATACCCGGATCTGCCGGGCGGCAGAGCTGGCAGTGATCACCCGCACCGGCCCGGAGGCCATTACCGGCTCCACCCGCATGAAGGCCGGAACCGCGCAGAAGCTGGTGCTGAACATGATTTCCACCGCCGCCATGATCCGCACCGGAAAGGTCTATGAGAACTTTATGATCAACGTCCGGCCTGCGAACAAAAAGCTCCGCGCCCGCTGTATCTGGATCCTCACCCAGCTCACTGGCGCGGATCCGGACAAGGCGGAGAAAGCGCTGGATAAGGCGGGCGGGGATATCCGCGCCGCGGCCGCCGGCCTTCGGGAGGGATCCCTGTGAGCTATGTGATCGGCGCGGACGGCGGCGGAACCAAAACCGATTTGATACTATGCGACACCCAGGGCCATGTTCTGGAACGTGTTTTGCTGGGCGGCAGCAACCCCAACGACATTGGTCTTAATCGTGCCGCCGTTTGCCTTCTTGAGGGGATCGGCCGGCTGGCCCCGGCGATGCGGCCGGGCGCCCCGGCCACCGCCTTTTTCGGCATTTCCGGCGGCATGGCAGGCAGGAACCGGGAACGGCTCCGGCAGGTTCTGGCCGAAAAACTGGATCCGGGCATTCGGTTTGAAACCCACTCGGATGTAATCAATGTACTCAACTGCGGCACAGACGGCCGTGACGGCGGGGTATTGATCGCAGGGACAGGCATGATCGCATGTCTTCGCAAGGGCGCACAGCTGTTCCGGGCGGGCGGCTATGGCTATCTCCTTGACCGGGGCGGCAGCGGCTATGACTTCGGCCGCGACGCGCTGTACCACACCCTCTGCGTCATGGACGGCCTGGAGCCGCCGTCCCTTCTCGCCGGGCTGGTGGAGGAAAAAACCGGCGGCCTCTTCCGGAATCTGGACGACATTTATGCCGGGGGCCGCGCCCGCATTGCCTCCTTTGCCCCGCTGGTCTTTGCCGCGTATGCCCAGGGCGACAGCACAGCGGCCGGGATCATCCGGCGCGGCGCCCAGGAGACCGCCAAACTGCTCAACCGGCTGGCGGTGCTCAGCGGACAGGCGGTATGCGAGGTGGTTCTGGCGGGCAGTGTGTTTCGGGATTTCTCTGTGCTGGAGCCATTTCTGACCCCGCACCTGCGGCACCGGTTCAAGTTTATTTTCCCCGCGGTTGACCCGGTATACGGTGCGGCGCTGGAAGCCGCCCGGCTGAACCCCGGCATTGACCAGCAGGTATTTCAGCAGAACTTAAAACAGGAAATGGAGGACAGCAAATGGACTGCATGCTTAAAATGAAGCAAATCTATACCCAGCTGACCGCAAAAGAGCGGCTTGTCGCGGACTATATCCAGGCCTTTCCGAATCAGGCCGTCTCCCTGTCCGTGCAGGAGCTGGCCATACGCTCCCAAAGCTCCACCGCCTCGGTGATGCGCATGGTCAAAAAGCTGGGCTATGACAGCTTTCCCATCTTTAAAATTGAACTCGCCAAAAGCGGGGAACCCAAGGAGCCGCCGCGGGATTTCATCATCAAATGTAAGGACTCTCTCCCGCTGATCAGCGAGAAGATTCACCATGCCACCGAAAATGCCATCCGGGAGCTGGTCAATACGCTGGATTTCCGCAAGCTGTCCGCCGCGGTGGAAAAACTGCGGCATGCGGAACGGATTTTTCTTCTGGGCACCGGCGGTTCCGGCATTCCAGCCTCAGACCTCTATCAAAAGCTGGTCCGGATCGACCGGCAGGTGATCTTCCATCCGGACCTGCATCTCCAGGTGTCCACCGCGGCTCTTTCCCGGCCCGGGGACGCTGCGGTCATCTTCTCTTACAGCGGCAATACGGCGGAGGTCAACCACGCCGCCCGGCTCCACAAACAAAACGGCGCTTATCTTCTGGGTGTGACACACGCCACCGCCTCTGTGCTCAGCAAGCTCTGTGACGTGTGCTGTTATCTGCCCAACACAGAGGGTAATCTCCGGCTGGGCGCCATCACCTCCCGGTATACTGAGCTCTATATCAGCGATCTGCTGTATCTGGCCATAACGCAGTACCACTTTGAGGCGACCAAAAAGAATATCCTGCGGACCCGGGAGGCCATCGCGTCTCTCAACCGCTGAAACCGCCGGCCAAGCGCAAGAAAGCCCCGATTCCTGGTGTGGAATCGGGGCTTTTAACCTGTTACCGATTTGACTCATTCACAGGGAGAGGGCCGTTTTCTCGCGCCCTGCCCCATCTCTGTGCAGGAGCTTCTGCGGCTTCATCCGGCTCTTTTCCCGAACCAGCTTCTTCTCCAGATTTTTGTGCGCGGTTGCCATCATCAGCTTGATCCGGTTCAGCTGGTTCACCTCGCTGGCGCCGGGGTCATAGTCAATGGCGACAATATTGGCCAGGGGATTGTGCTTGCGCAGGGGTTTAATCATCCCCTTTCCAACCACATGGTTGGGCAGGCAGGCAAAGGGCTGGAGGCATACAATATTCTCCACGCCGCTGTCAATCAGCTCCATCATCTCTCCGGTCAGTATCCAGCCCTCGCCGCACTGGGTCCCCAGCGAGGTGATTTTGGACGCCTTTTCCGCAATGAGGTCAATATGTACCGGCGCTTCAAACCGTGCGCTCTGGGCAAGCGCCTCTTCAATGGGCCGCCGGTAATGATAGATGACCTTCATCCCCACCCGGCAGAGCGCCTGCATCCGATGGCTTCCGGCCAGCTTTTCATAGGCAAAGTCGTGGTTTTTCAGGCAATACATGAAGAAGTCAACCAAATCCGGCACAACGGCCTCGCCGCCTTCTTTCTCAATAACGCCCACAATGTCGTTGTTGGCATTGGGGTGGTATTTCACCAGAATTTCGCCCACAACCCCCACCTTTGGCTTCACAAGGCCGTCGATCAGCGGGAGCCGGTCAAAGTCACGCACAATATTCCGGACGTTCTGCTTAAAGGTACGGAAACTCCGGTCTTTCACATTTTCCCGGGCGATCTGGTTCCAATGCCGGTACAGCTTCTCCACACTGCCAGGCTTTGCCTCATAGGGCCGGGTCGCATTGGTCAGCCGCATGAACAGGTCGCCGTAGAGCATGGAATACAGAAGTCCGTATACAAATTTGGGGGTGAACTGCATCCCCGGATTCTTTTCAAGGCCAAGATAGCTGAGCGACACCACCGGAATCTGCTCCATATGCAGCTGCTTCAGCGCCCTGCGCAGAAGCGCGATATAGTTGCTTGCCCGGCATCCGCCGCCGGTCTGGGACATGAGAACCGCGGTTCTGTCCAAATCATAGTTCCCGGATTGAAGCGCGCTGATGATCTGGCCCAGCGTGACAATGGTGGGATAGCAGGCGTCATTGTTGACATATTTCAGTCCGGTCTCCACCGCCTGTTTATCCACGGTCGGCAGGACAACGGCCCGGTAGCCCGCATTCTGGAATGCGGTCTCCATCAGATCAAACTGCATGGGCGCCATCTGTGGAATAATCAGCGTATAATCCTGCCGCATGGGCCTGGTATATACCGTCCGTTCAAAAGGCTCCGCCGCGTCCTTGCGGCAGATACCCCTGCGGCGGCGCTCCTCAATGGCCGCCTTTAAGGAACGGATCCTGATCCGGACCGCGCCCAGATTGGAACCTTCGTCGATCTTAAGTACCGTGTATAGCTTGTTTTTCGCGGCCAGCAGTTCCTCTACCTGGTCGGTTGTGACCGCGTCAAGCCCGCAGCCAAAGGAATTGAGCTGTACCAGATCCATATCGTCCCGGGTGCCGCAGAAATCGGCGGCTTTATACAGCCGTGAGTGGTACATCCACTGGTCAAGCACGCGGAGCGGCCGCCGCAGCGCGCCGCGGTGGGCCACCGAGGCTTCGGTCAGCACGGCGAAGCCATAGGAGGCAATAACCTGGTCGATCCCGTGGTTGATCTCCGGATCGAGGTGATAGGGACGCCCCGCCAGCACAACCGCATGACCGCCGGTCTTTTCCACATGGGCGATGATTTCATCCGCCTTTTTCACAATATCCGCCTGAAAGGCTTTGTCCTCCGCCCGCGCGGCGGTCAAAGCCCGCTGGGCCTCCTCCCGCGTGACGCCGAACTGGGAGAATTCCTCAAAGAGCCGCTGGCCCAGCCGTCTGTCGTCATCATACGGCAGGAACGGATGCAAAAGCCGCGCGCCCGCCTCCTTCATGCAGTCATCCATATTGCCCGCAATGACCTCCGGATACATGGCGACCACCGGGCAGTTATAGTGGTTGTCCGCCCGTTCATCCTCCCTGCGCTCGTAATTGATAGAGGGATAGAAAATGGTCTTGATTCCGTGGTCAACCAGCCACCGCACATGGCCGTGCACCAGCTTGGCCGGATAGCAGACCGTATCCGAGGAAATGGTGTCCATGCCCAGCTTGTAAATATCCTTGGACGAGGCCGGAGAAAGCACCACCCGGAAGCCCAGCACGGTGAAGAACCGGAACCAGAACGGATAGTTCTCATACATATTCAGCACCCGCGGAATCCCTATGGTTCCGCGCGGCGCCGCCTCCGCCGCCAGCGGCTCATAGCCGAACAGACGTCGGTATTTATACTGGAACAGGTTGTCGCCGCCGTTCTTTCCGGCGGCGCGGCCCGCCCCGCGTTCACAGCGGTTTCCGGTGATAAACCGGCTGCCGTCCTGGAATTTGCTGATGGTGAGCTGACAGTTGTTGGCACAGAGTCCGCACCGGGTATGCTGGTTTTCCATGGAAAAGTCATTGAGCTCACCGGCCGCCAGAACTGTGGACCGCGCTTCTGCCCCTGCTCCGGCGCTCTGCCAGCGCTCCAGACCGATCAGCGCCGCGCCATAGGCACCCATGTTTCCCGCAATATCCGGCCGGATCACATGCCGGTCCAGGATACTCTCAATACTGCGCAGAACCGCGTCGTTCAGGAAGGTTCCACCCTGTACCACCACATTCTCTCCGGCTTCGGACCCATCCCGGAATTTTATGACCTTATACAGGGCATTCCGAATGACAGAATAGCAGAGACCCGCCGCGATATCCGCCACAGAGGCCCCTTCCTTCTGCGCCTGCTTGACCTTGGAATTCATGAAAACGGTACAGCGGGTTCCCAAATCCACCGGGTGCTCCGCCGCCGTGGCCTGTCTGGCGAACTCGCTCACCGCCAGATCCACGGATTTGGCATAGGTCTCAAGAAATGAGCCGCAGCCGGATGAGCACGCCTCATTGAGCATGATGCTGTTGATGGCATGATCCTTGATCCGAATGCACTTCATGTCCTGGCCGCCAATGTCCAGGATAAAGTCCACCTCCGGCAAAAACGCCTTGGCCGCCGTATAATGGGCCACGGTTTCAATCTCGCTGTAGTCCGCGTGGAAAGCCGTCCGCAAAAGCTCCTCGCCGTAGCCTGTGGTCACCGTATAGGCAATGTACATCTCCTTGGGCATCTGCGCGTAGAGCTCCCTTAAAAACTGCCGGGCCGTCTCCACCGGGTTTCCCTCATTGTTCTTATAATAGGTGTAAAGAAGATTTCCCGCCGCGTCCGTCAGGGCCGCCTTGGTTGTGGTGGAGCCTGCGTCAATCCCCAGAAAAGCCGGACCGCTGGCCTCCTCCAGCTTCCTTCGGGGGACCCGGCTTTTGGCATGCCGCGCACAGAATTCCGCATACTCCTCCTGATTTGGAAACAGCGGCGGCAGATATTTCGCCAGCCCTTCGCCCTCCTTGGCTGGCTCCCGGAGCCGCTGAAGCAGTGTATAGACACTGACCGGCTCTGCCTTTTCCGCCAGCAGTGCCGCGCCGATTGCCACATAATACTGGGCGTTCTGCGGGAAGATCACCTGCTCGTCACCCAGCCGGAGTGTCTCTGCGAAACGTTTCCGGAGCTCTGACAAAAAGGACAGGGGACCGCCCAAAAACGCCACATTTCCCCTGATGACCCGGCCGCAGGCCAGACCGCTGATGGTCTGGTTGACCACAGCCTGGAAAATAGAGACGGCCAGATCCTCATGGGCCGCCCCCTCGTTGATGAGCGGCTGTATATCGGTCTTGGCAAAGACGCCGCACCGGGCTGCAATCGGATAAATGGTTGTATAGTGCTTGGCAGCCTCATTCAATCCGGCCGCGTCCGTGTTCAGCAAAAGCGCCATCTGGTCAATGAACGCTCCTGTGCCACCGGCACAGGTTCCGTTCATACGCTGTTCAATGGTGCCGTCGTAAAAGGTGATTTTAGCGTCCTCTCCGCCGAGCTCAATCACCACGTCTGTCTGGGGGATCAGCCGCTCTACCGCCTCTGAGCAGGCAATGACCTCCTGTTCAAAGGGAATTTTCAGACGGCTGGCCAGAGACAGACCGCCGGAGCCTGTGATGGTCACCTGATATTCGCCGATAAAATGCTTTGAGAACGCCGTAAGCATCTCGGCCACCTTGTCAAAAACATTGGACATATGCCGCTCATAGCGCTTATAGATCACCTGGTCCTCATCATTGAGCAGGACCAGCTTGACCGTGGTTGAACCAATATCAAGACCTAATTTCATGAAACCCACTCCTTGTATTACTCTCTATGTACGATTCCAAAGCTGACTGCGTTCCGTTCAGGAAGGGGCCGGGGCCCGTCCGGGCTTTTTTCCGCGCCATGGGCTGGGCGCAGAGCCGTCTCTGCGCCCGGGATGCAATGCCCTTTGCTTTCAGCTGCCTGTATATCTTTATGCCTTGCACTCTGCCATTATCCCGCCGAGCCGTACACTTTTCGGCACAGCAGTCAGGGCTATCCCGCACTTGTCATGATTTCGGATATCCGCTTCATGATCCGGATATGCTCTCTGGCGTCCTCTTCTCCCAGCATCCGGAGAAAGACGCACATGCGCTCCAGAATTTCCCTGCGTCTGTGCTCCGCAAAGCGCTGTCCTTTTTCGGTGAAATACACCTGTATCTTTCGTTTATCCTCCGGATGGGGCACACGTTTTGCGAATCCCTTTCCGCACAGACTATTCAAAACAGCGGCCACCCGCGAGGTATTGATCTGAAACCTCCGGCTGATCTCATGGGCGCTGGCCCCGTTGTTTCCATCCATCAGGAAAATCAGCACAGCCAGCTCGCCTCTTGCAAATTCTGATATATTGGTCGGAATCAATCTTCCGCATTGTTCACTGCGCGTCATGGCAGCCAGGAGCTCCTCCGCGCTTTTGTGATAATCCATAGCATTTACCTCACAGTATGAGCTTTCTAACCTAGAATATCGAAAAATGTCATATTTGTCAATATCTATTCATCCAAATCTCTCTGAAAAATCCTGCCAATGTCAAGCAAAGTAACAAATTTGGTGAATTTCCAGAAAAAATTTTACGGCCATAATCCTGCGGCTGTATGCTGGACGCAAAACCACCCTGCAGCCGAAATTGCCGCAGGGTGGTTTTGCGTATGCTCAGCGTTCTTCCTCTCCGTCGAATGGATTTTGGGATACCCGGTATTTGCCCGGCGAGATTCCCACATATTTCAAAAAAGTCCGTGAAAAAGTTCGGACATTGATATACCCAACCGCCTCCGCGATTTTCTCCAGGGTATCCTCTGTGGAGACCAGAAGGTCCATGGCCTTTGAGACCCGGATGGTGGCAATATACTCCAGCATCCCCTGCCCGGCCTGCTTCTTGAACATGTTGGACAGATAGCTCTGATTCAGGTGAAACCGCTCTGCAATGGCGGCACCGTTTAAATTTGGATCATCATAATAGGCCTGGATGAACTCTTTTACCTTATCCACCGTCTGCCCTATCTTTCCGCCGCGGTCGTTGGCGGTGTTCCGGCAGATCTCCTGAAATACAGCGATCATTTCCCGTTTCATGGAAAGGACGGTGGTACACTTGTAAATCCGTCCAAAAATCTCGACGCTGTCCAAAAATCCGGACTCGTCCGCGTCGCTGATGTCATTGAGCGCCTTCATCACGGCGCCGATGATATCATACATCAGGCACCGGGCTGTCTGCAGTGAAATACGGGGCTGGTCTAGATTGTGACTGAAAATTTCGTCCAAAATGGCAAGCCCGGTCTCCTCGTCGCCAGATTTCAGGCTGTTTATCATCTGGAACTCCTTTTCCATGGGAAAATAATAGGTGTCTCGGCTCCGCTCCTGAATCTCACAGTAGCGGATGATGTCGCTGTTGTTCAGGAAGCGGTATTCCATACACTCCATGGCCTCCTGATAGCAAAAGGGCAGTCCGGTCAGATTTGGATGGGCATCAGAAATTCCGGCAATAAACTCAATGTTGAAGTTTTTGGCTATAAACTTCTGGGCTGTGTCCAGCGCGGCTGCAAGAGCATCCCCGCTGTCCCTGGAAGTGTTGATCACACAGCCCAGAATCCCGCCCAGATCACAAAACACACTGACACAGTCCTCCGGGAACATATCTCCCAGGACATTGGTGACAATCAACTTGGCCAGCTTATAGTTTTCAATGGAATCGCTCTGGCCCTTCTCAAAGAACATCTCCTCCAAATCTTCAAAATAAAACAGAATCAGCGAAAAATGGCTATAGCGGAAAACAATTCCGACACTTTTCAAAAATTCTGCGGCAGAAATATCCATCTCATGGTTTTGCTTCATCAGCTTCAGCAGGACCGCGTCCCGGAGGACCGCGTCCTGAACCGCGCTTCGGCTGTCCGCCTTCTTTTTCTCCTTCAAAATCCGGGTGACCATTTCATCAATATACTGGTATTCGTTGGAGCTGCTGGCATCTATAGGAGTATCCGCATTTTGTTCCAGCCGGCTGACCAGCCGCTTGAGCGGCTTATGGTTCCGCTTTGCGAACCAATAGGCCAGCGCGGTTCCCACCGCCAGCCAGAGGAGCATGAACAGAATCACCATCAGCCGCATCCGGTTCAGCACCGAGAGATACTGCCGCTTGTCCGCCACATAGACATAGGTCCAGTCGTTCTGCCCGGATCCGGTGTGCAGAAACACCGCATCCCGAGTCATTTCCGGGCCGCCCGGCTCCCGCAGTGCGCCGGTCAGCGGCCCCGCTTCCCGCAGGCCCGCATCATCCCCGTCTGAAAGGACGATCTTCCCTTCTCCATCCAGAATACAGAAGGCCCGTCCCGCGTTCTCCTGACGTATATTCCCCATCAGTTTCTCCGGCCCCATCTCCAGCACCACCGTTGCCAGGGGCTTGTTATAGTCCACACCGAACACGGACATGAAGTACAGCAGCATCCCCTTTTCCGGGGGCTGTCCCCGGTCCGGCATCTGAACAAATGTCCCCTGGCTTTTCCGGTTCAGATGTTCCAGAAATGTATCATAGGACATCTCCTTATCCGGATAATAGGCCCGGAAATACGCCTCGCTCTGGGTATTGGTTCTGGTCCCCACAATATAGTCGGTACTGCGGAAATAGATGTAAATATCGTCGATCTCCACATCTGAGTAACGCCAGGACTCAATTTTGTTCCGCACCGAGAGCAACTCATATTTATAATCCTCTGTGAGTTCCTTCTGATAGATCAGTTCCTGAACCGTGGCGTCATGAGCCAGCTGCGCGGCCAGATTATGCATGATAACCTGCAGATTGTCAATGGACTGCTTCCGATTCTGAAGAAGCTCCATATTGCTGACGTCAATCTGGTGCAGCATATTGTCCTCAATCTGGGTATAGGCATAGAGGTTGAACAGCAGCGTCAGCAATAAAATCAGAATATAGGAAACAAACCAGGAGAGTATCATGCTCCGCTTCCGCCGCAGTAACGATTTGAACATACCCTTCCCTCCGTCTCATTCCGCATCTCCATACTGTCAGTTCCGTTTCTGGTATTCACAGCACATCAGCACAAACGCGCCCATGCCGTGCATGTCATTGATCTCTCTCGGCCGGTTGATATAGTGATCATAATCCCCCACGCCGGTCCCGACGCAGATGCACGGGAGGTATAGCCTGCCCTCATGCATGCGCAGGGCGCGGATCACCCCTTCATACCCCCGGTCCGCACAGGACTGGTATTCCGGGCCGAGATATCCCCGGCGCACCGCTTTTGCGATGGCATAGGTAAAGAGCGCACTGCTGGAGGTCTCTGTCCAGTTGCCGCACACATTTCCCTTGTCAACCACCTGATACCAGAGGCCGTTTGCCGGATGCTGGAATCCGGCCACAGCCTTTAAAAGTCCGGTGAGGGCCGTGATCCATATTTCCCGCCGCGGATCCTCCGCCGGCAGAAAGTCCAGCATATCCACAAGACTGAGCCCCACCCAGCCAATGGCCCGGCCCCAGAATTCAGGGGAGCATCCAGTCTCTGAGTCTGCCCATGGCATCTGCCGGGAAAAATCACAGGCGTGATACAAAAGGCCGGTCCTCTCATCCCGCAGATATCGGAACATGAGCTCCACCTGGGTGTGCATCAGGTCAAACAGATCCTCCTGACCATACCGTGCGCCGTAGGGCATCAGCACGGATCCGGCCATATACAGGCCGTCCAGCCACATCTGCTCCGGCTTGTTGTGCATGTGCCAGAAGCCCCCCTCCGGCGTGAAATCCCAGCGCCTGAAATAGTCCGCAAACCGGTCCAACACCGTCCGGTAATGTGCCGTTCCAGTCCGTTCATGAAGCAGGAACAGAAGCCGGGCAGGCTGAAGGTCATCCATCTTGTCCCGGTAATGAAACCGGATGGTGGCATCCGGGATCACATTGCTGTCTACCCAGTCTTTGATATAATTATAATACTTTTCTTCTCCGGTTGCAAGATAAACCGACTCCATCCCGGTCAGGAACACACCCTGCTGGTAATGGAACCGGCCTCTTGGCGGAAGGTCAGGGGCGGCGCAGGCCTCCATGATGGTATCACAGGCCGCCCTGGCATAGTCAATCGCCTGCATTTTTCTTCCTCCATTTCCCGGCGGGCGCATTGGCGCCCGCCTCGTTTTGTCCCTTCTATTCGCCCAGATCTCCCAGCCGGAACGGCGTGATCAGCAGACCGGCAGAGTTATACAGGTTCACCATGGGCTTGGGGAATCCCGCAAAACCGCACCGAACCGCCACCGGCACATGGATGCCGTCCGTAACCGTCACAGTGTTGGTACCCGTAATCTCTGCCGACGCCGCATACCAGTTTCCGGCGGCATCCCGAATCTCAAAGGCAGCCGGCGCACCGTCACACACCAGTCCGTCATAGGTATGGTTAAAGGTGACGACCGCGTCCAGATCCGTAACCGTCAGCCCGGATGGCTCCGGATAGCGGTACGCCGTATCCATTCCGTATACAGCTCCCTTTGCCGCAAGGGCCAGGCGGTGGCCCACCGTGGCCTTGTCTGTGGGATGGATGTTATTCTCCTCGCCCGTCTCAAGCACCACCGCCATTTCCACACCTTCCAGCGCATGGGTCAGCTTCCATTGGGCCTCCCGGACATAGGGGAAGTATTCCGAATATCCAACCCTGCCATAGGCCGCCAGCTGGGTAATGAGCACGGGGAACTCCATGCCCCATCTTTCCCGCCAGTCCTGAATCATAAGCTTCTGTGCCTCCAGGTATTCGCTGTGCAGTTCTGCGGTGGCATTGGCACAGCCCTGATACCAGATTGCCCCTTTGATAGTATAGGGAATCAACGGGGCAATCATCCCGTTATAGAGATGGGTGGCATCCCGGTTGTGGTCGCCGGCTGCCTCATAGGACAGACGGTGAACCAGCGGGCTGTCAGCCAGAGCCTCCTCACTGATAAAACATTCAATTCGCGCACCGCCGTATGCCGCATACAGCAGACCCACCGGAACATCCAGATCCTGCGCCAGCTCCCGGCCAAACAAATAGCCAACCCCGGAGAATGACGCAACGGTCTCAGGACTGCACACCTTCCAGCTTCCGTTCAGCACATCCTCCGCCTCCTGCTCCGTGCCGTTCCGGGTCTGTGTAAACAGCCGGATGTTGGTATTTGCAGCAGAGGCGATGTCCTCCGCCGCATTGTCCGTCTTGGACAGGGCCCACTCCATGTTAGACTGCCCGGAACAGAGCCAGACCTCGCCCGCCAGAATATTGCTGAATTTCCGGAACCCGCCGGAGGAGGATTCCACAGAGAGGGTGTAGGGATTCTGTGCCGTTGAAATGGGTTCTGCCGTCACTCTCCAGCTGCCGTCCGCCTGGGCCGTTGTCTGATAGGCCTGATCGCCCAGTGTGACCGCTATGTCCGCGTAGGGCGCGCTCTTTCCCCAGATGCTGAGCGGCTCATCCCTTTGCAGAACCGCGTTGCTGGCAAACACAGAGGGCATCCAAATGTCATTGTACATCTCCAGTCCGTCATAGACCGCCAGCGGCACAAGGCTCTGCAGGCTGTCCCAGAGAAAGACCTTGGCATAGCAGCGGGCAAAGCTCTCCCGGCTGACACTGGCCTCAAATGTGGTTTCTGTCCGGCCGCCAATCGTTTGGGCCGCGTAATCCGTACCGACCACAGTCCCCTGTTCATCATAGACCGCCAGCACGAATACCGCGTCTTGACTGATATTGTATTTGTTGTCAATTTTCAGGGCGGCGGTCACTGTGCCGTCCAAGGGCATAACCTGGACCTCACTGCCCTGTCCGTTGGAAAAGACCGGTGTAAACTCTGAAAGATAGCCGTCCGGCAATGTGGTATAGATTGTATAATACCGGTAGACCGGCCCGCTGTTCACCACCAGAACCGACCGGTTCCGGACAGTCTCCGCAGGCGTTTCAAAGGTGTGGTTTTCAAAGAACTGCGGTGTCCCGGCAATGGAAAGCCTCTGGGCCAGTTCGGATACCGGCTCGCCGCCGGCATCCTCGCAGACAATATAGCCCCTTTCGTCCTCAACTACCAGGTTGGGGTCGCCGGAGGTGACAGAAACCTGCGTCTCTCCGGCATAGCGGCCGGCGTAGATCCGGACGTCATCAAAAGCGACATAGCCGTCCTCCTCCGCTGTGCCGGCGGATACACCGAACCGGAAGGTGCTCACATACTGAACCGCAGTACTGAGCTCCATATTCTCCGCGATCAGAACGCCGTTGAGCCGCAGGTCGGCCGTGTTCTTCCCCGGATAGGACGAGGCCGAAAGTCTGTACCACTGGCCATTCTCATAGGAACCCAGCACCACGCCGGAATCTGCCCCGTAGATAACGCCGTCCCTGCACTGCGCCAGCTGACAGAAGGTGCCAGACGCGTTGACCTTCAGATAGACCGTAAGCCCCACGTCGCCGCTGAGCAGGAAAGAACTCTCATAGTGCAGAGGGCCGCAGGCCTCTCCTGCCATATACTTGGCCGCACTGTCGCTCATGATGGAATAGTCCAGATAATCGTCAAATATCCCGTTGCCGGGCGTTCCCTCTGCATAGGGGGCCTGCATGACGGTGCTCTCGTCTGACGCCGCCCGGCCCGCCAGGCCGCTTCGGCCTTCAAAGGCCGCGGACCGCTTGGTGGATGACCATTTCCCGGCCTGATGCCAGGCGGGGTCATAGGCAATCAGCCCCGGCTCTGTGACCACCTGCGCACTGCCGCCGAATACCCTTCCATACATATGTACCCCATCCGCCCGGGTCAGATCAAAGCATGCGCCGCCCACAGGGTCCGCATCCGATTTCACCGCACCGGAACCGTCCCGGAATACCATGTTTCCGCTCTGGTCCAGTCCGTTTCGGAAGTCCGCGACAGTCTGGTTTTCATCAGCCCAGGCCGCCAGCCCCGCCGTATATTTTGAAAAATCCGGACTGTCCCCTCGAAGCTCTGTTCTCGGGACGGCATCCACCGGCTCGCCGCCCAGATATTTGGTCAGACTCACGTCATCAAAATACACGCCGCCCGCCTCATATCGCTTTTCCGTCTCCTCTGACCCACTTTCCAGATAACGGCTGAAGCTGTGGTTTAGCCAGATTTGGGAAAATCCCAGGAACTGGTCCGCGTCCTCATACTCCGTATCAAACCGAAGGCGAAAATCTGTCATTTCCACGTTTTCACACACCGGTATACTGTCCAGATACGCGCTGAACCGGTTCCCGGTTCTGCCGTCCGCACTTCCGGCTGTGAGGAATAGCTCCACCCGGTACCATTTGCCCGGCACACAGGCCGCCGGCAGGGTGAATTTGTGGTTACCCATGAGCTGGATGCTGTCGGCCTCCAGCCTGACAGTGTATCCCTCCGCGGCGCTGCCGCCGAATTTCGCCTGTGTCATGGCACCGTTGTGCATGGTCCAGACATAGGAGTTCACTACAATAGGCGTCAGCTTTTCGTCAAAGGCGCAGTTGAACGCCAACACCTCCCGGTCTCCCGCCTCATTGATCCGGCCAAAATGGTTGGGGCCAATGTTCAGCCGCACATCCGGACTGCTCGCATAGATCCCCGCATCATTGCGGAGGTAAAAGCTCTGATCATCGGCCGCCTTGCCGAACGTGCCGTCCACACTGTCATACTGCACAATACTGCCGGCATCCAGATTTGGCATGGTGACCGCCACCTTGGAGGCAGGCAGAGTGCCTAAATCATTGGCTTGAAAACCGCCGAAATCCAGGGAGACAGCCTCTATCCGCTGTGCCGCCAGCTCACCGGAATAGACCTTGAAATCATCCAGGCCAAACGCGGTGCCATTGCCGGATACGAACACGGTAAACCGGTTGGTCACAGGATCTCCGTTTCTTTGGTCAATATCCGCGCAGAGCAGAACACCGTCCACATAACAGTCCATGGTTTTGGTACTCTGGTTGACTGTCATCCGTATCTGATACCACTGTTCCTTAGGCACCGATGTCATGGCATCTGTAAACTTGTTTGCCTTTACATACTGAAATTTATTGCTGTTGCTGCTGTGGGAAATCACCATGCCCTTGCTGTTGTCCAGGCCAATGAGCATATTGCAGCTGCCGCTGACCGGCTTGAGCCGATACTCCAGCGTATAGCTGTTCTCCCCCACCAGCCCGCTGAAATCATAGCTGAGCACCAGGGAGCTGGAACCGTCCTTGGTCACATGCAGATACTTATTCCCGTCCGGCTCCGCTTTCACAACCGCGCTGTTTTTCTCCACCGTGTTCATAGTGAAGCCCTCGCTTCCTGAAACAGGGGCACCCTCGTCATAGCCGGAAAAATCACAGGGCTGGGACAGCAGATCTCCAAAGGCCGCCGACGCGGTCATTCCAGCGCCGCCCAAGACGGACAGGCAAAGAGCCATGGCCGCCAGCAACGCACAAATCTTTTTCATCTTTACTCCTCCTTTTATTCGCTTTCCGGCTTATAGATATAGATCCGGTCCGCATACAGGCCCGGCGTCATAAGGTCCTTCCAGGCATAAAACTCAAGCCGTTCGTCCGGCTCCAGCATACCGGCCTCCAGAACGGCCTCCTTCGCGCCGCCTGCCGGGACGGTCTCCTGTGCCGCTGTCAGGCGGACAAACCGCTCGCCCCGCCAGACGGACGCAAACAGATACAGGCTCCGCTCCTCTTTCTCCGGATTCAAAAGCCGGGCTGTGACGGTGACACCGCCTGGTTCTGTGCCGAATTCGGCACTTGTGACACACACGGTTTCCGCGTCTGTCCGAAAACTCCCTGTGATATCGGTTCCCAAGGGGCTCCCCTCCAAAAGTTCAGCACGGCCGTCAATGACCACCTCATACCGGGCATTGGGCAACAGCGGCACCGCAGGGCACAAAGCCGCCATTGCGCTGTCCCGGTCATAGCCGGCTTTTTCCAGCCTGACCTCTGCCCCCTCGTGCAGAAGATGAATCTGCTGTGCCGTGACCCGGTACATGGACTGGGTCAGATAGACCTCAATCACCTTGGCCCCGGCGGGAATCACAGTCTGACCGCGCTGGCTGTCATAGCCGATCTCGCTGATTTCCGGCGGCTTTGCCATGGTCGTAATCCGCAGGTCATCCACCGCCATAAAAGAGGGCTGTTTTTCGTTTGTATGCCCATAGAAGCGGATGCTGTCAACATGTCCAAAGCCCGCCAGCGAACACGACTCCGCCACAGCCGCGCCGTCCATCCATACGCGGAATACATCCGCCTCCAGATCAATCTCCACCCGGAGCGTGTGCCAGCTTTCGGTTTCATAGTCCTGCCTGACGGGGCCAATCTCCATCTGTTCCCGCCATCGGATGAGGTTGCTCTCCTTAGAGCCCGCCGACCCGGCCGCCGCCCGGTATACCGCCAGTCTGTAATCCGACCGGCCGGACAAATATACGGAAAACTCCGCTGTGAGATTGGTGTCCGACTTGGTATTGCAGACTACATAGGGGGAACTGGTCTGTCCGGCGGGCGGCACCGCGTCAATGCCGATTTTCAGAGATTTGCCCCGGGACGGGTCCAGCTGTTCAGACAAAAGATATCCCTTTCTGGCATAACCCAGCATGCCCGAATCAAACTCATACCGCGTTCCTTCAATGTAATAGGAAAACTCCGTGTCCTCCAGCAGGACAGTCTCAAGGGGTGAGCCTCCGGCCGCCCACGCGCTGCCCCAAAGCAGACATACGGCAAGCAGACCGCAGAGAATACGCTTCATACCGTTTCCTCCTCTCCTTCCGCCCGGCAGCGGAGCAGCAGCAATTCTGTGAGGTTGCCGTTGACATTTTCATTGTTTCCCCCGTTGACAAAGCGGATATAGCGGGCCGAAACCGTACGTCCAAGCCGCTTTATCTCATAGTCCTCACTCTGGCCGCTGGTGATGAAGTTCCCGATTTCCTCATACGTCACCCCATCCTCTGAGCCATACAGAGTATAGGAATAATTCCGCTCCGACCCCTTCCAGAAAGCCGCGGCCACAGCGTCAAAGGTGATGCTCCCGCCAAAGTCAAGAACCGCCTCCGCCCCGATCGTTTTGCTGGTCCACCTTGTAGTGAGATCCCCGTCAATGGCATTGGGACCGGCGTTTGCTGGCTCCGGTGCCTCGGTGACCGCAATCTCCCGGGCCCGGTGGGTATCAAAAAAGTTCAGCAACTCACCGGAGGTACTGCTGTAGATGATCCGGCTCATCTGGCTTTTGGTTCTGTCCTGGTTATAGACCGTAACCGCCAGCTTGCCGCCCACGATTCTGTCCTCACGCTCCACCACCACAGATTTTTCTGGGTCATTTGGCACAATGGTATACGCCGGCAAGTCCTGTTCATCCAGCACCGGAATCACCGACGGATCCTGCATTTTCACCCCGTCCACATAGAGCTGATAGCCGTAATCCTCCTTCTCCGGCTGATGCGTCCCCTCCGGCACCTTCCATTGGGCAATGGGCCGGTCCTCCAGACTTTCCACGCTCTGGGGGGACATCCTGACGGTCAAATTCATCTTTCCATTTCCCTTGAGCCGTACCGCGACCTTCCGTATACCCGCATTGGTCTCCTGCCCCTCCACCACCGGAGAGGACGGCAGGCCCACGGCATCCATGGCGCTCAGCGCGAACTCCGGCGCGTCGGTCTCCAGCTGCAGAACCAAACTCTTTCCGTTTCTGGACAGCAGCGCGGTCTTTTCATCCAGTATCTCAATATCCGCTCTGGTGTGCATAAACCAGTACACCTCGCTCTCCCGGCTGAGCTCCAGCTCATCCCGCACCGTCAGGGAGGTATAGTCATCGCCGATATAAAACCCCCGCAGAACGCTGTCCGCGTCTGAATACAGGTCGGACATATCATAGACCGCATAGCCGCCCGTTTCGCTCTCGCCGCTGGCGATCAGCGCTGCAAAGGTATCCCTTGCCTGTGAAAAATCCTTCCCGTTGTTGATCGTCAGGGTATTGTGTCCCTCTGTGCGCTTTCTGTAGATCGCGCTGTCGCTGACCCCAAGGTTATAGTCCTCCTTCCCCAAATCCGTGGCCCAGCGCACACCCATCATATCAAAGGCAAAGGCCCCGCTGTCATTGTGGGAATGGTAATGGGTGGTTTGACCGCCCTGAGCCGCAAACACAAAGGCCTCAGGGTTCGTATAATCCTCATGAATGGTCACGGATTCCGCACCGCGGGCAATCAGCATTCTGGGAATCTGCGCCGCATCCTTTTCGGTCACACCGGGCATATAGTAGATAATATCCAGCGGGTTCACCTCCGGCGCGTAGATTCCATAGCCGGTGTAATCCCCGGACAGGTTCATCTTTCTCAGATAGGCCAGTCCCGGCTGGTTATAGTAACTGGCCAGGAAGGACTGGGAATAATAGGAGAAAATCCCCTCGTCCATAATGGTGTCGCCATTGGCAATACTGCCCAGGGGCGAGGTCCAGCCTGCGGCAAAATATCCGGTTTTGTCCAGTCCCTGATACTTCATCAGGCCGTAATCCGTCCCCGCAGCGGTGCTCAGACTTCCCACCGCCTTGGCCAGGTTGCTGGCACAGACATCCCAGTACTGGTTGCCCTCCGGCCACTGTCCGTCCGGCGCAAAGCCATAGAGGCTGAACTCAATGCTCCGGATGGATTTTTCCAGCAGATCATAGGACAGCTCCGGCGCCTCTTCTGCATAGGCCAGCGCGGCCAGCACCAGTCCGCCGTTGACCCAGAGGTTATAGTTACTCTTCCAGCGGGTGAAGATTGAGGACACGTTGACCGACGTGATGCTCAGCGTGGAAGCCGAGCCCGGCAGGCCCGCATAAAAAACACGATCCATAACAGAGAGGGAGAGCCGCTCCGCAGCCGCGGCCATGGTCTGTCGCTGTTCCTCCGTCAGCCCGTGGTAGAGCCAGTCATATCCAATGCCCAGTCCCGCGCTGAATGAGCCGGCATCAATGGGATGATTTTCATTGATGTCCGGGTATTTGCAGAGAGCTTCAATCTCCAGCCATGCCCGGTCGGCATATTTCTGTGCGCCCGTCATCTGATAAGCAAAACCCAGATACAGCATCCGTTTTTCAAAGGTCATGGCAAAGCCGTTCATGCGAAATACGTCCTGAAAGGTGTAAGTGGTGCAGATGGGCACAGTCATGAGGTTGTCCGCCTGGGTGACCACCATGTCAATCAGCCGTTTCAGCTCCGCGTCCGTGCGGCTGTCCTCCAGAATCCGTTCAAAATCAGACCGGGTGGCCATCAGCCGCGGATGCGCCGTACCGCCCTCCGTATTTGCCAGCACCGCCTCCCGAATTGCTTCGGCCTGGGGCCGCTGGAAAAACAGGAAGGCGTTCATCTGCTGGAGAGTGGACTGCTCTGTAAAATATCCGCTTTTGAAAACCTGCCTGTAATAGGGAATTTCCGCATCCACATCAAAATACATGGGCTCCTCTGACACCACCACCATGCCGAAGGTATCGTCCAGCACATACCGGCCCAGCGCCTGCATGGCGAATTCCCGGACAGGGATCATGGCCTGACATTCGGAGAAGCGGATTTCCCGGTCCAGCGCCAGGGGCTGACCGTTCAGCAGCACCTCTCCCCGCTCCGTGTCATAAGCGCACCGGACAGCAAAGGCCCGGCTGATATCCTCCGCCGAGAGGTACAGGCCCCCTTCCTCGTACAAGGAAGGGTACAGAAGCTGGGATTTTTCCCCGTTCCGATACAGGTTCCCTGCATAGTGATGAAAACTGACCTTGTCCTGTAAATACGCTCGGATGGGCGCGTCGCTTGGAAACAGGCTGGTCTTTTCATAGGTGCCGTTTTCCGGCGGATTCACCATGCCGGTCACCTCAAAGTTTTTGAGCTTGATGGTGCCGGGGCCGGATTTCCCGGACACGGAAAACCGCACCAGGTTCAGACTCTTCATGTCGGGGTCCAGCGGTACGTTCTCCGCCGCCAGAACACCGTCAATATAAATATCCGCCGTGTGGGTATCCAGCCGCACAAAAGCCTTATAATTGAACCACTGGCCGGGCTTCACCGTGTTAACAAGATTCCTTCCGTCACTGGTCACAATCCCAGTCCCGTTCAGATTGGCAATCACGCTGTTGATCTGGCTGGATGAGGATTTGGTATCCCGGAGCAAAAACAGCTGTGCCTGCATATCCGTTTTTTCGGCCCAGACATCGCTGGACAGCATGAAGTACTGATAGGTCTTATTGCTGTTGTAGTTTTTGATCTTTTTGACCGCAATGTCCACATAGCAGTCGTCGCTGGTGCTCTTCTCAAAGATGATGCACTCGCCCTTGTTCACATTTTTGTAGTCGTACCGCTCACAAGTGATGGCGTTCGTCTTTGGATAGGCCGTAAAATTGAAGTATGCGGCGCTGGAACTCGCAATGGCATGGCTGTAGAAATAGGTGAAATCCCCCACATCCTGATCAATGTACAGGTCATCCGCCCTCTGGTTCAGATAGGGCGCCCCGGGGATATCCCCGCGGGGCTCTGTCCCGCCGTAGAGGAGCAGATCGTCCACCACCATACCGCCGGAGCCCGCCGCCTGCACCAGCATCACGCCGGTGGCCGAGGCCGGGAGCCCTGGCACGCGCCAGCCCCTGAGCACGCCCCTGCCATCGGCGTAGAGGTCGATAATCCCCGCCTTTCGGTCACAGAGGATGGTGAGCTCCGTAAACACGCCGCTTCTGACTCCGCAGACCGGCTTTCCATCCAGGGTTTGAATCTGGTTTTTCTCAATCTTGATCAGCGGAACAAAAGAACTGCCGTTCGCAATGCCGATCCGGGCGCAAACCGGGCCCACCGCCTCGGCCCGGAGCCGGAGCGAGAGCACAAACTGCTCCGGGAGCACTCCCGTAAAATCCTGGGAAATGCAAACCTCTCCGTTGGTTCCCGGGAGCATCAGCGCCTTGCTGTTGGCGCCCGCCTCCACAATTTTTCCCATGCCGCCCGTGATTTCAAGTTCCGTCACCTGGGTTTCATTGGTTTTGTAGCCGTCAAACCGTTGACTGACCAGTACCGTATCCTCCTCTGCGCAAATCGGGATTCCCAGCGCACAGAACGCGGCCAGAGCCAGAACGGCAGTCAGGTGCAATATTCCATGTTTCATCGTTATCCCCCCTATTCATAGACCACAAGCAGGCTAGTGGTAAACCGCGACTGGCGCAGAACTACAAAATCGCATGCCGTTCCGAATCCGGCGTAGGTTTTAATCTCTTCCCGGGTGACCGGCCGGATCTCTCCTGTCTTTGTCTGATAGCGTACAAGGTTCTGGGTGTTGATCTGATAATTTTTCAAGCCTGTGAAGGAATAGTCATATTCCCCGAAGATATCGCGGGTATCCGCCAGATAGGCAAAATTCCCTGCAATCCGGCAGACCTTGCCGTATTGATAGGTGATATTCACGTTGCCGCCCTGAAATTCCGCATTGGACAGGCTGTTGGGAACAGCCTGTGCCCCCTCCCGGATCATGTCCACACAGATGGCCCGAACATAGCCTTTGCTGTCCAGCTTGACCCGAAAGATGTCCCCGCTCTCCAGATCGGCGCAGTTATCCTTTTCCACCGTCACATCAAAGGGCATATACAAAACCTGAAATGAGCCGCCGGACCAGCATTCGATAATCCGCATTTCCTCCCCATCCGGCGAGAGTCCACGGTAGACTGCCCCCGCCAGATAGCTCGTGTCGGCCGCTGTCAGCTTTTCGCGCTTGGGATCAAACCGCCACACCACCGCGCCGGCCGTCCCCGCGCTGTCCAAATCGTACACCTCAAAGGCATAGCCAGTGTTGTCTACCAACAGTTCCGTCCCGCCGACCACCGCGTATTCAGACTCATTGGGATCCTCCGGCACCTTGAAGATCAGGGTGTTTTCCAGATTGAAATACGGGGTGCAGGCCTTTGCGGCCGAGCGATAGATCACCGTTGTTCCCGGGAAGGTATAGCGCACCAGGCTGTTGTCCTCCGGCTGTTCTTCAAACATCATCAATCCCTGGTTTTCACAGGGAAAATCCAGGCCGGAGACCGCGCCGTCGCCGCTCAGGCGATAGCGTATCAACCTTCCGTTCACATCCTGGGAAAGCCGCGCGGCCAGCTCCTTTTGGTCAAGCATTTCGCCGTCTGTCCGGACCCGGTCCGCGGTGGGATAGACCTCCGTGCTTCCGCCCTGGGTCACCAGCCGCAGGCTGAGATTGCTGAAACCCCCGTCCGCCTGGGCGCTGGCCAACAGATAGCCATAGGTATAGTTCCCCTGCCCCGTCTCGACCGTCACCAGTTCTCCATCTACACCAAGGCGGAAGACCGCAACAGTTCCTGGGGCAAGCAGCTGGCCGCTCTGGTCAAAAAGCCGCCGGGAGCCTTTGTATACCTGGCCCTCCACCGTGATCTCACGCTCCTGTGCGCGGACGGTTTCGATCCGGCCGCTGACGATACCGGTGCAGATCCGAAGCGCCGCGTACTGCCGGTCCTCGGTCATAAACACCGCGGCCAGATCCCCTTTTGCCAGATCATACAGCGTGCCCGCGGCACCATCCGCGGCAAAGATATCAACCCATGTCTCCCATGCGCCAAAGTCCAGCGCAGCCGCCGCGCCGTTTTCCCAGCCGCCGATCCTCTGATTCAGCGGATCCGCCGATTCCACCTCCACATACTGACACCGGCTGACCAGAACCACCTCCATTCTCCCATCCAGATCATTGTCAAGGCCAATCACATCCTCGGACGCGTCCGCAAAATATGCCGCGTCCCAGGCGGCCGGACGGCCGTTTAACAACAGCTGGCACCCCGGATCAAGCCGCCACGCCACTGTCCTTCCGCTCTCCGGCCGGGTGTAGGAAAGAGTCTGCCCAGCAAATGACTGAAAATCCTCTGCGGGAAAGGTCTGCTCCTGACCTGGCTCCGGGAATACTGCCACTGCTTGCCGGATTCCGCCGTGCTCCTGCCTGTAAAACACCGTGCACCGCCGTCCGATCAAACCGGTGATCTGGCCACTGTAACAATACCGCGTTCCGCTGATCTCCAGCCGGTCCGTCCCATAGTCTGTCTCTCCGCCCTGCAGGGACTGATACCCCGCAAGGCTGACAATGCCTTCTGTCTCAAAGAGGCCGTACAGCTGTTCCATCCACGTCTCGCCCGGCGTGTAAAAGCTCTGTTCCGCACCGGATACAGCCGCCTGTGTCCGGAGCAGGTTATAGAAAAGCTCTGCCGCGAGTCCGGGTGATACGGGTTCCGCCGTGTCCAGCTGTATGCCGTCCAGCATGCCATACCGCTTCGCCGTTACAAAATATCCCATTGGATACCCAGCGCTCCGGCTTTCCGGATCCTCTGCCGGCGCCCGGCAGCCCGCCGCGCAGACCGCCATCTTTACCGCCTCGCCGCCGGTGACTGGACGGTCGGGCTCAAAGGCGTCCGCCGGCGCAATCCATCCGCTCTGCAGAGCGGCATAGACCGCATTACCCAGCTCGCTGCCCGGCGGTACATCCGAGAACACATACTCTGGCGTTCCCGGCGCCCCCAGCCGGAAGATGTCTGCCAACAGCTGTATATAGCCGCCCCGGCTGATCGTCTCCTCCTCCATATCCGGGAGGTCTGTCAGCTGCTCAATCAACATCTCCGCCTTGGAAGGCACGCGCACCGCCTCGGCCGAGGCAGATATACCGGACACCAGAACTGCCGTCATACAGGCGGCCAAAATAATCCAAAATCTTCTCATGTCTGTCCCCCCTTTTCCTTGGCTGACTTGAGACGCCAAAGCAGACAGACGGCCTCCGCCCGTGTAATGGATCGCTTGGGCAGGAAATATCCCGCTTCGCCCCGCAGAAGCCCTGCCGCGCCCAGCCGTTCCACAGCCGGCCGGGCATAGTCTGCCGTCTCGCCAATATCGAGAAACACGGTGCCGTCCGCGGATTCCAGTGCGCCGCCGGCCATACGGTCCAGAATGACCGCCGCGTCCTCCCGGCTGATCGAAAGCTCCGGCCCAAACTCCGTATCTGAAATGCCTCTGACCAGCCCGTCCCGGACCGCCGCGCTGACACAGGGATAAAACCAGTCCGCCTCTGTCACATCCTGAAAGCCTGTCTCTCCGGCCCCGGTCAGATCCAGATTCAGAAGTCCGCAGACCAGCTTTACAAATTCCGCACGGGTAACAGTGTTGTCCGGCCGGAATGTGGCGTCCTTATATCCCGCGGCAATCCCGGCCTCCACCATCTGCCGGATCTCCGTCTCCGCCCAGTGGCCCTGGATGTCAGTCATCTCCGGCTCCGCCTCCGGCGTCTTTGTGGGTGCTGGTGTTTCGGTTGGCGCAGGTCTCTCACCGCCGGACAGGCCGCCGGAGGAACCGCCCCGGTTTCCGCCGGAGCCGCTGGCGGGACGTCCGGTATTCTGGTTCTGATTCTCGTTCTGTTCCGCCTTTGCAGCCTGCTCTGCGGTACACCTGTCAAAAGCAGCGCGGAGCTCCGCCGTGGTATTGATTCTGTCCAGCTGTCCCAGCAGGCTTTGAAAGACCTGACTGCGGTAGTAGTCGTTTTTCAGCGCCCTATACGGCCGGAGGTCAATTTCCAAAGCCTCATGCTGATCCAGCACCAGGATTTGAAGTTCAGCCGCCTGTGTGCAGGCCAGCACGCCGGCCAGCCGGACACAGCCGGCAAAGATCTCCGCAAATGGCTTTTCCACCAGCATCTGCCGTCTGAGCAGTTTCTCTGTCTTTTCCCGGATTGGGGCCGTGGCCGTATCATACTGCTCCAGTACAGAATCCGGCATATAGCCGCCATAGAACATTATAAAATCAGCTAGGGCAAGGCCGCTGTCCTGGAACCGGGCAAGCCCCTCCCCCAGCATACGCGCGGACAAAAGTGCCGCGGCATCATAGCCGCCTGCCGGACTTTGTCCGGCCACATACACCGCGATTTCTGTCCCGTATTGGGCAAAAAACTTTCCGTCGTCTTCAAACAGTCCATCCTGTTCCTTGAGCAGAGCCATCACCTGACCGTCCTCCGCCCTATTGATTCGGGCGGCCAACTGCGACAGCGCGCTGGTCTCTGCCTTGACAAAGATCCGGCAGGCCTCTCCATCCTGCCACAGGGCCCGGATATAATATCGGCCGTCCTGAAACTGCTCCGGCAGTCCCATACTGCCGGAGGCAATACCGTCAGTTCCAATGACCGCAGTTTTCAGCAAAATGCTCTCACAACCCGTCAGCTCCGGGGCTGTGACCGCATCAAGCTCCAGTGCAGACGAAAGGACAGTCAGATTGACATAACCGCCCGCCTCTGCACGGACGCTCCACTGAATCACCTCGGTGCCGGAATCATAGTCCGCCCTGAACCCGCCGGCCAAGGCCGGACAGGCCGCACAGATCAGAACAGCGGTCAGCCCGGCGCAAATCCTACGTTTCATATTCAAACTCCTCTCCTGGGTTCTCAGCCCTTAACCGCGCCGATCATGACGCCTTTTGTGAAATATTTCTGTATAAACGGATACACACAGAGAATGGGAAGCGTCGCAATGATGATGACCGCGTATTTGATGGTCTCACTGATAAAACCCAGCTCTGAGTAGTTGGTTCCGTCCGCCATGTCGGATACATTGTTCTGGATCAGAATCTCCCGCAGCAGAAGCTGCAGAGGAAATTGTTCCCGCTCCTTTAAAAACAGCATGGCATGGAACCAGGCATTCCAATGGGAGACCGCATAGTACAGGCCGATCACGGCCAGCGTCGCCTTGGACAGGGGCAGAATCACCCGGGTTAAAATGGTGATGTGCCCCGCCCCGTCCAGCCTGGCGGACTCCTCCATACTGTCGGGGATGGACAAAAAGGATGTCTTCATGATAATCAGGTTAAAGGTACTGATGGCACTGGGGAAAATCAGCGCCCAGAGACTTCCGTCCAGTCCCAGATCCTTGACCGCGAAATAAAACGGAATCATTCCGCCGCTAAAAAACATGGTAATGACAATCATAATCATAATGGGTTTTTGGAGTTTCACCTGTTTTCTGGAGAGAAAATATGCTCCAATGGTGGTCAGCACCAGATTGACCGCCACCCCGGCAGCCACCACAAACAACGTGTTGCCATAGCTCCGCAGAAGCAAGGGATTTTGGAATGCCATTTCATAGGCCGCAAAAGTAGGCGCAATCGGCAGGAGCAGAAAGCCCCGGTGTGTGATCAGCTGCTGCGCGCTGGACAGGGATGCAATCAGCACATAGTAGACCGGATAGACCATGACCAGCGCCAGCAGGATCATCACCGTGTTATTCACCGCATGGAAGACCCGGTCCCCCAGTGTGGTTTTGATTTTACGCGGCGGCCCTTTTCGCATCCATGCCGCCGCAGTTTTCTTGCTTTTCATTGACATCCTCCTTTACCAAAGACTGGTGTCCGCCAGCCTTTTGCTGAGTTGGTTGGTAAACACCAGCAGGATCAGATTGACCACGGAATTAAACAGGCCAACCGCCGTACTGTAGCCCCAGTTCTGAGTTTCAAAGCCCATACGGTAAACATAGGAGCTGATTACATCGCTGGTGCTGTAGATCGCCGGGTTGTATAACAGTATGATCTTCTCATAGCCCAGGTTCATGATCTTTCCGATCCGCAGGATCAGCATGGTAATGATGGTAATCTGAATAGAGGGCAATGTCACATACCAGATCCGCTTCATCCTGCCCGCCCCGTCCAGCTCTGCCGCCTCGTACTGCTCCACGTCTACGCTGCTCAGGGCCGCCAGATAGATAATGGAATCCCAGCCAATAGTCTGCCAGATGTCGGAGATGACATAGATAGGCAGGAACAGCTTGGGCTCCATCAGAAGATTGGTGTCACTGCCCCGAAAATGTCCTGCCAGCATCCCAATGATCCCATCCGCACTAACAAAGGTCTTGACCATTCCGCAGATGACAACCAGAGAAATGAAATGGGGCAGGTAAGAGGTGGTCTGGACCGCCCGTTTGAGCATGCCGTCCTTCATCTCATTGAGAAACAACGCCAGGATAATGGGCGCCGGAAAGGCAAAGACCAGTCCGGTCAAACTGATGGACAGGGTGTTTTTCAGCAGTCTGCCAAAGTCCGGCGAGGAGAAAAAATGCCTGAAATTCTTAAGCCCCACCCAGTCGCTCCCGGAAAAACCCAGCCGCGGAGTATAGTCCTGAAAGGCGATCAGGGCGCCGTACATGGGTTTATAGCAAAACAAAATATAGAACAGTACCACAGGAATCACCAACAGATACAGGCTCCCGTTCCGCCGAAAATCCTTTTTCCACGATCTGGCCCATGCACTTTCCTTCTCAGGGGCCCACAATGCAATCTCTTTTTTCATTTCTCCGTTTCCCAACCTTTCTGCCATGCGCTTTTGCCGTCTTTATTTTGCCAGATACCGCTCATAGGCCGCCTGCTTCATCTCCAGCACTTTGTCGATTCCGCGGGCCTTGAGCTGTTCCACCGCCTTGTCATACTGGTCCAGCGGCTCCGCGCCCATAATAAACTTCATGATCATCTCGTCCGCATAGGTATCAATGGCATTGTTCAGATTGGCCAGCTCGCTTACCTCGTCCTCCCTTACATAGAGATAGGGGACAACATGCTCCTTCATGCCGGTCTTCATCCATGTATTCCACGCCGCCTGCTGCTCCGGCAGATTGGCATACTGTTCCATATACCGTTTATCCTGAATAAAGGGGCCGGAGTCATATGCCAGCGTGTATTTGGACAGAGCCACAGTCATGGCCAGACCTTCCGGATTATTGGTGATGGTTTCCGTATATGCGGGATACCCGTCCCTGTCCTCATAGCTCTCTCCCTCAATACCGAAGTTATACAGCATCCGGCCTTCCTGGCCATAGCCATAATCCAGGAGCTTCACCGCCTCCTCCTTATGCTTGCTGTCAAAGCTGACCGCCGCCGCGTTGTTGGCCCCAACCGGTGTCTGCCAGTAGCCAAAGGACGGCACCTCGCCTCTGTTTTTGGTAGGATAGGGCGCGCCGGCCAGCTGGAATCTTTCATTTGGCGCCGCACTCATGTATCTGCCGATTCCAGATCCCAGGGCGCCGGAAATAGCGCCTGTCATCCCATTTAAGATATTGGAGTCGATCATCTTGCTGTCCAGCGTGGTAAAATCCGCATCCAGGAGCTTTTCCCGATACCATTGGTTCATCAGCGTCAGAAAATCCTTAAAACCGGGCTCCAGCATTCCGTATTTGACCTTTCCGTCATCTATGTAATAGCCGATTCCCACATCAAAGGCCCCGGCGAAGAGGTGGCTGGCCCGCATATTGGAGAGGTTGATGGAAAGCGGTGCTTTGGCCCCCTTCTGATCTCGGAACGCGGTCAGAACCCGCTCCCAGTCATCCAGGGTTTCCGGCATGGAAAGGCCCAGTTCATCCAGCCAGTCCTGCCGGACGATCAGCCCCACCGAAACCTCAAGGCTCTCGTCCCCCCTGATACACGGGAAGGCAAACAAAGCGTTTGAATCGGTGACCGACAGCTTGCGCACCTCGTCGTGCTCTTCAAAGTAACGGAAGAGATTGGGCGCAAAGTTTTTATAATCGTTCAGATCCACAATGATTTTGTCATTAATTGCATTCTGCGGGCCGCCCGGATAGGTCTGCCAGTTATACTGGATAATGTCCGGCAGTTCATCGGAGGCGATCAGGATATTGAATTTTTCCGACGACTGACCCTGGGGCGGGTGGATAAAATCCAGCTCCGTGCCGGTCACCTCCTCCAGCTTTTGATAGAGCGGGGTGTCACCCATGTTGTTCACCACAGTGGACGCGTAGCTGGACATGTTCATCCAATAGGTCAGCTTGGTCCGGCCAGCTTCTCCTCCATCTTTTCCTGGGGCGCTCTGGCAGCCTGATGTCAGCAGCGCCGCCGCGGCCAGCAAAGCAACAGCGCCGCAGCTCTTCTTTTTGGTGTTCATGAAATTCCCTCCTTTGGCAATTTTATATTCTTATTGTAACGTCCGCACACGGAAAAAGTAAAGCGGTAATTTTTTGTATTTCCGGTCACTTTTATTACTTTTACCCGTTTTTCCGGGGTTTGGGCTGCCTTGTGACCGCCGGGCGCACCGCTCCTCCCTCAAATTTGATTTCCGTCCGGCTGATCTGCCACGCCCCCTGATCGTCTGCACCCTGGTAAAAAAGTTGAACGCTTCCGTCGGTATCTTCAAACACATAGGGATGGCCAGACTCCCGGCTGTTCCATTCCCCGGACTTTCCATTGGGGATCAGGGGCAGGTCCGAGAGCCGGGTGAAGCGGATTCCGTCTTCGGACACCGCACAGCCGATCTGCTGGGGAGAGCAGTTATACGCGCCGCCGTAGAACAGGTATATATGGCCGTCCCGGCTGAGCGCGGCAGGTGCCTCTATGCACTTGCCCTCCCACTCCAGTTCCGGCCGGAGGATGGTACCCGGGTACGCCTCATGCCAGCTGGATCTTGAAAAATCCGAATTCAGATCCGCCGCGGCCGCGCCCAGCATCTGGATCTCAAAGGCCTTGTCCCTTGTGGCAAAGTACAAAAACAGCTTTCCCTGAAAGGCGGTCACATCCGCGTCAATGGCCCGGCCGCAGCACCAAACATCGCTGGGGCGGAATACCGGATTGCTAGGATCCCGGCGAAAACGCACGCCGTCCGGGGAGACCGCGTGACAGATCGCGTCCATTTCCCGGTTTCCATAGGTCTGGTAGAACAGGTGGACAACACCGTTCAGTACAATGGCACCCGGCGCACAGAGCCCGTTTTTTTCCGCCTCCTGCTCTGGCGTCAAATAGCCCCTGTTCTCCCAGTGCTCCATATCTGCGGATTCCGCAATGCCAATGGCATACCCTCGTTCCTGTCCCACATAGGGGGGAACCGTATAATAGAGCAGATATCTCCCGCCAAGCTTTACCACCGCCGGATCCTTCGCAAAGGGTCTTCCTCTGGATTCATCTGTAAATAACATGTCTTCTCCTCCTTTTGAATTGGATTGGTGAGGCCCATTTTATCCCCGCCGAATCCCAGCTGTCAACCACATTCTGGATTTTGACCTGAAAACAAAAAAAATGACCGCCGAAGCGGTCATAAAAAATATGGCAAAACTGTCTGACTGCCGTTACGGCCGAATGAACATCTGGGTCCAGTAATTGCCGTCGGACACATAACCCACGCCGATCTGGGTATAGGAGCTGTTTAACATATTCTTCCTGTGCCCCTCTGAATTCCACCAGGCATTCACCACCGCTTCCGGTGTGGTCTGCCCCTTTGCGATGTTTTCGGCCGCAGCACGATAGCTGATTCCGAAATTCTTGATCATATCAAACGGCGAACCATAGGTTGGGCTGGTATGAGAAAAATACCGTTTGTCATGCATATCCTGTGATTTATACCGCGCGGCGCGGGAAAGCTCCCAGTTGGCGGTCAGAGGCTTGAGCCCGTTCTGGACCCGCTTCTGATTGGTCAGTTCAATGACGCGCTGTTCAAAGGAGGATACTGCCTCGTCATTCAGGGGAATATTCAGCACCTGTCCCGGATAGATCAAAGCCGGGTTGCTGACCTGCGGATTGGCGGAGATGATCTCACTCAGGCCCACCTGATATTTGACCGCGATTTTCCACATGGACTCCCCTTTGATGACGGTATGCTGTACGGTCTTGGCGCTTGCTGTGATACAAAACAGCAAGGACAGGACCGCAATACTGCATGCTGAGATTATTTTTTTCAATTTTATCACCCGTCTTAGTTTTGCGCAGCAAAAGAATTCTATGCTGAAAAAGACTGGTATCCGAGAGAGTCAAAGCCATATGGTTTAACATCATGGCAGGGCGACAAGAAAAAATCCCGCAAAAACACGCCTTCACGTTTTGCAGGATCCAAATTTTTTATTATTATCGAACCGGGGTATCGTCGGGCTGTGCCTCCTGACCGGTCGCCTCCAGCTTGAAAATCACCGGCCGCAGACCGTCGTTGCAGCTGCAGACGGCGACACCGGGCTTTCGGATCCAGTCGCCAAAATAAAACAACTGCTCATCTGCCCCGTGCGCAAGTGCGAATACATACTGGTATATGGCTTTCCAAGCCTCATCACAGAAGCCCTCCGGCTTTGCATAATCCGCATAAAAGATCTGCCCCGCCTTCAGCATGGGACATGGACCCAGCCCAGCGGCGCCGTATTCCGCCGCCAGTTCCTGATCCAGCGTGGTCTTGAGCACTGTAATTTTGACTTTCTTCATCCCAGGCACCTCATTTTCCATTAGGATTGATTCACTCGGCCCGCCTGACCGCGGACACCAGAAGCATCATCGGCCGCCGCAGCTCGTCCCGCATCCCGGGGATCTCCAGCATATCTTCCGGCGGCTCCGGCTCCCTGACGCCGGTGATCGCAAAACCATGCTCCAAAAGTCCGTTCAGATAGGTGGTCAGGGTTCTGTGCTGTTTCTCCACCCGCTCGCCCAAAAACACCGCCTCGCGCCTGCCCTCGTAAAAATAGCGGTCCACCGGCCAGTGATCGGGCTTTCCAGAGGCATCGCAGATCCAGCCCTGGCTCCCGTAAGCGGTAAACACCGGGTGCTCAACCGAGAACACAAAACTCCCGCCGGGAACCAGCGTCCGTTTCACCTTTGCGCACACTTCCCGGAAATCCTCCACATAGTGCAGGGCCAGAGAACTGATTACAATGTCATAGGCCGCGGCCGGATAGTCAAATTCCTCTATGCCGGACCGCCGGTATGCGATATTGGAAAAGCCCGCGGATTTTTTCCGGGCCTCTTCCAGCATTTTTTCGGATATATCCAGACCCAGCACTTCCCGCGCCCCATGCTCCGCCGCATAGATACAGTGCCAGCCAAATCCACAGCCTAAATCCAGCACCCGCCGATCCATAAAATCCGGAAGCATCTCCCGCAGGGTCTGCCATTCGCCGGCGCCCGCCAATCCCTTCTGAGACCGGAGCATCTGGCTGTATTTCTGATAAAAATGTTCATTGTCATATGTATGATTCATACGCTTCTCTCCATTTTGTGTTTCTGTGGAGATCAGAAGAAATAGAACAGGGGAACCACAGACCAGAAGCCCTGGACCAAAAGCACAAACGCCCCAAGGCCAAGGCCGATTCCGGCGAGCAGACCGCCGCCGCGCTTTCTGCCCAGATTCACCGCGCCCAGAACGACCGCTGCCGCCGCGGGCAGAAAACCGCTGTGTACTGTAGAAAGCGCCAGCACCAACAGAGCCAGGAGGCCGGCCGCAAGGGACAGGATTCCCAGCACCGTCACCGCTGGCTTCGGTATTTCCGGGCCGTTGGCCGCGGCTGCACGGGCCGTCCCCGGCGCCGCGGCCGGGCGCAGTACACTGTACGCGGTACGCGCGCTTTGGGGCTCTGCCCCTGTCGTGTGCCGGGGCAGCTGTGTCCCCGGCTCCAGCACCGCACCGCAGAATACGCAGTGCAGGTTCCCGGGCCGGCCCATTGCCCCGCAATTCTTACAGACAGGGATGCCCTGTCCCACCTTCTGATTCCCCATGTTCATCTCCATGCCGCACCTCACATTCCCTCCTGAATCCTCTGGTCCGCCAGACGTTCCTCCACCGTTTTCCGGTTACTGGGCGCATGCGCGCTCTGCCAGTCCTCCCGCCGCGCTTTGGTGTCAGGCTCCGCATCCTCTTCGCCGGGGAACCGTTCACTGAGATCAATCAGCGCGTCCCGGTATTCGTCGTTCTTTTGTTTCAGGCAAAGGGAGACAAGGGCCATCACCGCGCCGAACAACAGTCCCAGCACGCCAAAGACCTTCCAAAGGCTGACCGCCCTCTCCTTTTTACAGGTATATGGCCAGTTTTCATGTTTCATCCAATTCATGTTCATTGTTCTGCCGCTCCTTTCACAAGCGTTCCAGTATCAGTTTACCCTTCTTCTCCCATGTTATCACTTCTTTTTCAATTTGTCAATTTATTCTGTGAGCCGAATGCTCACCTCACCGGTGCTGAGTATCTTCTCATTTCCGGCCTCATCCCGGAGAATCAGCTCTCCGCTCTGGCCGATCCCCTCCGCGAAATACCGGCTTCCCGGCTCCTGCAGTACGGTGATCTCCTTGCCGATCACCATAGACCGGCTCCGGTATTCCTCCAAAAAGGTACGCTGGCGGATCATCTGCTCCAGGCCTGACACCTGATTGACCAGTTCCGCGGCAAGGCGGTTGCGCACCGCGCCGCCGCTGCCCTGCAGTACGCTCCCGGCCTTCTCCTGAAGCTCCTCCGGGAAGACGGTGTTACAGTTGATTCCAATGCCCACCACCACCGCCTCCACAGCGCCGGTCTCAAAATCGCTGACCGCCTCGGTCAGGATGCCGCAAATCTTTTTGCCGTCCAGATACAGGTCATTGACCCATTTGATCTGCGGCTGTCTGCCAGTGACCTTTTCCACCGCGCGGCTGGCCGCCACAGAGGCCGCCGTGGTGGCCAGCACCGCCTGTTCCATGGGAATTTCCGGCCGGAGCAGCATGGTGAAATACACCCCGCTCTCCGCCGGGGAAAAAAAGCTCCGGCCAAGCCGGCCGCGGCCTGCGGTCTGCCGGTCCGCCAGGATCACCGTGCCGTCCGGCGCGCCGTCCACGGCGCGGCGCTTTGCCTCGGTATTGGTGGAATCCAGCACATCAAATACGAGGATTTTCTCCGCTGCCTCCGGATCCTCCAAAAACGGCAGCATCCCCTCCCGGGAGAGCTTGTCATTGTCCTGCGCCAGACAATAGCCCCGGTTCTGTACCGCCGCAATGACATAGCCCGCCTCCCGCAGGGCCTTGATCTGCTTCCAGACTCCCGCCCGGGAAATTCCCAGTCTTCCGGCCAGCTCCTCGCCGGAAATGCTCTCCCCGCGGCTGGCCTCCAGAATCCGCAAAAGCTCCCGCTTTGTATTTCTAGACATTTCTATCCCTCCACACAGAATCTATCCTCAGGCCTTCTGCGCCGTAAAGCTGATCCGGCGGAAGGTCTCAAAGCAGGTCCCGTCCGCCTGCCGTGTCCTGCGAAGCATTTCCGCAATCACTTCACTTCGGAACGCCGCCTGCATATTCTCTGGCAAATGGCCGATAAAGGGGACAAGACTTGGCTGGTCTATCCAGCGGATCATCTCATCCGCATCCGAAAAATACCTGTCCGCATTCTCTTCCCGCACACTGTACGCCGAGAACCCGGCCGCGGCGGCTAAGGCTCTGTATTCCGAAACGGACGGCATGTACCACGGCCATTGAAAACCGGAGAAGTACGGCGCATACCGCGCATCCTTCAGCATATCCCGCATGACGCTGAAAAAATTGGAGCAGTTTCCCTCTCCGGCAAAATTCCACAGGATCACGCCGCCGGACTTCAACGCCCTTTGAGCCTGCCCGAGAAGCCGGACATGATCCTTGACCCAATGCAGCGCGGCATTGGAAAAGATCACATCAAACTCATTTTCAAAGTTCATCCGGCGAATATCCATCTGAATAAAACGCAGATTGTCCCGCCTGTGCTCCGCCGCCTTCTGAATCATTCCAGCAGAAGCATCGATCCCAAGCACCCTCCCGGCCGGAACCAGCAGGGACAGCTGTTCTGTCAAGGCACCGTCTCCGCACCCCAAATCCAGTATGGTCTCGCTTCCTTTGAGCCGGAGCTGTGCAAGCAGTTTGCCTCCCCACTCCTTCTGGTGCCGGGAGGCCTTTTCATATTGATCTCCATCAAATTCAAACGTCTTCATATTCCGCCTCCTGTCAGCTGCCAATGCCAATGCGCCATGTGTCCGTTCTATTCATATTCGGTCAGAATTTCCAGCTGTTCCGGCAGGCGCCATATCCGCTCCTTTAAGAACAGCGGGTAAAAGCAGGCTTCCCTGAGCTGTGCAAAGGGCATCCAGGAAAACCAATGCTCCCGTCTGCCGTCCTCCAAAAAGACAAAGCTGTCTCCCCGGTCCGGAAGATCGGTCCGCGCGGCATCAATTAGATAATACAGACAGAGTTCATGGAATCGTTCCAATGTATTATCCTCCACAAAAAAGCTCTGATTCAGCCACAGAGGCCGCACAATCCGGGCGTCTATGCCCAGTTCCTCCCGCAGTTCCCGCGCAAGCGCCTGCTCCGCGGTCTCGTACAGGGCAACCCGGCCGCCGGGGAGGGAATAATGGGATACCGCATCATCCCGCATCACCAGCAGTCTCTCCCGGTGCGCGATCACCGCCGCCACCCGGTAATTGAACCTGCCCTCCGGCGTCTGAAAGGTAATATCCATGTTTGTCCCCTCTTTTCATCACGGCCGCCCTGCCGGACAGCCGAAGTTTTCCAGCTCTTAGGCCCGAACCCATGCGGTTTCAAAAGGCAATATTTTGTTTTACTCTCCCTTGCCAACCAGCTTCACGTTATCGTCCCCGAGAAGGGCCGCAAGCTTTTCCTCCCTGCCGTCCCCGGCGCTGACCCACATACCGGCCGGCGCCATCAGCGTCTGCCGGGTATCCTCATACCGGAGAATCACGGGAATACCGCCGCCCGCGCCCCGGAGTATTTCCTTTACGGCCTGCTCCCGCGGGTCGCCGCTCCGAAGCCGCAGATACAGCTTGGCGCCGCTCCCGGCCGCGGTATTTTGCGCCGGATTCTTTCCCGCTGCGGTCAGGGGCCGGACATCCTCCAGCCGGAGCTTGGGCGGCATATCCTCCGCAATGTCCAGGTTGCCTTCCACCGCGACCATCTGATCCGTCTGAAGCAGACTGTCAAACTTCCGGACCAGGCTCGGAAAGACCAGAACCTCAATGCTCCCGGTCAGATCCTCCAGCTCCGCATAGCGCATGATATCGCCCTTCTTTGTGATCTGGTTCCGGATATGGGTGATGATGCCGCCCACCTTGACCTTTGAGCCGATGTTGAACCGGCTCTCCTCATTTTCCTGGATCTCCTGTATGCTTGCCGTGGAGAAGCCCTCCACCAGATCCCGGAAGCGGTCCAGAGGATGACCGGAGATATACATGCCGATACACTCTTTTTCCATGGCCAGAATATCCCGCTCCTCGAACTCCTCACAGTCCGGGAACCGGTCTTCTGTGGGACTGGGCTGGTCCAGCAAAGCGCTGAACATATCCAGCTGTCCGGGCATAACGGATTTTTGCTGACTGATGGCATCGTCCAGCACCTTCTCATACACATTGATGAGAACCGCCCGCTTCAGGTCCATGCTGTCAAAGGCACCGCTCCGGATCAGGTTTTCCACCACCCGCTTGTTGATCTTCCTGCCCGCCATCCTCTGGCAGAAGTCCCGGAAGCCGGTAAAGAGGCCGTTTGCCTCCCGTTCCGCCACAATCTCGTCCACCACCGCGCCGCCGACATTTTTCACGGCCGCCAGGCCGAACCGAATCCTGCCCCGGTCCACGGAAAACTGCCGGCCGCTCATATTGATGTCCGGCGGAAGCACCGTGATGCCATGGTTTTTGGCCACAGCGATATACTTGGTCACCTTTGGCGTATGCTCGATAAAGGAGGTCAGCAGGGCCGCGAAAAACTCCACGGGATAGTGGCACTTGAGCCACGCGGTCTGATACGCCACCACAGCATAGGCCGCCGCATGGGATTTGTTAAAGGCATAGGAGGCAAAGTCCATCATCTCATCAAAGATAGACGCAGCCGTCTTCTCGTCCACGCCGCGCCTGACCGCGCCGTCAACAATCTGGCCGTCCTCCTCTGTGCCGTAAATAAAGTTCTGCCGCTCCTTTGCCATGACATCCGCCTTTTTCTTGGACATGGCACGGCGGACCAGATCCGCGCGGCCCAGGGAATAGCCGCCCATTTCCCGGACAATCTGCATGACCTGCTCCTGATACACGATACAGCCATAGGTCACATCCAAAATATGCTCCAGCATGGGGTGCTTATACCGCACCTTGGACGCGTTGTTCTTATTTGCCACATACAAAGGGATGGAGTCCATGGGCCCCGGACGGTACAGGGAGATTCCGGCGATGATGTCCTCCAGAGAGCTGGGCCGGAGCTCCTTCATAAACTGCTTCATCCCGCCGCTCTCCAGCTGGAACACGCCGTCCGTCTCCCCCGCGGAGATCATTGCATAGGTTTTTTCGTCCTCCAGATCCACATGCTCCATGTCCAGCGCCGTGCCATGCTGTGCCTTGACATGATCGGCCGCGTCCCGAATCACAGTCAGGGTCCTAAGGCCCAGAAAGTCCATTTTCAGCAGGCCCAGCCGCTCAATGGTGGTCATGGTGAACTGGGTGGTAAGCACGTCGTCATTTTTCTGCAGGGGCACATAGTTCTGAACCGGTTCCCGGGTGATGACCACCCCCGCCGCATGGGTGGAGGTGTGCCGGGGCAGTCCCTCCAGCTCCCGGGCCGTGTCAATCAGCCGTTTGATCTGCGGATCTCCGTCATACAGCTCCTTGAGCTTGTAGTTCACCCGCAAAGCTTTGTCAATGGTCATTTTCAGCTCCATGGGAATCTGCTTTGCCACATTGTCCACCACCCCATAGGGCACGTTCAATGCGCGGCCCACGTCCCGGACGGCCAGCCGGGCCGCCATGGTACCAAAGGTCACAATCTGGCAGACCTGCTCCTCTCCGTATTTCCGGTTCACATAGTCAATGACCTCGCCCCGCCGCTCATAGCAAAAGTCAATGTCAATATCCGGCATACTGACCCGCTCCGGATTCAAAAACCGCTCGAAAATCAGGCCATAGCGGATGGGGTCCACATTGGTGATATGCAGACAGTAGGAGACGACGCTCCCTGCCGCACTGCCCCGGCCGGGCCCCACCATAATGCCGTTTTCCCGGGCATAGCGGATAAAATCCCAGACGATCAGAAAATAGTCCACATAGCCCATGTTTCGGATGGTGTCCAGCTCATATTCCAGCCGCTCCCGCACAGAGCCGTCGTCGTCCGGATAGCGTTCCGCCATCCCCGCGTCCGTGAGACTGCGCAGATAGGCGTAGGAGGTCATCCCATCAGGCACAGCGAACTGTGGCAGGTGGAGCTTTCCGAACTCAATTTCCACATTGCACCGGTCTGCGATCCGCTGAGCATTCTCAATGGCCTCCGGAATATAGGAAAAAAGAGCCGCCATCTCCTCCTCGGACTTTACGTAGAGCTGGTCCGTGGACATCTTCATCCGGTCCTCGTCGTCCACAGTCTTTCCCATCTGGATGCACATGAGCACATCCTGATACACCGCGTCCTCCTGCCGGACATAGTGGATGTCATTGGTGGCCACCAGCTGCAGGTCCAGCTCTCGGGCAAGGGCCACCAGCCCCCGGTTCAGCTTTTGCTGTTCCAGGATGCCGTGGTCCTGCACCTCTACAAAATAGCGGTCGCGGCCGAAGATGTCAATGAACTCCCCGGCCCGCCGCTTTGCCTCTTCATAGTTGTCGGCCAGGATATTCCTGGACAATACGCCCGCCATACACGCGCTGAGGGCAATGATCCCCTCGCTGTACTGCCGCAGAACCTCCATATCAATCCGGGGCCGGTAATAGTAACCGTCCACAAACCCAATGGACACCAGTTTCATGAGATTGTGATATCCGATGTCGTTTTCCGCAAGCAGAATCAGATGATAGCTCTGGGCGTCGTATTCGTGAACCTTGTCGAATCTGGAACGGGCGGCCACATAGACCTCGCAGCCCAGTATGGGCTTGATTCCCTGTTCCCTGGCGTATTCATAGAAGTCAATCACGCCGTACATATTGCCATGGTCCGTGATGGCCATGGCGGTCTGGCCCAGCTCTTTGGCACGGTCAACCAGCTTTTGAATGGTTCCCTCTCCGTCCAGCAGGCTGTAAGCCGTATGAGTGTGTAAATGTGCAAAGGCCATTTCCGGCGCCTCCTTCTCTTTCTCTGTATCTCTGTGTGTTCCATGTGGCTTCGCCCCGGCGCCCTATTCCTCCCGGGGCGCAGACGCCGGCCGCTCCAGCCTCCAGATATGCCGGTCACGGCAAAAGGGCAGGCAGGAGAGAAATCCGGTCACGCCGATCACCAGAAACAGCATGGCCGCGCCGGTTCCTTTTCCGGCGCCGAACAGGGCTGTCCAAAAGCTGCCGGCGTTCTGGGCGGCCATAAACGGTTCAAATACCCGGTCCACCAGAAGTCCGCCGCAAAGGTATCCCACCGGAATGGTGAAAAACTGCAGCGTATTCCTTGCAGAATACACACGCCCCTGCATGCCGACCGGAATCCGGGTGCGGAAAATGACGTCCAGATTGGCATTCATAAACGGAATGCAGATCCACCCCAGCACCGCGCCCAGACACCATACCGGCGTACTTCTGCCAAAGGCCAGCAGAAAATTCTCTGTACCCATGGAAAAGAGCAGGGCCCCGCAGATCGCCCGCACCCGGCTTTTGGGCGACGGCGCGATGGAGACCAGCAGGCTCCCCAGCATGGCCGCAAGCCCTGTACAGGTGTTGACCATGCCCAAGGCCGTCTCACTGCCGCCCTCCCGAGACAGGAGCATGGCGGGCAGAGCCGCGTTGTATATGGAGGCGGTGAGATTGATCACTGCCAAAAACAGGATCAAATCCAATATGCCGCGGTTGTCTCTCAGATACCGCAGTCCGCTTTTGGCCGCGCGGAGCACCGGCTCCGCCGCGGCAGACTCCCTGCCGCGCCCTTTTGGAATGTCAACGAACCCCAGCAGGGTCACAAAGGCTGTTCCAAAGGTAATCAGGTCAAACAGGATAACCGCCTCAATTCCCGCGAAGGCGAGAACCGCCGCCGCGATCATAGGCGTCAGTGTGGTCACCAGGGAATTGGACAGCGAACGCAGACCGCTCGCCTTCTGATAGTGCTTAGCAGGGACCAGAAGGCTGACCGCCACATCCGAGGCCGGCTGCTGAACCGTATTCATCAGTCCATTCAGTCCGTTGAGCAAATAGAGATGCCAGATCTCAAGCCGGCCGGTTTTGAACAGCACCAGCGCCGCCACAGTACAGGCCGCCGCAAAGCTGTCGCTGACCAGCATGGTAATTTTTTTGTTCCACTTGTCACTGAGCGCTCCCGCAAAGATGGATAGCAGGACATAGGGCGCATAGGAACAGATGGTAAGCAGGGCCGTGGACAGCGCTGAGCCGGTCTGTTCATAGGACCAGATCACCAGGGCGAAGCTGGTCATGGAACTGCCCAGCGCGGAAAACGCCTGGGTAATCCAAAGGATGAGAAACGTGCGTAATTCTTTGATTGTATTTTGAATGGTATTCATGTGAACTTTGCTCCTTTTCATTTTAATTGCATGATGAAAATTGCAAAGTCCGCCGGACGAATCAGTCAGATTCCTCCATGCAGGTTCGTCCGATTCAGACCTTGCATGGAGTCAAAGCAATGCAGAGCATTCGTTTTTTTCCTCTCTTTCCTTAAAATAAATCACACAGCCACACAGCCATAGGCGCACACTGCCGCCCGCAGGCGGCAGATCACAGCTTCATCAGCTTTTTCAGCCGGTGGTTGACACCGGATTTGCTCAGCGGCGGATTCATCAGCGCGCCAAGCTCGCTCAGGCTGAGCTCCTTGTGTTTGAGCCGCAGAACCGCCACCTCCCGCAGATCGTCCGGCAGACTGTCCAGCCCCACCGTCCGCCGTATCTCCTCAATGGCGCGCACCTGCCGGACAGAAGCGTTGATGGTCTTTTCCAGATTTGCGGTCTCGCTGTTGGCCGTCCGGTTAAAATCATTCCGGATCTCCTTTTCAATTTTGATGTTCAAAAGCTCCATCTGGGCCTGAAAAGCGCCCATATAGGTCAGAAAATCGGAAATGGCCTCGCTGTTTTTCAGATACAGCACATATTTTGACTTGCGGACCACGGACTTGAACACAAATCCGGCATCATCCAGAGCCTGGCACATATCACGGCTCAGGCCGAGATACGGCGTCACCAGCTCCAGATTATAGTTTTTTCTGGGGTCGATCACCGTGCCGCCGCTCAAGAACGCCCCCTTGATGAATGCCCGGCGGCAACAGTCCTCTCTGACCAGAGCGGGATCAATCCGGTATCGTATGACACCGGTGGAAGGATCAATCAGCTTCAGCTCATTGAGCAGCCGCGGAATCATGACCGCGTCCTGAATTTCCGCCGCATACCGGGCCGCACCGTCGCCGTTCCGGTAAACGGCAGGCTCCATGCCCAGCCGCCGGGAAAGCGCGGCGTAGGCGCTGAGCACGTCCTGATTTTCCGTGACAAACCGCACGGCGCTCCGGTTCACCGCAGCGCCGAACAGCAGCATACCCGCGTGCTCCGCACGGTCACAGCAGGCCTTTGTGTTTTCTGTCTTACAGAGTTCCCCCTTGGTCAGTCTGGAAAATGATTTCATTCTCTATGCCTCATTTCCTGTTCCGGCGCCGGCACTAGTACCGCTTGCGCCTGGGCTGATAGAGCACCACGCCCTCCTCGCTGACGCTGATCCCCCGGCTGGCCCGGGAATAGTTCAGCACATCCAGTATGGCGTCAGCCAGAACTGCCGTGTCGTGCCTGATATAACGCTCCTGTATAATCCCCACAAGATTTCGCTTGAACAGCCGGATCCCCGTGCCGGAAAAGCGTTTCTCATCCAGCGGTACCACCTCCGCATCCTGCTCAATGTATTTGGACAGCAGGGGGGTGTCGACCGGCTGGGAATTCACAATACAATAGTCCAAAAAATCCGGAGCCGTATGCTCCAGAATCGCCTGTACATGGTCAAAGGCCGTATAGCCGTCGGTCTCGCCCGGCTGGGTCATGATGTTGTTGATATACACCACCGGCACGCCGGAGCGTCTGATGCACTGCACCAGCTCCGGAACCGCCAGATTGGGCAGTACGCTGGTATACAGGCTTCCCGGGCCGAGCGTGATGAGATCCGCCTTTGCGATCTCCCCGGCGATCTCGGGAACCAGCCGGATTGGCTCCTCCCCATTCCCGCTCTTGGGCCGAAGCTTGACGCGCTTGATTCTGCTGTTATACTGACTGACGCAATGGCCGATGGCGGATTCGCCCACCACCTTCTGGCCGTCCTCCAGCCGGGCGACCAGCTCCACATCCGTGTCCGTGACCGGCAGTACCTTGCCCCGCACCCGGAGCACATCGCTGACATTCTGAACCGCCGTGACAAAGTCCCCGTTAAAAATCTCATTCATGGCCGCCAGAAACAGGTTCCCAAAGTTCTGACCGGACAGGGTTCCCGACTGGAACCGGTACTGCAAAAGTTTTTCCATGACCGGCTCTGTTTTGGACAGGGCCAGGATACAGCTCCGGATATCACCGGGCGGCGGCATATTCAGGTCACGGCGCAGAACGCCGCTCCCGCCGCCGTCATCCGCGACGCTGACCACGGCCGTGATGTCCTCAGAATATTCCTTCAGTCCGCGGAGCATGGTGGAAAGACCGGTCCCCCCGCCGATGGATACGATCTTCGGCTGATAGCCGAAAGTCTTTTCCGCTGTTTTGCTGTTCTGTTCCATTTTACACCTCACACACCCTTTTGGATATCCCTGTGGGAGATCAGCACATTATGTCCCGCCTGATGGATCTTTTTATACAGCGCCTCCGCGATGGTCACGCTCCTGTGATGCCCGCCTGTACAGCCGATGCCGATGACCAGCTGGGATTTCCCCTCTTTGATATAATGGGGAATCAGGTATTCGATCATATTTTCAAGCTTATGCAAAAATTCCACGCTCTGGGGAAAATCCATCACATAGTCCCGGACACAGGTTTCCAGTCCGGTGCGCTCCCGCAGTTCCGGAATATAGAACGGGTTTGGCAAAAACCGTACGTCAAAGACCAGATCCGCATCCAGAGGGATTCCATACTTGAACCCAAAGGACACCACATGAATCATCATTCCCTCAAAATCCCGGTCACTGCCGTAGATTGAGGTGATATGCGCCTTGAGCTGGGACGTGGAGAGATTGGAGGTGTCAATGATATGCGTGGCTTTTCGCCGCAGTTCGTCCAGCAGCAGCCGTTCCCGCCGGATGCCCTCAATGATCCGTCCGCCGGCGGACAGGGGATGGCTCCTTCGAGTCTCCTTATAGCGCTTGATCAGCACCTCGTCCGAGGCCTCCAGAAATAGAATTTCATAATCGTACCCCAGCTCAGCCAACTGCTCCAGGCTTCCGGACAGCTCCTGAAACAGATTGCCGCCCCGGATGTCACAGACCAGCGCCGCCTTGTCCTGCGGCCCAGCCGCCCTGTGATAGATCTCTGCAAACTTGGGGATGAGCTCGGGCGGCATATTGTCCACACAGTAATAGCCCAGATCCTCCAGCGACTTCACCACCTGGGATTTTCCCGCGCCGCTGAGCCCGGTTATGATGATAAACTTCATGGTTTCCTCCTTTCGGCGGATTCGTCCGCCCGCTCTCTATTTCTCGCCTGCCAGCGCAGGCCTCCCTGCCGCGGACTTTAACGGGCAGAGCGCACGGCCGCTAAAACTCTCCGAGAAACCGCACCTCGGGCTGGAGCTCCACGCCAAACTTTTCCTTCACCTTTTCCTGCACCTGGCGGATCAGCTCCCGCACCTCCGCCGCCGAGGCCCCCTGGTCATTGACCACAAAGCCCGCATGCTTGTCAGAGACCGCGGCCCCGCCGACCCGGAAGCCCATCAAGCCCGCGTCCTGAATCAGCTTTCCCGCGAAATTGCCCTCCGGCCGCTTAAACGTACTCCCGGCGCTGGGCAGGTGCAAGGGCTGTTTGGACACCCTGCGCTGGGCAAGATCATCCATTTTCGCCCGGATTTCGTTTTTGTCCCCGTCTTGAAGCTCTAGGGCGCAACCCAGAATTACACAGCCCGGATTTTTCGTGAACAGGCTGGTCCGATAACCAAAGTCGCATTCCATTGCCGTGGCAGTCTGCCGCCTGCCCGCGGGATCCAGATAGGTGACCTCCCGGATCACATGCTTCATTTCTCCGCCATAGGCCCCCGCGTTCATATACACCGCGCCGCCCAGGGTCCCCGGGATGCCGGCCGCAAATTCGAGCCCGGTCAGGCAGTTGCCCAGCGCCAGATTCGCCAGCCGGGACAGCTTGATGCCGCACTGTGCATAGATCATGGTCCCATCCACGTCACAGGCACCGAATTCCTTGCCCAGCTTCACCACAACACCGCGGATTCCGCGGTCCCCAACCAGTACGTTGGAGCCGTTCCCCAGCACCACATAGGGCACCTCCATCTGCCGGAGCAGCTTAAACACAGCCTCCGCCTGATTGACATTTGTCGGCTCCACCAGCAGATCCGCCTTGCCGCCGATGCGAAAGGTGGTATGCCGGCTCATGGGCTCATCTACATATACCATTGAGGCGCCCACAACCTCAGAAATTAACCGAACAACCGCGTCTGTCAACATTTCCCATTCCTCCTAGCTACGCAGTTCCTTTAAGTACCGGGTAAACCGTTCCGCCGTGAGGTTCATGATCCGCGCCTCCGGAAAGCCCACCTCTTCCAGAAGTTCCACGGCATGGTCAAACACGCCGATCTGAAAGCTGTTGTGCGCGTCAGAGCTCACCACAATATTCGCTCCGACCCGCTTACAGGTCTCGGCGATTTTCCGGCAGTTCTCAAGACTGCCGTGCCGGACGCTGAAAGAGTGGTTGTTGATCTCGATACATTTATGATTCTTCTTTGCCGCCTCAATCACCGTTTCATGGTCATAGGGAAAGGACGGATGCCCGCTGTGTCCCAGTATGGCCACATAGGGATTCTGTATTACATTCAGCCAGGTCTGCGTATGCTCCTCCACAGACCGCGGCGGATAACAGGGCTCATGAATGGAGGCGATCACGACCTCCATCTGTTTCTGGAAAGCCTCCGGTATGTCCAGGCGGCCCTGAATATCCAGAACGTTGGCCTCCACCCCCTTCAAAAGCTTCACACCGTCTACCGCGCCGGGCAGCTCCTGCATGGTCTGAAAATGCCACATGTGCGGCGCGTCCGGCAAGGCCGGCGCGTGATCGGTCATGCATAGCATTTCCAGCCCGTGCTTTTTGGCCATTGCCAGATTCTCCGCAATGGTCCCAAAGGCATGGGTGCTGCAACTGGTATGGGTGTGCGTGTCAACTAATATTTTCATTGCTCTTTCTGCCTCCAAATTCTCGATTGTGCCGGGCTCTGGCGCCCGGCATCCATACAGTCTCTAAACATTTCCGGCAAAGCCGCCCACATGCTCCGCGATTCTCCGGTTCAGTTCCTCCGCCGCGTTATAGCCCAGCTTTTTCTGCCGGTTGTTCATGGCCGCCACCTCGAAAATAACAGCAAGATTCCGGCCGGGCCGCACCGGGATGGTGAGTGAGGGAATATCCAGACCCAAAATATTGGTATACTCATCCACAAGACCGAGGCGGTCATACTGCTTGCCGTGTTCCCAGGCCTCCAGATGGATAATCAGGTCGATCTTCTCGGAGTCCTTGACCGCACCCATCCCAAAGATATTTTTGACATCCACAATACCTATGCCGCGGATCTCAATGAAATGCCGGATAATGTCCGGCGAAAACCCCACCAGAGATTTTGAGGAGACCTTTTTGATCTCCACCGCATCGTCCGCCACAAGCCGGTGTCCCCGCTTGATCAGCTCCACCGCCGCCTCGCTCTTCCCAACGCCGCTGTCGCCCATGATGAGCACGCCCTGACCATAGACCTCCACCAGAACCCCGTGCCGCGTGATCCGCGGCGCCAGCTCCACATTCAGATACGCGTTGAGCGTACTGGTGAAATAGGAGGTCGGATGCGAGGACCGGAGCACCGGCGTGTCAAATTCCTCCGCGAGCTTCATCATCTCCGGCGACGCGTTTCCGTTCCGGGTGAGGACCACGGCGGTAACCCGTTTTTCAAACAGCCGTTTCAAACAGTTGTACCGTTCCTCTGAGGTCAGCGTCGCCAGATAGGTGTTCTCCACCATGCCGAAGACCTGAATGCGCTTGGGATCAAAATAATCAAAGAAACCTGTGATCTGCAAGCCGGGCCGGTTGAGGTCCGCCGTTTCAATCATGATTTCCCGCTCCGGATAATAGAGCTTATCCAGCTTCATTTCGTTGACGACCTTGGACAATTCTACGCTAAACTTTTCCATTTTCCTTCCACCTCTTTATCAAGCTCGCGCTGGCGGCCAGCGCTTTTTTCCATAGGTTCTGATTTTATATATTATACTATGAAACTTCCTGTTTGGCAAGGGAAAATCCCCGTCCCGGCGCCCGTGCCGTCCGCACAAAGATACAAAAACCCCGCCGCATTCCCAAAGGTTTTCGTGTATTATTGCCTGTGCCGGGTACAGATACCATAAAAATAAATTTTTTTGCAAAAAATGCTTGCATTCTCAAATCCTTTCTGCTATAATAGTTCGAGTTGGATTTAGTTTTACGCTGTTAAGGAGGTGTATCTATATGGCAAAATGCGAAATTTGCGGCAAGGGCGTTACCTTTGGTATCAAAGTATCCCACTCTCACCGGAGAGCGAACAAGGCTTGGAAGCCCAATGTAAGACGAGTCAAAGCTATCGTTGACGGTACTCCCAAAAAGGTGTATGCTTGCACAAGATGTTTGAGATCAGGCAAGGTTAACCGTGCTGTATAGTCTTACACACTTTTTTGAATAATCCGTATTTTACGGATGTACAGACCGTTTTACCGCACTGCCGCGGGTTTATTTGCGGACAGGGCAGTATGCGAAAGCAAAAAAACTTCTCCGGCGAGGAGTCCAGGCCGCTGACATTGTCTTGTCAGCGGTCATTTTTTTATTCAAGAAACAACGGCGGTAAAAATCCCGTTTTCCGAGGAGCAGATGCCTATGAAAATGCCAAGAGAAAAAATTGATACGGATATGTTTGCCCCCTGCGGAATGAATTGCAAGGTATGCTATAGGCACTGCAATCATAAAAAGCCATGTGCCGGGTGCTTGAACAGCGATAAAGGAAAGCCGGAGCATTGCCGCAAATGCAAAATAAAAGACTGTATCAGAGAAAAAGCCCTTTCCTACTGCTTTGAATGCCTCAAATATCCATGCAGTCTGATGAAAAGCCTTGAAAAAAGCTATAACAAGCGGTATCAGGCGAGCCTTACAGCAAATAGCCGTTTTGTTCAGGCGCATGGCTTGGAGCGTTTCATGGAACAGCAGAAAGAAAAATATACTTGTCCCCAATGCGGGGGTATCATTTCCCTCCACGACAGAGCATGCAGCGCGTGTCAGAAAAAAATGAAGTGATGACAAGGGGGTGTGTATCCTGCCATACTTCAAAAAACATGGAAAGCCCATTTCTTATCAAGCATATGCGCAAGGCGCGCCGCACAGAGGCGTGACGGGAGAGCGTGCGGAGCTTCCGGCGTCATTAGCCGGAACGGTCATCGCAAAGTTTTTCACAGCGGGCACATATGCATGACAAAAATGCCCCGCGCGAGATCTTTCCGTCAGCCCGCCTCTTATTTCCTTCTGGCCGCGATCCGGTCCCGGATCACCGCCTTAAACTCCTCCAGCTTCATATGGCTGGGGGAGCGTCTTAAATTCGGGAAAGCCTTAAGCAGCCGCTGCCGGCTGGCTTCGCTTCTCGTAAGTAAAGCATGGAGGTCCAGAAGCAGATCCGCCTTATCCTGAAGGTACTGCTCCTCCCGCTCTGAGCGGTAGGCCAGCAGTTCCACCTGCACCTCCTCCTTTTTTCGGACCGCGCTGAGCACGCCGCTGGAGATGCTCTCTCCCATATCGTCAGAAAGCCCGCGCAGTTTGGAGGTCACCGCCGCGGCCATACGCATCGCCTTATTGAACCGATGAAGATCCACCACTGTGGAAACAAAATCAATGAGCAGGGCGCTCAGAAAAGCCGCTGCCAGAACCACCCCAATGCCAATGGGCATCCAGTTCACCGCATACCGGATCATCGGATGGATCAGCCGAAGCACAGCGACACAGGCAGCCCCCCAGACCAGGGAGAATTGGAGACAGATATACCCCTTGATATTCAGCGGCCGCTTGGAATAGTCCCACCAGTGCTCATGATAGACCTTTTCCAGCACATAGCCTGTAGCATATTCAATCGCAGAGGTCAGGACGACCGCTCCCAGAAACAGAAGCACAAGGTTCCCTTGCACCGGACCCAGGCAAAAGACCACCAGACAGACGCCAAAGCCATAGATGGGACAGACCGGGCCGTTGAGAAAGCCGCGGTTGACAAACTTTCCGGTTTTGACCGCCGCAAACGCCACCTCCGCGCACCAGCCCAGACAGGCATAAATCAAAAGATACCAAATGTATTCATAGACAGTGTGCACGAAACACCACTCCTCACAGGATGAATTTGTTTTCCGGCCGGGCCGGCCTCCCCATGGTTACCCTATGCGCCTGGCGCTTATAACAGACTTTTTTCTGCATTCTTATTCATCCGCATATCATTATAACCGTTTTCAATCTGTTTTTCAAGTGGCAGGGCCGTGTTTTCTCCGCCGCCTGCAGGAAAACACAAAGCCCGGACCAATGGTCCGGGCTTTATTGATGTACCGCATCAAATTAAAATGCTTTCTTATAGATCTCCAAAATCTCCTCAGGGGAGGTTGGCCGCGGATTTCCGCCGGTGCAGACATCATTGAACGCCGCAACGGACAGCGCCTGCAGATCTTCCTCCTTCACGTTGATCTCGCTGAGCTTCTGGGGAATATTGATGGACAGGGACAGGGCGCGGATGGCGTCAATCGCCGCCTTGACAGCCTCGTCCTCGGTCATGCTCTCTGTGTTTTCCACGCCCATCGCCTTTGCAATCGCACGGTACTTGGGCTTCGCGGCAGATTCCGCATTGTATTCCAGCACATAGGGCAGCAGCAGCGCATTGGCAACGCCATGAGGCGTATCATAGAAAGCGCCAAGGGGATGTGCCATGGAGTGAACAATGCCCAGGCCCACGTTGGAGAAGCCCATACCGGCAATATACTGCGCCAGCGCCATGGTCTCCCGGGCTTTCGGGTCGCCGTTTACACTGTCATAGAGGCTCTGATGGATCAGTTCAATGGCGCGGAGCTCCACCATATCAGACATCTCCCAGGCACCCGGCGTGATATATCCCTCAATCGCATGGGTCAGCGCGTCCATACCCGTGGAGGCGCACAGCCCTTTCGGCATGCCCATCATCAGGTCGCTGTCCACAATGGCCACAACCGGGATATCGTGGGGATCTACACAGACCATTTTCTTTTTATTGATCTCGTCCGTAATGACATAGTTGATGGTCACCTCAGCGGCCGTACCAGAGGTGGTGGGCATTGCGATCATGGGCACGCCCTTGTTTTTGGTGTCCGCCACCCCCTCCAGCGAGACCACATCAGCAAACTCCGGATTTGCGATGATCACACTGACCGCTTTCGCGGTATCCATGACAGAACCGCCGCCCACAGCAACAATGCCGTCTGCGCCGGCCTCTTTAAACTTTGCAACGCCGTCCTGTACATTTTTTACAGTAGGGTTTGCCTTGATATCAGAATAAATCTCAAAGGGAATCCCTGCCTGCTCCAGACATTCCGTAACTTTGGTCGCCACACCGCAGCCCAGCAGCACTTTATCGGTTACGAACAGGATTTTCTTCAGTCCGCGCGCTTTGATTTCAGTCGCCGCGTTTTCACGTGCGCCCGCGCCGAAATACGATGTCTCATTCAAAATAAAACGATTTGCCATTTTTATTCCTCCTCGTAGAAATAAATCAGTTGATAAAACCTTACGGTCTGTGTGTAATTATAGCATATGGAATTCTAAAAATCCAGTATAAAATTACCAAAAACCAAATCTCTTTTTGAGGATATTAAACAAATCCCGGCAATCGCCTCGGGAACCGTACCATCTGCGGAATTTGCCGGAAAAAATATTATGATTTACCTTGACTTTCCGATCAGGCCGGTGTATAATTGTTACATTATCGTTACAAAACATTTAAAAAGATACAACAGAGGTGATTCCAATGGAGAACAAAACCCAATATCCATATACAGATGAAAACCTGCTTGCCCTTCAGAAAGAGGTGGAAAAACTGGAGAGCATCACATTGGTGGCCATTGAGGATTTCGAAAAGAAGCTCAGTACTCTGGAGGATGTCTCCGCTGTGGCCGAAGAGGAACACTTTTCTCCCCGGCTGGACAGCATTGAGATCTATTCCATGGAGAAACAGCCGCCGCTCTCGGAGAGTATTCGGCAGGTCGTCGAAGCAAACTCCGCTCCTGACGCTGTCCGCTGACCGCGGACAGCGTTTTTGCGCTCCGCTGCTTCCCCTTTGTCCCAGAAAAATTGCTGCTAAAGCCTTGATTTTTTGGAACTCTTGTTATTATTTTTTAACGTCACTGCTCCCTATTCCGCAAAAAAGCACCATACACAAGCTTGTGTGCATGGTGCAGAATTCTACTGTTTTTCCAGTGCGCTGTGACCTTTTTCATGCCGAAACCTTAGCACGCGCTCCCGGTCGGGCAGGTCCAGCCGGACGGACGTCAGCTCTTCCGGTATATGCGGTTCACAGAGGCAGAAATCACCGCCGGGGCTTTGGCGCCTGATTCCAAATATGTCCTCCACCAGAACAATGACCGGACTGCTGGCCCAGGGATGGCAGAGACTGGTGTTCCACTTCATCTCCTTGCCCCAGGCCTCAAAACAGCAGGACGCCCCTTCCCGTACCATGTTATACCAGGAGCACAGCCCCTCAGATGTGATCAGCTCATAGGCCAGCTTGTGCTGTCCGTGATTGGTCAGCGCCTTGAGCAGAAAATAGGAGAAATAGACGCTGCAGCACATACCCTTTTCCCGGATAAACCGGACTGCCCTCTCTGTATCAGGGGTAAGGTCGAAGTACAGCGGCAGGACATTGGCATGAAACGCGCTGTGGGCCGATGTCTCCGTATCGGTGAACAGTCCGGTTTCCCGATGATAGAACGCGGCAATGAACGCATCCTTCAGCGCGCGGCATTCCCGCGGGTCAGCCGGCAGCTCCAGAATCTCCCGGATCTCCTGCAGGTTTTTGACCGCGCCGTAATAGAATGCATTCAGCACATTATGGCACCCGAACTCCCCGCCGGGCTTTAAGGTAAAATCATAGCCGTCCCGGGCAGGCTCGGGCCAGTCCACCAGATTCCATTTCTCCGTGACGTTTTCCAGCAGGCCGTCCGCCCGCGCAAACCGCTTGAAATAGTCCACAATCCCCTGAGCATAAGGATACATTTCCGACAAAAACGCCCGGTCGCCTGTGTGCCGGTAATAGGTCAGAAGCTGATGGGGCCATAGCAGTGAAAAATCCGCAATCTCCTGCATAAAACTGCCGGGCGCAACCGCCATAAAGCCCGGACAGATCCGTGCGGAATGGGCAAAATCAACCAGCGCCTTTTTGTACATTCTCAGATCGCCGCTCAGATAGATCTGGGCGTTTGCCGTGATGGTGAGATCGCCCAGATACTGCCCCTTTTCCCGGGTTGGGCAATCCAGATATCCCTCCTGCGCGCCGCACCGCACTCCATTGGCGCAGATCTTCCAAATGGCATCCAGCTTCCCGCTGCTGGTTTCCAGCACCGCCTCACGCGCGATGGGATAGTGCCGGACCGTGGCAAAAAATCCCGCGGGGTCAACACAGCCCGCAGGGTCAATGACCTCCGCGTATCGAAACGCCTTATAGTCAAAATTCTCCAGACCGTTGGGCCCCTTTGCAAGGATCAGTTCCTCTTCATATTTACACTTACAGCGCATATCATACCGTACGTGTCCGCCTTCCAGCTCCTCGCCGTACAGCAGTCTGATCTTTTCGCCGCCGCGGGCACCCTCAGCCGACAGGCCAAGGCTCCCGGTGATCTCCTTTCCGAAGTCAATGAGCCATGCGTCTGTCCCCAGACGCTCCACGCTTTTGGGCCGGACGGCGTACACCTGGACCGGCGGCGTGATCTGCCGCTGGAATGTGTAGTCGTGATCCGGTTTTTCACAGACGTGATCCCATGCGCTGTCGTCAAAGCCAGGCTCTTTCCATCCGCTCTGCCGAAGCCGGTTGTCAATGTTCTCCAGATAATAGGTCGCAAAGCCGGTTGTGTCCGTGCCGCAGAATTCCCGCGCCCTGGCATACCGCCAGCTGCTGTCGGAGGCCGCCGCAAGAACGCCGTCCACCCACAGCTCACAAATCATCCCCTGCCGGTAGTCTCCGCTGTTCCACACACGGTTGATCTCCCCCTGGTAATAGACGTGCACCGCAATGACGTTTTCACCCTCTCTCAGATATTCCTCAACATCAAAGCGGTTGTAGTTATAGGCGAAATGATAGGAGGGCGCCGGGCCCTGGCCTACAAATTTCCCATTGATATACAGCTTGTAATAGTCATCACCCGAAATATCAATCCAGGCCGGCCTGCACGTTCCGGTCTCAAAGGTCTTTCTCACCAGCATATGCTGATTCTTCAAATCATCCGCGTGATGATAATTCTCGTTTTCCGCGTCCGCCTTATGCAGTACCTGCAGCGGATTCAGACCGGCAAACCGCCCGTCTGTGATCCACGTTGCGGACCAGTTCTTCACATCATTACCTTCCAATTTTTCCTTCGCCCCTCTCCGCGCGTCCGGCCGTTCTCAGTCCGGCTGGCTGTGCTTTTTGATATTATAGCATCTGCAGGGCAGTCCGTCAAACAAATTCACGGCGGATTCCCATATTTGGCTGCAATTCCAGTACAGACAGCATGAAAAGGGGGCGGAACAGATGTTCCGTCCCCTCCGGCCTTATTGTACGGCCGCCATAATGTCCGCAAATGCCCAGCAATCCGCCGGCACGTCAGCATACCGCGCCTCCGCGTCAGCGGCGGGGACTGCGCCGGTGATCCGGTTCAGCACCGTCACCATCTCCGCACGGGTCATCATTTGATCCGGCCGGAACGTCCCGTCCGGATACCCCAGCAAATATTTCCTGCCCGCAAAGGAACTGATATAACCCTCTGCCCAATGCCCTTCTGTGTCAGAAAATTCCGCATGCTCCGCCCTGGGATCAAGCCCCAGCATGATGCCAAGCAGCTTGACAAATTCCGCCCGGGTAATGCCCTGGTTTCCCTGGAAGCTCCCGTCCGGATATCCCTCGAGGATCCCCGCGCCGGAGAACCGCTTTGCAAGCGCGGCATGCGCCGCGTCCACATCGGGAAAATCCGTGCCAAGTCCTGTGTCCTCAACATCAAAGAGCAGCTGCAGGGCCTCCAGAATCTCATACCGGGAGGCGGCCTGGTCCGGCCGTACGGTCCGATCGGCATAGGGCTTCAGATATTTCACCTCCGCCGCGTTCTTCTTCAGGCTGATCTCCGCCGGACGGATGGTGTAGGCAAAGGCCGCTGTCTGGCTGTTCTCCATCCCAGGCTTCACAGCGGCGGCCCGAATGGTCACATCCGCCGTGATTTCAATGGGCGCGGTATAACGGCTGCTTTTTTCCGTTGGCACAGAGCCGTCCAGGGTGTAATAAATCTCCGCCCCTTGATCTGCAGTTGACAGGGCTACCCGGGTTCCCCGGACCACTGCCCCGGCCTTTGGCTCAACCTGAACCGCGGATACCCGCCCGGGATTGGAGGGTATACCGCTTATACCGCTGCTGCCTGAACCGCGCCGCTGGCGCATAAAGGTCACCGGCTCAGCCGCAGTCAGCGGAACGCTGACATATATGCCCCTTCCTTCATCATATTCCCTGCTGTCCGTGTATTCCTCTCCAGTACAGGTTACCGTCACATGCCTGCTGGTGTATACGCTGCCGCTCTTGCCTGCAAGCGTGAGCTTTGCGTGGGTGGCGTCCACCCGCTCCGCCGCGCTGACGGTCACCCGTTCCTCACAGCCATCCAGCGTCCAGTTGGCCGGGTTCAGCGTTTTGGAGAAGGTGCCGCCGGTGATCTCCGCATATAAGACCCGACCGCTCTCCTGACCCAGCGTGATCTGGCTCTCCGCGGTCACCGTCATGGTCTCCGGCGTATTTTCCAGCGCTGTCACCGCAAAGTCCTGTACCTCTGTCTCCGAGGCGCACATAACCGTTTCATAGAGGTCATAGTCACCCACCTTGCCGCCTGCCTCCTGCCTGCCTTTAACGTAGACATAGCAGAGCTTGACCGGCGCGTCATAGTCCAGATCCGCCGCGGAATTCCCCTTCAGGCTGATGGTCAGCCGATTACCGGATATACCGGTGATCTCCGCGCCGGTCCCCTCCGGAAGGCCATAGACATAAAGGCCCAGCGGGGTGTCGGCTGTAATCGGGTTTGGATTTTTGCTGCAGCACTGTACAGTCTCCGGAATTTCCAGATCAGAGACATCGTAATTGAACCGGGTGGTGGCCTGCACTGTGATACTGGTACCATCCTCAGCCCCGTGGGGGACCGTCTGCACCTGCACGGACTGGAACCGGTCGCTGGAACGGTTAAAATTCCAGAGCTGCTGGCCGATGATTCCAACCCGCCGGTTCTCGTTGGTGCAGTTCCCGCTCAGCTGGATGATATTGAACATGGGACTCCAGCTGCCGGGGCCCGTGCCGGCGGCAAAATACCCCGCCTTCACCTGGAAGGTGTGCGCGTCCACATATTCCCAGTGGGAATACTTCTCCGTACCGCTGTCATCCACTTTTTCCGCCGGAAAATTCTCCGGATGGATGTTGATAAAATTGACCTGTACCGTCTTGTAAGGCGCCGCCGCATACTGGTACTCATACATCACCTCAAAAGGCGTATCCGGCTCCAGAATCGGCTTTACCTCCGGCACGGCATCCGGTCCAAACTGCTCCACCGCGTCGTCAAAGCGATAGGCCATGGTCTTTTGTTTACCAACCGCGATAACCATATGGTTCACCATCCTGCGCTCCGGTATCTTGAGCACATTTTCCGCAAATCCTTCCTCAAAGGCCGCATAATCATCATACGCGCTGTCCGCGTAAAAGCAGCCCGTACCAAATACGTATTCGCTGATCAGTGATCCGGCGTCAATCTCGCCGAATACATCAACGACATTGTGACGGTCACCGGCATGGAGCGCGATCTGCTGCCCCTCTATGTCAGGAATGGTAAGGGAAAGGTACGGTTTTTTCCCGCCGGCGGACGGGTCCTCTGTCCCCAGCTGATAACTGGTGTTGTCCCCAAAGCCATAAACCTCCGCAGCGCCGCCGTTTCTGACGGCATAGACGCCATGCTGACTGCCGGCCGCGATACCCAGCACCTCCCTGCCGCTGTCCAGCAGACCGGGGGACTCTCCAAAGTTCCAGGCATATACTGAGCCCGCCTCACTTGCGGCCATGATATAGGTATCCCTTGCTGAAATCATGACAATCGGGGAACCGTCCGAATCGGGAAAGTCCACCTTTTTTCTGCCGGCGGACCTGTCGCCTGTGGTATATACGGCGCCGTCTCCATCCAGAATCACGCAGAACCGGTCTCCGGCGGCGATTGCCTTTGCGTCATAGCCGCAGAGCTGCGGCTTTGTGAACATAGACGGATAACCCGGGGAATCGGCGGGCCCTGTGAAGCCCAGCTGTGCCGCATTGTTGTTGCCCCAGCCCCAAACCCTGCCGTCCTGGTCCACCGCAAGGCTGAAATCCCCCCCGGCGGCGACCTGTGTGATCTTACCGGCTTTCTCAAACACAATCTCCGTATAGTCCGCCGTCTCGCTGGGGGCCGCGCCGCACTGGCCATAGGAATTGCTGCCCCACGCGGTCACCACGCCGCCGCTTGACAGAAGCAGGAAATGGTCCGACGCGCTGCCTGTGAACAGAACGCTGGAACTGCGGTCCCCCGCCATGGCTCCGCCTCCCGCGGCAAACGCCGCCTGCGGCAGGACCAGACTGAGCGCCAGACAGATCAGAGCTATTTTTTTCATATTTGCCACCTCCTAATTCGCTGTTGTGAGATCGAAATACTGTGGTCTGATGATGATGCGATACATCTGCTGCCGGCAGTCCTCCCGTTCATAGGCCGTAATGGTGAGATAGCCCCCATTCAGCGCGGATAAGCCGTTCGGCGCTCTCAGATGCGTGGAACTTCCCGCAATCCAGGAGGTATTGATTCGGTCCATCTCCGACTGGACCAGCGCCCCGTCCGAATCAAAGGCCTCATACCTGAGATAGATAAAATCCGGCACGGTTTCGGACAGCCGCAGTGTGAGCGAGGCCTCTGTGGTATCGGGATGATATGAAGCCACATACACCTCCGCATCCCCCTGGTTGGTCAGGGAGAAATCCTTCCGCGTCAGCGAGCTGTAATAGCTCTGCGTCGGGGAATAGTCGGCTATGAGGTTGCCGCGGAGGCAGAGTGTCTTGAGCGCGGTCAGGTTTTTCAGCGGCGAAATGTCCCGGATGTTGTTGTTGGTCAGGGTGAGCGATGTCAGCTTGGTGAGCCCCGACAGCTGTGAAATGTCTCTCAGTCCGCCTGCTATCGCCTGAAAGCGGTCCAGGCTGACGCACCGGTCCAGACCGGTCAGGTCATAGGGGAGCTCATACCATGACAAATACGGAAGGATGAGGCTGTCCACCCCCGCATAATCCGCCTGCGTCAGCGCGTCCGGCGTTTTGCTGCACGCCGAGGCGACCGCCTCCGCCACGCGGATATCCCGGAAACCATACCGCAGTTTTTCTGTGAAGTCCACGTCAAAGGAAATCGTATCAGAGGCCGCGGAAATATTTCGAATTGTAATCCCCGCATTGCTTCCGTTGCTGACCGGCAAAGCCACTGAAATATTGGCGTCCTTCCGGAATTTAAGTACAACGCTGGATCGGCTGCTCAGGTTGGCGGTATCCGCGTCTGTGTTTGAGGCGTATGAGGATGGGTTTTCCCGGTAGACATAGACCTCTTCCCGATCCGGCGGCGCGCCGTCATAGGGGATGGTGCCGCTGTCATAGTTGCCCCAGTACCGGTCGTCGATCCGATAGATGATGAGCCCGCTTGCCGGAATGTTGTACTCAAAGCTCCCGCTGGCGCCTTTTTTCCGGTATTCCAGCACAAAATACTCGTGTGCGGAATATGGCGACCGGATCATATAGCAGTTGTTTTCCTCGCTGGTCAGCGGCTGAAGGGTGTACCGGCCCGCCTCAGTAATCTCCGGCATGTCGATCCATTGCCCATAGCGGTATTTCAAATAGGCGTCCATATGCCCGCCGTTGGAGGAGCACATAAGGTCCCACCTGCCCACGGCATTGGCATTTGCCCTTGGCGTCCGGGTGCCGTAGTAGAGATCCGGCCCCCCAAAGACCATGTGGAAGGTTTCGTGGCAGACGCTGGCGGCATAGGTCTGATATGGGTCCCCGGTGGTGTTTCCCGTCAGCACGCCCTCCATGTTGATGCTGAACCGGTCGAGCCTGGCGCCGTTGATGTCAATCTGTGTATCCTCCTGTCCCAGGAAATAGTCCAGGGCGCCAATGGTCCACTGGTGCGGCCAGAAAATCGCGTTGCTTGACGTATCGACATTTCCGGAGGCGATAAAGGTGACGGCGTCAATGTACCCGTCATCATTTGCGTCCAGATCCGTATCTGCGGGGATATGGCTGTTGTTGACCGCCCATTGGAGCGCGCCGGTGATGAGTTCATACTCCCGCTTTTCCCGGTTGCTTCCCGGGGACAGGTAGTAGCTGCGTTCATGCGGGGCAGTGTAGGTGATAATGGTTGAGCCGTCCGGCTCCGGGCAATACTGGGATTCGATCTGCGTTTTTCCATAGGATACCTCATTGTAGTAGTCCTTCATGGATTTTCCGCCCGTATTGAACACCGCTTCATAGGTACTGACTGCCCGGTGAGAAAAGCTGCTGTTGCTGAACCGGATGAAGATCACCAGGTTCTGCACTGTTTTATTGTAGTAGCCGTTTGAGGACGGGTTGTACTCGGTTGACGCGGCCGCGGCCTCCTCCGGCAGTTTTTGCAGCAGGGAATTCTGCTGTCTGATGCCTTCAATATAGCTTTCAGGGATATCCTCAAAGCCAATTCTGCTGGATGCGCCTCCCGCCCCGCTCCCTCCTGACGAGTCGCTGGACACAATCTGATCCGTAGTGGTTATCTGTCCGTTGTCCAGCGCGGCATATACATAAAACCCCGTGTCCTCATTCTGTATGATGACACTGCCGGCCTCGTCCGTCAAATAACTGAAAAATTCATCGCCGGTCGCGCAGCATACCACCTCGTCGCCATCCGGCTGGGTTATGGCAACCGGGATTTGCTCTAATGGAGCCGCTGAGACCATTATACTCCGCGCGGTCAGGAGAAGCAAACAACCAAGCGCTGCCAGCAACCCTTTACAGGACTTTTTCATAACAATTCCCCCTTTCCTATTCCGGTATGCAGATGACCGCTTCCACCTGGGTCTCCGCGTCCGTTTTCGCCCTCAGCTTGACGGTGTTGATGCACAGCTGGGTATCCGCCAGACCGCTTGTGGTCTTGAACGCGGCCGTGCCGTTGTCTATATACAGAATATTCACATTTCCGTTGGATATCACACCCGTGCCAAGCTCCGCGGCCTCTGTGCTGTCACAGGCGTCGGCCAGCTCCAGGCTGTCCGCGGCATAGAGCACGGAACAGCAGAGGCGGCTGAGAGCTCCGTCACACTTCGCGGAGACCGGAACAGCCAGCTCATCCCGGGCGCCGAGTACATACTGCACTGGCTGACGGTGTACGGAAAACGTCTGGGCGGAGAGCAGTTCGCCGCCGGCGTTTTTCATGCAGAAAACATAGCGTTCTGCGGCATTGACGCCGTTGAAGCGGAATACATGCTGCGCCCCCTGCCGGCTCGCCGCCGCGGTATACGTCCCGCTGCCGTCAGCCGCGCTCAGAACTCCGGTCAGGCCGGTTTGTCCTGTAAGCTCCGCGGAAGTTATGACCGCATAGCCGCCATACGCCGCCGCGGCGTCTGCCGAAACGGTCTCGGCGGTCATACTGACCGTGTATTCCGCCGCTGGTCCGTCTATCTTCAAATAATATGAATTGCCGCTCTCCAGCCGCGCTTTGATAAAGCTGTCGGCGCCCGCATGTATACCGTCCGCCAGCTTCGCCTGATCTGGACCGAACAGCGTTTCATTCACCGGCTGGTTCGATGTTACGCCGATGAGGTACTCCGCAGTCCGCTCTGGTATGAATTTGATAAAATCAACGTCACCGGCATCGTTGATTCTGCCTTTTACCAGTTTCCCAAAGTCAACTGCCGCCGCGTCATCCAAGGTATCCCCAAACAGGTCTCTGCGCACGGACGACAGCTTGACTTCCTCAAAGAGGGGCTCCTGCGTGTCCTGATCCCAAACCATAACCCTGATGCTCTCGCCGTTTTGAGCAGTCATGCCAGTGGTGAGAACCTCTGATTGTCCGGGCTGAACCGCGGCCGCTGCCTGCCTCAAGTCGGTCACAATTCCTTTGGCGTCGCACAGGGCGGTATAGAGGATGATATTTTTTACACGGTCCGCGGAATTCCGGACCGCCGCCCTGACCGTCATCGGCTGTCCGTATACAATTTCCTGCTCATAATAGGTGCCGCCGCAGAGCAGACTGACCTCCGCCTCTGTATCACCGGCGGCGGCATGGGCCGGCATAACCTGAAAAAAGCCCAGAAGCGCCAGTACGGTCAGGCAGGACAAAATGCTTTTGTACATATTACCATCTCCTCTTTTTCCTTTTGTTTCTGCCGGTTCACTTATGAAAATATTACCAGGAACCCGGCGCTGTACTTAAAACAAGTCCTAAAAGAGAGTTTTTTTGACACAACAAACAAAATACCCCTATAGTCATCAGTATCCAATGATAGGTGTATAAAAAGACAGGAATGAAAACACAAAAAGAAGACCGGTTTTGGGCATAAAAAAAGCCGCGGGATCACTCCCGCGGCCTGTATTCGTATTTCTATTTCAGCTTGAGCTTTACAACTGTGTCGATGGCGTCCGGCAGACGCACCTGACCCAGGTTTACAAACAGATCATTGGGAAACTTCGCCGAATTCCATGGCCGCTCCAGAGAAAGCTCCGCGCCGTCTGCCTCCATTCTGGCATAGGCCACCTTGTCCGCCAGCCCCTCCAGCACCAGCATATTGGTAAACACATCATAGACATGCGCATAGAGAAAATCCCCCTTCCGGGTATAGCATCCCCATGCCGGTCTGGGCAGCCCCGCCGGGCCGCACCCGTAGATGCTCTCCCCATTTTCGCGCATCCACGCGCCGATCTCCTCCAGGATCTGCACCGACTCCTTTGGGATCTCCCCCTTGGCTGTGGGTCCAACGTTGAGCAGGAGATTCCCCCCCTTTGAAACACAGTCGGTCAGCATCCGAATCACGGTCTTCGCGGGTTTATAATTGTGGTCAAACACCGCATAGCCCCAATGGTCGTTGAGTGTCATGCAGGCCTCCCATGTGACGGGATTTCCCTTGCCGTCCCGCACACCGTCCAGCGGAATAATCTGCTCAGGGGACTGGAAATCGCCCGCATAGGCAGGGAGCTGCTCCGCCTTCAGCGCGTCGTGCACCGAGGCATCCCCGGACAGGCGGTCGTTGATAATGATTTCGGGCTGGAGGCTGCGGATCATCTGCACCAGCTCCGTACCCCTCCACGCCTCGCCGTACAGCTCCTGATAGGAAAAATCAAACCAGAGAAGGTCGATCTTTCCGTAATTCGTCATGAGCTCCCGCACCTGGTTGTGCAGATACGTCACATAGTTGGAAAAGTTCCTGTTCTCATTCCCATATGCCGGGTTTTCGCGCATGGGATGCTGCCGGTCGCCATAATGCGGATAATCCGGGTGATGCCAGTCCAGCAGGGAGTAATAAAATCCCACCTTGATTCCCTCCGCGCGGAACGCGTCCACATACTCCCGCACCAGATCCCGGCCTGCTTTGGTATTGGTGGCCTTGTAGTCCGTATACGCCGAGTCAAACAGGCAGAAGCCGTCATGGTGCTTGGTGGTCAGCACCGCGTATTTCATGCCCGCCTGCCTGGCCAGCTTCGCCCATTTTTTCGGATCATAGCAGACCGGATCAAATTCCTCAAAATACTGCTCATAGTCCTCAACCGAAATCCTTTCTGTAGAGCGCACCCATTCGCCCCGTGCGGGAATGGCATACAGTCCCCAGTGAATAAACATTCCGAACCGATCCTCACGCATCCATCGGGTCCGGTTCCATCTGACTTCATGATCTGTCATTGCAGTTTCCTCCTTTAATGCTTTGGGCCTGCGCCCTGCATAATTTATTCTGCTTGACAAATATCATAGCCGTAGTATACTATTTTGAAAAGGGAAAAAATTATCCTCTATGAGGAAAAAACTAACCTGATAAGATCTGAGAAGGGGGGATTCAGATGCCCGGACTTTCACCGGCCGATCTGTTTCTGGACTATTATTACGGCAATCGCACCGCCTGCGACGCAGCCTGGCAGGCCCGCCGCGTTAAATGCTCCTACAGCAAATTCTATTTTATCCAAAGCGGACACTGCCGCATCCTGGCCGGCGGCCAGAGCTTCGACGCCCAGCCGGGGGACCTCTTTCTGATTCCCGCCGGAACGGAGCACTCCTATTTTCACGAGGATGCCCGGTTCGTGACAAAATACTGGTTCCACTTCCAGTTAACCTGCGGCGGAAAGGAATTCCTGTCCGGGCTTTCCATGCCGTTTTGCGTCCGTCCCAAAGACGCCGGGGCCGCGGCGGAGCGGTTCCGTTCCATTCTGGAGCTGTCGGTTCAAACCGATCTGGCGGCTCAGCTCCGGCTCAAGGCTGAAATTCTTGAAATGACAGCGCTTTATATGGAGCTCGCCGGATGCAGGAATGAAGGCATCTTCAGCGAAAGCACAATGTTGGAAAGACTGCGGCAGTATATTGAGTCCAACCTCTCCCGGCCTCTGACACTGCAGGATCTGGCCCAGTTCGCCCACCTGCACCCCAACTACCTCATCCGATTTTTCAAAAAGCACATGGGGGTTCCGCCCATGCGCTATGTGATGCAGGCCAAACTGGAAAAGGCGGTTTCCCTGCTGGAAAACACAGACATCCCGGTCACAGAGCTGGCGGATCTTCTGGGCTTTTCGGATATCAACCATTTTTACAAGCGCTTCCGCGCCTATACGGGAAAGTCCCCGACCGAATTCCGGGACTCCTTCCGGCAGGCAAAGTCAACCGAATAAAAAAGCACTCCATGAGAGAGTGCTTACAAATGCGTAACATATATTGATTTATTATGTCAATTCATGTATAATATTGACAGCAGATAAAGGAAATTGGAGAGCGGTTTCGTCGCGTCAAAGTACGCGGCGTTTCTTTTTGCTATACGCAAAAATTACACTTGCTCCCTTGCCGCTCCTCTTTCCCGAAAAACGCAATCGTTTTTCGGGAGGAAGGAACAACGGCGAAGCGTGGGAGTTTTGGCGCAGTAGGCCAAAATGACCGGAGCGAAGCACGCTGCGACGTGGTGGAGCTTATGGGAAAATTACTTAAAGTAATTGTCTCAATCGTAATATTCTTTGCGATTGTGTCCATAAATGCAAGATAGCCGCCCCCTGCCAAGGAAAAGGCGACTATCCTGTATAGTTAAATTTCATTGGCTAACCGTTTAACGGTTCACCTTTATCTGTTTTTATTATATCATTATTTTCTATTTTGTCAATCCCTGATTCACTGTTTTATTGCACACCCACGTCTCATCAAAACGTCGTGTACCACGCTCCGCTTTGCGGGAGCCCTTCGTTATTCGCAAATGTAGTGGATTTATCCGCCAAACCAGCAAAAAAACAGGCGCAAAATGCCCTTGACATACGGGCATTTTGCAAGAGGTCGCAGCCGTTAAGAAAAGTGCCAGTGGCACTTTTTAGGCTCGAAATGAGGTGCGGCAGCACCGGCTTCTTAAAAAAAAACGGAGTTTTCTTTCCTAAATCAGTCAAAGGGGGTGTCCCCCTTTGATGGCTTTTGGCTTCTTTTCTCCATAGAAAAG
>CBCTHE010000010.1:0-143152 GCA_965146665.1 uncultured Ructibacterium sp.
GCTTAATTCCAGCCCGCCGCGGCTGATTTTTACCACAACAGAATATTAGTTATGTGGTATATCTGCGTACCAAGTGCTGTGAAACTGGAAAACAATCATGAAAAATCCGTCTTTTCAGACACACAAACAAATCACCGGCTTCGGCTTATCCCTGTCTTTGCATAAAAAAGGTCAAAAGCAGTTGAATATTGACATTATAGGGAAGGTATGATAAGATGAATCCGTTGATATGTAAGAAACTTATTCTATATATACCACATAACTAATATTCTGTGGTAATTGGTATGCCGAACCTGACCGCTGTAACAACATAACTAATATTCTGTGGTATCGGCACACCGGAAAGGACGCAAACGCATGAAACCACCTGGATTGCTGGATGAGCTTTGGGACAGGGTTGGCTGTCCGTATCTTTCTGATTTGAAAAACAGCGTCTATACCCATGCCATCAGGCATGCGCTTGACGCACTTCCGCCCGGCGCCTACACGCTCCGGGACTGGGAGGACGCCGCACAGTATCTGGCCGGCCAGAAAGTCGATTTTCCCAGCGCTGAAACCGCCCGGCGCTATCTCCTGGAACATCTGAAATAATCTTCCGCGGACAAACAGCGCTCAGCGGTGTCTGGGCCAAACGGCGCCGTGATTCCGGATTACGCCAAAATGCGAACAAAATAGGGCAAGCGCCCCACAACACCACCGCCCGCGGTTTGCGCAAAAGCCGCTTTTTCTGCTGTGCGCACAGCCGCTTCGCGCGTTTACGCCTCCCCGGTCTTACCCAAGAGGTCCCAGGGCGTCACCATGCCCAGAAGCTCCCCTTCCGGCGTCCCGTCAGACGTGATAAACAGGGCGGCCGGCCGCTTCTGCTTGGGTCCGCCCTTGTTTTCCAGCAGGAGCTCTGCCTCATGAACAGTGGCCTCCGGCGGGGCAAATGCAAAGGATTCGCACACATGGCGGTCAACCGGCAGATAGTCCGCAAAGTCCCGCAGAGGCGTAGTCAGCTCCAGATTGACGGACTGCCAGTCCAGCACATGGGAGAACAGCGTGCTGATGCTGAACACCCCCATCAAGCGCCCGTCCTCCAGCACAGGAATATGGGAATAGCCGGTTTTGCGCATGGTCTTCATCAGACCGCAAACCGCCGTCTCCAGCCCCACGGTGATCAGCGACTGACCCTTGGCGGCAAACTCCAGAGCAAGCGGCGGATGCTCCAGATACCGCACTGCCTCTTCCAGCGCCTCCATGGCCCCCTGTGACGGAATCAGCGGCGGATCCCCATTGATATCCGGGCTGTGAGAAAGGATGTTCCGCATCTCCCGGCAGGTGTTCAGTTCCTCTTTAAAGGCGCTTCCCTCCCGCGTGTTCATAAACTGCATCACAACGCTCGACCGGCCATTGCGGAACCCCCGCTGTTTGAGCGCTTCTTCCAGCCGTCTGTACAGCTCCAAAAACCGCTCGGCTCTTCTCTCGTCCATCTTAGCACTCCTCTCTGATCCCAATCTTTTTCACTTTCTCTCTAGTTCTTATGGCAAACTGCCCTGCTCTTTCTGCGGCCGAAGATCACAGGACAGCGCGAAACACCACCGGAATAAGCAGTATTGCAATTACGCCCACAACCGTGACCGCCGCCACAAACGCCGCATCTCTTCTTTCCTTCATAAAACAGCCTCCTGTTTTCAATCACATATTCTGTTATATTTATACCATATCCGCGCCGGAATTTCCAGCCCTCCTGAAAAATAAATAGAAAAAGTGCCCGGGCAAAGCAAATAGCATACATTGTATCAAAGTCTTATGCATATATGTTTTTCCATACGCCGCATCCTATACCGCGTAGGGGCCAAAAACGAATTGTCCCTGCCATCCAACCTGTCCGTTCGCAATAAAAAAGAGAGCCTGGGGCTCTCCTCAAAATTGTCTCCGGCAAAATAAGCCGTATTCTTTGCATATCAATTTTATCGACGCTTCAGACTGCTGACAAAGCTAAATTTGGAATGATTTTGGACGCTGCCAAAGCGCCGTTGCCTTTCATATCCGGTGCCTTCGCACCTCTCCCGTGCCTAAAACGTACCGCTGGCACCTTTCTCCACGGCGCTCCTCTTTCCCGCAAAAGCAAAACTTTTGCGGGAAAGAGGAGAATCCGGTCTAAAGGCGGACTTTTGTCCGATCAGGGCAAGAGAAGCAAGATTGACCGTGGTTCGGTGCGGGCTTTTGGGCAATCAATTCAAACAAAATCATTCCAAATTTTTCGTATCCGCTGCTTTGTCACAAACCTCAAGTGCCCGGCGCGCCGCGGACCGCTCCTCCAGCCAACCATATGGTTTACACAGGCAAATTTGCGCTGTGAAAACTCTGCACCCCTGTGCGCGGGGAAAATTTATGGATTTTCGGCGCGGAGGACGCGGCAAAGCTGGCGCCTTGCAAGGACGACAAACCCTAAAGACGAAATTATAACAAACGCAGGGCGTATCGGTTTCGGCTCTCCTATGGCTGCAGGACAGGGAAGCCCGCCTTGCTGTGGGCTTCAATCAATTCGTCGCACATGGCCACAATGTCATCAATGGAGAGCACCGCGGCCGTATGGGGATCCATCATGGCGGCCTGGTAAATATGCTCCCGCTTGCCTGTCACCGCGGCCTCAATGGTCAGAAGCTGAACATTGATATTGCTCATGTTCATGGCTGCAAGCTGGACCGGCAGAGCCCCCACATAGGTGGGATTTACGCCCGAGGCGTCCACCAGACAGGGGACTTCCACACAGGCGTCGTCCGGCAGGTTGGTAATCAGGCCCTGATTCAGCACGTTGCCCCCGATCTTATAAGGCTTATTGGTCACGATCGCCTCCATGATGTGCGACGCGTATTCCCGGCTGCGCTCATGGGTGATGGAACCGCCCGCAAACAACTCCTCCTTCTGCTTTTTCCAGTTCGCGATCTGCTCAACACAGCGCCGCGGATATTCATCCAGCGGAATGTTATACTTTTCAATCAGCTCCGGATAATTGGGCTTGATAAAGAACGGGTTATACTCCGCGTTGTGCTCGCTGCTCTCTGTGCAGTAATAGCCCAGACGGCGGATGTATTCAAACCGCACCATATCGCCGTGCTTTTCCCCGGCGTTCTTTTGCGCGGCCTTTTCCTTAATGAGCGGATAAAGGTCATTGCCGTCCTTGTCCCGCACATCCAAAAGCCAGGCCATATGGTTAATGCCCGCAATTTTGTCCGTCACACCCTCCTTGGGGATATCAAGGGCATCCAGCAGGCCTGAGGTACAGACCTGAACACTGTGGCAAAGCCCAACAGTCTTGATGCCGGTATACCGCTGCATAAAACCGGAAAGCATGGCCATTGGGTTGGTATAGTTCAGAAACCAGGCATTGGGACACACCGCCTCCATGTCGTCCGCAAATCCTTTCATGACAGGTATGGTACGCAGGGCGCGGAAAATACCGCCGATTCCCAGCGTGTCCGCAATGGTCTGGCGAAGGCCGTATTTCTTCGGGATCTCAAAATCAATCACCGTGCTGGGCTCATAGCCGCCCACCTGAATGGCGTTGACCACAAAATCCGCATTCCGCAGGGCCTCCCTGCGGTTCTCCACGCCCAAGTACGCCTTGATAACCGCGCGGTTTTCATTACAGTTTTGATTCAGCGCGCCCAGCAGAACTTCAGATTCCTCCAGCCGATCCTTGTCAATGTCATAAAGTGCGATTTCACAATCGTGGAATACGTCGCAAAGCATGGTGTCGCCCAATACGTTCTTTGCAAATACCGTGCTCCCAGCTCCCATAAAAGTAATTTTTGTCATCACGATTACCTCCATTTTATGTATTTGATCCATGTAGTTATGTTATAGCACAGAATGGATCAGAAAAGAATTGCATCAGGGAACCAATATATGTTATAATGTAACTTGAGGTGAATGGCATGAATTTTGAAATACCCATCATCAACCGCGGCTTCCGGGACCTCAATCCCCTCCTTGCCGGTTGGGAAAACTGCGAACCCGGCCACAGTTTCGGCCCCCATGTGCGGGATTATCATCTGGTCCACTATATCCAATCCGGAAAGGGTGTTCTGTACAATGAGGACGGCGCCCATCCCGCGGGCGCCGGACAGATTTTTCTCATCCGTCCGGGTCAGGTCACCACCTATACCGCGGATGAGAAAGATCCCTGGCGTTATATCTGGGTTGGCTTTGACGGCGATCTTGCGGACCGGCTTAACCGGCTGGACGCCTGGGTGCTTCCCTATCCGGAGGACACCTTTATCCGTCTGCGCTATGCCCGGGATCTGAGCAGTACCCGCGAAGAGTACGTGACCGGACAGCTTTTTGCCATGCTCTCCCTTCTTCTGGAGCGCCAAAGCGCGCCCCCAAGCTATGAACAGCAGGCGGCGGACTATATCCGCGCCAACTATATGCGCGACCTTGCCATAGAAGATATTGCCCGGATGGTCGGACTGGACCGCCGGTATCTGAGCCGGATCTTCAAGGCTTCTGCGGGGATGACCATGCAGGATTTTCTGGTTCGGACACGGCTGGACCACGCCGCCCAATATTTGAAGCAGGGAGAACCCGTGGCCAGCGCTGCAATGCTCTCCGGGTACACGGATGTATTTCACTTTTCAAAAATGTTCAAAAAGCGGTTCGGCATGCCGCCACAGCAGTATAAAACAGCGGCGCGGAAAAGACAACAAAACAGAAATGAGGGCGAAAGTTCATGAAAAACAGCCGTATGCAAGCCACACCGGTCCACACAGCGGCCGGCAGACGGGCCCCCATCCTGCAAAGCGGCACAGCGGCCGTACTTTTGGCCATATTCTGCAATCTGCTCTGGGGCAGCGCCTATCCCGCCATCAAGGCGGGCTATACCCTGTTTCAGATCACAGACAGCCTGTTCATGAAGCTCCTGTTCGCCGGGGTCCGCTTTCTCTTGGCGGGAATTCTGGTGCTTCTCGCCGCGGGCTGGAAGCGCCGGGGCATCCCCCGGATCAGCAGGGGGAACCGCGTCACAGTCCTTCTCATGGCCCTGATCTACACCGCCCTGCAGTATGTGTTTTTCTACGTTGGGCTCTCTAACACCACCGGGGCCAACGGCTCAATCGTCAATTCGACCACCACCTTTATGGCCGTGATTCTGGCCCACTTCCTGTACCCGGACGACCGGCTGAATATGCGCAAAGTCACCGGCGGCCTGCTGGGCTTCGGCGGCGTTCTGCTGGTGACGCTTGGAAACGGCAAAGCGGGATTTTCCTTTCAAGGGGAGGGTTTTATTCTCATTGCCGCGGCCTGTTTTGTGGCAGGCTCCGCCATCAGCAAAAAGGCGGCACAGAAAGATGATTCCATGACTGTAACCGGGTATAATCTCCTGATCGGCGGCGCGGTCCTGATCGCGGCCGGGCTTGCAGGAGGCGCCCGCCTGACTGCCGTTTCCCTTTCCGGGACTCTGGTCCTGGGCTATCTCGCCCTGCTCTCAGCGCTGGCCTTTACCATCTGGACCATGCTGCTTCGCAATCACGCCCTGGGCAGGATCAGCGTGTATAACTTTATTATCCCAGTATCCGGTGCCTTGCTCTCCGCCCTGTTTCTGCACGAAAACATCTGGCAATGGCAATACGGCGTATCTCTTATCCTGGTCTGCGCAGGGATTATCATTGTAAACCGCACCAGCACACAGGGCTGAGTTCTCCTGTTGCTTCGGCACCGGGCACGCCGGGCCTCGGCATTACAGCCGCCTCCTGGGGAAACGCGGTGCTGCTCTGATGGTTCAGTATAAAATTTTTGTATTTTTCTGCTCTTTACGATTGACTTCCGGCTGATTTTGTGCTATACTGTTATTCGTTCAATAGATGGGGGTATAGCTCAGTTGGGAGAGCGCTTGCTTCGCATGTAAGAGGTCGGGGGTTCGAATCCCCCTATCTCCACCAATTAAAAAGTCTGTAAATTCGCTGTTTACGGGCTTTTTTCCTGCCCTGAAACAGGCCTTTGACCCTTTAATTTACCCTTTACAGAATTTTTCTCCCCTTTCGGAGCGGGACAGTTTGCGGAATTATGCGGACGAAAAAGAGCAGAAAAAAAGGACAGCCGCGAAGCTGCCCAGTCCGTTCAAAAGAAGTGGTTGCTGCAGCAGGACACAGCGGCCCCGCAGGTTGAATATTTGCCGGAAAATCCCTTTCCGAAAGCCCTGTATTCCCCACTATTCCGTGGAAATCCCCTGTTGCGTTTTCCGGCACGTCACAGTTCCATATCTTTTCCCGTGTCGGCCTTATCTTTTTCCATTTCATCTATGCACTGAAAGACGTAGCTTTTCAATAGTGCGTTCGCCGTTACGCCCTGTGATCTTGCATATTCCTTAAATGCTTCGGCCTCTGTCCGTTTAACCCTGCATCCCAATGTTATCATGTTTTCCTTATCCCATTTTTCATTTGCTTTCCTTTTGGATTCCGATACAGCCATAGTCTCACCCCTTGACAATCTTTGAATATCGTGGTAATATAAGAGTAACAAAGGGAGCGGCTTTAGCTGTTTCCGCAAATACGTTATATTTTTAAATTATAACCGTCCATCTGCGAAATGGGCGGTTATTTCTTTATCTGTTTCAGTAATTCAATTAACAGCGCAACCATGACTATTGCCATAACTGCGTCTATGTACTCCACAGACTATCACCCCCTTTCAAAGAGGGCTGGAAACAACCGCCGCCGCTTCCCTGTTACTGCCTCTATTATAACACAGATAAATTACTGTTAATAGTGTAATAATATACAAATTTACACTGTTAATATTGTGTATTATGTCAATAGACATACACTGTTAATAGTAGTATAATAAAGCCATAGTCAAGGGGGGCTGATGAACCCGAAAGGTTCATGAAATCCGGCGGCAATATACTTGTGAAGGGCCCGATGAGGGGGATATATTCAAGAAGATTCCCCGGACAGCTTCCCGGACAAATAAAAAAAGAGCATTGCACCAGACCCGGAAAAGTCGGCAATGCCCTAAAAGAAAGAACAGGTGTACTGTTCCCCTGTATTATACAGGAACGTACGGCACCTGTCAAGAAAGGAAAGGTGCAGAACATGAGTACAAAAGACATCAGCCAGCTGGCAAAGGAGCTCAAGGAGCTGACCCGGATGAAGGAGGAGCTTGACGCTGAAATCACGGCATTGCAGGACAGTATCAAAGCGGAAATGCTGTGCCGCGGTGTAGACGAATTGACCGCAGGAGAATACAAAATCCGCTGGACAGCCGTGACCTCGAACCGGTTCGATTCCACAGCGGTAGCGCGTAAAGTTGGACCTGTTGACAAAGTCATATTTTTATAAAATCAGACCGTCGGTTGGAGCGTGAAAAGACGAAGAATTATCGTGACAGAAGTTGTAAATAGTGAATCCTCCTGTTGCTTTTACCATCCGCTTCAGGTTCAATGCCAACGCAGATAAGAGGCACTCTTCGCTTGCGCGTTCGAGTCCTCTTTTTCTTACCCTTTGTAAGTCCCTGTCTCGCGTAGCAAAACAAAATAGTTGGCCGGTTCCAATTCATTTATGTCTATAAGCAATATCCGCATTTGCTCGCTGATTTTCCCCATCAGCAAAACCGCCCCCTTATGCCTCCATTTTACCATAAATAAGGCGCTTTCGTTTACTTTATCAGACACCTACCCAGCCCCTCATGAACGGCCTCCTTTCTTGTGTTTATTTTTTATATCAGATAGTGCGTATCTGTTTCTACTTTTTAACTATAGAACAACAGCCACACCCTAATTGAATAGCTTAATACCTCTTTCAATCAATATACTCTGCAATTTTTTAACATCCAAAGCTGCTGGAGTTGTTTTTTCTTTAATGCAGAGTGCAGCGCCTGCTCCTGCCGCCTCTCCTGTGCACATACAGATATTCATAACTCTATAAGATGCGTGGGCTCTGTGGGTGCCGCTGATACAGCGTCCGGCAGTATATAAATTTCTATTTACTAATGGAACCAATGCACGGTAAGGAATATCATATTCCTTCGTTTGATATGGGCAGCCGTCTGTTTCACTTTGTCCAGCACCGACGGGATTATGAATATCAATAGAAAACTTACTTCTATGTACCACTGTATCAGTATATATTTTTCCAGCAATCAAGTCCTCCGCAGTAAGAATATAATGTCCGACAACCCTTCTGCTTTCTCTTATGCCTACGATATCGGAGCTGTCTTTTATTTTTATATTCTCATATCCTTCAACGTTCTTTTTTAAAAATTCGACAACCATTAGCATTTGTTTTCTTAATTCTATCTGCGCTTTTGTATAGTCGTCCAAATCAAGTCCATTTATCTTATTCGCCTGTGTCGCATTAACAATTCTCTCTCCTTCGTTTACGGTTTTATAAAGCCGTACGATATTCACGCTTTCAGGAAGTTCTCCTGTCGCACATGCGTCTTTACAGAGCTGAAGATAACTTCCCTTTTTTAGCTTCGTATCCATTTCTTCATCTTCACATACCAATTCCTGACTTGTATCTATTCCCGTGATAGTAAACATGATGGAAACTGGCTGTACAAGTCCATCGTCACGTCCAAATTCTATTCTTTCACCGGCTAAATAGGACAGTATACCATCCCCGGTAGCATCAATAAATACTTTCCCAGTTACAACGCATAATCCATTTTGGTTGGATACAACTACTCCTTTTATTAAATTCTTTTCCTGTATAACATCGGCTATTGAGGTATTAAGATATAGGGAAATATTGTACTGATCAACGAGCTCCATAAGCTTTACTTTAGTATATTCAACATCATGTCCTAGACGGGTATCCTGGCCATCCTTAATCAGTGTATTGATTTTATCAGCCATAGTATTTTTAATATACTTTCCCATTGTAGGCCCTACGTGTCCAACGGTAAGATTTCCTCCAATAATTCCAGCCTTTTCTATAATCAGCGTTTTAGCGCCTTCCATCGCCGCAGAAATTGCGGCACATATTCCTGCGGGGCCGCCTCCTGCGATTACAACATCAAATTTACCAATACAATTTAAATCCTTTATAAACCGATACATCGTACACCACTCCATTGTTATCAAATTTTCACCTATTAAACACACTCTCTGCGCACTGCCACGGCAGGCATAACCGTTACCGCTTTACATTGCACAAAGCTTATTCTGCTCTTTTTTAACCTTCATTGGCAATCAATTTTATAATCACTTTCATTTTTCTGAATGGCTTTATCACTTTTAGATCCAGCAGATAAACCGTGACTTTGCCTATAAAATTATTTTCATACGGTTCTTCACTCACCGTAAGCGCCAACTGCTCAGAATCAAATTTGAGACACAACCCTTTCCACATAATGCAACCCTTTTCAACTTGAGGTTTTTCAAACGATACAAACCGCTCAATCACCTCCGTCGGTTGATATTCGAGTTGGTAGCTGTCTGTAATACAAACGCTTTTATCCAATGTCGTAAACGTTCTGATCAAACTGCCTTGTTCGTCATATGCGCCTAAAATGTCCAATCTGAAAGTATCTCCATTCTGCAATACGCTGCGTGCCTTGTACTCATCTCCACAACGCTGTTCCTTGCCGTTAATTATGGGAACGCTGTGTCCTCGTGACGCATTGCCAAGTAAGGTATATCTTTTGTCCGAAAAATAATCTTTGGTATACACGCCAACGCCAATATCACACAAAACCTGTCTGCCGTATCTGCAAACCAAAAAGCTGCCTACATCATTATGATTGTGCGGCTCGGCATTGCATCCGCCTTTTGCAGCAAAGGAATACCATGCATTCTCCCTGATAAACCACTGCGCATCTGTAAAATAACAATTACATGCTAACTGTTCTTTTTCATTATCCTCCGGATTATAATACAAAAAACTCCGGACTAAGCTCGAAAATTTTGTTGTACGAGCCAACGGCAGCGCAAGCTCAGCAGGCGGCATTTTAACCATTGACCCATAAATCCGCTTTAGATAGTGCATCAGGGGTGCGCTGTACAGAGCTTGGGGCTGACTGTCGGCAAATGTAACCGCAATGCCGTCCTTTAGACACACCTTTTGGAAAAACATGGCGATATTTTTTATCTTTTGATCCTGAAATATTTTAAGCTTGTCTGGGTCAAACGTACTTTGGAGTTCCTGATACTGTACAAAAAAGCCAAACCCGTATATCCAATACGATACCCCTTCCAGACACGCCCCGTCGTTTCCGAACCCGCTTAAAAAACAGCGCATTGCCGCATCAATTCTCGCTTTAATAACCGGAAAAAGCTCTGGCGCCATGTACATGAACGTACCGGCAACCTGGCATCCGCAGACGGCGGCCCAATTATTTCTGGCATCCTCCCACCAGTAACAGCGCGTATGTAAAAAAGGCTGTATAATGCGTCTGTCAATCTCATATTTTACTCTGTCACATACGATTTTCGCAAGCTTGTCTCCCACCAGGGCATGAATCTCTGCCAGAGAATAAGCCGTTTCTGAAGAGAAGAGATCAATAAAAGTTGTCTGTTCTTCCAGTTTGTCTGTTTTAATATGCGCAGGCAAACTCCATGTATATTCATCACATATTGCCCAGATTACATCCTCTAAACGATATCGATATTTCTCTTCTCCATAGATCAAATACATCATGGCAGCAACGGAAAGCTGTTTTCGCTTCATAAAATAAGTGGCTCCATATACGCTTCTATCACCTGTTTCATAGAAGAGTTTGAATTCACTGTATGGCAGGATTTTGATCGGTTCATGATATGTATCATACAGCTCTGCCAGAGTCTCACGCATTGCGCAATATTTTTCTTCTGTTCTAACACTTTCCCAAAACGCTTTGTCATAGGTCAGCACGGCAGTCCGCTCCTTTCTTCTTTGCTAGAGGGGCAAACGCACAAATTGCGTTTGCCCCTCTCCATAAGTTAATAATTATTCTGCAATCTGCTCTTTGAACGGCCGAATTGGTTTCAAATCACCGAAGGAATTCAGCAGCATTGCTTTCATTTTGTTTCCGCGTGCGGGCGTCAATTCCACTGAAATCACATTATCAGCTACATCAGAACTCATATGGACCGAAAGCAAACGCTCCTCATTGTATTCTGCAAATATCAGCACAGCCCCATCCGGTAAATCATCTGCTTCAATCGAAGCGGTATAGGCAGGGCCGTTTTTTATGATCTGAATCTGGGAAACAGGAGGGACTGTTTTAAAGGCGATATGAAAAACATCCGCTAGCATAGTTCCGCTGAATACATACACCTTATGAGCCTCTTGAACATTCCCAGCCGGCTCATCACCGTTCTCATCTAAAACATATGCCTCCAAGCCGTCATGTACATGGATCCCGGATTTTAAAGCTTCCACTGTTGTCCCCTCCGGCACATGAATCGTATCATCAAACAGCTCATATGGCTCATTTACCGTAAGACCGAGAAATTCTTCCGCAGTATTGGAAAATCTCAACTTCCCGTTTTCCTTACAGGCATAAACTGTTGTCACCGTGTCTAATAAATCGGATTCGTATGTATAAGCAATCTTGGCAATTTTAAAATCCGTACCGCCGCTCACCACCAGCTTATTGCCCTCAAACGCAAAGCCATCGCCTTCTGCGCTCCATACGCCAAGACCGCTTTCCTCCTCTGCCGCAACACCGTTGTACAGGACGGCCGTAAGAGGGATCGCCGCGCCGCTTGTTACATCAGTCTCTTCAGGCAAATTGATTATATGGTAATTGGGCGCAGTGTTGTAAACCTCAAAATCATATACAGTAAAATGCCCCAAAGGTATCTCATCGGGTTTGGTCTCCTCATAATCAGTCCGTGATATCGCTTGATTCACCAGTCCAATGTACCGGCATTCCTGTGGACCGCTGTCAAAATATCTCGTTATTTCCTTATCGCTTATCACATGATTCTGCGGGTAATCAGGATTTATCTCCGCCTTTGCCGATCGTCCAGACCAGAGCAATGTTCCGTTTTTTAGAGAGGTCGTATAGGGAGAAAGATAGGGCAAGGTATAGTTGTTTGATTCCTCTTTGAATGCAACATCAGGCGTCGCCGGCGGCTCCACTGGAACATTCTCTCTCGTCTCAAGACTATTGCTTCCAGCTATCACCAGTGAATCACTATTTAAAATATTTCCAAGCTTTACTCTGAAATAGTTGATTTTATGAGCCTCTCCCATATCATATCTGGCCTGGGCTGAACCACGTGAATGAGTGCCGGAATCCCATTCTGTGTCACTGTTCCCGTCAACCGCCGCTCCTACTTTTTTGTCTGAGACCTGCCATCCATTTTGTGTCCAGCCGATTTTATTTAAAAGAAGATCCTTTTTCTGATTCAGCAAAACCGTCACCTCAGCGGAAGCCGTCTCTGTGGGTTCCATCGGTTTGCAAACCAGAGTGAACGAAGGTGCCGTCACGGAGTTGCTGACCGTGAAGGAACCAAGGGAAGAATTGGTCAGTTCAACGCCGGCCACAGGTTCCTTAAGACTCCATATAAATTCCTTTCCCTCGAGCTTCTCCCCATCGCGTCCATAGGCATTCACCCCAGGATAAAAGGTGGAAACAGAATCCTGTTCCTTGTTTGTCATAATAAAGTCAGGTACATCTGTAATTTCGATTCCAATGATTTCTCGACTGGTGATTGTAATTTTCTTCTCCGCATATACAGTATTATAATTCTCAGAGTTCACCTCTGCCTTGACCTGAAGCACTATGTCCCCAGCAACGGGGGCCTTGGGCGTAATGATGCCTGCTTCAGCATCAATGACCACCTTATCGCTGTCGCCGCCGGTAATGGACCATTTGAGTCCGCCAAAACTGCTGTCGAGGACTTCATCTCCGTCTACATCCAGAATGACCCCCTGCAGGGCAATCGGATTAACACCCGACGCCGTACAGATATCATTGTTGATCATCACTTTGTGCGGCGTCACATAATAAAGCTCAAATTCAGCGGTTGAGGCTAAATAGTAACCGGTTTTGCCTTCAGGATTATTCTCTGTTACAGCATTATGCGTGGTTAAATAATTGAATTTAAACCCTGCATACCGATCATTGGTCGCCGAGAATGAGAACGCCTGTCTCGCATCAGGTTTATCAACTGTGTCACGATTTGCATAGATCGGACGTTTTGGCGTTTCAAAAACGTCGCCTTGCGGGGAAGGATTGCCGTTTAAATTTTTCATCTCTGGTGCATGATAAACACACAGCTCGTCAGTATTCCAGCCATAGGCATAGTAGACCGCCTTGTTATATGTGGGAATCGGCGTCCTTGTCTGATCCTTTTCCGGATCCCGCAGACTGACGTTTGAAGTCTGTGGCGTCCAGATTTTTCCAAGGTCAAACGCTCCGTTTACTCCGTTTCCCGCAGTTCGGTTCGTATGCCCTACACCGTTTGCATTTGTAATCCCATCATTGACTTTCATGAACTTTCCATAATCGTTCCCTCTATATGTAGTTCCAAACGCTGTGTAGCGGTTATAATTTTTTGACTTATACGAAGGCTGTGCAGCTGGGTCTACATAAACATAATCCGGGTCGGGTGCGTAAATTTCCAGTTCATAAACCCGGACCTGAGCGTCTGTTGTGTAGAAACGAACATAGCGGGTCTTTACGGTTTTAAATTTATCATCCACAGTAAACAGGTCATTTTCGAATTTCTCCGCGCCTGGAATATCAGCCCATGTCTCTCCATCCGTACTGCTTTGGAGGCAAAAATTCTTTACCGGATTTGACATATGGTCTTTATTCCAAAAACCGGCATACAGAATGTATCCGCCAATTTCTTTTTCAGCTCCCAAGTCAATGGAAAGCCAGTGACCTCCGGCTGTATTCTCACTGATCCAGCGTGAATCTGCATTCTCAAAGTTTTTATCCCCATCAAAGGCATGAGACGGTACAAAAGTCTGGTATGTCGTATCTGCCTGTGCCGTGCCGCCGCACCCGGCAGCAAGATTGGGCCCCACTTGTCCCTCTTCCGCAAACACAGCAGGCACAGCGGAAAATAACACCGTAAAAATTGCAAGAACAAGCAATGATGCCAAACCTTTGCGTACAATAGCTGAAGTGCTTCGATTCATAATTACATCTCCTATCATTTTTATTTTCTAACGTATCTACAACATTCACCAATCCGCAAGGGGCACCAGGTCAAATTTCGCCCCGCCGCCCAACGTGAATTCTACCGCATAAACGGTATCCTTCACAGGAATATCTTTTTTATCCCAATGTATCACAAGTTTGGAAACACCCGGGTTCGTCCCCTGTCCTGGAAGCTCCGGTGTCGTTGGCAAGGGTGTTGCCCGCATACTAGAAAACTTCGCGTTTTCATCTCCCAACAGTCTGGCTGTTATGGTGATACCGTTCATTGTCAGCGCAGCGCTTCTTGCGTCAGCGCTGATTTTTATCTTTGCCTTTGTGTGCATAAACCAATACATTTCCGACTCCTCTGTCAGATGAACTTCATCCTGAATCAAAAGCGTATTGCTGTCTTTTGACACCTTAAATCCACGCTTTATATCAATGCCTGTATACCCGTCGTCAAGCCCCAGATCCTGATACATAGGCGTCAGGTCAATAATTGCATGCCGCTGCTCTTCATTTTCACAAAAGACCGTAATCGGAGCTTTCGCTTGTTTCCTCTGTCCCGGATCCGCAGAGGGATTGATAACTAGGGTATTATGTCCTTCTGCCCTTTTTTTGTACTGTCTGGTCTCCGTATCATCGTCAGTTATGTTATAGCTGTCGCGGCCAAGCTCGTAAGCAAACCTTTGTCCGCCCATGTCAAACACAAAACCTCCGCCGTCAAAATGATGATGGCTGGCAGATGTATCCGCTCCTTTGACTGCGGCAAACATGCTGTCTTTTTCCCATCCATTGTGAAACGCGGCAACAGGAATATTATCGTAGAAAATATCATTCTGCAACATTGGAAGGACATCGCTGTGTACCGGCGGCACATACCACAATAGATCCAGTATGCTGCTTTCAAGGTGATATTCGTTCATGTTTCGGACACGGAGATTGGTAAGCGCCGGGTCATTGAATCTGTCAGCCAGCCAGAATTCAACAGGCGGATTGTCCTGTCTGGTTGTGGTATCGGCAAAATTAAAGGTCAGCCCCGAGCCTGTCAGCATGGCAGAATAATAGCGTGTCATGGAAAAACCCGGAAGATTGTCATAGCCCCAATATCGACCGGTTGAAAATTCAAGAGCATCTATAAGCTGTGCGACAAATCTCGTTGCGACAGACCAATATGCTGTCCCCTCTATCCATGCGCCAGCTGGTGCATATGCTCCGAGCATTTTCTCCAAGCCCTCCATTCCCCTTTCAATCGCATATGCTGCAGCGCCTTTGCTGTTTAAATCCTCTGACATGGAAAGAACGCAGGACAAGACGCCGTTTTTAATCCAGGCATTCCAGTTACTTGTGGAGACAGACCACCCCTTTCCCTGGCGGATTGATTGTACAAACGGAGCCAATCCCTTTTCTTCAAACGCCTTTACCATAATCCTTTTTTGCGCCTCAGTCAGGTAATCATAGAACCAGTCATACCCTATGGCAAATGCCAGACACATCTCCCCAACATCTAAAAAATGAGCAGGATGCCAGTCAGAAAAGCCCGCTGCATTCTCAAGTTCAGCCCACGCACGCGCGGCATACTGTTCCTCACCAGTCAGTTTGTATACAAGGCCCAGCGCCATAACCCTGTCACACACTTCCTCACTTACCGCCAGCAATCTGCCGCTGATTACCTCATACTCCCGTACAGGCTCGCTGAGATAGACCTCTGCTTGTTCTGCAATCTTTTCATACCACGCTTTCACCATACTGTCAGCTGCAATCAAATCCGCAACTCGGTCAAATACATCCTGGTTTGCAAGAATACGCGGCCTTGCACCAAGGTTGTTTACAGCACTTAATATTTCCCGGCCAAAGGGACGGTCATAATAAAGCACCTGCCTTAGGCTGTCTGCCGCAATACCCAGCGGTGCTTCGAAAATCGTCAGAACGCCCTCGGTATATTCCAGTTTTTTACCCATCAGTTCTGCCAGATCGGGCGCCGGCATATAATCCTCTGACGGCAGCGCATCATAGCCTAAAATCAGCGCCAGCACTTTGGGAATATAGAGTACGCCATCCTCCTCTTTCGGCGCTGTACCAAGGCGCACTCGGTCGCCGTAAAGCAGAACCGTGTCATAATCAACCGCCATAACGACAGCATTGTTTGCCGCGGCTTTTGCGGCCCTGTGTGCATCGTCTACGGGTGTTCTCTCAAAATAATCATAGTTGTTTTTCGCCGCCGTGCAGTTTATTCTTGTACCCGTATAGCATCTTAGATATTCCATCTCAATTTGGAGAGCCTTTTGGGCTCTTATACCAATAACCTCTATTTCCCCAATCCGCTCCAGACTGATTCTCGTTTCATCATTGATTATGCAAAGGTTCTTTTCACGGTTCACAAGTGCAGAAATAGATTTCACATCTTCTGGTTCAATACGCCAGGAGATCTCCGCATCGTTCTGGTCGCGAAGGTAAATTTCCGAGGGTACATTGACAGCCAATTTCATGTCTAGGACAAAGCTTTCACCAACTGGCTCCGGCATCCGTACCCATATACCGTCCCGATCCACAGAAGCGGCCATTCCTCTGTTGGTCAGAACAACGCTCCCATTTTTCCGGTAAAAACCCGACAGACTTTCGCTGTTTGCAAAGTTTTTTTCTACAAGAACTACATTTTTCTCTGCCTCGGGTTGGCTGCCCGGCATCCATTTGTTCGCTACAGGGCGCTGATTTTTGTCCCAGCAAAAAATTGACATGCCTTTGTTATCTCCAGAATCAACATAGAATTCCACGGTACTGTCTGCTCTTGCGGCATCCATCACGGTAAGTGTGTCATTACAGTAACCAGCAACTATCAGGGTATGCTCTGGGGTTCCGTTTTTCACGGCTGCGCTGTACTGGCCCGGCAGCTCTAAACTGCTGACTTCGCGCATAAGGCTGTCATAAACCTTGATAAAATACGGTGCGGCAGCAACCTTCTTCTCCGAATGAAGAAGCGTATTTCCATCGGAGTATACCGCTGTGATAAAAACATTTCCCCTCTCGGCTGTACTTTCCACCGTAAGCACATTATCTGAGAACGTTACGCCCTCACACTCGGTTACTTCCCATCTTACGCAGTCTGCCGGCACATCAATTCGCTGACCTATCGTATCGTATACGACGGCATCAATTCGGTATTGGATATTTCCCTCCGCAGGAATTTCAATTTCCGGCGGAACGCCAAGAATTCTCAAATCACCGGGCAGCGTATAAAACAACGACAATTCATTTAACTGAAACGGTATTTTCCCCGCGCTTTCAACATTGGTGGAAAAGAGCAGATATTTCATGGTATTTTCAGGGAGACTGATGTACTCAACCTTTTCATAGTTCGGCGCGGTCCGGTAATAGAGCTGTACTGGATTTTTGAGCATTGGTTCGGCGGCAGCTCCCGAAGCGGGCGGAGCTTCGGAAGCCATCTCCTCCGATGCGGCAAGCTGGATACCTGCCGAATTTGCAAAGCCGTCGAAGTCCAGCTTCATCTTGTTGTACCTGACGCCATTCGTATCAATGCAAAGCTTCGCAATGCTGCTTGCCGGCTGAACTCCCGTATCCCAAAAGGTTTCCCCGTCGCCGTCGACAGCATTCTGCGGTATGCCGGCATCCCAACCGTTGTGTGTCCACACCTTCGCTCCCTGTATCAAGCTGTGCTCGCCGATGTACACGGTTTGCGCCGCAGAATATCCATCAATCGTGCACTTCACAGTAAAATATGTACCGCAAAGCTTGGGCGTAACTGTAAGGATACCCGCGCCGCTGATATCTGCACCTTCCGCCTCCTCGGCCATGCTCCATACCGCATCCGGTCTGTAAACACGATTGATATATCCTTGAAGCGTATACTGCGCGTCGCTCTCTTCCGGCTGTTTTATTGTGTTCGGCAGTCCCTCTATTGTCACGGCGGGCTTTGCGGCGAATACATACAGAGCGGACAGGCTGCACAACAAGACACATAACAGCACCGTGCATATACAGCGAACGATTATTCTCATAAGCATCACCCCCTTTACCTGTTCAATGATTCCTGCACAGCTATTTTGTGTAAACTCTCATTTCCGAGAGGCCATTCCAGCTGCCTGCCACATGGCCATGCCCCTGATACCGTATGTATTTTGCCTTTGTGTTTCCTAACAAGAAGGATTCTATCTCATTGCTTTTTGACGACGACGTGACACCGTTTAAAACTTCCGTCCAGTTTTCACCATCCTCTGAAGCCTCAATGTCAAACAAATAGGTCCGTGAATCCCCTGAATTCCAAGCCACCCCGACGGCATACACCTCAGCCGCCTCTTTTAATTCCAGAGTAATCCACTGATCTCCTTCGGCTGTCCAGCGTGTATTGTAATCTCCGTCCAAAACATTGACAGCGCGGTGTCCAGCCTCATATTCGGGCTCCTCACTGGCAGTCACCTGAACGATTTCCGCCTCCCGAGTCCCCGGGATTGCTCCGGAATAACTGTCAATTTTTGTTGTGACCGTGTATACGGAGTACATACTGCGCTCCTTGCTCTTTACAATAAACTTTGTCACGCCGGAAATTTTTTCACTTTCAATTACATCAACCTCAACGGAATCGTCTGCGTAATATCCGTAAACGGGTTTTTCGGCCGCATCATACGGAAGATTTACAACATATGAATATTTGTCGGCCGTAAAGGTCTGCATGGTTTCCCCGTCTTTTGTAATCGCGGTAAGCTGCGGCCTTGCGCTTAATTCTCCGTCCGGTATTGTCCACTGCTCCATCGGAACAACCTCCGGCCTATATGGTTCGAGCGTTTCATCCAGCACCTGTGAAACTGCAATCGCGAGGGTGAATTTTTGTGCTTCAGGCCAGTGAACGGTCAGTTTTTTATAATTTGTATTTTTGCCCTGCCCCTCAAGCCACGGTGTGGTCGGCAGCGGAAGCGCCGCTCTTTCCTCAAACACCGCCCCTGCGTTGTCACTCTCTAAAATATCCATGCGGATTGTTACGCTGTTAAAGGTTATGTAAGCGGTTTTCCCTTCGTTTTCAAATCTAATATCGCCGCGGGTATGCATGAACCAGTATAATTCGGCCGAACTGGCAAGCGTTATTTCATCCTGTATCAGCATGGTCTGTCTGTCATTTGTCAGGAAAAATCCGCGTTTCATATTTCTTGCGCCAGAATATGCGGGTGCAAGATCAATCACAGCGTATCCGCCGCGGGGCTTTGTTTCAAAAGCAACCACCTGGGCAGTGGCGGGATTTGCCTGTCCCGGTCTCTCGTCGGGATTTATCACGAAGGTATTGTGGCCTTCTGCACGTTTTTTGTACTGCTTTGTTTCGGTATCGCCCGCCGTGGTGGCGTAGGACTCTCGGCCCAGTTCATAGGCAAAGCGCGTACCACCCACATCCATAACAAAACCGCCTAAATCATAATGGAAATGACTGGCTCCGTTCTCACCGCCCTTTGCGGCAAGGAAGAATCCCTCCGTGTTATTGGCCCAGCTTGTTCGCATGGAGACAAGATTCATATTTTTATACAATATGTCCGGTGCCATGTCACTTGTTCCGCCAAGCATTTCCGGCCGCGTCATGATCAAATCATAGAGCGTGGGTGCGAATGCGTTCTCCTGCAAGTTGTTATAACGAAGCTGTGCAAGTCCAGAATCCTTAAATTTCTTAGCAAACCATGCCTGTCCGGCATAATTGGACCGTGTTTCCGTATTGTCACCGTAGTTGAAAACTCCGCCCGCTCCGGAGAGTGCATCTCCATAATACGCCGTTCTATCCATGCCCGGTAAATCCCAGTAGCCATAATCCTTTCCGGTCGCGATTTCAAGTGTTTCACACCACTGTGACAAGTGACGCAGCGTGACGGCGTGATACGAAGTTCCCTCGGCCCATGCTCCATCTGGCACAAAGCCTGGATACAGAGCCTCGGTATATACAAATAATTTATCAAGCGCATACTTTGCACTGTCCCCGAGACGATCACTCATTGCCACAATCGCGTTTAGAATTCCCCCATGACACCAGGGATTCCAGTTGCTTTCCGCCTCCAACCAGAAAACAGATCTGTCGATGCTGTCAAGGTAAGATCCAAGTCCACAACGCACAAATCCCTCAACAATAATATCCTTCTGTTCATCGGTCAGGTAATCATAAAACCAGCTATACCCGATTGCAACGCCTAAAGACATGGTGCCTACATCAAGATAATGAGACGGATTCCAATCTTCAAATTTTGAAACGGCAAAAAGATCGCGCCACGCCGCCTGCGCGTATCGCTGGTCACCTGTCACTTTGTATGCGATACCCAATGTCTCCATACGGCTTACCATGAGATTTGAAACGCTCAGCAGACGCGTTCCATCAGGTTTTGTATAGTATAAAGTATAGGCATTCAGGTTTTCGTCCGCTTCCTGCTTCAGCTTTTCATACAAGGTCTTGCATACCGGATCATTTTTTATATTATTCTTCACTTCCACAAGCCGCTGGGAGTTCACAAGTACCCGCGGATGAAGACTGCCTTTTTTCTCCACTCGATCAAAAATTTCCTCTCCGCTTGGGCGCTGAAAATACACTGCCGATTTCAATTCTTCATTTTCTTCGGTTGTACCTGTAAATAATAGGTTTTTGCCAAATCCCAGCAGATAGGAACCGTCCCATGACAGCCTTAATCCAAAAGCAGCTGCCAGTGCCTGCGCCGGCACATATGCAATATGATTGCTGGTTACCACCTCCTCTTTTCCAAAGACAGCCGTCCTGCCGTCTGCGAGAATGCGTATTTCACCATTTTCCGGCTCTTCCAGTATTTCTCCTCCCAGAAAAACAGTGGTTTCTGCAACCGGCACATATGGAATCCCGTCAAACATTCTCGGCGGCTGACTATGATATCTCAGATTTTTACCAAACACGGAGGCCTGATAGAAGTCCACACTTAAGAACACTCCATTGGATATCGTCTTATAGGCCTTCTTCCATTCTGGATTTACAAGCGTATCGATTGCCTTTTGCTGATATGAATAATCCTTGAAAAAGCTCTCGTCAACATTTTCTGCGCCGCTGTAAGCCAAAACTTTATTTAATACAATCTTTTTTTCTCTGCCTTCAAAGCCTATATATGCCACATTATCCAGAGAAAAATCTGTTTCCTTTTGTCTTTTGCCCTGATACAACAGAATACACTTCGCACGCTCAAAATCAAATTGAATCTCAGCGGTTTGAAAAGAGGTATACTTTTCCAAATCAAACAACTTCTGTTTTTGACCTGTGGTATTTTTTACAAATATGCTTACCGCATCATTGGCGCAACAGAAAATTTTAGCGTTAAAATCATCTATTGCAACCTGATCCATGGGTATATAGGCGCCATCCTTTCCCAAAATGATAGCAGCACTTTTATTCAATTCACTTGGCGCATCAACAATCGTTACAGTACTGTCAAACGAAGCGATACCGGGCGCTCTTCCATTTCTCGCAATACTTGTAAACTGTTTATTAAGAAGCGTGGTTATTTCTCCCGGAGCACTGGATATATCCTCACGGTCTTTCGGCTCTGTGCTTTTATAAATACAGAAATTATCCATATAAATCCTGCCTTGTGCATATGGGATTCCGGTATTGTTTTTAACACTTATCTTAAAAGAAATCCGATTTGTCTGCAGCCCTTTTATATCAATTCTTCGTTCCTCGGCTATTACCTCACCATTTAAGTACGCCGTAAGCTTGGAAGCCGGTTCATTAAATACGACGCTGATTTTGTTCCATTGCTTTCTTTCCGCCTCTGCCGCGGTTTTTTCGACAAGATTGTCTGCGTTTCTCACACAAAGTTCACTTCCGCGCAGGGTGACAAGCTCAACCTCGTTATTTCCACGGGCATCTGAAAACGAAAGGGCTAGTTTCGCATTCTCATCGAATGCATAAAACAATCCTTCATAAACCAGCGTTTTTTTTGATTGATCTATTTTATCTTTTCTAATAGAAACAACAGGCGTGCTCACTCTGTTTTCCCTGATTCCAGTTTTCACCTGAAATGCTGCAAAACCATTGTTGTCATCCTGTTCAAGCAAAACAGTACTGCCCGTCTCTGCATGCTGGGAAACAACATCCCAGCGCATAGAAAACAATTCATTGCCATAGGCAGGATATCCCTCAAAATTCTCATAAAAAAGACATGCCGCAGGAGCCGTGTTATCATCTGCACATACAGGCAATACACCTGACAGCAGAACACAAATCAGCAATACAATGAAAAGCCGTTTTTTCACCATAAAACACCGCATCCCCTTTCGTTACTGGATCAGGCTTCCATTCGGAAGCCGGCGGTCATCCCTGTAGATAACTAATGCACGGGCGTTCATATACCGTGCCTGATATAGCACCCAATCGCCGACCCTCACATCGGCCAGACAGTTTGGCAAATACTCAATTTCCCTGTTGTCACCAGTATACATATATGTTTTAACACGGCCCGCTCCTCTGAATGAAAGAACCGTTGGCCCAAGATAATTGGTATCAGGGGAATCCACAAAGTGTCGAATTACCACAGCATCATTGCTGACCGCTTGAACCTGGCCATAAAACAGCAGCCGGCCGCCGTTAAATCCCGTCGCACTCTCCAGCCTCTTCGCCTGGACAAACTCGATTGCAAGATTTTTAATTTTGCTTTTGTCACCTGTCAGTTCAATTTTAAAACAATCTCCGCGCGCAAGCTGATTCGCCGCAAGAAGGGTATTCTCATAGGATGCCATTCCGCTTCTGTCTTCAATTATTTTCTCAAACTTTTCACCCTGCTGCCAATAGGTTATGGATATAGCCTGCGTACCATCGTCGAGCAAAACATGACTCATTGAGTCAAACACACAAGTGTAAGTATTGGCATCGTTGAACCTGACTTCATCTAAATTCTCGACTGTGACAACAAGTATTTCGGCCTCAAGCATTTCATTTACATTATAGCCTTCAACAAGATATTTTCCATCATTGGAAAAATAAGATGGCTGCCAAACCTCAAAATCGTCATCCGATGCATTTAATAAATCCTGAGGCACCGCAACAATAAATCCCGTCTCACTCCTCGTCAGCACACCGGAAAAGGTGAAAGCGCTGCCGGTTTTGCACTGCAATTTGGCCTGCGGCGCGTCAAGCGATAAAACGGCGTCTGAATTTCCATCCGCCCCATCAGCCGACTGCGCTGTGAAAATATGTGTAATCTTCCCATCATCCCGCTCCCTATAGGCAATAACCTGGCGTCTGGGTTTCTCTCCGCCAATGAAGAGCGCTTGGTAGATTGCGTTGCTTTTATCTGCATACTTCCCTGTTCTGACTGCTTCATCATTGATATAAACCTTATCGGCGATTTTATGTTCCTTTTGTTCTCCAGCAGAATTTAATATCTTCACATTAAATTCTGGGCTGAGCTCTCCCCCAGTACAAGCGATATTGACCAGATATCCAAAACTTAACGAACTGGTCTCTCTTTCTCCCGCAAGACACACCGCTCCATCCATGCCAATAAAAAGATTATAGCGATAACCCACATCCAGTTCTTTATCCAGTCCCTCCATAATTTCGTATTCCTCACTGTCAACAAGGATCTTTCCGCCGGCAATTCTAGTGACAGTACCTCGAATACTATTTAATATATGAATGGTTTTATATGTTTTTCCGTTCGCAGATACAACCTCAGCAAAAGCAATTCCTGAATTTGCAGTAATGGCATCCAAACTGGCTGGCTCGCCGGTCGGCGCGTAAATATCAAATTGGGATTCCTCATCTTGTGTAAGCTCAATCATCTTTTCACGCTCTTTGCCATCATAAACCCCTGTCTTTAGAAAAATGCAATCCACACCGCCGGCGGCAACGGTATAATACGCATAGCTTTCGATCCATACAACACAGTGGTTTCCGTTTCCAGGGGTAACAACTGTCACCGATCCGGATGAAAAATCAAACAAACGGCCGCTCTTTTCAGAGTCAGGAATGATTTGTCCATTTACGATAAACTTCGCAGAAGTCGGTATTTTCTGTGTTATTGCCCGCACTCTTCCGCTGGCTTTGCCGCTGGCCGTATATACAAGCTTCGTCACTGTGGAGGATGACGCGTCAATATCCGCCGCTTCGGCCCTGATTACCTTATCGTTTTTATTGAGCTGATAATGAACGAGCACAGGAACCTCACTTTTGTCATCTATCTGATAGTAAAACTGTACATTCCGCGCTATTATTTCTTTCCCGGCTGCCACGCCTTCCCCTAATTTATATAGTTTATCGTCAATCCGGACACAGCCGGGATCATCATTTGTAATTCTTACCAGATCAACATCTCCTGCGGCAGTGAATTGACCGCTGGATTTATATATATTAAAGTTATTAGAAAGTATATCGCTTTCGTTTTCAACCCGGGACTCTTCAATTCCGCTGTCAGAAATATGGGTTGGAAGCATCAAGGGAATATTGAGAGCCTCGTAGACCATAAGCAAAATGTCGCCCCTGCTCAGCCATGTCCCTCGTGAAATATTTGTGTGCAGTCCCATACGATTAGCGGCAATTGTATAGCTGCCATTCTCTACCGTCCCCGCATATCCTAAAAGAAATACCAGTCCGCGTGAAGCTTCTTCAAGTGTTAGAGACTCTTCGGGTCTGAAATACTTACCCTCCCCCTGCATGAAACCCAGTTTGCATACTGCATTGATCTGATTTCTCGCATAATGTTCTTTGGGAACATCAACAAAATATATGGCATTATCGTCTGCGTCCGAGAGTCCTCCAAGTTTGACTAAGATACCTGCAAAGTCTGCTCTTGTCATACTTTCATTGACGCCAAAGGTTCCGTCATCCTCTCCCTCTATGATGTCCAATGCATATAACAGATTTGCCGCAGTCTCATATTTGGTTTCATTGGTATCCGCAAAACCAGATGCTGCGGAAGAAAAACTGTTGATTCCAATGAAAACTGCACTGAGTATCAAAAAGCATAGAACTTTCTTGCCCACTATTGAATTCCCCCTTTCTCCATAGCAAGTAGTAATACTTTAGCCGCCTCTGCACGTGTCGCACTCTTCTTCGGCAAAAATTTGTCAGTTTCGTCTCCGTTCAAAACACCAACCATAGATAAGTTTTTAACAGCCGAAACCGCATAATCAGATATTAATTCCTGGTCGGCAAAAGTTTTGATTTCTCCGGCATACTTCACACTGTAACGAGTAAGAATTCGATCCATAATAACAACCATGTCTTCTCTTGTTATCTCCAGACCGATCCCGAACGCGGACGCAGTAATTCCGTTTATCAGCTCTTCCCTGTAAGCGGTCACGACATAATCCTCATACCATGCCCCGCTTTCCACATCGGAAAAATCCGTCTTACCTGGCTTCAGCGTAACCCCAAAAGCCGTAACAATCATTTTGATAAACTCTTCTCTCGTAACAGATCGTTCAGGCTCAAAATGCGTGGCATCAACACCGCTTACAATTTGTCTCTCTGCCAGTGTTTCAATATATTCTTTGGCCCAATGTCCAATGGGGACATCACTGAATTTCCCCATTGCTATTTCTTCTTGTGTAAGCGGCTCCAGGGGTTTCTCCTCACCCGCAGGATAGACCGGCATATTCCCCGAGATAGACGCAGAACCTCCGCCAATACCGCCATTGCCCCCGCTTGCTCCGCCAGTTCCGTTCTTTATGGCTTCTGCATATACCAAAAAATCTTTTGACTCTACAGCATCTTGAAACGCAAGCGTTGCCGTAAGCGTTACTTTGATACTGCGCTCAGAGGCGGTAATTCTTGAATATTTTCCACTGTTTGAAATAACGTTCGGATTACTAGACCGCCATGTAATATCGCTTCCATAATAGCCCTTCAGAGGAAGGTCAATATTTGCCCTCACCGTGTCCGTTATATCCAGAACAATTTTATTGGCATCCTGTAATACTCTCTGTGCATCTGTCATGTTTTTAATCACCGTAACGCCGAATCTTCTTGTTATTGTATACGGTCCTTTTGTAATAACAGCGGTCAAAACCACCTCTTCGTCTTGCGCTTCAAAGGACGGCTGTTGAACCTTTCCCGTTGCGGAAAGATACTCATCTTTATTGGATGACCAGCTAATGGCCGCGCCATTATACTCAGTTGGAAGCGTGATATCCGCATCCAGTTTCCCTGGAATCAATTCAGCTAAATACGCGCCGGCCTCCTCGGCATCGTAGTATTCCTGCGTATACTTGCAAAGCGGGATCGCAATCACTTTCTCAAGCCATATTTTATCCTCATCCCATGATCTGTATAAAAGCTCCACAGAATCAGCAGTACATCCATATTCAACATTTATTTTTCCATCCTGTAAGGTAATTCCTTTTATATCTTTGGCGAGGGATATATCGTATTCAAATGCTGCTTTTAAGACATTTCCCATCTCGTCATAAACAGTGAATTGAGGTATATCAAAACTTGCCGTTCCTTGACGTGTGGGAATATAAAATACAGTGTCCCCGTCGGCAAGCTCCGCATCGTAGGGTGTCGCATAGTATACCTCAAATTCATATACACCGCAGCCGTTAGAACTGTATACATCCTTAGCTCCATTTGTAACTCTGATCCCAAAATAAGTGCTTTGTGCAGATTCCGGCATATCTACCGCCAGCTCCAGCTTGTCCGGATCATCCGGTGAGACCACATAGGTTAAAATCGGTACAGCGCCAAGACCTGGTTGAAAACCAGTAGCCAAACTGCCGTCAGGACCAGGGTCGTTTGCGGTATCATAACCGGTAATGGTACAATCAACCATTTTAGCGTCTTTTTCTGACATTCTTGTAGCCAGTGTCACAATGACCTTATTATATTTTTCGGCTTTCCCGCTGGCGGTTCTAAACCCTGCGCCTATGGTTCCCTGGGAGTGATTTCCCAGACGCCAGGCATTCGCTTTATCGCCATCCACCGCACTGCTGGCCGTTCCCCATCCAGCGGTTACCCAACCATAACCGCCCAGCATAACATTGACCATATCAACCGGTTCACCGGCTTTTACCACCGTGATTACAAAGGTCTTTTCAGCGGAAATCATATCACCTGTCAGATTTTTTTTGGAAATGACTGCGGTCAAAGTCACGGCCGCATTCGCATCAGAGGGCCGCACAACATCCCCGTTATTGCTGATAACAGCTTCATTGCTACTGCTCCAGGAAATCTCCATATCATAATAAGTTTTATCGCCTATGGTCAGCTTTCCGTTTTCCGCACAAAGCAGAGAAAGATCCTTACCCACGGAGGATATGTTTTGCTGTGAAATCATGGAAAACTCCAAACGCGCCGCAGCCTCCGCAACCTCTTTTTCGACTGCGTCAACGTCAGTCAGCTCAATTTTTTTCTTTCCAAGTACAGTTTCGTATCCATCAGCCGTACATTTTGCAATGACCGTAACGGTACCGGGAATCGCTTCCTTTGTTATTGTCAAGACACCCTCGGCATTGATTGATATCCCCTTATACAAATCGCCTAAACTGAATTCGCAATCTGCCATAGCAGGGTCTGTAATTGGATCGTTATCAGCATCCAGAACTGTCGCTGCAAAACGAACCGTCTTCTCCTTGCCTATCTCCGATGGAACGGAAACCTTCTCCGCCTCTGAAGATACTTTTACAGTGAAAGGCACACCTTGATACAGTTCAATTTCAGAGATTGCATTGTGTATTCCTGTATATTCACCTGAAGTAGAATCTACCGCAACAGTGAGTTCCACACAGATGAATCTGTCTCTCCTTTCGGCAAATGATAACACCAACGCCTCAGGATAATTCTCTCCCCCAGGCAATGTGATGTAGGCTGGCGTTAAATCAAGCTGGCCGACCGCCATATTGTAGTCCTTGAAGCCCACATTGCTTGTTGTATTTGCTGTAGGCGGGGCGGTGACCTTACCTATCATATTGTAAACATCGTTTGATGTATACATCGCTATTTTCCCGACATTATATGAATTAAATTTTACCTTTAATTTGTTATAAGGAGAGATTTCTCCGCCGTCTGGCGCAATATCAAAAAACAATCTCATTTTTGTCAGCGCACCCAACTCCTTTGACGAAAGAGCCGTATTTGTATGTCCATCCACTAAATTATGCAGTTCTCCGGCATCGCTTATATAGGAACCCGAAGCCCAAATTACAGAGCCACTTAAAAGACTCCCTTCTTGCGCATGAACCAATATATGTTCAAAATTTGTTATTATCATGCAAAAACATAACAACGGTATAAAAACTTTTTTCATAGCTGCCTCACCTTTCTAAAATTATGCAGTTCAACCCTTCACTGCCCCGATCATGACACCTTTGACGAAAAATTTTTGTAAAAACGGATAAACGCACAAAATCGGCAGCGTTGCTATTATAATGACTGCATACTTGATTGCTTCGCCCGCCGCCCAGGTTTCGGAATTATCAACCCCTTGCGTCATCGTCGTCGTATCATTAACAATAAGAATACCGCGCAAAACAAGCTGAAGGGGATACTTGGACGGAGAGTTTAAATAAATTGATTCTGTAAACCATGAATTCCAATGCCCCACCCCATAGTACAGTAAAATAACAGCCAGTGTTGGGAGGGCTAACGGAACCATGACTTTAAATAAAACTGTTAAATGGCCTGCTCCATCTATAATAGCCGCTTCTTTTAAGCTATCAGGCACTGCATCAAACCCGGTTCGCATGATGATCATATTATATGTGCTGATTGCGCCAACCAAAATGACTGCCCAGCGTGAATCTAAAAGGCCAAGATTCTGAACGTTTAGATACTGAGGAATCAAGCCTCCTCCGAAGAACATCGTAAATATAATTAGAAAAGAAACCGGCTTTTTCCACATAATACCTTTAGAAGACAGGAAATAGGCGCCCAAAGTAGTCAGCAAAATGTTCACACAGCAGCCAACAATAAGTATGAACAGTGTATTTTGGTACCCTGTAAAAATAGCAGGATTTTCAAAAGCCCGCTGATACGCCAGCAGATTAAATCCTTTTGGCCATAGCAGAACACCTGTAGACGCAATCAGCTCCTCGCCATCAGAAAACGATGCCATAAGCACATGTATCATAGGATACAGCATAATAACCATTAAAACAAATGTAAAAACTACATTAAATACATTGAAAATTCTTTGCTGCGGAGATTCTTTTATTTTCATTTTTCCATTTTCCCCTTTATTTTTACCATAGAGATGTTTCATTCAATTTACGGCTGATCTTATTGGCCAGTATGACAAGTATCATGTTAATAACAGAGTTAAATAAGCCAACTGCAGTCGAATACCCGTAATTAGATTCCATAAGGCCTTTTCTGTAGACAAAGGAAGAGATGACATCTGCGGTTTCCATTGTTAGAGGATTATACAGTAAAATGATCTTTTCAAATCCAACATTCATAACCTTCCCCATACGAAGTACCAAAAGCGTAACAATGGTAGGCAGAATACCGGGAATGTCCACTGCCCAAATCTGCCGCCATCTCCCGGCGCCGTCAATGCGGGCCGCCTCGTGAAGAGACGGGTCAATGCCTGCCAGCGCCGCAAGATAAATGATAGATCCCCAGCCAATCTCCTGCCATATTCCCGACGCGATATAAATAGTCGTGAAGTATCCAGGTACACGCAAAAGATCTTGCTTTTCCATTCCAAACATAGATAAAAACTGCGTTATAACTCCAGTTTCACTCAAAAAGTTTGTAAGAATACCGCACACAACCACAAGCGAAATAAAATGCGGCATGTATGTAACGGTCTGAACAATTCTGGCATACCGTTTGCTTCTCAGCTCATTGATCAGCAACGCCAGTATAATCGGCGCCGTAAAACCAAAGAGAATACTGGTAAAGCTTATCCGCAAAGTATTGAGCAGCACGCGTTTAAAGTATACGCTGCCAAAGAAATTGGTGAAATGCTCCATTCCAATCCAGGGACTCTCCATAATTCCCTTGCTGGGTGAAAAATTTTTAAAGGCAATCGTAACGCCATACATTGGCATATAATGAAATATGATATAAAATGCCAGCACTGGAAGAACCAGCAAATATAAAACACGATTTTTTTTAAAATCTCGAACACATCGTTCCCGAAAGCCTCTTCTGGGCATCCTACTATGCTTTGAATCTGTATTTGCTGTTTTTTTCATTCTTGCGAAAGTTGTCATGAATTTGCTCCTTTTATTTACAATTACCTTTCCAAATAGCGCTCATATGCTGTCTGGTTAATTTCAATCGCACGTTCAATTTTCATATTTTTTAATGTCGTAAAATAATCGGACAATCTGTCGAGACTTTCCGTGCCAGTTATGAATTTATAAAGTTCCTCCTGCCGATAGGTATTGATATCTGCCATAATAGCGGAGTATTCACTGTTTTCCTCGGCTGTCATTAAAACATATGGAAGCGCGTATTCCGTCTGTTTGGTATCAGACCAGGTGTCAATTGCCTGCTTTTGAACATCCAGCTTAGCATACTGCTTCATATAATTCTCGGATTGAATCATTGGAGCGGAATAACTCGCTCTGGCGTACTTTGCAATCATTTGTCCCATCGGTTTCCCGCCGTTTACATCTGGGTTTGTGATCATCTCTGTATAAGTAGGAATGCCGTCTATCATTTGATAGGATTCCCCTTCCTTACCAAAATTGTATAGCATATACCCTTTTTCAGAATATGCGTAATCCAGCAATCTTGCCGCAAGTTCAATTTCTTCGCATTGGGTTGAGATAGCCGCAATACCTGCGTCACATTTGAAATTTTTTTGTCCGAATTTAGGCGTTTCTCCCTTATTCAGAACCGGATACTTAGCCGGCACAAATTCGGCATCTGGATTATTCTTTTGAATTGCGGGAATCCATGACCCAAAGCTCCCGCCGCTGGAAGCAAAAATCACCCCCCACTTTCCGCTTATTCCTAAGGCAGACTGCGCATCGCTTTTTGTATTGACAAAATTGGGATTCAAAATACCATCCTTGTACCACTTTGCCATAAGTTTCACAAATTCAGTGAATTCCACCGCATCATCATATGGTCCAAACTTAACCTTGCCGTCCTCAACATAAAAATCGCCCATTGCTCCGTACGCACCCAAAAACGGAGAAGAGTTTTTCATTTTACCATTATCCAACGTTACAGCCAAAGGAATTTCCACGCCCATGTCTTTAAAGGCGTAAAGGGCAGTTTCCCACTCCTGGATCGTTTCGGGAACATCAAGGCCTGCTCGGTCAAGATAATCCTTTCGAAACATTGGGCCGAAATATGTACTCAGGTAATCGCTTTCCCGCACAAAAGGAAATGCAAAAATTTCTTTTTCATCCGTGCTGACACCCTTCAAAACATCATTATTTTCACTCAAATATGCGTTAAGATTAGGGGCCGCCTTTTCAATCACGTTGTTCAGCGGAATGATTACCCCGTCTTCAATAGCCGCGTGCGGGCCGCCGCCGGCAAATCCGTTCCACTTTGTTTCAATAATATCCGGATAGTCCTGCGATGCAATCATCAGATTAAACTTTTCCGTCACCTGCGCCATTGGAGGATGTATAAACTCGACATTAACACCTGTCTGCGCGATGAGCTCTTTGGCAAATTGAGTTTCATTCAAACTGCTGAAATTCGCCGCTACACTCTCGTGCATTGACACCCACCATGTAATTGTTTTGTCAGTCTGAATCGGATAACTTCCATCCGTTTTAACTTCAAAATCCACATTTTTACCAGTCTCATTTTTGTTTCCACCACAGCTGCTTAGCATAGTAATACCTAATATAACCGCCGCAATGATTGCTGTTCTTGATTTCTTCATAGAATATTTCCTCCCTTAATTTATATTTGATTTAAACTTCTAAATTTATTTGGCGTCTCGCCCATATTTTTCTTAAAAATTCTTATATAGGTGTTTGCGTTTAAATATCCAACCTTTTCGGCAATATGATTCACACTGTAATCGGTAGTGAGCAATAGTTCTATTGATTTATTCACCCGTAGTTTGTTGATGTATTCAAGCATTCCTATTCCCATTTTTTCTCTGAATAAATTTGACATATATGCAATATGAAATTCAAAGTGTTCTGCGATATATGAAACGCTCAGTGCCGTATTGCTGTATTCCTCTTCAATGAATTTTGTCACACGTTTAATCAATGAATCCATCGGTTCACTCTTATATTCCGAACAAATACTTCTTACTGCTTCAATCAGCATATTTTTCATATTATCTAAATGTTTTTCACTCATCAAAGACTCTAAGAATTCATTTTCATTAAATGTTTGTTCATCAATTTTTACTTCATTGCAAAACCTGATTATTGTACCCGCGATACTGTATATCATGCACTGTATATATTTAACATCCTGAAACTTTTGATCTGTTTCAAGAGCCAGTACATTTTTTATGAGTTTCGCTGCTTGCGCGGGATTTCCGGATTGCATCAAATTTAACAGAAGATTTTCCTGTTCTTGCGTGTAACTGAACTTCAAATCACTTTGTATATCAATATCATCCGGCGTGATTATGATATCTTCCCCCAGAATACTTTTATATTCCGCTGTTTCTATAGCCTGCTTATACGCGAGCTGTATCTCATCAAATCCCATAAAAACATTACTGATTGAAATACTCGTTTTGATTTTTAGGTTTTGACTTAAAAAAGACTGCAAAAATCTACAGTTGTTTAATAGCTTCTCTGTAACACCCGAAAGGTTTTCAGATGATATGGATATTAGAAGTGTCGCTATTTCTTCCTCGTCAGCAAAATAGGCTTTGTTTCCACCTTTTGCAATCACCTCCTCCGCAACATTTTTAATTGCAAATCTTACCAGATTGCTCTCGTCTGGAATTGAAGACCCGCTGTCATATTCCAGAAATTCCTCTGCGCCTTCAATGATAATCACTGCCACTACAAAATAATCACTCAAAAAGGCTAGGCCGTCATCCTCTATGAGCCCCTCTCTAATCCCAGCAAATTCTTTTAGATTCCCGTGCAGGAGCCGACTTATATTAAATGATATAAACTGATTCTGCTGTTTGCTGAGCAATCGTTCCTGATTTTGATTTTTTATTATCATTCTGTCAATCACGTTGTTAATAATCGCCACTTCATCCATGGAAGTGCTTTCATTTCTGAACTTTCTCAGCTTAGCAATGACACTCTCTATAACGCTATGATTTTTCTCTGTTATTCGCCATAAAAACCAAACGCTTGCTACACTGGCGAGGAGAATCAAACAAATTGAAGCAATGGGCAATATCGATTTTGTAAAAACATCATAAAACTTTACTGCAACTACAAATCTAAAACCTAAGCTTTCTGCCTTCTCATGCTTCACAATATATCGTTGTCTGCCTATTTTTAATATGTCATCAGCCTCACTTTGCATCAGAATAGGCAATACGTCCTTTTGCACATTATTGGATCCATAAACCAATTCTCCTTTGTCATCATAGATGACAAAATATGTGTCATCTATATTTTGATCATAGCTTATGGCTTCGGTACTCTGAATACCTACCACTGCATAAGTCAAATCTCCAGTTTTGTTAATAAGCGTTGTGTGTAGAAAACTTTTATATTTATAATTTTCATTTTCGCAAAAAGAAGGGGAATATAAATTGTATTTAACCGGCAAATTTTTTGATACAATGTTTTTCCATACTGAAAAGCTCAAATCACTGTTACTATAACACTTTTCCCAATATTCTCTGGGCGTGTAATACCCTTCCCCCGTAACAACCATGTCACTTCGTCTGAGATAGACAAAAATAACATTTTTCAAATCATTTTGTTTGGTATACCTCGCCAATATTTGAGAAAGTTCCAAAACAATCTGCTTTTTATCACCATTATTTAAATCCGGTAACTCAGCCGCTGCCTTAATAAGTGTATTACTTTTCAAATTATTGACTAAGATCGAATTTATCGTTACCTCCTCTTCAACTTTTTGTATTACATTTTTAATCTGCAGATGTCCTTCGACAATGCGCTCTGCGTTGACAGAATACTGTACATAAAACCATAATCCGATACATACTGAAATTGGAATGAATATCACCAGCAGATATAAAATAAACCATTTTATTTTAATATCCAGTTTTGATAGTAATGGAACTTTGTGAGCATATGTTGGGGATTCTTTTTTATGAAACTTCTTTTTTTTCACGTCGTTACCTCGTCATAATGAATTGCCGTTTGAATATCAGTTTATTTCGTAATTAAACTAATTTATAATTTTTGAAGCACAAAATTTTAAATGCATAGCTGATGTAAATCATTTACTTAATTATAAGATCCAACCTAACCAAAAGCAATCCTCAATTTTTTGTAAAACATATTTAAAATTATAAAATACTGCATTTTGGGGGAAAATTACGTGACCCATGCTCCATTTCAATTTCAAAAAGCATACGAAAAGCGAAAGATCCCTTATGGTCTTACGTTCCATCTCAACCGCAGGACTCAGTATACTGCCTTTGCATTCCGTCAGTTTCTGGATGCTTTGCACGTGGTACAGATTTTTTATCCCTTTGATAGCGCATGCTGTGAATGCTTCTTCAAGTATGTTAAAAAAGAAATAAACTGCAAATATTACCATACGCTTCAACCGCTTCAGCTTTCAATATTTGAGTACATAGCGATTGGAGATTTGGCAGACAGCTCAGAATATTCCTATCAAAATCAAAACGGTGAATGGCGGCAGGCCGGGAATACCAGGCTGATAGAGGCTCCGCATTTATAGGACCTGTTGACAAAGCAGATGATGTGACCCCAAAAAGTTACACTTTTTATGGTAAAATAGAACCATAGGAGGCGGTTTCGTCTACTTTGTCAACAGGTCCAACTTTACGCGCTACCTTTCTTAATTAAAAATAGGTAGCGCGTAACCCAGCATAACTACGCTGATGGGTTGCGGATTTTTGGGGTTTATCAACAGATCCTATTTTATTCACTACCACAGCCTTCAGGAAAACTTATGCCGGCCTATACGGCCAATTCCTGAAACAGACCCAGACAAGGCGGTTTTCCATAGCCTGGTATCCTGCCCCGCTCCGGCGGGGCTTTTTCTTGTCCAGCTCCGGGGTGAAGTTGTCAGAAAACCCGGATGTAAATACCCTGCAAGCCTTATCCCCGCTGTGTTTGCGTGCTCTGCGTTTTCTGACGCCTTGACCACACACAGCCCCGAAAGGCAGGGCAAATCTGCCCACCCCCTGCTTCAAATTTCAAACACCCCCTCTCAACCAGGTGACCGACAGTCCACCAGTTCAGCTGCCTGAATGATATTCAGGTAGTTGTGCTTCGTACGAATTTCGCACAAAGTCAAAATGACTTCCCCTAAAGGTTGCCGGGTCACTTTCTACGGCTTGGCTTTAAAGTACGTTTTATATACTTTAGGCAAGGGGCTTCCTGTCTGACCCCTGTGTCAAATATGACACACCATGCTGTCAATAGCTTACCCGATATCATAACATTTGATAACAAACGGCCAGCTTGCCGTTTTCAGGTCTGCTGGCTCCGCGTGCGGGGCGTCCAAAAGAGCAAACAGCACCCGGGGTATATAAGATCATAGCGGAGCGGGACGGTTGTCCTGTAAGGCCAGCTGTGGGCCTCCTGAACGGATATACCCCCACCCCTCACGCATGGACATCATTTCTCTTTTGTCCTGCACCCTTGCGACTCTGGAACTCAATTATTAACCCGTGTTTTTTCGTACCAGGGGTATTCCCACAGGCTGGATCTGTCAGGTTTTATCAGATTCCGCAAATCCTCCATAGCTTTAAAATCTCAAGTTTTTTCAAGTTCTGTTCCTTTTTCAGGGCGTTCGGAATGTCAGGTTTTGTCAAGTTCCAGCCTCTTTTTCAGGGTCTCATCCGGCTTTCGTTTCATGTTCCATCTCATCCGCCAGCCGGTTCAGCTCCATGACAGCATTGTAAAACTCTAACGCCTCCACAGCTTCATCATAGAACCGCCGGTATGGCTCTGTATGCTTGTTCCGCTCCGCCTTGAAGTATTCCATTGCCGTCCTTGGTATCACCGTGTTATCCCACCTTTCTTTCGTTTTACGCGGCCCGGATAGCCCTTGATTGCCTGATAATGGTTATAGCTTCCGTTCTCCATGCACTCCGCAAGGATTCCCTGTATCTCCCGCGCCGGACGGCAAAGCATTTCCCCTATCTCTGCCGGACTGTCGCCTTCCGCTGTCCACCAGCATACGCACCGCCGCGTTGTTTCTGTAATGGGATTCGGGTTGTATTTAGAGCGTGACCTCTGCCCACGACCGATTGCCTCCTGTTCCCCCGGGGTCCTTTTCCTTCCCTTTGTGCTGTGCCGGTAAAGCCCCAGCATGTACGCCTTGTTTCTGACCGTCTTAACCGTTACGCCTATGTGCTTAGCTATCGCGGCAAGATTACCGCTGCCATAGTTCGCTTTCAAGTATGCGATATTTTCTGCAGTCCATATTTTCACCGCTCATTTCCCCCGTTTTCTCTTGTTGAATTTGTGCAATAATGCGCTTTTCGTTCTCCCTTTCCCGCTCCCGCATTTGTTCCAGCTTCAAGACCGCCCATTCCGTGGAGCTTGTCCATGTGGTGTTGAAGCTAGATACCCCTGTATGCCGATAACAAAACGTATTGTAATACGCCCGCATTTCCGGCCTCTGGCGTATCTTCAGCAGGGCCGTGGCCTCCAACTGCCGCACCCTGTCGCCTGATACGCCAATTCTCCGCCCCAGCTCCGCACAGGTCATTCCCTGCCAATATTTCCCGTGCATGATCTCCCGCAGGTCTGGCCGCAGTTCCTCCACCTGTTCCCGTACCCAGCCGCACAGCTCCCGCTGTTCCACAGATTCAAACGCTTCCCCCGCCGTTTTGTCCTCCAGCATATCAAGCCGGGTTGTGTCTTCGTCCTCGCCGCCTATGGGCTCATCCAGAGACAGCTCCGGCAGTCTCTTCCGGCCCCGCAGTCCCAGCAGTTCAGATATTGCGTTCTGGACGTTGAATTTCATGTAGGTAATGAATTTATATGGCTTGTCCGGATCATAGGCCTTTATGGCGCGTTCCACGCCGAACCATGAAACATTGATCAAATCATCCATCTCACAGCCCATTTTCCTGCCATACTCCGCATAGCGGCGGCACAGCACAGCGGCCCATTTCCCGACCCGCTCCCAGAGCTCATTTTTCAGCCCTGCATTGCCCTTCTGTATCTCTATGACCAATTCCTCGATTGACAAACGCACCGCCCCCGGATATAATATTCTCATCAGGAGCGGGACGGTTCCCCGCCGTTCTATTCCGGCATGGAGCGGGACAGTATGGAGCTGTCACCGCTCTTTTTCTATGGCCGCAAGTCGAAACACCCAAACGCACCGCATTATGAGCGTATCCCACACAGTATGCGGTCTTGCGGACATTTCCCCAAAGCCTTCCGGCCCGTTATCTGTTCGATTTTGTTCGCTTTGCCTGACCGCGCCCAACCGTCTCCCACTGCATATTATCGTCAAATACATGCACAACCGGCACAACACCGCGCGGCAGTTCGTCCGGGCTCTCGGAAATCCTTGTGAGCTTCTCTATCGTGTATTCTCCGGGAATCACCGTGACAGCCTGTACGCTCATCCCCATACCTTCCAGATACTTGGCAAGCCCGGGAACTGCAATATCCCAATCGTCTACAGCCGGAATGATGAACGCCCCGTTTCTGTCCTCGCCTTTCTGCTTGTAATCCGCTATCATACAAACCATTTTTTATTTTCTCCTTTCCGCTGTTCTGGTTTTCTATACACTCCTTAATATTTGCGTTGTTTGCGTTGTTTGCGTTGATAGGACAAATAATTGATACTTTTTATGTTGCCACCTAAATATATTTGCGTTGGTTTCCGTTGATATATCCACAAATATATCCCCATCAAACCCTTTAAATCAACGATAACCAACGCAAACAACGCAAATAAGAGTGTGTATATATACTCATCTTGTCCATCAACGCAAAAACAAAATTTGATATTTTATTTGCGTTGATTTATAGTTCAAGTTCGTACAGTTCGTACATTTGCGTCACACTTCGTCACTGAAAACCATGTCCATGCTCTCCTGTTCCGTTACGTCCTGCCATGTGTCAGAGTTCTCCCGGCATTCAAATACATGGAACTTCCCACCGCTCCCATTGGATATTTGACTGTGGACAATCCTGTCATATTCCCAGAACGCCCCTTCCAGCTTCTTAATTTGCACGGTAAGACTGCGCGGCACGCTTGCCACCAGCTGTCCGGAAATCTTCCGGCACTGGTTCAGCAGGTCTGTTGCCGTACCCCTCCAGCCCTCCGGCGATTCCTCCAGCAGGGCTTTTACCGTTTTAACAATGGGATCGTCATTGTATTGCAGTCTGGCCCGCTCCGCTTCCAGCCAGAAAGCGTCTCCCACCACTTTCCAGCGGTGATCTTCCTTGTCGAATTTGATAATGATGGAGTTCCCTTCTACGTCACGGCCTGTAATGGACAGCTTGGCTTCCTCGCTGTCTCTGGATGCCTTTTCAATGATCAGAGCGGTATCAACCGCGCCCAAAATTCCGTTTGTGCCCGAAATCCGGTTGAAGGGATCGCTGTCGTCGCTCATTTTCCGCACATGGTGAACCATAAACAGGCAGATATTGTGCTGATCCGCAAACTTTTTCAAGGCACCAACGTCTTTATAGTCCTTGCTGTATGCGGAATCCTTCCCGGCGTTCGCAGGTCTCACCTTCTCCAGCGTATCAATCACAATCAGCCCCGTTTTCGGGTGCTCTGATATAAAGCCCTCCAGCTCCTCAATCAGGCCGTTTGCTATATCACTGGCAGAGGTGGCATAATGAAAGCCCTCCGGGGCCCTTCTCCCCTTTAGAATCTTGTTCATCCTGTCTTTCAGCCGTCTTTCGCTGTCCTCCAGCGCAAGATAAAGGCATTCGCATTGGTTTGTGCCGTGTCCCAGAAATTCAAGTCCTATCGCCACAGCCAGGCACATATCCAAAACAAGCCAGCTCTTGCCGACCTTGGGAGCGGCCACAAGCATTCCCAGCCCCTGCGGCAGAAAATTGTCAATGACAAAGTCAATCGGCGGTATGTCTTTGTCCTGAAGCTCTCTTGCCGATATGGTTTTCAGTTTCTTCTTCTCCGGCTTCTCCGTCCTGCTCCCGGGTGTGTCAAAGTCCTTTCGGGCCTGACTGGCTTTAAAGTCCCTGTTGTCGGCCTCCGCTGTTGCCGTAACCTTTGCCAGCGCCTCCCGGACTGTGCGCTCTATGTAGTCCGTTCTTGCCGCTTTCTTCTGATGCTCCGGGTCTTTGCTCCGGCAATGCGGACTTTCCGCAAAGGCCTCCCGCATAAGCTCCGGGTTTCTGCTGCACCAGTAAGCCAGCTTGTTCATCAGGGCCAGATCATCCGCGCTTTCGTTTCCGTTCGGTCTGCCGCCGTTCCACAAGTCTTGAAACTTCCGGTCTTTTTCAAGGCCTGTCTGTAAATATGAATCATCCGGCACTGCTCCCGGAGAGGCGGGGGCTTGTGGGCTTTCAGGGACAGGCGGCTCCAGAAAGGCGGCATAAACCGCTTCAAGCTCCTCCGTCCGGTCTGCTATTTCCCTGTATTCGCCATAGACATTCCCCATCATAGTGAAGTACCGGCCCTTGTGGTAGATTTCAAGAAAGCCCTTCCGGTTCCTCTCCATCTGGAGCGGGGCCGACTTTACCAAAATATGAAGCCCTGTTCCGCTGGGGCTGATTTCCGTATAGGAGTTCAGCAAGTCCACAACAGTCTGTGCCTCCGGCCTCAGTCTGCTGTCCTCCAGAACGTGATCAAGATCTACCCCGTACAGGCCAGTATCGTTGAACTCAAAGCCCACCCCCTGCGCACGTCCGGCTTTTACCGCTTTTTCCGCTGTCTCAAAGTCGGCCCATGTCTTGGCCTCTCCCGCCTTGGCCGGATTCATCCCTGCCGGATTGTACGGCAGTTTGGGCTTGTCCGGCGATACGCCCCACACAACCCATTGTTTCAGCTGTTTTAATTCGTCTGGTATTCTGTTCATGCGTCACCCGTCTTTTTCCTTTCCATTCGTCAAAGTATGTCCCCTTCCCCGCACAGCCCTTCCATTACCCGGCGCATATAATCCTGCCGCTGTATTTCGCTTGGCGTCCGTTTAAGCACGTTCGCAGCCGCGAAAACGCGCAGCTTCTCAGATATGGTCAATTCCTGCAACTCCATAAGCCCCCCCACTGGGAGGAATCTATATTGTTTTTCATGCTTTCAGCTCCTAACTTTTTCATATACAGTAACCCTCAGATTGAGGGCACCCTGCTTGACAACCTCAATCGTTCGTTGTATACTGTACGGGAATAGCTTTGGTTGTTCTATTTCCCTTTGCCCGCTCTGTGTTGCCGCACAGGCGGGCTTTTCTTTTCTGTAAGTTCTTTTTAATGAATCCAGATCAATATTATCGCTCTGCCTGATCTCCAGCGGCGGCGGGAGTTCAGTCGGAAAGTCAGACAGCGGCCTTTCCCAAAGCGTAACGCCGTCTCTAATATGCGCGAATACAACTCCGTAAATCTTGCTTGCCGTCAAACAGCGGTTATGCTCTTGGTCTATGTAATTTGTCGTTACCATATGTTCACCAAACAAGTCCCGGCCTATGTACTCCTTAAACCCCAAAAACGATTGACACGGATTCTCCAACGCCCGGATCTCACAAAGGCATATATCCTTCTCTGCTTTGTCAAACATTCCTGCATGTTCCGCTGGATATTTACCAAAAGCCACAACTAAAACATCTCTGTGCAGTATGCCCCGCTTCTCCAAACAATGACCGTTTACAGGAAACGCACCCGCGCTTATTTTCTGTATGAGCCCTTCCATCTGGCCCACTGTCATTGCCGGATTTCCCTGCTTGTATTCTGACAATTTGATCATCTCGCTTCCTCACCTTTCGCTGTCTGCTTGTCCCGCTCCGCTTGGATTCTGTATGCTGTCACGCATATTCCACAGCACACCGCCGCCGGCCACAGCGGCCAATTATACGCCTCATTCAGTCCCAGCATTACAAACGCCGAAAGCAGGCTTGTCCATTCTATGTATTTCATGCTTTGCCCTCCTGTTTCTCTGTATTCAGCGGTCCGTCAATGTTTAGTATGACGCGGTCCTTGTACCGCACAAATGCAATTCCAGCATTGCTCAAACGCTTTTCAATAAATTTCAGCCCTTCATTTTCGCATAGCTTCATCAGCGTTTGTTTAAGATCTTCATAGTCAAGTATCTGTCTTACAGTCTCCGTCATTTACTATCCTCCTATTTCACAACCCGCAATGGAGCGGGCTCTATATCGTCCAACGTGTCAATCTGGTCATATGGCAAATCGGTCAGCTCTATTCCGGCCAGCCACGCCCGGAACCGGTCACGCGGCACTACAATCCGCTTTCCGCTGTCCCCCATCCTGATAGCCGGGAAGTCCGCACGGTTCGCCAGCTCATACGCAACCGGCTTTGATACGCCCATCACGTCAGCCACATCCTGAACATTCAGGCACAATGGCAATTCGTCAAATGATGTATACTTTGATTTCATGATCTGATTCTCCTTTCCTTTCGCCTGTTATACGCGCCATTCAACAGAATACTTATATTTTGGGTCATTGGCCGCAAGCACGCCCACGCACCCGCTGTTTTTATGCGTTCTCTCCTTTGCAAGCTCCCACAGCACGTACCGGAAGCCCTGTTCCTTCATTCCCTTGCGGAATTCCTCCGCCGCTTCTTTTGTCTGAAACAGCTGATACCTTTTCATGATCCGCTTCTCCTTTCCTCCCCGCCTTTTGGAGCGGGACATATAACCCCATTGCGTGAATGCCGTTTTTAGGTCTGCTGGCCTGACAAGCAACGGGCTCCAAAGATCAAACAGCTCCCGGGGTATATACTTACCCTGCCGTGGCATGCGTATTTCAAATTTGCCGGTCTGCACCCTTGTACTTTGGCAACTTTAAAAACTCCGTAAATCGAATCAATTTCTTACGTTCCGACGTTCTCTTTTTCCTTGTCTGCCGTTCCGGGTGTACCCACAGTTGCATACATACTGTTTTTAGGTCTGTTGGTAGCCGCTGTTGCACTCTCGGCAACCAGATACCCCATTGCCTATGAAAGTATATACCCGACTGAGCGTACTCCCTGAAAATGCACACAGCGCACACTTTCATTCCGTTTTATTTTCCTGTGCTTTCGGACGGGTTATATTTACACGCCTTTTAGGAACGCAATATGTAATCCCGCCCGCTCCATTGTCTTTGACACGCTTGAACTTATCGGGAAAATCCCTGCACAATGCCTCGATCTGCCGTATTAGCCGCCCATTGTATGTAAATACTTCCGCTTCTGTTTCGGCCTCGTTAAAGACGATTATCGTCTCTTTCTCGTAATTGGTTAACTTGTAATCTGACATTGAATTGACCTCCTATAATTCCGCATTTGCGGTTATTGCGTTGATGAACATTGTAAAATCCGCTATAGGCATGAAAATCAGGTCGTTATCCGTTATATAAATCTGGCCTTTATTTATCATCAGTTCCAGGTTGTGCAACTTTAAATAGCTTTGTACCGCTGGCTCTGATTTTATCATTTCCTCCATAAAGCTTTGTGGATCTGGAAGCGGATCAAAAAGAAGGGAAAATAGCGGTTCCTCTTCAAGCGGTGTCTCGGTTCGCGTCCCCAAAGCGGAAAACGGCTGTTGCTTTAGCGATTTTATCACGGTGTCAAAAGCGACGGAGTACCATTCGGACAAAATTCTGAATTCTTTAAACTGCTTGTGCAATCGCTTTTCTATGTCTGCGTAGTTTCCGGTAGCACAGGTAACAGCTATCCTTTTTATGTGTTTTCCAGACGTATGGCTTATTTCCGAAACTCTCCGCGCCACCGCTCTTGATTTTCCAATCTTTATGCCTTGATCGGTATCGAGTACATAAACAAAGCCACCCAAAACGCGCGGGTCTCGTATGTGCTCCGCTATGTCACTTACATTTTCGTAAATTCTTAAATCCTCGTTCATTCGTTTTCTCCTTTCTGGTATGTAATTGTCTGTAGTAGGTCTCCCCAAAGTTGGGGGCTCTGAATTTCTGCACTGAATCCACAAGCGAAATAAACTCAGCTCTGTGGGACTGTCCCGCTCCGATTGTTGCGTTATTTTCTTCTTTGAAAGGTTTCAAGCGGAAGGCCTAGCGCATGACAAATTTTAAAATATTCTTCCGCAAGGATTCTGCGATTGCCCTTTAATATGCAATTAAGTGTGACTGTATCAATCCCGGTCATGCCCGCAAGCCATGACTGTTTTATGCCTCGTTGTTCAAGGTATTCTTTAATCTGTACGCCTAACTCCATTATATCCACCCCCAATAATTAAGTAATTCTTAACACTATTGCATTATATGTTAAGTTTTACTTAATGTCAATACATATTTTAAAAGTTTTTATTAAGTATCTCTTAATATATGTATTGATTTTTTTGCAGACCTGTGGTATAATAGACATATACTACAATAAAGAGGTGATAGACATGGGAGAAATCCGGGAGAGGATCGCAAAAAACATTCTTTTTTATAGAACTCAAAAGGGCCTGACAAAAAGACACGTTGCTGAACAACTCGGAGTTTCGCCTCCGGCTGTTACGAACTGGGAAAAGGGTAGCAATTCAATCGACATAGAAACACTGTTTAATCTTTGCACACTATTGGGGATATCAATAAATCAAATATATGGCATAGAGGAAGAAAGCATATCCCCGGACAATCGAAGGTTACTTGATTTGTATAATATGTTAGACGCACACGGGAAAGAGGTCGTAGACACAAACCTTAATCTTGAATATAAGCGCATTGAAACAATCCGCGCACCGAAAGAACAGGAAAAAGAAAGCAATATCATTAAGTTGCCGAAGCGCGAAGCACCGCTGTACGACATCCGCGTATCAGCAGGGACAGGCCAGTTTCTTGATTCCTCCTCCTATACCATGATTATTATGGAGGAGGACGAACCGCCCGAAACATCATTTTTGGTGACTGTGACCGGGGACAGTATGGAGCCGACATATTACTCCGGGGATACGCTTTATATTAAGCAACAGCCAGAAATAAAGGTAGGAGAAATAGGGCTGTTCATGATAAACGGAAACGTGTTTGTCAAGGAACTTGCGGAGGAAGGGCTTAAATCCCACAACCCCAAATATCCAGAAATCTATTTTCATGACACCGACGCCATACATTGTTATGGAAGGGTGCTGGGGGTTCGGGAAGGAAAGATCACAACGGAGATATAAGGCGTAAACGCCGCTGATCCGTCCCGCAACCGTTCATTGGAGTATTCTAATATTTTAGTATTTTTTAGTAATTTATCAGCGTTAGTACCTGCATACTCAGTTCCGAACTGAAAGAAAGAGGTGAAACGAATGGATGAAAAAGTAAAGTATTGGATTGACCTTGCTGATTATGACATAGAGACAGCGGCGGCAATGCTCAAAACCCAAAGATACCTCTACGTTGGGTTTATGTGCCATCAGTCTATAGAAAAAGCTCTGAAAGCGGTCATTGTGGACAAATTTGATCATATGCCGCCTAAAATGCACAACCTGATTAAGCTGTCAGAAGCGGCCGGCCTGTTTGGACTTATGACGGACCAGCAAAAGAAATCGCTTTTTGTGCTTAATCCACTGAATATTGAATCCCGTTACCCCTCATATAAGGATATACTGTTGAGCCAGCTTACAGCGGAACGCTGTGAACATATCATTGAGCAAACAAAGGAGTTGTTAACATGGATAAAAACACAGCTTTAAACCATGCCAGAAAATATGCCGAAATCCTGAAAGGATATATGACCCCCGCCGCTGTTGTCCTGTACGGCTCCTATGTCAAAGGGACACAGACAGACGAAAGCGATATTGATATAGCGGTGATCTTTGATTCTTTTAACGGCGATTTTTTGGAGACCTCTGCCCTGCTTTATCAGTTGACTTGTGAGGTTGACACCTCTATTGAGCCGATCCTGCTTGACGTTTCAAAAGATAATAGCGGTTTTGCTCGTGAGGTGATAAGAACCGGACAGCAAATAGCCTGACAGTCCCGCTCCGGACCGTGAAGCGGATCGAAACAACGCCCAATTTGAACCGCAAGCTGATCCGCTCCTGTATGGCTATGTCAAATAGTACGCAAAACAGTCTACAAGGCAGTACGCAAGAGAGTGTGCAGGGGGGATCATATTTCATCCCCCTTGAAAACGCTGTCCCGCTCCGCCGTCTTGTGCAATGTGTGTACCGCTGTGCCTATGGCCGGGGCTGATGGGGCGGGAGGCATGGACAATATAAACAAAAAAATCCCCCGTGCGCCAACACAGGGGAAAGGATATACACCACAGAAAGGGCATATCATGAAACCGCTTTTATTATAGCAAATATGCCCCTCGGTGTCAATGATTTACAGAAAGGGGCTGATTTTATGGCAAAGCAAGCAAAGCGAAACGCACAGGGAGCGGGAACCATACGCCAGCGGCCAGACGGACGGTGGGAAGCCAGGTACACGCTGGGCCGTGATCCCGGAACCGGGAAACAGGTGCAAAAGTCCATATATGGCAGTACACAGGCAGAGGTCAGAAAGAAACTGCAAGCCGTTTCTGTGGACATTGACAACGGTGTATATACGGAACCTTCTAAAATGACCGTCGGGCAATGGCTTGACATATGGAAAAGCGAATATCTGGGCGGAGTAAAGCAAACAACGCGGTATTCTTATACTAAACATTGCAATAATCACATTGTGCCCGCCTTCGGAGCTTGTAAGCTGTCAGAGCTAAAGCCTCATGCAATTCAGGCATTTTACAACAACTTACAGGAGAGCAAGGGACTTTCCGCAAAGACAATAAAGAATTTGCATGGGGTATTCCACAAGGCTTTGGCGCAGGCAGTAAAGGCGGGATATATTCGGGCAAACCCAGCTGATTCTTGCGAACTGCCGCGTATAGAGAAGAAAGACATAGCCCCATTGACCGATAGCGAAATAAAATCGTTCTTAACAGCGATTCGAGGAGACCAATACGAAGCGTGTTTTATTGCAGCACTGTTTACAGGAATGCGCCGAAGTGAAGTTCTGGGGCTCACATGGGACAATGTGGACTTTGACAAAGGATTGATAACGGTCAAGAGGCAACTGCAACGAGACCGCGACAACAAAGGGCAGTTTCTGTTGACTTCGCTGAAGAATAATAAAAGCCGTTGCATCAGCCCCGCTCCTCTTGTGATGAATACATTGAAAAGCGTTAAGGCAAAACAGACAAAAGACCGCTTAAAAGCCGGGGCGGCATGGGGCAACGGAGATCCAATAAACGCGGGGCTTGTGTTCACAAATGAAATAGGGGCACACCTTTCAGATGTAACACTTTACAAGCACTATAAACGCATTGTAAAAAGCCTTGGCCTAGAAAATGCCCGTTTTCATGATCTCCGGCATACTTACGCAGTAACAGCCCTGCGCAATGGCGACGACGTTAAAACCGTGCAGGAGAATCTGGGATACCACACCGCCGCATTTACGCTTGACGTTTACGGCCATGTCACCGAACAGATGAAAAAGGAAAGCGCCGCCCGGATGGAGGCATATATAAAAAGCCTAATGTAAAATTGTCCCGCTCCCTGCAGCCGATAGGAGCGGGATTTTTGACCCTTTATTTGACCCTTTACAGACTATTTTTGACCCTTTAAATCACCCTTTACACAACTTTCCACAATTCCATATAATTTATAACAGGGCTAGAAAACCCAGTAAAAACGCAGGGTTTCGGCTATGTTAAATATTTCTATTTTATTTCATTATTCCGCACATCTATAATTCGAATCCCCCTATCTCCACCAAAAAAGGCATAGTTTCCACCAAAAAGGGGGGAATTATGTTTTTTTATGCCTAAAATCGTGATATAAGCCGGCTGCAGATTATTTATATTTTACGAAACTCATTTTTAGTGTATATGGCATGCATCCTAAACCAAAAATATAATTTAGGCGGATCAACAATTCATCAATCCTCTCTCTGAATAAATAAAAGACAGCATATTACACATCCTACTATACTACACACAGCAAATAATATGGTTTTCCAACAACAGTTTATTTGGAGGATTTATGAAAGACAAAACCAAGCGTATACTTAAGATTCTTGCATCAATTATTTTAGTCGCGGCGTTAGGCTGCTTTATTGCCTACAAGGGGTTTTATGCAAGAGTTTACAATCAATCCAATATGTCGCAAAACACCGAAATTGGCAGTAATGTGCAGGACTTAACGCTAGAACAAATCGTCAACGACATGGCGAATTTCCCCGATCGGTTTGCCGGAACAAAAGCCAATGCAGAAGCCGGCCAGTATATCCGCAACTTTTTCAAGGCGGCGGGTCTACAGGCCTATTTGAGCGGAGAAGCGGGATACTACCACAGTTTTCAGGGAACTTGGCTAAAAAATTCTGCATACTATCATATTTCTGTCAACGGAACAGTGGAAAATGTGGTGGGTAAAATTTCAGGGGCAGACTCTTCTAAAGCTGTTGTGATTTCCGCTCACTTTGACTCTTTCATGAGCAGGGGCGTTTTGGACAATGCCACGGGTGTTGCGGTAATGCTGGAGCTCTCTAAGCGTTTGGCAGGGCAGTTTCCCTCTGAAACATATCCGGCAGATATTGTTTTTGCTGCGTTTAATGCAGAGGAGTGCGGACTCGAAGGCAGCCGACCGTTCTATGAAGAGCTTTCCAGGCAATACACAGAGTTCTATAACATCAATATGGATGTAGTAGGTGCACTTGACAAGCCACTTGCGTTCAATAATTTGGACGCCAATTCCGAAGCGCTTTATGCCGATTTCCTGCCGATTTTAAATGAGCATAACGTACCTGTGGATCAGGCGGCAATCTATGCTGCGGATATTTATAACAATCCTTATGGGCGCAGCGACCGTGTTGTCTTTCAGGAACAAGGCCGTTCCGCGATTGTTCTCGGCGAATCCAAATTGCAGGGGTATACCAACACCCCCAACGACAGCGACCTGGCTGCGGTTGATTTTCCGGAGCTTCTTCGATTAACGGATGCCATAGAACAGTTTATTGTATCTACTGATGGCATGATCTATTGATGCGAACCTGCCTAACTCACTGTATCGCATGCCGATGTGAGGAATGAGACAGGATAAGATAAAGTTCCAAACAATTAACACGATATATGGTGCATCGTCGTCCGCCAACACGATTAAACACTGGATTAGCAGGGATGAATATGAAACAATTTATCAAATCTTCTATAAGTATTTCACTTAAAAATTGGCCAGCATTACTTGCCTTTGATATAGTGTATAAAATATTCTGCTTCTCCGTTCTTTATTCGATTGCAAGTGGTTTGTTATCCCTGATTTTAGAAACCGCTGGGATATCGTATCTATCGGCTGAAAACTTGTTTTCTGTTTTTCGAAACCCACTTTCGGTATTGCTTTGTCTTTGTTTTATTTTTACAGCCATATTTTTTGTGTTTTTTGAAACGACGGCACTATATGTCTACTGTGAAGCAGGTTGGCAGCAGAGGCGCATCTCTATTGCAGGGTTGCTCAGGCAGACCATATTACACTGCAGAAAGCTGCTTCAAATCCAAAATACATTGCTGTTTTTTGGATTTATGCTAACCACGGTTTTGACCGTTCTCCCTTTTTCGCCATACGCACTCCGATGGATTCACGTCCCGGTGTTTATAATGGACTTTATAAAGCAAAACACCTTGGCGTTTGTTGCTTTTATCTTTTTTTCTATCCTTGCTGCTTTTATCTGCCTGCTTTTTTTATTTTGCTTTCCCAATACTTTGTTTCGGGATCTTTCCATAAAAGCAGCGTGGAAAGATGGATGTCAGCTTCTGAAAAAGAGAAAGCGCAAGACACTTTTTCGCCTTTTTGTGGTTTTTTTCACCTTAGGCATTGGCATAACCATCATTGCCAGTGCCGCAATTATTAGCTTGGTATATCATACAAAACTAACTGAAATTCCGTTCAAGGCTGTTGATACCTTTACCATTTACTTTTATCGAGCGATACCAGTGGCTGTATTTATGATAAATTTCCTTGCCTCTATTAGTCTGTTTGCAGTGTTCACGACACTGTATCATGAATATAACGGTGACAAAAGACCGTCTGGCAGTATGCAGCAAGATAAGGCTGGATGGCTATATTGGCTAAAACAAGCTGTGCTGCTGGCATTCGCCGTCATTGCGGTCATCCTATTCAGCGAGAGCGAGTTAGGCGGATCCTTTATGCACCAAACTTATGCCATCCCGAAAGTCATCGGCCATCGAAGTGTTGCTGCCTTTGCGCCCGAGAATACCATGGCTGCACTGGATAACGCAATTTCCATGGGGATTGATATGGTAGAAATTGATGTACAGCAACTAAAAGATGGAAGCTTGGTTTTACTCCACGATGATAACTTCAAACGAACCACTGGGCATAACAAGAAGGTGTGGGAGGTTGGTTATGATGAGGCACAAACCTATGATGCCGGCAGCTGGTTTTCGCCTCAATTTACCGGTGAGCCAATTCCTGCATTAGAAGATATTTTGAAACGAGCTAAGGGCAATATTCAAGTTATGATAGAACTGAAATTTACAGGCCGCGAGACAAACCTAGTGCGGGACGTTATTGAGCTCATTGAAAAAAGCGATATGGTTGACCAGTGTAGCATTGGGTCCTTAAATCTGGAACTTTTGAAAGAAGTAAACGCCATAAATCCCCAAATTGAAATTGTTTATATCACACCACTGATTTATTCCAACCAGTATAACATTGACTTTGTTGATGCATTCAGCGTAGAAACTACTGTGCTTACTAAAGAAATGGTGACAATTGTTCATAGTCAGGAGAAAGAGATATATGGATGGACAGCGAATTCAATAGAAACCATTCAGAAAAATTTGCAGTGTGGGGTCGATGGCATTATCACAGACAACCCCAAATTGGTTGAGCAGTATGCCATGCAGAAATGGGATAGCCGATTGTTAAACGCGGTCTGCCAAATCTTCTTTGACGAGAATGTAAAATGACGGAGGAAGAGAAAAATCTATTATGTCCGCCGTTTGACTGCCCGCGCGGAGTCGTTTGCAGCAAGAGCTGAATGCTATGACATCAACAGCATATTATCACTATCTATGAAAACGTAAAACGCCGTCAGCTGTTTAGCAGCTGACGGCATAATTTTACCATTCTTCCCTTCGAACAGAGTACATACCACTTCTGTAATTCAACTGCCCGGTACACACTGTTTACGTACGCGCGGTCTCCTGTTTCATGGCATCCAGCATACTGTGAATATCGGAAAGCCCCGCCATGAGTCTGGGCTCCCCCGCCCCGGACAGAACAACGGTGGGCGCCTGCCGGACGCCGTATTCCTCTGCCAGCTCGGGCCGTTCCTCAGCCAATACCGGGGTATAGCAAATGCCAGCCCGGTCAAGCAGCTCCTTCGCGGCCTTGCAGTTTGGACAGGTCCTGGTGGTAAACAGCAGGATTTCCCCGCGCTCCATTTCCGCATTGCCGCCCGGCGCCGCCGTTCCGGCCGCCGGCTTATCCTGGAAACCCCGCAGATTCGCGGCATCAACCTGATAATTTTTCCGCTGCTTATACTCCTGTGCCTTGCCGTCGTTCCAGTTCTGTACCGGTCTGTAATAACCGGTAATTCTGCTGTAAACCTCAGTCTTTCCCTGACAGATGGGACATTTGTATTGCTCCCCGCTGAGATACCCATGCTCTTTGCAGACAGAGTAAATGGGTGAGAGCGTATAATAGGGGAGTTTATAATTCTCGGCGATCTTGCGTACCAGCTTTGCGGCGGAATGCCAGTCGGAAAGCCTCTCCCCTAAAAATGCGTGGAACACTGTCCCCGAAGTGTACAGGGTCTGCAGTTCATCCTGCACATCCAGCGCCGTGAACAGATCGTCTGTATAGCCAACCGGCAGGTGGGAGCTGTTGGTGTAGTATGGCACCCCGCTGTCCTCCGCCGCTGTGATAATATCCGGGAACTGCTCCACATCATGCTTTGCCAGCCGGTAGCTGGTGGATTCCGCCGGGGTCGCCTCCAGATTGTACAAATCCCCAAACTCCTCCTGATAATCAGCCAGCCGCTCACGCATATGGTTCAGCACATCCCGGGTAAAAGCCTGCGTTTCCCCGTGGGTCAAATCCCTGCGGAGCCATTTTGCATTGAGCCCTGCCTCGTTCATCCCAATGAGTCCAATGGTGGAAAAATGGTGCTCAAATGTGCCCAGATACCGCTTGGTGTACGGATACAGCCCCTCTTCCAAAAGCCGGGTGATCACGGTACGCTTGATTTTCAGCGACCGGGCCGCCACATCCATGAGCCGGTCCAGGCGGCGGTAAAAGTCCTGTTCGTCAGACGCGAGATAGGCAATACGCGGCATGTTGATGGTCACCACCCCCACGGAACCGGTGCTTTCACCGCTTCCGAAAAAGCCGCCCGTCTTTTTGCGGAGCTCCCGCAGGTCAAGCCGCAGACGGCAGCACATGCTCCGCACATCGCTGGGCTCCATATCGCTGTTAATATAATTGGAGAAGTACGGCGTCCCGTATTTGGCCGTCATCTCAAAGAGCATTTTGTTGTTTTCTGTGTCCGACCAGTCAAAATCCCTTGTGATGGAATAGGTTGGGATGGGATACTGAAATCCCCTGCCATTTGCGTCCCCTTCGATCATGATTTCGATAAACGCCTTGTTGATCATATCCATCTCCGGCTTGCAGTCCTTATATTTGAAGGGCATCTCCCTGCCGCCGACAATGGCAGGGAGCTCTGCCAGATCATTGGGCACCGTCCAGTCCAGCGTAATATTGGAGAAGGGCGCCTGGGTACCCCAGCGGGAGGGCGTGTTCACGCCATAGACAAAGGATTCAATACACTTCTTCACCTGCTCATAGTCCAGGGCGTCCGTTTTGACAAAGGGCGCGAGATAGGTATCAAAGGAGGACAAGGCCTGCGCCCCGGCCCACTCGTTCTGCATAATGCCCAAAAAGTTTACCATCTGGTTGCAGAGCGTCACCAGATGCTTGGCCGGCGCGGATGTGATCTTTCCGGGAATTCCCCCGAGCCCCTCCTGAATCAGCTGTTTGAGTGACCAGCCCGCGCAGTAGCCGGTCAGCATAGACAGGTCATGGATATGGATGTCCGCATTCCGGTGGGCTTTGGAAATCTCGTCATCATAGATCTCGGACAGCCAGTAGTTTGCCGTAATGGTCCCCGAATTGGACAGAATCAGGCCGCCCACCGAATAGGTCACGGTGGAGTTCTCCTTGACCCGCCAGTCGTTGACCTTCACATAGTTGTCCACAACCTTTTTATAGTCCAGAACCGTGGACTGCATACTGCGGAGCTTTTCCCGCTGCCGCCGGTAGAGGATGTATGCCTTGGCCACATCCGCATATCCGGCCTGACTCAGGACCGCCTCCACGCTGTCCTGAATATCCTCCACGGAGACAAAGCCCTCCGTAATCTTTGGTTCAAAGTCCGCAGTCACCTTTAAGGCCAGCAGTTCGATGACAGAGCTGTGGTACTGCCGCTCCTGCGCATCGAACGCCTTGGTAATGGCCTCAGCTATCTTCTTGATACTGAATTCGTCGATTTTTCCATCCCGTTTGATCACCCTGTACATTTCCATCTGAAACGCTCCTTCCATTTTTGGCACCATTTCCATTGTAACACAATATATTCGACATGTCAACGCACGACTACACAATATATTGTTTCTTAAACAATTTGTAACACAAGCCGCCTTTGCCCGCGCACAGCGGTCCGCAGAAGATCCGGGCACAAAAACAGGTCCCTGCCAAAACGAATGCAGGGACCCGGCAGCAATAAACACTTAACACAGGCTTCCCCCGTGTCATCCGTCAGCTTTTCTGCAACCCCTGTGCACAGTTCAAACCCCTCTCAGGGCCGCGTTGGGGCAGTGCCGCTTGACCGCACAGAGCATCCGTCGGAGCTCCGGCTCTGAAAAGGCCTCCAGATGGTCCGGACAGAGGACCGCTCCGGAATCTAAATAGGACTGCAAGTAATATGGCTGACTGCCGGCGACCCATGCCGCAATCGCGCCGGCGTCCTCCGGCCTGTGAATGCCCTTCACCAGCGTTGTGCGGAATTCAAAGGGGACAGTCCCGGTCTTTAAAAGCGCAATGCCGCGCTCAATTCTGGGCAGAAGCCCAGGATCGTCAATTCCCGCGGCCTGGGAATACCGCTCCGGTATATGCTTTAAATCCATTGCCACATAGTCAACCAGCCCCTCCCGCATCAACCGTTCCAGCCGGTCGGGAAAGCTCCCGTTTGTGTCGAGCTTGACCAGATACCCAAGGCGTTTCACCGCGGTAAGGAACGGGCGCAGACCGAACTGCAGCAAGGGCTCCCCGCCGGAGACCACAACCCCGTCCAAGATGCCCTGCCTCTTTTTTAAATATGCAAGTATCTCCGTCTCCGACGCCTCTGGTCCTCTGTCTGCTGTGACCAGGCCGGCATTGTGACAGAAGGGACAGCGGAAATTACAGCCCGCCGTGAACAGGATACACGCGACCTGTCCTGGATAATCCAGCAGGGTCAGCTTCTGAAAGCCGCCAATCTTCATCTTTTTACCTCCTATTTCATATGCCGTGTTGATGCGGACAAGTTACGCCGTCCAAACGGCTGACGTTCCACGCTCAACCCCGCCCGCTCTGTTTACGCATATCATGTAAATGCAAAACAGCAAGCCTGGTCCGGCCTGCTGTCTTTGCTTCATTATAGTCCTCTTTCCGGGAATTGTCAAGGCGCGCCGTATCCCCTGCCCCCGGCGGAGATTAGTCTTGGGCCAGATACTTGGCGATTTCCCGCTTCAGCGTGACTCCATCCAGCGGCTTTGCCAGATGTCCGTCCATGCCCGCCGCCCTGGCCGCGCTGATATCCTCTGCGAAGGCATCCGCTGTCATGGCCAGGATCGGAACCGCGGCGGCGTCCGCGCGCGGCAGGGCGCGGATCCTTCTAGCTGCCGTATACCCATCCATCACCGGCATCTGCACATCCATCAATACCGCATCATAGTAAAACGCCGGAGAGGCCTCAAACTTCCGGACGCCCTTCAGTCCGTCACAGGCGGCCTCAATCTGCGCCCCGGTTCCCTTTAAGAGCTCCGCCGCCACCTCCCGGTTCAGCTGGTTATCCTCAACAAGCAGAAAACGCCGGCCCGCAAAGCTGATGTTCCCAGCCTGCTCCGCAGCGGCAGGCTGCGTCTGTTTTCCCAGCACATATCTGCGCAGTGCCCGGCAAAGGGTGGAAATGAATACAGGTTTGGTTAAAAAGCCGTTTACGCCAGCCGCCACCGCCTCTGTTTGAATATCGTTCCAGTCATAGGCCGAGATGATAAGTATAGGAAGTTCCTGACCATACAGCTCCCGTATGCGCCGGGCCGTCTGCAAGCCGTCCTGACCCGGCATCTTCCAGTCCAGAATGATTGCGTCATAGTTTCTCCCCTGTTCACGGGCCCGCATAACCGTGTTGACCGCCATCGCGCCGTCGCTTACCCAGTCTGTGTGCACACCCAGCTGTTCCAGCATCCCAACCGTTCTGCCGCACATGATAGCATCGTCATCCGCCACCATGATATGCAGATTGGGCAGCGGTTCCTCTGACAGCGGGGTGTCGTCGATCTGGAGCGGCAGCCGGACGCAGAACACGGTCCCCTTGCCCGGTTCACTGCTGACGTCAATGGTTCCTCCCATGATCTGAACAATTCTCTGGGTAATGGCCATGCCCAGTCCCGTTCCCTCAGTCTGATCCACGCGGCTGTCCTTTTCCCGGCTGAATGTTTCAAAGATATGCTCCAGAAATTTCGGCTTCATCCCAATCCCCGTATCCGTGAAGGTAAAGGAAAACATGGCAATGCCCGGTTGGCCGTCCCCCTCCTCCCTTACGTCCAGGGTGATGCGCCCGCCATGGGGCGTAAACTTGCAGGCATTGGACAGAATGTTCAGAAAGACCTGCCGGATTCTGAGCGCATCGCTGATGAACTGCTCGTGAACCACACAGTGCAGACGCACAGAAAACCTCTGATTTCTCTCCTTCATCTGCGCCTGCACAATGGCGACAATGTTCTCCATGACCTCCGGCAGGGACATGGCATCGTTGTGCAGGGCCATCTTTCCGCTCTCAATCCGCGACATATCCAGCACATCATTGATCAGCCCCAGCAAATGCTGGCTGGAAAGCGAGATCTTCCGCAGGCAGTCCCGCACCTTTTCCGGCTCCTGAATATGCGCGGCGGCTATATCTGTCATGCCCACAATGGCATTCATGGGCGTGCGGATATCATGGCTCATTCTGGACAGAAAATCCGACTTCGCCTGGTTGGCGCGTTTGGCCTGGGCCAGCGCGTCACGCAGTTCCTCTGCCTGCTTCTCCAGCCGGCTCTGCATCATCCGAAGCTCGGTCTCATTGGTCACGTCAATGTAAATAACCAGATAAACCGGCTGTCCGCCCTGCCAGCCGATACAATCCGCATTGATCTGCAGCCACGCCGCCTCTCCGCGCCAGCTGTTCATGCACACCGTAAAATGGACCGGTTCCCCAGTCAGAATCCGCGTCCTGTGCTCTTGAAATACCGACTCATTTCGCTCAATGTTCTTTCGAAACACCGGATCATCCATGCCGCGGTAGCTATCCTTCCCGAAAAATTCCAAAAACCGGTCGTTCGCGTCCAATAGCGTAAACCGAAAGTCCTGCTCCACCCTGTACTTGCCTACAAATCCGGGCAGGCTGTCATAGGTCACCGTCTGCTCCTGCTGGATCTGCATGATATCCGTGATGTCGGTCATCACCGTATAGGACACACGGCTGCCGCCAATATACTCCTCGGTGAATGTGCCCGACATTCGGATCCAGAGATAGGTCCCGTCCTTTCTGCGCAGCCGGGACGGAATGCTATACTCGTTCTTTCCCGCGCCTATGGTCTCCGCCACAACGGTGCCGATCCGGTTCCACTCGTCCTGATCCTGGGCATAGTAGAGGCTGGGCCGGTTGGCGTACAGCGCCTCATACTCCGCCTTGGAATACCCGATCATATCATAGTAGAAGTCGTTTGCCGAAACCATGGTGAAGTCCTCATCCAGCAAATGCTTGCTCACGCTCACATGGAGCATGTTCATCAGGGTCATATATTCATACCCCGCCCCGCCGATTGCCTTGCCCTTGCCTTCCATCATTGACCTCCTCCTGTCCTCTTTCCGGCGCCGCCCATTCCGCCGCCCAGCCGTCTGACCCCAAATGTCTTTTCTATTCTATGCGGGTTGATGCCGCCTTGAGAATGTGCTATAATTAAACCATTACCAACCTGCGATAAGGAGCGTCTCTATGCCACACTATCAGCATCTCTATGAATATGTCTACCAATCCCTTGTCATGCAAATGGAATGCGGCTATTTAAGCCAGGGCCGAAAGTTGCCGTCTCAGGCCGAGCTTTGCCAGCAGTATAACGTAGGGATCACCACTGTCAGAAAAGCGGTCCGTCTGCTTGCGGACAGGGGCTATATCCGTCCGTGTGCCGGACAGGCCGCTGAAATTATCTATTCCGCGCCGCCGAAGGCCTGTGCCGCGGCACTGCTGCGGCGCAGAGACGGCATTCTCGACGCCTACCGGGGGCTTGGCCGCCTGATGCCCGCGCTTTACTGCGCGGGCGCCCAGCGCGCCGGAACGGATACCCTGCGCGGCATGGAGCGGGCCGCCGCTGACATAACAGAAGGCCAGACGCAGCAGGAGATCTACGAAAACGCGAACCGTTTTTTCCGTGCTCTGCTCCTGCCCTTTGAAAACCCGCTTCTGATGGATCTGCAGTCCGATGCGGAGCACTATCTCCGCGTTCCCTATCTTCCGCTCTCCGGCATACCGGACCCTTTTCTGCTCTCGGCCCAAACCGTCAAGAACTCGCTGTCCGAAACCCTGCAGCAGGTGCGGAAGGGACAGCTGGACGGCCTGCAGTGCCGCCTTAAGGCAATGTACCGGCAGTCAGGCGCCGTCATGAAGGACTATCTTGACGCTCTCAGTTCTGTGGCAGACCCGGACGGAACCAGCGATGCCGCCTATGACTGGTTCCGTTCCAAAGGCCGGACGGAAGTTTATGTTCAGATCGCCATGTCACTTCTGCGGCGCATCTCCACCGGTGAATTCACGGGCATGGAATACCTGCCCTCCATCCCGCGGCTGATGCGCGAATACGGAATTATGAAAAATACCGCCAGCAATGCGGTTTCCCTGCTCTGTTCCCTTGGTGTCACGCGCACCTTGGACAAACGGGGTACCATCCTCAACCCAGACGGCATGGCACAGGAGGTAAAACGGATTGATTTCCAGGACCCCACTGTCCGGCAAAGGCTTGTCCTCTGTCTGGACGCACTTCAGATCATGGCTCTGACCGCCCGGTCCAGCGCGGATACCATTTTCCCCCATATTCAAAGGGATGACCTTCCCTTTATGGATACCGGCTATATCCACGCCGCAGACCTCCATCCAGCCTCTGTCATGGTACAGCTGGGCATGGGCTGCCTGATCCATTTCGCACCCAATCACGCCCTGCGGAACATCTATTTCCAACTCAATGAGGTCATGCTCCTGGGTTACTATCTACAGGCCAAAGCCTGGGCGCCCGCCGCCTCTTCTGCCGCAGTCCGAGAAATGCTTCAAACCTTTATCACAGCCGCGAAGGAGGCGGATTTACAAACCTTTTCCGCCGCACTGGAGGAAGCATTCACCTACATCTACCGGCAAATGCGTATGGTCCTCTCAGCACTGTGCTATCCTGATCTCCCGGCGGAGCTGTAACGCCTGGCCTGCCGCGGCCGCAGATATGCCGCCGCTCATCTTTCCTATATTGGCTACAGCTATAGTATAGCACAGTCTTTACTGACTTTCAATATCTAATCTGCATTTTATTGATAGAATACAACACCCCCGGCGGGCCTTGTGAACAATATCAGTAAAAAGGGACAATGGAAAAAGAAACAGGCCTCCGTGAGAACAGTCTGCACCGTTGGATCTATGCGTATGATAAGAATGATGAACATGGAAAAAGTGCGTTTCCATGCCTTTGAAACGCACTTTTCATTCTACCTATGAAATAAGAAGCTGCAAAAACAAACGCCAGATTGAAAATACAGCGTGAAAGAGATCACTGCGAATATTTTTCGGCACACGCGCGCAGATATGGCTCACGCCGTAGTCATCAGGTATTGCTGTGACGCAATATTCAAATAAATGTGAAGCGTGTATCAAGGCGCATAAGCCGTCCAAGGTCTGATTGCCAACGCCGACGTCCTTAAATACTTTATCCGGCAATAGAATTAACTTTCTAAATATCTCTGCAGCATGGCCGACGTCTCAGCGCGGGTCGCTGTTCCCTGCGGGTTCAGCAGGCCGCCGCCATTCCCCTGAATCAGCTTTTCTCTAACTGTCCATACAACATCCTCCATCGCCCATGGCGAGATCTGATCCCGGTCTGCGAATTCCGCAAGGCTGCCGGCCGCATAGGCCGCATTGCCTGCAAATACCGCATATCTATGAAGAACCGCGGCGATTTGTTCCCTTGAAATGAATTCCTCCGGCGCAAATTCCGTCTCTGTATATCCCTTGACAATTCCGTTCTCCGCGGCCCAGGCCACAGCGTCCGCGTAATACGCTCCCTCCGGCACATCTTCATATTTGCTGGCCGCGCCCGGTTCCGGCTTGCCTTCGGTTCTGTACAATACAGTCACCAGCATACCACGGGTAATGCGTCCATTCGGGTCAAAAAGGCTTTGAGATACACCGCCGAATAGTCCGTTCTGGTACACATACCGTACCGCATCATAGAACCAGTCGCTCTCTGTCACATCTGCAAACGGATTCTTCCAGTCCGTATCTTCCGTATTTCCACCGCTGCTCATCAGTCTGCCCGGCAGAAAACCGCTGCCGCCTCGATTTCCTCCTGTTCCTGCGGACGTGGTTTCCTGATATACTGTAACCGTGACTTCCGCCTCTGCCGCTCTATAATTTACATCCAACGGCGTGAAAACCACAGTTTCAGTAAAGGTGCCTGTACTGGCCATGGTGTGGTTTTCCTTCCAGAACCATGTCCCTTTCAGTATTTTTTCATCCACGCCAGTCACAGTTCCGCCTGACAAAACGCTCCCAGACAGCCGGCGAGGCTTTTGCCACCGTAATAGTCACATCAATGTCTGACACTAGCCCGTAAGTCTCTGTATCCTCTGGGGGTCCATTCCCGCCCAGAAAGGTCAATATCCTGCATTATGGAAAATTGCTTTCCATAGGACCAGTTATACTCTCCTGTCTGCGGGGTTTCATTGGTCATCTTCGCCACCCAGGCCAGCTCTTCGGCGGTATAGATCTCGTAAACTCCGTCTCTGGGCATGACATCTACGGCCAAATCAATCCAGTTTTCCGACATTCTCTCCGGTATAGCGAACGCATACATGGGCATAAACATACAAAACGCAATGGCCCATGCCATGATTCTTGCTGCTATTCTTTCCTCTGATTCAAAGCGCTCTCCTCTTTTCCTTATTCATTTTGCATGTTCTCCCGGTATCTGCATTTGACATACAGCGCGCGGCAGATCATTTCCATGGACAACAGTATACAATAAAAATTGTATTGCATCAACATTGTCTGCATAACAAGCATCGCTATATACTGAACGAAAAAGTGCCCTGTGGAAAAATCCACAGGGCACTTTTTTATAAAAACCGTATAGACGGCAATCTTATTTGATGATTTCGGTAACAACACCGGAACCAACGGTTCTGCCACCCTCACGGATAGCGAAACGCAGACCTTCTTCAATCGCGATGGTTGTGGTCAGTTCAACAGACATGGTGATGTTATCACCAGGCATACACATCTCAACGCCGTCCGGCAGGTTAACAACACCGGTTACGTCAGTTGTTCTAAAATAGAACTGCGGTCTGTAGTTGGTGAAGAACGGGGTGTGACGGCCGCCCTCTTCCTTGGTCAGGACGTAAACTTCGCCCTTGAACTGGGTGTGGGGGGTAATGGTGCCGGGCTTAGCCAAAACCTGACCTCTTTCGATCTCGTCACGGGCAACACCACGGAGCAGAGCACCGATGTTATCGCCGGCTTCTGCATAGTCCAGAAGCTTTCTGAACATTTCGATACCAGTTACAACAACTTTTCTGGTCTCTTCAGACAGACCAACGATTTCAACCTCGTCGGACATGTTCAGCTTACCTCTCTCAACTCTGCCGGTAGCAACAGTACCACGGCCGGTGATGGAGAAGATATCCTCGATGGGCATCAGGAAAGGCAGGTCGCTCTTTCTCTCAGGAGTCGGGATATAGCTGTCGATTGCGTCCATGAGCTCATGGATGCAGGCATACTCAGGTGCATTGGGATCGGTAGAGGTGCTCTCCAGAACCTGGAGGCCGGAACCTTTGATGATAGGCGTATCATCGCCCGGGAACTCATACTCGGTCAGCAGATCTCTGATTTCCATCTCAACCAGCTCAAGCAGCTCGGGATCGTCCACCTGGTCCACTTTGTTCATGAACACAACAATGTAAGGTACGCCAACCTGACGGGAGAGCAGGATGTGCTCACGGGTCTGGGGCATAGGACCATCAGCAGCGGATACAACCAGAATCGCGCCGTCCATCTGTGCGGCACCGGTGATCATGTTCTTGACATAGTCAGCATGTCCGGGGCAGTCAACGTGAGCATAGTGACGGTTCTGTGTCTCATACTCAACGTGCGCAGTGGAGATGGTAATACCTCTTTCTCTTTCCTCAGGAGCCTTATCAATCATGTCATAAGCCTCATACTGAGCCTTGCCGTCCATTGCCAGAACCTTGGTGATAGCCGCGGTCAGGGTAGTCTTACCATGGTCAACGTGGCCAATGGTACCAATGTTGACATGGGGTTTGCTTCTTTCGAATTTTTCCTTTGCCATTTTGCTTTCCTCCTACAATTGGGATTATAGAAATATTTTATCATTTTAACAAAATAATATGGTTCTATTCTACTATTCTTTTCAGATAATTTCAATAGTTTTTTGTAAAATTTTAAAATTTTCCTATGATAATTTTTATAATTTTGTGAATTCGTCCGCTTTCGACTAAAAGATCAGTCCTCAGCCTTGCTTCTCTCTTTGATAATCTTTTCAGCCAAGCTCTTCGGCAGTTCCTCAAAGTGGCTGGGTTCCATGGAATACTGACCGCGGCCCTGGGTTCTGGAACGCAGCTCGGTGGCGTATCCAAACATCTCGGACAGCGGCACCATGGCTGTGATTTCCTGCGCGCCGGTTCTGGCCTCCATGCCCTGGATCTGACCACGGCGGGAGTTCAGGTCACCGATAACATCACCCATGTAATCCTCCGGCACATTGACGACCACCTTCATGATCGGCTCCATGATAACCGGATTGCCCTTTTTACAGCCTTCCTTGAACGCCATGGATCCGGCGATCTTAAACGCCATTTCAGAGGAGTCGACCTCATGGTAAGAACCGTCAACCAGCGTGCACTTTACGTCCACAACCGGATATCCGGCCAGAACACCGGTCTGCATCGCGCCCTGAATGCCGGCGTCAACCGCGGGAATATACTCCTTGGGAATCGCGCCGCCGACAATCTTGTTTTCAAAAATATAGCCTTCGCCCGGCTCTAAGGGAGAAATGTCCATCACAACGTGGCCATACTGACCTTTACCGCCGGACTGTCTCGCATACTTGTGGTTCACATGGGAAGCGGTGCGGATGGTCTCCCGGTAGGATACCTGGGGACTGCCGACGTTCGCCTCAACCTTGAACTCACGGAGCAGACGGTCAACAATGATCTCCAGATGGAGCTCACCCATACCGGCGATGATGGTCTGGCCGGTTTCGTCGTCTGTATAGGTCCGGAAGGTGGGATCCTCTTCTGCCAGCTTGGACAGGGCAATGCCCATCTTCTCCTGGCCCGCCTTGGTCTTGGGCTCAATCGCCACACGGATAACCGGCTCCGGGAATTCCATAGACTCCAGAATAATCGGAGCCTTGTCATCGCAAAGGGTGTCGCCGGTGGTGGTATTTTTAAGGCCGACTGCCGCGGCAATGTCGCCGGCATATACGGTCTCAATGTCTTCCCTGTGGTTCGCGTGCATCTGCAGAATACGGCCAATTCTCTCTTTGTTGTCCTTGACAGAGTTGTATACATGAGAACCGCTGTTCAGCGTGCCGGAATATACCCGGAAGAAGCACAGCTTACCGACAAACGGGTCTGTTGCGATCTTGAACGCCAGCGCGGAGAAGGGCTCGTCATCCGACGAATGACGGACTTCCTCCTGCTCGGTTCTGGGCACAATCCCCTTGATGGGGGGGACATCCAGCGGGGACGGCATGAAGTCAATCACAGCGTCCAGCATGTTCTGCACGCCCTTGTTCCGGTAAGAGGAGCCGCAGAGCACGGGAACCATCTCGTTGGAAATGGTCGCTTTCCGGATGGCCTTCTTGATGTCGGCCACAGAGAGGTCGCCGTCCTCAAAGAATTTCTCCATCAGCTCTTCGTCCGTCTCAGCCACTGCCTCCAGCAGCGCCTGGCGGTATTCCTCCGCCTGATCCTTCATATCGTCGGGAATATCCTCCTGACGCTCATCCTGACCAAGCTGGTCATAGTAAATGTACGCTTTCATTTCAATCAGGTCAATGAGGCCTCTGAACTCATCCTCAGCGCCGATCGGCAGCTGAATCGGAACAGCGTTACACTTGAGACGCTCTTTCATCATGTTGACAACATTGAAGAAATCAGCGCCCATGATGTCCATTTTGTTTACATATACCATTCTCGGTACCTGGTATTTATCAGCCTGCCGCCAAACGGTTTCAGACTGAGGCTCAACGCCGCCTTTTGCACAGAGGACCGTAACACTGCCGTCCAGTACACGCAGAGAACGCTCAACCTCAACGGTAAAGTCAACGTGTCCCGGGGTGTCAATGATGTTGATCCTGTGGTTTTTCCACTGTGCTGTTGTTGCAGCGGAGGTAATGGTAATACCACGTTCCTGCTCCTGTTCCATCCAGTCCATGGTGGCCGCACCTTCGTGGGTCTCACCAATCTTATGCACACGGCCGGTGTAGAACAGAATACGCTCTGTGGTAGTAGTCTTACCGGCATCAATGTGAGCCATAATGCCTATATTTCTGGTTTTCTCCAGTGAAAACTCTCTACCCATAATCTTCTCCTTTCGCAACCTCCCGGCAAGCGCCGATCAGTCACATAATCACGTCGGAATATGCTTCGCCGCATAGAGCGCGCGCCGCCATTCCTCCTTTTTCCAAAAGCCCCGGGCCGCGCCCGCGCCCTTTTGGAATACCTGCTTGCAAAACATCTATCCCGCGTCCGCCGCCAGCCGCGCGCCCTGCAGACCGGGCGCCATAACAAGCGAAATGGGCTGCGCTTTGGCCGTTTCAGCAAGGCAGCCAAAACAACGCCAATCTTCAGCCCAAGCGGTTTTTGCGCAAAACTCCGGACAGTTCGTCCCATCCCGGCGCAGAAGCTCCGCTGCGGCCGTCCCGGCGGAATTGCCGAAACCGCCAAGCCACCGCCTCTTCCCGCAAAGAATCACGCCGGATATGCCGGGCCGCGCGGGCCGGACACATAGACAAACGGCCGGATCTTCAGAGCGAAAATTACCAGCGGTAGTGGGCGAAAGCCTTGTTGGCTTCTGCCATCTTGTGCGTATCTTCCTTCTTCTTGAAGGCGCCGCCAGTGCTGTTGGTTGCGTCCATCAGCTCGTTCGCCAGTCTCTCCGCCATGGTTCTTTCGGACCGCTTTCTCGCGAACAGCGTAATCCATCTCAGACCCAGGGTTTCACGGCGGTCAGCTCTCACTTCGATCGGAACCTGATAGTTGGCACCGCCGACGCGGCGTGCTTTGACCTCCAAAACCGGCATGACTTGATTCATCGCGTCCTCAAAGACTTCTACCGGATCCTTTCCGGTTTTCTCCTTTATTATGTCAAATGCGTCATAAACTATACTTTGAGCAACGCCCTTTTTACCGTCCAGCATGATGTTGTTGATGAGCCGGGTAACAGTCTTGCTGTTATACATCGGATCAGGCAAAACATCACGACGGGCAATATGACCTCTTCTTGGCACTTCTCTTCCCCTCCTTCTCTAGGTTTATTCACCATTCAGGTACTCAACGGGCTTTTACCCGCTGCCGTGCATATAGGGCCATCTATTGTTTTATGAACATATATGCACTACATTTCATTGAGTCAGAAACTCACGCAACCACCTTATTTGGGGCGTTTTGCGCCGTACTTGGATCTGCTCTGCTGCCGCTTGTCCACACCGGAGGTATCCAGGGTACCACGGATAATGTGATAACGGACACCAGGGAGGTCCTTGACACGCCCGCCGCGGATCATAACAACGCTATGCTCCTGCAGGTTGTGGCCGATGCCGGGGATATAAGCGGAAACCTCAATGCCGTTGGTAAGCTTAACTCTGGCAACCTTACGGAGTGCGGAGTTCGGCTTTTTCGGCGTCATGGTTCTGACAGAAGTACAAACACCTCTCTTCTGAGGAGATGCCTGATCGGTCGGCCGCTTTTTGATGGTATTCATACCTGTCAGCAGCGCCGGAGCCGTAGACTTCTTTTCAACAGTCGCTCTTCCTTTTCTGACCAATTGGTTAAATGTTGGCAATATGTTCACCTCCATACATATAAATTATATATAAAAACGCCGAAGCGTCTTTACCGGTTTTTCGCCGCAGTTTTACAGCAGAACCGCGCAGGCTGTGGGCACCTCCACATGACAGCTCTTTGCGAGCTCCTTCATGGTCGGGACCTGTACAACAGGGACCTGACGTTCCTCACAGAGGGCCGCAAACGGCTCAATCACCCACGGATCCGCGTCTTCGGCCACATAGGCCCGCTTCGCTCTGCCCGCCTGAACCGCCTTTCTCGATTGCTTCAGGCCGACCACCTTATCCGCTGACTTCAGACTTTCCATCTCCGTCTCTCCTCTATTTTACACTGCGAACCGTATTATTTTATCCCAAAACCCCGCATTTGTCAAGGGATTCCACCCGCTTTTCAGCGGATTTGGGCGCCGTGGATTTTCACGATCTTTTTTCAATTCCGCGCGGATTTTTGTGCATATTCCCCCGCAGCTTTGCCCAACCACAACCGCTTGTATACACCTTCGGGGCCGTATACACAACCGTCTGCTTCCTTTCAGCCAAGAAAAGAGGCCGGAAAAACCGGCCCGCCTATCTGCTAAGCCCTCACATTGACAAGCTTTTTCTTTCCGCTTCCGTCAATCAACCATAAGTCGCCGTTCTCATCCAGCGCGTAAATGTCCCGCCCCTTGGCCGCATAGACAGCTGCCACATGGTCGAGTCCCGCATATTCCTGTGCGTACAGACGCCAAATCTGGTCCTTGATCCGGTACGCCATCAGCGCGCTGTCACCCCAGGCATAAATCCGTCCGCCTGCCAGCGCCACAGAGTGGCTGTCCCCGCAGGAGATCATGCTCGCCCCGGTGAGGATTTTGAGCATATCCTCCTCCCGCTCCTGGTCATAGTACACATAGCGCATTCTCTGGGGCTCCGTATAGCGATAGAACCCCTCCGCATCCGCAAGGTTATTCTCCTCCGGCGTCCCCTCCGGCGGCTGGCCCACATAGGTGGTTCCCCACATATATACGCTGCCGTCAGGGCGCAGGGCAATGGTCTGATTGCCGCCGGCCGCCGCCTTTGTCAGCCTGCTGATGGTTTTCAGCTCGAACGGGGTTTCTGCCCGCAGGACGCTTTTGGACCGTCCCAGCTGGCCCGCGCTGTTGGAACCCCAGAGCCAGACCATTTGGTCCTGGGCGACCGCCGCGCCGTGATCGCTTCCCGCGCTGATTGAGATGACGCGCTTGTCAATGGCCTCTATGGGTTCCGGCACGCCCCGGTTCTCCGTGTCACCCAGCCCAAGCTGACCGTTTCGGTTGCTTCCCCAGCTCCAAACCTTCCCCTTATCGTCCAGGGCAAGGACAAAATTTGAGCCGGCGCTGAGCTGTTGAACCCCGCTCAGTCCGGGTATGATACCCGGCTCTGTGTCGGTCTGCGCTGCAGACTCCCGGCCAAGCTCGCCGCTTCCATTATAGCCCCAGCTCCAAACCGTTCCGTCCCCTTTCAGGACATATACGCTTCGGCTTCCGCAGGCCACTGCAACCGCCCCGCTGATCCCTTTGACCTCAACGGGCTCCTCGCTTTTTTCCAAACCGCCCAGCTGTCCCCAGCTCCCGTCGCCCCAAACCCAGACCGTTCCATCGTCCTTGATAAGAGCGCCGTTGTTCTTTCCCAGGGACACCCGGTTCTCCAGCTGAATCTCCGCCGGGTTTTCGGGGGGCTCCGATTCCGGCGCTGTAATCTCCACCCGGTTCTGCGCCGCATTCCAGTCCACCCGGTACCCTATGGTTTCGGATACGAAACGAATGGGGATCATGGCCCGGTCCCGGAGCATCTGCGTGGAGACATCCAGGGTCTTTGTTCTGACGACATCCCCTTTGCCGACTGCCACCCGGCTGCTGCCGATCTCAAAGCTGATCGCTGTGCTGCCGTACTGGATAAACACCTGCTCTCCGGCATTGTCTCCCGGTGGGACATAGGTCACCTCTGCGCCCATGGCCTCGAACACGCCCCGCGCCGGAACCAGGACCCGGTCGGCGATCATCACCGGTTCCTGATCCGGAAACAGGACCGGCGTCCCGTCTACGGTCACCGTAATCGCCTCTGCCTGGGCCCACACCGCCGCCGGGACTGGGCCGGCCGGCGCCGCAATTCCAATCCCCAGCGCGGCCGCTGATAAAACCGCTGTTATCTTTTTCACGTTCTCTCCTCCTTCTGCAGACCGCTCCCCTTAATGGGGAAAACCTTCCCCTTTAAGGCGCAAAGGGACGGTGTCGGCATGCCGCCGTTCCCCGTCCCTTTCTCTATTTGACTGTTTTATTTTGTCTTTGGTTCCCTTCAGGCAGGGCTTCGGTTCTCTTATGGCTATCGGGCCGGCGTGGCCGTGGAGGTGCCGGAAGGCCGGCTGGTGCCGGAAGGCGCGGCCGCTCCGCCGGACGTGCCGGTTTCTCCGCTCCCCTCCTGCTCCTTGGCCGCCTTCTCCGCATTCCACTCCTCCGCGCTCCGGGGCAGGAATACGTCATCAATCAGCCTTGCCGTCTCTTCCTCATCATGGATATACCACCAGAGCTCATCCACATATGCGGACTCGCCGGGAAGCTTATAGGAGCCAATCTCGTCCACATTGATCTTCTGCAGGACATCAATGTGTTTGAGCAGGTCCTGCAGCGTATAGTTTGTCCTGACGTTGCGGCTGATTACGTCAAAGACCTCTGTGATCTTTGAAAAGTACTGGGGTTTGGCCTTCTGCAGAAGCAGCTCCTTGATAAACTTCTGCTGCCAGTAGATCCGCCCCTCGTCTCCCATGACATACTCGCCCGGCGCACTCCAGTCATTGTTATGCCGGAACCGGACAAAGTCGTGGGCCTGCTGGCCGTTGAGATGCTGCTGTCCCTTTTTCAAATGGATGTGCAGACCCTGAACCGGATCGTCATAGTCCATATCATAGGGTACATTGAACTCCACGCCGCCCAGAGCCTCTATGACCTCCATAAAACCATCAAAGTCCACGGTCAGGAAATAGTTGATCGGCAGACCGGTCAGCTTTTTGACCTGCCGGATCAGCTCCTCCTCGGGCTCCTTGTCCTTGCCGTTCTTTACGTTCTGAATTCCCACGCCCATGGCGGCGTTGAGCTTCTGCTTATATCCGCTCAGGGTGATCTGGGTATCCCGGGGCAGAGAGAGAATGTTGACGCGGTTGGAATAGCCGTCATAGGAGAACAGCATAATGGTATCGCTCCGCAGGCCCTCCTCGTCCACGCCAATGACCAGAAAGTTGATCATGCCGACCTGACTGCTCTCCTTGTCCAGTCCCTCCAGGGAGACCTGGCTCCCCAGCGGCATGGAGGATATTTTTTTCGCCGCCAGAACGCCGAACATCGTGGAACAGACCACCAACAAACAGGTCAGAACCATCGCAATTATTTTAAATCGTTTACTCATGCTGAAAACCGGCCTTTCTCTTTTCGTTCCTGCCTACTTCAAGCTTCCTTCCATTGCCGCAGACGTTTTCCCCTGCCGGGCCTGTCTGCATAATATCTCAGAATAATACAATTATATATCAACGGCAAGTTTTTTGTCAACGCTTTGCACGGATAATTTACGAATTATTTACACAAAGGATACAGTTTGGATACACGCTTCTCCGTATTTGGACGCGGGCGCGCCGGCACCGGTCAATTCCGGCAAATCCTGCCTTCAGGGTTCCCGGAAACCGCGGTATCCATACAACCGGCTTATGCACTGCGGCGGAATATTCCGATTTTTTTAATCGGCCGGACGTTCTCCATTTTTATCATATTAAATTTAGAAAATTAAGGAACTCCCGGCCAATTTGGAGCGTCTAACTGAATAGGACACAAAGGTGCAAGGCGCTCCGGCCGCCGGCGGATTTTGCATCCTCGCAGTACAGCTTGCCAGACCACCGGGCAGCCATCCTTTGCCTCCATTCTTTAATCCTTATAAAATAGGCAAGAGAGCTGACGGGACTCGCCCGCGGCTCTTTTGCTTTGTCCGCAGCCGCCAAGCCGGCCCCGCCTTCCCGGTCATATGCTTTCTGTGCCATGGCGCGGGATTTCCAGTCCAAAATCGCGGCCTGTACCTTTTCTAAGGATAACACCTGCTTCCGTGTCACTGTCTGATTAAAAGACAACATGAAAAACGGGCCTCCGGCAAAGCCGGGGCCCGTTTCTTTTTGTGCCACGCACCTGCCCGGGCCAGCGCCCAAGCAGGATATTAGTCAACGAACTCCAAAACCGCCATCTCTGCGGCGTCACCGCGGCGGGGACCGATCTTAATGATTCTGGTATATCCGCCGTTTCTTTCGGCATACTTCGGAGCGATTTCATCAAACAGCTTTACCACGACGTCACGCTTGGTAATATAGCTGAGCGCCTGTCTTTTGGTGTGAAGTGTGTTGGTCTTACCGAGGGTAACCATCTTCTCTGCGACCTTCCGAACTTCCTTTGCCCGGGTAACGGTGGTTTCGATCCTGCCGTTCTCCAGGAAAGAAGTGGTCATGGATCTCAGCATAGCGCGTCTCTGGTCAGTCGGTCTGCCAAGCTTTCTCTGGTGTGCCATTTTATCACCTCATTTTCTTAATTCTTTATCCGGTTCAGTCATCGCTTGCCAAAGACAAACCCATTGCCTCCAGCTTCGCGATAACCTCCTCAAGGGACTTGCGTCCAAGGTTTCTCACCTTCATCATATCGTTCTCAGAACGTGTGGTCAAATCCTGAACTGTATTGATACCAGCCCGCTTGAGACAGTTGTAAGAGCGCACAGAGAGATCCAGTTCCTCAATGGTGGTCTCCAGAACCTTCTCCTTCTTGCTCTCCTCTTTTTCAATCATGATCTCCGCGTTCTTCGCATCATCTGATAAGTCAACGAACAAGCTCATATGCTCGCTGATGATCTTCGCGGCAAGGCTGACGGCCTCTGCCGGAGGAATGGTCCCATTGGTCCAGACCTCAAGCGTCAGCTTATCATAGTCGGTCACATTGCCGACACGGGTATTGTCAACCGTGTAGTTCACCTTCTGGACCGGCGTATAGATGGAGTCCGTTGCAATGACCCCGATCACCGGCTGGAGAAGCTGCTTATTCCGGTCAGAGGACACATAGCCGCGCCCTTTGTCCAGCGTGATCTCCATAAACAATCTCGCGTCCTCACTCAAGGTGGCGATATGCAGATCCTCATTGATGATCTCCACATCAGAATCGTGCTTAATGTCGCCCGCACAGATTTCACCCGCGCCCTCCTGGTTGATATACACCGTCTTGGGGGCGTCAGAGTGCAGTTTGATCGCCAGGTTTTTGATGTTGAGTATAATCTCGGTCACGTCTTCCTTCACGCCCGGAATGGTCGAGAATTCATGAAGTACACCGTCGATCTTAACAGAAGTGGCGGCCACGCCCGGAAGGGAGGACAGCAGCATTCTTCTGAGAGAGTTGCCAAATGTTGTGCCGTAGCCTCTCTCCAGAGGCTCAACAACAAACTTGCCATATTTATTATCTTCGGATGCTTCCACGCATTCAATTCTTGGCTTTTCTATTTCAATCATTGTCAGCCCTCCTAAAACAATTTAAACGAACTCGCAATATTCGATGGGCCTCACGGCAACTCATTATTTGCTGTAATACTCAACGATCAAATGCTCTTCGATCGGCAGGTCAATATCCTCCCGGTCAGCCAGCGCAACAACGCGGCCTTCCATGGTCTCGCGGTTCATGTCGAGCCATTTGGGAACGATTCTGCCCTCCGTAGAGTTCAGGATAGCTTCAAATTTAACGCTGGATCTGCTCTTTTCGCGGACAGCGACCACATCGCCGGGCTTTACCAGGTAGGAAGGAATGTTGACCTTCTTGCCGTTTACGGTAAAGTGGGCATGGGAAACCAGCTGTCTTGCCTCGGGCCTGGAGACAGCAAGACCCAGTTTGTATACGACGTTGTCCAGACGGCTCTCTAAGAGCGTCAGCAGGTTTTCACCTGTTACGCCTTCTTTTTTGTTGGCCATTTCAAAGTAGTGTTCAAACTGGCCTTCCAAAATACCATAGGCGCGTCTTACCTTCTGCTTCTCACGAAGCTGTGTGCCGTATTCGGAGAGCTTCCGTCTGCCCTGGCCGTGCTGACCGGGGGCATAGGCACGTCTGGTCACCGCACACTTGTCAGTGTAGCATCTGTCACCCTTTAAGAATAACTTTTGACCTTCACGTCTGCAGATTCTGCAAACAGATTCTGTATATCTAGCCATTTACTATTTCACCTCCGTCATTACACACGTCTTCTCTTCGGCGGTCTGCATCCGTTGTGGGGAATCGGTGTAACGTCCTTAATCATATTCACTTCGAGGCCTGCAACCTGCAGAGCGCGGATCGCCGCCTCACGGCCGGAACCCGGTCCCTTAACAAAAACCTCGACATACTTCAAGCCATGCTCCATCGCCGCTTTCGCAGCGGTCTCAGCGGCCATCTGCGCCGCGAAGGGAGTGCTCTTTCTGGAACCTCTGAAACCGAGGCCGCCGGCGGATGCCCATGAAATAGCATTTCCGGCTACGTCTGTAATCGTAACAATGGTGTTGTTAAACGTAGATTTGATATGTGCCGCACCGCGCTCAATGTTCTTTTTCTCTCTGCGGCGGCGTGTTCTTTTAACTGCCTTTGCCATTGTATCTTTCACCTCCTGAAAATACGAATCTCTACCTTAAATATAAATCCATGTAGAAAAATCAAAGTTCTGTCCGCACAGCCGCGGCCATGCGTGTTTTCCCCTGCGAAAGCCAATAGAATCAGACCCGGCGGCGCCTTCCGCACAGGCGGAATATGCCGGGCTTCGGTCAGACGGCCTGGGCCGTCACTGCCGAAATCCTATTTCTTCTTATTCGCAATGGTCTTTTTCGGGCCCTTCCGGGTTCTGGCGTTGGTCTTAGACCGCTGTCCGCGAACCGGCAGGCTCTTTCTGTGACGAAGACCCCTGTAGCAGTTGATCTCCATCAGGCGCTTGATGTCCAGCGCGATGTCTCTGCGAAGGTCACCCTCTACATTGTAGTGGTCGATTTCAGCTCTCAGCTTCGATACCTCATCCTCCGTCAAGTCACGAACTCTGGTGTCAGGATTCACACCGGTAGCCTCCAGAATTTTCTTAGAAGTAGAAAGACCAATACCAAAAATATAAGTGAGACCAATCTCAACTCTCTTGTCATTGGGCAAATCTACACCTGCGATACGTGCCATAAAGTTTTCACCTCCATTGATTTTTTGAAAAAACAGTGGAGCAGAATTTCACCCGCGCGTGCGCGGCGTCAGCTTATAGGTGTTTGTGGGTAATAAGCCTGACCCTGCTCCAGTCCGAACATTTTAAAAATCAGCCCTGCTTCTGCTTATGCCGGGGATTTTCACAAATGACCATGACCCTGCCTTTTCTTTTGATAATTTTACACTTTTCACAAATAGGTTTTACGGAAGGTTGTACTTTCATTGCCTTCACCTCCTAAATTTGTACTCGCCCGTTTACAGACACTTTCACTCATAAAACGAACTAGTCTATCATATCACGGAAATGGGATTATGTCAATGATTTTTTACAAACATCCACTGTAGAAGTATCCGGCCAAATACGGGCGTTTTGTTGTCTATTTTGCCTATGCCGTCTGCCGTTCGGCCCGGCTCACCCGGCTTTCAGACCCATCGGTCCCCTGTCCGGCCCCCAAAAGGAATATCCGTATCAAAACTCCGGCATGAGAGGTCCGGACAGCGTTGATACGGATATTCCCTGTCATCCCGCCCGCTGAAGCATGGGCGGGACCGCACTTGCTTTGTCTGCTCCATCTCCGGACGCCGCTGTCCGCAGAGTCCCCGCCTGTACAGCACGCGTCAGGCAAGCTTCCCGGACATGCGCCGGTCCATGGAATACTCCGCCGCTATTTCGCCCGCCATGTAATCCTGCCCTTGGTCAGGTCATACGGCGAGATCTCAACCGTTACCTTGTCTCCCGGCAGAATACGGATAAAATGCATACGCAGTTTTCCGGAGATATGCGCCAGAATCTGGTGTCCGTTTTCCAGTTCAACCTTAAACATCGCATTGGGCAATGCCTCCAGCACGGTGCCCTCTACTTCCAAAACATCCTCTTTTGACATACAAGTTCACCTCCTTGTTATGCTTGCGCCGCGCCGCGGTCCTGCCCGCGGAATCAGCGCCCTCTGCATTTTATTGATTGAGCATTTCCCTGATAGCCTTCCGGACGGATGTGTTGTTCATCCGCTCCGGGTGGCTTTCCATCCACGCGCATACCAGGCCGGTGCCCCGGACATGCTTCTGCTTCTTTTTCTTGCATTTGCCGGCCTTTCTGTGTTTCCCGTCGCAGAGCCACAGAAAAGCGCCTTCCCTCCGAACCACCAAAAAGCGGCCGCCCCTGTCATGTCCAGAAACAGACTCCACCAGTTCTCCTATCTGAATGCCGCCGCGCTCCGCTCTCATGACTCATTTCCTTCCGGCAGGGTCAGCAGACAGGGCGCGCCGCCAGTTACAAGCACACTGTTTTCATAGTGGGCGGAGAGCTTTCCGTCCTTGGTGAACACGGTCCACTCATTGGAACTGACATAATACTCCTTTGCCCCCTGACAGACCATTGGCTCAATGGCCAGGCACATACCGGCCCGAAGCCGGATGCCGCGCATATGGCTGACGTAGTTGGGGATCTCAGGGTCCTCGTGCAGGCTGGCGCCCACGCCGTGGCCGCAGTAGTTCCGCAGGACCGCGTATCCGTTGGCCTCCACATACTGCTGGACCGCATGAGAAATATCTGAAACCCGGCATCCCTCCCGCGCATAGGGGAGCGCCTCAAAAAAGCTCTGCCGGGTTACGTCAATCAGCCGCTGGGCCTCCGAATCAATTCTGCCAACCCCAAAGGTCCGGCATGCGTCACCGTGATACCCTTTGTAGCAGGCGCCCACATCAATGCTCACGATATCCCCCTCCCGGAGCTCCCGGCCGTCCGGAATCCCGTGAATGATCTCGTTGTTGACACTGGCGCAGACACTGCCCGGAAACCCGCCGTAGCCCTTAAAGGACGCCTTGCACCCCTGGGACTTGATATACTTTTCCGCCACCCGGTCAAGCTCCAGGGTGGTCACGCCGGGTTTGACGGCCTCCCGGACCGCCTCCAATGTCTCAAAGGTGATCCGGCCCGCGATCTTCATTTTTTCAATTTCTGATTTTGATTTGATGGTTACCATAACAGCCTCAGTCCTCCAGCGCCTTGAGCACTTCCGCGGTGGTGTCCGCGATCTCTTCCTGGCCCAGCGCCGTCCGAAGCATACCCTTTTGTGTATAGTATTTCAAAAGCGGCTCGGTCTGTGTATGGTAAACCTCCAGCCGGCTCTTGACCGTCTCCGGCTTATCGTCCGCCCGGGTGACCAGTTTGCCGCCGCAGTTGTCGCAGACGCCGTCCACCTTGGGCTTTCGATACGCCTGATGGAAGGTGGTCGCGCATTTGCTGCACTCCAGGCGGCCGGACAGACGGCTGATGATTTTCTCGTCCGGAACCACGATGTTCAGCACCTTGTCAATGGTGATCGCCGAAGCGTCCAGGGCTTCTGCCTGCGCCAGCGTCCTGGGAAACCCGTCCAGAATAAAGCCGTTCCTGCAGTCGTCCTTGGAGAGACGGTCGTCCATGACCCGGATCATGATGTCATCCGGAATCAGGCTGCCGCCGTCAATGTACGTCTGGGCAAGCTTGCCCAGCTCTGTGCCCTCCTGAATATTGTGACGAAGGATCGCACCGGTCGAAATTGTGGGAATACCGAAATGTTCGCTCAGCTTTTCCGCCTGTGTGCCCTTTCCAGCTCCGGGAGCTGCCAATAAAATAAGTCTCATGTGATCCATATCCTTTCCTATTCCAGACTATGCGCTTTGGCATCCATTCTTTCACACAATCTGAAACTTTGCTAAAAAAGAAACATTACGCGCGCCCAGAGGCGACGCCGCGAATTCCTTCGTAATAAACGGATAGAGCAGAACCCGTTCGTGCTGCTTGCATAAGCGGTTTCTACTCTTCCGTAAATCGCACAGACCTGTGCGCAGTATTTGATTCCTATTCCAAAAATCCCTTGTAATGTCTCATGAGCATCTGGGATTCCAGATCCTTTACGGTCTCAAGCGCAACACCGACCACAATCAGGATAGAGGTACCGCCGATTGCGAAGTTCGAGATATGCAGACCCAGGTTCATAAAGATCGGGAGTACCGCAATGACGCCCAGGAACACCGCGCCCGCCAGGGTAATTCTGGACAGCACTCTGGAGATATAGTCCGTGGTAGGCCGTCCGGGACGGATACCGGGAATGAACCCGCCGTTCTTCTTCATGTTGTTGGACATTTCCACCGGGTTGAACTGAATCGCCGTGTAGAAATAGGTAAAGAAGATGATCAGCAGGAAATACAGCACCGCATAGACCCAGGAGGTACTGGAGAACACCCAGAGGAAGCCGCCCCAGAATCCCTTGTCACCGGGCTGTACGCCAAAGAAGCTGGCGATGGTCCCGGGGAACGCCATGATGGACATGGCAAAGATGATGGGGATGACGCCCGCGGCCGCGACCTTGATCGGGATATGGGTGCTCTGTCCGCCGTACATCTTTCTGCCCACAACGCGCTTTGCGTACTGGACGGGGATCCGCCGTTCCGCCTCGTTCATGGTGACAACCACGCCGATCACAGCCACGGCCAGAATCAGCAGTGCCAGCGCGCCGATCCAGTTGAGGCTTCCGCTCTGCAGATATGCCCACAGGGAGGTAAACATACCCGGCAGTCTGGATACGATACCCGCAAAGATGATCAGAGAGATACCGTTGCCCACACCCTTTTCTGTGATCTGCTCGCCGAGCCACATCAGGAACGCGGTACCTGCAGTAAAGGTGGTGATAACAACCACAGCAGTCGCCCAGCCCGGATTCGTTACCGCATGGTAAGAATTGAGCAGGAAGTAAAGACCGACCGCCTGGACCAGGGCCAGAACCACAGTTCCGTACCGCATCATCTGCGCGATCTTCTTTCTGCCGTCCTCGCCCTCTTTCTGCATCCGTTCAAGGGCAGGGATCGCAACGCATAAAAGCTGCATGATAATGGATGAATTGATGTACGGAGTAATGCTCATCGCGAAGATCGTCGCGTTCTGGAACGCACCGCCGGACACCAGATCAATAAAACCAAACATCGAATTTTCAGTGCTGAACAGCGCCTTCATCTGTTCCGGATCAAGCAGCGGAACAGGAATACATGAACCCAGCCGGAAAATCACCAACAAAACAAAGGTGTAAATGAGCTTTTTTCTCAGGTCGACAATCTTCCATGCGTTTCTGATTGTATCGATCATTCTTATACCACCTCAGCCTTTCCGCCTGCTGCTGCGATCTTCTCAGCCGCGCTCTTGCTGAATCTCTTCGCTTTCACTGTGAGATTCTTGGTGAGCTCGCCGCGGCCCAGGATGACTACGCCGTCACAGATCTTGGAGATAATGCCGGCTTCTTTCAGCACTTCCGCGGTTACTTCCGTGCCGTTTTCCAGTTTGTTCAGAACTTCGACGTTGACAGATACATACTGCTTCGCGAAAATATTGGTGAAACCACGTTTCGGAAGTCTTCTATAGATGGGCATCTGGCCACCTTCAAAGCCCGGACGAACACCGCCGCCGCTGCGGGCGTTCTGACCCTTGTGACCCTTGCCACTGGTCTTTCCGTTGCCGCTTGCATGGCCTCTACCAACTCTGTATGCCTTTTTCTTGGAGCCTTCGCTCGGAGATAATTCATGGAGTTTCATTGTGTCCACCTCCTCCTTTTTATTCAAAATTGTTTGTGGAACCTGCGGACAAGTCCGCAGCGCGCCGCCGGGATGAACCCCGGCCGCAGAATTGCTTCTTATTCGGACACTTCAACCAGGTGCTTCACCTTGAAGATCATGCCGCGGATCTGGGGCGTGTCGTTCTTTTCCACGATCTGGCCGATCTTCTTCAGGCCCAGCGCCTCAACGGTAGCGATCTGATCCTTTTTGCATCCGATGGTACTCTTTTTCAGTGTGACCTTTATTGTATTCGCCAAGGATAAACCCTCCTGTCTCAAACTAATTTAATTAACCGAGGATCTCTTCCGGCTTTTTCCCTCTGAGCTGAGCAACCTCTTCCACACTCTTGAGAGATGCCAGACCCTCGATGGTCGCCGCAACAACATTCTTGGGGTTGTTGCTGCGCAGACACTTTGTACGGATGTCTCTGATGCCCGCCAGCTCCAGTACCGCACGCGCGGGACCGCCCGCAATAACACCAGTACCTTCCGCAGCCGGTTTCAAAAGAACCCGGCCGGCGCCATACTCACCGATGATCTCGTGAGGAATGGTCGTCTTCACCATGGGAACAGTGATCATGTTCTTCTTTGCGTCATCAATGCCCTTGCGGATCGCGTCGGGAATTTCAGCCGCCTTGCCCATGCCGCAGCCCACATGTCCATTGCCGTCGCCGACAACAACCAGTGCGCTGAACCGGAAGGTTCTACCGCCCTTCACAACCTTTGCGACACGGTTCAGATGAACTACTTTTTCCTGTATATCAAGCACGTCAGCGTCAATACGCGGCTGCTTTCTGGTTCTTTCACCTTTTTCTGCCATTTATGTTTCACCTCTTTCTCGACGATTAGAATTTCAGGCCGCCCTCACGCGCTGCCTCAGCGAGCTCTGCAACTCTGCCGTGATACACATATCCGCCTCTGTCAAATACGACTTCGGCAATGCCCTTCTCTGCCGCTTTTTTAGCAATCAGTGCGCCAACCGCTTTTGCAGCTTCCTTGTTGCCGCCATAATTCGCTTTGAGCTCTGCATCCAGAGTTGATGCGGAAACCAGGGTATTGCCTGCTGTGTCGTCAATGATTTGAGCGTATATGTTCTGCCGACTTCTGAACACGCACAGTCTGGGGCACTCCGCAGTGCCGGAGACCTTTTTGCGGACTCTGGCGTGTCTGGCAAGTCTTGATACATTGCTATTGACCTTCTTAATCATTACGTTTGCACCTCCTTGCGGTTATTACTTCTTAGAACCAGCCTTACCTTCCTTACGTCTGATGTGTTCCTCGACGTACTTGATACCCTTGCCCTTATAAGGCTCCGGCGGTCTCTTCTCGCGCACATTGGCGGCGAACTGACCCACCTTCTGCTTATCTGGTCCGGAAATGATAATCTGGTTGGGCTGAGGAACGTCGATGGTAATGCCGTCGGTCTCCTCCATCTCCACCTGGTGAGAATAACCGAGGTTCATAACCAGCTTATTGCCCTGCTTTGCAGCCCTGTAACCAACGCCGTTGATCTCCAGCTGTCTTTTAAAGCCTTCTGTCACGCCCACTACCATATTGCTCAGCAGGGTACGGGTCAGGCCGTGCAGGGATTTGTGCGTCTTGTCCTCAGACGGACGCTTTACTTCGATTGTATCGCCGTTTTGCTCTATGATCATGTCCGCGGGCAGCTGCTGTGCCAGTTCGCCCTTGGGACCCTTTACGGTAACTTCATTGTTTGCGCCGATTGCAACAGTGACACCAGCGGGCACTGTGATCGGCATCTTTCCAATACGAGACAATGAATTCTCCTCCTTTCTTACCAAATAAATGCCAGCACTTCTCCGCCAACGTTCTGACGGCGTGCCTCCTTGTCAGTCATAACGCCCTTAGACGTAGAGATGATCGCAATACCCAAGCCTTTGAGGACTTTGGGCAGCTCATCCTTGGATGCGTAGGACCGCAGGCCGGGCTTACTTACTCTCTTGAGTCCCGTGAGGACCTTCTGCTTGTTTTCACCGTATTTCAGAGTGATACGGATCACACCCTGCAGGTTGTCGTCAATGGTCTCGACGTTTTTGATGTAACCCTCTTCCAGCAGGATTTTTGCGATTGCCTTTTTCATATTAGAAGCCGGAATGTCGACAGTGGTATGTCTGGCATTGTTGGCGTTTCTGATTCTTGTCAGCATATCTGCGATCGGATCTGTAATATGCATGAGTTCTAACCTCCTTTTTATCGGAATCGAGAGGCCGGTTTGGCTATCCGTACCAGTTTTCCATGCAGCCACCTGTCCTCTGTTTCTTCAATCAATATTTCCAGCTCACCAGGTCTTGGATAACCCGGGATCTGGCCTTCACCAGCTTACCAGGACGCCTTTTTAACGCCCGGAATCTGGCCTTTATAAGCGAGCTCGCGGAAGCAAATTCTGCAAATACCGAACTTACGAAGGTAAGCATGGGGTCTGCCGCAAATTTTACATCTGTTGTATTCGCGGGTAGAATACTTTTGCTTTCTCTGCTGCTTAATAACCATAGACTTTTTAGCCATGAGCTTTCATCCTCCTTATCCGGTACTTATTTCGTAAACGGCGCACCCATCAGGCTCAGAAGCTCGCGGGCCTCCTCGTCGGTTTGCGCGGTGGTTACAAAGATGATATCCATACCACGGATCTTATCGATCTTGTCGTAATCTATTTCAGGGAAGATAAGCTGTTCCTTGATACCCAGGGCATAGTTGCCGCGGCCGTCAAAGGAGTTGGGGTTGATCCCTCTGAAGTCACGTACGCGGGGGAGCGCTGCATTGAACAGACGGTCCACAAACTCGTACATCTTGGAGCCTCTCAGGGTAACCTTACAGCCGATGTTCATTCCTTCTCTAACTTTAAATGTCGCAACGGACTTCTTTGCCTTGGTGATCACCGCCTTCTGACCGGTGATCATGCTCAGGTCGCCTGCGGCGCTCTCAACGGCTTTGGAATTCTCCCGTGCGTCACCAACGCCCATGTTAATGACGACCTTTTCCAGCTTCGGAATCTGCATTACGCTTTTGTAGCTGTACTTTTTCATCATGGCGTCTTTGATCTCTTTTGTGTACTTCTCTTCCAATCTCATTTAGAGTGAAACCTCCTTCCTTTTCAATTTAGAATGTTTCGCCGCACTTCTTGCAGTAACGGACATGGGTCCCGTCTTCCAGAACCTTGCGCCCGACTCTGCTGGGAGCGCCGCACTTGCCGCAAACATTCATAACTTTGCTTGCGTAAATCGGGGTTTCCTGCTTAATGATACCACCGGACTCACCCATTCTTCTGGGCTTTTTGTGCTTGGTGGCCATGGAAACACCTTCAACGATAACCATGCGCTTTTCAGGGTTTACGGACAGAACTTTGCCCTTTTTGCCCTTATCCTTACCGGACAAAACCACGACTTCATCGCCGGTTCTCACGTGCATTTTCGTCATTGTCTTTCCTCCTTTTTCAAACTTAAAAGGCCATCTATCACGCATTTCTGCGTCTGTTTATCTGAAATAACCGTCTCTTTTCACCCGCATGGAGCCAGCCTCTGCGGAAATCTGCCGTACTGATCCCAAGGGCTTTTCCCGGCAAACAACCTCCATCATAAACCGGACGAGATTTGTTCGTGCAGGGATGCACCGCCAATGGGCCGACATCCTGCCTCCATCGTAAAATTTGATTGGGTTTGTTCGTGCAGGAACGCGCCGCGTATTGTACCCGGCTCTTTTCCGTCAAACACCCCCATCATAAATCGGACGAGATTTGTTCGTGCAGGGATGCACCGCCAATGGGCCGACATCCTGCCTCCATCGTAAAATTTGATTGGGTCTGTTCGTGCAGGAACACGCCGCGTATCGTGTATACGCAAGTATTCCGAACGGACAAAGACAACAAATTTTTAGAGAACTTCGGGTGCGAGGGAGAGGATCTTCATGTAATCCTTGTCTCTCAGCTCTCTTGCAACCGGGCCAAAGATACGGGTTCCTCTCGGGGTCTTGTCATCTCTGATGATAACGGCCGCGTTCTCGTCAAAACGAATCTTGGAGCCGTCAGGCCGCTTTACGCCGTTTACACTGCGGACGATAACCGCCTTGACAACGTCACCTTTTTTAACAGCACCGCCGGGCGTTGCTTTTTTAACAGAAGCGACGATCACGTCGCCAATGTTGCCGTAACGTCTGAAAGAACCGCCCATCACACGGATACAAAGAATTTCTTTTGCACCGCTGTTATCAGCGACCTTTAAAATTGTCTGCTGTTGTATCATATCGGACTTCCTCCTATCTCACAATATATGAGATTGCCTTTGCAATCTTCTGAATGAAAGAGTCTTCTGCCAGAGGCCAAAAGCTCTTATTTTGCCTTCTCAACGATTTCAACCAAGCGCCATCTCTTATCCTTGGACAGGGGGCGGGTCTCCATCACTTTCACTCTGTCGCCAACGCCGCAGACGTTGTTTTCATCATGCGCTTTCAGCTTATAGGTACGTTTCATGACCTTGCTGTAAAGTGGGTGCTTTTCATGTTCCTTGATTGCGACAACGATTGTTTTATCCATCTTATCGCTTACGACCTCGCCGATGCGGGTCTTGCGGTAATTACGATCACTCATTTATTACACCTCCTACGCATTCACGCTTGTGTTGATCCCAAGCTCTTTTTCTTTGAGCACGGTTTTAACCCTTGCGATGTCCTTTTTGACGCTAGCAATTCTTACGGGATTATCCAGCTGGTTGGTAGCGTTCTGGAAACGAAGGTTAAAAAGCTCTTCCTTTAAGTCCTTGATTTTATCCTCAAGCTCCTGCGTTGAAAGGTCTCTTATATCCTGAATTTTCATTAACTATCACCTTCCGTTTCTTGGTCAGCCTTTCTGACAAACTTACACTTAAGCGGAAGCTTATGCATAGCAAGACGCAGTGCCTCACGCGCCACTTCCTCACTCACGCCGCCGATTTCAAACATAACTCTGCCGGGTTTCACAACTGCAACCCAGTACTCGGGAGAACCCTTACCGCTACCCATACGGGTCTCAGCGGGCTTCGCAGTAACAGGCTTGTCAGGGAAGATCTTGATCCAGACCTGTCCGCCTCTCTTGGTATAACGGGTCATGGCAACACGGGCAGCCTCAATCTGGTTGCTGGTAACCCATGCCGGCGCCAGCGCCTGCAGGCCGTATTCACCGTAAACCACCTTGTTACCGCGGTGTGCAGCGCCTTTCATTCTGCCGCGCTGTACTTTTCTACGTTTAACTCTCTTCGGTGATAACATTATCTTCTGCCTCCTTCTCTGCGTCTGGGAGCAGGTCTTCTCTCCTCGGTTCTGGAAGCGGCATTTTTGTTTTCGGCCAGGATCTCGCCTTTGTAGATCCAAACCTTGACACCCAGCTTACCGTAGGTGGTGTTCGCTTCGGTAAAGCCATAGTCAATATCCGCTCTGAGGGTCTGAAGCGGGATGGTTCCCTCGTGGTACTGCTCAACTCTCGCGATTTCGGCGCCGCCGACACGTCCGGACACGCAGGTCTTGATCCCCTTCGCGCCCATCTTCATGGTACGGCCCATACACTGTTTCATCGCCTTTCTGAAAGAGATACGTCTCTCCAGCTGTGATGCGATATTCTCAGCGACCAGCTGTGCGCTCATATCCGGAACTCTGACCTCAATCACGTTCAGGATAATGGTCTTGCCGGTCATTTTCTCCAGCTCTTTCTTGAGCTTATCAATCTCGCTGCCGCCCTTGCCGATGACGATACCAGGCTTACCGGCGTGGATGGAAATACGGATTTTATTTGCAAATTTCTCGATCTCAATTCTGTCTACTCCGGCCGGGAATAATTTCTTCTTGAGGAAAACTCTGAGGTTATAGTCCTCTACGAGACTGTCGCCGAAGCTCTTTTTGTCAGCAAACCAACGGGAATCCCAGTCCTTGATGATACCAACTCTGAGACCATGTGGATTAACTTTCTGACCCATACTTTTTACCTCCTATCTTATTCCTTCTCCCGAAGTTTTAAAGTGATGTGACTTGTCTTTTTATTGATTCTGAACGCGCGTCCCTGCGCTCTGGCCTGGACTCTCTTCAGAGTGGGGCCCTGGTCCGCATACACTTCAGCAACGTAGAGGTTCTCCACATTCATCTTGTGGTTGTTCTCCGCATTTGCCACCGCGGACTTGAGCAGCTTCTCAACGACGGGGCTTGCAGCCTTGGGGGTATTTCTCAAAATACCGATCGCTTCGCCAACAGACTTGTTTCTGATCAGGTCGATGACAATGCGGACTTTTCTGGGCGCAATGCGCACGTGCGTAACTTTTGCTACTGCTTCCATGTTCTGTGCAGCTCCTTTCATCTATCTAATTCCTCAGCGCTGATTATCTGGATGTTTTCGCGCCGGCATGACCTCTGTACGTTCTGGTGGGGGCGAACTCGCCGAGCTTGTGGCCGACCATATCCTCGCTCACATAAACCGGAACATGCTTTCTTCCATCATAAACCGCAATGGTATGTCCAACCATATCCGGGAATATAGTAGAAGCTCTTGACCAGGTCTTTAAAACGGTTTTCTCGTTCTTTTCGTTCATAGCGACGATTCTGGCGAGCAGCTTCGCATCGACGAAAGGTCCCTTTTTAATACTTCTTCCCATTTGATTCCCTCCTTACTTACTGTTACGTCTCTTAACAATGAATTTGTTTGACTTCTTCTTCTTGTCTCTGGTCTTGTAACCCAGCGCAGGCTTACCCCAGGGAGTAACAGGGCTCGGCATACCGATCGGGGACTTACCTTCACCACCACCGTGCGGATGGTCGTTCGGGTTCATGACAACACCGCGGACGGTCGGTCTGAAGCCCATGTGGCGCTTTCTTCCGGCCTTACCGATGCTGATGTTGGAATAATCTGTGTTTCCGACCTGGCCGATGGTAGCACGGCAGTTCAGGCGGATCATACGCACCTCACCGGAGGGCAGTCTCAGCTGTGCATAGCCGTTCTCCTTTGCCAGGAGCTGCGCGGTGGTTCCGGCGGAACGGACCAGCTGGCCGCCCTTTCCGGGGTTCATCTCAATGTTGTAAACCAGCGTACCGACGGGGATATCCTTGAGCTCCATCGCGTTGCCCGGCTTGATATCCGCACCCTCGCCGGAGACGACCACGTCGCCCTTTTTCAGGCCCAGGGGCGCGACAATGTAAGTCTTTACGCCGTCTTCGTACTCAATCAGCGCGATGTTCGCGCTTCTGTTGGGATCATACTCAATGGAGAGGACTGTGGCGTTCATGCCGTCCTTGTATCTCTTAAAGTCGATCACTCTGTATTTTCTCTTGGTGCCGCAGCCGCGGTGCCGGACGGTGATTCTACCCTGTGCGTTGCGTCCCGCCTTACTGGAAAGGGGACGAAGAAGAGATTTTTCAGGAGCGACCTTATCGATCTCTTCAAAGGTGGAAACCGTCATGTGACGCCGGGACGGGGTCGTAGGCTTATATTTTTTAATACCCATTTTTCAATCTCCTTATCTGCAAAATTTTTGAAAGGCAGACGATTAAGCCTCAAACAGTTCGATGGTTTTGCTTCCCTCTTTGAGCTTAACAACAGCTTTCTTCCAGTCAGCACGCTTACCGGTGAAAACGCCCTGTCTCTTGGGCTTGCCGATATAGTTGATGGTGGTGACTTTCTCGACCTCTACCTTGAAGATCTCCTCAACCGCTTTCTTGATTTCGATCTTGTTGGCGCCTTTCGCGACCTCAAAGGTGTACTTCCGGTCCGCGACCTGGTCCATACTCTGTTCTGTGATAATCGGTTTTCTGATAATATCGTGAGCCAGCATTATGCGTACACCTCCTCAAGTTTCGCTACGGCATCCTTCAAAATGATGCATTTGCTGTGATTTAAAACCTCATAGGTGTTGATGGAGCCCACATAGGTGGTGTCAACGCCCTTGATGTTTCTCGCGGAGAGAACAATGTTTTTGTCATTCTCCGGCAGGACGATCAGCGCTTTTTCATTTACGTTCAGATTCTTCAGCAGGCTGACCACCTGTTTGGTCTTGATCTCATCGCAGGAAAAACTGTCCAAAACAATGACCTCGTTTTCCTGAACCTTGGAAGACAGCGCGGATTTCAGCGCCAGGCGTCTTACCTTTTTGTTCAGGGTGTATCTGTAGTCACGGGGCTTGGGGCCAAGGGCTACGCCGCCGCCGACCCACTGAGGAGCACGGATGCTTCCCTGACGGGCCCGGCCGGTACCCTTCTGTCTCCAGGGCTTGATGCCGCCGCCGCGAACCTCGGTCCGGGTTTTGGTGCTCTGGGTGCCCTGTCTCTGATTGGCTAAGTAGTTCACAACTACTTCGTGCATGACATCGGGGCGAACCTCTGCGCCAAACACGTTTTCATTCAAATCCATACTGCCGACGACTTTACCGTCAACATTATAAATATCTACTGTAGGCATTCTCTATTTCCTCCTCTCTCTGTGGCCTTAGGCTTCTGCCTTGACTGCGTTTTTCACAACCAGCAATCCGCCCTTAGGTCCGGGAACCGAACCTTTCACCAACAGAAGATTGCGTTCTTTATCAACTTTCACCAGGTCAAGGTTCTGGATGGTGACCGTGTCCACACCGTAGTGGCCGGGCAGCTTTTTGCCCTTGAACACACGGGAGGGGTCGGAACACGCGCCCAGGGAACCGGGGCCTCTGTGATAGTGGGAACCGTGGGTCATCGGACCGCGGTGGGTGCCCCATCTCTTGATGGTGCCGGCGTAACCGTGACCTTTGCTGGTTCCGGTAACATCGAGCACGTCGCCGTCCGCGAACTGCTCCACGGTCAGCACGTCGCCGGCATTGAGCTCAGCGGCGTTGTCCAGCTTGAATTCCTTCAGATACTTTTTCACCGGAACGCCGGCCTTTGCGAAATGGCCTTTTTCCGGCTTGTTGGAACGGTTTTCCTTCTTGTCCGCGAAACCGATCTGAACAGCGCAGTAGCCGTCCACCTCAGCGGTTTTTTTCTGGACAACAGGACAAGGACCAGCCTCGATTACCGTAACGGGAACCAGATTGCCGTCCTCTGTGAAGATCTGGGTCATGCCAATTTTCTTACCCAAGATTGCCTTTTTCATTTTTCTTTCCTCCTGTTTACACAGGCATTGGTTCCGGCGGAACTTACCTGCGGGTTATTGGTTGACCGCGCGCCTGCCCGGCCAACATGACCAAAATAATTATTTTACTGTTTGAGCTCCCTGTGTCAGGGAATTTTCCGCCGGGCCATTGGGTGCCCGCGGGCCGCACACGCCGTCAGGCGCGCTCTGGACTAGATCTTGAGTTCAATATCAACGCCTGCGGGCAGGTCCAGATGCTTCAGAGCCTCGATGGTTTTATTGGTGGGACCCAATACATCGATCAGTCTCTTGTGGGTTCTCATCTCGAACTGCTCACGGCTGTCCTTGTACTTATGGACCGCTCTTAAGATGGTTACGACCTCTTTTCTGGTCGGAAGCGGGATCGGGCCGGAAACCTTGGATCCTGTTCTCTTCGCAGTCTCCACAATCTTAGCGGCGCTCTGGTCGATAAGGTTGTGATCATAAGCCTTTAATCTAATTCTGATTTTTTCTGCTGCCATGCTATACCCTCCTTGAGATAAATAAGTTTACACCGTGCCGGGCGTTTCGCACGAGCTTAAAATGAAACCCGAATCCGACAAGTCCTCCGAATGGGACAACGGCTTCGGGACGTACAGACGCAACATGACCGCACCACGATATCAGCATACTACCGCAGGGGGCATGGTTTCTCTGTATTCGCAATAGAAAGTGTGACCTTTCCGCCCGTTTTTCTTAAACCGGACAATCTCCTCCGAAATTTCCAAAAGCGCCGCATTCACGGCCTTCTGCCACCTCCGGAATCATCGTATGTCTTTGTCACGCCTAAACATTATACTACGGGTGACAAGTTGTGTCAAGTTTTTTTTTCTGATTTTCCGCGTGTTTTCGGGGTTTCGCGAACTTTTGTCAATTTTGGACAGTTTGGGAATTTAAATCCGGGGTTTGATAGGAATTTTGTACATATATACAAAATTTTGCGGTTAAATTTGTGGAACCTGCGGCGGCATACCAGATTTTGTGGTTTGGCGGTTCGAGACTATGGGTCCGGCCCTGCGGGCCGGACCTTTGCCGGATAAGTTTTTTCTAAATAGGAAAGAAAACTCCGTATTCTCTCCACATGTGCAGAAGCCTTTAAAGCGCGGGCGTTATAAACACAGCAAAATTAAAAAATAAAAGTTTCAATACAGAGCCGGAGAAAATTAAAAACGCATTTTCTACAGACGGAATTGTCTTCGGTATGCAGCTGGAGTGCATCCATATTTGATTTTGAACCTTCTCGTGAAATTGGCGTAATCGGTAAAGCCGGAGTCAGTACATATCTCTGATATGGACATACTGGTAAACAAAAGCAGCCGCGCCGCATAGTCAAACCTAAGATTATCCAGATACACTTTGAAATTTATACCGGTTTCCTTTAAAAATAAATTACTCAAATATGCCGGAGCCAGTCCGACATAGTGCGCGGTATGGGACAGCGAGGCATTGGAACGGAAATTTTCCAGAATATATATGATTGCAGTTTGAATATGGGAACCAGCCATACAGTTTTTGTCTTTGGGCAGCAGGGACGCGATCTTATAAAGAATACAGCGCAGGAATTGCACTGCATAATCAAGGTCAGGACTTGTTAGGATTTCCGAAAACAGCCTTTCAGCCAGCAACCCGTCAGTGTCCGAAAAGCATACGGCCGATGCTGCTTCAGGTGCATAAAGGCGGAATAATGTGCTGGGGTCACATAGATCACAGGAAAACATTATATTTATCAGATCTGCTTCACAATCTGAAACTGCGTGAAAATTTGCCGGTGATATAAAAAACAGCATATTTTTGCGTATCGGATATGCCGTGCCATCCACTGTATAAGTTCCAGTGCCATTTAAAATATATTCTATTTCAAAAAATTCATGGCCATGTTCAGGGAAATTGCCGGTGATGTGCTTTTTGCCTGCATTCATAATTCCATTATTTATTTCCTGATCCTTTTTGAAAAGTTTCATTTGGCACGCTTCCTTTTTTGCGTTTGCTATAAGTCAAATATATCATAAATCTTAAAAAAAGCAACATATATTGAAAAAAAAACTATTGTTTCTTATTTGTTTTGGCGTATACTTATTCCAAGCCGTGGGGCCGGTATGAGAAAATACACTGCACAGAAAATGTTCATCTGGATCCGGTTTGGTTTTGGCAATGGCAGGAGAGGTTTTCAGAAATGCCTGCATCCTTTAAAAGTACTGTGAACCAGGACAATGAAAAATTATACTGAAAGAAGGAAAATCAATGAAATACGCATTAAACGGAACTTGGACGCTTTATTATGGCAAACAGCAATCGCTCTCCACTCCCCAGGAGATGCTTGAAGCGGGGCTCAGTCGAATTGAGGCGGCAGTCCCCGGAAATGTGGAGCTGGATCTGATACATGCCGGTATTTTGCCTGCGGAAATCTATAAAGGAGAAAATATCAACCGGCTGCGAAACTATGAGGACTATGAATGGTGGTATCAAACAGAGTTTGAGACACCGGACGGGTGTACCGGCAAAAAGACAGCGCTGACATTTGAAGGTGTGGATACCCTGGCAGAGTATTGGCTCAACGGAACGTGTATTGGCACATCCGCAAACATGCTGATTCCGGCTGTCTTTGACATCAGTTCCTGCCTGAAACACACAGGGAAAAATACTTTATATGTGCATATTGCGTCCATTATGAAGCAGGCATACCAAACAGAAACCCCAATGCTTTCCTTAATGCATGGCTGGGATTTAAATTACGAAAGTGTAAGCGTTCGCAAGGCGGCCCATTGCTTTGGCTGGGACATTATGCCCCGTGCCGTGACTGCCGGCATTTGGCGGGATGTGACTTTATCAGCCGCGGATCCCTTTGAAATCTCACAGCTGTTTTATCATGTCAGGCAATGTGACGAACGCAAAGCCAAATTACGCTTTTGCTACGAAATCAATACCGAATCGGTTCAGGATATGAGGATCACCATCCATGGGGTTTGCGGAAATTCAGAGTTTTGTGAAGAAAGACATCTGCGTTTTAAAGCGGGGACTGCCGACTTTGAAATTCATTCACCGAAGCTCTGGTGGCCGTACGGCTATGGAGAACCCAATCTCTATGAAACCGATGTAACTTTGTATCAGGGCGGTACGCCCGTGGCATCCAAACATCTTCGGGTTGGTTTGCGCAGTGTTGAACTTTTGCACGCTGACGCTGCAAATGGGGAAAAAGGCTGTTTTGAATTTCATATCAATGGTGTACGGGTGATGTGCAAGGGCTCAAACTGGGTTCCAATGGATGTCTTTCACAGCCGTGATAAAGAAAGATATCCCAGAGTTTTTCCTTTGGTTAAGGAGCTTGGCTGCAATATGCTGCGCTGCTGGGGCGGAAATGTCTATGAGCCGCATGAATTCTATGACTTTTGCGATGAAAACGGGATTATGGTGTGGCAGGATTTTGCCATGGCCTGTCATGCATATCCCCAGGATGAAGTATTTCTAGAAGCAATACGCAGAGAGGCAGCCGCAGTTGTAAAAAAACTGCGTATTCATCCCTCGATTGTCCTGTGGGCAGGGGACAATGAATGCGACGTCATGTATTATCAGTCTAACGCAGATCCCGGTATGAATCGGCTTACGCGGGAAATTCTGCCCCAGGTGGTTTACAGCAATGACGCTGGCCGGCCTTATCTTGCCAGCTCCCCTTATGCATCGGAGACTATTTTTAAACAAAGGATATGGGAGTCTGTTCCGGAAGAACATCTCTGGGGGCCGAGAGATTACTATAAGAGCCCCTACTATCTGCATAACAAAGCTCATTTCTACAGTGAAATCGGCTATCACGGCTGCGTTTGCAAAGAAACCCTTGAAAAGTTCATTGATCAAGAATACTTATGGCCCTCTGACAATCATCAATGGATACTCCACTCAACCGAATACCGCGGTCCTGATTATGAAGGCGGGGACGCCCGTGTGTATTTGATGGCCAAACAGGTCAGACAGCTGTTTGGTACAGTGCCCCAGAACCTGGAGGACTTTATCTTTGCGTCCCAGATTTCTCAGGCAGAGGCTTTGAAGTTTTTTATTGAAAATGTACGCATTCACAAAGAAACCAAAGGCGGAATCCTCTGGTGGAACCTGATAGACGGCTGGCCTCAATTCTCCGATGCTGTAGTAGACTATTACTTCAACAAGAAAACAGCCTTTGACTATATCAAGCGCGCCCAGCAGCCTGTAGCACTCATGTTTGGTGAAATGGAGGATTGGCATCTGCCGCTCACAGCCTCCAATGATACCCTGCAAGAGATCAGAGGGCGCTATCGTGTGCGCAGGATTGACGGGAATGCGGCTTTGCTGGAAGGCAGCTTTACAATCAATCCAAATGAAAACACCAGTCTTGGGGCCCTCCCCATGATGTATTCGGAACAGGGAATGCTGCTGATTGAATGGGAAATTGACGGCAGCCGATATTTCAATCATTACTTATACGGGTATCCGGCGTTTGATCTGGCGGCCTACAAGGGCTGGTTCCAAAAATTAAATAAATTATAATCAATCATGAAAATGCCGGTGTTAATGAACATTGAACAGCCAGACTGCTAAATATTCATTAACACCGGCATTTACTTGTGCGATCCGGCTTCCTTCCCATTTCGTTCAGCTGCATCACATGCATAAAAAACCGGCGGAAGGTACATCCGCCGGTTCTTTTACCGCTTTGTTTCTATCACTTGTCAGAGATCTCACTGTGGAATGCCTGCAGAGATTTCACATCCAGCTTGCCGGACAGTTTGACCGCCTTGATCCCCTCGACCGCGGCCTGTGCCGCCGCCATGGTGGTCATATGCGGAATCCGGTTCTTGATGGCGCTCTTTCTGATATAGCTGTCGTCATCCGCGCTCTTCTTGCCCACTGGCGTATTGATGATAAAGTCGATCTCATGGTTGGTCACCTTATCCACAATGTTGGGCCGTCCCTCGCTGATCTTTGCCACCTTCTCCACCGGAATCCCGGCGCCCTGAATCAGGTTATAAGTTCCCTCTGTGGCCATGAGCTTAAAGCCGCATTCATGGAAGCCCTTTGCAACGGCTACGGCCTCCGGCTTATCCATATCGCTGACGCTGATCAGCACCGTGCCGGACAGGGGCAGCTGTGTGGTCTTGGTCGCCTCCTGCGCCTTATAGAACGCCTCGCCGAAGTTGGACGCAATCCCCAGCACCTCGCCGGTGGAACGCATCTCCGGCCCCAGAAGCGGGTCAACCTCCTGGAACATATTAAAGGGGAACACCGCCTCCTTGACGCCGTAGTGGGAGAACCGCTTCTCCTTTAACGCCGGCACCGGTGATTTTCTTCCTGTCAGATGACCAGTCATAATGTCGGTGGCCAGCTTCACCATATTGATGCCGCAGACCTTGGACACCAGCGGAACCGTCCGGGATGCTCTCGGGTTCGCCTCCAGCACATACACCTTCCCATCCTCAATGGCATACTGCATATTCATCAGGCCTACCACGTTCATCTCGGTGGCAATCCGCCTGGTATAATCCTTAATGGTTTCAATCTGGTCATGGGTCAGGCTCTTGGGCGGAATCACACAGGCCGAATCGCCGGAGTGTACGCCCGCCAGCTCAATATGCTCCATCACAGAGGGTACAAACACATGGCTGCCGTCGCTGATGGCGTCCGCCTCGCACTCGGTAGCATGGTGCAGGAAACGGTCGATCAGGATAGGCCGGTCCGGGGTCACGCCCACGGCCGCCTGCATATAGTAGGTCAGCGCCTCGCTGTCATAGACCACTTCCATGCCGCGGCCGCCCAGCACATAAGAGGGCCGCACCATAACGGGATAGCCGATCCGTTCCGCAATGGCCAGCGCTTCTTCTGTGTTCACCGCCATGCCGGATTCCGGCATGGGAATCTCCAGCTTGTCCATCATGGCCCGGAACAGGTCCCGGTCCTCGGCCAGGTCAATGGTCTCCGGCGTGGTGCCCAGAATATTGACGCCCGCCGCCTTCAGCGATGCCGCCAGATTCAGAGGCGTCTGTCCGCCGAACTGGGCAATCACACCCACCGGCTTTTCTTTTTCATGGATGCTCAGCACATCCTCTAAGGTCAATGGCTCAAAATACAATCGGTCAGAAGTGTCATAATCCGTGGAAACAGTCTCCGGATTACAGTTTACAATAATGGTCTCAAAGCCCAGCTCCTTCAGCGCCTTGGCCGCGTGTACACAGCAGTAGTCAAACTCAATGCCCTGTCCAATACGGTTGGGGCCGCCGCCGAGGATCATGATCTTCTGCTTTCCGGTCACAGGCTCCGCACAGTCCTCCTGCAGGTTATAGCTGGAATAGTAATAGGCCGCGTCCTTGGTTCCGCTGACGTGGACGCCCTCCCATTTTTCAACAATACCGGCCTCAATCCGCGCCCTGCGGATGGCCTCCTCCTCCACATGCAGAATCTGGCTGAGGTATTTATCCGAAAAGCCGTCGCACTTGGCCTTTCTCAAAATTTCCGTCTGCGGCACGGCTCCGGCATTGGCGCGCAGGGCCTCCTCTTCCTCCACCAGCTCCTTCATCTGTTCAATGAAATAGGGCTTTACCCTGGTGCGTTCAAAGATCTCGTCTATGGCCGCGCCCTTGCGCAGGGCCTCGTACATAATGAAGTGACGCTCGCTGCTGGCCGTGACAAGCATATTGAGCAGCTCCTCTTTGGTCCGGTCCGCAAAATCCCTTGCGCCGCCCAGTCCATACCGCCCGGTCTCCAGACTGCGGATGGCCTTCTGGAACGCCTCTTTATAGGTCTTGCCAATGCTCATGACCTCGCCGACTGCCTTCATCTGGGTCCCCAGCTTGTCCTGCGCGCCCTTGAACTTCTCAAAGGCCCAGCGCGCGAATTTGATCACCACATAGTCGCCGTCCGGCACATACTGATCCAGGGTTCCGTATTTGCCGCAGGGGATCTCGTCCAGGGTCAGGCCGCTTGCCAGCATGGCGGAAACCAGCGCGATGGGGAAGCCGGTGGCCTTGGAGGCCAGGGCGGAGGAACGGGAGGTTCTGGGATTGATTTCAATGACAATGATCCGGTCGCTCACCGGGTCATGGGCAAACTGCACGTTGGTGCCGCCGATGACCTCAATGGCCTCAACAATCCGGTAGGCCTGTTCCTGAAGCCGCTTCTGCGTCTCCTGGGAAATGGTCAGCATAGGCGCGCTGCAGAAGGAGTCTCCTGTATGAACGCCCAGCGGGTCGATATTTTCAATGAAGCAGACGGTAATCATATTGTTCTTCGCGTCACGGACCACTTCAAGCTCAAGCTCCTCCCAGCCAAGGATGGATTCCTCAACCAGAACCTGTCCGACCAGACTGGCCTGCAGGCCTCTGGCGCAGACGGTCTTAAGCTCGTCCACATTATAGACCAGACCGCCGCCGGCACCGCCCATGGTATAGGCCGGACGGAGCACCACAGGATAGCCGAGCCTGTCCGCAATGTCCAGCGCCTCGTCCACGGAATAGGCAACCTCACTCCGGGCCATCTCAATCCCCAGCTGGTTCATGGTCTTTTTGAACTCAATGCGGTCCTCGCCGCGTTCGATGGCGTCCACCTGGACGCCGATCACCTTGACGCCGTACTTGTCCAGCACCCCTGCCTGCTGCAGCTCACTGCACAGGTTCAGGCCGGACTGGCCGCCCAGGTTCGGAAGGAGCGCGTCCGGACGCTCTTTTTCAATGATCTGCTCCAAACGCTCTACATTCAAAGGCTCGATATATGTAATATCGGCTGTTTCCGGGTCAGTCATAATCGTCGCGGGGTTGGAGTTGACCAGCACGATCTCATAACCCAAATTTTTCAGCGCCTTACAGGCCTGTGTGCCGGAATAGTCAAACTCACACGCCTGACCGATGATGATTGGACCGGAACCAATAATCAGTACCTTATGAATGTCTTCTCTTTTCATACGCTACCTCACTTCTTCCTTGTATTTTCAATAAGCCATTTTTACAATTATACCACAAATCCCGACAGAATCAAGGGCCTTTTTTCATATTTCACAAATATTGTAATGTTCACCAGTCAGAAAAACCTCAGAAACTCTCATTTCGGCAATCTGCCAGCCCGCCGAAACGCACCGCGCCGCCCGCTTGTCTGCACCTCCGGACCGCTCTGCCGGGCCTCCGGCGGGCGAAGTTGTTAAATTTTTGTTATTTTATCTTTAGAGGTATTTACATCAATCCAAACTTACGGTATACTAAGGACATGTAAAATACTGGTGGGCTATGCCCAAACAAGGCCCGCCCCGAAACAGACCGAATCCGGCGCGGGGAACGCGCCGGTGTCCTCCGGCCTGGCATTGCCCATGTTGGAATCTTCTGCGGCATAACCGCTCCTGTCCTTCCCTGCTCCGCGGATGGGAGAAAGCCGCGTAAAACAGCTATGCCGCGGCGGAGCGGCGGAACGGAGATTTTATGGAAGAAGAAAAAATATCAGAGGCTCCGGCGGCTGAGCCCAACGCAGGCAAAAAGGCGGTCCGTACCATCGGCCTGATGGCCGTCATCATCCTGCTGGCCAAATTCATGGGCCTGTTCCGGGAAACGCTGGTGGCCAACCTCTATGGACAGGGCATGGAATCGGATATGATCAATACTGCGACCCAGATTCCCCTGCTGTTCTTTGATATGGTGCTGGGGGTCGCGATTCTGTCCACCTTTGTCCCCATATTTAACAAGTATCTGAAGCGGGACGGCAAGGCCGCGGCCATGCACTTTGCCAACAATTTTGTCACCATTGTGGGCTCCATTGCCATGGCGGCCGCGCTTTTGGGCGTCATCTTCGCGGAGCCTCTGGTCAGAATTATGACCCCCGGCTATGCGGATGTACCCGGCAAGCTGGAGCAGACCGCGCAGCTGCTCCGGATCCTGTTCCCCTCCATGGTGTTTACCGCGGTCGCCTATATCTCGGTGGGAATTCTGCAGTCCTTCGGCGAATTCACCGTTCCCTCGCTGATCAGCGTGGTATCCAATGGGGTCATGATCCTCTATCTGATGGTATTCGGCAACCGGATGGGGCTCACCGGCGTGGCGGTTTCCATGCTGGTCGCCTGGGTGCTCCAGCTGATCATTCAGCTGCCGTGGCTGAAAAAATTTGGGTTCCGTTACCGGTTCCGGTTTGATCTCCGGGACAGCGGCATCCGGGAGGCGGCGCTGATTGCCCTGCCTGTCCTGATCAGCTCCTGGGTTCAGCCCCTGTGCAATGTGATCAATATGTCCTTTGGCTCCGGTCTGGGCGACGGCGCGGTGTCCGCGCTGAACTGGGCCAACAAGATCTATATTATTATGGTAGGCGTTTTTGCCTACGCTATTACAAACTTCATCTTTCCAAAGCTGTCCCGGCTGGGCGCGGAGGATGAAACAGGCGGCTTTGTCCAGATGACCCGGCTGTCTGTGGGCTGGATTCTCTTCATCATTACGCTGGTTTCCGCCCTGTTTCTCGCGCTGTCCTCGCCCATCATCAAGGTTGTGTTTGAGCGCGGCGCCTTTACTGCGGACTCCACCGCCATCACTGCTGCGGCCCTGTTCTACTATTCCTTTGGCATGGTGGGCTACGCGGTCTGTGAGGTTTTGAACAAGAGCTTTTACGCCATTCAGGATGGGAAGACCCCCATGCTCACCTCCATTTTTGGAATACTGGTGAACCTCGCGGGCGCTTTCCTGTTTGTGGGTGTGCTGGATATGGGAGTGGGCGGCCTGGCTCTGGCCACCGCAATCAGCTCCCTTGCCATTGCGGCCAGTCTCATGTTCATGATCAACCGTCGGCGGCCCGGCGTCATAACCGGGGCCTTTCTGCGGAACGTGCTGAAAATGCTGGTCTGCGGTCTCGGGGCCTTTTTGGCCGCGTGGCTGATCTATCCGCTGACCGCGCCCCTGGACGGCGGTCTGGTCCTGACCCTGGTCCGGCTCTGTCTCGCCGCCGTGCCCGCCTGCGCGGTCTATCTGCTCCTCGCCCTCCTGCTCAGGGTTGACGAGCTCGCGGCCATTCGAACAAAATTTCTAAGAAAGTAGGGAGAGTATGAACAACAATATCGGCTATTTTGAAGCCCTGTGGATGTTTCTCTGGAATTGGATTCAGCACAGCGGTATCTATAAACTTCTGCGCCGGGTCTACGACGGGATTTCCGGTGCCTGGCGGCGCAGCCGTATCACAAACTGGTTCCGGCGGGAGACTTTTTCGGCCGAGGTCCTGCCCTCCAGCCTGGCGGGCAGGTTTTTCCGCTGGCCCTTTACCCTTCTGGACTGGCTCCGAACCCGCTTTGGCAAATCCTTGTCCGCCAGACTGCGGGACAGCGCGATTATCCGCTGCTGCAGCATCTATTTACAGAATTTTCTGGCCTTGAACCTGCGGTTTCTCGGTATTACCATACTTGGTACCGGCATCGGCCTGATTGCCGGGAGTCTGGCCGCCGGCGGTACAGTGGGGCCCTTCAAAACGGCGCTGGTGATCCTGGGGATTCTGCTGTCCCTGTTTGACTGCAACGTGACCGACTGGCTGGGGCACGCCTGGCTGGTCCGGTTGATCTGCGGCTGCCTTGGCGTTGAATCCGGTTTTGACTGGTACCAGAGGGAATACACCACCGGCAGGGGCCGGCTGTTGATCGGCGGACTTACCGGACTGCTCTGCGGGCTTGCGGGCGGCATGGCCTCCCCCTTCATCGGCGCGGCCATGGTGGCCGGGCTTGCGGTGCTGTTTCTGATACTGGCCAAGCCTGAGGCGGGCATGTTTTTTCTGGTTTTCCTGGCGCCGCTGGCGCCTACCATGGCCATGGCCGGACTCTCTCTGCTGAGCCTGTTCTCTCTGGCGGTCAAAAGCATCACCACACCCAATTTTAAATGGAAGTACGATGGTCTCGGTTTCCTGCTGCTGGGCTTTATCGCCATTTATCTGGTGGCGGGCATCACCTCCTTCGCCATGGTGAAGAGCCTCAGCATTTGGGCGATCTATCTGGCGTTTATGGCCGCCTATTTCCTGATTATCAACCTTGTCCGCTCCAAAAAACAGCTGAACAATCTTCTGACTGTTTTTGTGCTCTCCGGTCTGCTGGTCTGCCTGTACGGCATTGCACAGTATATCTTCGGCTGGGATACGGCACAGGCCTGGATGGATGAGGAAATGTTCAGCGATATTAAAATGCGGATTTATTCCACACTTGGAAACCCCAATGTGCTGGGTGAATACATTTTGCTGGTTTTGCCGGTCTCCCTTGGTCTGATGTGGACCAGAAAGGGGCTTTTGCAAAAGCTGTTCTATGCCGCGGCTTCCGCGGTCATGCTGGTGGCTCTGATTCTCACCTTCTCCCGGGGCTGCTGGCTTGGCTTTCTGGTTGCGGCCGCAATATTTGTCACCTTTGCCGCCGGCAAGCTCTGGGGCCTTGGCCTGATTGCCCTGCCCCTGCTGCCCGCCGTACTGCCGGAGAGTATCATGAACCGCTTTACGAGTATCGGAGATTTGAAGGATTCCTCCACCTCATACCGGGTCTATATTTGGATGGGTACGCTGGCCATGGTGCGGGACTTCTGGATTTCTGGCATTGGCATGGGCTCCGAGGCCTTTACTGAGGTCTATCCCTTCTATTCCTATAACGGCATTGTGGCCCCGCACTCCCACAATCTTTTTCTGCAGATTCTGGTGGAGTCCGGAATCGGGGGAATTCTGGTCTTTGGACTGATCCTTCTGCTCTTCCTGAAACGGATGATGGCCGGCTATCAGGCGGGCGGCGGAAAGGGTGCGCCCCTCTCCACCATGATTGTGGCGATTTCGGCCGGCATCTGCGGCTTTTTGGTCCAGGGCATGTTTGACAACTGTTTCTACAACTACCGCGTCATGCTCATTTTCTGGTGCGTCATGGGCATGGCAATGGCCTGCTTCTACGCGGCGAAACGCATTGCCGCACAGGAACATAGGGAAACCGGAACCGACCGGGCATGACGGCGCGTTTGGCGGTCTGCACTGTTTTATGAAAGCAAAGGAGGAACCTGCGTGATAAAAGTGATTGAGGTGTCGTCTGACTCAAATATTGGCGGCGCCGGAAAGTGTATTTTGACATTTCTCAAGACCTTTGACCGTACGAAATTTGACGTATCTGCCGTGATCCCAAAGGACAGTCTGCTGGCGCCGGAGATGCAGGAGCATAAGATCAAGGTGTTTGAAGTTGACCATTTGGCCGAAAAATCGCTGGATTTTAAAGCCATTCAAAGACTGCGGAAGCTGTTCCGCTACCTCAAGCCGGACTTAGTGCATACCCACGCCAGCATGTCGGCGAGAATCGCGGCCCGGAGCCTTGGCATCCCGACTGTCTATACCCGGCACAGCGTCTTTCCGCCGTCCAAAAAGCTGACCACCTTTCCCGGGAAGTGGATCAATGGCGCGGTGAACAATATGACCGCCACGCGCATCATCGCAGTTGCGGAGGCCGCCAGGGAAAACCTGACCGACACCGGCGTTTCTCCGGATAAGATACAGGTGATCTTAAACGGCGTCGAGCCCCTCCCGCCCTGTCCCGAGGAATCCATCGGACGGCTTCGGATGAAATATCACATTCGGCCGGATGAAAAGGTGGCCGCCATGGTGGCCCGGCTCAATGAGGTCAAGGGGCACAAGTACTTTGTGGAAGCCGCCCGGATTCTCAAGCAGGATGGCGTCAGGGGAAAATTTCTGATTGCCGGCACGGGCGAGGCGGAGGCCTCCCTGCGGGAACAAATTTGTGAATACGGCCTTGAGGATACGGTGATCCTGATGGGTTTTGTCCAAGATGTATCTCCCCTGATGCACCTGATGGATGTACAGGTGAACTGCTCCTTTGGGACAGAGGCCACCAGTCTCTCTCTTCTGGAGGGCATGAGCATTGGCAAGCCCGCGGTAGTCTCGAATTTCGGCGGCAATCCCGGCGTCATACTGGACGGGGTCAATGGTTTTCTGACACCCACACACGATCCCGGTGCAGTTGCCCTGGGACTGAAAAAACTCTTTACCGACCAAACACTCTATGAAACAATGGCGGATAACTGTAAAAAGGTTTATGCCGCGAAATTTACCGCCGAAGCCAATACCCGCGCCGTGGAGCAGGTATACACAGATGCTATAAAAATGAAACAAAGCAAGAAAGGTGTGGATCATCATGAAAGTGAAATTTAACGGTATGGACCTGTTCATCATTGTTCTGCTCATTGCCGCGCTGGCAGCCGGCTCCTGGTTTTTAATGAACCGAAGCCAGCAAAAGGGCCAGACACAGAATGCCAAGGTGGAATTGATGGTGGAATTGACCAGTCAGGAAGAATCCTTTGTGGATTTGCCAAAGGTGGGGGATGAAGTGGTAATTGGGGAGAAGGAAAAAATGCAGACCACCGTGACCAAGGTTGATGTTCTGCCGGCCAAAACACTGGGCTATGATACCCTCAACGGCAGAATTTCCGAAGCGGCTGTCCCAGAGCGCTATGATCTCCGGATTACGCTGGAGGGTGATGGTACGGAAACCGCAAATACAGTCGAGATTAACAACAGCGCCATCCGGGTTGGAATGGGGGCGGCCATGAAAAATAAGAACTGGGCCGGATATGGTTTTGTGCTTGCCGTAGACGCAATTAAATAGGAGGTATTTATCGTATGTTTAAAAAAGACGGAAAGCTGTTTGGAAAGATCAGCATCATTGATATTGCCGCACTTCTGATTGTCATATTGCTGGCCATTGGCATTTTTGTTAAGTTCTCTGGCACTCAAAATGTGCAGGTGGCCTCTGGTGAATCGCTGGAATGTACGGTCCAGGTTAAGAACGTTCGGGATTTTTCCGTGGAGGCCTTAAAAAAAGGCGGGCCTGTGTATGATAAAACCACTAAAGAGTATATCGGAGAGATAACCAATGTTGCCACAGAACCCGGCACCACCATGCTGCTGCTCAATGATGGCTCCTACCGGGAGGTAGAAACCGAAGGCAGATATAACGCCTATGTGACCATTGCGTTTGCGGGAAAAGAGGGCGACAACGGCTATTATACCGCCACAAATAAGCAAATGAGCGTCGGTTCATCCATTGGCATAAACGCCAAATATTCGCAGTGTGACGGCACGATTAAAGACGTGAGAAGGGCCGGGAAATAGAAATCAACTAGGCGGCAAAGGCCATGTAATTTCAGATTATATATCTGAAATTACATGGCCTTAGACTGTCCGTCAGACTGTCTAAAAACTTGATTTGTTTTGCCGAATACAATTCTGCGGAGAGCCATTGGCTCTCCTTTTTTATTTTGAACGGACAGGTTAAATTGTAGAGGCGATTCACGAATTGCCCGGACAAACCACGTTCTTTACAGAGCATGAAATGCTGCTACATGCATGTGATACAATCTATAATTTCCACAATATCTTGAAATTCTATGCACTCCATACGGGCGATTTGTGAATCGCCCCTGTGCCGTATAGGATGTGGTGTATGACAAAACCATATACCCAGAAAACCTCAATACGATGTATGCCGTATGCTTTTTGTCGCTTCTGTATTTCACTGACTTCAATAATAAGTATTATCAATAACAAAATGTTTTTTTAACACCCATACTGCTGATGGTTTTTGCAACAAAAAAAGAAGAGACCCGAAGGTCTCTTCTTTTTTATCATCAGACTTAGTCGGTGATTTCAACATCAAATCTACCAAAATCATAGTTCTTGTAAACCACGATGTCAGCGGCTCTGTTGTTGTAGTATCTTGCGAATACATAGTTCAGCATACCATATGCAATGGTCTTTGTTCCGCTGTCAATCTCATCACCAGATACTGTATAACCGCCTTCTACTACCAGATTATCATCAATAATCTCGGCCTCGCTCAGGCTGCCAGTATCCAGGCTGTTGGAATCACGCAGCTGCGGATCGTAAACATATACATTGGTACCAGTGCTTTCTTTCACAATCTGCTGATTGTCATTGTCGAATGCCTTAGCTTCTGCATCGTACAGCGCCAGTGTTACACTGCTGCTGTTCTTCGGCATCTTGGTAACAGCACCAAAGTAGATCTCTTCGTCGCTGTTAGCACTCAGCTTTTCCAGATGGCCAATTGTCGGAATAGTAGCGGAATTCTTATCAAACGCCTTTGCAGAAGTACCTCTGTCAAATGACAGATATGCGGCTGCGTTAGTGATGGTATCACCATCCAAGGAGAACTTGAAGACATCGCCGCGCTTTGCAGCTGCAACTTCATCGTCATTGTCCATATCTTCCTTGGTAGTAGCAGTCTTCAATTCGCCATTCAGGTAGAAGTCCACCGTGTAAACCTTATCGCCAGCGTTGGAATAAGCTTCGCCAACGCTGTCAATCACTGCAACATTGCTGGCAGGTGAAGTACCGCCGTCTCTGTTGAGAATAACTACAACACTTGCATAGTCGTCATCAGCAGAGTCAACAAAGGCAACAACGTTCTGATAGGTATCCTCAGCCAGTGTAGCGGCACTGCTTACAGAAGAACGAGTCTTGTCAGCAGGGGTTGTGGGATCGCCATACTTAATTACATCATTGCGGTCAGCACCCTGTACATAGAATACCAGAGTTTCCTCTGTCAGGCTTACTTTACCCATGGTCATGGTGTCTTCATCATAGTCTGCGTTAACCAGTTCGGTCTTAGTAGCCAGAGAGAAGTCATCAGAACCGTTATCCATAGCCATCTTAATGGTTCTGATCTCATTGTTGCTGTCAGAAGCATAGATAATCAGCTGATTCTTCAGTGCGTCTGCCAACTCTTCTGCCTTGTCAGCAGCCATTTCGTCAACCTTCAGGGTCACGCGGTCAGCATCAGCCTCAGCACCCAAAATGGTCTTTACATCTTCGCTCGGATTCTGAATCTGCGCATTGTTTCTCAGAGAGCCTTCATAAACCGCGCCGTTCTTTGCGAGAATCTGTACGCGAATGCTGGACTGATTCCAGGTGTTAAGATCCAGTGTTGCATTCAGAATGTAAGCATAGTTATCGGAAACAATGTTATTGTCGCCAACCTGAACGCTCTTGTCTACAGCAATGATCTTGCCGTATTCGTCAATATAGAACTTACCGCTGGTACCCGCTTCCAGTTTGCTGCCGCTGTAGTAAGCACCGTCAGCCTCCTGATACCAGGTGCCGTCAATGTTGAATTCCTTTGCGCCGGAAGAAGCGGTTCTCTCACTCTTGATGGTTGAGATCAGCGCCTGATCGGTATCCAGAACTCTTGCATTGTACACATCATCAGTACCATTCCAAACAACCGTCAGAACATCCCATTCCTTCAGTTCCTGATAGTCAAACGGCTCGCCGTTCTTAGTCAGGTTAACCAGAACATTGCTGTCGCTCTCGTCAAATTCGAGATACTTCAGTGCGTTCTTTGCCCCAACTTTGGGGAAAGTAGCATTGGTCATAAAGTTGACACGGCCGGCATTAGTCACATTGCTGACCACAGCACCAGCGCCAACCTCGATCACAACTACGTCGTAACCGGAGATATCATCGGTATCCATAACGGTAACTTTACCGCTGAATCTGGTGTCTTCTTCAATTACGTCTTTGGTGAAGTACTTATCCAGGGTATCACCGGCAACACCGTTGTAAATAACGGTCGGGTTCGCCTGAATGTTCAGTCTGGTCTCATTTCTGTCCGTGGTGTTCTTCAGATACTTCAGTGTGCTCTTCGCATCCGCACTCGTGAAGTCAAAGCTGGAGTACTGATCCAGCGTGAACTCTACGCTGCTGTTTCTGCTGCCGTTCTGGGTGATAGAAACCAGCGTATACTCATCGTTGTTGCTCTCTTCCTTCGCATACAGGGAAACTGCATAGCCAAGGTAGGAATCAGCGTCAACCTCGCCCTGGTAAATGGACAGAGCACGGTAATCGGTATTGCTGGTGGCCAGATAATCGCTCAGGCCATACTGATAGTTAGAGTTGGTGTTATCCACTCTTACAGCAATGGTCTTATCCATGGAAGTGTCAACAGAAGTGCTTCCATTGGTCAGATCGGTGTAGCTGTTTGCAACAACCTTACCGGTGATCTTGATCATCTTCAGGTCACGGGTCAGCAGTGTCTGATATCCGTAGGTATCAATGTTGTCATAAACAACATACTGCGCATCCTTGCCATAGGTGTATTTGTCCATCAAAGGAGTATCGATTGCATTGTAAACCATCTGTGCAACCATGCCTCTGGGAGCTTCTGTACCTACGCCGCCGCCTACAACGCCTTCCAAGACGCCGTATCTCTGAGCAGCGGTGATATAACCGGTCGGGTAGCCGCCGTTGTCATTGACAAAGGGGTTGTAACCCAGGGTCTCCATCAGCATTTTGATGATCTCTTCGTATTTAACCGCATCTTCCGGACCGAAGTTGCCATCGCCATAGCCGTTTACAATACCCTGGCCAGCGGCCTGGTTAATGTAACCGGAAGCCCAGTGGCTGGAAGGAACATCAGTGAACTCAGTGTTGGACTGAGCCGCGCTGTTCATGCCCTGGATTCTGGAGATAATCGCTGTCACCTCAGCTCTTGTGATGGTGTCAGCAGGTCTGAATTCCATTTTGCCGTCGTTGTTCTCATCATCACCAGTAATGATGTTGAGTGCACTTAACGTTTCAATTGCTTCAGCGTAATTATCAGTCTTTGCAACATCGCTAAAGGACTCAGCGAAGGCAACAGTGCTGATCAGCATAGCGAAAACTGCTACTAAAGCAATTACCTTTTTGAGATTTCTCATTCTCAAATCCTCCTTAAAATATAAATTTTAATTTTTTTGCTAATCCTACAGCTGCGGTTTCACCCAGTACCACAGCAACTCAGCCAGTGTACCCATGCTGAACCCAGCATAAATTCACTAACTTAGTTCAAATTATATCACTAAAACGGGCTAAATGTCAATAATTAATTTCAATTTTAATAGTTTTGTAACAAACTAACCAAAATTTGCCACTTGTCAAACTGCCCGCTAAGCGATTCCACATAGAAATGCCGAGACATCACACCGCCTCTTTCTTTCCTCAGCCGCGGATGGGTGATCCGCGTCAGATACAGGTTCCATGCGCCGCGATACAGAAACCTGTCCGGCCGGAACCCTAAAAGCATAGATATACCATTGTGGCTATATCATTCATTCATTTTAATACCGGATTCGACTTCTGTCAAGTGGTTTGCAAAAATTATTTGCTTTTTTGTGAACTTTGTGCTATGATGATGCTGTAAACACATCAGCTTGCACAAAAGTACACGAAACTTAAACCTGTATCAGGTGCGCTGATTTACGCTTTCAGTTATTTTGACGACAGAAGCTTTGATTGGGTTCCCAACAGAGACTTATTTTTTCAAAATAGCCGATGCCGTTCGGGACCGACCGGGCAGTCCGCCGGCAGTCCCCCTCCCTATTGCAGCCATTGGATTACTCTTTGTCCGCATGGGCGGGTTTTCTGTGCGCAGAACGGTCCGGCCAGGTCTTTGTAACCAGGCGCCCACATATAGGGGGCGTTTTTTTATACCTCCCTACATCTTGTGTCAAAAATGATTATATTTAATAAGGAAGCGATACAGGATAAAATGGATAGGAGGTAAAGTTTTATGGGAAAGACAACAATTAAAACCATTCAAGCCAAAAAGGGCCGGGAAAAGCTGGCTATGCTGACAGCCTATGACTGTCCCACGGCCAAGCTTGCTGACGAAGCGGGGTGTGACATGCTTTTGGTGGGCGATTCGCTGGGCAATGTGGTGCTGGGATATGAAGATACTACCCACGTCACCATGGATGATATGATACACCACGCCCGCGCTGCGGCACGGGGTGTCAAAAACGCCCTGCTGGTTGCTGACATGCCTTTTCTCAGCTGTCACACCGGTCTGCACGAGGCGGTGAGAAACGCCGGCGCGCTGATCTCCCGCGGCTATGCCAGCGCCGTGAAACTGGAGGGCGGCGGCGAAATATGTGAAACCGTCCGCGCCATTGTTGACGCCGGCATACCGGTCATGGGGCATCTGGGGCTGACGCCGCAGTCCGTAAACCAGCTCGGCGGATATGGGACGCAGGCAAAAACCGCGGATGCCGCGGAAAAACTGTTCGCCGACGCGCGGGCGTTGGAGAAAGCCGGCGCATTTGCGCTTGTTCTGGAATGTATCCCCCGCGATCTGGCCCAAAAGGTCACAGCCGCCTGTACAATTCCCACCATTGGAATCGGAGCGGGTCCGGACTGTGACGGGCAGGTGCTGGTGCTCCATGACATGCTGGGCCTTTCCGCGGGGCATACCCCCTCCTTTGTCAAGCGCTATGCCGATTTGAACAGCGCCATTGACAGCAGCATCCGCCGGTATATTGACGAGGTGCGGAAAGGGGTGTTTCCGCAGTGAAAATGATAACGAGCATAGCTGAGATGCAGGCTTATGCCTGCCGCTGCCGCCAGCAGGGCAAGCAGATCGGGCTTGTACCGACCATGGGCTTTCTGCACGACGGCCACAAATCCCTGATTCTGCGTTCGGCCGCTGATAACGATATTACCGTGGTCAGCGTTTTTGTCAACCCCACCCAGTTTGGCGCAGGGGAAGACTTTGAGACCTATCCCCGGAATCTTGATCACGACCGCCGGGTTGCGGAGGCAGGCGGCGCAGATGTGATCTTTCATCCCAGTGCCGAAGAGATGTATCCCAATGGATATCAGACCTACGTCAATGTGGATGTTATTACCGCAGTACTATGCGGAAAATCCCGCCCAACCCATTTCCGCGGCGTCACCACAGTTGTTGCCAAGCTTTTTCATATCACCCAGGCGGATCATGCGTATTTCGGCCAAAAGGACGCACAGCAGCTGGCTGTGATCACGCGCATGGCACAGGATCTGAATATGCCAGTATGCATCCATTCCTGTCCGATTGTGCGGGAACCGGACGGCCTTGCCATGAGTTCACGCAACATCTGCCTCTCCCCAGAGGAACGGAGGCAAGCTCTGGTCCTGCACCGCGCCCTGAAAGCCGCGGAAGCGGAGTATCGCGCGGGCCAGCGCAGTACGGCCGCGCTGAAACACCATATGGAACAAATGATCCAAACCGCCCCCCTGGCGCGGATTGACTATGTGGAAATCCTCACCTATCCGGCGCTGGAAGCCTGCGGCACCATTGATCAGCCCTGCATTGCCGCACTGGCCGTCCGGTTCGGCACCACCCGGCTGATTGACAACATACTTTTCCAAGGACAGGGGGAAGCTATATGTATGTAGAGATGATGAATTCCAAAATACACCGCGCGCGTGTCACAGACGCCAATCTTGATTATGTGGGAAGCATCACCATTGACCAGGACTGGATGGACGAAGCGGGCATCCTCAGCAATCAGAAAGTTCAGGTGGTCAACGTGACCAACGGAGAAAGACTGGAAACCTATGCCATACCCGGTCCGCGGGGCAGTTGCGTGGTTTGCATGAACGGTGCCGCAGCCCATAGGGCAAAAATTGGCGATGTTGTGATTATCATTGCCTATGCGCTGATGGATTATGAAGAAGCGCGCAGGCACACGCCGCACATTAAACTGATAAAAGAATAAAAGCAGAAAGGAAGGATCGAAGATGACACGCATCCGCAGGCTATGGAACGAGAGCATGAGCCGCAGGCTGATTGGCTGGCTGGCCGGCGCTGCCTTCCCCGCAGTCAAGGACGCCTTTTTTTCCAGCTTTCTCTGGGCCTGCTGGGTTTGGTTTGATACAAATATCAGAAACAGCCGTATTTTCCAGTATATCTTTGATCCCACTTATCTCACCAATGCGTGGTACGCCAGCGCCTTTTACCGGCAGGGCACCTATGGAATCCGGCGCCTGTCCTTTGTCACGCCGCGTTCCAGCCTCAGGTGGAACAGTCTCTATATTGGGCTGTTCCTGTGCGCGATGCTTCTGGTGCCGAACGGGCTTTGGTCTGACATTTTTCTGCTGTCCAGTTTCTTTCTGCTGGCGGTTTTCTATTTCTCCCATCACGCCAGCTTCCGTACCGGCACCGTCTTTGCGCTGGTGAACATCACGCTGCTCCTGTTTTGGGCCGCGCTCGCCCTGGCGGCCCCATACCGGGCCGTTCAGTCCCTGACCTATCTTCTGCTTGGCATTGACTTCTTCTTCCTGGTTTCATTTTCCATCCGCACAAAGGAAGATTATATAAAAATAATACGGTGCATTTATGTCACCCTGTTCGCCCTCTGCTGTATTGGCCTGATCCAGCAAAACGTTCTGCACATGACTGCGCATGCCACCTTTCAGGACGGCGTCTCCTTCGGCGAGATTATCGTGCTGCTGTTCCCTTTTGCATTTATCTGTCCCATGACCTTTGATTCGGCAAAACGCCGCATTCCGTATCTGGCGCTGCTGCTGATGCTCACCTTTACCGTTGTGACCGCAACCCATTCCAAGGCGGCGCTGATCGGTTTTTCCGCAGAGCTTCTTTTGCTGATCCTGCTGATTGACTGGCGTTATCTTCCCATCCTTCTCTTCCTCGGGCCCGCAGTGACCCGAACCGCTGTTCAGAATATTGCACAAATGTGGGACCGTTCTGAAACCTATGGGAATTTCTTCAGCAATATTTTTTACGCCTTTCGAAATTTCTGGAACAACGGCTTTGGCGTCAGCCGTTCGACATTTTTAGATATTTATCACTCCACCGCCCTGGACGCGCAAACAGGTCACGCCCTGGTTCAGCTCCCCTATTTGAAAATCAGTCCGTTTTATTTCACATTTCTGATTGATATCGGTACGCTGATCCTGCTGGGTTTTCTCAGCTATATTCTGCGTCTGGCACACTCTGCGCTGACCTCGCTGTTTACCGCGCCAAAAGAATACCGTATTTACTTTGCGGCGGGTTTTGCCACACTCATAGGCATATCTGTTTCCTCTATGATGGAATCCACGCTGTTCGCGCCCAGAACCCTTCTCGTGTACTGGGGCATGCTGGGCCTGCTCCGGGCTGCCCGTATCATCCGCTTTGGGATTATCATGTAATACAGAACATGTTTGCAGTTACTTTTTTGCTAGAGATACTTGACAACACATACTATTCATGGTATAATAAATCTCGCTTTGTGATACAGGGGTATAGCTCAGTTGGTAGAGCAGCGGTCTCCAAAACCGCGTGCCGGGAGTTCGAGTCTCTCTACCCCTGCCAGATATGTCCCCGGGAAGCCTTGTATACCAAGACTTTCCGGGGCTTTTGTTTTTTCCAAAAAATGTTTCTAACCACTTTTTAGAGTTTTTCTAACATTTTTCTAACCAACTTCCCGAAAACGTGCATAGCATACGTCATCCGTTCTCCACGTTCAGCAGCTGATCCAGCGCCGTTGAAATCCGTTTTTTGGACGCGCTGTCCACATGCGAATAGAAATTCAGCGTCGTGCTCGCTTCCGAATGACCCAGCCATTGCTGCACCTCAACCACCGAAAAGCCGTTTGCCAGAAGATTGCTTGCACAGCTGTGCCGCAGGTCATGAAGCCGAATCTGCGGCAGCGTGCTGTGGGCGATTACCTGATGAAAAGTCCTGCTCAGATAGTTCGGCGTGATGGGCGTTCCATCCGGCCAAGTGCAGACGAAATCAGAGTTTGCGTACATGTTGCCCATTAACGCCCGCATCTTTTTCTGCTTCTCCTGCTGTTTATGGAGCAGGGTCTCCATCTGTGCGGTAAGAGGCAGCGTCCGGTAGCTGCTCTCTGTCTTAGTGACATCCTGTACATAGTCGCCGCCGTTATTTTGCAGCAGCGCCCGTGAGATCGTGAACTGCCGGTTCACAAAATCCACCGCATTCCAGCACAGCCCCAGCGCCTCGCTTCTTCTCAGTCCATAGGTCGCGATAATCTTTACCGGAAGCTCGACGACTGTATCCTCAAACAGACAGATCAGGTCGTTCAGCTGAGCCGGGTTCAAAAACTGTCCTATGTACTTTCTGGCCTTTGGCGTTTTCGCGGAGACTGCCGGATTCATCTGCAGAATGCCTTTCCGTACCGCATCATTCAACGCCTTTGAAATATTTTGATGATGGTGCTTGATCGTGGTTGGATTTAAGGCGCCTTTTCCATCCTTTTTCCCATTTGGACCCATCTTATGGGTATAGTATTCGTCCAGATGGTACGGCTTCAGGTTTTGCAGCAGGATTCCCTTTCCTTCAAAATACGGAATGATATGGTTCTCCATGTTCCCCGCATAGCCCCGGTAGGTATTCGGCGCAACGAGGTACTTCTGTTCCGTCAGCCATTGCCGGAAGTAATCCGATACCTGCATCTCAGAAAAAGCAATGGTATCCTCGTTATATTCATCCAGGCAATCCTTTAAGAACTGATCCGCAAGCCGCTTATTTCCTCTGGCTGCCGAAATCCCGCTGTTGATCCATTTTTGCTTTCGTTTACCGCCCTTTTCTTTAAAATTCAAAACCGCATAATAGGTTTTGTTTTTGACTTGTAAGCTACCTGTCAGCATTTCCTGCCTCCTTCTCTATGACAGTCAGCCTGTGATTGTACTTTTATTATACAGGAACTCTTCTAAAATTACAATCGTTCAGGCTGTTTTTTTGATAGATACCGGTGTACATATTGAATCACACAGCTTTTTGGAATCAAATATTTTCTGCCAATCCGTACCGTTCGGATTTCACCGGATTTCAATAAAGCATACGCCGTATTGCGCCCAATACGGAGCATTTCGCAAAGTTGCTTGACTGTGACCACATCCGGATAGGTGTTATACATTCTGGTTTCCCCCTTCTTTTGTGGACGCCAAGTAAATTCGCGTCACATCATCCCGGTGATGTCCAAGCAGCTCTGACACCCGTTTTCTGGCCTGATAGGGATTCAACCCTTCATCCAACGCCTGCCGGTACCATTCCGCCGCGCAGGTGTGACGAAGCCCATGAAAGGTCATCGGCCGGGTGGAATCCACATCCTGAACCATTTGCCGATGATAACAGATAAAGTTTTGCAGCCGCTTCATCGCAAGATGAGTCTTATCTTCCGGCTTCACAAACAGCTTTTGTCCCCGCGGGGTCTGCTCCAGCATCTTTTTTAGTTCAATCTGGATGCTGGCTTGAATCGGGACGTCACGTTCCAAGCCGCCCTTGCCATGCACATGCAAAAATCCGGTCTTTAATGCTTTTTCTGCCGCCGCTGTATCCAGGTTAAAGCACTCTTCCAGCCTCAGCGCCGCATACCGGCCCAAAACAAAGACCGCCGCATAATCCTCCCTGGCCTGTTCCCAGGCCTTGAATATCATCCGGTTGAACTCCTGCTGGCTCCAGGTCCGGTCCACCCCGCCAAAGTTCCGGCGCGCTAAACTCAAATTCGTATTATCCGGCAGCGGATGCCGGGTATTCGGCATTTGGTCATGAAAGAATCGAATTGCCGCCAGGTCTGTTTTAATCGTTGAGGCAGATTTTCCATTTTTCTGGAGTTCATTCACATAGCCATTCAGATGCTTTCCTGAAATATTCTGAAGCTTTTGTAATCTCCACTCTCCTGCAAGATATGCACAGAATCTCTGCATCGCCTCATAGTACCGCTCACGGGTCTTATAGCTCCCCTGCTTATTGTGCCTCGCCACTTTGTCAAGCTGGGCAATTAAGTTTTGATAAGTTCCAGTATATTGTTTCAAAAGAATCCTTCCTTTCTAAATCAAATTTAGTTTTGGGCATAGTCTGCCTATTGGCGCCCAGACGGTCTTTCCGCCTGGTTTCCGGTTTTGAAACCAAGTCTGCGCGTCGAAACCAGCGGCTCCGCTTGCTTTGTCCAAGGACAAAGCCGCGCTTTTACGCTGATTTCTCCTCCTTCCCACAAAAGCTAAGCTTTTGCGGGAACCCTTGCGTGCCTTTCTTTCAAAACCGTCTCTGTTGGAAGGCAAACTGCCCGGTGAGGATTTCGCCGCATAAGCCCCCAATGGCTCGATTAAAAATCGCGGCAGTACGCATTGCCGTCCAAACAGCTGTACGCGCACAGGATTGCCGACCGCGGAAGCGGCTGAATTTCTTACAGCAGCATATTGTGCGGCTGTAAGACACATGTATTTGCTCCGCGCCGTCCGCCTCTTTGACAGGCAGACGCGCAAATACCGCTTGCGTTCTGTCTCACGCAAGCTACGGCGTCTCCGTTAGCCTCAACCCGGAGTTTAGGCGCGCCGCGCGCCTTTCTTCCTTCGCAAAATGAATTTGCTTATGAACTTTGTTAGAAATAAAAGGATTCTTTTGATTTGCCATACAGACGTCCATTGACAGAAAATGGCGCATGGCACTCTGATACAAAAAATACTGGAACCTCTTTAGAACAAAAATTAGACGCAAAAAAGGACTGTATTATGCATTCCTTCACACATACAATCCTTCGCTCTTTGATCTTCAATTTGGGTTAGATATTTATTTCCCATGCATTGGAATCATGATTTCTAAAACCTCTTGCTTTTCTGTCTTTGCCTGCAAGCAAATGGACATACTCCGCCCATTGACAACCTTCATATACTCGTGTTGAATGAACAAGGCAATTTTATGACATTCCAAGTCGAGAAACAATTTCCCGTTTTTTACAATCCCTTATTACAACTACTATTACAATTCATTTCTATGACGCTTGTATTTCACCGTTGCTAAAATGATAGCTTTTCATAAAATAACAGGACGAATGGGCAGAATATACCTGAATAAAGCCTGTATCCAATCCACTAAGTGCGGGACAATACGCCAAGACCGCCCCACAAATCCACTATTTACACAATATATTGTATCACATATCTTTATATTTGTCAATATATCGTATAAGGTTCTTTCAAATATTTTAAAGTAAATAAACAGAAAGCCCCGCTGCCGCAATAAAAACACATCTTTGGCAATACCATAGAAAATGACTTCTCTGTGGGATTTTCGTCCCGAATTTGCGGCAGATGCCGCAATGGCGGATCTGGCGAGATTAGCTAATAAATTGTCATAAACCGATCCTTCCTTCGATTGGATTGTAAATAGACCAATCTCTGAGCACTGGACAAGAATCCACACGAACAATATGATTGAGCGTCTCAACTGGGAGACTCGTCGCCGTACTCGGATAGTGGGCTGCTTCCCTGATAGCGCCCCCGCGCTCATGCTCGTCTGTACTGCTTACGGCATTTAGTTTACGCATAACTTTTGATACCACCTGCTCTCCCTGCCCCATTTTTCACGCCCTTTTACTTCTTTTCGCGCTTTGTCTTTTGCATTTTAGGGTAAACAAAAAAGACATACCTCAAAGTGTGTCACTCCAAAGTATGTCTCTATAGTTACATATAGTTTTCCTTTTCTGGCTTCCTGAACTGCCGCCCTTTTTTCGTTATTACCCGAAATCTTGGCAGATTTATTTGTTAGTAAAGTTGTCTCTGTATTTTTCGGTTATTCCTGCTTTCTTAATAATAAGATTTGCTTCTGCCGGCCATTCATTACATGAAAACGCGAGCGGCGCTTCAGTTATACTGCCATTTTTTCCGAATATAGCATAATCCGTTGTAGCATAATTATTAAAATATTTATTATTTTTTGCCGAAACTGTGTTCATAAAAATCGCGGTCGGTGCGGAAATATACCCGCTGCCATCTGAATTTCTCATGATCCATATACTGTTTTCAGACAAATCAATCACATTTTCTGAGACCTGCCAAAAAGATGACCCTTCATCGTTATAAATTGCTCCGGTAGACATCTTTTGATTTTGAATATAATTTCTGCATATTTTATTCATATCCTCTACAGAAGCACCCGTGAGTCCATTTGTGTAAATTGCTCCGCCATCATAAAGCTTGCTATTCATAATATTATGAATATAATTATCTGTGATCTCAATACCATACGAGCCTGAACTTTCTAAACTTCCCCATCCTAATCCGACATGTATACCGCTATAAGGAATATCATAAATTTCATTATGAGAAATGATACAATTTTTCGGGAAGCCTACACTGATTGCAGAAGATGACTGATATTCAACACCTACTGAATAAATACAGTTATTGTTTATATTAATATCACTTACATATTGACGAGAACTACTTGGATTATAGTAATCTTTATTTGATGTTGAGCTCTCGCCGACCGCAATTGCGGAACCGGAAATATCCGAAAACTCACATCCAATTATATCAATCTTCTTTGCTCCTTCCGTCAATTTAATCCCAATAATCCCCAATTTCGAAAACGTACAATCCTCAAAGCGTATGTTGCCGGAATAATTAATTTCAATCGCGCCGTCACAGAGTCTATCTCCATCCAATCCAGATCCCAATTCTCTGAGCAAATTATTCTGCGCGTCACTTAATCCTCCGGTTGTAGTCGGGTAATTCCATGTGGTATATGAAAACGCCAACCCTTTAAATTGAATATTTTTATCAGTATATATCTGTGATACAGAATTTGTCATTATCATAAGTTTTTCTGTAATAGGTAAGATACATTTCGCCTGGTCTAAATTTTCCCCCTCTCTGGGTTTATAGTAAATATACCCTTCCTCGCTATCCAAATACCATTCCCCGCCTTCATCAATTAACTCATATGCATTTTCATACCAAACGGGAATCGTCGCGCTTGTTGTTCCTTTTCCGGTAACATAGTTCCAAGCCGGCTGTTTCATGGAAAGAACTGCTTTGTTGCCGTCCTGTCTTATACTTTCAACACTGCATCGTGGATTCGTCCATTTTTCATAAAACACCAGCTCAAGATCAGATATATTTTGATACTTTAAAAGCGATAGATCTGACGTTGTAATACCATGACCAATATTGACCGCATCTCTTAGCACCCCTGCACTTTTCGCACGAACCGCCCGTATACCATTTACAAAAAACTGTCTTGACATCACATTTTTTCCAACATATGCACGATATATCCCTGACGGCTCGTCATACATCTGAAACCCACTTACCTGTTTCCCTCCTGTAATAACGCTCTTCCCTGCATTTTCGGCCATATAACAAATTTTTAAGTCCTTACTGCCGTCACCACTATCAAAAACAAGGGGTTCTTCAATGAAATAGTCACCATCTCTAAAAATAACATAGATGTTCTCTTTACATTCTTGAGACAATAACTGAGCGACCTTATTTTTGGCTCCCGCAAAACTCTTTAATGGATCATCCACAGTTCCAGCGCAACTGTCACTGCCGTTTTGTTCGTCTACATAAATATACCGCCCAATGCATTTATATATTGTCTTTTCATTTTTCAAAGGCTGTATGTCCGATATGGTATTCCATAAAAAAAATTTTGCCACTACGCCATTCTTATCCGCTATAAAGTCTAAAACATACTCATCTCCCACGTTAGTAAAACTCAATCTATGGTTTTGGACTGCTGCCAACGAGCCGTTCTCATCATATTGCGCCAATATGCCTTGCACTGTCTTCACTTGAGATAAACTGTTGTTTTTTACATTTACGGTAATTTTTTGCGTATCGTCCGTCCACGCATTCGTTAAAAAACGAACTCCAAAACTATCTTCTTGCGTATGCTCTAAGCCATAAAAGCTTTTTAGCGCACCTACACCGCCATATGAATCTATTGGTATTATATCAATTCGTTTATTGATACCGCTTTTCCACTGAATGGTTTCCTTATTTGCTGCTGTACCGCTTTCGAGAATTATGTCTCCATTCCTGCTGTTCTCAATGATCTGATATGCAAAGGTACAACAATTATGATATCCGTTAAGTGTTAAATGCAAAGTGCCGTCTGCATCCAGATGCTCCTTACCCGAAAATAAAATATTGTACTCATTTGTAACCTCGCAGATTTCCACCTTATCTATCGCATAAGTGACCTTTTCTAACCCGCTATTAACACGAAAGCTAATATCAGCCTTACAAGTATCTTCCGTAGATAATGGCTGATAGTATGGTATTTCATATTTTTTCCATTCCGCTGATAATCCACTGTCAGTATATAAATACTCGTAATTCATAATATTGGGATCCTGTTTCGTTTCAATTCTGCTTAAAATCATACAAAACTCACTATCAATTGCCTCTTGGGATATAGCCTTTGCATAAAAGCTTATATTGTATCTTCTTCCAAAACGCAAATCAATGTTTTTTTGAATAAGCGTACCGTAATCGCCGGTAATGGATATTTGAACCGCAGAGTCAGTTCCGGCCGCTCCGCTTATTTTCTCCGCAGTACATATACGTTTATCGTATACCCACGATTCAAGATACGCTTCATTTTCAAAGTCTCCGTTTGTAATCATATTATCTTCTGTCACCTTTGCGTGATTTGGGGTTGGAACAATTAACATATCATCAATATAATAGGTAAAACTTTCCTCATCAGTGATGCTCTCCATGCTTCCATCACCAATTCGAAGCTGCAGAAAAGATATATCTGATCCCTCAAATTGTCCTACCCCCGCTTGCCGTCCCGTACCATCATAGTAAAATGGTGCAGAAACCTTGACCCACTCCCCCTGTTTGAATCCCACTTCATTTACAGTGACCGTATTATAGAGCCAGTCATCCGCATCCTCTTTATATGTATAAATCAAAAATTGAAGATTATCAGTCAGCGGTGTTTTCTCAGTTTTAATCCAAACTGACAGGTTATAAGTTACATGCTTTGGAGATGCAAAATTAAACTGCGGACTGCCAAATGATTCATTTTGTACAACCATACAAGCGCCCGAGTTTATACCGTGCCCTTCCCGAGAAAAAGAAATACTGCATCCCTGATGACTGCTTACCGCCTCTATCCCAGCTTCAAAATCAGCAATAACGCAGGGCGGATATTGCTGATCCGAAGCTGAACCTGAAACAACTGCAGGCATATAAAGACTTAAACACACACCAACCATAATAAGCATTGCTATTACTCTTTTCATCATTTCTCCTCAGTTCTGCGCACAGTTTAGTTTCTTCTAAACTCATCCACCTGCTTTTGCAATTCTGACTTGATTTCCTCAAGACCTGCCATCTTTAATCTTGACTCAAACTCCGCATAATAAGTTCTCCACTCGTTTCCTTTGACCCCGCAGCCTAAAGCATCCTGGTACTCCTGGGTTATGGAAGATATCTGCTCTATTTTCGTCAATATATTCTTTGTTGAGGGATAAAATCCAATTAACTTTGACTGGATTGTGTCTTCAGATTCGTTTAAAGCCAATGAAAGCTCGTTTTCTCCGTCGTTTGCTCCTTGGTTTAAATAAGCATTAAACGTATTTCCCATAACCCATTTCAGAGCAGCATAGGAAGTGCTGATGCCGCCCTGCGTTGTATTATATTCAAAAGTGCGGATATGGGTAGCATCAACCTTCTCATAATGCTTCCCTTCAATTCCATAAACAACAAGATTGTACAGCTCTTTTCCCTTTTCAGAATTCATTAATTCAATAAATTTTGCCGCCTTATCTGGATGCTTGCAGCTTGCTGTGACGCCATCGCCGCCAGCCGCCCACATGCTTGGAATAAAATATTCATTTTTAATAGGAAGTGCAATGACTTCGATTCCATACATATTCGTATATGCTTGTGATACGGACGCCTCATCCCCAATTTGGTTATTCAGCGTGAAAATTGAAGATACGTCATTTAACATATTTACGCCTTCTAAGGTAGCTGCGGCATCTACTGTAAGTACGTCAGGATGGAGATACCCCTTCTCACTCCAGTCTGCTGACAATTCCATCAGCACCTGAGCTTCCTCTGTAAGCATATAGTGTTCAATCTCCTCTGACTGATGATAAAATGCTATACTGTTCGCAGCGAGTCTATCGTTAAAACCCTCAAAATACTGTATATCTTTACCAATCGGTTTTAAATATCTTGTGTTTTCGGGTTCTGCCTCTCTGACCGCAAGAAGATATTCTTCCAATAACATACCAATCTCTTTCAAATCTAGCTGCGGCATTGCCAATGCCTCTCTCAATTTATTAAAATCGCTATAGTATTCTGAAAATTTTTTCGGTGTAATCAAATAGTTCATATTGGCAGCCCGCTGATAATGCGGTATAAATCTGATTTTATCCTGATAGGTACTCATTTTCCATAGCCAATCCGGCAAAGTATTTTTCATGTCTTCAGAGAGATAATCATCCAGTGCAATGAATACCTCGTCATCGAAAAGCGACGGTAAATCATAGCTGACTGTATTCAAAATATCCATCTGCTTTCCGCCGGACATGGCGAGCGTAACATTTGTATAGTAATCACTTGCCGGATAGCAGTTTAAACCGATGTTTACATTTTCCATTCCCTCATATGTATGTAATTTTTCATTTAACGCTTTTTCAACAAGCTCTGTGTCAGCCTGCTGGCCATTTCCCCTATACCACCACTCAAGCGTAATTTGTTTATCCGCATTGCCAGCAGAACACGAAAACAACGGCAATACCATTGCACAACATAAAATAATGAGTATACTTTTTCTTAATACTTTCATAAATATTCCTTCCTTTTCTATTATTCTTTCACTGAGCCTACTGTCATACCTTTTACAAAATATTTTTGAAAGAACGGGAATACAATTAGCATCGGCCCTGCAACGACCAGCGCCATAGCATATTTAAAACTTTCCGTTGGTATTTGAGAAATATCTACCTTCTCTTGTCCTGTCTGTGCCATTTGCTTTAAAAATTCTGTTTCCCGTAAAATCCGCTGCAAAACAAATTGCAATGAATACATTTTGGGATCATCAATATACAGCAGTGATGTATACCAATCATTCCATTTAGGAACTAGAAACAAAAACGCAATTGCCGATATGGTGGACAAAGATAATGGCATTACGATACGGAAACAGATATATGTTTCTGAGGCGCCGTCAAGCTTTGCCGCTTCAATCAATGAAAATGGAACCGCTTTAAAATTTGTTCTCAAAATGATTAAATTCCACGCAGAAACAGCGCCCGGCAATATATAAACCAAAATATTATTGCTTAAATTGAGGTATTTTGTTATCAGCAAATAGTTTGGAACCATTCCCGCATTAAACAGCATCGTGATTAAGACAATTACAACAAGCGGTTTTCTGAATTTGCAGTTTTCTCTTGAAATCGCATACGCCAGCATCGACATAACCAGCATCGCAAACACTGTTGATACTAGGGAAAATAATATAGTTATTTTATATGATTGTATGATTTGTGTTGGGTTCCGAAAAACCATTCGGTACGCCTCAGAAGATATTTTCTTAGGTAATAGAGAATATCCTTCCCGAATTAAAGTCCCCTCATCTGAAAAAGATATTGAGATTGAGTATAAGAAAGGGACTATGAAGCACAAACACAGTATTATAAAAATTAAATTTAAAATGATTTGACCCGTTCTATGTTGCTTTTTCATTATTTTTCTCCTTAAAAAAGACTGTCTTCAGGACTTATTTTTCTTATGACGGCATTCGCTCCTACAACCATAATCAGACCGGCAACGGATTGAAATAATCCCACGGCTGTGGATTTTGCTAAGGAGCCCTCCTGTAACGCACGAAATGTATAGGTATTGATAATGTCCGTTGTGGGATAAAGCAGTCCTACATCCATCGGCACCTGATAAAATAATCCAAAATCCCCATTAAAGATTTGTCCAAGGTTCAATATAGTCGAAATAACAATGACGGGCTTCAAATGCGGCAGTATAATATGCCATATTTGTTTCGGCGTGTTTGCACCGTCGATCGCACTTGCTTCAATCAATGCGTCATCAAGTCCCATAAGAGATGCATGATATATAATACTGTTAATACCAAGTGTCATCCAAATGTGCGTACCTGTCAAAATCAGCGGCCAATATTTGGCATTCTCGTACCATTTTACCGCAGGTATTCCGCAGCCTTCAAGCAGTCTATTAATTACCCCATTGTTATGATTGAAAAGAATCTGAACCATAAACGCAACCATAACAGCTGACATAAATTTAGGCAAAATAACAATTGTATTATATACTTTAGAGCACACCTTATTGCTTAGATAGTAGAACATTAAAGCTAGTGCAATTGCAACAATAATATCCAGTATCAAAAATGTAAGGCTGTATCCAAGCGTATTGCGAATCGTTCTCACAGCATCCTGAGATGTAAAAAAGAACTCAAAGTTGCCGAAGCCCGCCCATGGACTTTTAAGAATTCCGAGCATCGGCTTATAGTCCTTAAATGCAATTGTAATTCCAAGCATGGGAAGATAATTAAAAACGATAAGCAGCAGAACAGCTGGAATAGAGAGTATTACAAATTCCAGGTTATCTTTTCTATGAATACTTTTTATTAACTTGCGTCCATTTGTTGTTCTTTCTAAATCTTTTTTCATTTTAATTCTCCCTATTCCACTGTTTTAAAAATCTATGATAGCCATTCTCCTAGCCCCGCAAATGCTCTCTGCCACTTCTGTTTTATCTGTCTAAATATGCTTCTAAACCGCAATCGGTCTGGCCAAGCAGTTCTAAAATCATATCTGACACAAGTTTTGCTCCCTTTTCATTAATATGGGTACGATCTTTGCCATCGATCATAAGCTGTTCCATAGCTGCCGAGATCGTCTTGCCATTATCAAGCTGTGCAAAATAGTCTAGCGCCGCTGGTGAGAGGAAATATTCATCATATGCGGCATTTAGTTTATCCACGGTCTCTTCACTCAGAGTTTCATCATAATAGAACAACTTCCTAAGCGGTGTGTTGATATCAATGTAATAGGCGCCTCTGTCTTCGCAGAAATCCCGCATAATATTGCAGCGCGCTGTATACTCATCCTGCGTTTCAAAACTGTTTGCTGTGGGGATCTGGTTCACAAAAATCGGTGTCGCTCCAAGTTCTGTAATATAATCATAGAATATACCAAGGTTGGTTAGATATTCGCTCTCTGTTGTCGCCGCCCCGTTTTGCTTATACAGATCATTGCAAACAAAATTAATTATAACAAAATCACCGCTACAAAGGTCAGCCTTAACACCATCCCACACGCCATTTTCAATACAAAATTTTGTGCTCATCCCGCCAACCGCACGATTCTTAATGTGTATTTCCTTTCCGTTAAATACCTGCTCAAAATAATGTCCCCACCCCTGCTGCGGATAGGATTCATCTTTATAATTTACACAAAGCGAATCACTCATGAGATAAACAGATGGTGCTTCTGCTTTAATCTGTTTTACTGATACCGGAGTCAGCGGATTAAGATTCGTTTTATCCCAAACAAAGAGCTTTGCGGAATATGCATTTGCAGGCAGATCTTTTTGGATACTATAAGTTTCATCCAATCCTTGACTTGCTGCATACTTTTCTGTATGCGCCTCTAAAAGTTCTCCCTCTTCACCATAAAAAGCTAGTATCACCCACGGTGCTACGGTTTCCGTATAATTCTCAGGAATGGTTATCTCCACTTCCGCTGTGATGTTATACGATGTTAATGCCGCAATTTTCCCGCTGATTCCATAGGGCTTTGCAACCTTTTCTGTTAGATTTGTTTTTACTGAATAAATCGAACCATCCGTTTTGAAACAGCTGATCTTTGCCATGAGATTTTTGTCTTTTAATGTCTTATCAATTGTAAATGTATAAGAGTTCTCCGCAGTTTGCGCTTCATCAAATAAAGTAAATGTCTCGCCGCCATCACTGCTTTGTAAAATTTCTATGATATATTGTGCATCTTGTGAATCCGGAAATGTCCATTCAACAGCAAGCTCTGCTCCCACTTCTGCATCACCTGTAAGTTCAGCCTTGCCCCTTTCCTCCTCAACTACAAAATCATCTATATAAATCTGCCCGTTGCCAAGAATCATGTATTTGATATCAGAATATGACAGTAAATCGACATACTGTCCACTCCCTGCTGTAATTGTATTCGGGGCATTATACACAAAAGATAAATCTATATCCTGCCATATACCCGGCTGAACAGTAGCTTCCGGCAAAGTTGCTAACCATTGCCAACCGGTTTTTGAAGCTCCATTGTACAAGGAATTAGCGTTTGTAGTCAAAAATTTCCCCTGTACAGTTGCAGCCGTATCTACTGCCTTTGCTTTAAACTTCATATGATATGTTTTCCCACTCTGCATTTGCCTTGTGGTTTTAAATCCGGCAGGATTTCCATCGGTTAATGTTTCAATAACAACACATCCCGTTTTCCCGTCTGCACCAGCTTCTGTTGAGTAACTATAATATCCAGGTTCTGTCTGATTGCTTGTCAGCTCTATTTCACTATCAAAGCCCAGATTTAGAAATTCCTGATTTCCTAATGGTTCTATTGTCATATCATCTATATAGACTGAACCTGATCCTCTGAAGACAAAGTCAAGATTGGAATAGGAGTTAAGGTGTACCTGTACCCCTCCTCCTTTGGTCATATTGGCATTGTTATAAACAAAAGTCCATTCGATGTCCTGCCAGTCATTCGACGTTACAGTTGCGCTTAAAGAATCGCTGAGCCAACACCATGATGAGACTCCCTCACCAAGCGTGCCCCCCTTAATAACCTTCCCACTCGCCCCTTTGGCTAGAAATATCCCATTTAGGGTTGCGGTGGTTTCGGCTGCGGCTTTGGCTTTGAATTTCCATTTATATGCCATCCCATCCTTTAACGGCTCTGTTACTTTAAAACCGTCACTCATACCAGCGCTTAATTCACTAATATATAGGTTGCCGTCTTTTTGTTCATAGTAGGCATCGTTCGTACTCAAATTTGAAGTTAGATTCCCTGCTGAATCAAAATTCAAGTCTAAAACCGCATCGCTCATCTCAGCAGGTTCAATCCTCAAATCGTCAAAATACACCGCTCCGCTTCCCCGGAAGAACACACCTAATCCACTGTATCCAGAAGTATTCAGAATACTGCCTCCGCCTAAGGTTATATTGCCATTATTAAATATAAATGTCCATTCGATTTTCTTCCACATATCCGCCGGAACAGACAGCGGTTCTAAAACCGTCCAACCATATTTTCCACTAACCTCTTGCTCTACGTTATAGCCACCGCCAGCCCGCGTAATTTTTCCATTTAAACTTCTATAATCCAAGGCGGCCGTCAATGTTGCAGCAACATCTTTTGCTTTTGCAAGTACGCTTACGTGATATCTGACGCCACTTTTCAATTTTGTGTCCGACCGTAAAGAAATACCATTCCCTTCTGATAGCTCGGGAACATATACGCCACCCACACTGCTATCATATACGTAGTAATTACTATCTTGCGACACATTTGACAATAGGTCAGCCGGTTCATTGAAATCAAGTATAAAAACATCACTTGCCGTCTCTGAACCTGTAAGTGCAAAGGCAAAACCTACATTTCCCAGACAAACTACCAGAGCTAACATCATTATGAAAAATCGCTTCATCTTAACCCCTCCATTCATTTAATTGATATTTTTGTTGTTTTTAATGATTCAAGATATGTTCTTGGAATCGCCGGCGAGCTTATCTCCAGCAGTTTTCCGCCAAACGCTGCTGCTGCATGAACTGTATTTTCGTATATTTCTGCCTTCAGGCACTGCATTTTCTCATGAACGGACATCGTAAATATGATATAGCATTGTCCTATATGGTTAAAATCCACCTCCCTTCCGTCATCATAACAGATCATTTCGATCCTGTTCTGCTGACTATTCATAACACAGCTCATATCACAGCCATCAAACACCGCTTTGATTATATGTATAAAAATTGAGGTTTCACTGTCATACACTTTAAATGTATTTCCATTCTGTTGAACTTTCACATCCTTCGCATTGATTTCAAAACAGAAAAATAATTTTTGCGTCTTTATTATTCCACCTTTATCCTTGTCCAAAAGATAATGGAAAGCCCCATGATCCAGCGCAAACCCCGTCGTAGAGAGTATTCCATTTTTATACATAGCCGAATACGCCATGCCGGAGCAATAATCGCTGTCTGTCGCAATACATCTAAGTCTTATCGCCTTAGGCACATCCGCTTCCCCCCAGTAAACCATATTTGTCCGCCGCTGTGCCCAAAGATCGGTTTTCTCGAAGGTTCCCATAGAATAGCGTTCTGAGATATAGCTATACGCTTTCAAATCGGGACAATCCACATCGGGGATGATAACCATTTCCTCTGCAATATCGCGAATTGTATTTTTCCGGTAGAAGATATCCTGCATAAAACATGTTTTTTGGGGATTGAAAAGATAATGCTCCAATTCTGCAGGTAGCTTCAACGGCAACTTAAAAAATGTCGACATGCCATCTCCAGGGTCGCCAAATTTACCGTCTGTAGCAACATAAATCATGGCTTCCAGATCCTTGTTCGCAATAAAATCCGAATAGGCTCTGCTGTGGGGAGGACAGAGTTGATACCTCCTTCGATCATAATGTTTTAGGGTTGTTTCCCATGCCAGAAACAGTAATTCCCCCGCCCACCTCCGGCAATCAGCGTCGTCAACCAAAAAGGTCAGCCTTGTTAATTCCTCAATCGCCACCAAGGTATAGACAGGCGAATTAAACTCGCTGAAATTACCTGAAAATTGATTATACGAATACGCTTTTTTCAACCGTATTTTTGCGCCGCTTAATAATTGCGGCATATGCCCCATCTCTCCTGCGCAGGCAAGTGTAACGACACTCATAAAACTGATATTTGTATAATCCGCCGCAACATTTCTTCTTTTTGTGCATTCAGCCGCAGCAATCAACGATATGATAAGCTTTTGCTTTAACTCTTCGGATAGATAATGTGAGCGTTTTTTTAGCACATATGCCAACTGATTTGATATAAAATTAGCCCAGTTGAAGTCAGGGGTCAGCATCTGCTGTAGATTTTCCTCCAATAAGTATGACCATAGCCCATATGTTTTCGATCTTTCATCCATATCCTGAATTTTTAATAGCGCTAAAATGGACTTCTCTGCCAAGGGCATCCGTCTATGATCCTCCAGTAAATATACAAGGCTGATAAAATCGGCCGTCTCGCGCGTGAGATGGACAATGCCGCTATGACGCGAATGATATCCGCCGCCTTGTTCCGGCTGCCATTCCGGACGATTTTCATAAATCATACTTTTATTCAAATCATATTGCCGCTCCATTTTGTCAAGTAAGCCTGATAGATTTGCCTTCATCATTTATGGGTCTCCTCTATCAATGCTAGGATCGCTAATGCCTGACCGTAGGTCATGGAGCAAAGCGGTATTTTTTTATAATCTTCTAAGGTATGCCCCATTCCCGTACCATAGGAGACATTTTCCACAACCCCTTCTGCAGTGATATTCTCTTTCAAATACTTAAGAGCTTTATCACCCATGTCCTTGTACTGCTGCCCGATCAGCCCCAACCGCACAGCCTTTAAGATGCCGTAACCAAAGCCCGCAGCAGCCGACACCTCAAGATAGGAAGACGCATCGTCCAGCAGTGTATGCCAACCGCCCGATATATCCTGAAGCTCTTTTAATGCCTGCAGTTGCGCGTTCAGTATGTCAAGCAAATAATTCTTCAAGGCGTCATCCAATTCAATCATTTCAATAAATTCAACTACACTAATGATATACCAGCAATTTCCCCTGGCCCAATGCGCTTTTGCAAAGTTATTATTGCCCTCAAACGTCCATCCATGATACCAAAGGCCACTTTCCTTATCATACAAATATTTAATGTGTATCAGAAATTGTTTCTTGGCCTCTTCGATATAGGCACGATTTTGCATCAATGTTCCCATTTTCGCCACAAATAGTACCGTCATAAACAAGGTATCGCTCCAAAGCTGTCCATGATTTTCTTCTCCAGACACACAATGCTGTATTCCACGCTCCTTCGTTCTGGGCATATCCTCCATAATCCATTCTACCCATTTAATGCAAAGGTCCATATAATCTTTCCGCCCTGTCTCCTCCGCCAAATATGCCAGAGCAAGCATTGGAGCTGTTGTATTAACATTTTTATCCGGCAGCCCCTCCCGAATCCGGCTGTCATACCATTGTATCATTTTGCTAAGATACGCTTCCATTCCCAGCTCTTTATAACATTTATATATTCCATACATACTTACGCCCTGTGCCCATTCCCAATTATTTATGTCAATAATACTAATCGGACACACTTCATGAAACGCCGCTTGTTTTATATTTAACAATCTATCCGTTATTTTTTCCACTAATTCATTCATGACTTGTTTTCAGTCTCCTTAAATTTCATATTCATCCATATCTGTATAAGCAATGTAATTCGTTTCAAACAGGCCTTCTCCTCCCCATACGAAAGCCCTGATTTTCTTCGTGTTCTCAGTCATAACCGCTGGAACCTGCACTGTACGCGTATCTTCATGTGATAATACGACAGCTTGATACTCTACCGCTGTAATACAATTGTTTTCGTCATAAGCTGCAACAGCGACCACAAGCGGAAGCGCCTCTTTAGAAAGCTGCTGATTTTCAAGCACAGCTTCAGCTGTCAGATTTTGATTTTCATCTTTCAATATACGGCAATCAGCAGTTACTTCTTTTTTGATGACGTTACTTTGACATTGTGCGGCTTTTACGACCACACCGTCCTTTAATATCATTAGCAATGCGGTATACTGTTTACCGTCTTCCTGTGGCGCAATGGTAAAACTAATGTTATCGGTATTAACAAATGCATCAATAAAATATGTGCCGTCACTGATCAATACGACGGAATCATATTGATCTGTAGAAACATAATCAAAGGATACCTCCAATGTATCTGATACGACAAATGCATCATTGGTGTCAAATGACGCCAGCCCAACAAACGGAGCCGCCTCTTTTTCCGCACTTAATCCACATAAATATAGGTGCGTGCACCCCTTTGCATATAGCCGCACGTTTTTATTCAGGGCACCTTTCGCTTTATAAGAAATATGCTTTTTCGACAGTGTCCCGTCTATTTTCCCCATAGGTATTTCTTCGCCGTCAATTGCAATATAAAGCATTCCCTCTTCGCCGTCTGTTCCCGCCGTCACCTGAATCGAGTAGGTCTCTTGCTCCAGATGCAGCGGCGGCACGGCAATTCCCTCGGATGGGTTTATTACGTGCAGCGCTGTGGTGTCGCCAATGTTTTCCACTTCTGCATTCTCAAAATAACCTACCGCTTTTGTATCATTGTCATACAACAATGAAAGCTCGCCATTTAGAAATCGATTGTTTGAAACAACAGGCTGCAACGACAAATCATCTATGAGTAATACACCATTGGTATGGTCACCAAAACCAATGTACAAATCCGGAAAGTATCCATTGCTCGCCGCTCCGCTTTCGGACGGTACATATACATACCCGATAAAATGTTTCCACTCATCCCCTACATACTTGTCATTCGTAATAAAATCTCCTTGTACAGTATAACTGCCGGTAATTTGCGCATAATTTTCCGTCGGAATTGTCATATCCGTCTTCTTTCCCGCGTTGGTACTATTGGAAGAATCCACAAGGCCCAGACTGATTTCCTCCCCGGAAAGGCTGTTTTCCAAAAAGTCGCCATCTGAATCGTAATCTATTGTATAGGATGTGGACGAATTAATTTTATAGTCATATTTACGCTCAGGCGCCTTCAGCCAGACACTATACTGATAAAGTGTATTGCTGGCGATTTCGCCCGCGTAATACCGTGTGCTGCTCCCGCCTTGGAATGCGACATGTCCATCTTCTGAATATTCACTGTCCCCGATTACCAGCATAAAACAGTTGCCGTTATCTACGCCAGCATTGCTTAAAACCACGCTGCCTTGATTGCCATACCGCTTGTTATAATTTGAAACACTGCGATTATAGCAAGTAGTTATTTTTCTTTCTGTCTCCGATAAAATCTGTGAACCGAATTGCGTTTTGTATGTAATATCCTCTGGTTCTTCTTTGTCTAGGCCGGTAACCTCAAACTCTGGAATAATTGCTAAATCATCCATTAATACAGCTCCTGTGCCTCTGAAGCACAGTGTTAAAGAAGTATACTGTTCTGCTAAAAGCTTTGACCCCTGTCCATAAGTCAAGGAGCCATCATTGAAAATAAAATTCCATTCTACTTTGCTCCACGTATCATAAACACTTTTGCCATCTGATGTATACCAAATATTTCTTCCCGAAAATGTTCCGCCTGTCTCAAAATTAGGGCTGGCGCCAGCATTTATCACTGTGCCGGAGGCGTCATTCACAAATATAAAAGGTGTTATAGAAGCCTCGTCCTCTGAAGTGCTTTTCACATATGCTGATAATGTGTATGCCATTCCTGTCACCAAAGTTTCTTCACGCATTGAAAGCCCTTCAGATTGATTTTGGCTCAACACTGCAAGGTTCAGACAGCCCTTTCGCCCATTTGGACCCTTTTCGTCTGAGTAGGCGTAGTAGCCCGCCGCAACCTGCGCATTATTAAAGTTTGTCATATCATTTGACGTATCAAAATTATAATACATCATGCCCCTTACAGAATTTTCTCCATTGATTCCAGAGGCCAATGCTATGTTTGTTTGCAAGACAAGCACAGCAATCACGATCAATCCTGAAATCCGCCGTTTTAACCGTTCCTTCATGTTATTTTGCCTCCTTATTATCATGGAAAGGCGTGAAAATAAAATTCCCCGCACGCGCATATACCCCAAATTTACCGTCGCCGGAAATATGTCCATCAAATGCATCAACAAAATCAAAAATGTTTTTTCCATCAACATTTAGGATAAGCCTTGTTCCATTCTCGACGTCAATTTTGCCAAATGTGACATCATGGGATTTTCCATATTCAATTATCCCATTGTTTGGGATACCCGGCCCGCCAATTGAAGAGAAGTTGTCAATGGTTGAAAAAATAACCGTTCTCTCACCTTTGTTAAATCTCTGCAGCTCAATAATATCGCTTTTAAACCCAATCATATAACAGGTTCCTTCCGTATAGGGTTTTCCGTCAGCGGCGAACACCACCGAGGGCCAAGAGTTAGGATTGTTTATGGTCATGTTAAACCGGTAAAGTCCATCATCAAGGTCTTCCATATAAAACGACTGTGAATTCGGCGTTTGCAGCATAACGGCATTTTTAGCGGTATTCTCTGCTCCTGAAGTCCATTTTTCAGCATCAAAGAAATCTGTCGGAAGCGCAGTGACTGGCAAGGTCAGCGCCTCTTCGGAGGTCATTGTCGATACAATCGCACGAACATCCTTTTCTATCGTCTGTCCATCTACCGTAAAGGTGCAGTGCAAACTAGTCTCGCCGATCGATACAGGCGTCACAACATCATCCTTCACCGCCACGATAGCTTCATTCTCCGAATGGTATTCAGCATTGATTTTTCGCTCTACGCCCAGAGCCGTATACGCTTTGGGCGCTAAAGCAACAGGCGTTTTATCTATTAAATAAAGTGTATCTGTAAACGCGATGCGTTCAATGTTGTCATTTGAGAATACTTGAATTTGGGCGGTCTTCACTATGTCATTGACCAATGCATAGGCCTGTACAGTGCAAACACCGCTTGAAACCGACCAAACTATACCTTCATTATCTACGGCAGCCACCTCCGGATTACTGGAGGTAAACCATATCGCATCATAGTCCGGCGCCGTACCTTTCCTTCCTCTTCCAGCAAGAGAAAGCTGATGCCTTTCACCTTCACCAACGCTGATGGATTCTCCGTCCTCAAAATAAACTGTCTGACATTCATTGGGATACTTTTCAAGATATTTTTTAGTTAATCCAGCATTGTCCACTATGGCCTTTGCTTCTGGCGGCATATTCGTATTTAAGTCTTCAATATACTCGTTGTCATAAACTTCATTGCCCTCAACCGCGTAATAAGACGATAAATTCGTCCAATTATGATGCGCAACATTATTTTGGATTGTATCAAAATAGAAGGAACACCATTTTAGATCGCTGTTATTGCCAAGCATATTCTTCTGTTCATTACTTGTAATAACATTCCTTTCAATATTCCAATAGGTTGACCCTTCATCGCTATAAATCATAGCCGGTGCGGCATATTGGTTCTCCAGATAATTATACCGAATATTATTCATTTCCTGCTTGGTTCCGCCAGTCGCTCCGATTGTATAGATACACCCGCCGTCATAAATTTCTCCATACTCAATTTCATGCACATAGTTATTTTCAATATCAAAACGATATGTTCCTGTGCCATTTTTAGCATAACTGTTCCAGCCATATCCGATATGCATTCCTGAATATCTTAAATTTGCGATTTCATTATGGCTAATCTTTGAGCACTTTGGAAACGCCGCTGCTATCCCGACCGACGCGCCGTATTCTACGCCAACGTCAATAATATAATTATTATCAATAGAGTTATTAATACAGTAATATTTGTATTCAGCCGGATTTATATCGATTAGATAGTCGAACGAAGCATCCCCTGCCCCTGTATTTAAACCCATTACGATTCCATTGCCGGAAATATCATAAAATTTGTTACCTGATATATTGCATTCCTGCATGGTATGATAATATGACAAAGCATTTATCCCTAGCTTTGTAAAAGTACAATCATAAAAGTCTACATATCTTGCATTATGAATCATAACTGCAGACGGCGACATTGTATCTCCGTTTTGGCGTATTGTATTGCTTTGCGCATCAGAGTGCCCGTAATTTCCACTTGGACGCATCCATGTTGTATACGCAAAGCACAGATCCCGAAACTCAATATTATGTACGACCGCATCTGCCCCGCCATTCATTTCAATCAGATATTCGCCGACAGGTAAGGTCGCTGTCATGGTTTTAGGATCTTCGTAAGGCCGTGGCTTATAGTATAGCCACCCACTTTCGCTATCCAGATACCATTCTCCGTAGTTATCCAAAAGTTCATACGCATTTTCAATATAGACCGGTGTAGTGGGTGCGGTTTGCCCCTTCTTCACCATAAATCCCCATCCTGGCTCTTTCACATGAATCTCAAGTAAACCATCCCGTTGAACCGTGTGATCAATCGTGATTCTCGGCTGTGTCCAGGCCTCATAATACACCAGTTCGACCTCCTGTATATTTCTATAGGATGCAATACTTGTATCTGTTGTAGTTAAACCGTAGTCTGATTGATAAACTGCGTTTTTTAGGCCATCCGTGCCTTCGCTTCTGGCGCGAACAGCCCTGACTCCATCTATAAAGCATTGTCTCGTTCGAACATCCGTGCCAACATAGGTTCTATATATGTCCTTTTCTTCATTATATAAGGAAAATTCCCCAAACTGTTTTCCCATATGTACCGAAGTCATGTTATTCCGATCATAGGACGTATATATAACATTATAACCATTTGTCCCGGAGTCATCTTGATCAAACTTGATTGTATCCTGTACATAATACGCATCGCCGCAAAACACAACAAAAATATGATTCTGCATATTTTTGTTGTATTTCCGCACCAATTGTTTCGCTTTTTCAACAGATTTTACTGGTGCGTACAAGGTTCCGTCCGAATCATCAGAACCCATCTCCTGATCTATAAAAACAGCAATTCGGCCTGTCTTTTCTGCTAGATTCAAAACGATCATAGCCGCTTCTGCACGTTTTAACAGGCTACTTGGTTTGAATTCCCCATCATTTCCACGCATCAAGCCAAATTTCTCAGCTAACTCAACAGTTTCCCTTTGCCGTTGCGATAGACTGCCTATATCTGTATAGCCTGACGCAGTTTGTTCCTGCGAATATGCAAAGGCTTGACACAAACTGACAGCGATTTCCGCTGCCTCTATGCGTGTAATTGATTTATCCGGCTGAAATCTGCCGCCGATCGTCATAGCAGGGGTCAGTATCCCGATTTTTTCCAGCGTGCTGACGGTGTCGGCATACCACTCCTCACCGTTAATATCACAAAATTGACCTTCATATTTTGCTGGTTCTAGTTTTAACGCCTGAAAAATCATACTCGCAAATTCTGCGCGGGTGACACTTTGATCAGGACAAAATTGCCCTGTTTCATACCCTGACAATAGATTGTTTGCGGCAAGGATGCTGACAACTGTATTGCCCCAATGCCCTTTCATATCTTCAAAACCGCTTACTTTAAGCTGCTTTTCACCGGCTAATGGATCTACCCAGCCCTCCGTATTGAGTATAGGCGTTTTATTATTGTAATTAAATTCAATTTTCCCAGACGGCTTAATAGATAATTCGTCCATATAAAATAGAGCCGGATATTTCTTGGTATTGTATCTCACCGCAATATGTCCGTTGCCCACCACCTGATCGCCATAATTATTGATGCCGTCAAAGTCATACGTATAAGTATACAGTCTCCATTCCTTGGAGACCGGAACATCATACGCCAGCCCTTTCCAGCCACCGCCTGTAAAGATCATATATACAGTCATGGTCGAGGCTTTTCCATCACCTTTTGCCCAAAAACTAATTTCATAGGTTTCGCCTTTAACAAGTTCACACGCCCAATTCAGTGCGCCAAATTCTTCGGTGACTTCCACTGCCACGGAACCACCAGGGAATGTCGCCCCCGTTTCGACATAGCTTAGCTTGGCATTATTATCCGTCCCCCACATACCGACATCTGCCGCAGTATTAAAACTACCGTGCTCAACGATATTGACGCCCTTCCATTTTTGTGCCAAAGACTGTTCCTCTGCTGAAATCACCGATGTTGTCAAGAGAATTATGAGAAGGGTCAAAAAAGACAATCGGATTTTTTTCATGATTTCACTCCTTCTATCAGAAGCATATTATAAACTATCTTTGCAGCCTGCGCCCGCGTAACCAATGCATTCGGTTCAAACGCCGTGCCTGTCCCGTTGACAATTCCTGCGTTGTACAGCACATTCACCGCGGTTTCTGCATAATTAGAAATATCACCTTGATCTTCAAACTGTGCAGATTCAACATTTTCATCATATCCTGCCATACTATAAATTTTATAAATAATTTTCGCCATATCCTGCCTTATTAGCATTCCGGTAGGATCAAACTCTGTTGCACTAATGCCGTTTACGATTCCCCACTGCGCTACGGAAGCAATATATTTTCTGCTCCATCGCCCGCCAACATCTGAAAAACTGCAATTAGCATTGTCGTCTGTCAAATCAAAAGCTTCAGAAATGATTTTCACAAACTCTTCTCTTGTAATATTGTTATTGGGATAAAAATGTCCACCATCATACCCATTTATAATCCCTTTATTCGCCAAATACACAATGCTTTTTTGCGCCCATACCGCTTGCTCTAAATCAACAAATTGTACCGGTCTTGTCTCTGTAGGCTCTTCAATCACTTGCTGCGGGTTATTATCAATCCACGAACTTGATAAGTTTCCTCCGCCTGCTGGTTTGTTCCCTGAACCCGTCCCGCCGCTATTAGTATCTATATTTGCCAGACTATGCGATATTTTATAAAAAAGTTTTGATAGATCGTCTGTATTTGTGAACTTAGTTTTTTTCATCTCTTTCCATAATTGAATCCGTTTCTCCTGTGAAAGTTTGTTCCAATAGGTTTTGTCCAATGGGATACTTCCGATGGCATCATAGTATTCCAGCATTTGTCCAAACGTTGTATAGTCAACATCCTCTGCAGCGGCTATTAAGCACGCGACATCAAATTCTGATGACACAATTTTTTTGTTTACAACTTTTGTCGTCACGCTAGAAAAAGCATGAAATACATGTGATGGATTTAATTTCGTATAATATTTATCAGCTAAGACGCCGTTAGCCATCGCTGTGAAAACGCGATCGTTCCATTGCTCCCGCGTTGCAGTCAACACTTGCCCCATACTATCTAATTCTTTAAAACAGTTGAGAAATAAATTCTCTACTTGCACAAGATTTTTGACATCACATTTGAGCTCCAGCGCCACAAGTTGTTTATCAATCTGCTTTCTTACAGCCTCCTCCATATTAATATATCCGCTTATATCCAGGGTTAAATATTTTTCATTCCCTTTCAAAAATTCAAAAATTGAAGATTCATTTTCTGCGTCTAACGCATTATAAAAACTTATTTTATCATCTGCCTGAACAAATTTAAATGATGTATATACCGGTTCTAAGCCAACGCCGCCTGCTGCCGCAATGTATGTACCTGTATCCATGCCATCATTCATATCAAAATCAAACGAATATACATATCCATCTTCTGTCTGATCTGAAAAAACACTTGTCTGCATCATATAGCAAAGCTTGGTTTTATCTTTGTTGTACACTTGAACAGCTAAATTCTCAATCTGCTTATCTGTATTGACAACAATATGCACTGTAGAATTTTCAACAGACACAACCAGATTATTTGTCTGCGCATTAGCATGAATACAGCAGAGCCCTATCAATCCCGCAATCACTATGAGTTTCTGTAGGTATTTCATATCTGCACCGCCCTTTACTTATCCTTTAAGATAACAATAAGATTTGCAACTCCCGTCTTCGCCCTTACAATCACCGTATCATTATAGGAAAGATCGCTACTGCTTCCCCTCTCTACAATCACAGAACCCTTTGCATTTTCAGCGACTACAAGATAGACTGTACCACTGTTTGTCTGTGCCAGCCAATCGTTTTTTTCGACCTGCGACACATACTCTATTAACGAATTATCCCTGTCTATCGCTTTAATCTTGGCATATGCAATAACAGATTCAGCATCAAACCCCGCCCCATTGGCATAGCAAGAAGTATCATTCGTAATTCTCTGTGGCAAATTAGTTTCGCCCTGATATCTCCAGATAACCTCTATACGGGATATCTCGTCCTGTGAATTCTTCCCAGCTACAATGACATCACCTGGTTGCAAACCGATCTCCTCCATGGTTACATTTTGGTTCTCATTAACGTAATTTACAGTTGTAGAAGTGAGCCCATTAATATTGGAATTTGAATACAACACCAAACTATTGACTGTTTCATCATTATGATTTACTGCTGTACCGTTTTCAGCCACCACATAGATGTCTGAAAATTTTGTAATTTCCGTATTCATATGATAATTAGTCAGAACAACGACATTGGCATTTTTTACAGAAAAAGGCTCTCCGGCGTTTGCATATACGATATACTTAAAATCTGGAATATAATGATCATAGTTTCCTGTCCCGTTATAGTTAATATAATTATGCCCCGACCGTACCATTGACATTAGATCAAAAACCTGATACTGCTCCAGCTCATTTGCATCTGACGGAACAGAAAACGCCAACGCATTTCCCATATAAAAGGTCCCCTGCGCGTCCGCGACCATGCCATTTCTTACCCGAAGCGAATTCCCTTCCGCCAAAATTCGCAGATCCACATCATCATTCTCGTTGCTTTTTTGCGGCAACTCTAATTTTTTTATATTTTGTTCTCCATCCATTTTAAATTGAATAGCACCGCCTGCTGCACTCTGCAGCATGTCTATCATCTCATCAGCACTGTTTACTTTGTTCGTTTTGTAAACAACGTCATTGATCGTAACTTTATTTTTTATAACACCTGTAACAAATTCACCTTCCGCATTAAATATTTCAACAAGAATTTGTTGCTTTGCTGTATCCTGCCCAACACGTGCTAAAACGCCAATTTTCCAAGCTGTTTCATCTACCTCCGATTGAACATACGCAATCCTGCCTAGAAAATCCAAGAAAAATGTATATGTATTGCCTATAGCAGGAAGGCCATACGGATAACCATGAACGTATTGGTATTCCTCTCCATCAAGAATAGGAATCATCTTTCCGTCCACATTTTTTGTACGATCCAGCGCATATGTATATTTTTCTTCTGAGACATAAACTGTTATTAAAGAGGCATCTGCACTTTGTGCTACCGTCAAGACCATATCCGGTTTTATATCCTTAAACGAAAAATTACTATTTTTATAAACCACTTTGTGATCGTTTTCGTTTAAATCAAGCGTGATTGACTGTGTTAAATCATTATGTGGCTTTTCGACAATTTTACATTCATATGTATCGACACCCATTACAACTATCGTTTTTAAATCAATTATCTTAACGACTTCACAACAGTTATCCCCATCATTGTCTATCAATTCAATCCAGCCGTCGTCTGGTATAATCTCCGAGATAGAACCGTATCCCGTGTAACTGATCTGATTATAGATAACATCTGCGTCCGTTTCTATTGTTTTTGTTTTCGTTTTCCCGCTATCGACTTGATATGCTATCTGTGTGTTGGTGGTTTGATCCTGCAATATATCATCTGATCCTATTTTCAATACTACATTTGCCTTTTTTTCTTCGATATAGTATATCTTCGGCTCACTTACATCAGCATAATAATATTCTACAGAACATCCCAGCAAATCCGACAAATCTTCAGAAACTGTATATTTCATTCCGTTAATTTCAATCTCATCTTCATCGCTTTTACCAATTTCAGATGCTAATGCTGTATATTGATTCGCTGTGACAATCCCTTTGGCGACATAAATATCGTAAAGCTCGTTCATAACAGTCGTATCTTTTGACAACTCATATTCGGCCTTATCATCCATTATAGATCTAAGTTTCACAGCTGGCGCCTGCAGCATACCGTCCATAATTACTAAAATGTCATCCATATCCGCTTCCTGGTTCCCTTGATGGCACAAACGTTCTAAAATATTATGATCCTTTGCTATTAAATAATACCCATTTGGAAACCCTCCTTTCATCTTTGCAATCTTTGAATATCCGGATGCATTTATAAGAAAAGCGAGCGCTTCATCCACTGTAACATACCTTTCAGGCGAGAATATCATCGAGGCGCTTCCCTCTATCAGCCCTCTCGCATATAATTCTGCTATTTCATTAGAACCATCAGAACCTACTGCTACATCTATAAAAGGAGTCTTCATAGCATCTGAGGCTTGAATATTCAAATATTCTACTGTGATTTTTGCCATGTCTCTTCTTGTTACTTTCTGGTTCTCAAACTGAAAATCTACAATATTAAAAACACCCAACGCCGCGATCTTTTCTGCTAATTTGTGACTGGATGTTTTTCCTTCTGCATATGTGGTTATATTTATTACACTCAATACAACGGCACATATAATCGCAAAATAAATAACCCTTTTCACTTTGTTTGCAATCACTTTTTTCACCTCTACATCATTTAAATTCAAGCTCAATATTTTTTGACTAACAATTACCAATCCGCTTCTTAGCTCTTCGTTTCCTGAAACACATATTTAGTTTGATAACATTATGCGCATTGACTATTTTTTAAATCCAGAAAACTTTACCAATAGTCAAAAGCACCAATCATATGACTATATTATAACATTTTTTATATTATATTTCTATACTATTCTTGATAATAACAATGCAATTATTCAACAATTCTTGTCAGCGCTTGCATAGTTGTTATTTTATGATATAATTATGACATCATAATGAAAAAGGGACTAGTTTGATATGAACACAAAAAAAGATTTGCTTACGGAAAAAAACAATGTATTTATGATTGAACAGACAAAGTACAACGGACAGCTACCAATGAACACCTTTCATCAGCACACTCATTTTGAAATACTATATATAAAAACAGGAAAGAGAACAATCATTTTCGAAAAGTCACAGTTTGTTCTATCTCCAAACAATATTGCCATTATTGCGCCCGGAACTCTCCATAAAACATACAGTCCAACTCTAGATCCACAAATCCGATATCTGATCAATTTTATGCCTATGCTCTTAGAAGATTTTCAGGAATTGTCCTCAATCAATCTTTTGCCCTGTGAGAATTCGCCGTTTCTTGTCTTGCAATTTGACGACAATATAAAAGCCCAGCTTGGATTTTTTATGAATAAATTAGTAGAATTGTCTACAAATTTGGATGAGAATTTATTTTTAATAAAACTATATCTTTGTACTATAATAGATATTTTAACTTCTCATTCTGTTACTGCTCAATTAAAAAAGGGTGGGATCTATGATGAAATTGCCCATTTTATAGAAGAAAATTATCAGGAAAATATAACGCTTGAACTTCTTGCTCATCATTTTAATATTAATCCATATAGAATTTCGCGAAATTTTAAAAAAACTATAGGCTTATCTCATATTGAACTTTTGAATAAAACACGTATAGCTCATGCAAAAAGAATGCTAATCAATTCAAATAATATTATTGATATAGCATTGAGCAACGGTTTTAATAATCTTACTCATTTCGAACGGGTTTTTAAAAAACATGTTGGTATTACACCATCACAATTTATACGTGAGAATTCGAAATAAGGTTATTTAACCCTTTATATTTGTCAGGATTTAAGGCAAAACAGATTGCGCTATCTAACATTAACTGAACAATTTAGCGTGTGAGAATAATCTTACAGTTATATGCCAAAAGGTTTATTTAAACTGCCAAATTGTATCAAAATTGGAGTGTCAACACAGCACACTCCCGGTTCCTATGATTTTCATTTGATTGAAAGCAGGTGGAAATTCAGTTCGTTTTGGGATTTATTTACTTTGGACGTTATATAAAATCAGCCGGTTCACAATAGACCCGAACAGGCCGAGCTGAATCCACTGAGATTAAAGCACACCTGCCCGCTCTTGACATTTATATTTGAGTAAATTCAGCCATCTAAAAATAAAAACGAGTGCTTATGACTGTCCAACATAAAACAGTAAAGTTCAAAGCAGGCTATCAACTGAGACAAAAACAGTGTGGCAAATTGAATTGCCGTAATGCTTTTGTCATAAAACGGGTATTTGATTGATAAACGCCTGTTTGTTGAAGCATTATACCGTACTGGCACAACAGATCAAAAACAAAAGATCGGAAAACGCTGCTTATAGAAGAGAAAGCGACTCCCTTCTATCAGTTTGCTGTTCAGAACGATTTGGCAAAGCAGATCGCTGAACGGGCAGGAGATTTGGAGGCCTGAAATCTGAAAAAGCGATGATTCTCAGTTCGCGCGCCTGTAATGAAGATACGGAAATTGCCGATGTAAAGAAAAGTATTGCCGCCATGGAAAAGAATTTGAAACGGCTGACACAGAAGGAAGAAGAATATGCTGCTGAATTGGATGCCGCCGCTTATGCTGTTCGCAGAATTGAAGGAACAGGCAAAAAAGCGGATTTGGCAGAACTTTCCGAACAGCGGGCAGTTTTGCAACCGGATACTTGCAGCCTAGGGCAAGTTTCATTTCTTCTGCATCTGGTATAGTTGAATACAGAGGCTGCTGTACGGCAGTACACTCTTCTGATAACTGAACATCTGGTATTGCTTCAGCATTTCTTGATGCAAAGCCCCAAGGGCGCATCATTTCTCGCGTGATTTTCAGATCACTGTTCCCGCAGAATGGACAATGCTTTGTATTTTCTTCCATTAGACCAAACCAGCCACACTCTGTACAAGTGATAACCCGCTTCACATAATTCGGGTCTTCTGTATAGGCGTGCGCCGGGGTTAGTGCTTGACCATAACGACGTTCACTTCCAGGATAATAGAATCCACCAATCTGATAGGTTCGTTTATCAACAACAATTGCTCTGAAGGTTATGTTTGCAGAAAAGAACATACAATTTATTGCGGAAGTCAATCTGAAAGCAAAGAACCTCAAAGTGTATCAAGAAAAATATGCACCCGAAATCTCTATCCGCACTTCAATGGAGGACTATAAAAAAAGAGGATTGGCTTGTGAATCTGCCGCTGTATGCCGTAGGGAATATTACAGAATGCGAAGCATTCTAAAAAGTGATTATCATTTTTATTCAATCACAGGCTGACTTCATCTAACCGTTTTTCTAACAGGTTTCTAACCAACTTCCCGAAAAAGGGAAATTTCCGTTTGGCTATGCGGACTGGGATTTCAGGCCCTTGTTCCCTTGCAGCCCAGTCAGGATGCGGGTTTTAGGCAAACTTGACAATGCGAGATAAACTCCCATAAACCTGCCCAAAACCGCTCCGGCGTTTCTCCAAAACCGCGTGCCGGGAGTTCGAGTCTCTCTACCCCTGCCAAAGAAATCCCCGCAGCCATCCATGGCTTGCGGGGATTTCTTTTATTTTCATATATCAGAAAACTACGTCTGTTTGTTTTGTTTCTTTCCTGTCTATTACTTTTTAACTTCAAATACTTTACAAGTCCCCAACGGCTGTAATGTGTCCGCGTCAAGCAAAAACACCTTGACCGTATCGCCTGCCTCCGGAACAATTTCCAGGGTGCATTGCAGCAGCGCCGTTTCCGCTGTATTCTCTGTCTGTGTCGCCACGCGCTTCAGGCAGCTGCCGTCATATTGCGCAATGACCGCAATCGCCTGCCGCGGCTGTCCGGTTTGCGGCAACGGTACGGTGGCGGTGAGCGCGCCGGCCGGCAAGGCGCTGCCGCAAACCGTGCCGCCGTCCAGGGTCAGCGCAAACGGCCCCGCTGCGGCGGTCTCTGTTTCGGCGCGCACAATATGGTAGGTCTCTCCCGGCACAGTATCAAACCGAATGGTATATTCGCCGGAATTCCGCGTACGCCCATAGGATACCTCGACCGCCGCGCCGGACCGGGTGGTTACGTTAACCGCCGCGCCGTTCCAGGGATTGACCAATTCCAGAGGCTGCCCCTTCTCGCTTGCGACGTCCACATACGCGGGCAGTTCGCCCGCCGCCCGCTCGCTGGACAGCAGAAACGCGCCCTTTTCACGAATGTTGGAGAATTTGCCGCCGCGCGCCGCCGGCCACGCGGGAAACACCTTGACGATGCCGCCGTCGCTCTGGCACATCAAATTATTCATCCCCTCCAGCAGCCCCACCTTTTCCACGCCATGCTGTCCGTCGTAGATATGATAGTTCTTTTTCATTTTGTTGTTTTGGGCGTTGTCGCTTGGGTCGTTGGCAAGCGCCTTGATGTGCCGGACCAGCGTTTCCGGATCATAGCCCGTACGCGCCGCATGGGCGTAAACCTTTGGAATACTGTTGGCGTATGTCCAGGTGTTATGATATTCAATGGTGTTGCGGCACACCTCTAAAATCTCGGGGTCGCTGTCAAAGCCCCACAGCTCTCCCGGCTGCACCAACTCCAGCTGTACCTCCGCGCCGCCAACCGCACCGGGCTTATGCATCGAATAATCATGCTCTGAATAGCCCAAAATCTTCTTTTTAACCGTCTGTCCATTTTCGGTGGTCTCGATTTCAAACACATTGTTTTCCGGCCGGACCAGATGGTCGCGGATGTCCGCCCACTGCCCGCGGCGGTCCGCGTCCACCCCCAACTCTTCGCTCATGTCGATCAGCCGGTCATACAGCCGCAGCAATACCCCCAAATAGCCGGTGGGGTTACAGTCGCGCAGGCTTTCTGTCGCGCCGTCCAGCAGCACATACACATAGCCGTCCCCGCCTGTATACTCTGAATATTTTTCCAGATTTTGCAAAGCATATGATACTTTAGTGTTTTTGTCGTCTCTCCCGATGATCCGCTCCTTGTCGGTCCGCGGCTTCCGCTTTTCCAGCCACTTTTCATAAAACGTCCCCACCGCACGGATCAGCTCATACGGCGTATGTCCGTGCACAGGGGTGTTCAGCCATTCGGTATCCAAGGTATAATCATAATAATTCATCAGCAATGTCGCGCAAAACCACGCGTCCATCGTCTGCCCGGCATAGCCGACCTCGTTCTCCTGCTGAAACGGCGTAATTCCCACCGGATAAAGCACGCCGCCCTGAATGCCGCCCTCCAGATCGCCGCCCTTTGCAAGCCGCGCCTCCACGTAGTTGATACACTTACTGCCATAGGCCAGCAAGCCAGTATACTGCGCCGGAGTGGACGCACGCTCCAATCCCTTATCCATATATTTCAGCACTTCGTTAACATAGGGCTCAAAAAAGTCATACATCCGGTTGCTGGACATACTGCCGTACCATGTGGCCTGAAAGTTGTAGTTCAGGTGGAAATTTCCCTGCCAGCGCGGATTGTCAGAGGTGCGCCAAATCCCGTACAGCCCGGGGGCGGTATTGCCCTCCCGCACGGTGGAGCCGAAAATATACTGCTGTCCGTAGTAAATGCGGTTGAGGTCCGCATCCTGAAAATCCACCCAGGACAGCTGATAATACTCTCTCCACCACTGCAAATGCGCCTGATGCAGCTGTTCGACGTCGCTTGGCGAATCGATGTTTCTCAGGGTCTCCACTGCCATTTGATAGGCTTCTCCCTCTGCGCCGTCCGGCGCGGTTACGTCCGTACTGCCGCCTACCCCTTCAATGGCCGTCGCAATGGTCACGGTTTCTCCCGCCGGAAGCGCAACCTGCAATTCCCCCATGTTGCCGGCCGCCGAGGCATCTAATACCTCTCCGTCAACGACCCGGGATGCAATGACCGCCTCGCTGATAAATTTCACTTTGTCTTTGTCTTCGACTTTCTCGATATCGTCATTGGTTTTACGCGACGCCCATACGGTTTTCCCGTCGAGCACACCGGAATAGGTCTTACATTTAGCCGCTGCCGCGCTGTTCGCAATACTGCCGTACGGCTGTACAATCAGCACGGTATCCGCGGCGGATTGTGAGGTCACCGTCGTCACCATCACGTTATCGGTGGCTGACAGCCAGCTCGTGACGGACACGGGATCGACACCCAGTTCCGTCTGGGTGCGGATTTCCGCGCGCGCAATATCCATTTCCTCGCAGTACCCTCCCGCGGCCGCCGTCTGCACAGCGGCGTTTTCAGTCATCTCCCCATTGTTGTAAAGCTGAAATTTAATCACCCGCGCACGGTCGCCCTTTTCAGCCTGCTGGTCCTTACCTCCCGCCGGGATATACAGCCGCACATACCGCGCGGTCACCGGCTCCTTCAGCAGGCGGTCGGTCTGTCCGGCCGTATTGCCCGTGACTTCGTCCACCGATGTCCAGTCGCTGCCGTTTTCGCTGACCTGGAGTTTGTATTGCCTGGTTGTAAATTTGAGATATGACGCTGTACTCTTGCCATCTGCTTCCAGCTTCCGAAGAAAATACTCCAGCCCGGTATGCGCCACCACCCAGCGGTCAAAGGTGCGCGCCTGTCCCAAGTCCACCTTTAACCAATTATCAGCGCTCGTCTTGTTGACACTCACCCACCCGGAATTCATATAATTGCTGGCGTCCAGATATGTTTCGTCAATGGTATGATTCGCCCCGTACACATTGCCGCCCGACGTCGTCATGGTAGAATCAGCCGTTGCGGACGCGCCGTAGTTGATCGACGCCAGGTTCACCTCCCGGTAGAGTCCAAAGCGGATGATATGCGCCGTCCCCTGCGCGCTCTCCATTGCGGCGGACAGCCGCACATACCGCGCCGTCTGAGGGTATACCAGTATATTATCCGCCGGATTTGCCGGATCGGAAACCGCATCCACCGTGGTCCAAGTCTGGCCGTCGCCGGAGATTTGCAGCGCATATTCCCCGCCGCCCGCCTGCGCGCCGAACGACACGGTCCAGCGGTTGAAGGCCGTCTCCTGCGTCAAATCCACCGTCAGCGTATGCTCTGATCCCGATTCGCTCAGCCAGCCGTCTCCCGACCCGTTCAGCGCGTCGTTTGCCCCCGTGCCGGAGCTGATAGACGCTGTTTTTCCGGTCAGCAAATTGCCGCTCCGTTCCGGCAGTTCCCCGTTTCGCCGCGCGGTCAGCTTCAGCCCGCCCACCGTCATAATCGACGGGGATCGTCCCTGATACGCCCAACCCTCGGTTTTATCACTCCAAAAATCGTTGCGCGAAATCAAATACTGCTTTGCACCCGATTCATTGTCATAGCTTGTCACGCCCACCGCGCCGTTGCCCATAATCGCGGACACCGGCATATTGTCGCTTACCACATTGGCCGTCTGCGGCGATGTCCAAACCGCTTTGTCCGCAAACGTGTTCATAATTCGTTCAATGTTTGTCCAAGCCGAATCCCCCTGCGGTTCTTCCGCAGACACGGGGCCTCCGGCCATGCCGAGCATTGCCGCTAACGTCACAAGCGCCACCCACCTTTTGATTTTCATTGTCATTCCTCCTGCTCATTGGCCCGCCGTGTCCGGCAAGCTTTGATTGCTCCGCGCTGACTGATGCGATACGCGGCTCCCGCCTCTGTTTCCACTATGACTGTCTGCTCGCCCGAGCGCCGCGTCTGTCCATATGCAACGGCGGGCTCTTTTGCGGCCGCGCGCGGCTCTACGGACACGGGCGTCCCCCAGGGATTCACCAGGGTCAATCTGCCGCCCTTCTCACTGACGACGTCAACCCCGCCGACAGCGCCCTGCGCATTGCGGCGGGCTGACAGCAAGAAGGCCCCTTTCGTCCGAATCCGTGTAAAGCCGGCTGGCTGTCCGGGCGGCAGCGCGGGAAAGAGCTTCACGATGCCGCCGTCCTCCTGCACCAATAAGTCGTGAAGCGCCTGTAAAAATCCCACCTTTTCTACGCCGTGCACACCGTCGTAGATATGATAGTTTTTCTCCATTGCGCCCAGGATTCCCGCGCCCTTCATATGGCCGAGCAGCTGCGCCGGGTCGTATCCCGTGCGCGCCGCGTGCGCATAAACCTTTGGGACGCTGTTGTTCCAGGTCCATGTGTTGTGATGGTCTATGGTGTTCCGGCAAAGTTCCAGCACCGCGGGGTCGCTGTCAAAGCCCCACACACCGCCCGGCTGCACCAGTTCAAGCTGTA
>CBCTHE010000011.1:0-135768 GCA_965146665.1 uncultured Ructibacterium sp.
TTTTGAGCGGCCAAAAACGAACCAAAAAGGCCGCATAGGGGCGGCGGCCCCTATGAACCCCCGGAGGCCCGGTTCCGGCAGCTACAGCTCACCCGGATTTACCATTGGCCGTCAGGCGTGAGGCCAGCTTTGGAGCACGCGATATGCAAGGCCTCCACGTCAAACGCATAAACGGAGCCCGAAGATGTCATGCTGTGGTGCACAAGCGCAGTTTGCTTGCCAGACCCGGTTCCGTCCGCCGAGCCCGGCCGGCTTCTTTTCCCTTCGGGAAAAAGATTGGGGCGTTGCCCCAAACCCCAATAAAACCTTTGACAATCGAAAAACTGCCGGATTATCCGCCAAACCTGCAAAAGAACAAGTGCCAAATGCCTTAGATAACCAGCATTTGGCGCAAGGGGGTTATCAAAGGGGGTGTCCCCCTTTGATAACCCCCTCTTGCAAAATGCCAGTATGTCAAGGGCATTTTGCGCCTGTTTTTTGCTGGTTTGGCGGATAATCCGGCAGTTTTTCGATTGTCAAAGGTTTTATATGTTTACAAATCAGCTATTGCCAGTCATCGCTCCTCTGTTTGCTGACCAGAGAAAGGTATTAGTAGAGTTTATTGAATTGTTAAGCCACTATAATATTAGTGAGAAAAAACCAAAGGATGATTGATACTCTATTTTATTTGTTATAGCAATTTAAATTATAGAATATAACACATCATTTGTAAAGATAAAATTATCATTTTTAATGATAATTTTAGCATTTGTGTTCTGTGTTAATTTTTGCAAATTTATAATATAATTTTTATATAAAAAATAATAGGGATTGTTTTATATGACATATAGAGAAAAGTTAATTGCATTTGGCCCAATTTGGAAAGCTTATATTTTACCTATAATTTCCTATATTGTACCATCTAACAATCTTATTGTCAATAAACTATAATAGTTTTAAGGTGGTGCAAAAGATGCTGGAAAGTCAATATAAAATGAATTTAATCAATATTGGTCTCAAAATAGCTTATTATAGAAAATTACAAGGTATGACCCAAGAAACTTTAGCTGAAAACTGTGGTCTGTCAGCGGGATATATTTCTCAGCTTGAAGGCCCGAACAGCTTTTTTTGTCCTTCGTTAAAAACATTATTTTTAATTTCTGAGACCTTGAATGTTCCAGTAAGTAAATTAGTTAATATAGATGATGATTAAAAACAACCTGAAATTCTCGGTTATTTTACATATTTTTTAATTATGCATGATGACGGAGTGAGCAAGAAGAAATCATTCGGCCAATAATTCTATAAAATTGGTGATCATGGTCTTTTTTTCTTCGGACAATTTAGCCCAATTTGCAAAAAGTTCTTCTAATTCAGGAGTGATTTCAATCATATGATTATCAGCAAAAAATTGTGATAAAGTAATGCCAAAGGCTCGTACACAAATTGCTTCAAGCGTATCTATACAAGGCATGGTGTTTCTCTTGAAAATATTAGATACAGTTCCTTGAGCTAACCCTGCTTTTTTGGCAATAAAGTAGTCAGACCACCCATATTCATTTTGAAATTTCTTAATTGAGGTTCTAGTCAATAACTTTTTGTCACTCATTTAGCCGTTATGTAATGATTTATAAATTTTCATAGTTAATAATTTAGAAATAAATTTAATTGCTGTCAAAAGAAACTAGTTTACTCACCGGAACATTTAATGTCTCGGAAATCAAAAATAGAGTTTTTAACGAAGGACAAAAAAAGCTGTTCGGGCCTTCAATCTGAGAAATATATCCCGCTGACAGTCCACAATGTTCGGCCAAACTTTCTTGGGTCATACCTTGTGTTTTTCTATAATAAGCTATTTTGAGACCAATATTGATTAAATTCATTTTATATTGACTTTCCAGCATCTTTTGCACCGCCTTAAACACATTATAGTTTATTGACCGAAAGGTCGTTTCACAACAGCTATCTGTATATATTATACATCTTAATTCGCAGTCAAAAAAGATCCGAGTTGTATAGCATATACCTCCTAGCTAGCAGTTATCGCGGCGAAACCATACAAGAAACAAAAAAAGAAAGGAAAAAGAGAAATGATAGAACTCAAAAACAACCGTTTTTGCGGCGGCGGCATCTCATTCCCATTTCCTAACGGCTTATACCTGAACACAGACGTGGAAATGGTCAGCAGAGACAGCATTGAATTTCGGCCGGAGGATCAGAGCTTTTGCATTCAACTGCGCTTTCTCCGCTATGATGAGCCAACGCCCGAGTACATGAGCCGCCCGGAACACAGCATGAAGGACTTCCAGTTCTGTGCCTGTATTCAGGAATTCAAATGGAACGGCCTGACGGGATATTGGCGGAAATACAGCTATCCGCGCTGTGAACTGTTTGACGCGTACTTTGACGTTGACGGGGAAGACAGCGACGTTCATCTGGCGGTCTATATAGATACAAAAAAAGAATACCTCACAATGGATAAGGTGCTGGCGTTAAAGCATGTCAAAGCTCTGCTTGAGGGGATCAGCCCGGGGGACGGAAACCGGCCAAAGAAAATGGTTTAATTCAAAATAAAAAATGAAAAAGAGGGAAAGTGAATATGTTTCAAATTGCAGAGAATACACTGGTTTATGAGGGGATGTCCTTCCGGCTTCCGGAGGGGCTGTATCTGGACCCGAGTGCAGAGGAGTGTGATGAAACCTGCATTGTTTTTAAGCCAAAGGATGAGAGCTTTATGCTGTGCGTGGAGTTCCTCGCGTACAGGGAACCGCCCCATAAGTCTCTGGTGAGCTGTCTGGTACAGGAGGGCGCGGAGGTTCATACCATCGCGCGGGTGGAATTAAACGGACTGCAGGGCTTTGAATGTACTTATGGCTGTGAGGGAAAGTCATATTATGAGGCGTATTTGAGACCGGTCCTGCCGGAAAGCCAGGTATATTGTACGGTGTACATTGAAACAGACGGGGATATTTTCAAGGATGTATTGGAAAACAGCATTGTAAGGTCTTTTTTGGACCATGGAATCCGCTGGAACGGAAAAGCGTAGCCGCGCCACAGGCACAGGCTTTGCTTGCCTGCACAACACAAAAAACCGCGCCGAATAGCGCGGTTTTTCTGTTATCCAGATGGAACAGATGTTTTTCCCATTCCCGCCGGCAAAAGCGCCGGACGGGTCATGTCTGTTTCCCAACCTGCGGGAGCTTCACGATCACCCGGTTGATATATACCACGGCCGCGGCGAACAAGCCAAAGGCCAGCAGGGACAGGATTTGCTGGGCATAAACCGTGTTCCCCAGCAGGAGATTGCCGCTGGCCTGCACCGCCGCCACAATCCTGCCGCCCACCAGCGCGGCAAGAAAGCCGAACAGGCCTCCGACCGCTGATTTCACCCCCAGCGCATAAGCCCTGTGCTCCGGCTTCACATAATCAAAGGTAATATTCATGATACCGCTGTTTGCGCCCGCCATATAGACGCCGTAAATCATATAATACAGGGCGTAAAACACCTTTCCGTTGGCGGGTACGGTGAAAATATTGAAGCAATAGGCTATACACCCGATCATAAAGCACAGGGAAAGCATTTTTGCCCAGCTGTGCCGGTCCGCGAATCGGCCGAAGAACTGAGAGAATCCCACCCGCATCACACTGTAGCCCGCAGTGAGAAGCGCCGCATATCCCATGCTGAATCCAAGCTCGTTGATCTGATAGGTGCCGTAGAAGGAAACCGATATACCGGTTCCCATGTGCCAGAGTATATCCAAAAAGATCACCTTGCGCAGACACGGATTTCCAAGGGTCAGCCCAAGCGCCTTTTTGACACTCATCCGCTCCGCCGCGCCGGTTTCCTCCGGCTCATCCCCGTCCTTGACGGCGGCCAGCGCAGCAAAGTGCGCAATGCTGAGAACCAGTATGGTGATGCCGCAAAGAATACATCCGGTCTCTGTCTGGCCGATTCCTTCATAGTAGTCAATGAGACTCCCCATGAGAAAGGAGAATGCCATGCCGCCCACCAGGGATATGATCTCCTTTTTGGCTGTGAAAGCCCCCCGTTTGCGGTCATCCACATAGGACATCAGCCAGCTCAGCTTAAAGGGCGCGACCATATTGGCAATCAAATGTCCGCCCAGGTACATACACACAAAGAGGGCAATTTTAATAATCTGCGGAATGTGGATAAAGGGTATCGCATACAGCAGTACAAACATGAGCTAATTTATGAGATGTCCCCAGAGGATGAACCGCCGCGGTGTTTTTCGGGTGCGGATAAAAAGCGCAGACACAAGCTGTCCCATAAACGCCAGAGAGGAAAGCGCCGTTGTCACCCCTGTGACAGAATCCGGGACGCCAGTCTGTTTGAGAATCATGGCCAGAAACGCCCCGGCGACAAGCAGAGAAATAAAGTATTCCACCAGCGCCTCCGCCACATACGCCGCCCGGTTTCTTCCGCGCGTCCCCCGCTCCGCTGTTCTTAATTCAATCGGCCCATCCATCTGCATGCCCAATGACCTCCAATACAATTCCGGTGATTGCTTTCCATTCTATGCCGCACCGCGCCGGATGTCAACGGGGTTCAAAGCGAAAAAGTTTCGTTCGCTTGCGAAACTTTTTCGCCAATCTGCCTAGGTCCCGCGCGGTTCCGAAACAATCAAAAAAAGAGGGACAGATTCCGCATCTGTCCCTCTTTTCAAAACCGTTCCAAATACATGGGCTTTTTGACATCATTGAGCCGAAACCCAAAGGGGCCGTAAAAACCGGCCAGCTCCGCCCGGTCCGCCACCAGAAACACCCGAAGATATTCCTGATACACCTCCAGAACCCGGCGGGTCAGCTCCCGGCCGATCCCCTTTCCCTGCACGGCAGGGTCCACCAGCACATAATGGATATACGCGGTCATCACCCCGTCGTCCAGGGCGGCAATCAATCCGACCAGCCGCCCATCCTCCCGCGCGCTCCATACACAGGTATAGTTCGCAAGGGCGCGGGCCAGCTTTTCAGGATACCGGCCGGACTCCCAATCCACCGATAAAAACAGCCGTTCCAGCTCCTCCGGTGAAAATTCCTTTTCCTGCTGATATACAATCATTCCTCAACCTCCAATCCCTTCCTGTAGGCCGTCACCTTTTCATCATAGTCCGGACAGACATAGCCCAGCCTTTGCGCCGTCTCCGCCGAGGCGCAGCGGAACAGCCCCACAGCCTCCTCAAGCGCCCGCGCACAGCGGGCCAGGCTCCCGGTGTCCAGTGTCCCGCAGAGCGCCTGCCATTCCTCCGGCTCCATATACTGTTCCATATATTTATATTCCTTCCCGGGGCTGAATATGAATCCATGCACAGTCCCCGCCTTCCAGGCCAGCATCCGAAGCAGTTCCCCCCGCAGGCCGCCGCAGAGGTGCGCGGACGCGTATAAGAGCTCGCCCCGCCGGATTCCTTTCTCCGCATAGAGCACGAGCCACCAAAATTCGTTGCAGCAGTCCTGAAACTCCCGCTCCGTGGGCCGCCGGACCCAATAGTCCCGGTCGCTGGGCGCGGGAAGGGTCCCGGCCCGCCCGTCCTTATCCAGCAGAATGACCGTCTGGGAATCATTGTGCAGGTATTTTTCCGTATCTCCAACCGGAATCAGCATCAGATCGATCCGATTCCCGTCCTCAAACTGCATCAGATACGTGAACCAGCCGCCCAGAGTAGCCGGAAACAGCGCCATATCCTCCGGCGTCTGCAGAATGACCCGCGGGCCAAACCGGTCAATCCAGCCCCGGTCCCGGATATATGGCTCCATATCCCGGACAAGGTACACAATGTCAAAATCCTGAAACCGGTCCCGCGGTGCGCGGGGGTTGGCCCGTGAGCCGTTCATGCCCACCAGCCTGATATTCTCATCTTCCCTGGCTGTCTTGAGCACCAGGTCAAGCATTTCCTGTTCCGTACGCATTTTTCATCTCCATTCCGCCGCTCTGCATCGGCATAAATTCAGAGGAAGGCCCCTCATCTGCGGAGCAAAGGACTTGACGCCTCCTTTATCCGGTGATGACGGGCTGTGCGCGAATCTTCCGCGCCCCTTCTCTGCCGTTATCATATCATATTCCAAAGGCGCGGACAACATTTTTTCAGTTTTTTTCAAAAGAGTATTGACAAACGGAGAACTCAGGTGTATCATTGTATTAAATAAATAATACAATGATACAGAGGAGGTGCATTCATGTACTGGGAATTTCAAGACGACCGTCCCATCTATGCGCAGATCATAGAGCAGATGAAACGGTTTATCATCTCCGGTTCCTTTCATCCCGGAGAAAAGCTGCCGTCTGTACGGGATCTGGCCGCAGAGGCCGGGGTCAACCCCAACACCATGCAGCGGGCGCTTGCGGAGCTGGAGCAGACCGGACTGGTCTATACCCAGCGGACCAGCGGCCGGTTTATCAGTGATGATCCGGACCTGATCCAATCGCTGAAAACCGAGCTGGCCAGAGAGCTTCTGAGCCGGTTTCTCGCCGATATGCATACCATTGGCTTCACAGACGCGGAAATATCCGCGTTGCTGCAAACCTATCAAGGAGGAATCGTATTATGACAACGCCTATTTTATCGTGTCATGGTCTGACCAAAAAATTCGGGAACTTTCCCGCGCTCAACGATGTGAGCTTTCAGCTGGAGCCCGGCAGGATTGTGGGACTGCTGGGACCCAACGGAAGCGGTAAAACCACATTTTTGAAGCTGGTGAACCAGCTTCTGGTTCCCACCTCCGGCGAGATACTGGTAAACGGACAGCCGCTGACTGTCCAGACCAAGGCCATGATCTCCTATCTGCCGGATAAAAACTATCTGAACGACTGGATGAAGGTGCATCAGCTCATCCGCATGTTTTCGGACTTTTACGCGGATTTTGTGCCGGACACCGCCTACGGGATGCTGGAGCGGCTTGGGATCTCCCCTGATTCCCGCCTGCGGACCATGTCCAAGGGCACCCGGGAGAAGGTACAGCTGATTCTGGTCATGAGCCGGAAGGCGCGGCTGTATCTGCTCGACGAGCCCATCGGCGGCGTGGATCCCGCCACCCGGGACTATATTTTAAACACCATCATCGGCAACTATAACGAGGACGCAACCGTTCTGATCTCAACCCATTTGATTGCGGATGTGGAAAAGGTGCTGGACGAGGTTCTGTTTATCAACAACGGAGTTCTGATTCTGCAGGATACGGTGGATCACATCCGCGAGCAGAAGGGAACCAGTGTAGACGGTTTATTCCGGGAGGTGTTCAAATGTTAGGAAAGCTTTTCAAATATGAGGGATTGGCCGCCGCGCGGATCCTGCTCCCCCTCTATGGGGCCATTGTGCTGTTGACCGGCATGACCATTGGATTCTTCCACATCCTGCCGAAGAACGCGGGGATTACGCTGCCCACCGCGCTGTTTATCATCACCACCGCGCTGTTTGTCCTTGGGCTGATCGCGGTCTGCATTGTGACCTTCTGCCTCTCTCTGGTCCGGTTTTACAAAAACCTGCTCAGTGATGAGGGCTATCTCACCCACACCCTGCCTGTTTCCACCGGCAGTAAGCTCTTTGTGCACATTGCTGTATCGGTGTTTTGGATGACCGTCAGCATCCTGCTGGTCTGCGTCCTGCTTTTTTTGTTCTTTTTCAGCATTGATCCGGAACAGACCATACGCTTTGTCAGTCAAATCATACAGGATTTGCAGGCGGAGATGAACCCTTCCAAGGCCATTGCCATGCTGGAGATGATCCCCCTGTATCTGCTGTCTGTGGTGACCCTGTTCCTCCAATTCTTTACCGCTCTGGCAGTGGGGGCCGGCATCGGCAGCGGCAAGCACAAGATCCTAAACGCGGTACTGGTCTATCTGGTCATCTATGTGGTGCGGAACATTGTGGGTACCATGATTCTCCTCATACCGCCCCTGACCTTTACCATGACGGATACGGGCTTTGGCGTTTATATTTCAGAATTTGCCGCCGCCAATCTGGTGCTGGGCGCGGTGATGATCTATGAGCTCGTCTTTTGTGCCGTGTATTACTGCCTGATCTATTTTTCCATGAAAAAACATCTAAATCTGTAGCTTTGAAAGGAGAACCAAGACATGAATATTTTTACCAGACGGCTGCTCTCCCTGACCTGTGCCGGCGCACTGGCCTTTAGCCTCTCCGCCGCTGCGGCGGAGGAGGCGGACACCGCGCCGGAGGCGCCGGCCCTGCCCGCGGCATATACCTCCGCAGAGGAGGCCGCCGCACTGCTCACCACCCAGTACGGGGCGGAGAGCGTCCAGTACGCCCTGATGGCAGACGGGGAAATCGTGAAAAGCGGCCACAGCGGAAGCTACAGCCGAACCGAGAACATGGCCCTGCTTCCCTCCACCCTCTATCCCGTCGGCTCTGTGAGCAAGATGTTTACCACCGCCGCGGTGATGCAGCTGGCGGAGGAGGGAAAGCTGAACCTGGACCAGCCGCTGACCGCGTACCTGCCCGGCTTTACCATGGAGGACGCGCGGTATGCGGAAATCACCCCCCGCATGCTGCTGAACCACTCCTCCGGCCTGTACGGAACATCCTATCATGACGCCTTTATCTTTGACAGCAAAGACACCTCGGCCCATGACAACCTCCTGTTACAGCTGGCAAACCAGAAGCTCAAGGCGGATCCCGGCGCGTATTCGGTCTACTGCAACGACGGCTTTACCCTGTCTGAGCTTCTGGTGGAGGCGGTGAGCGGCCAGAGCTTCACCGACTACCTCCGCGCGAACCTGCTGTCCGCTCTGGGGATGGAAAACACCTTTACCTCCCGTGAGGATCTCTCCGGAAAGCCGGTTGCCAAAAGCTATACCCCGCCGTTTCAGAATGAGCTTCCCCTTGATACGGTACAGGTTCTGGGCACAGGCGGCATCTTCTCCACCGCGGAGGACCTCTGCCGGCTGGGGCAGGCGCTCTCCGGCGACAGGCCCGAGGTACTCTCCGCCGATTCGGCCGCGGCCATGGCGGAACCGGAATATCAGAACGGGATCTGGCCGGACGGAGGCCAGGCGGTCACAGGCTATGGCCTTGGCTGGGATGATGTGGGCGTCTATCCCTTCGGCCGATACGATATACAGGCCATGAGCAAGGGCGGCGACACCCTGTTTAACCACGCCTCGCTGGTTGTGATTCCGGAATACCACATGGCCGCGGCGGTGACCTCCTCCGGCGGGAGCAGTATGTTCAACCAGCTTCTGGCGGTTCGGATGCTGGAACAGGAACTTTTGGAGCGCGGCGTCATTGACGGGATTCTTCCCGACCTGGTTCCCGCTCCGCCGGTGCCTGCCGAGATGCCGGAGGAAATGCGGAGATATGCCGGCCTCTACGGCGCGGCCGGCACCTCCGTCCCGGTCGTGATTGAGGACAGCACCGTTCGGATCACCGTGGCAGAGGGCACGCCGGAACAGGTTTTCCAATACTGCGGGGACGGCAAATTTGCCACGGCGGACGGGAGCGCTTTCATCCGCTTCGCGGAGGAGAAAAACGGGCATACCTATCTGTATGTGGAGGGTATCAGCACGGTTCCCGGCCTTGGCCAGACCGTCAGCGGACGGTATGACTGTCAGAAGCTGGAGGAAAATCCCCTTTCCGAGGCTGTTGAGCAGAGCTGGGCGGCGCGGAATGGAAAACAGTATTATATCGTCAACGAACCCTCTGGATCACAGCTTATGATCCCCCTTTATTCCATGAAGGTCACTGTGGACAGCGGCTACGCGCTTGGCGCGAAGATTCTGGACGCGGACCATGCCGAGAACGTGATTCAGATTCCGGGAACCAACGGCCGGGACGTGTTTGATCTGCGTTTTTATGAGAAGGACGGTGTTGAATATCTTGATACCCGGGGCTTCACCTGCGTCCGTGAGGACGGCATCCCCCAGATCTGGGACGGCGGCTATGCGGTCTGTACCATACAGCCGGACCGGGCAATCCGCTGGTATACGGTTCCGGAGACCCTTGAGGGCCGGACCCTGACGGTCAAGGCGCCGGAAAACAGCAGTTTTGCTGTTTATTCGCCCCTTGGCGTATGCGCGGACTACAGCGTGATCACCGGGCATGAGGAAATCCCTCTGACCGCGGGAACCCATATCGCGTTTCTGGGCGAGCCCGGGGCGGTCTTTGAGATGGATCTGCTCCCGGCCCAGTGATGGGGAATACAGTCATTCTATGATAAAAAACGTCCGGCATTTCTGCCGGACGTTTTTTATGTTATGCAGACAAACGAATCCTGTACAGGTTCACGCTATCCCGTCCCAGCGGATCCCATTGCCCAAGAAAAGCCCTTACACTGCTGTTTTCCAATACATTCTTGAACCTATCTTCGGCTGTTTCAATATACATCGTAAAATGAACTTCACTTTCCGGCAAGCCGGTCTGAAATGCGCCCCATAATACGCACTGTGCCCCAGCCAACCGCGTTATATCGCAGTTTTCGTTTTTTTCTCCTTACTCCCACTCAATGGTTCCGACAGGCTTGGGCGTCATGTCATAACAAACCCGGTTCACGCCTTTGACCTCATTTAATATTCGGTCCGTAATCTTCAGAAGCACAGGCCAGGCGACCTGTTCCACAGTGGCAGTCATTGCATCTACTGTGTTGACCGCACGGAGGATGACCGGATATTCAAAGCACCGCGCATTGTCACGCACACCGACCGATTTGAAGTCCGGTACAACGGTAAAATACTGCCACACCATCTGGTCCAGTCCGGCGTTTTTGAACTCCTCACGCAGAATGGCGTCAGATTCACGGACTGCCTCCAGCCGTTCACGTGTGATGGCCCCCAGACAGCGAACGCCGAGCCCCGGCCCCGGGAAGGGCTGACGGTAAACCATTTCGTCAGGCAGGCCGAGCTCCAGTCCGCAGGCGCGCACCTCATCTTTGAACAGCTGCCGCAGAGGTTCTACCAGCTCAAACTGCAGATCATCCGGCAGACCGCCCACATTGTGGTGGGACTTGACCACCTTGGCGGTCTTGGTTCCGCTCTCCACTATATCAGGATAGATGGTTCCCTGGGCCAGATACTCAATTCCTTCCAGCTTTCTTGCCTCTTCCTCAAACACGCGGATGAACTCCGCGCCGATGATCTTGCGCTTCTGCTCCGGGTCACTGACCCCGGCCAGCTTATTCAGAAAACGATCACAGGCATCCACATAGACCAGATTGGCGCCCAGCTCCTCCCGGAACACCTTGACCACCTGCTCTGCCTCGCCCTTTCTCAGCAGGCCGTGATTGACATGCACACAGGTCAGTCTGTCACCGATGGCCTTGAGCAGCAGCGCGGCCACAACAGAGGAATCAACGCCGCCGGACAGCGCCAGCAGGACCTTTTTGTCCCCAACCTGTCTGCGGACCAGCTCAATCTGGTCGGCGATAAAATTCTTCATATTCCAGTTGGCTTCCGCCCCGCATATGTCAAACACAAAGGGTCTCAGCGCCGCGGCCATGTCCGCCTCATCCTTCGGGAGCGCATTGATCCTGTTTTCACATTTGGCCCTGTCATGGCAGATTGCCAGCACCGGAATGCCCGCGGCATAGATCTCATCCGCCGCAAAAATCTCCTGTCCGTCCACAATGTGGTTGGGACCGCCGTTTACAATGATTCCCTTGACATTGGGCAGGGCAGCCAGTCCGGCCGCTGTCAAATCGTGGGGATAAATCTCGCTGTACACCCCCAGCGAGCGGATCGCTCTTGCCACGCTGGTATTTTCCTCACTGCCCAGATCCAAAATAATGATCATATCCTGTTTCATAGATACCCTCTTTTCCTAAAGTTTACAAACCTGAATAACTCGGCATTTTTACTCATTATACTATTTTTTGACAGACTTTTCAATCCTTTTTTCTCATCCGCGGCAAGAAAATACAAACCAGCGTTCTAATCTGCTTCCGCTCCCCGCGCGGCCGTACAGGCCCGCTGTGCGGAGCCTTTGAACCACAGCCCCCACAGGGCGAGCAAAAGTCCGCAGACCACTATGATAATCCGGATGTCCACCCGATCCCCCAACGGGCCAAAAAACAGAATTGCAAAGGGCATGACCCCCTGTGAAACAAACTGCAGCAGGGAAAACACACGTCCCATATAAGCGGGCTCTGTGCTGGTCTGCACCAGCACAGTCTGGGCAGTTACCAGAACCGGAAGGAACATGCCGCAGAGGCAGTCCAGCATGAGATACAGCCAGAACAAGCCCGAAAATCCCATGAGGGCAAAGGTGATTCCAAATCCGGCCAACGCCGCCGCAATGGCGGTTATTTTATTCTTAAACGCCCCGCGCCAGGCCACATACGCGCCGCCCAGCAGAGAGCCCACGGTCCAGAGCATCTCATTGGCCGTCAGCCTCCACACCTCGCCGCCGAACACCCGCGCCACCATCAGCGGCGACAGCAGGGATGCCGGTGTGATGAGAATAAAGGTCACCCCATAGCACAGGAGCAGGACGCGCAGAACCGGATGGCTCCAGGTATACCGGATTCCACTCCTGAGCTCCTGCATCACCGAGGTGTCCTCTTTCTTTGCGTGCGGTTTTTTTTCCAGTTTCATGCGCGACATAATCAGGATCGCCAGCACGGCAGTGACCACATCCACCAAAAACGCCCACCGGATGCCCAGCGAACCCAGAATCACACCGCCCACGGCCGGTGAAATCAACAGCAGTATGTTGGAGAGCGTCTGGTTGATCCCGTTGACCCGCACCAGCTGATCCTCCGGCACAATGTCCGGGTACAGGGCGTTGACAGCAGGGCCCTGAAACCCGCCGCCCAGCGACCGCAGAAATGACACAGCCGTCAGAAGCAGCAGGCTTTCATAGCCGGCCCAGAAAGCGGCAAAGGCCAAAACCGTGGCCGCCGCTGTGAAGCCGTCCGAGAGCATGATGATCCATTTTCGGTTATACCGGTCCGCCACAACGCCTGCCCAAAGGGAAATAATGACCTGGGGCAGCATGGCCGCCAGACTTGTCACCGTGATCCAAACTCCGGATGAGGTCTTCAGCGTGACATACCAAATGATGGAAAAGCCCACCACAGAGGACCCAAAAATCGAGAGATTCTGACTGAGCATAAACAGCAGAATCTGCCTTTTCCAATTATTCTTTTGCAGCATAAATTCTCCATTCCGCCGCTCCGCATCGGCATAACCATTTCGAGAAACCCGCCCTGCTGCGGAGCGGTGATTGATGGGGATTTCCCTATTTCTGCCCGCCCGGCACAGCCGGGTCAGCACATGGCATCCATTCCGCAAAGCACAGTCATATTGCTGTTTCCCAGATTGGTACGGAATTATTATTTCGCGGCAATCAGCATTTTTTACGGTGTCCTTCCGTTTGTCTCTTTATAAAAAACAGACGTTCCCTCTCTTTCAGGGAGCGCCTGCGCAACATAACAACGGATCTGCACTGGGCATACACAGCACGCCGGCACAGCCGGAAACCTCCGGCCATAGCCTGCAAGTCTATAGGTATCAAATACAGTCTATCCGTTTGAATCGCGCATGGCAAATAATCCCGGTCAGAGCGGCCGAAAACATGGATTGCCCAAATTATCTCAAACGAATAAAATACCGCATCCTGCACTTGTACCTCCTTGTCGTTTTGCTCCGCCGGCAAATGCCCAGCATCACAGCACGGGGCTGTTGTCTCTGTCCGGCGGCTGAACGAAGGTATTATATCATTATATGGACCAAAACGCAAGTCTTGTTTTAGAATTGATCCATTTTGTCCGCAGTCTGCCGCGTTCGCTTGCGTCGGTGAGAAACGGATTCCGTCCGCTCTGTTTACACCACTATGATGTAAAATTTGAGATAAAATTATACCATTTTCATCCAAATTCGTCACAATCAAATGGTATATCCTCCATTTTAGCAAACTGCCTGTTTCACTTCATTGCTCCCTCTGCTATCATAGAGAGGCCACAGCAAATCTTGAAGGAAGGTGATCGCTATGTCATTACAGCACGAAAAAAATATTCTCGCTACAAACCTGAGAAAGCTCCGCGAGGGCCGTTACATATCCATAGAACGCCTTGCAAAGGCAACCGGTGTTTCAAAAACAACAATCTGCGCCATAGAAAACGGCCAGTCAAACACCAGAATGGATATTATGGAACGTCTTACCAGTTTTTTTGACATAACCATCTCCGACCTGATGTATGAGCCGCCCAGATCAAAAAAGATTCGGCACCTCCGCGACACACTGCGGCAGCTGGATGCCGCTTCGGAACAGCTCAGAGTCAGCCATGCCTATATTTCCAACCTGCTGGAAGATGAGGATATGAAGTAGATGCAGTTGTCCTGTCCCGCTTTTTCTCTCCAAAATCGAAGAGCCAGCTGGCATTGGCTGGCTCTTTGCGTTATGCTCCCAGGGTTTTATTTCTTGCCGGAAGCATCATTATACAAACTCTGTCTCTGATGCCGGACGGCGCAGGAATCCAAATCCGCCGGAATAGCTTAGACAGGGTTACGCCCAGTTCAAGCATCTGGATCTATTTCAGATCTCTGTTTTCTCTTTGTATGGCCGCATGCTCCTATCAAGGTTTGTCTTTCTGCTTTTTCATTATCGCAGAAAATAACAAAAACCGATGCTTTCCGTAATCTTGGAGACCGGGTTGAACTATGCTTTCTGACAATGGTTAACTAAGTGTATAATATAAGTATTTCTATTTATTCGGTATCCACTTTTGAAGTACAGTACAAAACAAATCTATCTCTAGTGGTTTTGTAAGAAAATCATTCATACCCGCATCGTTTGCCATATCTCGATCTTCTTGAAAAGAGTTGGCAGTAAGAGCAATAATGGGAATTTTTATTGCATCAGAATGCGCTGAGGCCCGAATAGCCTTTGTTGCCTCCAGGCCTCCCATATTCGGCATGCGCATATCCATTAGAATGAGATCATAATACCCAGGGGCGCTTTGTTCAAAGCATTTAACCGCTTCTGTTCCATCTCTGGCAAGCTCTGTCTGTATACCTTTTAACTCTAATATATCAATCGCAATTTCGGCATTAATCGGGTTATCTTCAGCCAGCAGAATTCGTACATTTTCAAAATGGACAGCCGGCTCAAGCTGCGTTTTAAATTCTATGGGCTTTCCAAAGGTAAGGGGTATACAAAAGTAAAATTCGCTTCCTGCATTTATTTTGCTTTTCACTTTTAAAGTACCGCCCATGAGTTGTACAATGTTCCGGCTGATCGGTAAACCCAGTCCAGTCCCCTGACTGCGCATTTGATTGGCCCCGATTTGTTCGAATGATTCAAAAATACGCTCTAAATCTTCCGCCTTGATGCCAATGCCAGTATCAGAAACCCTAAACAAATAGGAGGCTTGTATATCAGAGTCTGCCGTTTCCTCCACTGCCAGGTGCACCTCTCCTCCTGCCGGTGTAAATTTAATGGCGTTGGACACCAAGTTCATCAAAACTTGCTTTAACCGGATCGCATCACCCTTCAAATCAGAATGCTTGAAATCTGTTTCACAGCAAAGTGTTATTCCCCGCGCCTGTGCCTGTGTTTGCATCATGCTGCAAAGTTCATCAAGCAGCTGCTGTAAGGAGAAGTCTTCATTTACAATTGAAAGCATGCCGTTATCAATTCGGCTCATATCTAAAATATCATTGATCAGCCCCAATAAATACTGTGAAGTTGAAGTCAGCTTAGCTACATTTCCTTTTATACTTTCGGGAATATTATCCTTCATCGCGATGAGCGCGGTTGTTCCAACAATGGCATTCATCGGTGTACGGATTTCGTGGCTCATTCGGGAGAGAAATTCACTTTTCGCCCTATTATCCGCCTCCGCTTTTGCAATATTTTTTTGCATATTGGCATTCTTTACACGCATGTTGGCTATTATAACAATCACCATTGTGATGAGCAGTAAAAAAGCTGATATAGCAGTGATTGACAAAATAGGATTGGTCTCCATAAAACTTTTCAGCGATACTTTTGCGTCTCCAATTGAGACCAGATTGTGATCCAAAAGAGAATTCCTGTCTTCCTCGGATAAGCTGTTAATGCCTTTGTTAATAATGGACAACAGCTCGGGATTTGCGGGCATAGGTACAGCAAAACTGATGCTCATACGGTTTGTTGATAAAGTAACGGGGACAACATTGGTATAAATCTTTTCCTGCATCATCTGTTCTACTCGTGCAGAAAGCCCACAAGCAAAATCTACTTTACTGGTATTTACCGCAGACACAACCTCTTCAATGGTGGAAAAATATGTTACTTTGCTTGCTTTTACATAAGAGGGCAGCTGGCGTCCTTCTAAAAGGCCGCAGGTTAATCCGTCGGCCGGGTAGGTCACAGACCGGTTACGTACAATTAAGTCATTTAATGCGGCATAGGATTTGGTCTGTACCAATTCACTCCGCATGGCATCCGCGGAATCGTCGAAGAAAATGCCGGCCATATCGGCTTTGCCATCGATAACGAGTTGCTGCGCATGGGCATAGGAGTCAGCTAATATGTATGAAAATTTGATTCCATATCTTATGGTTATTTTTTCAAGCAATTCTGGTACCAAGCCAACATGATCACCATCCTCGTATCCAATACAATAAAGAGGATGATAATACTTGGGAACCGCCACAGTCACTGTACCTTTCTGCTCAATATAGGTTTTTTCTTCCTCGGACAGCAGCAGATTTTCCACACCTGTATCAGCAAAATACCGCTTATATACTTCTTCTGAAAACTGGGGATCAGATAACAAAATGCGCTCCATTGCCCAATTGAGCTGGTCAAGAAGCTCCTGGTTGTCCGGCTGTACAACCAGATAATGCGGCTGCGCATCAAAATATGCTGCCGCACGAAACTCTCCCGTATCATCCACTGCATTTCCAAGCTTCAAATCAATTTTGCCATTTCTCAGATCCATATTGATCTGATTGGCGGCAACTTCTTTGGAGGTATATGGTTTGAGTGTACAGTTTAAACCATTGGCAGAGAGGAACTCCTTCAGCCTGCGCACATTGTCAGCTGCCCGCTCCACAACGCCTATGGTTTTCCCATTCAAATCCCTTAAATCATAGCCTTTAATGGAAGTATTATCCTGGCTCGCCAGCAATACCGCTTTGGTATTGCCACAGCTATAATCCGGGTAGGCAAAGTATTCTTCAAACGCCTTTGAATAGTATGTACCGCCCATTAGGTCATATTTACCGGCAATAAAATCTTTCGTCATGTCATTAGCGTCGGTATCAATGAATTCGTATGACCAACCGGTGTATTTTGCGATTTCATACAAATAATCTACCACCAGACCGGAGCGGTTCCCGTTATCGCCGGTCATAGTGAAACCTTGCGATTCCGGAAAAGCCACTCGAAGCCGGACGGTCTGTTCTTCCGCGGCGAAAGCCGAAACGGAACCCGAAAGCAGGGCAAAAAGCAATACCGTCACAGCAAAAACTTTGATTATATATTCTTTTGATTCGTTTATAAAATATTTCATATAGGCTCCTACTCAAATAACTGTCTCGCATAAACATATTGTTTCTGTAAGACAATTTCCGGTGTCCGCTTCTGTTTTTAATACCACCGCAGTGTAAGCCGATGATCCTTTGCCGGGGAGATAGTCCCTGCCTGTTTGACGGCGGAAGTGACCAAATCAATATTGCTGCCGACTTCGCTGTGGATGCTGACAGTGGAAGCGATATAGGATTTGTCAATGGAGTCACCCCAGGCGGCAACGGTGTAGCGCCTGCTATCCTCAATCTCACTTCCGTCCGCCAAAGTCAGCTTTATCACATTTTCATCCCAGGGCCGCCAGGGGGCGTATTCCATGGCCATGCCGGAGAAAGCATACAGTACGTTGATTTCCTTGCCGTTGATGATGGGGTGTTCCATGAGTTTTTTCAAATCAGCGCCGGTAATCTCATAGGTGGCAAGTCCGTCGTCCGCGCCCAGCCCGCGCAGGTAAAAGCTATATAGCATGGTCACGTCACCTTTATAAATTTTTGCTAAATTCCCCTTGTAATAAGTGCCATGAGGAATAAGAGCGATCTCCGCCCCGCTGGCGGAGCGCATGGCATCGGCAATAAAAATGCTGGTCTCCAATATAGTAAAGTCCTCGGCAGCGGTTCCGGCGGAATCTTCCGCCTCTTGAACCGACGAGATGCTTTTAACCATGGCATCCGTTTCGTCAAGAGCCTGCTCCAGGGTCAGCTTGCCATCCAAATACGCCTTGAGAGTTTTGTTGTGAAGTTCATTTCCAATTCTGTCCGCGGAAAAAATCTGTCCATTTTCAATACAGTTTTGTATGTCCCAATATTCATCTTTCAAATTTGCCTGAACGGATTTTACGCTGCTCAATCCTGAAAAGACCTCCAACAAAGCCGCCTGACCTTTGTCGGTGCTGAGAAACGTAAAAATGTCCAGCAGAATCTGCCTTTTATCAGGATCGTCCATGGACGCTTTCGACAGCGCCATACAGCGCCCCGGCTCCATCTGCATCCAACGCTCCCCGGGTATATCGGAGGGGTAGCCGAAAAAGCCGATCTCACATTCCGGCTGTTCGTCTTCATAAAGGGAAAACATGGTCAGTTGTTCCGGCAGCATGGCAATCTCCCCCGCGTAGAGGGCGTAGCGGTTTTGCGTCAGGCTGGAGGAAAAGTCGCCCTCCACTACGATGCCCCGGTCATAGAGGTTTTTTAGCACCTCAAAATACGGCTCCAGCAGGCCCTTGCAGGAGGCTTGGCCGCTGCAAAAAAGGTCGTACTGCTCCCGCTTTTCCACGGTGGAAAAGACGGTGCGGTTGCTGAAACCGAGACCGACCCCATCCGGGGAATACTTAAAGCAGGGGACAAAGGGCCGAATGCCCTGGGTGGAAATTTCCTCGCACAGGGTATAAAATTCATCGATGGTCGCCGGAATTTCCCAGCCATGTGCCTCAAACAGGCTTTTGTTGTAAAAGATTCCCTGTGCCGAGTTGTTGATGGGGAGCTGGTGCAGCTTTCCATCGGCACTCAAGTCGTTCAGCACGGATTGATAGTACCGGGAGGTAAAATTCTCCGCAGATAAATCATAAAAGGCACTGCAGCTTATCCCTGTATCTTTGATATAGCTTGTAACGATGATATCCTCCAAATCCTTCTGTACGCCGGGATGCTTTGCGTGATCTTCCACATTAGAAATACTGACCTGATCCAGGATAACGATGTCAACATCAGGAAATTCCGCCTCAATGGCAAGCTCCATCGGTTTTGAATAGCCGGGCGCATACATGCCCATAGTGATGACGGTTTTGTCAAAGTCCACCGTCTCATAGGTTAAAATCTCGTTATCCGCGCAGAACCGCGCCTCCTCCTTCGATTTACGCGGTGTATCGCCGCAGCCAGCCATCCCCAACAACACAGCGCCCGCCAATACGAGACTCAAACCCTTCTGTTTTCTCATCCGGCACTCCTCCTTAACTTATATATTTAACAAACAAATTCTTGACCACATTGATATCCATCGGCTTGCTGATATGGGCCTGCATACCATGGGCAAGTGATTTTTCCACATCCTCCTCAAAAGCGTTTGCGGATAAGGCAATAATGGGTATGCTCTGCGCTTCTATGTGAGCTGTTCTGCGAATGGCCGCGGCAGCCTCCAAACCATTCATCACCGGCATCTGGATGTCCATTAGAATAATGGAGTAATATCCTGGGGCAGAGCTTTGAAAACGGTTTACAGCCTCCGCGCCGTTGACTGCGCCGTCGACCGCAAAGCCCAGTCCGGACAAAAGCTCTGAGACGATCTCGCGGTTTATTTCGTTATCCTCCGCTAGCAGGATTCTCTTTCCAAGCAAATATGCGGGCAATTCATTAGGGCACCCGTCTTCCGAATTTGATTCACTTAGTTCGGTTCGCTCCAGCGGAAGCTCTATGACAAATCTGCTTCCTTGATTCAACTTGCTCTCTGCGTGGATTGCTCCGTTCATCAAGGTCACAAGACTGTAGACAATCGCCAGCCCTAAACCGCTGCCCACATGCGCAGAGGTAAGGGAGGACTGTTCCTGCTCAAAGGGATGGAACATGTGCTGCATAAACGCTTCGCTCATACCAATCCCCGTGTCCTCGACAATAAAGCAGACTTTTGTATACTTGCCGCTCTCCTCGCTTTCCCGGTAAGTAAGGGTTACGGCTCCCTGTTCGGGAGTAAACTTAATGGCGTTTGAAATTAAATTGACAAGGCACTGCTTGATGCGGACGGCGTCTCCTAAAAATCTTCTGTGAAAGCTCTTCGGACAATCCAGGCTGAAGGTCAGCGCCTTCTCCCCTGAAGAGTAGGTTTCCAGCTGAACAACGTTCTCCAGCAGCTCCTTCATGTCAAAAGCCGCGTGGGAAATCCGCAGCTTTCCGCTTTCGATCCGGCTCATATCCAATACGTCATTGATAATAGAAATCAGGTATTCACCGGACTTTTTCGCTTTTTGCGCGCAGTCCGCCACAATATCCGGTTTGTCCGCATTGCGCAGCAACAAATCATTCAATCCAATCACTGCGGTCAGCGGCGTGCGGATATCATGGGAGACCTTATTCATAAAATCGCTCTTTAAGGTGGCTTTCGCCTGCTCCAGCTTGATTTGCTGCCCCTTTTTCACATAATAGTAGATCCAAACTACAGCCATAGCCACCACGGTTGATAGGGTAAGCACAATCATAATGATCACCTGCCGCATTCCGTCAAAAGTTGCCCTGGCCGTGATCGAAATGGGGACAGCTATGACAATGCTGTTGCCCTCACTTTCCGGAAAGCTTTGAATACGCCAGGTTTCCCCATCTATTTTTGCAGTAAATTCTACCTTCTGCCGCTGTTCCAGTCCCTGCTGCAGGGCAAGAACCTGCTGCTCGTCTACCTTTTTCTCCCGCAGGGTATGCAGCAGATTATATCCGCCAAAAAATTCATTGGCTGTTGCTTTGGTCGGCCGCAGCCCAATAACCCCCTGTTGATTCACTACATAGGACGCCCCATGATTTTCATATAAAGCTGTGGCCGCAATTTTTGCGTAAGTGTTTGAGTCCACCAGCATGATAACGCCAAAAAACTCTTTATTGTCTATGGTCACATTGGAAAGAGGGGACATAAAAACCCAAAAATCACCTTTGGTCTGTACCGTACAGAAATCCGTCCGAACCGCATCCGAAGTTCTGAGCTTTTTGATTTCTTCCGATTCGGACAGTACGATTTTTTCTCCTTTTAAGGAGATACAGGAACCGTCCCCAGCCAGCAGGTATACCTGGTCAAAGGCCAGAAGCAGATCCTGTCCCTGCTTGAACGACTGGAGGTGACTGCTCATAATGAGGCAAGCCGCCTGGCGTACCTTGTCCTCATAGCTTTGTCTAAGTAAAAGCAACTTCTCCGAAATGAGGGTGCTCATTTGCTCAATGGAGTCGATCCGCTCATTTTGAATGGACTGGTTCAAATGACGATATGCAGCGGTAAAAATAAGAACTTCGGAGATGAGAAGTACCGCCAGCACAATGGTTATCCGCCTGAGACGCGGCAAAACTTCCACACCGGAATTTTTTCCCTTTCCACTCATTTCTCTTTTCGTTTTAATCCCCCCTCTCGGCATAGAATGGCACCACAAGCACCAGTTGCTTTATTTTATTAGATTGTAATCTCCATACTATTTCCACAGCTGAGAGCCGTCATATAGATCTTTGACAGTCTTCCAGCAGCCTAATCTTTTGCACTCTTCAATAATAAGCTGATGGGTATACTTGAACATCTCCGCGGTTTGATTTGCAAATGCCCCTTGATCTCCAACAAGCAATGCATTTGCCGCTTCTGCGCACCTGCGGTGTATCTCCAGCTTTCCGGATGCGTTGGCCCTGTTGATTAGGTTTGGTATTTTTCGGCCGATTCGATAGTTTTTAAGTATAATCTTATAGATCGCTTGCAGAGCCTTAAATGGAATATGTTCTGTTATAAATTCCAGCAGAATAACAGGCGCTGGCTGATATAAACTGCCGTTTTTTTTCGCTTCGTCCAATCGCTGGATCAATATTTGCAAATGCTCATAAGAAACATGAGCCGCAGCATGATAAGCCACTCCTTCTGCCGTAAGGGAAAGCAGCTCCAAGCCCTCGAAATACCTTCTGAGATGGCTGGCAATTAACTTCGGGTCCACATGTATATTATTTAATGCCTCTGCATTAGAGGAAACAAAAATCCCTTTGCCTCGTGTCGCTTCTACAATACCCCATTTTTGCAGACATTGGATGGCCTGTGTCGTTGTGTTTACACTGACGCCATACTGCTTCTGCATCTGAGCGTGAGAAGGGAGCCTGTCTCCCGGTTGATAATAACCGATAGCGATAAGTCCCAAAATATCCAGGTATACGCTGGAATAGCGTTCTTCCGCCGTTTTCATCCATTGGTCAAGCCCTTGAACACCGATGCGAAAGGGTGAATCAGCAGGAACGTAACATTGAAAATCATCCCTTGAAATTGTAATGAAATGAATATAAGCAAGGAAATCTTTGATGGCATCGCTTGCAGGGGGCGCTATTCTGCTTTTTTGAATAAAATTCATGAGTGTCTGCTGATATGTAACGCGTGAACGAAAGTTGTTTTCCCTATATTCAACACCGAGAAAGCCAAGCGAATCAACAATATGAAGGCTTAACTCATTTTCGCATCTAGCGATAAAAAAACGCCAGATTAGTTTAGAGTTTCTCCAAAAAAGTTTGGGTGTTTTAGGGTTTAATTGCCGAACAATTTTTTCCGGGATATCCCAATCAAATTTATCGCACAGAGAAATTCCATGACATATAAAAGGATAATAAAGAATTTCCGCTGTTTTTAAGATATCTGTCATGACCGAAACATTTGGCTCTTTCAAATCGTGTATTGAATCGCTTTCTGCGTCTGCTTGTTCAAAAACAACCACAGAGAGCTGCCGCTCTTTTGTCTCAATAAGTCCTGCGTCAGACAGCATTGCCACCACGCGGCGTATCGTTTTGTTGGATACTTTATACTCCTTGCAAAGATCGGCATAGGATGGAATTACAGTACCTTTCGGCATCAATCCAGATTCAATTTTGTTTTTTAAAATTTCAAATATTCTGTTATAATGGAATTTATCATATTTCATCTTGTCTTTTCCTCATAAAGCGGTTATTCTGATAGTATGGACAAAAAACCATATCCATTGAATCGTCATAAATGCAATAGCAATTACGTCCTTTTTGCTTCGCGGCATAAAGTGCCTGATCCGCGCAGTGGAACAGCGCCTCATACTCTGCTGCGTGTTTGGGGGCAAGTGCAACCCCCATACTTGCACAAATATGAAAACCTTGATATATGCCGCCGATGGATTGAAAAATACGCTCGGCCACGGAAGAAATATCCATCTTATATTCCACAAAAATTAAAAATTCATCTCCGCCGATTCTGGCAACAATATCTGATTCCCGCACCGATTTTTGTACTCTTTGTGCGGCTTGACGCAGCACTTCGTCTCCAAACATATGTCCATAAAGATCGTTGGCCTTTTTGAAAAAATCCAGGTCAAACAGCATAAGTGCGTATTTTTTATTTACGGAATATTTTTTTCCAATTGCTTCTTTTATCTTCCTGCGGGCATAGTTTCTGCGGTATAAACCAGTGACATCATCAATACTTGCTGTTTGCTTCAAAAAATCCAGTTCGGTGATTTCCTCATGAATGTCCGTGCATTTTCCGATAACACCTGTAACTGCATTCGTATCATTCCCCAGCCAAAGCGGACGGGCTGTAATTTTGAACCATCGCCAGCGCCCCTTGATACAGAGACAGTAATTTTCCATAACCGTAGGATCGCTTGGTGATACGAGACAAATCTTATCCTGCAGATCTTGATAGTCCTCAGTTTTCATACTCTGCTTAAACAGACTGTTCTCTTTTGCATTAACGATAATTTCAGGTAATCCAAGCTGAACCGCGCCCTCTTCGGAAAGCATTAGAACATCTGTCTGATATGTATACTCAAAAAGGATTTCCTTTGACATTGCTGCAATAAACTGATACTTAATACGTTCCTGTTCCAAGAGCGCCAATGTACGGCCGGAAACCTCATCACTTTGCAGGATGTTTCGCGTAATTTCTTTTACTTCTTCTTTTGCAGCATACCCCCGTGAACGCAGTTTTAGATTCTTTTCTAACATTGGTCCAATGTCTTTCATGCATTGCAGCAACAGCGGATTAAAAGCACCGCATTGTCCGCTGAAAATCATTTCTAGGGCCTTTTGATGTGAATAAGCCTCTTTATAAACGCGCTTGTGTGTCAAAGCGTCATACACATCGGCAAGGGAAACCACCTGTGCCTCTATGGGAATTTCATCACCCGCAAGGCCATCCGGATACCCCTTGCCATCATAACGCTCATGGTGCCACCGACAAATATCTCTTGCGATCCGCACGATCTCTTCATTCGGATAATACCGTGTTTTTTCCAACATATTTGCGCCAATGCTGCTATGTGCTTTTATCTTCTCATATTCTTCAGAGGTAAGTTTTCCGGGTTTATTTATGATTTGTTCATCAATAGAAATTTTCCCAATGTCGTGCAGTGAGGATGCGTTTGCAATCAGCAGAATTTTAGATTGAAGACAACGGTATTGATCATTTAAGGCACAGAGCTGCTTTAACAGCATTTCTGTAATGGTACGAATATTAAAAACGTGTATGCCGCTCTCCCCATTGCGAAATTCTACAATGTGACTTAAAACCTCAACCATAATAAGATTGTTTCTTTCTTTTTCTACAACTTGCTCTGTTACTGCATTTTCAAGAAATTTTTGTTTGGAATAGAGCATGATCGTGTTGGAAACACGCCGCCTGATTGTTTTTGGGTCAAAAGGACGGCTCACATACTCGGTTGCACCTAAATCATAGGCAGTATCGATATATGTTGCAGCTGTTTCTGCGGATATGATGATAACTGGGATCTGTTCAATCCATTTGTTTTTATTCATCAGTGCCAGCACCTCAAGCCCATCCATTTCCGGCATAACAATATCCAGCAAGATCAATGAAATCTCAAATTGATAAAATTCCAAAATTCTTATTGCTTGAAGCCCATTCTCCGCCTCCAAAATTTCATACTCATTGCATAGCATATCCGCAAGCAAGGAACGGTTCAGTTCTGAGTCATCAACAATTAGAACTTTATTTTGGCACTTCATCCTATCACCTTTTCCACTGTATAATTTGTTAGAGTATTGATACATTCCAGTACCAATGCATAAGCTCTTTTTGTGTTTTGCAGCAACGAACCCACATTTTCGCCGGGCATTCCGCCTCGAAACATTTCAGTAAGCTCTATTGTGCTGTCTGCAAGGGATGTCAGACTCAAATTTAAAGCAACTCCTTTTAGTGTATGTGCTGCAATAAATGCGGTTTTGTAATCATTATTTTTTACTGCCTCACAAAGAGAAGCAAAATTAGTATCTTTTTGAAAAATCTTTAAATATTTTATGATTCGTTCATCACTGCCCATTCTATAAACAGCTTCGTCATAATTTCCATCCATTTTTTGATAACATTCTTGAACGTTCATCTCTGTATCACCAACCTTTAACCATATTTGAGCAATTATTTGCCTGATCTATCTTTATATAAGAAATATCTGCAATTAGGCAGCAGTTCATCTGTGTACCTGTACCAATCGATTTATTGTATACTGAAAATACAATAAACTTGATTGGAGTGATAAAATGCAATACAGTGAAAATTGGATAAGGCGGCGAACATTTGTAAAGCCCACGACTTGTTACGAATGTTTAACAAGAAATGGCAGAATATGCTCGTTTTATGAACTTTTAGACATTGGCGAGCCACAGCTGCATCCAAATTGCGGGTGTCGTTTGGAACGGATGGAAGCCGTTGAAGCAGGCGAGGCAACAAGTATGGGAATGACGGGCGCAGATGCATGGCTGAAATATTTCGGCGAACTGCCGGATTATTATATTTCGGAGAATGAAGCCAAATTGCTTGGTTGGATCAATATCTATGGAAATTTAGATAAAGTTGCTCCGGGGAAAATGTTATCAAAAGGGATTTATAGAAATGACGATGGCGTTTTGCCACAAAAGAACAATCGCGTATGGTATGAAGCCGATATAAACTATACGGGCGGATATAGAAACACTCAGCGAATTGTATTTTCAAACGATGGTCTTGTATTTGTAACTTATGATCATTATAAAACATTTATGAAATAACAGGAGGGGATAAATAGTATGCAAGAAATAACATTGGATTTTACAAATTGCAAATATTTGCTTGATTTACATAAGGAATTGAAAGAAAAATTTGGTTTTCCGGATTATTACGGTGAGAATTTATCGGCTTTGTGGGATTGTTTGGACAACTATTGTAATTGGAATTTGATTGTTTATGTGCGGGGAATATATGAATTGCCTAAAGAATGGAATGAATATATAGACAAAATATTGAGGATTTTCAATGATGTGCATAATTCAACGCCAAATATAAGTTTTAAAGTCATATCATAAAGTGCAGAAATCGTAAAAATTCAAATCGTGGTTTTATGCGGTTTGTATTTGAGGTGCAAGTGTTCTTACAGGATTTACAATGTTAAAACCCAGTAAAATTAAGAAAAAAGAAACCGGAACAGTCAAATCCTGCTGTTCCGGTATGGTCGGAGTGTTCTTATAGGAATTTTTGAAAAAGTCAGTAAAATCAACAGTTACGGGACAGTCAATAAGCAGTGTTTACGTTATCTTTTATTCTTATTAGAAGGCAGTTTTTCATAATCGACAAGTTTTAGCAGGCCAAATAACGCTTTAAAGTTATCAACGGTTGCAATGCCAATAGTGATAAAAATAAATATTTTTAAAGTTAATATAACATTGGGCTTATGCGAAAAAGTAATGTACGGAATATCAATGTATTCAAATAAAATAATACATATTAGTAACGCAAACATATAAAATATGTATTTATTATTACTAACAAGTTCTGCAAAAGATTTTTTCAAATAATCAAATATTTTCTCTGCATTTTCTTGTTCGCATGTAGATTTTATAAAATTAGAAATTCGATCAAGTGACGAATATATAAATGTAATTATTGTTATCCCTAATCCTAAAATAACACCAATAAAACCTATTAAAAATTCATCCTTAATCAGTACCAAACTTTGAGAATCCGTTATTATATTTTGAAGTACAACAGATACAACCATAACAACTATTAAAAAAATATATGTTTTAATATATTTTATCATTTTTCATCATCTTTCTTATCAATCAAAATAGTTTCAACTGACAAAATAGCTTCAAGCAAATCTTTATTAACATCATTCGATTCATTTTCATCAATTTTTACTATACTTATTTTTTTTATATTATGTTTACTTTCTGCCTTTTTTTGTTGACCATCTTTCAGATATTTCATTTTCCAACGCCCCGCCCCGCCAGAAATATATTTCAGTGCACTTTGTAACGATTCATTTAATTTTTTTAACGACAATTTACCCTTTTCATTTTTCACCTTAAATGTTGTTTGTGTATTGTTATATTCATTATTTATTAGTTTAAGCATCTCATTTATATTAACATGTCCACCAAAAAGGTTAGGTGAATTAAGTTCAAGTTCAATCTCTATTACTCCATCAGAATTATCAACAAATGTCCAAAAATTAGCTTCATCTGTAATTTCGTCAATCTTTACAGTAAAACCATATCTAACAAACTCAATTTCCATACATTTCTCTAATTTGTTTTTTGTTGCTTCAACAGATTTAAATACACTTGTTTTAAGCTGTATTAAAATGATTTGCCTCTTGATATCGAAAACCAAATATACAAATGGCAGATTTGTATTAACAACATTCTCGATATCAAATTCACCCTCTTGAAACAATGTTATATTTTCTTCTTTGCTAAATTTACAAAGAAAAACATCCTTTGCAATCTTTCTGTTAAAAACCAATATGTGCTTATGTCCCTTTAATTCGTAAGTCAATTTATGTTCCGTTGTTATCTTTTCGAATAAGCTTGTAACAGCTTCATTACGTTTTTCTTCTACAGTATCAAATAAAGATATTTGCTCATTAGGAACAATAAAATATCTAAAAGCAGCAAAAGAATCACTTGCTCTCATACATTTTCACCTTCCTCAAGTCTGGCTTATTTTTATTCCTCTCCTACATGCTCCAAAATATCTTCAACCTTGCAATTCAGTAATTTACATATCTTATCAATTACATCAAGGGAAACATTTTCACCTTTACCCATTTTCGCCATTGTACTTGAAGATATCCCAATAGCTTTTCTTAAATCACTTTTAGTCATATTTTTATCAATTAACAGCTTCCAAAGCTTATTGTAACTAAATGACAACTTCATCATCTCCTATACATATTCAAGTGTTATTTTACCATAATATTTGATAAATTACAACATTGATTTATTTTATCAAACTTTTTGTTCAGAAAAGCATTGACAATAATGTTTTGATATGGTATATTATATTTAATAAATCAAATAATAAGTTTGATTTATTAAATAATTCTGAAAGGAGAGGATTTTATGAAAAAAGTTTTGGAAGATTTATATTTTGGTGAAATTCAGCCAAATATAAGCAATCCTGACGAAAATTCAAGATTGAAGAAAGCAGAACAAATTGTAGATGAAAATGAGGAAATATTATTAAAATTGTTGGAAGGAAAAGAGAAGAAATTTCTTTTAAACCTTGTGGATGCTCAAAGCGAAGTGGACGGTAATTTAGCTTATGAAAATTTTGCATATGGGTTCAAGCTCGGTGCAAGAATTATTTTAGAATCCGTTGCAGAGCTGTAAGTACATAAGTTAAAATCTTGCTGTTATCTCCACGCCTATCTTGTCAAGGGCAGGTGTGGAGATTTTTTCAAAGATGCGGTTTTGAAAAAATACAACCCGACCTTGACAACGGAAAAACAATATAATCTTGCAGGGGATATGTCAAAAATCACATTTTGGCATATCCTCTTAACTACTATAGATGATGCGGTCAACACAAGACAGGGGGCAAACACACATACGCGCCGCAGAATAAACAACATAAAAAAGGTGTTGTTATAGGCTGAAATCCTATAACAACACCTCAACTGGTCGAGGTGACAGGATTTGAACCTGCGACCCCTTCGTCCCGAACGAAGTACTCTACCAAACTGAGCCACACCTCGACAACGTTCAAAATTATAGCACAGAAAAGTTCTGCTTGTCAAGTCTTTTTCGAGATTTTATTAAAATTCAGCCGAAAAAGTCAAACATGGCTGGCTGGGCAGTGTACAGGGCGGGGAAAATCATCCGGCTTCCTTCTGGTGCCGGTATTTTTCGCGGGTGGCGCATCCTCCGCGGATGTGCCGCTCCTGTTTATTTTCAAGCAGAATCGCCTTGACCTTCTCCGCAAGCAGCTGATTGATTTTTATCAAACGCTCGGTCATATCTTTATGTACAGTAGATTTGCTGATGCCAAATTTTTTGGCTGCTTCTCTCACAGTGCATTTATTCTCGATGATGTAGTTTGCAAGTTCAATCGTTCTTTCTTCGATATAACACCTCACATACAATGCCTCCCATTTTGCTATTTGTTCCTTACGGAACTTTTGAACTTGGTTTAGTATATGCACTGAAAAGACAGGGTATGACAAACCAAATTGTATCAGAGAGGTTTTACGGCGAAAAAAGAAAAACGCCTGCGAGGCAGGCGTTTAGATGGATATGGCCGACGGTCTTGTTTCGACAACGTATTTTATCCGTCTCAGATCCCAATATCGGCCAGAATAAGTTTTCCGCAGAGGCGCAGGCCCTCCGGCTGGGTCTGCGCCAGCTTCAGCCGGCCAAAGGCAACGGTCAGGTCCGCCTGTATGGCGTCGGGCGCAGCGTCACCGGTATCCGCGTTCAGCCCGCTGGGCAGGTCCAGGGCAGCGATTTTTACCTCTGCGCGGTTGGCCGCTCTGCATGCCGACGCGGCGGGCTCCCGGAGCGCGCCGTGAAAACCGGCCCCGTAAATTGCGTCTATGATCAAATCCGCGCCGTCAAACAGGATGTCGCTGACGCCAGGCTCATAGTGCAGGATTTCTATGCCAAGCTCCTGACAGCGGGCGAAATTGGTCTTCGCATCCTCAGTGGCCGGGAGCCCATCTGCCAGCAGAATGATGACCAGCGCGCCGGCCTCGGAGAGCAGGCGTGCGGCCACAAGGCCGTCTCCGCCGTTGTTTCCCTTTCCCACCATGGTCAGAACGATCTTTCCCTCTGGGCGGTAGGCTTGAATGATCTCCTCCGCGGCGGCCCTGCCCGCGTTTTCCATCATTTGCAGATAGGGCATTCCCCGGTCTGCGGCCGCCTTTTCGATTGCTTTCATCTCCTGTGATGTTACTGCTTTCTGCATCGTGTTCACCTCGGCTACAGTGTAACACAGCCGTCCCGGATTTGCAAGCGGTAACCGATTTTCCGGTCCTTCATATACTGTACTATACCTCTGACAAAGGTGCGGCGGAACCATGGAAAAAGGAGGACAGACTATGAACGTATTTTTAATCGCAGGACACGGCGGGGGAGACAGCGGCGCCACGGGAAACGGTTACCGTGAGGCGGACCTGACCCGGGAAGTGGCGGCCATGATACCTGACTACCTCTCTCCGTACGCGAATGTGACGGTTGGTGACACCAGCCGGGACTGGTTCACGTGGCTGAAGACAAATACCTTTAACTTCCGGCCCTATGATTATGTGCTGGAGGTACACTTCAACTCCGGCGCAAACGATCCCAATGGGAACGGGCGGGTAACTGGAAGTGAGATTTACGTCACCACCAGTGAAAACGGAATTACAGTGGAGGAGGATATTCTCCAGCAGATGGCATTGATCGGTTTTACCAACCGGGGTGTAAAGCGGAAGAATTTCAGCGTGATATCCAAGGTAAAGGCCCAGGGCGTTTCTGCGGCTCTGCTTGAGGTGGCCTTTATTGACGACAAGGATGATATGGATCTCTATCAGAGAGAGAAACGGGAGGTGGCGAGAGCCATCTCAGATGGAATAATTGAAGGATTCGGACTGGAATCAGAAAGCGGGGATTTGACTATGAGCCAGTATGAAGAGCTGAGCGGCCGGATTGACGAGCTGGAAAGCAAGGTGGTCAATGCGGAGATGATTTATAACTATATTGATGAAAACATGCCGGAATGGGCGCGGCCGACCATCAAAAAGCTGGTGGATAAGGGCTGGCTCAAGGGGGATGACAATGGAGAGCTGGAGCTGAGTGATGACATGCTCCGGATGTTTGTGGTCAACGACCGTGCCGGGGTGTACGGGGACTGATAAAGCATACGGCAGCATGCAATATACAAGGCGGCCCGCCAGGTTGGCGGGCCGCCTTGTGCTGTGCAATGCAATTACGCTTCGTCACCGTTCAAAAACTGGTATACGCCCCAGATCATTTTAGCGGCTTCTGCACGGGTGGCAGTGCCGCGGGGCTTGAAGCTGCCGTCCTCATAGCCGTTGATGACCTTCAGGCCGACCAGCTCCGCGACAGCATCCTGCGCATAGGGGGCAATGGCGTCCGTATCAGTGAAATTCAGGACTGCCTTGCTGTTGTTGTCACCCAGCGCGCGGTAGAGAATCGTGGCCATATCCTGACGCATGATGGATTCCCCAATGCCGAAGTATTCATTGGACTGTCCCTGAATGTAACCGGCCTGCAGAGCGGCTGTGATATACGGGGCATACCATGCGTCCGCATCCACATCCAGAAAGGCCGTCCGTGTGTTTCCGGTTGCAACCCCAAAGAGCTGTACCACCATTTTGGAGAACTGCTCTCGGGTCACATCTCCGGCCGGGTTGAATACGCCCTCTTCCATGCCGTTGATGATACCGGCGTAATAGAGACCCTCAATGGCTTCCTTTGCCCAGTCGTAACTGTCCAGATCCCCGAACAGCTCATCCGCTTCATCGCCGGGCTTTTTGGTGGGCTCCGGCTCGTCATCGCTTGGGAAAACCGTCCCGCCGGAACCGCTGCCGGAGTCAGATCCGCCATTGCCGGAACCGCCGTTTGGAATCCCGCCCCCTGAACTCGAAGGCACGACGACGCACTTATACTCCTTTGAATCAATGGGGAAATCCGCGCCGTCCAGAGTATAGGTCGCTGTAACCGTCACCTTTTTATTGGCGGGATAGTTGCTTGTGGCCATCAGGGTCATTGTGATGGAACGGCTGTCATTTGGGAACACCTTGGCAGAGGAGTCAATTTCCTTTCCATCACTGTCTGTTACAACCACGGTGATAGAGGCCTCCTGAGAATCGGCCAGCGTCCGCTTTCTTGTAAAAGTTATGGTATTGCTCCGTTTATAGATAATTTCCTTTAAGGACATGGCGGGAATATCGTCCGCGCCTTTTTCAATCAGTTCCACATCCTCTGCGGCTTTTTCCAGCAGGTCCAGCAGTGTCTCCTTGTTCCGGCCGTCATAGTTGTCGGTGATATCCTTGTCCAGTGTTTTGATCTGTGCCTTCAGATCGGTAAGGTAATCACTGTAATACTTATGCTTGCTCAGCCCCTGAATCACCTTGATCTGGTCTTCACAGGCATAGGTCCGGGCCTCATAATCAGCGGCCTCGACTGCTTTGTTGATCGCCGCGTCCGCGGCGTCCAGCGTGTCAAGGGTCTCCTGGCACTCCTTCAGCGCGGCGGAGTCTGCGGGCAGGCCCTCCAGGCTGACGGAGCCCTTTTTCTCTTCAAACACCGAGGCGAGGAACTGATAATTCAGCGCCGTCTCCTCCTTCATGTCCTTTAACACGTCCGCGATTTCAATCAGGCCCCTGGCGTTGTTCATAGCGCTCAGCACCGGGGACAGCGCGTCCAGCGCGCCAATGGACAGCCCGTTGAATTCCAGCACCTTCTGCACGTTGGATTTTTCGGCTTTGGAAAGGGCGCTGTAGGCCTTGCTTGCTTCGGACAGCTGGCTGGACAGATCCGTGATCTGTGTCAGACTGCCGTCTTCCTGATAAAAGGACACTTCGGCGGGGACGGGCAGCGCAGCGATCTTGTCATAGGCCGCCTGCTCTGTCTCGCTCAGCTCCGGCACTATGGGCCCTTCCTGCAGGGTGATCACCGGCGTGACCTGGATGATTCCCTTATCCGGCTTGAGCAGAGTAAAGCCGGTGATGGACAGCGTTTCGGCTGTGGGAGCGGAATCCGCGGCGGCTGTGAGAACGCAGAGCCGGGATTTGGCAGAGAGTTCGGCCGCGGTCTCACGGGTGAGCTTATAGGCTGCATAGTCGTCGCCGCGCAGAACCTCCTTGGACGCGCCGCTGAGCAACGCCTCGTCAAAAGCCGCGGAGGCTACGGCCGAGCCGGTAAAGGCGGCCTTAAAGCTGAGCTCCGTATACGCCGGAACATCTTCCAATACGGTAAAGACGATTTTGTATTCGCCCTTTGTCTCTGTGGTATAATAATTTGCGCTGATCTTCAGCTCCTGCGACACTGGCTCCGGCGTCGCGGCGGGCGGGTCTGTGGTTTCGCCGTCGGCCGTCTGGATATCAGGTGCTGTCTGCAAAGCGTCCGGCTGTATGGCCCAGGCGGGAAGGACGCTGGTTCCCACCATTGCGCTGATGACCAGAGCGCTGATCCTGGCCGTGTATTTCTTGGGGTTCATAGGGATTCCTCCTGCAAGTGTTTTTTCTTCTTTACGTCAACCTCTATCATTATAACATTGCAAGATTGAAAAACTATAAAATTGGTGTAACAATTTTGTTACAAGTGGCGTATTTTTTGCGGTTTGGCGGCAAAATATACAGATGCAGGGAATTTGCGGTAAATTTAGCAATTATGCCGGGGAATCGCGGAGGGGGAGGGCGTGAGGTTTTACAAGATTTTTCTTGCCAAATATGAGAAATAGTGATACAATGAAGATTAGGTGTGGTAGAGTGAAACAAAATATGGTTTTCAGAGGCAAATTTCCGGTATAGGGCATATTGGGTTTCACTCTCCCATGCCTGAAAATGTTATTTTGCCAGCTTTACGCAGGCTAAATATAGATTTGGAGGTAGAAAGATGTCTGTCAAAAGCGTGATTGAAAAAATAATCGGCACTTACAGCGACCGGGAACTCAAAAAGATTTACCCTATCCGGGATCAGGTGCTTGCACTGGAAGAGACCATGGCGGCAAAAACGGATGCGGAGCTCCGGGCGATGACCGATACCTTTAAGCAGCGGCTGGCAAATGGCGAGACGACCGACGACATCCTGCCGGAGGCCTTTGCGGTTTGCCGGGAGGCGGCTTGGCGGGTTTTGGGGATGAAGCATTTCCCGGTCCAGGTGGTGGGCGGCATTGTCCTGCACCAGGGACGTATTGCGGAGATGAAAACCGGTGAAGGAAAAACCCTGGTGGCGACTCTGCCGGCCTATCTGAACGCGCTGACCGGCGAGGGTGTACACATTGTAACGGTCAACGACTATCTGGCAAAGCGTGACAGCGAGTGGATGGGAAAACTGTATAACTTTCTGGGCCTTTCCGTGGGCCTTGTGATCCACGAAAAGGATAATCTGGAGAGAAAGCAGGCCTATGGGGCGGATATTACCTATGGGACCAACAATGAGATGGGCTTTGACTATCTCCGGGACAACATGGTGATTTATAAGGAAAATAAGGTGCAACGCGGCCATGCCTACGCGATTGTGGATGAGGTGGACAGCATTCTGATCGACGAGGCCCGGACCCCGCTTATCATCTCCGGTGTGGGCGACAAGTCCACAGACCTGTATATGCAGGCGGACCGGTTTGCCAAGACCCTGAAATTCAAGAAGGTCGTGGAGACCGATTCCAAGGTTGAGGTCGAGGATGAGGAAGAATACAAGGATTACGACTATATCGTGGACGAGAAGGCTCATACCGCCATGCTGACGCCCCAGGGTGTCAAAAAGGCGGAAGAGGCATTCCATATTGAGAACCTGACCGACCCTTCCAACATGACCCTGTCCCACCACATCAACCAGGCGATCAAGGCCATTGGCGTCATGAAGCGGGATAAGGACTATGTGGTCAAGGACGGCGAGGTCATCATAGTGGATGAGTTCACCGGGCGTATGATGTTCGGCCGGCGCTACAGCGACGGGCTCCATCAGGCCATTGAGGCAAAGGAAGGCGTCCAGGTGGAAAATGAGAGCAAGACCCTTGCAACCATCACCTTTCAGAACTTTTTCCGCCTCTACAAGAAGCTGTCCGGTATGACCGGTACCGCCCAGACAGAGGAGGATGAATTCCAGGAGATCTATAAGCTGGACGTTATTGTGATTCCCACCAACAAGCCGCTGGCCAGAGTGGACGCGGCCGACAGCATCTATAAGACAGAGCTGGCCAAATTCGGCGCCGTCATTGACGAGGTGGCGGCCGCCCACGAAAAGGGACAGCCGGTCCTGATCGGTACAGTGTCCATTGAGAAGTCCGAACTGCTAAGCAAGCTGCTCCGCAAGCGCGGAATCAAGCACAACGTCCTGAATGCCAAGTTCCATGACAAGGAGGCCGAAATTGTGGCCCAGGCCGGCAAAAAGGGCGCGGTTACCATTGCCACCAACATGGCGGGCCGTGGTACGGATATTGTGCTGGGCGGCAATGCTGAATTTATGGCAAAAGACGAGATGCGCAGGCAGGGCTTTGAGGAAGAGATGATCGTGCAGGCCACCGGATTTGCGGAGACGGACGATGAGGAGATCATCAATGCGCGCAAAACCTATCAGGAGCTGTACAGCAAATACAAGAAAGAGATTGAACCCGAGCAGAAAGAGGTTCTGGAGGCAGGGGGACTGTATATCATTGGCACCGAGCGGCATGAGAGCCGCCGGATTGACAATCAGCTCCGAGGCCGTGCCGGACGTCAGGGCGACCAGGGCGCGTCCAAGTTCTATCTCTCTTTGGAAGATGACCTGATGCGGCTGTTTGCGCCGGAGCGGATCAACCGTGTTATGGAGACCTTTGGCATGGAGGAAAACGAGGCCATTGAGAGCAAGATGCTCAGCGGCGCCATTGAGACGGCTCAGGAGCGGGTTGAGGGCCGGAACTTTGACATCAGAAAGCATGTGCTCCAGTATGATGATGTGAACAACCAGCAGCGTGAGATGATCTATCAGCAGCGCGACCGGGTTCTGGACGGCGAGGATATGAAGAACTATATCGTCAATATGATGGGCGATACCGTGGCCAATATCATTGCCCTCTACGCCGGAGACAAGCAGCTGGCTGAGGAGTGGGACTGGGAAGGCATGGAGGATCATATGACCACCATCTTCGGCGAACTGCCGGAGGAGGCCTTTGATTTCAGCGAACATGAGATCGACCACATGACCCAGGAGAGCCTCAAGGATCACCTCATGGAAAGCGTACTGTCCAAGTATGGGGACAAGGAGTCGCAGTTCGGCGAGATGATGCGCGAAGTGGAGCGGATTCTGCTTCTCCGTGTGGTGGACCAGAAGTGGATGGATCATATTGACAATATGGAACAGCTCCGTCAGGGCATCAACCTGCGCGCCTATGCACAGCGTGACCCGGTGGTGGAATACAAGTTTGAGGCTATGGACATGTTTGAGGAGATGATCAACTCCATCAAGGAGGACACGGTGCGGCACCTGTTCCATGTGGTGCCGCAGACCAGGATTGAGCGGACCCAGGTGGCAAAGCCGGTGGCGGAAAACCACGGCGAGGACGGCACGATCAAAAAGCAGCCGGTCCGCCGGAAGGTGACCATTGGAAGAAACGACCCCTGTCCCTGCGGCAGCGGGAAGAAGTATAAGCACTGCTGTATGGAAAAGGATCAGCAGCGCGACCAGCAGGAAGGATAAGAAGCCTTTTGCAGAGGCTTTTGAACAGTAAAAAGATACCCCTGCCCCGCAGGTGCGGCGGCAGGGGTATTTCAAAAACTATATTTGAAGGATGTGATTGCGTGATAGCTTTTGATGAGTACAAGCTCGGCCTTGACGGCATGGAAAAAGATATAACGGAACTGAGGGATTCACTTTAACATAGAAAAGACGCAGGCGCAGGTGGAGGAACTGGAGAAAACCACCATGGCGCCGGATTTTTATGACGACATGGATGCCGCGGGCCGGGTGCTGCAGCAGGTCAAGGGACTGCGTGACAAGGTGACCCGGTACGAAAAGCTGAAAAGCGCCTGGGAGGATCTTGTAACCCTTGTGGCGCTCGCCATTGAGGAAGAGGATGAGAGCGTGCTGGAGGAGGTTAAGACCGGGTACCAGCAGCTGAAGGAAAATCTGGAATCCATGAAGCTGGAGACACTGCTCTCCGGGAAATATGACAAAAACAGCGCCATCATCACGCTCCATGCCGGGGCGGGCGGCACCGAGGCGCAGGACTGGTGTGAAATGCTGTTCCGGATGTACTGCCGCTGGGCGGAACGACGGGGCTATAAGACGGAGACCCTGGACTATCTGGACGGCGAAGAAGCCGGGATCAAGAGCGTCACCTTTTTGGTGGAGGGGCTCAACGCCTATGGCTATGCGAAGTCGGAAAAAGGCGTGCACCGGCTGGTGCGGATTTCCCCTTTTGACTCGGCGGCGCGGCGGCATACCTCCTTTGCCTCTGTTGAGGTCATGCCGGAGATTGACGACGACATTGATGTACAGGTCAACCCCGAGGACCTGCGGATCGACACCTACCGTTCCAGCGGCGCGGGCGGCCAGCATATCAATAAGACGGAATCCGCGATCCGGATCACCCACCTGCCAACCGGCGTGGTGGTGACCTGCCAGAACGAACGTTCCCAGCATAAAAACCGCGAGACGGCCATGAAGATGCTGAAATCCAAGCTAATTGAGATTGCGGAGCGGGAGCAGAAGGAGAAAATTGAGGACCTCAAGGGTGTTCAGATGGAAATTGGCTGGGGCAGTCAGATCCGCTCCTATGTGTTTCATCCCTACAGCATGGTCAAGGATCACCGCACCAATTTTGAGGTGGGCAATACGGGTGCGGTCATGGACGGCGACATTGACGGCTTTATCAATGCCTATCTGATCGCCAAGTCCAAGGGCGAGCTGTAAGCCGCGGCGGCTGGCATTTACCAATTAAAGGAGCTTACTATGTTTGACAAGTTATCATTTATTGAAAACCAGTTTGAAGAATTGGCGCAGAAGATCAGCGATCCGGAGGTGATCGCCGATCAGGAGACCTGGCGCAAGCTCTGTAAGGAGCATTCAGACCTGACTCCCATTGTGGAAAAATACCGTGAATATAAGGCAAACCGGGAAACCATTGAGGAGGCCCGGGCCATGATGGACGATCCGGAAACCGATAAGGAATTCAAGGAAATGCTGGTAGAGGAGTCCAAGCAGGCCAAGGAGAATATCGCGCGGATTGAGGAGGAACTGAAAATCCTCCTGCTGCCCAAGGACCCCAATGACGACAAGAACGTCATTGTGGAGATCCGCGGCGGCGCGGGCGGCGACGAGGCGGCCCTGTTCGCGGGCGATCTGTTCCGCATGTATTCCATGTATGCCGACACCAGGCGCTGGAAGACAGAGGTGCTGAACCTCAACGAGATCGGAATCGGCGGCATCAAAGAGGTCACCTTTATGATTGAGGGCGAAGGCGCCTACAGCAGGCTGAAATTTGAGAGCGGCGTCCACCGGGTCCAGCGTGTGCCGGAGACCGAGTCCAGCGGCCGGATCCACACCTCCACCGTCACCGTCGCAGTACTGCCGGAGGTGGATGATGTGGAGGTTGAGATCAACCCGGAGGACCTGCAGATTGATACCTACCGTTCCAGCGGCGCGGGCGGCCAGCACGTCAACAAGACGGAATCCGCAATCCGGATTACCCATATCCCAACCGGGATTGTGGTGGCCTGTCAGGATGAGCGGTCCCAGCATAAAAACCGCGAAGCGGCCATGAAAATGCTCCGTTCGCGGCTGTACGACAAGATGGAACAGGAGCGCAGCGCCAGCATTGCGGCGGACCGGAAGAGCCAGGTGGGAACCGGTGACCGGAGCGAGCGGATCCGCACCTATAACTTCCCCCAGGGGCGTATGACCGATCACCGGATCGGCCTGACCCTGTATAAGCTGGAGCAGATCATGAACGGAGATCTGGACGAGATCATTGACGCGCTTATTACCACCGACCAGAGCGAGAAGCTGAAGGCGCAGGCGGAAGAGCTTTAAACAGATATGAATGCGCGCCTGGCTGACTGCCGGGAATACGGCGAAAATTCACCGGCGGAGCCCGCTTTGGGCTGCCGCCTGTGAGTTTCGCTTTTTTGCTTTACAAACGCCCCCGGAACCGGGGAATCGGAGAGAGGAGAAGCCTGTATGGAGGAGAAAAAAACACAGTATTTAACCACGAGTGAGCACGACCTCCAGATTGCCGCGGAGCTGCTGCGGCAGGGCGGTACGGTCATTTTCCCCACAGAGACCGTGTACGGACTGGGGGCCAACGCGCTGGACGCCCGTGCGGCGGAAAAGATCTTTGCCGCCAAGGGCCGCCCGGCGGACAATCCGCTCATTGTGCATATTGCGGAGCGGTCTGCGCTGGAAGGTCTGGCCGCGTCGGTTCCGGACCGGGCAATGCGGCTGATGGATACATTTTGGCCCGGCCCCCTGACCCTGATTCTGCCGCGGGCAGAACAGGTTCCAAAAACCGTGACCGGCGGGCTGGACACGGTGGCGGTGCGAATGCCGTCCCAGCCTGTGGCCAGAAGACTTCTGGCTCTGGCCGGCGTTCCGGTGGCCGCGCCCAGCGCGAATCTCTCCGGCAAGCCCAGCCCCACCTCCTTCCGGCATGTGCGGGAGGACATGGACGGGCGGGTGGACGCGGTAATTGACGGCGGGGACTGCGCGGTGGGGGTTGAATCCACAGTGCTTGACCTGACCGGAGAGAGACCGGTGCTGTTCCGGCCCGGCGGCGTCACGCTGGAACAGATCGAGGCGGTGACCGGCCCGGTGGACGTTGTGACCAAGGCGGCCAACGGAGAGGCTCCCAGGTCTCCCGGCCTGAAATATAAGCACTATGCCCCAAATGCGGAGGTGCGGATTCTGCACGGTTCTGTGGAACAGGTGCGGGATTACGCGAAGGAGCAGTGCGCCAAAGGCAGGACGGGCATGCTGGTGTTTGACGAGCTTCCAGACCTTGGCGGGGCGCTGGTCACCCGTTCCCTGGGCAGCCGGACAAGGCCGGAGGAGGCCGCTCACCGGCTGTTTACCGCCCTGCGGGAACTGGATGCGGCAGGAGTGTCGGTGATTCTGGCGCCCGAAATCCCGGAATCCGGCGTCTGGCGGGCGGTGCGGAACCGCCTGTACCGTGCGGGGGGCGAGCGTGTTGTGGATCTGACCCAAAAACGGGAACGGGAAATTCTGGCGGTCTGTACAGGGAATACCTGCCGGAGTCCCATGGCGGAGGGAATCCTGCGGGAGCTGGCCCGGCAGACGGAGCGGGAGATCCGGGTATCCTCTGCCGGACTGTGCGCGGACGGAGCGCCTGTTTCCGCCCACGCTGCGGCGGCGCTGGCCGAAAAGGGCATTGACATCAGCGGACACCGCGCAAGACAGCTCACCCCTGATATGGTCCGGTCTGCCGATCTGATCTTGACCATGACCGGCGCGCACAGGCAAATGCTGGCCGCGGCCCTGCCGGACGCGGCGGAAAAGGTGTTCACCCTGGCCCAGTGGGCCGGTGAGGAAGGCGATGTTCTGGATCCCTTCGGCGGCAGTTTGGAACAGTACCGGGCCTGCCGGGACCAGATCTGGGAACTGCTCCGGAAGGGCTGGGAGAGAAGCCTATGATTCGGATGGAGCTTTTGCGCACAGAGGACATTGAAGCGGTCCTGGAATTGGAGAAGCTGTGTTTTCCAATGGATCCCTGGGGGCGGATCGCTTTTGAGGACGAGGTGGACAACCCCATTTCCGTATTTCTGACCGCGGTGGATGAGAACAGCGGGGAACTTGTCGGATACGGCGGCCTCTGGCTTGTGTATGACGTGGGAAACGTCACCAATATCGCGGTGCACCCCGATTACCGCAGGACGGGCATCGGCAGGGAGATCCTGGGGGTTCTGATCCGGATCTGCCGGGAAAAGGGGATGGCGGCCATCACGCTTGAGGTACGGCAGGGAAACCTGCCGGCCATACGGATGTATGAGAATGCGGGCTTTCAGGCGTGCGGCCTGCGGAAACGGTATTATCGGGACAATGAGGATGCCCTGATCATGACAAAAGAATTAGGATGAAAAAGGAGACAGGATATGCGGATTTTGGCAATTGAAAGCTCCTGCGACGAAACAGCGGCCGCTGTGGTGCAGGACGGGACAACGGTGCTGTCCAATGTAATCAATACACAAATTGAACTGCATAAACTCTACGGGGGCGTGGTTCCGGAGATCGCTTCCCGGAAGCATATTGAGAATGTGAGCGCCGTGGTGGATCAGGCGGCGGCAGAATGCGGCATGCGGCTCTCAGAGATGGATGCCATTGGGGTCACCTATGGGCCGGGGCTGGTGGGCGCCCTGCTGGTTGGAGTCTCAACGGCCAAGGCGCTGGCCTATGCCCTGAAAAAACCGCTGGTTCCGGTGCATCATATCAAGGGGCATATCTGTGCTAACTACATAGAAAACCCGAATTTCAGGCCGCCTTTTGTGTGTCTGGTGGCGTCCGGCGGTCACAGCCATATTGTGCTGGTGAAGGATTATTCCGCCTATGAGGTGCTGGCCAGAACCAGAGACGACGCGGCGGGGGAGGCCTTTGACAAGGTGTCCCGGGTGCTTGGACTGGGATATCCCGGCGGCCCTGCCATACAGAGAATGGCAGAGCAGGGGAATCCGGAGGCCATCCGGTTTCCGCGGGTCAATATGGGAGACCACGGCTTTGATTTCAGCTTCAGCGGTGTGAAAACCGCGGTGCTGAATTATCTGCACCGTGCGGAGCAGAAAGGCGAAGCAGTGAACCGCGCGGATGTTGCCGCGTCCTTTCAGGAGGCGGTGGTGGACGTGCTGGCGGAGCATCTGGTCAGCTGTGCCGCGCTGCAGGGCGTGGAGAGAATCGCGCTGGCCGGCGGCGTGGCGGCCAACCGTCCCCTGCGGGAGCGGGTGGCCCGGAAGGCGGAGGCGCGTGGTATGGCATTCCAATATCCCAGAATGGAGCTGTGCACGGACAATGCGGCCATGATCGGCTGTGCGGCCTATTTTGAATATCAAAAGGGCGTCCGGGCGGATATGACGTTGAATGCGGCGGCGAACCTCCCTCTTGAGGAGGTGCTGAAGTGAAAAGGCACATACATTTTTGGCGTGCGTCAAAGTCTGCAAATTTATAGGGAAACCAGGTTCAGCAGGGATTGACAAAATAGAAAAAGAACAAGCGCCAAATCCCCTTTCGTCACGGCAGTCATCGCGGTCGTTCCAGCCCAAAACGCTGGAAACTCCCACGCTTTGCTGCCGCTCCTCCTTCCCTCAAAATATCGCCTCGGTGCTCCATTCTGCATGAGCCCTGATTCTGTCACAATAATTTCGAGTCTCTGTACGTTTCCGGCGCGGCGCTTGAGAAATAAATACGGCACTTTGTCATCAGTTCCTCTTCGGGGCAGATCTTGGGGCAGCCCCTTTTTTGGGGGAGGCATTCCAACGGATGTGCAGTTCTATGTCTTATTGGGCACGCTCCATCCGCGCCTCTGTATCCACAATAATGTTTTTGAAATCAGCGCCGATGAGCTGTGTCAAATACTTCGGATCCATTTCAATCTGAGCCCCCAGCCGGCCGCCGCTGAATAAGATTGTGTCATGCTCCAGCGCGCTCTCATGGACCACCGTTTTGAACTGTTTTTTCATACCGAGAGGACTGCATCCGCCCCGCACATAGCCCGTGATCGCGGTGATGTCCTTTACATGGATCATCTCCACGGATTTCTCTCCCGCCGCGGCCGCGGCTTTTTTCAGGTCCAGTTCCTTTGCAACCGGAACCACAAACACATAATATGTCTTGCTCCTGCCAACCGTAACCAGGGTCTTGAACGTCTTTTCCAAGGGCTGTCCCAGCTTTTCCGCTATGGATACCCCATCCATAAAACCGTCGCTTTCATACAGGATCTCCCTGTGGGGTATTTTATTTTTTTCCAGATACCGCATGGCATTGGTTTTTGGCGCTGCCTTTTTCAACCTCAATTCCTCCGTTCCTGTCAGCGAATCTCAATCAGATCCGCGTCCTCCTTCCGCAGAGACAGGGAATATCCCCGCAGGACCACCTCAATGGGATCTCCCAGCGGCGCGGTCTTCCGCACCTGAATCTCCGTCCCCTTGGTAATGCCCATATCCATAATACGGCGTCGGAGGGCGCCCTCGCCCCACAGCCGCTTCACCACTGCGGTCTGGCCGCAGGGAACGCTTTTCAATGTCTTCATGCACTCCATCCTTCCGCTTCCATTCCCATATAGTCTATCACCGCCGCCCTGGTTTGTCAACTCCCGCCGCCGCGGTTTAGACAGCAAAAACTGAAGCGGATCAGGTTAAAATTTTGATATATTTGTTAAAAACCTTTCGTTTACTTTCAGAAAAAGCCCTTTATAATGAATGTATCATAAAGAAAACCGCGGCGGCATATTGGGCCGCCCCGGTTTTCCAGTCATCAAGGAGGTATTCAGCGTATGCGCGAATATGAAAATCTAAATCAGCTGCACACAAACCGGGAACCTGCCCGGACCCACTACATCCCCTATGACAGCTTTGAAAAGGCAGTCCGGGGCGAGCGTTCCGAATCCGCCTATTATCAGCTTTTAAACGGCGTCTGGGATTTTAAGTTTTATGAGCGGGATATTGACGAGGAGGAGACGATCCAATACACAGACAGCATTCCTGTTCCCTCCTGCTGGCAATGCTATGGCTATGAAGAACCCTATTACACCAACGTCAACTATCCCTACCCCGTGGATCCGCCCTATGTGCCGGACGACAATCCCATGGGCGTATACCGGCGCAATATCACCCTCACGCAGGAATGGTCAGTCCGCCGGACCTATATTGTGTTCGAGGGCGTAAGCTCCCACCTGTCCCTCTATGTCAACGGGACATTTGTGGGCAGCAGCATGGGCTCCCATCTGCCCGCGGAATTTGAGCTGACCGGCTTCCTTCGGCCCGGCGAGAACGAGCTGACCGTCAAGGTTCGGAAGTGGTGCCTTGGCAGTTATCTGGAGGATCAGGATTTCTTCCGGTACAACGGCATATTCCGGGATGTCTATCTCCTCTCCCGGGATGCGGACCGGCTCTGGGATCTGGAAATCAAAGCGGACGACAAAGCCATCACTTATACCGGCGCGGGGACCTGCACCATTCTGGACCAGGACGGCAAAGAGGCAGACCTGACGAGCCCGGTGCTCTGGAACGTGGAAAAGCCCTACCTTTATACCGCGGTAATCCAGCACGGGACCGAATACATCGCCCAGAGGGTCGGACTGCGCCGGATCGCCGTCTCTCCCATTGGGGAACTGCTCATCAACGGTGTGGCCGTCAAGCTGAAGGGGATCAACCACCACGACACCCATCCGGAGCATGGCTATTATGAAACAGATGAAGAAATCCGCCGGGATCTTCTGCTGATGAAGTCCCTGAATATGAACTGCATTCGTACCTCCCACTATCCGCCCACCCCTTATTTTCTTGAACTCTGTGACGAGCTGGGCTTCTACGTGGTGGACGAGACGGACATTGAAACCCACGGCTTCACAAACCGCAACCCCGGCGCGGGCTATGATGTGGAGAGCATGGATTGGATCTGCCGCCAGCCCGAATGGGAGGCGGCCTATGTGGAACGCGCGGTGCGTATGGTGGAGCGGGACAAAAATCACCCCTGCGTGATCCTCTGGTCCCTGGGCAACGAGAGCGGCTATGGGGAAAACTTCGCCGCCATGAGCCGCTGGATCCATATGCGGGACAACAGCCGCCTGGTCCATTACGAAGGGGCAAACGTCTCTGGAAACCCGGACACAGTGGATGTGACCAGCTATATGTACCCTGATATTCAATACATCGACGAATTGGCCCAGTCTGACGATATGCGGCCGGTGTTTCTCTGTGAATACAGCCATGCCATGGGCAACGGCCCCGGTGACCCGATGGACTACTGGCGCCTGATTTACAGCCGGCCCAAACTCATTGGCGGGTGCATCTGGGAATGGGCAGACCACACCTTTATCCGCGACGGCGTCTGTCTCTACGGCGGCGACTTCGGCGAGATGACCGAGGACGGCAACTTCTGCTGTGACGGTCTGGTGTTCCATGACCGCTCCTTCAAGGCAGGGACGCTGGAGGCAAAGCGGGCCTATCAGCCCATGTGGACCGAATGGGAAAATGGCCAGCTCAAGGTGCAGAACTGCTATGACTTCACCAACCTCAGCGAATTCACGCTGAACTGGGCCATTGAAGCGGACGGCGCTGTATTTGATACCGGCTCCGCAGTGCTGGAGCTTCCGCCCCATACCGCCAAGACCGTGGATCTGGGCTTCCGGCTTCCCGAGGCCTGCAGTCTGGGCTGTTACCTGAATCTGAGTCTGGTCAGGGACGGAGCGGAGTACGCGGTTTCTCAGCACGAGATGGCGGTGGCCAAGACCCCGGCCGCGTACTGCGAAACCAGCGGCAGCATTTCCTTTGACCGGGAGAAGGATACCATTCTCATTCAGGGAGATGGCTTTGTACACCGCTTTAACGCACAGTACGGCATGCTGGAGGACATCAACGGTCTGACGGACGGTATGGCCAGTCTTTCCGCCTGGCGCGCGCCCACGGACAACGACCGGCAGATCAAGCTCAAATGGGGCTATATGAACGGCGACAACTGGGCCGGCCAAAACCTGAACCGGTCCTTCAGCAAGGTATACAGCTGTACGGTACAGGATAACGCCATCACCGTAACCGGCAGTCTCTCCGGCGTCGCGCGCTCCCCCTTCTTCCGCTATACGGCGGTTTACCGCTTCTTTGACGACGGTTCCATCAGCGTCAGGCTCTCCGGCCGCGTAAAAGAGGAATGTATTTGGCTTCCGCGGCTTGGTTTTACCTTTAAGGTTCCGAAATCAAGCGGCAGCTTCACCTATTTTGGAATGGGCCCGGGCGAAACCTACTGCGACCTGCACCACTATGCCAAAACGGGTCTTTATCAGAGCAGTGCGGCGCAGGAATACGTACCCTATATCATGCCCCAGGAGCATGGCAACCACTACGGTACCAAACTGCTGAAGCTGGAGAACGGTCTTACCTTTGCGGCGGACGACACCTTTGAAATCAACGTGTCGGAATATACTGCGGATATGCTCACCAACGCCGCGCACACGGATGAGCTCTCCAAGGATGACAGCATCAACGTCCGGATCGATTATAAGGTTTCCGGCATTGGGTCCGGCAGCTGCGGCGCGCAGCTGATCGACGATTACAAGCTGGATGAAAAGGAAATCAGCTACGGCTTCCGCATTTTAATTTCCTAGCGCGTTTCCGGCCGATCCGCCAATTTCCAGAGCCACGCTTGTATAAAAATATTATATCTGTAAAGACTATCATATATCATATGGTAGTCTTTTCTTTTTAAATTTTTACGAAAGCGGATAAACTCTATGAAAAAGTACACACGTCATATCCTGATCGGCCTTGTGACCGGCGTCCTGAACGGCCTGTTCGGCGCCGGGGGCGGCAGCATTGTGGTCCCGGCAATGGAGATCTTCTTGGATATGGATGAGAAAAAGTCCCATGCCACCGCCATTGCCATCATCCTGATGCTGTCGGTGGTGAGCTCTATCTTCTATATCCACCGCGGCTTTTTTGATTTATGGCTCTGGATTCCGGTTACCATCGGCGGCATGGCCGGCGGCGCGGTCGGCGCAAAGTTTTTGGCCAAAATATCAAAACGCTGGCTCAAAATCATCTTCGGCGGCATCATCATGATCACAGCAGTCAAGCTCATATTCTAAAGGAGGTCGCGGCATGTCCAATATCATTGTCGGTTTTTTCAGCGGCATCATCAGCGGCATGGGAATCGGCGGCGGCGCAATTCTGATCCCCGCCCTGATCCTGCTTCAGGATGTGAGCCAGCAGGTGGCCCAGGGAATCAATCTGGTCTATTTTTTGCCCACCGCGGCGGTCTCCCTGTTCATACACATAAAAAACAAAAACGTGGAGCTCAAGACCGCTCTCATCATTGGGCTGAGCGGCATTCTGGGCGCGGCGGGCGGTTCTCTGATTGCCATCCGGCTCTCCGGCGGACTTCTGCGCCGCATGTTCGGTATATTCCTGTTTCTAATCGGGGTCTATGAGGTGGTAAAGGGAATCCGCATGAAAAAAGAACCGGCGTCCGGAAAGCAATAGTTCTCCGGGCCGGTTCCTGTGCCTTCACAGCTGCGGCAGAGATGATATTTATAAAATATTTTAAAAAAGTCTTGACAAAAATCCATTTCCTGTATATAATGTCATCAGTAGAGAAGAGTTTAGTTGAGATGAGTTGAGTTTAGCTGAGTGCATGACAAATATAAATATGGACTTTTTCTCTGCTTCTATTATCAAGCAGGGTTTTTTTATTACACGGGATCAAGTTCCCCTGTTTCGAAAGAAAAACCGCTTCCAGCCCGGCCGTCCTATGGCCCGGCGGCTGCGGCTTTGCAGACGGACGGCTCCGGTAATAATCAGGCCTTCTTTTCCGCACACAGCAAAGAAGGCTATTTTTGTACCCTGAATTCAGAAAGGATGTCGTATGATGAGCAAAGAAATCCCTTACAAAATCTTTTTGAGTGAAGAGGAACTGCCAAAGCATTGGCACAATGTGCGGGCGAGCATGAAAGCGCTGCCCGACCCGTTTATCAACCCCGGAACCGGCCAGCCCTGTACGGCCGACGACTTAAAACCCGTATTCTGCGACGAGCTGGTGGCGCAGGAGCTGAATACCACAGACAAATACATTGACATTCCCCAGGGGATCCAGGACTTTTATAAGATGTTCCGGCCGGCCCCCGTGGTCCGCGCCTATAATCTGGAAAAGAAGCTGGACACCCCTGCAAAGATCTATTACAAATTCGAGGGGCAGAACACCTCCGGCTCTCATAAGCTCAATTCCGCGGCGGCCCAGGTGTATTACGCAAAACAGCAGGGGCTCACCTGCCTGACCACCGAAACCGGAGCCGGCCAGTGGGGTACGGCCCTTTCCATGGCCTGCGCCTTTTACGGGCTGGACCTGAAGGTGTACATGGTCAAGGTATCCGCTGAGCAAAAGCCCCACCGCCGGGCCGTGATTGAGACCTACGGCGGCAAGGTAATCGCCTCCCCCTCTGACACCACCGAAGTGGGGCGCAGAATTCTGGACGAAAACCCCGGCACCGGCGGCTCTCTGGGCTGTGCCATTTCAGAGGCCATGGAAACCGCGCTGAAAACGCCCGACTGCCGGTATGTGCTGGGCAGCGTACTGAACCATGTACTGCTCCATCAGACCATCATCGGCCAGGAAACCAAGGCCGCCCTTGACAAATACGGCATTGAGCCGGATATTATGATTGGCTGTGCCGGCGGCGGCTCCAATCTGGGCGGACTGATCTCTCCCTTTATGGGCGACAAGCTGGAGGGCAAAAACGACATTCATTTCATCGCGGTGGAACCGGCCTCCTGTCCCACACTGACCCGCGGGAAATACGCCCTTGATTTCGGCGACACCGGCAGGACCACCCCGCTTATGCGGATGTATACCCTGGGCTGTGGCTTCATGCCCTCCGCGAACCACGCCGGCGGACTGCGGTATCACGGCATGTCTCCCATCATCTCAAAGCTCTATCACGACGGCTATCTGGAAGCCAGAAGCGTTGAGCAGACAAAGGTATTCGAAGCGGCTTTGCTCTTTGCCCGGACCGAAGGCACTCTGCCTGCGCCGGAATCCTCCCACGCCATCCGTGTGGCCATTGACGAGGCGCTCAAATGCAGAGAGACCGGCGAAGAAAAAACCATTGTGTTTGGCCTGTCCGGTACAGGATACTTTGATATGACTGCCTATCAGTCCTATCTGAACGGCACTATGACCGACTATATCCCCTCTGATGAGGAGCTGGAAAAGAGCTTTGCCACCCTGCCTCAAGTGTAGGGCTGACAAAGTCCCAAAGGGGCCGCGGCCCCAGACTGTCGAAAAAGTGGCTTTTCAGCAAGATATTGCATTGAATTGATAGCCCAAAGCCCGCGTCGCAGAGTGCTGTGCTTGCTCATTTTGTCCTGACGGACAAAAGCTCGCTTGCTCCGCCCCTGCTCCTTTTCCCCAAAAATGTCGCCAATGGCTCCATTTTTCGGGAGCCCTGTTTGCTTTGCCGCCGGGCCCGTACGGCGCAGTCCAAAATCATTCCAATTTTGGGTTTATCGACACGCTCAGGCCGCGGCATATGCCGCGGCCTCTTGTTTTATTCCCCGTCTGTGCCGGACTGTTCAATGCCGCAGACCCGCCCGCTGACCGCGAACGCCTACCTTCCGGCGTCTGTTTTAGGTAAGATCTCTTCTGGGAGCCGAGCCTGTCGCCTTGACATAGGCCTTATAAAAGCTGGAATAGCTCCCAAAGCCCGCCTCATAGCAGGCATAACTCACCCTCATCCCCTCGCGGCAAAGCTCCTTGGTACGCAGAAGCCGCTTGTTGATAATATAATTCCCAACCGTGAATCCCGTGCTCTCTTTGAAAATCCGGCAAAGGTGGTATTTGGAAATAAAAAACTGCTTTGCGATTTGGTCCAGAGACAGCGGCTGGCTGATATGGTCGTTGATATACTGAATGATCTCCTGTATATTCTCGTTGCGCTGGGGCGGGCTCGCCTTATGCTGGTCCACCCGGCCCAGCAGGTGCAGGAACTCCACAATCCCGGCCTGTACAACCGCATCCTCCCGTCTGGAGGTCTCCCGGATGTATTCCTCAATCCGTTCCAAAAGCTCCGGGATGCCGCATTTCCGCACAGCCTCTGCCCGGATGAGATTCCCCTCGCCCACGCCGCGGTCCAAAAAGATGGCCCGGTATCCCCCGCACCCGTGCCGCCGGAAAAACGCGTCAGAGATATGGAGGACAATCCGTTCATAGTCCTGCTCCGTGTCATAATAGACCTGATGCAGTTCACTGTTTCGGATGATCAGAATATCAAAGGGCACCAGCTGATAGCTGTTTCCCTCAATCACAAAACGGGCCTCCCCCCGGAGGAAAACAAACACCTCAAAGCCCTTGTGGGTGTGGAGCTTATAATGCTCGCCTCTGGAATTCCGGCTTTTTTTGTGCATATAGGCATAGGTCTTGTCCAGATCACTGCGTATACACTGTATCACGTTCATAAACATCACCAACAAGATTATACCACATTAGAGCAAGATTTGCAATGTTCTTGTCAAGATTCCAGTTGCCTTTTTCCGATACTTTTGTTATACTGTAAGTTGTGAAAGAGGTATTTTCCGTGTTAACGCGGAATTTCTCTCCTTATGGGGCATCAGCCTTTTCACTGTGTGTATATGTGTGTGATGGAAATCCCCTGCTCATAGAGCAGGGGTTTTCCGTTTATAACAGCTCAATCCTCTGCCGGGGCATCTCTTGGTTCTGAATCAGATCCACCACAAAATCCGCCAGATCCCTGGTGGAATCCGGTTTCCGGAGACTTTGGATACTGCGGTCCAGAATCTTCCCCCGGCCGTCATTGAGAAACAGCTGGTACAGCGCGTCATCAATGGGAAAGGTCTTGCTGATCTTCATGGCCGCGCCCGTATTCAGCAGAAATTCCACGTTCCGGTCCTCCTGTCCGGGGACCGGATTGCTCATGATCATGGGAACCCCCTTGGCCAGCGCCTCGCTGGTGGTGAGGCCGCCGGGCTTTGTGACAATACAGTCCGCCGCGTCCATGAACACATCCACATTATTCACGTAGCCATAGTTGTAAATCGGCTTGCGCATGATGAGCCTGTCGATCTGTGCCTTGAGCTTTTTGTTGTTGCCGCAGATGGTGACAATCTGATAGTCAAAGTCCAGTTTATCCAGCGCCTTGATTTCATCCAGCACATTGCCGAAGCCCATACTCCCGCTCATGACAAGCACCGTCCTTTTGCAGGGGATGCCCAGCGCACGGCAGGCCTCCTCCTTGCTTCTGCTCACTGCGAACTTCGGATCTATGGGAATGCCCAACGGCTTGAACTTTCCCTCCGGAATTCCCTTTTTGACTCCCTGATAGGTCAAGAGCTCACTGGCGGTCACATAGTAGTCCAGACAGGTGTCCTCCCAATAGGGATGGATGGTAAAATCCGTCACAATCCCAATGGTATGGGCATGGACGTCAATGTGTCCGGTGAGATAGGTCACCAGAAGGGCCGCAAACACATGGGTGCAGATGATCACGTCCGGATTCTCACGCCGGACCAGCTTGAGCAGGCGCCGGGCCAGAAGCGTATTGGTCAGCTTGGGCAGTACATGCGCCGCGGCACTGTCCCGCATCTCACACATGCGGTAACCGCCGCCGTATATCTTCGGCATGCTCTTGGTAGACATGAGATAGATCTTTGACACCGATTCGGACAGCAGCGGATTGATATATTCATACACATCCATATACTTACACTCAACACCAGCCTGATTCAGATAATCGGACATGACCCGCGCGGTCTGGTTATGCCCCTGTCCGGCGGTAATCGAAAAAATCAAACCCTTCATAACACATTCCTCCTCATTCCATATTCGCCACGCAGGCGCCCCGCGCCTGCGTTTCCCTCTCTTAGTACGCCTACAGCGCGACCGCCCGGCCGCAGTGCAGAAAATAAAGATACCGTTCCCGAACCGGGCAGCCCAAAATATCACGCAGTCCGCGGGTGTAGTACTCCATCTGCGTCCGATAGCGCTCCGCCCTGGCGGGCGCTTCCTCCGCGGTGACCCGGTCCGTCTTATAGTCAATCAGGACCACGCCGTCTCCTTCATAGAAAAAGCAGTCGGCGATTCCCTGAAGCAGTATCCTCTCATCCCGGTCCGTTTCCGGAAGTCCGTCTGTCACTTCCCCGGCCGGGATCTCCATATAAAAATCAAATTCTCTTTCCTTCTTTTCAGCCCGGCGGAGCCGGGTTCCCAGCGGATGCCGGAAAAATTCCAGAATTCCCTGGGCCGAAACCGCGTCCCGCTGTCGGGCGCTGATCAGTCCGCGCCGAACCATACCGTCCAGCTGTTCCTCCACCTGTTCCAGACTCTCAGTCCTCTCAAAATCCACATGCTGCATGACATAGTGCGTAATGGTACCGCGCTCCGCCGCACCAATCTCTGTCAAATCGGAGAGAATGACCTGCTTCACCCGCAGAATGCTCGGAACATAGTCCTCCTCCGGCATTTGCCGCCGCTTGAGCTCGCTGACGGACAGCTTGACCGGTGTCAGCCCCAGCCCGCGATGGGGATATGCAAAGGCCATCCTCTCCTGCAGATCCTCCGGCAGGCCGCTCCATGCCTCCGGCTCCTGTTTGGCCTGTGCCGCCGCCAGTTTCGGGTCAGGCATCGGCGCGGTCTCATGGTTCACAACCCTGGTCCGCAGTCCAAAATCCATCCGCCCGTCCGGCGGAAGGTCAGACCGGTCCACCAGTTCCCGCAGTGCCGCGGCGCCGGGGTGCGCAAGCAGGGCGGAGAGCATCCAGTCGCGCATACTCAGCCGGCGTCTGGTAAATCCGGGAACCACACATCCTGCCGGATCAAAAACAGCTTCTTTCCACTTGTTATTCTTTACCCCCACTGTGGCGGAGAGAATCAGCTTTTCCTTGGCGCGTGTCAGTGCCACATACAAAAGCCGCATCTCCTCAGCCCGCTGGTCACGGAGCATCTGCTCCCGCACCAGAGCCTTGGGCAGGCTCTGATACCGAACCCGCTGGACCGTATCCACAAAATCCATGGCAAGCCCGGCCTGTTCATGCCAGATCACCGGTTTTGCCGCATCCATCTCATTGAAGTGCTGTTCCGTTCCATAGAGGATCACCACGGGATATTCCAGTCCCTTGGATTTATGTATGGTCATAATCGCAACCGTGCCGGACGTATCCGCAAAGGGTTTGGCCGCCGCCATATCCTTCCCGCTGGCCCGGAGGCTTTCGATATAGGCCATAAAATGGAACAATCCGCACAGAGCCCCCTGCTCAAATTCCGCGCCCCGCTCATACAGGAGATTCAGGTTGGCCTGCCGGATCCGTCCGCCGGGCATCGCACCGGCCAGCGCCATATAGTGAAGCTCATGGCAGATCTTCCAGATGAGTTCATCCACCCCCATATAGGCCGAGGCCTCCCGCAGGTCCTCCAAAACCGCCAGAAACGCGCCGGACTTGTCATCCCCCTGCCCGGCCGCGGCGCAGAGCGCCTCATAAAAACACCCCTGGGCGCAGAGCCGGATCCGGGCCAGTTCATCCGGGGAAAATTCAAACATACTGGAGCGCAGAACCGCCAAAAGCGGAATATCCTGCCGCGGGTTGTCTATGATCTGCAAAAAGCTCAGTACGGTCTGGACCTCCAGGGAATTCAAATAGCTCCGGCCCGTTTCGCTGGCGGCCGGAATGCCGTGTTCCTCCAGGATCTGTTCCAGCTCCGCCGCCTTTTTCTTATTCCGCACCAGTATCGTAATATCTCCCAGCCGCACGGGACGCGGCGCGCCGGTTTCCCGATCCGTCACCCGGAGCTCACTGCCGTCCACCATACGCCGGATCCGCCTCGCGACGGTGACAGCCTCAAGCTGGTTGGCTGAATATCCGGCATAAGCGCCGTCCTCCTGATAGTTGCCCCGGTCTGTGTCTGTCAGTAAGAGCTCTGTCGTGAAATCTCCCGCCTGATCCGGGTACTGCGCGCCTTGGATTAAATATTCCTCCCGGGTGTAGTCCAGCCCGCCGGTCTCGCGGGTCATCAACGCGCCAAAGATGCCGTTGACGCTGTCAACCACAGTGTCCCGGCTCCGGAAATTCCGGAACAGCCGGATACAGAGACCGCCCTCGCCCCGGCCATAGGCCTCGTATTTCTCCGCAAAAATGCCGGGGTCCGCATTTCTGAATTTGTAAATGCTCTGTTTCAGGTCGCCCACCATAAAGATATTTTTTTCATCCCGTGACAGCAGCCGGAACATGGTATCCTGAATGTTGTTTGTGTCTTGATATTCATCCACCAGAATCTCCACAAAGCGTGCCCGGAGCTTTTCCGCCGTCCGGGTGGGCCGTCCCTGCCGGTCAGAGATCAGCTTGATCATCTCATGCTCCAGATCGCTGAAATCCAGCGCGGAGCGCTCCCGCTTCATAGACCGGTGCAGGCGCTCTGTCTGCCGCACCAGTTGTTTGAGCACCTGAATTCTGGGACTGCAAAGAATAATCCGCTGGACCTGCTCCGGCTCCGCCGCCGCAAGCAGGGTCCTGATCTCTCCGAGGGGCTGTGCCGTCAGCTCTTTCTTAATGCCGTTGATCTTTGCGACAAGCCCGTCGTCCAGTCCCTTTTTGACCGGCGCGCGGCCAACCGCAAACGCCGTCTGACAGGTCCGTACCGTCTCTACATCCGAGCCGCCCTCCAAAACCGGGCCATAGATGTCCTCAAACTGCGTCAGCAGATCATGGTAATAGGTGAAATACTTGTGGTCAGAAGGCACCTCCGCCTCCACAATCCGCCAGATGGCCTGAAACCCCGCCAGCGCCTCCCGGGCCAGCTCCCGGCAAAGGTCCAGCAAAAGCCCCTCCCAGACCGTCCCGCCAATGGAGCCCGTCTCACAGACCCGCCGGTATTGGCCGGCCGCCTCCCGCAGCCACGCCTCAGGATAGGCAAGACTGCGCACAAAATCATGCAGCCGCAGAACCATTCCGCGCAGATTGTCATCCGTCTTGATCCCCCCGTATCCCACAGCCAGATCCCGGAAGCCCTCTTTTTTCTGTATTCTCTTATAATACCGTTCCAGCACCTGGTCCAGCGCCTGATTCCGAAGCACCTCGTTTTCCGTGTCGCCGATCAGGGTAAACTCCGCCGGAAGCTCCGTCTCATGGATGTTGTTTTGCAGGATCGTCTTGCAAAAGGCGTGGATAGTTGAAATGTGGGCGGAATGCACCAGAAGACTCTGGTCACGGAGCCTTTTGTTCTCCGGCTCCTGCTTCAGCCGCGCTTCAATGGCATCCGCGATCTTCCGTTTCATCTCGCTGGCGGCCGCCTCGGTAAAGGTGAGCACCAGAAGCCGGTCCACAGGCACCGGGTCCGCCGGATCACAGATTCGCCGGATGATACGCTCCACCAGCACGGCGGTCTTGCCGCTGCCCGCCGCGGCTGCGACCAAAATATTGCTGCCCCGTGCCTCAATGGCCTGCAGCTGTTCCGCTGTCCACTGGACCGCCATGTTCATTCCTCCCTTTCCGTCATCTTTATTCAGTTTAACACATTCCAACCGGATATGCAACTGTTTTCCCGGGCGCCGCTTGCCTTGCCGTAGTTTTTGTGCTATACTGATGGCATATAGCCATAGGAGTATCGAACTGACTGAAAAAAATCGAAAGAGAACTGGGGGATCGGAATGAGAACGGTTTTGATTACCGGGGCCTCCCGCGGAATCGGCGCGGCGGCGGCCCGCGCCTTTGCCGGACAGGGGGACCGGGTGTTTATCAATTATCTGGCGAGCCGGGAGACGGCAGAGGCGCTGGCACAGGAGACCGGCGGCACCGCAGTCCGCGCGGACGTCTCCGACCCCGGCCAGACAGCGGAGATGCTGGAACAGATCCGGGTTCTGGCCGGCGGTGTGGACGTGCTGGTCAACAACGCGGGCTTCGCGCAGTTTTCCATGTTTGACGCGCTGACGGATGCCCAGTGGCACCGGATGCTGGACGTGACGCTCAGCGGGGCGTTCTATTGCATCCGGGGCGTGCTCCCCCGCATGATCCATCAGAAAAGGGGCTGTATCATCAATGTGTCCTCCATGTGGGGCATCACCGGCGCGGCCTGTGAGGTGGCATATTCCACCGCCAAGGCTGGTCTGATTGGCATGACCAAGGCCCTGGCCAAGGAGGTGGGCCCCTCAGGCATTCATGTCAACTGTGTCGCGCCCGGTGTGGTTGACACGGACATGAATGCTTCCCTGACTCCGAAGGATCTGTCCGCGCTGAAGGAGGAAACGCCGCTGGGCCGGATCGGCACCCCGGAGGATATTGCCCGGACGATCCTGTTTCTGGCTGCCCCGGACAGCTTTCTCACCGGGCAGGTAATCAGTCCCAACGGCGGTCTGGTGATATGACAAAGGCGGGGGAAAAGGATCGCCTGACATAGCGAAGTATAACAATAACGGACAACAGTTCAATCACTGTTGTCCGTTATTGTTTGAACGGCGGCTGCCGGGCATAAAACACGCAGAATAGGCGCCGCTTATTCCGCAAAGTATGCGGGATGCAGGTGAACGCTGTCCGCTTCTGTGATTGGGCGAAGAACACGGCATGGATTGCCAACCGCCAAACTGTTCGGCGGAATATCCCTTGTGACAATAGAACCGGCACCGATCACGCAGCCTTCACCAATGGTTACGTTGGGACAGACGGTCACCCCGCCGCCAAGCCAGCAGTTGTCTCTGATGGTCACAGTGCCAGCCCTTTCTAAATTGGTCATGCTCTTCGTTTTTTCGCTGTAGAACGCATTGCGTTCCTGATACCGCAGAGGATGTATTGGCGTTAATATGGATACATTGGGACCAATGAAAACATTTTTTCCGATGGTTACCTTTCCCTCGTCTAAAACAGTAAAATGAAAATTCGCATAGCTGCCGTCACCCATTGAAATATGTGTGCCGAAATCGAAATAAACCGGGCCCTGCAAGTACACATTTTTCCCGCGATTGGGCAATAGTTGATTTAATATTTTCTGCCGTTGTTCTTCGTCCGCCTCTGTGGTATTGTTATATGCTTTGCAAAGAATGTGGGCACGGGTTCTTTCCTCCGGCATCCTTTCACAAAAAGGATCGTATATTTTTCCGGCAAACATTTTTTCTTTTTCTGTCATGGTCTTTCTCCTTTATAAAATCTATCAGGCAATTTTCATAAAAAGGGCGTTCCAGCTTCGCCGTTTATCATCTTTCCAGGAGTCATCCCGCCGGAGCCGCCGTTTCTTTGCAAAACCGCCGGCATCCGCTATCGCTCTGTCAAATCATAGCTCAAATCAATCAGCCCGAATACCTCCTGTTCCGGCACGGTGCCATCCAGCACAATCGTAATCCAGTGCTCCTTGTTCATATGATATGCCGGGAAAAATCCCTTTTTGTCAATCAGCGCGCCAATCAAAGCCGGCTCAGATTTGAGATCCAGAATATCCACACTTCCGTCGTCCTCTGCCCCCAGTTTCCGCTTCTGTACATACATCAGCACACCATACCATTTCAGGCTGTCCTTATGCCGCAGGACTGCATTGTTCGGGGACTTCGCCCAGAGAAATTCCGGCTCTGTTCCATACCGGGCCCTGACATACTCCAAAATACCATTCAGATCCGCACCCATTTTGTATTCCCCTCTCCGCTGTTCTGCCCTTTCTTGGGACGCTTCCATGCAGAACAGGCTAAAACGCGTTGACCCGCCGGAAATCATCCGGCGTCATTCCCTCCGCCTTTTTGAAAACAGCACAGAAATAGCTGGGATCCTTAAATCCCACCGCGGCGGCCACTTCCTTCACCTTCAGATTTTTGGGCGAGCAGAGGTAGTATTTCGCCATATTCAGCCGCAGGTGGGTAAGATATTTCAACGGCGTTGTGTCATAGACCTGATGAAACAGCCGACAGAGATGATTGGTGGTCACCCCAATGGTCTCGGCCATGTCGTCCAGGCCCAGATCCTCCTGATACCGCGTCTTGAGCATCTCAATCACCGGGCTGAGTTTTTCATATTTCTCATTTTGAGTCATACCGCTGGGCTGGGGCGCGCTGTTCCGGCACTCCCCCATCTTGATCAAAAGCTTATACATAAGCATGGAGGTCTTGATCTCCTTATCCGGGTCATCGCACCAGAACATGTCAGACATGGCGCTGACCTGAATATCAAAATCCTCCAGGCTGTGCAGGCTGAACACCTCGCTTTTTCCAAAGCCCATATAATCTATGATATCCTCCACCGCATTGCCCATGAATACAATCCATTTGGTGAGCCAGGGCGCTTCTACCGGATAGTATTCATGCGGGATGTCCGGGCGGAAAAAGAAGGCGTCTCCGCGCTTGATCTCGTGCTCCGTATTCTCGATTTTCAGGATACCGCTCCCGCCTGTGCAGTAGAGGAGCTGGTATCCCTGAAATCCGCACCGGCGTATGATCCGCTCCTGGTGCTCATGGCCGCCCATTCCAACCACATAGATGGGCAACAGCTTGGTCCGATTTAAAAGAATCGGTAAAATCATACCATCACCTTTTTCATAATCAACAATCTTTTTTCCGCGTATATGCGGGACACCCGGGACGGTTATTCTATCAGTTCGTCCATGAAACGGCTGTTTGTGTTTACATTATACGATACATGACAAAATTTTTCAAGTATCACGCATAAATTTTAAAAGAAAACTTGTTTCTCTTGAAATTTCATGTTATACTAAAAAGAAACTGCGCATACCTGCATATATTAGTTATGAGGACCGCCCGCGTCAGGCCGGCAGGCCTTTGGCCGGCGGACTCCGCCGCGCTTTACCGCCTACAGTAAAGCGCGTTTCTCCAAGATTTTCTGTGGGCAGAAAGGCTATGGATACTATGAAAGTTTTGTTGATCAACGGAAGTCCCAAGGAAAAGGGATGTACTTATACCGCGCTGCGGGAGGCGGCAGACGCACTGGAACAGCAGGGAATTGAGACAGAGATCTTCCATGTGGGCAAGGAACCCATCCGCGGATGCATCGGCTGTGGCTGCTGCGCCAAATCCGGCACGGGAAAATGCGTGTTTGACAATGACACAGTCAACACAGTGATTGAAAAGGCCGCCGAGGCGGACGGCTTTATTGTGGGTACGCCAGTGCACTACGCGGCGGCCTCCGGGGCCGTAACCTCACTCATGGACCGTGTCTGCTATGCCGGCGGGAAAAATCTCGCGTTCAAGCCGGCGGCCTGTATCGCCAGCTGCCGCCGCGGCGGCGCAAGCGCGGCCTTTGACCAGCTGAACAAGTACTTCACCATTCTGAACATGCCTGTGGTCTCCTCCAATTACTGGAACATGGTTCATGGCAACACGCCGGATGAGGTTGCGCGGGACGAAGAGGGGATGCAGACCATGCGCCAGCTCGGCCGGAATATGGCCTGGCTCCTGAAATCCATTGCTGCCGGCAAAGAGCATGGCGTTTCCATGCCTGAACTTGAACCCAAGATTAAGACCAACTACATCCGGTAAGCGGCGATGAATACCCTACAAACGATAATCAGTCAGTTTGACTGGAGGATTCTGGATGCCATCCAAACACTGCGGAGCGGATTTTTGGATAGTTTTATGCCCAAAGTCACGGTTTTAGGCAATGCGGGAATATTCTGGATCCTGTTGTCCCTGCTCCTGATCTGTTATCCGAAAACACGCAAATGCGGTCTGACCATGGCGCTGGCCCTGGCCGCCGCTCTGGTGCTGGGCAACTTTATCCTCAAGCCCGGCGTGGCCCGGCTCCGCCCATTTCTGGCAGACACCAGCATCGCGCTTTTGATCCCGCCGCCGGAGGATTTTTCCTTTCCCTCCGGACACACCTATGCCGGCATTGCCAGCGCGATTGTCCTTTGGCGCTATAACTGGAAGGTTGGGATTCCCGCCATGGTGCTGGCAATCCTGATTGCCTTTTCCCGGATGTATCTGCAGGTCCATTTTCCCACGGACATTCTGGGCGGCGTCATTCTGGGCATTCTCTGCGCCGCCCTTGCCATCTGGCTGGCCGGACTGCTGGAAAAACGGCGTCAGAACACAGTTTCCAAGATACGAAAGGACGAATGAACGCTGCATGACAAACGCCCGCCTCGGTTTTTCGGCCAGGCGGGCGTTTGTTACGCCAATATGACACGCAATAAAATTTTTCACAGAAAAAAGGCCGGGGACACCCGGCCTTTTTATGATATCGTTATCCTGCAGGGTTTCAGCCCGCAACGGTCCGGGGTCAGTCCTTATCCTCACCCCAGAGCTCAATCTGGTTCAGGGCCGCAAAGTTCAGACTTCCGTCATGCTGGAGAGGATCCAATCTGGAAAGCTTGAGCCACCGGGTCGTGTGCTCGCCCAGATCAAAAACCTGTCCCTCTGCGGATTTCTGCGGATGGATCTCCGTCTTGAAGCCATCGGACAGCTCAATCAGCGCTGTGTGCCAATAGGTGTCGTGTTCCCTTCCCTGGCCGTCTGTATTATAATCGCTCCGCAGACAGAGCACCAGCTTATCCGCACGGACCGGCCGGCCAAAGTACACGGCCAGGGTCAGGTCCTCGTGAACCGCGCCGCCCCAGGAATGGAACGGATAATCTCCGTGGCCGCCCGGAGTGGCCATGCCGTCAATGGCATTGCGGGCATAAAAACACCCTTCATTGCGGGTGACACGGTTGGCATAGGCATGGGGGAAGGCCGCGATTTCCCCCTCCTCCACGGCCTTGGAATCCGTGGGATTGCTCCACTCCGGCGCGTCCGGATCCACCACCTCGCTGGGGACCCGGATATCCAGCGGATTCAGGCACAGATTGCGGTAGGTCTTCCGCTCCGCCTCGGTGGCCTCGCGCATGGATATGACCTGCTCCCCCTCAAAAGTTCCGGGCGCAAAGCCGCGCAGCGCCTCCCCCTCCGGAACCGGAAATGAAAACACGCCGTCCGGCACGAAAATCATGGCCTCCGCCACTGTTTCGTGGATCTTTACCCAGACATAGCGGGCATCCTCTGTATGAAATACCAGTTTGTCGCCCGGCGCGTAAGCCGGGGTTACCAGCGTGACGTCCGACCGGCCGGAAGCCATGGCCGTTACCGCTCCGCCGGCATTTACCTGTTCTATGGTCAAACTCATGATTCTGTCTCCTCTTATTTAATATCCTTCATGGCAACGTGGTCCATGTCGTCAAAGGTTTGGTTTTCACCGGCCATACCCCAGATAAAGGTATAGTTCTTGGTGCCGACGCCGCTGTGAATAGACCAGCTGGGAGAGATGACCGCCTCCTCGTTGCGCATAACAATATGGCGGGTCTCCTGGGGCTCGCCCATCATATGGAATACCACATCCTCTTCGCCCAGTTCAAAGTAGAAATAGACCTCCATTCTTCTCTCATGGGTATGGCAGGGCATGGTGTTCCAGTTGCTGCCCACCTCCAGCGCGGTCATACCCATAGACAGCTGACAGCTCTCGCATACGGCAGGGTGGATGTACTGGTTGATGGTCCGCTTGTTGCACTCCTCAAGAGAGCCCATGGGCCGCTTGTTTGCCATCGCCAGCGTGATCTTCACCGTGGGACACTTTCTGTGGGCCGGCGTGGAATTCATGTAAAACTTCGCCGGATTGGACGCGTCCTTGCTCCGGAACGCAGCCTCCTTGATCCCCAGCCCCGCATACAGGCCGTCTTTGTGGTCCAGGTCAAATTCTTCACCGTCCAGGATCACAGTTCCCGGGCCGCCAACGTTGATGACGCCCAGTTCCCGGCGCTCCAGAAAATAATCGACACCAAGCTCATGGCCTGCCTCCAGCTTCAGGGTCTCCTCCGCGGGACAGATGCCGCCCACAATGATCCGGTCCACATGACTGTAGACCAGCCGCACCCTGTCCGGCGTGAACAGGTCCTGAATCAAAAAGTCATTGCGCATACGGTCTGTGGTGTAGTGTTTGGCATCATCCGGATGCCAGGGGTTTCTGATTTCAATATCCATTGTTATCTCCTCCTTGGATGATATGTAAGTGATAGGTTTATTATGGTCTAGTCAATGATTTCCGCCGAAAACGCGGCTGTAAATACCCCGCCGGGCGCAAGATGCTGTACGCCGTATTTCTGCTCCAGCGCGGTCCCCTCATCGTCCCGGAAGCCCATGCCAAACCACGGCTCCAGACAGACATAGGGGGCGTCCAGAGGCTCTCCTTTGGTCCAGACCGCCAGAATCGGGAAACCCGGGTAGGCGAAGTGGATCCCCTTTCCGGTTTCCCGGCTGACCAGATTCACCCATTTGGACTGGATATCCTCAAAGATCATGGCGTCATTGTTGAAAAGGCTCCGTTCCAGCGGCAGAATCCGGCCGCTGTCCAGCACCGCATCCTTTCGGGACGCGGAAATGGCCTCGTCCTCATTGACGTGGTTGGATTCCAGAATCTCTTCCTTTTCAAACTCCAGCTGATAGTCCTCAAAGGCCTCGCCCGCCGCCATAGGGACATTGAAGCCCGGATGACCTCCCAGGCAGAACAGCATTTCCTCACTGTCCCGGTTCTCAACCCGGAAACCGCAGGTCAGCTTATCCCCCTCCAGAGTAAAGGTCACCTCAAAGCAAAAGTTCCAGGGATACAGCGCCCTTGTCTTGTCGCTGCCGGTGAGCCGGAAGGTCACGCTGTGCGCCTGCCGGTCCGTCACCTCCAGCTCAAAATCCCGGACAAAACCGTGCATGGTCATGGGATAGTCCCTGCCTTTGACAGAAAGCACTTTATTCCGAAGTCTCCCCACAACCGGAAACAGAATCGGTGCGCAGGAATTCCAATACGCCGGATTTCTCTGCCAAATATATTCTTTTCCATCCTTTTCAAAGGACAGAAGCTGCCCCCCAAAACTGTCGATCTGCGCGGAAACGTTTCCGCTTTGAATGGTTACGATCATACCAACTCTCCTTTCTTTCCTCCCTCACGGTCAGAAAACCGCAATGGAAAACGCCGTCTCAAATACCTGTCCCGGCTCCAGCCGAAGCACGCCGAATTTATCCTTCATGGCGGTTCCTTCATCCGAGCGCATCCCCATGCCGTACCATGGCTCAATGCAGAGATAGGGCGCGCATTGGGGCGTTCCCATGGTCCAGAAGGCCAGCACAGGAAATCCGTTGAAGTCCACCCGAACGCCTCTGCCGGAAGGCCCCTTCAGTTCAACCCAGTCTGACTGCAGGTCCTCAAAGATCAGCGTATTTCCCGCCGCGAACATCTCCTCCCGCAGAGGCAGGGTATTGCCCACTCTGGGCAGAAAATAACGTTGCTCCGGAAGGATGACGCTGCCGGCGCTCAGGCCGTCCGAGCACAGCGGCTCATCCTTCTCAAAAATAAGCTGATAGTCTGAGAAGCTCTCGCCGGGTACCAGCGGAACGTTAAACCCCGGATGGCCGCCCAGACAAAACAGCATCTCCCTGCTGTCTCGGTTGGTCACCGTAAATTTCAGCCGGAGTGTATTGCCCAGCAGCGCATAGTCCACATCATACACAAAATCCCAGGGATACATCTCCCTGGTCGCCGCCCCCGCTGTGAGACGAAGGGTGACCTGCTCCTCTGTCTCCCGGACCGGCGCCAGTTCCATATCCTTGACAAAGCCGTGAATCGGCATGGGATACGTCCTGCCGTCCACCTCTATCACGCCGTCTTTGGCACGGCCAACCACCGGGAACAGCAGCGGCGCACAGGCTTCCCAAAACGCCGGATCCCGCTGCCATATATACTCTGTCTCCGCCAGCTTCAATGAATGGAGCTGGCCGCCCAGGGTGTCAACTGCCGCCCGGACCCGTTCATTTCCGATTTCCAAAAGCATAGGAGCACCTCCTCTTCTGATTCCCTTTTATTCTATCACAGTGCAATTATTTTTGCAAGATATTCCATCTGATGAAATTGGAATTCTTTTGGCCGGTTTCCTCCCTGCACAAAAAGAGCGGCGGATCTCTCCGCCGCACGCCGCTCAGAACAATCCCGGGATATTCAGGCCTCCCGTCAGCTGGCCCATCTGCGCCGAGCTGTCCGACTCCATCTTGCGCAGGCCTTCATTGACCGCCGCCACAATGAGATCCTGGAGCATCTCAATGTCATCCGGATCCACAACCTCAGGCTTGAGCTCAATCTCCTGCACCTCGCGCTTGCCGGTAATCACCACCCGGACCGCACCGCCGCCGGCGGTTGCCTCATAGGTCTTGGCCTCCATCTCCTCCTGCATCTTCACCATCTGTTCCTGCATTTTCTGGGCCTGCTTGATCATCTGATTCATATTGCCGCCGCCCATTCCTCTGGGGAATCCGCCTTTTGCCATCTCGTTTCTCTCCTTTATTCCTCGTTTTTGATAATATGAAGTTTATCGCCCAGCAGATCCTTTTTCTCCGCCAGGTCAAATATACTGGTCTCTTTTGTCTCAGCCGGTTTTCTCTGGCCGGCCAGATACGCCTCTGCCTTCACCGTCTGGCCGCTGACCCTGGAAAACAGCTTCCCGAGATACGCCAGCCCCTCCGGCTTGGCAATCCTGTCATAGGCGATCTGATTGCTCAATTCAAGCTCCACGGTGCCGCCGTTTAGAAATGCCTTGCCGCTGTATAAAAAGGCGAACAGGGATTTGCTCTCCTTTTTTACCTCCTGCAGGGCGTCCGCCCAGAATTCCCAAACCGCCTCGCCGCCGTCCTGCTGGGCCAGCCCGTCCGCCGCGGCTGGCGGCGCGGAAACAGCGGCCCGGGGTGGTGCTGCCTGAACCGGGACAGGCGCGGGGTCCGGCGCCGCGGCTGCGTCCCATGGCGGGCCGTCCGAAGGGTCTGCCGGGGCGGCGGTCTCCTGTGCGGGGGCGGCCGGAGACGCTGCAGGTACCGTTGCTAATGCCGGGCTGCCGCCCTGGGCGAGCATCCGCTCCAGCCTTTCAATCCGGGCCAGCAAAGCCTCCGGATCCGCACTGCATGCCGGGGTACACAGCTTCACCATGGCCAGCTCCGCCGCAATCTGCGGCGCGGACATCCACTTGGACTGGGCAAGACTCTCACTGAGCACCTTGACCGCGTATAAAATCTGTTCCATGGAGAACAGCCCGGCCTGCTCCTGGAATTTCGCCGTGGCGTCCAGGGTCCGTTCCAGAAGCTCCGCGGGTTCGTCCGCGGCCTTACAGATCAGCAGACTGCGAAAATGGGCAATCAGCTCCTCCAAAAAGTTCTGGACCTCCTTGCCCTGATGCAGAAAAGCATCCGTCCGCATCAGCGCCTCCTGGGTATTTCCGGCGGCAACCGCCGCTGTGATATCAAATAAGGTCTTGGGGTCCGCGATCCCCACAATCTCGGTCACCCGCTCTGTGGTGAGCTGTTCCAGTCCAAACGCCGCGCACTGATCCAGTATGCTCAGGGCGTCGCGCATGGAACCGTCACCCAGCTCCGCAACAAGCTCAAGGGCGTCCGGCGTGGCGCCGATCCCCTCCGCCCCGGCGATCTTGGTCAGCCGGCGCGCAATATCGTCCACACCGATCCGGCGGAAATCAAACCGCTGACACCGGGACAGGACTGTGGCGGGGATTTTATGGGGCTCGGTGGTGGCAAGGATGAACAGGGCGTGCTTTGGGGGCTCTTCCAGCGTCTTGAGCAGCGCGTTGAAGGCCTCCGCTGTGAGCATGTGCACCTCGTCTATGATATAGACCTTATAGGTGCATCCCGCCGGGGTGTAGATCACCTCATCCCGAATCTCACGGATATTCTCCACCCCGCGGTTGCTGGCCGCGTCCATCTCATATACGTCAAGAATACTGCCGTCCAGGATTCCCTTACAGGTGGGGCATTCGTTACAGGGCTCGCCGTCCCTGGGGTTCTCACAGTTGACCGCGCGGGAAAATATTTTTGCCGTGGAGGTCTTTCCTGTGCCCCGGGTGCCGCAGAACAGATAGGCATGGGCAATCCGGCCTGCGGCAATGCCGTTTTTCAGCGTATCGGTCACATGCCGCTGGCCGATTACATCGTCAAAGGTCATAGAGCGCCATTTTCTGTATAACGCCTGATAGGAATCTGACATGCTTCGCACTTCCTCTCTCCAATGGTTGGACAGCAGTCCTCCGGCTCCCCGCTTTAACCTGCTGTAAAATTCGATCCCCTGTCCCTCCGCGGAGACAAAAAGACCCTTGATTCTATGATATAAAAAAATCATGTGCTTGCCTTCGAAACAGCAATACCCGCGTTACCTGAACAGTAAGCTCAGATCTGGCTGCCTCACGGCACATCGAAATAACTGCTTATCGCTGCTGCGTTCCCGCCCTGACGAGGTTCACAGGTTCCGATTGCGCAAGACCAGACCGTCAACACCACTTGAACAGGGCAGACCGGACACGGCTCTCCCTCATGGCAAGTTTTCATCCCCTCTATAGCGGATTGAGGGTTACAAGGCACCGCTACCGCCCCGATTTAACATGACTTGATTATTATAGCATAAATCACCCCGGCAAGTCAATGACTTTTTTAAGCGAAATCTGTCCAAATGATCCACGCGGGCACACCCGCTTCCCCAGACACAAAAAGAAGCCGCCCGAAGGCGGCTTCCTCTTAAAATCAGGCCAGAATTAGTCCTGCTTTGCCATTCTCTTGTAAACCTCATATCTTGCGGCAAGGTCTTTTTCAGCCTTGTCAAAGAGCTTTTCAGCAACCTCCGGATACCCCTTCTGGAGCATCAGGTAACGGTTCTCGCCCATCATGAAGTCCTTTACATTGCCTGTGGGCTCTTTGGAATCCAGGATAAAGGGATTCTTGCCCTCGTCGGCCAGCTCAGGATTGTATCTCCACAGGTGCCAGTAGCCGGTCTCAACCGCTTTCTTTTCTTCAGCGATGGAGTTGCCCATGCCGCCTTTGGCCTTGATACCGTGGTTGATACACGGCGCGTAAGCGATAACCAGAGACGGACCCGGATAAGCCTCAGCCTCTTTGATGGCTTTCAGCGCCTGCGCCATGTTCGCACCCAGCGCGATCTGTGCCACATAGACATAGCCATAGGTGGTTGCGATCATGCCCAGATCCTTTTTCTTCACCTTCTTGCCGGCAGCCGCAAATTTCGCAACCGCCGCGGTCGGGGTAGCCTTGGAGGACTGACCACCGGTGTTGGAATACACCTCTGTGTCCACAACAAAGATATTGATATCCTCGCCGGACGCAATGACGTGGTCCAGACCGCCGTAGCCGATATCATAGGCCCAGCCGTCTCCGCCGAACACCCACTGGGAACGCTTCACCAGGAAGTCAGTCCGGTCAGCGATCTCCTTGACGGCAGGATTGCTCATATCAGCATCCTGAATCAGGGCTTCGATTTTATCAGCGGCGGCCTTGGAGCCTTCCGCACAGTTTTTGGCGTCAATCCATTCCTTGAATGCGGCCGCCAGCTCCGGAGAAACTGCGTCCATTGCCTCGTTCATTCTGGACTCCAGGGTCGCTCTCACCTTTTTGCTGGCGATTACCATACCCATACCAAATTCAGCATTGTCCTCGAACAGGGAGTTCGCCCAGGCCGGACCTCTGCCGTTTACGTCCTTGCAGTAGGGCATAGACGGCGCGGAACCGCCCCAGATGGAGGTACAGCCGGTGGCGTTGGCAATCATCATTCTGTCGCCGAACAGCTGGGTGATCAGCTTGATATACGGGGTCTCGCCGCAGCCTGCGCACGCGCCGGAGAATTCCAGATACGGCTGTGCAAACTGAGAATTCTTTACGTTCGCGGACTTATCCACCAGATTTGCCTTATTGGAAACCTTATCCATGGCATATTCCCAGTTGGGTTCCTGGAAGGGGGCCACATCGTCGATGGGTCTCATAACCAGAGCCTTGCCCTTGGGCGCCGGACAGGTGTTGGCGCAGACGCCGCAGCCCAGACAGTCAAGGGGAGATACCTGAATTCTGAATTCCAGACCGGCAAAGTCCTTGCCAATGGCCTTCAGGGTCTCAAAGTTCTCCGGCGCGCCTGCCTTCTCGTTCTCGTCAACCAGGACGGGACGGATTGCGGCATGGGGACATACCAGAGAACACTGGTTACACTGGATACAGAACTCCTGCTTCCACTCCGGAACCATAACGGCAACGCCGCGCTTCTCAAATCTGGAAGTACCGGTCTCAAAGGTTCCGTCCTCACGGCCGTTGAAGGTGCTGACCGGCAGCTTGTTGCCGCGCTGGCCGTTCACCGGGTCAACCACGCTGGTGATGAAGTCCGGACGTCCGCTGTCCTCAGCAGGCGTGTCAGCCGCATCCTTCCAGGAGGCGGGAACGTCGACCTTGACCAGCGCGTCAATGGCGCCGTCAACCGCCGCACAGTTCATGTTCACGATCTCGTCGCCCTTCTTGCCATAGGTCTTCTTGATCGCCTCTTTGATCAGGGCAACCGCATGGTCAAAGGGAATTACCTCAGAGAGCTTGAAGAACGCGCTCTGGGTTACCATGTTGATCCGGTTGGGGCCCAGACCCACCTTTACAGCAACATCAACGGCGTTGATGGTGTAGAAGTTGATGTCGTTCTCCGCAATGTACCGCTTCATATGTGCCGGGAGCTTTTCATCCAGCTCTTCCGGGGTCCACACGCAGTTGAGCAGGAAGGTGCCGCCTTTTTTCAGCCCTTCCAGAATGTCGTACTGATATACATAAGCAGGCTTGTGACACGCGATATAGTCCGCCTCATCCAGCAGGTAAGTAGATTTGATCGGGGTCTTGCCAAATCTCAGGTGGGACATGGTCACACCGCCGGATTTCTTGGAGTCGTAGTCAAAATAAGCCTGCGCATACATGTCGGTGTTGTCGCCGATGATCTTGATGGCGTCTTTGTTCGCACCGACTGTACCGTCGGAGCCAAAGCCCCAGAACTTACACCGGGTCGCACCGGCCGGCGCCGCATTAACACGCTCGCCCAGCTCCAGAGACAGATTGGTCACATCATCCACAATACCGATGGTGAATTCCTTCTTCGGCTCTGCCGCGTCCAGGTTATTGAATACGGCAACCAGCTGGGTGGGGGTGGTATCCTTGGATCCCAGTCCGAAACGTCCGCCGATGATGGCAGGCGCGTTGTCACAGTCCTTGTACAGGTTGCAGATATCCAGGTACAGGGGCTCGCCCAGGGAGCCCGGCTCCTTGGTTCTGTCCAGAACCGCGATTTTCTCAACGCTCTTGGGCATCACGTCAAAGAAGTATTTCGCGGAGAACGGTCTGTACAGGTGTACTTCCAGAACGCCGACCTTCTCGCCCTTTGCGTTCAGGTAGTCCACGGTTTCCTCCAGCGCCTGGCATACGCTGCCCATTGCGACGATAACCTTCTTGGCATCTGCGGCGCCGTAGTAGTTAAAGGGCTTGTACTCCCGGCCGGTGATCTTGCTGATCTCTTTCATATAATCAGCCACAATGTCCGGGATGTCTTCGTAGAATTTATTGGAGGCCTCTCTGCCCTGGAAATAGATATCGCCGTTCTGTGCGGTACCTCTCAGAACAGGGTGCTCCGGATTCAGCGCGCGGTCCTTGAATTCCTTCAGGGCATCCTGGTCAACCAGTCCCTTTAAGTCCTCGTAATCCATGACCTCAATCTTCTGGATCTCATGGGAGGTGCGGAACCCGTCAAAGAAGTGCAGGAACGGCACACGGCCCTTGATCGCGGCCAGATGCGCGACGCCGCCCAGATCCATGACCTCCTGGACGCTGCCGGACGCCAGCATGGCGAAACCGGTCTGACGGCAGGCCATAACATCCTGATGGTCACCAAAAATATTCAGTGCGTGCGCGGCAATGGCTCTTGCGCTGACGTGGAAAACAGTCGGCAGCAGTTCGCCGGCAATCTTATACATATTCGGAATCATAAGGAGCAGCCCCTGTGACGCCGTAAAGGTTGTGGTGAGCGCACCAGCCTGCAGAGAGCCGTGCACGGCGCCCGCCGCACCAGCCTCAGACTGCATTTCTACGACTTCTACAGTTTCGCCAAAAATGTTTTTCTGGCCCTTTGCGCTCCATTCATCAACATATTCTGCCATGGTTGATGAAGGGGTGATGGGATAGATTGCTGCGACTTCGGTAAACGCATAAGCGCAATGTGCCGCAGCGCAGTTACCATCCATGGTCTTAAATTTCTTTGCCATGATGATTTTGCCTCCTTGGTATATTTTAAAAGGTTGAATTATTTTTCTATTCCGGTTTTTTCCGAAACCACAAAATAGTATATCACAAGTATGTTACAATTTCAAATGGTTTTTTTGAAAATCAAAAAAATTTTGTATAAAATTTGGGGGTAATTTTATGTATTTTATGTAAGAAAAAATAATTGCGGGAATTGTTTACTAATTTCATTGGATATGTTATAATAAAAGCCATTCAGAAGCCAATTTACCGGTGCACGGCCGCCGGATTTTTTCAGGCCGGCCTTTTTCCCTTTGGGACTGCCAGGAACGGAGGACTTGATGGAGACAAATCGCAGCATGCCCGGGCAAGCCGCATCCGCGGGCGCGGAACGCTTATCTATCGCCCTGAAGGCGGCTCAGATCTGCGTTTTTGAAGTGGATATTCCAGAACAGCGCTATACTTTTTTTGAAAATGCGGAAATGATTTACGGCAAATCCGGGGAGACTATCTTACAGGAGCTGGAGCCCTTCTGTGCGCTCAGCGCTTCGGACTATCAGGCGGCAGTCTCGGATTACTTTGTGCATCCGAACGACCACAGCGTGGTTGACGCCGCGTTCCAGGAGATTCATCAGGGCCGCGAGACCATCTATTATGCGCGTATGAAGGCCGGAGACACGGCCTTTGTCTGGTGCAAGATCGCCGTTACGCCGATTTTGCGGGACGGCGTGCCGGTCCGCATGGTCGGCGTGGTCTCCAATGTGGACCGGATCATGCGGCAGTCACAGGAGTACAAGTCCAAGGCCGAAAAGGATCTCATGACTGATATACTGAACAAGAACAACATTGAAATGCAGATCTCGTCCGTGCTCAACAAAAACCCGGAAGCCCGGCATCTTCTGCTGCTCGTTGATCTGGACGACTTCAAGCAGATCAACGACACCCACGGGCACCAGGCTGGAGACCGGGTGCTGAAGGATTTTGCCGGCCATCTGAAATCCGCTGTGGGCGCGGACGGAATTCTGGGCCGCTGGGGCGGAGACGAATTTCTGGTGCTGCTGACCCCGGCCGGCGGCGCGGCGGAGATGAAGGCGCGGGTCGCCTCCATGCTGTGCAGGCAGGGCCTTGGCCCCTGCAAGATCACCTGCAGCATCGGAGGGGCGCTGTTTCCGGTTCACGGCATGTCCTTTGACGATTTGTTTGAGCGGGCCGACCAGGCCCTGTATCAGGCGAAAAAGGTAAAAAACACCTTTTGCTTTTATGTTCCGGATGACGGCGCCGAAGCCCGCGCCTGAAACCGGCCAGGGCCCCAAAAAACGGGACCGCAGGCAATATTTGAGCTGGAACACCTTTGAAAGCTTTGCCCGGTGTACGCAGGGCTCCGCGAAACGCCGGGCGGAATGGAGATTTTTATGTGGCTTAAGGAACTGAAAAAATATCTTGGAATTTTTATTCTCGGCGTCGCGCTGATCGCCGTGTACAAAACCTTTGACAACTTCGGGCACGTCGTCAGCTGGGGACAGCATCTGCTCTCCCTGCTGACCCCGTTTGTCATTGGCTTTTGTATCGCTTATGTGCTCTATATCCCCTGCCGCAAAATCGAGGAGCTCTGTCAGAAGACCAAGGTGGCATTTGTGGTCAAGCGCCGCCGCGGCATTGCCGTGGCCTCCATCTACCTCATCTTTCTGGCCGCGGTCTCCCTTCTGCTGGTGTCGATCATCCCGGCACTGGTCAAGAGCATCACCGAATTCGTGGACCAGCTCCCCTCGATCATCCAGGGGGCGGTAAACTGGTTCAACTCCCTGGGAATTTATAACATCAATGATGTGACGATTCAAAAGCTGCTGAGCAACGACCTGATCTCCATTGACAAAATTTTGGGCGGATTCAGCTTTGACAACATGAACAAATACGCCAAGGGGGTTATGAGCTTTGGGACCGGCGTGTTCAACGCGTTTATGGGCATCATCATCTCCGTCTATATCCTCATTGACCGGCAGAGCCTGAAGCAGACCTTTCAGCGGTTTGTGCGCTCCTATATCTCAGAGAAGCACCGGGAATTCTTTGGCCGTTACCTCAAAAAAATCAACCAGTTCATCAACCTGTATATCTACTGCCAGCTGGTGGACGCGCTGATTATTTTTATCCTCTCCTTCCTGACCCTGACCATTATGCGGGTCAAATACGCTCCTTTGCTGGCGCTGATGGTCGGCGCCTTTAACCTGATCCCCTACTTCGGCGCCATCACGGCCACCGTGCTTGCGGCGGTGATCACCGTGTTTACCAAGAGCTTCACCTCCGGTGTCATTGTGGCGGTGGTACTCATTGTTCTGCAGCAGCTGGACGCCAACTTCATACAGCCCAAGCTCTTGTCCGGTTCCCTGAATGTAAAGCCCTTCTGGGTCATTCTGGGAATCATCACAGGCGGCGGTCTGTTTGGGGTTTTGGGCATTTTTCTGGCAGTCCCCATCTTCGCCCTGCTCCGCATTATTTTGATTGATGTGCTGGAGATGCGGGAGCGGAAAAAGCTGTTTAAGGAGGCGCTCGCCCGGGGTGAGCCCTTTGACGAGAACTATGACCCGGACACCACTGCGTGCAGAATTCAGTCTGATCTGAATCTGGACGCCCAGAAACCGGATTCCCGCAAGAAGAAAAAATAACGCTCCGGCTGGTTATGATACCGCTTTTCCGCTGTGTGAAAACGGTTTTGCACAGAAGGGGCCCGCGGACTGCATATGCCGCGGGCCCCTTTTCATGGCTGTAACCGGCATCCCAAAGCAGGAGGTGCAAATGAAAATGAAAGACTACCGCAGATCCTATCCCATGTTCTCTCTCTGCGGGCTGAACTGCGGCCTTTGTCCCATTCACCATATGGGAAACGGCTGTCCCGGCTGCGGCGGGGGCACTGGAAACCAGCCCTGTGCAATCATCCGGTGCAGTCTGCAAAACGGCGCCCCGGAATACTGTTTCCTCTGTGCGCGGTACCCCTGTGAAAAATATGCAGGCATCACAGACTACGACTCCTTCCTGTCCCACCGGAATATGCGGACGGACTTTGACCGTGCAAAGCGGATCGGTCTGCCCGCCTATCAGACGGAACTGACGCAGAAAATTGAAATTCTGCGGACACTGCTTGCGCGCTATCAGGCCGGCAGGCAAAAATCCTTCTTTTGCACCGCGGTCAGCCTTTTGCCGCCGGAGGACACGCAGGCGGTCATGGCAGAGCTCTCAAACCGGATCTCCCCGGATATGCCCCTCAAGGAAAAAGCGGCAGAGGCCGTCCGGCTTTTCGGGGACATGGCAGAAAGGCGGGGAATTGACCTCAAACTCCGCCGCAAGCCCCGAAAAAGCGGATAATTCTCTTTTCAGAGACGGCAAAGGCCCGGCAGATTGAATCTGCCGGGCCTTTGTATATAGCTTAACTTTCCGGTCCGCTGATCCGGACCGTGCACTTTTTAACTTCCGGACGCTGACCGTCCGCCTCCTCTGTATACGTCACCTGACAGCCCAGCTTTTCAAGCTCCCGCGCCTTAACCATATAGACAACGTGATTTAAATATCCATCCACAGGAATTTGTGTATCACCGGCGGCAACATATCCCATCTGGGTTTCCTCGTCCCAGCCCACTTCAAATCCCAGAGCTTCCGCTGTCACCCGAAATGGCACATATAGCTGATCCTTCAGAACCCATGCGTTTTGAAATATTCTTTTTTTGCCGCTCTCCTGCCTGATCTGACATAGATAAGCATTCCGGCTTTCATTTGGCCTGTACTGGTCCCATTCCCGCCAGGTGGCCTCCACCTGACGGATCAAAGGATTGCGCACATCTGCGGCCTGCTGTACCGCGGCTTGCAGCTGTTCCCACTGCTCTTCAGAAAGAAGCGCTTCCTCCGGACACTTGTTTTCCCTTGGATTGACCGGTGTATAGTTTATGTTGCAAATGGTCTGCTTCTGTGCGTCCGGGCCGCTGGCAAATGTCTCTGTGCAGTAGGTTCCGTCTTCGCGGTAAAGTCTTTGAGAGAGCTGCATCCCCCCATTCTCATCATCAGGCGGATCACTTTCCTGATAGCGCTCATACAGCTCATCCACTCCCGCATCAAATTCTGCCCGCTGTTCGGTCAGTCCCACTGTCACCTCATCCGCCAGCTCGCCAAACTCCTCCAGCATACCGCCGGCTCCGGATTCGCCCGAAAAACGCTTCAGCTGCTGCATAAATTCCAGGGTCGTGTCGGCGAACGCGTCCTTGTGTTCGGCAACATAGGCGGTCCCTCGTACACATAGATCATACCATGTGCCGGGGAGGGAGACATTCAACTCCACCGCATCCTCATTCAGGGAAACACACCGGGTTTCAAAGCCCTCAAACGCCTGCGTCAGATAATCTTGAAATGCCTTTCCAAAGACAACAAGCTCAGACCATTCTGCGGCGTCCGGTTCCGGCTCCGCATAGGCCACAGGATACACCCCGCGTTTTAGCATGACATACTGGTCCCGGAAGTCCGCCGTCTGGAAGGCCGTCTCATAAATTTTCTGATATGACGGGAGCTCAACTCCCTCAGTGTTGTTCATAAGCGCTGAAAATGCCGGAAGGCTGGACACCTTTAAATATACGCCGCCGTCCTTGCGCACAAGGCAAAGGGGCTCAGCGGCATCTTGTCCGTCCACTGAGACCAGGGCGGTCAGCTCTGCGTACAGCTGTTCCTGGCTCTTATCCACAAAGCCAAAAAAATGCATATCAAGGTCTCTCTGACGATACTCCCAATAGCCTCCGGCGGAAACCTGGCCAGCGTAGTCCCCATTGACAAAAGTACAGGGCAGGCCGGATATTTCATTGGTCATATTCAGATACTGCATGTCAGCCTGACTGCATCCGGTAAAACACCCCAACATCAAAACCGTCATAACCGCCAATGCCATAAAACGCTTCAACATATCCCTCTCCCCTTTCCAGATAGAAAATTTTGTTATCTCTATTATATCATACCCATCTGGAAAGTCAACGGGCCCCGTCCCTCATAATACACGTTTTTTTCCAAGACGTCCGGACGGCAAAAGGAGAGGGCACAGCCCTCTCCTGCATTGCTACTCGTCGTCCGTGACCGTATCCTTCAGATAGGTATGCGGATTGACACTCTTTTCCTGATAGATCACCTCAAAGTGAAGATGGGACGGATCCATGATTTCCAGCGCGGCGGTCTTGCCCACCTTGCCGATCACATCACCGGTCTTGACCTGGGTTCCCACCGGCGGGGCGCTGCCCTCCTGCAGATTTCCGTAAAAAGTCTTGACACCGCCAGAATGCCCGATGATGACGCAGGCGCCCAGCATACCGTCCTCGCTGACCGATTCCACCGTACCGTCCGCCGCGGCCTTGACTTCTGCGTTTTCATCTGCCGCAAAATCAATGCCCTCATGCACGCGCCAGTCCTGCATGGTCTCAGAATACACCAGCTCGTCCGAGGCAAAATCCTTTGCAATGGCACCGGGCACAGGACTCTCCATGCGCATAACGCCGGTTTGGGCCGCGTCGCTTCCTGCCGCAGTGCTTGTCGGCGCCGGACTGGCGGAAGGCTTTTCAGAGGCTTTGCCTTCTTCCTTCTCTTTTCCCCATGTCTGGGCCGCCGCCGGATCATTGGTCCCCTTCGGGATCTCCTTTGAGTCCCCGGCCGCTGTGGTCTTTGCCTTTTCGGTCTGTGCGGGCTGACCAGCCTGCGCCGCCGGCTTTTCCGTGGCCGGAACCGTGGTGGCGTTCACCGCCTTGGCCTCCTCCTGATAGGTATTGCCCGTGCTTTCCTCCCGGTTTCTGGCGGACTGCTGAACCGCGCTCTGCCACGCGTCAGAGTCGAAGCTATCCTTTTCTTCCTCGTCAGGAAGCACCATGTTCATCACCACAGCAATGACCATAACGGCAGTGATCACCACCAAAGTAATAAAAAATCCACGCTTTGCAAAAATGTTTTCTTTCTTCTTGTTTTCTCTCACGATTCATCACCTCAATGGTAGTATGAACCTTTTGAAAGAAAATATACCCGGAGCATCCAAAATTTCTCTGGACGCCCCGGGTATTGTTCCTACAGCTCAAAAATGTCGTCCGCGTACTGCCGGGCCTGCTCCGCACCGGCCGCCGCCTCCTCCGCGCTCCGGAACAAGCCGAACACCGCCGAACCGCTTCCGCTCATCAGGGACAGCACGGCCCCCGCCTCTGTGAACGCCTGTTTTAACCAGCCCACCACAGGATAGGCAGGGATGGTAACGCTCTCCAAAATGTTGGCCGCATTCTGGCAGATGGCCGCCAAGTCCCCGTTGCGGATTCCTTCCGCCACACCCGATACGCTGAGATTCTCGGGCTTTCTGGTAATATCCAGATTTTCATAGACCCATTTTGTGGAAACCATGGGCTCCGGCTTTGCCACCACACACTTGAGCGCGGGCGGCATGGGCAGCGGTGTCAAAACCTCTCCGATCCCCTGCGCCAGCGCACAGCCGCCCAGGATACAAAAAGGCACGTCCGCCCCCAAACCAGCGCCGATTTCAATCAGCTTTTCCTTTTCAAAGGGCTGGCCGAACATGGCGTTGAGCCCCTTCAGTACACCGGCGGCATCCGCACTGCCGCCCGCCATTCCTGCCCCCATGGGGATTCGTTTTTCGATGTGGATATCCACCCCGTCGCTTCGGCCCAGACGCTCGAAAAACGCATGTGCCGCCTGCCAGGCGAGGTTGTCCTCGTTCAGCGGAAGCGCGGGCAGGTCGGAGGTCACCAGAATCCGGCCGTCCTTTCTCAGGTCCAGGGTCAGCCGGTCCGCCAGCCCCACCTCCTGCAATACCATTTCCACATCATGATAGCCATTCTCCCGTTTTCCGGTCACGTCTATGGCAAGGTTGATCTTGGCCCTGCACTCCATCGTCAATCTGTTCATAGTCACACCCTCTTTCTCTGTTGCTATTCTATGTCCGCACATTCGCGTCCATTCGTCAAAGTGAACACGAAAGGCGGCGCACCGCCAGCTTTTTACTATACCGGCGGAAATTCCCCTCCAGCATAAAACCCGCAGATTCCTTTCGGAACCTGCGGGTCATCCGCGCTTTACGAATTACGCCTGTTCCGGTGTGTCACCGTTTGGCTTTTCCGGCCCTTTTGCCGGTTTCTCCTCCGAATCCTCATCCGGCAAATCTCCGACCACTTCCAGCGCCGCGTCCACGGCCTCCGGATTTCTGGAAGCGAAGACAGCGTCAAATTCATCACCTTCAATCTTCTCTTTTTCCAGCAGGAGCTCCGCCACCTTGTGCAGATGATCCATTTGTTCGGTCAGGATCTCTGTACACCGCTGATAGCATTCATCTATAATCCGCTTGATCTCCTCATCAATCAACGCGGCGGTATCCTGGCTGTAGTCCACGGTATGACCGTAGTCCAGCCCAATGAACACCTCGTTGTTCTGGTCGCCAAAGGTCCGCGCGCCCAGCTTCTCGCTCATGCCATACCGGGTGACCATGGATTTCGCAATGCTGGTCGCCCGCTCAATGTCGTTGGAGGCCCCGGTGCTGACATCCTTCAGGACCAGCTGTTCCGCCACACGTCCGCCCAGCAGTACGATGATCTCTTCGATCATCTCCGTCTTGGAGTTATAGAAGGTATCCTCCTTTGGCAGGGACAGGGTATATCCGCCAGCCCGGCCGCGGGGAATGATCGAAACCTGATGGACCCGGTCCTGGGTGGGGAGCATCTTGGAGACAACCGCATGGCCCGCCTCGTGGAAGGCGGTCAGCTGCTTGGCCCGCTCCGGCACCTTTCTGGATTTCTTTTCCGGCCCGGCCACCACCTTCATGATGGATTCCTCCAGATCGGTCATGGTGATCTCGGTCTGATTCTGTCTGGCCGCGGCCAACGCCGCTTCATTCATCAAATTCTCAAGATCCGCGCCGGAAAAACCCACTGTGGTTTTTGCGATCACGGACAGATCCACATCCCGCGCCAGAGGCTTGCCCTTGGAGTGAACCTCCAGAATCGCCTCGCGGCCCTTCACATCCGGCGCGTCCACAACCACCTGACGGTCAAAACGACCGGGCCGCAGAAGTGCGGGATCCAGAATATCCGGCCGATTGGTCGCCGCGATGATGATAACGCCCTCATTGGCGCCGAAGCCGTCCATCTCGACCAGCAGCTGGTTCAGCGTCTGCTCCCGTTCATCATGACCGCCGCCCAGACCTGCGCCCCGGTGGCGTCCAACGGCATCGATCTCATCAATGAAGATGATACAGGGCGCGTTCTTTTTGGCGTTTTCAAACAGGTCGCGGACACGGGACGCACCCACGCCCACGAACATCTCAACAAAATCGGAACCGGAAATGGAGAAAAACGGCACGCCCGCCTCGCCGGCCACAGCCTTGGCGAGCAGGGTCTTACCGGTTCCCGGGGGGCCAACCAGAAGCACGCCCTTGGGAATCCGTGCGCCCAGCTGCCGGTATCGCTCCGGCCCCTTCAGGAAATCGACAATCTCCTTGAGCTCATCCTTTTCTTCATCCGCGCCGGCCACATCCGAAAAGGTCTTTTTTGTCTTGCCGTCCATGGTGACCTTGGCCTTGCTCTTGCCAAAGTTCATCACGCCGCGGCCACCGCCGCCACCGCCGCCGGCCTGCTGCATGAACATAAACCAGAACACCACAAAGATGATCAGAAGCCCCAGGGTTGGCAGCAGTGTCAGCCACCACGGCGGGCTGTAAGGAAGCGGCGTTTCAACCTTCAGCTTTCCTTCGTTGATCTGGTTCTGCATGGAATCTCCCACATCGCTCTTTAAGGTATTATAGCCCGGAACCTCAACGCTGATGGTGGAACCATCCTTGAGCGTGGCTGTCGCCACACTGTCGACAATGGAAAGCTCGGTAACTTGCTCTTGCTGGATCTTCAAAACCAGGTCGGAATAGATTTCCTTGGACTGCTTTCCTGGCATGGAGGTCATCACAAAGATCATTATGATAATCAAAAAGAGCAGTACATAGAAGCCGATTCCCTTGATATATCTCTTCACTCCATCTCCTCCTACAGATCAAAACATGTTTGACTGGAAATTATTGTATTCATTAAGGTAGTATTATATCATAGCGTAAAAGAAAAAACAAGTTTATTTTAAAAGTTTTTACAGAATCTTCACATTTCATACCCGGCATGGAGGATTCCTGAAAAAACTCTGGCACAACCGCTAAAATGTGACTTGTTTCCCTTGACAAAAGCCCGTCTCCGTTGTAAGATTTAGAAAAAATCACACCGCCGGAGAAGCGTGACAGCGGGCCGCTTTGGCAGAATCCGTCAAAGCTTTTCGTGTCCGCCGCTCCTGCATCCCAAAAATTCCGGCCCGCGCCGCCATTTTTGGAAAAACCTTTTTGGGGCGTGCAGAATCTCCCTATGGATGGGACTCCGCATGTGCCAAAAACCCTCTTATCATTTCCTGCTGTGCGGATAAGAGCCTCTCAAAACTATATGCCGGCGCACAGCGGCAGAATGGAGATTTCTATGCAAATTCAAAAAAGATCCCTCATGCTCTTCCTGACCTTGTCATTGTTTCTGTGCCTGTCCCTGACCGGCTGCGGCGGCAAGGACCAGGGCGGCAGCGCGCAAAACGGCGCTGACAGCCAGTCCGCCGCGGATCATGCCCAGCCCCAGAAGGTGCTGGTCACCATGGAAAACGGAAAGACCTTTACCATCGAAACCGCGCCGCAGTATGCGCCGGAGACCGTGGACAATTTCCTGAGCCTCGTAGAATCGGGCTTTTATAACGGCCTCACCTTCCACCGGGTCATTGACGGCTTCATGGCACAGGGCGGAGATCCCAAAGGCAACGGCACCGGCGGCAGCGACAAAACGATCAAGGGTGAGTTCGCGGAAAACGGATTTAAACAGAACACCCTCTCACACACCCGCGGAGTGGTCTCCATGGCCCGTTCCGCGGACATGGACTCCGCCTCCAGCCAATTTTTCATCTGCTATGACGCGGCGCCGCATCTGGACGGCAAATACGCCGCCTTTGGGACAGTCACAGAGGGCATGGAAACCGTGGATGAATTCCTCAAAACGCCCCGGGACAACGCCGACAAACCCCATACCCCTATCGTAATCAAAACCATGGAAATCATACAGTGACAAACAAAAGAGGCAGGCCGCTGGCCTGCCTCTTTCGTTTTACGCTTTCTCTGTCCGTTCCCCTTCACCCCGCCGGCGGTACCACCCGCAGAACGCAGCCAGAGGCATGGGCCTGCCGTAAAGATAGCCCTGGTATCTGGTGCAGCCCAGCTCTGCCAGCCGGTCCCGCTCCGCTTCCGTCTCAACCCGTTCCGCGATCACCTGAATGCCGAGCCGCTGGGAAAGCTGTACGATTCCGCCGATGATCTCACGCACCCGGCTGTTTCCCACCACCTGCTCCGTCAGAGAGCCGTCCAGTTTCACCTCGTCAAACAGCGTTTCCTGCAGCTGCAGGACCGAGCCGTGTCCCATGCCAAAGTCGTCCATGCTGACCCGAATTCCCATTTCCTTGATCTCCTGAATCCGCGCTTCGACCCGCGGGCTCAGATGCAGGGCAATCTGTTCCGTGAACTCCAGCACCAGCTTTTCGCCGGGCACCCCGCACTCCCCCAGTATCTGTTTGAGCGCTGGGACAAAGTTCCCGCTCTCCAGCTGGAGCGGCAGAATGTTTACCGCCACAGATAGATCGGTTCCCAGCTGTGCTTCCATCTCCCGCAGCCCACGGCAGGCCCGCCGGAGCACATAGTCGCCCAGCTCGTTCAAAAATCCAGCCTGTTCCGCCAGGGCGATCATGAGCGGCGGAAAGATAAACTCCCTGTTCAAATAGTTCCAGCGCAAAAGCGCCTCCGTCTCACAGCAGGTTCCGTCCGCCTCCACCTGGGGCTGGAAATACAGCTCCAGCTCCTCCTCCTGCATGGCGTGGTACAAATCCCCCGATAGAATTTTTGCGGTCCGCCGGTCCGCGGCGCTGTTCCAGACCAGATTCTGGGTCCAGATGATCTGCTCCCGGCTTCGCATATTCTCCTCCAGACTTCGGATATTCTCCAGAAAGCGCATATTCTCCTTTTTTTCACCCCATCGAATGAAGGGGATATAGATCAGCGTCCCCACCCCCAGATTAACCGCCTGGAGCACAACGCCGGCCCAGGAGCCCGTCGCCGTATAGCCGCTGAAAAATATGGGCACCGTCCATTCCACGCTGTGGGTGACCAGCGGCACCAGCCCAAGCGCCATGGCCGCGCTGCTGATCAGCGTTAAAACCAGCGGTGTGAGGATGAATGGGACGATGATATAGGGATTCAATATAATGGGAAATCCAAAGACCAAAAATTCACTGATATTGAACAGCGCAGGAAACGCGCCGAACTTGGCCAGCCTCCGGTTTCTCTTCTGTCTGGCCGCAAGCAGGAGGGCCAGAACAAAACAGCAGGCCGCGCCGCAGCCGCCGAGAAACACAAAGGTGTCCAAAAATGTCTTGCTGAAAATCTGCGCGGGCGCAATGCCCATGGAAACCAGCGTCTGATTGTCCGTAACGCCCTGCTCAAAGAAATTCCGCGAAACCATTTCCAGGCTGTTGGTGCCATGTACACCAACGAACCAGAGCGCGTGGGAAAGGAGCACATACAAAAGCGCGGACGGCAGATTGTTTCCCAGCCTTTCAAACAGCCCGGAAAAGGCCACGCCGCCGAAGTTCAGCACCTGATCCGCCCCGCCCAGGTTCAGCAAAAGATTCCCCAGCACGGCAAAGGCGGAAACAATCAGGATCGCGGGTGCCATGGCCCGGATCATCAGGTTGAACAGCGGATCTGTCCCCGAGGTATGCAGATACCGTATTTTTGCGATCCAGCACATGCTGGTCCGAAAGAGCCAGCATGAGACAAGGGTGATGCACAGAGCGGTGAAGCACCACTCTGGACCAAAGACGCTGGCGCTCTGGGACGGATAGACAAAGGCGATAAAACCGGACAGGGAAACCAGCGGATAGAATACCGCCGTCTCGCCGCCTGTGCACTCCCGGCCATAGGCATAGCTCACGGTCAGCACCATGATAAAGGCCAGATAACCGAAGGTCGCCTGGTACAGGCCACGGATCAGCAAAAGGAGCCGTCCGCCGGCAAAGGACGCCAGCCACGCCTGATAGGCCGGCACGGGAAAATTGGCAAACACAAGGGAAAATGAGCCCAGCAGGAGCAATGGGATCATGGAAAAAAGGCCCTCACGAATGGCCAGAAATGCGATACTTCCCCTTTTTTTGCCGGCCAACGATCTGAGGCTTTCCATACGCAGCGTCCCCTTCCCTCTTTCAGCACTTTGTCTATTATATTGGAAATACTGCGATCTGTCAAGCGGAATCAGGGACAGAAAAACCCCTGCCAGAAGGCAGGGGTAAGCGTTCACAGCCTTGGCTACCAGTACATCTTCCAGTCCGGCTTTTGGAAACGCATCAGTGCCTCCATGAAGAAATAATCGCCCCAGATGTTGCACTCCGGCTGGTCGCCGTTTGGCCGGGAGTACATTCCGTCTGTGAGAATCCCGTTGGATTCCGGGATCCGTTCGGTCAGATAGGAATCAATCAGGGATTCCATCATGCACTCCGCCTGTTTCATAAAATCGGGATTGTCCTCATGCTTCTGCATCTCCAGGATTCCGCACAGGGCAATGGCCGCGGCCGAGCTGTCACGGGGCTGGTCGTCGCCGTCCGTAAAAATCATATCCCAGAAGGGGACATGGTCGCTGGGCAGCTTGCTCAGAAACACCTCGGTCACGCCCCGGTACAGGGGCAGCAAGGCCGGGTCCTTGGTATAGCAGTAACTCAGGGCAAGGCCGTATACGCCCCAGGCCTGCCCCCGCGCCCAGATGGAGTCATCCGCATAGCCCTGATGAGTCACGCCGCGGTCGGGCGCGCCGGTCTTGGGATCAAAATAATAGGTATGGAAGGTGGTGAAATCCACCCGGATGACGTTGCTGACAGACGCCTTCAGGTGGCTCAGGGCATGCGTCCGGTACTTCGGGTCGCCGGTGGCCTCTGTCGCCCAGAACAGCAGCGGGATGTTCAGCATACAGTCGATGATCAGCCGGTAATTGTCCGGGTTGTCATCCATGGGTCCCCAGGCCTGCAAAAATCCGCCCACCGGCCGAAACCGCTTGAGCAGGGTATCCGCAGCCGAAACCGCCGCGTCCTTTGCGTCCTCATCCCGGTACAGCTTCCAGGGCGCCACACAGGACAGGGTATACAGAAAACCCAGGTCATGATGCGCCACCGCGCACTGGTCGTCGATCCGCTTTTTGAAGATCTGCACCTGACGCTCTGCCGCCGTCTTGTATTTTTCGTCCCCGGTCAGCTCATAGGCCAGATTGAGCATACCCGGCCAGAAGCCCTCGGTCCAGCTCTTGCCGCTTCCCTTGGGGTACACATAATTTTTGCTCTGCTCCGCCGGATAGGAATCCGCAAATTCCTCCAGCATGCGGTCGATCTGTTTCAGACAGTACGACTGGGCTTTTTCCAACTTCTGCTTCTCCATACTTCTGCTCCTTTGCAATGTATTTGTCTCTGGTTCTCAGCATACCATACATTCCCAGAATTGTCCAGATGAAATGCCCTGCTGAGACAAAATTTTTTACTTGTATTCTCGCTCCTGCTGTGCTATAGTAAAGGCAAAATGACAGGGGCCGCCGCCTTATCCGGGATGCGGCGCGCCCTGGCGTTCACGGAGGGACGGCCCAATGAACATCTACAGGTCTGACGACTTCTTCAGGGACAGCGACATGGTTTATATCTCCCCGGTCAACCAGAGCACAGCCATGGAAGAGCCGCATATGCACGAGTTTTTGGAACTCGTCTACATATACGGCGGCGCGGGATGCCACAGCATTGACGGACAGGTCTTTCAGGTGACAAAGGGTGACCTGATCTTTATCAATCTTGGCCAGACCCACGCCATTCTCTCCGGGGGCATGCAGTGTATCAACTGCCTGCTCAGGCCGGAATTTCTCAGTGAGACACTGGTCAATCCCCGGGACAGCGAGGTACTGTTCTCTCTCGCCCTATTTGACGGCTTTGACAGGGAATTTGACCACTCCCGCTGTGTCGTCCGGTTTCAAGGGGAGGATTTGCTGGAGCTGCACAGCCTGTTTGGCTATATGGTCCGGGAGGCCGCGGCGCGGCAGAAGGGCTATCAGTTTGTGCTTTCCGGCTATATGCGGGTGGTCCTGTCTAAAATGGTCCGCGCCCTGGATCAGGACAGCCGCGCTGTCACAGCCGGCCGGCTGAACATGGAAATTATACAGTATGTGAATGAGCACTGCTTCGGCCAGTTCTCCCTGAGCCAGCTGGCGGAAAAATACTTTTACAACCCCAACTATCTGAGCACCAAATTCCGGGAGGTCAGCGGGAAAAGCCTTTCCTCCTATATCCGGGAGCGGCGGATGGATGAGGCCGTCCGGCTCCTGACAGAGACCAGTCTGTCTGTGGAGGCGGTCTCCAATGCCGTCGGATATCTGGAAAAGGGCCATTTTTACGCGGCCTTTAAGAGGCATACCGGCATGACACCCAACCAGTACCGGAACGCCAAACGAAATCAAATCTGAGAATTGGATACCCAAACCTGAACTTTTTAGATTGTTTCCCCCTTTTCCCCTTGCTATAATAAGGCCAGAAAAGGGGGTTTTATCATGCAAATCAAGTTTGAAACACTCAAGGACAAAATACTTGGCTGCTGGACCGGGAAAAACATCGGCGGGGTACTGGGCGCGCCCTTTGAGGGCAAGCGCGGCACCTTTGACACGGATTTCTACGTCCAGGAAAATTTGGAGGGCAATCCGCCGCCCAACGACGACCTGGACCTCCAGCTGGTCTGGCTGGCGGCCGCTGAAAAATACGGCCAGCAGCTGAACGCGGAACTTTTAGGGGAATACTGGCTGACCTTTATTATGCCCGACTGGAACGAATACGGCCGCGGCAAGGCCAATCTGCGCGCCGGGCTTCAGCCTCCCCTGAGCGGTCACGCGGACAACGCCTACCGCAACAGCTGCGGCTGTTTTATCCGGAGCGAGGTGTGGGCCTGCCTGTGTCCCGGCAATCCCGCCCTGGCGGTAAAATTCGCCTATGAGGACGCCGTCATTGACCACAGCGGCGACGGCATGTACGGAGAGTTGTTCTGCGCCGCGGTGGAGAGCGCCGCCTTTGTGGAATCTGACCGGGACCGGCTGGTGGAAATCGGTTTGTCCTATATTCCGGAGGACTGTCTGGTGGCCAGGGCGGTTCGGCTGGCGCAGGAATGCCGGGAGAGCGGTCTTGACTGGAAGGCGGCGCGCGTCCGCATGATGCGGGAGGTCCCCGGCACCTTTGGCCTTCAGGGCAAACTGCCGGCAGAGATGGAGGATTTCCCCACCACACCGTCCGGAAACGACTGTCCCAACAACCTTGGACTGATGATGATCGCCTGGCTGTACGGGGATAACGATTTCGGCAAGAGCCTTTGCATTGCAGTGAACTGCGGCGAGGACACAGACTGCACCGCCGGAACGCTGGGTGCTATATTCGGCATTATCCATGGGGAAAGCCGTCTGCCCGAACAGTGGACCAAGCCCATTGGCGGCATCATCAACACGCTGTGCATTGAGCGTTCCAAAGCCGCTCTGCTGGGTGGAATTCCGCAGACTGTTGAAGCGCTTTCCGACCGTATCCTCCGTACCATCCCGCGATTTCTGGACCGGGATACCTGTGACGTGCTTGCCCCGGGCGGCTATACAGTCAGCGTACAGGGAGACCTGTTCTGTCACGACCGGGAGCTGCAGTTCCTGCCCGGGCTTGGCTGGACCGCGGAACCCCGCTCTCCCATCTCCCATGAGCGGTTCGGTCCCATGACCATCCGCAGGGATTATCACATGTTCACCCTGTATCTGGACCATCCGGACGGCGTGTATCTCAAGGCCGGCGAGCCGCTACGCCTGCATCTGTCCGCCGAATCCACCCCGTTTAGCCAACAGCAGTGGATGAACGTCCGAATCCATGCGCCGGCGGCCATCGAGGTCCGGCCCGGACGTTCGCTGAGCCTGCCTCTGCAGAACACGCACAGCACCCCGGCGGAGATCCCGCTGGAGCTGACCGCGGCATGTCCGGACTTTGGCCATGCGGATATTCTGATTGAGGCAGCGCTGGAGGGGCGCCACACCTGGGGCGCGGTCAGGACACGTCTGTACGTCAAGGCCTGACGGGTATCGCTTTTCTCCTGTTCCGCCGCAAAAACCCGGCTGGGAATTCCTCCCAGCCGGGTTATCTTTTATCCTGTCCACTGGGGCTTACACAGCACCCGTGTCTACGATCAATCCCTCGCAGAAAAAGTCATAGACCGGCTTGAGCAGGGCGAATCCCTCCGCCAGGGTCCGCCAGAGATCCTCTGAAAACAGCAGGTCAAAATCCTCGCTGTTGTGCATAAAGGCAATGCACTTCCGGTTCAGCCACTGCTGTTTTTCCTCCGGCTCGCCGGGATAGTGACTGCGCTTGTAGAGCTCTCCCTCCATGCCGAAAATATCCTGTCCGGCATAGGCCCGCCGAGCCATCTGGAAAGACTTGTCCCCGCGCAGAATAATCTCCCGCAGGGCCTGCATATTCGCGGCCGGGATGTCATAGTACCCGCAGCCATACCGGAACCCCCGGGGCGAAAATTCAACGACAAACCCCGGCGGACAGCGGTACTCCTTTTTGTCCCGCATAAAGACGCACCACATCACGTCACGGTAAATGGATTTATCCCTGGAAAAGCGCGTATCCCGATAGATCCTTGAAATGCACTTCCCCACCTTGGCCAGGGTGACCAGCTGCGGATCTATGGCCTGCATGGCCGGCGCAAGCTGTTCCGTCAGCTCTGTCATGGGCTCCAGCACATACCGCTGGTACTGCTCTCTGTGCGTCTGAAACCACGCCCGGCTGTCCTGCATCCGGTTGTCGAACAAAAAGTCCAGCGTCTTCTCTGAAATTGGCATAGCACCGCCCCCATATCTTTTGTAAGTCTGCATCAACCATATCACAGTTTGCGGTGTTTTTCAAGTACATATTGACTGATCCGAAAAAAATTGCTACAATGGTGTCAGCAAAGAATCGGAGGTAACCATATATGGGATTTCAATATAAAAAGCAAATGCCGTCGGCCCAGCATCTCAAAGAGCTGATTCCGGTCACGCCCGCCATGGCAAAACGGCGGCGGGCACGAATGGACGCGCTGGAGCGTATCCTCTCCGGCGGGGACAGCCGGCTGCTGTTGATCATCGGCCCCTGTTCCGCAGACAGCGAGGAAGCTGTTCTGGACTACATCACCAAGCTCGCCGCCATTCAGGAAGCGGTCAGCGACCGGATCTTTATCGTTCCGCGGGTCTATACCAACAAGCCGCGCACCACCGGAGAGGGCTATAAGGGCATGATGCACCAGCCCGACCCCGCCGAGGCCCCGGACGCATTCGCAGGCATCAAGGCCATTCGCCGGATGCATCTGCGGGTGCTGGCGGAGACCGATTTTGTAGCCGCGGATGAAATGCTCTACCCTGACAACCATCCCTATCTGGACGACATTCTGGGCTATGTCGCGGTGGGGGCCCGCTCTGTGGAAAACCAGCATCACCGGCTGGTGGCAAGCGGCGTGGATCTTCCTGTGGGGATGAAAAATGGAACGGGCGGCGACATCTCCGTCATGTTCAACGCCATACAGGCGGCCCAGCACGGCCACGATTTCATCTATCAAACCTATGAGGTGAGCACCGGGGGGAATCCCTATGCCCATGCCATTCTGCGCGGCGGGGTGGACGAGCGCGGGCGGAACATCCCCAACTACCACTATGAGGACCTGCTCCGGATTGCGGACGCATACGACAAAAAAGGCTTTGCGAATCCCGCGGTCATTGTTGACACCAACCACAACAACTCCGCCAAGCAATACCGCCAGCAGCCGCGGATCGCTTCGGAGGTTATGCACAGCATGGCATATGAGCCCCTTCTGAAACGGATCATCAAGGGCTTTATGATTGAGAGCTATCTGGAGCCGGGCGCCCAGAAGATTGAGGAAAACCGGATCTACGGCAAATCCATCACCGACCCCTGTCTGGGCTGGGCGGAGACCGAGCTCATGATCTATGACATGGCGGAAAAGCTGTAGCACTGCCTGTTCATCCCATCGGTTCCGGCGGACTGCCGCCAAGGTCCCGCCTGAAGCTGTATCGCGGCAGATTATTACCATAACTTTAAAACGAAAAACAGCGTCTGACCCCAGCGGGCAGACGCTGTTTCTATTGAAGCGATTCCCTCATCCGCGACTAGCCATAAGAGGGCCGAAACCATGCGGTTTCACTCTCCCATGTCTACACATCAACGGAAATTCCATTTACACCATGCCATGCAGACAATCACAAACAAAACCGCAAGCCCAATGTAGCCGAGAATCATTTTTCCACGTTTCATCCTTCTTGCTCCTTTCCAAGATTGATCCAGCCCTTGATTGGAATGCTCTCCAAATGATACCGGTAATACGGATTGCTGTACTGGTATTATGAACCGTTGTTTTACAACAGTATACGCTACATTACAGTATAAGTCAATATTTTATACCGTATTTTGTTATAATATAAGCATCACTATTTCACAGGAGGGCAGATCATGAAGCCATTGAAAGAAAGTATCAATCTAACCCTAGACAATGATATCCTGAAAGAAATCCGTGCGTTGGCGGAACGGGATGACCGTTCTGTATCTTCCTACGTCAATCTGATTCTGAAAAAGCATCTGGTCAGACTGCATGAGGAAAACACGAAGTCATAATCCGGCAGGACGCAGGTTACGCAGATCGGCTGCCCGCGTCCGCGCCGCAACTTTTTCTAGACTGCCGCGCATGTCAAAAAAGTCCAGATAAAGCGAATGATATATATCGTATCAAGGTTTTATGCGTATATGTTTTCCATACACCGCATCCTGTACCGCGTAGGGGCGAAAAACGAATCGCCCCTACAATCTAACCTGTCCGTTCGGAATTAAAAAGAGAACCTGGGCTCCACGGAAACTTGTCTCCGGCAAAATAAACCGTATTCTTTGCATCTCTGCTTCTTCGACTCGCTGAGACTGCCGCGCATCTGCGCGGCAGTCCTATTTTATCTTCTCAATTCGATTCCAGACAGGCTGATTTTAAGCGCTGTCTCTCCGGGCCTGCATTCCACCTGCAGGCCGGCAGCTGACTTTCTTCAAAAAAATTCCTTTTAATCTGCATAAAACCTGGATGCTGAGGCAAAATAATCTTAGCGGGCGAAGTCACCACACTATACCAGTCATTCGTCCGGAAAGGAAGGTATTACTATGAGTCCAAAAGAATTAGCCTATGTGGAAGACGCGCTGGGACATGAGTCCTTCATGAAATCCAAGTGCTCCGACACCATCCAGAATCTGAGCGACAGCGACCTGAAACAGTTTGTTCAGCAGATGACCGACAAGCACAAACAGCTTTTCAATCAATTCTACAATCTGATCTGACCGGAATCCCCGGAGAAAGGAAGCAAACACTATGGATGAAAAATGTATCATGGAAGACCTTTTGAACGTAACCAAGGGCACCTGCGACCTGTACATGCACGGCGCAATCGAGTCCTCGACCGAAACCGTACACACTGCCTTTAACACCGCTCTGAACGAGGCTCTGCAAATGCAGAACGAGATCTATACCAAGATGGCCGGCAAGGGCTGGTACCCGACCCAGCAGGCAGAGCAGCAGAAAATTGAACAGGTAAAGCAAAAGTTCGCCGCCCAGGCATAGCGAACAAAAGGGCCTGCCCGCTGTATCCCAGCGGACAGGCTCTTTTTGATTCTATGGGGCCGTCACAGGCCGTTACACCTCCTGGGCCTGAAACTGGGAGTTGTACAGGTTCTCATAGAACCCATGACGCTCCATCAGCTCCTCGTGGTTCCCCTGCTCCACAATATCGCCGTCACGGATCACCAAAATCAGGTCCGCGCTGCGGATGGTGGACAGACGATGGGCGATCACAAAGCTGGTTCTGCCCTTCATGACCCGCCGCATGGCCTCCTGCAGGATCCGCTCCAGCCGGGTGTCCACCGAGGAGGTGGCCTCGTCCAGAATCAGAATCGGAGGATCCTTGAGCACAGCCCGGGCAATGGTCAGAAGCTGTTTTTCGCCCTGTGAGATGTTGCTCCCTTCCTCGTTGATCCGGGTGTCATAGCCCTCCGGCAGGGTGCGGATGAAGTGATGGACATTGGCGGTCTTAGCCGCGGCGATCACCTCGTCCCGGCGGGCGCCGAGCCTGCCGTACTGGATGTTTTCAAAGATGGTGCCGGAAAAGAGCCAGGTATCCTGAAGCACCATGCCGAACACGGACCGGAGATCCTCCCGGCGCATCTCCCGGATATCCACCCCGTCCACCGAGATGCTGCCGCCGTTCACATCATAGAACCGGAGCAGAAGATTGATGAGGGTGGTCTTGCCCGCGCCGGTGGGACCCACAATGGCCACCATCTGCCCGCGCCGGATATCCACATTCAGGTCCCGAATAACAGCCTTGTCCGTATAGCCGAAGCGGACATGGGAGAAGTCCACCTCCCCCCTGACTGTACCCAGCTCTGCGGCCGGATCAGCCTCCGGCACCTCCTCCGGCTCACGCAGGATCTCGCTGACCCGTTCCATGGCCGCAAAGGCGGATTGGATCTGAGCAGAGAGCTGTGAGATCTGTGACAGGGGATCATTGATCTGCCAGATATACCGGATGAACGCCTGGAGCTCGCCAATGGCAATGGTTCCGCTGATACAGAACAGCGCGCCGGTCACAGCCACCGCGCCGATGGTCAGATAGGTCACCAGGGAGACCAGCGGCGAGATCAGGGAGGACATGAACTGCGCCTTGAAGGAATGCGCCCGCAGGGTATGGTTGATCTGCCGGAACTCCGCCCCGGCCTTTGCCTGCTTGTTATAGAGCAGAATTTCATTAAAGCCGGTGTACATCTCCGTAATGGTCCCGTTCAGCTCTCCCACAGCATCCTGCTGGGCCTTGAACTGCCGCTGGCTCCGGCGGATGACCAGCCGGGTAATCAGCAGGCTCAGAGGGATAATCAGCAGAGCCATGCATGCCATGGCCGGCTGGATCAGGAACATCATGGCAATGGCCATGACCAGGGTCAGGGCACCGCTGATCATCTGGACAAAGGTTTGCTGCAGGGCGTTGGAGATGGTGTCCACATCATTGGTGACCCGGCTGAGCACATCCCCGTAAGGATGGGAGTCGAAATACCGCACCGGGAGCCTGTGGATCTTATCCTGAACTGCGCCCCGCATATCGTGCATGGCGTTCTGAATGGAATTGGTCAGCCATACCACGCCAAAAGCCTGGGAGAGCATTTTCACAGCGTAGATGCAGGCGAGAGCAATCATGATGCGGATGATGATGTCAAAACGCACACCCGCGCCCGGCACCTTGTTCAGAATTCCCGCGGCATCCTCGGCCAGCTGGGTGGTGATCATCCCCTCCACCGTGGGGGCCAGCACAATGGTAACCACCATGATGACCACCATCAGCACAGCGCCCAGAAAGCCCCAGCGGTATGGGGCGATAAAAGGCCGGATGAGTGCGAGGTTTTGTTTCAGTTTCTCAAAATGCTTCATATCATCAGCTCCTTTTCACTGAGCTGGGAGGCGGCGATCTCACGGTAGATGGGACAGTCCGAAAGAAGCTCCCGGTGGGTTCCCATACCCACCACCTCTCCCTCGTTGAGCACAACGATCCGATCCGCGTCCATGATGCTGGACACCCGCTGGGCCACCACCATGACGACGGCCTCCTGTGTCACACTTTTCAGCGCCCGCCGGAGCTGGGCGTCGGTCTTGAAATCCAGGGCGGAAAACGAATCGTCAAATACATAGATGTCCGGTTTTCTCACCAGCGCCCGGGCAATGGACAGCCGCTGTTTCTGGCCGCCGGAAATATTGGTGGCGTTTTCTGTGATCTGCTCCTCAAAGCCCGCCGGCTTTTCCGTGATAAACTCATAGGCCTGCGCGGTCTTTGCCGCCTGAACCACCTCCTCCATGGAGGCGTCCTCTTTGCCGAACCGGATGTTGTCCGCAATGGTCCCGCTGAACAGCATGGCCTTCTGCGGAATAAAGCCAATGGCATCCCGGAGGGAATACAGGTCATATTCCCGCAGATCCCGGCCGTTGATCCGCACGGCGCCTGCGCTCACGTCATAAAACCTGGGCAGGAGGCTGACCAGCGTGCTCTTTCCGGAGCCGGTGCTCCCAATGAAGGCAATGGTCTCACCTTTTTTCACCTCAAAGGAGATGTCCCGGAGAACCGCCTCCTCACCGCCGGGGTAGACAAAGGTCACATGGTCAAAGGCCACGGATTCCACCCCGTTCTCCAGAGGGATGGCCCCCGGCGCGCTGACAATGTCCGGCTCGGTTTTAAGCAGTTCGCGGATTCGGTTCGCGCTGACCTCCGCCTTTGGGTACATCATGAACACCGTACAGAACAGCATCATCGAAAACATGGCGTGAAACAGATAGTCCATAAAGGCCACCAGCTTCCCCACCTGAAGCTGCTGCGCGCCGATCATCACGCTCGCCACCCAGAAAATTCCCAGAGCCGCCAGGTTCATCAGAAAGAAAAAGGTGGGCTGGGTCAGGGTCATGAGTTTGAAGATCCGCTTGGAATACTTCATATAGGTATTGTTTCCCTGGTTGAACCGCTCCTGTTCATAGCGGTCGTTGTTAAAGGCCCGGATAACCCGGATCCCGTTCAGGTTTTCCCGTGATATACGGTTCAGCAGATCCAGGGACGCCTGCTGGTTCTCGCTGATTGGCTTTGACTTCTTTGCCACAAAGATCACGCCCAGAACGATCACGGGAATGGTGGACGCTATGACCAGCGAAAGCTCCAATGAGGTACGCAGTGTCATGGCAAAGCTGACCACGATCATAACCGGAGTCATAAGCGCCGTCCGGAGCAGGACGTTCAGGAACAGCTGAATCTGAAAGGCATCGTTGTTGGTCCGGGTAATCATGGACGAAACGCCGAATTGGTTGAACTCCCTGTGGGAGAACGACTGGGCCTTGTCAAACACATCATCCCGGATATCCGAGGTGACCGAGGACGAGATCCGGGCACAGCAGTAGCCCAGCAGAACAGTCCCCAGGACACCGGCCACAGAAATGACCGCGATCACGCCGCCCTGGCGCCAGATGTAGCCGGTATCTCCCATATTCACCCCATTATCTATCATCTGGGCCACAATGGTCGGAATCCCCAGCTCCACCAGCGCAAATCCAAAGACCGAAATCACGTTCAGCAGGAACAGCTTTTTGTAGTTTTTCAAGTAGTGCAGTATCAAACGCAATGCAACCGCCTCCTTTTTTTAATATCCTTGCGGAACCGCCCCGGAAAAACCCGGCCGGCACAGCGGCCCGCTTGACAAATCGGCAAGGTTCCACTAGTATAGGGTATAAGGTAACCTTATAGTCAAGAGGAGATTGAAAAAATGAAGGAAAAATATTTCACAACCGGAGAATTCGCTAAAATATGTCACGTGGAGAAACACGTCTTGTTTCATTATGACGAAATCGGACTGTTCAAACCAGCTGTTGTCAAAGAAAACGGCTATCGGTATTATTCCTATCACCAATACGATACCTTTGCCGTAATCCGAACCCTCAAACGCCTTGGCACCTCGCTCAGGGACATCAAGATCTATCTGGAGCAGCGGGATCCCTGCCGGTTTCTGGAGCTGCTGGAGGAAAAACAGGCCAATCTGGAACAGGAGATCCGGGATCTGGAGAATACCAGGGAAATGATCCGGGGCCTGCGCTTTTATACCCAACAGGCATTGGAGAGCACAGACGCGGTGACCGCCGTCACCCTGCCGCCGGAATACCATCTCCGCTCTGATCTGATGGAGGATGCCACAGACCGGAGCTTTGCCATGTTTATGGAGGCGTACATCCGTTTCTCCAATGAGAATCATGTCAGCATACAGGAATCCGTGGGCAATGTAATCTCTGTGGAAAAGATCCGGCAGCAGGACTATCTGAACTACGCCTACCTCTATATGCGGGTCAGGGAACCGGTGCCTGGAAAGACCTATCTGCGGCCGGGGGGCAGGTATCTCTGTGCCTTTCACCGGGGGCCCTATCAGACCCTGCCGGACACCTACCGCAAGCTTCTGAACCATGCCCGGCAGCATGGGATCACGCTGGGAAAATACATCTATGAGGAATATCTGGTTGCGGATATCGCACAGAAGGATGAGGACAGCTATATCACCCGGCTTCTGGCAGAAACACTGTAAGCCTGTTCGGGCATTCCGTCCTTCGTTCTGTTTGAAATCCTCCTCCGGACGCTTTGATCCGCACCTTCGGGAATTCCCTTCATATAATAGAGATAGCAATACTTGTGAATATCTGAAAGGAATCAAAAATGGAGGTATAAACTGATGCGATATGTAAAAGCAAAGGACGGCACGCGGATTGCCGTCTACGACTATAATCCCGGCGGGAAAAAGACAGTCTTTCTGGTCCACGGCTGGCCGCTCTCCCATAAAATGTATGAATATCAAATCGAACTCCTGACCCAGTGCGGCTGCCGGGTGGTGGCTGTGGACCTGCGCGGGTTCGGCGCTTCCGACACGCCCGCCTCCGGCTATTCCTACAACACCATGGCCTCTGACCTCCATTGTGTGGTTCAGGCGCTGAACCTCTCCCGTTTTACACTGGTGGGTTTTTCCATGGGCGGCGCCATTGCCCTGCGGTATATGGGCCGCTATAAGGGCCAGGGGGTCAAACGCCTCATTCTGCTGGCCGCCGCGGCCCCCTCCTGGGTCCGCCGGCCCGGATTTCCATACGGCCTGAGCCGTGAGGCCGTGGACAATCTGATTCAGCTGGCCCGCACCGACCGGCCCCAGCTGGCCTATCAATTCAGCCATACTCAGCTTTTTGCCTCGCCCCAGAGTGAGGCCGCAAAGGACTGGTTTGAGGACATCGCCCTGTCCGCCTCTGGGCTCGGCACAGTGCAGGCCGCCATCTCACTGCGGGATGAGGATGTCTGCGCGGATCTGAAAGCCGTCCATGTCCCGGCCGTTATCATACATGGGGCAAAAGACTCGGTGGTCTCAAGCGATCTGGCCCTGGCCCAGCATCAGGGAATTCCGGGCTCCAGGCTGTATACGCTGGAAAACAGCGGCCACGGCATCACCTATGACGAGCTGGAGCGGTTCAACGCGCTCTTTCTGTGCGCGCTGGAGGAGTCCCGTTTTCCGGGCTTCTGAACATGAAAAAGGACAGCTTAAAGCTGTCCTGAGCGTGTCAACAAATCCCAATTTTGTGCTGCGCCGTACGGGCCGGCGACCAGTATAACAGGGCTCCCGCAAAGCGCAGCGTGGCACGCGGCGTTTTGCGGGAAATAGGAGCAGCAACAAAGCGAACGGAGCGTAGTTTGCTGCGACACGGGCTTTGCCGTGACGCCGCGGCTGAAAAGCAGCTTTTTTCGGCAGACCGACCCATTCCAATAGAAAATGAGTATTTTAGGTGTATTTATTTTACTTCTTATAACTCTCCCGCCAAGCGATCGGCGCAACGCCAAATACGCGGTTAAATGCTTTATAGAACGTTGTAATTGAATGGAATCCGACCATCTTCGCTATTTCGGACGCACTGAGTTCGGTTTGTATCAACAGTTCCTTCGCTTTCTGCATACGCAGATTTTCAACGTATTTTCCAAATGGCAGCTCTGTTTCATCTTTCACAAGTTTAAAGACATATTTCTCTGAAATATGAAACTGCTCTGCAACCACGCCCGCACAGAGATTAGAGTCTGCATATCGCTCATCAATATACCGTATCACCGATTTACGGACAGAATCGCTGGCATGTTTCTTTTTCTCTATGCTGAGTTCACATAATTTGATTGCTGATTCCTCCAGCGCTTCCAGCAGGCGCGCAACCGAATCACTGTCATTGTAATCTGGAATTTCAGCACCCGGTTCATCTTTTAAGATGCGCCTGCGTGCATTGACAATCGGACTTCTGATTCTGAAAAAGGACTGCATAATTTCCTGCTCGGATGTGAAGTGATAATTCTTTATACGCCTGTTTAATCTTTGGAAAAGTGCGCGGACTGCTTCAGATTCTTCCGTAATAATCAAATCAAACAGCTGCTGTTCAAGATTGAATTCTTCCAGCAAATCACTGTCGTCAGAATGAGCGGCGGCCATGTTCACCGGCAGTTCCAACTGATCATTGATTTGCCGGATTGCCCGTCTCGCCTGAAGATAGCAGGAGTGGACATTGCTGATGTCAAAGCCGATATTGCTGATTCCAATTTCAACGGGCTGACCAAAGACACCTGTTACTTCACCCGCAAGATCCTGCATAAAGGAATATAATTTTTCACAGTTTGTCTGCTCCTCTTTCTTCATTGAAATCAGCGCGATCACTTCATCTATGCCATTGTTGATACTTATTGACCGGTCATTATGTCCTTTCAGCCGATTTTTAACATAATGAATCATTTTCCCATACTCATCTATTATACTTTCGTTTGATGCCTCCCCGTTCTCATGGACAAAAGCTACGCTTACCACACAGAAAAACTCAATTTGCTTCCCCACATATTCACGAAATTCAGCCTTCTCCTTTTCCGTATAGATCCCCTGCAAAAACATTTTTTCGATTAAACGGTTTCCCATGGAGTTTTTGATTACCGCAATTTCTTCCTCATATTGCTGGTTCTCATTGGCAAGCTCCTTTACGGAGGAATATATATATTTATACTCATTTTTTTCACCAGCAGCGTTGGGCCTGTGACTCACAGCGGCTAAGATTTGGCGGATGCCCTGGAACTGTCTGAAACTAAGGATCAAACTAATCAGAAAGCATAGCAGAATTGCAATTACAATATATATTTGTATGATAGAAAGCACATCATTGATCTGGCCGTCAAAGACGGTTCTGTGAATCCCTTTGACAACATTCAAATTTCCGTATTCGGTTTTTGTATGGATCAAAGTATATGGTTCCCCGTTTAGGGTATAATCCTGAATGTTTTCCCCCTCAACGCGGATCGCTTCGCCGTTGTAATTATGGTTCAGCAATATATTTCCCTTATTGTCCGTGATTTGTAAAAACTCGTTTGGGCTGTCATTCATGTTCAAAGAAGTCAAAATGGAATCCACATTGATTGTATAAATAATTGCATAATCAATCGGCCCATATCCTTTGCTTGCCACCTTTACAATACATGTGAGTCCATTAAACTCCTCACCGTTCAAATAAGTAATGCTCTGGCTTGGTATGAACTTCATATCTCTGTCAGAATACAAGGCGGCTGTACGCAGTGTATCCGCAGTACTTGTTTCATAAGTTAAATAATGATCGTAAACACTCCTGTAATCAGGAGAGGTCTTGGATTCTGAAATAAAAATATTGTTGTTTCGAAAGATAACTGATGCATACAAGTCCAAATCATACAGTCTGCGCAAATCATTGACCACCTCCTGTCCTTTCGGCAAACAGAGGTAGTCGCTTAAGCTTAAACTGTCCTCAATTCGGCTGAGCCTTAAAAAATTTGCATCATTTTTGAGATAGGTGGATATTGTTGTAATCTTTTCAATTTTAGAGTTGAGGACTTCCGTGTCCTCATAGATTTTCACTGCCTCAAATTTGATTGTGTTGTTCTTTGTAACACGATACATCGTATGATAAATTGGAATTATGAGCATAATAAAAGCCGCTACGGCACACAAGTATGCGAAAAAATATTTTAAAAATATCTTGTACTCAAACTTTCTCCTCATTTTGCCCTCCAGAGATAAAACCATAGTCCTCTTTTTTCGAATATTTTTATGTAATTATTATATCATAATCCATGGTATTTGTCCAATTCATACGTGTGATGCCTTATGTTTACCAATGTTTTTACAAATCAAGGAGACATGTTCCGCTTTATTTCCGCATACAAAAATTCCCCCACTATATCCGCAAGGGATATGATCAAAGGCGGCTCCGATAACAGTTCAGCCGCCTGACGGCGGAGGGCGGTAAATTTTTACCGCCCCTTTTGCGGGAACATAGTTATGTCAGCCAGCCGTTATCCTCTGCTCTTCATTTCCCCCAGACAATTCACTTTTTCCATACAATAGCTCGCTCATATTGCATTTGATCACGAAACACCATAACCGACACCACTGCTTCTTCTGGCAATTTTTCATACTTCTCCAAAAAGTCTTGCTTATTTTGGATTTCCTGCCCGTTCATCGAAAGAATAACATCATTTTCCTGCAGCTTATCACTTCCGCTGTATCTTACATCCAGCGGTGCTATAATATAGAGTCCTTTATATTCTTTCATTCCGGCAGCTGAGAGGATCCCTTCGGAATAAATACTCGAGATGCGTCCCCCCATGAAATTCTCCTCATCCGAACCGTCATCGACTATTTCAAAATTTAATTTCTGTACCGGCGGTTCCGGCGCGCCTTTCACACCAAAAGAGTTCATGTCAAAATTTTTGAAACCAAGTTCTAAAGCGGGCGACAGCGCTTTTACTGTATAATCTTGGCTTGCGGGTGCCGCAAACAGCGGATCGGCGATTGTATAATCCACATCTGCAGAATTTCCTTCTGAATTCACCGTTACTGTATTGATTCCAAAATAAAATAAATTTTTTCCGAATGTTGTCTTTGAGCCTTCATTTGTCGATATGAATTTGTACGGCATATTCGAGATTATGATGTTGTTTTGGACATAGTCGTCATTTCCGGCATAAGATACATGTATGTTAATTTTGCTGTTAATAATGATATTATTTCTGACTGTCCGGCTAAATCCTTCTCTTAGTTTGATTCCCGTTCCCAAAAACAGATTGTCATAGATTTCATAGTTACTGGAGCCATCATCTAAGTCAACGCCGAACTCTCCTGTATGCGTAATCCGATTATGCCGTATTATACTTGTTTCCATCGCATCCAAAAATGCATATGGCTTCTTTTTGGCGCCATCGCTTCCGCGCGTGTTGTATCCTCCAAGCGACCAAAATCTATCCCTTCCCCACGCATTGACAGGGCCGTGATCGCCAGTACCCCGCACACAGTCAAAAATATCGTTGTCTTCAATCAGATGCCCCCCAAAGGTTCCGTCACTAATATTCACACCTGCTCTGGGGCATCGGTGAATCGTGTTTCCCTTTACATGTATCCGCGAGGCAATCGACATACAAACGCCTGAAACCTGCTTTTCATATAGGCCTAAATCATACATATAATTGTTGCTGACAGTAATGTCCCTTGGATAGTCTTCCGTTTTTGGCCCACGCTCTTTATCACTGATAACCGCCTTATGGTCATTATCATCCCAATGAGAAGGATCCCGCACCGCGTCTTCCTTTCCCACAATAAGAACTGCGCTTGCTCCAATGTGCGTCATAGCGTTTTGGTCTATGGTATGGTTTTCGTTATATCCGCTCATCATAACAGCATTTCCGCCGATTTCATTAAATTCACAATTTTTAATTGTAATATTTTTTGCGTTTTCCATAAATATCACACCGGTCCTCGCCAGTCCCCAATCGCCACGCAAAGGCCGTTCATAACTGCTGTTGAACAAGGTTCTGTGTGTTTTTGTAAAACAAATTCCATCAAACGTAATATTTTGAACTGCCTTTTCCGCACTGTTCCCCGACAGGCGGATTAGTTCGGATGCCGCCGCCCCTTCAAATGCGGCACCAGACAGCTCCATCCCCTTTGGCGGGCAGTAATACAGTTTTCCTGTTTTTTTATCATAGAACCATTCATTCTCTGCATCTAATTCTTCAAATATATTTTCTACAACCATTTGTGCTGGATTGTATGCTGCTCCTCTGTTATTATCGCCCACCCATGCAAGAGAAGCGTTTCCACTGTTGTCAACATCTGTGATTTTATAACTGTTTCCTCCCCATTCTCTTTCATGCATTGCACGGACATAACCTTCTTCCGGAATAGATTTCCACACATTCTTGATCCTTTCCGCGGCCAAAACATCGGCGGCGGCTCCGTGATAGCCAAATAATGTATCATCCGTTGTATAGTTTGGATATCGTGCCATTGTCTGGCGTGCGGAATTCGCATACAGCACATCAAAATCATAGCCGGGGCCTATATCGCTGACCATAATATCTCCGCTGTATCTCTCCCACTGAAGCTGCCCCAAATACACCGAACCATTAAATTCTACTTTTTCATCCCCATAGGCACTATAAGTTATACTGCCCGCTTCCGACGGCGTGTTTTCCGCATCCCACTCCACCGGCTCATTCATATAGTAAACCCCTTCACGAAAGAAAATCGTTACATCTGCTTCCGGCATAGATGCCGATGCATTTTGCGCTGCCAATGTGGCACGCGCAACCGATTGAAATGGATAAGCAAAGGAACCGTCTCCCCTATCGTCCCCTAAAGGAGAAACATATATATTCAAATTATTGTTTTGTATTCTAAATGGTTTATGTATAGGCATGATACTCTCGCTTTCCCAGCAAAATACACTTGCTGTTTCATTCTTCTGCAAGGGGGCCATAGGAACGGTCAGCTCCATCTTTTGGTATCCGGAAAGCTGAACAGGAGTTGTGCGGCAGCGGAGCAAGCTGCCTGAAAAATCATATACAGCTGTTATAATTTCCGCCTGCTTTATCTCGCCCGTTTGATTTTCTAAGCAGGTACAAAACTGAAATTTTTCTCCTTCACTTGCCATCGCTGTCTGCTTCCCGTCTGTACTGTAAAATCCGCTCTCCGGTGATATGAAAATATCACCTCCTGCAACGAGCGTAAAATTCAAATGTACATCATTCACCTCAGTTCCTTTTGACAGCGTTCCGCTCAGCCTAATTTTTATGTCCTCTTCTGCCGGTCTCATTAGGAGCCGGCCGCTTGTATTATCAATATAGCCCTGAGGAAAGGAATTCCAGACAAGGTTCACGCCCTTGTTTTGCAGCTCCGTGGTTACAGCAGTGAGGTTCAAATCGGTCCATACCCGCTGCCGGGATATATTCTGACCTCTTATCTCGTTCCATCCAATGGCGCCCGCCAGTTCCTCTAACTCATTCCGAATACTCTTCAGTCCTGCATAACGTATCTTTTGCAGCTCAAAGTAATTTTGCCCGCTTGGATAATCGCTGCGGATTGTTACCCTTAAAGTATGGGATTGCAACACAAGCCCCTCTGCCTGATATAATATTTGGTTTGCCGCAGGTGCATCGGTTCTTTGGATTACCACTTTCCCATTGTCCGTACCGGGAGCAGGCTGACTGTCCAGAAACACATCAATATTCCCCACATTTTTGTCCGTATACCCAATTAACGCAACGCTTGTGCCTGTGAATACATATTCTAAGGCCAACCCTTCAGTTACAGAACTGCCGTTATAAAGAAAGTTCTTTCCTGCCTGCCGCATCCATTTGTCACCAATAAGTGTAAATTCTGACGGGACCGTTTCCGCCTGGTCTGCTTTTTCTGTATAAACATCAAAGGTTATATACACACCGTCTTCCGCAGCAGCTTCGGAAAATAATCCCAGTGCCATACAAAAACCTAAGGCTAAAACAAGTATCTTTCTGTGCTGTCTTACGATACGCATCTATGCGTCACCCTTTCATTTTTCATATTATCTTCACAACTCAGTCCTCTCTTAAAATTCCCCCCAATATTTTTTACAAACACTATAGTATCAGTACATAAAACACCGGTCAATTAGAAATTTACGCCTTGCTTTTCCTATAGTATACTTTATGCGCAAACAGTATATTGAATGGCATAAACAGCATAAGCAAGGGAAAAAATTGGTGTAAAAGCAGGAGAAAAATCGGCGGCTGTTGGACGGGAACACCACCAAAACGATTACGTTTGCCAGTGAGAAGATGGAAGGCCACACTGTCCAGAGTATCTATCCTGCACCTTCAAAACGCTGATCAAGGACAACGGTCTGCCGGAAATCCAGCTGCACCGTCTCCGCCGCACCTGCGGCAGCCTTGTATGAGAGACGGGGCTCAATGTCAAACGCATCAGCGCGTACCCCATCCACTTCAGCATCAGCACAGCAGCGGATACTTATACCCACTTCCTGCCGCAGATAAAAATGGAGATGAGCAGGGGCCTTAACAACATGATTCGTTAGGACAAATTCAGTGGAAACAATAAAAACCAGATTACATTAGAACAAAACCTGTCAGAACCACAAGCAAATTGGTTATACCACTAATTTTGTCTATAAAATGAATATAACAAAAAAATCCGACCCTATCACCAATCAGTTTAAGGTTCGGATTTTCATGCTTTGTGTTGTCACTCCAATTTTGATACAATGGAGCAAAAATGCTGCTATTTAGTGTAAAATCTTAACATTTTAGCAAAATAACATGGGGTATATGGATATGCTCTAAACTTTTATACAGAAAACAAAAACCTTTTAGCGTAATGCTATACAATTCAGCAAATTAGATTTAGTATGCTAAATTGTTTAATGGAGTTTTCACATTGCGAAGTCTATTACTTTTCACTCGGTTTTTTATGATCTGAATTCTCTGCTTACCCATTCAAGCCGCATAGTTACCTTGAGCATCATTTCTACAAGCTGGCTGCTGCTGAAAACAGGGTTACACTCATGAATCGTGTTGAGCCGACAAGAGGAAATGTGACTGAGGAAAAAGACAGCGAATTGAACACATATATCAAGAACGCCAAAACCGTAATGTGTATGCTGGGGTACAAGACTTTTGGAATCTATCAAGAAGAGCGTGAGATATATTATATCAAAACCTGCGGAGCCGACGCCAGTTGTATACACACTTCTCTGGGGTATAAAATACTAGAAGGAAGCACTATAAGACGTGATACGACAAAGAGCTGTCCGAAAGGTCTATTGCATCTGCGAGAGGCAAAAAGCAAATACATAGATGAAAATTACAAACTGACGCGAACGATTGTTGTAAATTCAGGTTCCCGCGCCGCTTCCTTTGTACTTGACGGAAGCCGGAACATGAGCGAATGGAAAACGGAAGACGGCCGTGTCATGAGACCAGAAAAATGAAAACGACCGCTTTTTGAAAAGAAAATCACCGCTTTTTAAAAATCAAAAAATGACGGATAAAAAATGACCGTTTTTGGCTTCAGCCTGAAAAGCGGTCATTTTCGTGGAAAAAGCCGTCATTTTGAAAACAGTCGAAAAAGGGAAAAAGCAGGGGCCAAACTGCCCGCTATACTTTCCTTAAAGCATTTTTTGGGCCAGATCCTGCGATACCCCTTTGAGGTGAGGAGACGGTACATTGAAGAATCCAGAGCGTTTGGAATATGGGAAAGCAGTTCGATGCTTATGTATTAGTTGCTTGGTTGGTAACAGCTATATGTAATATCACCAGAAAAGCGCCGGGGCGATCGGCGCTTTTTCTGTTTGAATATGAATGATATGCGTTTCCATTGAAGATCCAGGTTCATCATCAAAGGTATTTCTAACGAATCGACCGGGCCAATTCAAATGCGCTGCGGGTCGCCTCACCGATCCGTCCTGGTTTTCCTGCATCACCAATCACATAGAGGCGTTCATAATGGCCTATGCACTCCTTCGCCAGTACGTCGCGGCGCCGCACTCCGACGGCCAGGACGGTAACATCGGTCTGAACCGTTTCCAATACACCATCCTTCCGGCTTAGATGCAGAACCCCGTCGCCGATCCTGTCCAGCCGTCTGCCGGGTAAAAAGGTGACCGCACCTTCTTCCAACCTTTGGAGAACGTCCTTAACATTTGTGGGGTATGCGCCGGGAGCGATCTGGTCAGCCATTTCGATGATAGTAACGGTATTTCCCTGTTTCAGAAGAAATTCAGCTGTTTCCAAGCCGGTCATACCGGAGCCGATTACGGCGATCCGTTTCCTGGAATAGCGTTTTTCCCCGGTTAACACCGGCGTCACGGTCACTACCGAATCCTGATCCGAGCCGGGTATCCGCGGAGCTGCCGCCTCTCCGCCGGTTGCAAGGATGACAGCGTAGGGCTGGTACTCGTCAATGATTTTTTTGTCGGCAGCCACATTGTACCGGATGATGACTCCCTGTTGACGGGCCAGAAGGGTAAGCTCCTCGATAAACCAGCCAATCTTCTCTTTATAGGGCGGGGCTTCAGCAAGGAGCAGTTGTCCGCCCGGTTCGGCGTTTTGTTCCAAAATTGTGACCTGAAAATTCCGTGCAGCCAACTCCTTTGCAGCGGTCAGCCCCGCCGGACCCGCGCCTACGACGACGATTTTTCGTCCGTTTCCGTCCCTCCGCAGGGGGCTTTCATACTGGCTCTCCCTGCAGGCTCGGGGATTCACAGCGCAGGAAACTGGTTTGCCGTTCAATATATTTTTGCGGAAACACTCCATGCAGTATAAGCAGCAAATGCACTTTAATATCTCGTCGCTGCGCCCTTCCTGTGCTTTTTTTGCCCACTCAGGATCAGACAAGAATGGACGCCCCATGGCGATGAAATCCTGCGTTCCCTCCGCAAGCTGCGCCTCTGCCTGCTCCGGGGAACGAATCAGATTGGCGGCGATCACAGGGATTCCCACCACGTCTTTGATCGCTTTCGCCAGATATTTGCGCCAGCCGGGTGCAAAGCTGATGGGCTCGCAGGAGGTCTGCTCCGTGTCGTAGTTGCCGCTGCTGACATTGATTACATCAATTCCGAGGCGTTCCAGCCGCTTTGCTATCTCCACCCCTTCATCCAGAAGGATGCCTTGGCCGGGGTAGCCGATCCGGTCGTAAAACTCATCCACCGACAGACGGACGCTGACAGGAAATCCGGCGCCGCATTCCTTTCGGATTCCCCCGATGATCTCCTGCAAAAAGCGCATCCGGTTTTCCAGGGAGCCGCCGTATTCATCCGTCCTCCGGTTGGTATAGGGGCTTAAAAACTGCTGAATCAAATATCCATGGGCCCCGTGCAGCTCCACACCGTCCGCACCGCCTTTTTGGGCCCGTTTAGCGGCCGCAATGAACTCGGTAACCAATGTCTTGATTTGATTTATTGTCATGGCCACGGTATTTTGGCTGCGGATTGGGTTTTCGCCCAGCCCGCAAGGAACGGCGCTGGGTGCCAGGAGAGGCTTCATCCAGCGGTTCATACGCTTCACCATTTTGGGGTCGTCCAGGGCTGCTTCGTCCACGCCTCCGGCAATCCGGAAGAACAGTTTCCAATAGGCCGGAAGGAGCCGCCCCACCGCCTCGTTCATCCGCCATACGGCGGGGAAAACCACAAGATTTTGCCGTCCAGGATGGAACAGCTGGACGAAAATTTTAGTGCCATGGGCGTGAACCCGCTCCGAAACCTTACGGAAGGGTTCGATGTAACGGTCATGGGACATGGACAGCATCCGGGAATGGGATACGCAGTTTGTTTCATTGATGCGGGTGCATTCGGTCATAATAAGTCCCACGCCGGCGGCGGCCCGCTCCTCATAATAATCGGCCAGTTCTTTCCCCGCCGTGCCGTCATATTCCGCCAGTCCAACGCACATGGAGGACATAATAATACGGTTTTTGATGGTGACCGGGCCAATGTTCATAGGGGAAAATAAAGTTGGATAGTCCATAATCTTTCCTCCTCTTGGTCTTGCTTTACGCAGGAGGCTCTGCAACAGATTCCTATGCATATTTTTCCCAATAACGAACCTCCCTATGCACGTTTTAGAAAATCAGCAGTTCCCCTTTACAATGCGCCAAAATTCATCCGCCATAGTTTCCGGCGTTTCCTTCGCGCCGCCCTCCAGCCAGCAGAGCAGCACGTTATAAAAGGCCCCGGCATAGAAGTACAGCTCGTATTTGGAGACGGATCCCACCGGCATATCTCCCCGGGCATCGATTTCACAGTCGGTGATGATATCCAGCAGCGTGGTCGCCAGTTTGGCGCGATGGAAGGCCAGGACAAGGTTGGAATATTCCTTGTAAAATTGGAATTTATACAAAATCGCCTCTCTGCTGTGGAAATCATCCGTTTGCAATGGCTTTCCCGCATGGTAACGCTGCGCCATCTGCTCAATCCCGTAGTCGATGAGATCCTCCACCGATTTGAAATTGCGGTAAAAGGACGCCCGGGCCACACCGGACTGCGCAATCAGCTCGGTCACAGTCAGTTTAGACCAATCTTTATGTCCTGCAAATTCCACCAGTGCGGAAAACAAGCGGTCTTTCACCCTTTGGTTGGCCTCTTTTCTCTTGTCCATGATACAATTCCCCCTGTTTTGTCTCAGGTCTGCTGATTGACAACAGCGCGCTATATGATACAATATGTATCATATAGTAAAAATGTCAGTTTGTCAAGGAGGACAACATTATGATTTTGTATTTCAGCGGTACCGGAAACAGTCAGTTTGCGGCTCTTCGGATAGCGAAACTGCTGGGGGAGGATAAGGCGGTTTCCATCAATCGTTGTTTGAAGGATGAAGAAAAAAGGGAGTTCCATTCGGAGCTTCCGCTGGTTTTTGTCGCGCCTATTTATGCTTGGCGGATGCCAAGAGTCGTGGAGGAATGGATCGAGCATACAAAATTTGAAGGCAACAAAAACGCCTACTTCATCTTAACACGAGGCGGCGGCACCGGCGGAAACGCCGCCCTTTATACCCGGCGTCTCTGTGAACGGACCGGCCTGACTTACCGTGGACTGGCCTCCGTGCAGATGCCGGAAAATTATATTGCATTATCTTCGGCGCCCAGCGAGAGCGAATGTGAAGAGATAATGGCGCGGGCGGAGCCTGTTTTTTCCGCGCTTGCACAGCGCATCAAGCAGGGAGAGGCGTTTACAGAAGCGCAGGTGTCCCTTGGCGGCAGGTTCCTCAGCGGCCCGTTTAACCCGCTCTACTATTATGTTGCCATTCATGACAAGGGCTTTACCGTTTCGGACACCTGCGTGTCCTGCGGGAAGTGCGCCCGGCGGTGCCCGCTGAACAACATTGTCCTGGCAGGCGGGAAACCCCAATGGAACGGCAGCTGCACCCACTGCATGGCCTGTATCTGCGGCTGCCCCGCCGAGGCGATTGAGTACAAGTCTATCACCAAAGGAAAGCGGCGTTACTATATCATGGACGATGCCCTGTGCTGGGAGAGGGAGCGTTTTACGAAATGAAACGCTCCCAAGTTATCCAGATAGAGGGTTGGTAGCGTGAGAAAAAAACAGTAAGATAAATTACCAGCCGCAGCCGCAACGGCATCTTATGTCCCGGGCGGGTCATGAATAGAGAAATAATGGAAAACAAAGGACAGAAGGACTTTAAACGCTTAATTCCAAAATGACCGCTTTTTACCGCTTTTGAAAAGAAAGACTGTGTAATAATCATTTTGCATTCGCTAGATGTTTACATGAACATCGCGGAAAGCAATCAAACCGAAGAACCTGAGGAAACTGAGGAAACTGAGACAATAAATCTTAAGCAGGAGCTCAGAGAATCTCTGTATCTGCAGGACATTTTAGTGACAGTTTCTAAGCTCAATGAAAAACAGCAGCAATATATTTTAGATCTTATAAATACGGCTGTAACAAATCTGGGTCGGCTAACCGTAGAGGATGATTCAAATGAGTGATGTAAATTTTAATTACAAAAAGTTCGGACAAGGGGTTCGATATTTTCGTGTCAAGAATAACTTAACACACCTCAAATTAGCAGAATTAGCGGATATGTCGTCTCAGCATCTGATAAATATTGAAACAGGCCATGCACATCCCAGCGCAACGGCTGTCATCAATCTTTGCAATGGCCTGAATGTTAGTATTAATGATTGCCTGGCGGATGATCACGAATCCGGGAAATTACTATATCGACAGTTTAGAGCGCAGATTACCCACTTGAATGATAAGGAGAAGGTTTTTCTGAGGGATACAGTTCAGAATTTAATGAGATTGTAGAGTTGATAACATGAATACGTTTAATTTAGGCACTAATGTACAACGGTGTCGCCTAAAATTGCATATGTCAATCGCTGACCTAGCGGCAGTGACTGGGATATCTGGTGCAAAATTAAGCAAACTTGAACGTGGGGAATACAAAGACCCTAATTTGTCCGAGCTTCGGTTGATCGCTACGGTCTTGGGGGTTGATCTCGACATTCTATTTATGGATTATCTACATATTTATCAGCATGTAGAAGTGGAAGAACAACTGGACCAAGAGCTTTTGAACCTTTATTACACCTTGCCCCTACATAAGCAGGAATACATATTAGAACGAGTGAATTCCTGGCTTAAGCTATCAGAGAAGCCGCTTGCCACGGATGATCCAACTACACGATCCATCTATGCGGATGAAATTGAGTGGCTTCTGTCACAAAGTACACCAGAGGAACAGGAAAGAATCTACGATATCATTCGTAAAACCATAAGTTTGTAACAACACACTGGCGACAGAATATAAAATATTTCAGCCCTCTGTTTTCAACACAAGATTCCGATATATAATTTTAGGGTATTATGTCGAAATAAACCGAATCAAACCGAACCCTTTCAAAAATGCCCATTTTTACTTTCTTTTTACCCTTTTCCTTTCCTCTCATTTGTTCGCGTTATTAATTCACCACAAGTATTTTTTCGACAAAATAAGCGTTTTAAACTGCGGAATTGGAGATTGAAAACATGTTTTGTAGATTGTTAGAATATTATACAGATGATATAATTGTATTGTTATTCGATGCTCTTCATAAGGGGGGTGCGTGAGGATGATCACATTAAAATATTGCTGAGGCAGCGGCGAAGGACATACTCTTTGCCGCTTTATGTATTTGTGCAAAAAAATAATATGGGAGGATCACTATGAAAAGCAAAAGACTAATCAGCCTGTGCACTGCGGTCATTATGGCATTTGGAATGATGCCCTCATTTCTGCCCGCTGGCGCTGCAGCTGGAGACCCCCTGCAGGACGAAGCCAATGCCGCCGGTCACCTATCTGCTGCGGCAGAGGACTTAGAAACCTATACAAATAGATTCATTGTAAAATTTGCTTCACAACCTGTCGATCAACCAACCATTGAAAACGCTTTTTCTGTGGCTAAAGCGAAAAAAGCCTTAGCGGTCAGCAATGCAGTTGAAAAGCTGCAGGCAGAGCAAAAAAGTCAAGAAGCGGAAGAGCTTCAATCCGTTTTCTCAGTCATCCAAGACATGTCCTCAGAACCTATTAAAAACGAAACAATTGACCAATATCAGCTCATTACCTTACGCGAGCCTATCGCTCCGGAAACATTTGCCGTCGCTGTGCAGGAGCAAACTGCCGGAGTAATAGAGTATATACAACCGGATTATCTGCTGACGCTTTCAGCGGAAGCAGATCCAACAGAACCAGAGTTCTCCTCCGCGCCCGTCATAGACACTGCGCTTGAACCTGAAGAGACTGCAGACACGGTCGAAAGTACTGACGAATCCATTGTCAGAGTTGGGCTGATTGATTCTGCAGTTGATGCCAGTCATCCGGATTTGGCAGGCCATGTCACAGGTGGGTATGATTTTTGCCAGGATCAGGCAGAGATCGTATTGAACGAAACGCAGGCCAGCGACATACATGGTACCAACATTGCCGGAATTATTGTTCAGAATGCTCCGGAAGCACAAGTGGTTCCATTAAAAGTATTTGAAAATGGCCGAGCATATACCAGTGATATTATTCGGGCAATACAATATGCCAAAGAGAATCATATCCAGCTTATCAACTGCAGCTGGGGCAGTTCCGACAATAATCAGGCATTGCTGGATACAATGTCGGAATGTGCCGATATGCTCTTTATCTGTGCTGCTGGCAACGCACATAGAGATTTAGAGCGCAATCCCGTCTATCCCGCATCGTTTCAGCTGGATAATATCATCAGTGTTGCCGCGGCAGACGAGAACCAAAATCTGAGTTACTTTTCAAACTACGGTGATTCCAGTGTGGATATTGCCGTCCAGGGCAGCGGTATCGAGAGCGCTTGGAACTGCGGCACCCGGAATGCAATGCGCGGGACCTCAGTCGCCGCTGGTGTGATAACGGGCGCAGCCGCGGAATACGGAAAAACCAACGATCTGTCTCTTGCGAAAGATGCAGTTCTTAACAGTGCAGACATGCTTTCCTGCCTGGAACCTTATATCAGCTCTGGCAGATACCTTAATACTGATAAGCTGACACTAGGCTTGCCCGGCGAACAGTTGGATGTGCCGGTCATTCTGGATGAACAGCATCAGATAACCGCGGTTGAAGATAGTGAGGGCTGGGAGCTTTTTTCTCAACTTGAGACACGAAAGGTTGCCATTGGAACCAGCAGTGTCATGTTCCTGAAATCAGATAACAGTCTTTATCTATTGGGTCAGGGCAAACTGACATTGATATCGAAAAGCTATATCTCTGCTGTAGATATCTCCGTTCAGCCGCGGGAAGATCAAAGCGGCACGACCGGAGATATGTATCTCGTTGCCTTTGCCAATGGTACCGTTGACTGTTATTCGACAAATGGTGATTTATCTATCCAGGAATGGCATGTGCTGAACGGTGAGGAATATCTCAGTAATATTACTGCGGTTTCAGCCGGCTTTGATCATTTTCTGGCACTAGATGCTGACGGACGGGTCTGGGCATGGGGCGAAGATATGTGGGGTCAGGCCGGAGGCACCCATCCGACCTATATACCGCCTGCTTACCCGGGAGATCCAGACGTTTATACCGGCTTTGCCAGTCACGGCCCGGCTCAGGTAAAGCAGGCGTCAAACCGGACTGCAATTATAGCCGGTAATAAAAACAGCTATTCCATTGACAGCGAAGGCATTTTATCACACTGGGGCTGTGACGGAACTCCATTGTATTATGAACGGGATATCTCTCCCTTCAATATTACAGATAAACCGGTTGCGGCCGTGGGGTGGGGGACTAAGGCGGACTTAAATATGCCGCTCTTAACCGTGATTGCGTTTTATAGTGACGGCACCTCAGATATTGCTGACAATGCGAATTTCCAAAACGTAATAAAAGCGGATCAGAATATTTACCTCAAGGCAGATGGAACTGTATGGGTCTGGTCTGAGACGAATAACGAAATTGTGGAACAGAAAATTGAAGGTTTGCCGAGCTGTGCCAATGTGTTTGCCCGGAATGGCAGCTATGTTGCAGTTGCAAATAACGGGACTGTTTGGTGCTTCGGAAACAATGCCGGCGATAAATTTAATGTTGGAACCTCTGGGAATATTACAACGCCGCGTTTGGTTGGTATGGACGGTAATGTAAATCCCGAGCCCGTTATGATGGATGACCAGCAGTTCAATAATTCCTATCAACCCTGCTATCATGCAAGTCAGGCGGCGCTTGAAACAATGGGATGGAAGGAGGTCTATAACGCAGACAACGGCGAATTCACAGCCGAGTCGGGACAGCTGATTCTGAAGAAAACCAGCCCGCAGAATTGGGGAGACGGCGCCCTGACCTATGGGATCGAAAAGACCTTTTCATATCGGGAAAACAACTGGCATGGAGACGAACGGGCCTCTGTTTGGACAAACAATTTTAAAGGCCAATATGAAATCCGCACCCGCACCTCCTTCCGCCAGCCGAACTCTCAAATTTACTATGATGTTATGGGAAAGGATAACAGCGGCCAGGAATGCGTTGTTGCGAGATATCGTGTAGACCCTGGTGCATCCGCCAACTTCAGCGTATACAATAACGGTCTGAACAAATCCGGTGTCAGGGAGTATCCGCTCTGGACCAATCCCCAGGAAAACCGTTTGATCCGGACTATGCTGCGTTCCGCAGATTCCACATTCCAGACCTTCAAGGACTGGGGCGCCACGCCGGTTGCTACAACGCTTTCAGGTGCAAATCCGGCAGATACATTCAATATGACTGACTGGAACCGCCGTGCTCCTGGGGCTTATGTGACCGGAATCCGCATCTCTGTCCAGGCACAAGCCCCTCAAAATGCAGAGCTGGCAAAAATTGATTCCGTGCAGTTAATTGAGCATTTAAGCGATACCGATGACAATGTGGAGGGGGCTCTGGAGAGTTTGCGCTACTTTTTTGCCAATACAGGCACCCTATCTCCTGCCTATACCACAGAAGATCTCCCGGAACTGCCAACCACTTTAAATGGGACGCAGATCACATATACATCAAGTCATCCAGGCGTTTTGTCACCAGAGGGCAAGCTGCTTGTACATCCCCCTATCTATACTGATGTAACGCTGACTGCAAAAGTCACGAACCCAATCAATGGATATACCAAATATTTGGATTATGTGATAACTGTGGCAGACTGGCCGCAAAATTATTCTGGTGAAGGATATTCGTCCGCCGTTACAGGAAAGGCGAGCGGCATGGAGACAGAGGGGACCAAAGCCTTTACGCAATATCCCCAGTGGCGATTTTCCTATCCGGGCATTAAGAATGGTACAAATGGCCAGCTTCATGCCGGTCAGGTGCTGGTTAAAAATAACCGTTTAATCCTGAAAAAAATATCGGACCGGCAGACGCCGAGCTACCAGCCCTGCGTGGTTGGCATACGGCCGTTAGATCTAAAAGGGGGAAATACGGTCTATGAGCAAATAGCCATTGGCTTTAACGCACGTGCTTACGATACCGGCTCTATGTACTTCGCCCCTGTAACGGCGGAAGGACAGGAGATCTGTCAGGTCTGGCTGGATGCTTCGGTACGGAAAGTTAATATTGCCTACGGTGCTTTGGAAAGTGGTTCGATTGTCCGAAAAACGCAGACCTATAACATCAATCCAACGGTGGACCAAGAGTATTTGATCTTTGCAGACAAGGAACATAAACTGACAATTCTTGCGGGCGGGCAAGAGCTGATTACGCCGGAACAAAAGTATTTCCTGCCGGGGGCAGAGAATACAGTCGGTTTATCCAAACTGAAAACCTGGATCACCAATATTACCTATGGTAACAAAGAGATGGGCAATCTAGGTCAACTTAGGACCTCAGACCGGATTGCGATTGGAGACACAGATCTGCAGCAGGTCTGGAATGATATAGAAGGTCTGAGAGAAGCCATGCCTGAAACGACACAAACCGACCTGGACCTGCCGACAGCGGGGCCAAGCGGCAGCTGCATAATCTGGACAAGCAGTGCGCCGCAGTACATTGCGGTGGATGGAACCTTGAACCGTCCCGCTTGGTATCAGGCGGATCAAAAGGTTACCCTGACCGCAAACGTGACCAAGGGAGCGGCAAGCCAAACAGTCGATTTTACTGTTTTAGTGCCGCATCAGGCTCCGGACGCACCGCAGTATGTTTATACGACGGATGATACTATGATTTACGGCGGAGTCAGCGGGCTCGTTGGCACAGAACGCTATGGCTGGAACCCAACGGCGGCAATCAATACAACCATCAGCAATCAAAAGCTGACCGGACGGTTTGCCATGCTGAAATTTGATTTCTCCGGCCATGATGCATCAGATATGACGTATGCCCAGCTTGAACTGACCCAGCTCAGCGGCAGCCGAAACAGCAAGTATAAAGTGGCAGTGATGAAGAACGATACATTTAATAAAACCTGGCAGCAGAACAGTGTGACATATCCTGATGTTCCGGCACAGCTGTCGGATCTTGATGAGATCGGTGAGATTACGTTGTCAAGAACAAATACCGGGACGGAGAACAGAACCACAATTTTCTTGCCGGTTACTGAGCTGGTTCAGGCTGTCAAAGAAAAGCCGGCAGAAGATCAGGTGGTAACCCTGGCGATTTACAGTACGGATAACAATACCGCACCCATGGAAATCGCAATGTCGGAGTGGGCTGGCATCCACGCCCCGGGCAGCTGTCGGCCCCGAATCTATCTGACGCGTGAGTCAGATTCGTCGGGAGAATACGATGCGGATGTTCCGGTAAGGACTTTAGGCAGAGAGTTCGAACAGACCTATAGCCTTGTATCAGACTGTATCAAGCCTGAAATTACCAAAGTTTCTGAACGCATTATTGACGATGAAAACGGGATATATGAGTTTAGTATAAACGATGGACAATACACGGCGGATCCATCCGCTAATCCGTTTTTCTTCTGGTCTTCTATGGAGGGAACGTTTACAGCGCTCAGCCCCGATTACCGGAGCGTCAGATTCCGGATTGATCCGGAATCCCGCGGCCGCCAGGTTAAGGTGATTGTGGGAATGGGAGATGGCTTGGGGTATGTAGACCGAAAAGCAATCACTGTGGGGTTGGAGTCGTCGAATACATTGTCACCGAATCTCCTTGTCCAGCCACTGACTCTGGAATTGGCAAATAATCAGGTTGAGCAGGCAATGACCGATGCCCTGCCGGAGAATGCTGTGGTCGGTCAAACGGAACTTTCCATTGGCTTGGATTTCTCGTTGGATATGCTTCCGTTTGATCCGGGATCTGATCTGCGATGGCTGGAAACGGTTGAAAGCCTCATCGAATCCGCACCGGCAGACACAACCGTCCGCATTGCGGACGCACAAAACAGTACCTATTATAAAACCGGCAATGCTGCAATAGAAGCAGTTCAAAGCTTGGGTCAGCAACGGTATTCGGAACAGGCTTCTGCCTCTGCATTGCTGGAAGCCTGGTCAGCGCTCCTGAGAGGCAGCAACGGACGGAACAAATTGGCAGTACTATTCGTCAATCAAAGTATAGAAGCTTCTGCACTGGCCCGGACGGTATCCAATATGCGTGAGCAGGGGACTGCGGTTGTCGTGCTGGCCTTGGGAACAGAAGACGCGGGAAATTCCTTGCTGGAACAAATCCCAGGCGTTTATTCGATTCATTCCATGCTGGATTTGCGGCTGAAAATCTCAGACATCTACCATACCTTCTCTGAACTGAAGGAACGCGAAGCAGCGCCGGAACTGTCGGCGCGTACGCTTCCTTCAGTCGATGACCGGTATCTGCCGTTTACCAGTGATTTGAAAGGCAGGTATATCTTTGACATAGAGAGTGCGGACGGCAAACAGTTTGGAGTCTCCCTGGCGTCAATTCTGAACATTTATGGCTGTCTGCCGGCTTTGGCGGTTCGCGGCGGGGATTCCTATGATTTGTTCTCGGACGGGCAAACCGTCTACAGTCTGATGAAAGGAAACGCGGCGGATATGGATACCTCGGCATTAGATTCGATGTTCAGCTTTTATGAAAAGTTTAAGAGCGCAATGGAAAGCGATTCCACCGGGCTGGTTAAGACCGGAAAGGTTCATGATGACGCGGTTAAAGAGGTAATTCTGAAAAACCTGAAGCGGAGATTCCCGGTTCTGCTGGTCAGGAACGGCAGCGCCGCTGTGATCACCGGTTATACTCAGAAAAACGGGTCGGAGACCTTTGATCTATATACATACGGTCAGGGTGCGCAGAAAGGGATTTCCTTGACAAATGACAACTGCTGGGTGCTGGATACCTTCGCGTATCTGCTGGAAATCTCCAAGGAATTCAATGTTTCGGATAGGATAGACACTGGAGAGAGCTTTTATGAGAATATCCGTTTTACTTATCCGGATGGATATGACAGCAGTAAAATTAAAGCATTCAAATACGATAAAAGCAACAGCAGCCTGACGGTACAGGAGATTACGTTTGATACGGATAACGACATTGCAAAAATCGGATCCCCGGCAGACGGCAGCTGCATCCTTGCCGGGCTGAAGACAGAGTATGACGGGATCCTGCCAAACCTCTATGGGGCAAACAAACTGTATCAGGTGATTCAGTATGAGGATCTGCAGGAAACAATAGCAGATCCCTGGTATTACCTGTATTTGTTCCAGGCGACAAACCGGGGAATCATCAATGGTGACATCGATGAAAATGGGGTGGTGAATTTCAATCCCCAGGGAGATGTGACCAGAGCGCAATTCCTGAAAATGGTGATAGAGGCGGCCGGGATTGCCACAGGCGGAGTCAAAGACAGCCCGGATGTACATTGGGCAAAGAACTATCTGGATTATGCCCTGGACAACGGATTGATAAATCAAACCCAATATCAGGATCCGGATGCGAATCTGCCCAGATGCGAGGCGGCGTATATTCTCTCAGTGATGTTTATCGGCAACGCGGCAGAGCTGCAGGTCCCGTCCCTGATTTATAAATACCATACGGAAATATTCACACCGAAAAATGTGGCATGGCTGGAAGGGAGCGCCTTTGTGGATCAGGGTGAGAGCAACTTCTACAACGCGGACGAGGTCTATCAAATGTATATGAACGGCGTAATGGAGGGCGATGAAAACCACTATTTTCATCCCATTGCGAACATCACCCGCGCGGAGGTCTGCAAGGCGGTCATGAAGTGTATGTTTGACCTCAGTGCAGATATTAAGGCGGCGGAGGTAGTTTTCGAGGGATATACCAGTTTTGCGGAATTTGACCATGAATATACAAAACCGACCAGCGGCTGGAAGGATTATCATTTTAACGCGGAACGCAGCGGTTATTATTTTGTGGGTGTCAAGGGCGGAGACATGACTGCTCATGTGGATGAATGCTCCGGCGGCGGCACAGGCGGCGGCCTGCGGTACAGCCGTCTCACGGACGATTTTACCGAGACCTACCAGAGCTTCGGAGAGGGCGTGCCGGACTATATCACAAATAACATGGTGAAGAACGGCTATAGCTATAAGCGGTTTTATCTGGAAAAGGGAACCAGCTTCCGGGTATCAGGCCTGCAAGGGAACCACACCGCTTTCCAGGTGCTTGCGCCCAAAGACGGAGACATTGCCTTCCGTCCCACAGGCGGCGGGAAAATGATTATTTCCAATAGTCCTGAAGCAATTAAACCTGAACGGCTGGCCGACATCGGTTCTGATTCAAAAATCCTTACACAGATTAAAAATTTACAGCCGGGTAAATATACGTATTTGGGCTGGCATACCCAGTATACTTCGGATAAGATCCGTGTGGATGTGAAATTTCAGGCCAATCAGCAGAGTAAAATCCGATTGACTGCCATTGGAATCCAGACCCCCAACCAATCCCAGGGGGAGGATTGGACACAGCCTGACGGAGAGGTGGCACACAGTCTGGATTGGACCTGTACCCAGGCTTATGCCAACTATAAAAAGTGCTATATTGGCGGACAGCTTGATAAATGGTATGAGGAGAATTATAATACTCTGGATGTGTATTGGGATATTGCACCAGGCTCTGGGTGCTGGCTCAGCGAGCTGTTTAGCAGTGCGTTAGGAGAGTATCCGTATCTAGTTCCAAGTGAAGGTTCGCCAATTTTTATTATTGCAGATTTTGAGGTGATAGAGGGCAGTGTGGACTTTAATGAGATGGCTTATAGAGACATAAAAAATATCTCAGAGGATATCTGTGAGACAAAAACAGCTCCCTATGAAAATGAAAACAATATGCATTCAGGAATTGCGAATACTCTGCCGGAAGTGAAAACAACCCTTGAATATACAATTACAGAGGGCGTGGCAAACGGATACCTTCCAATACGTCTGTTCAATTCCTATAATCCTATGGGTTATGAGAGTGACCAATGGTTCACACATATCAATCCACAGACGGATCAGGATATTAGCGCACTGCCAGGACGTCCGGGGCATAGAGTAAGAGATCTGAGTGCAGAGTCTGATGTTTTGCGTTTTGTATATCCGGACGAACATAAAAAAGGATTGTACGGTGCAAATGTTCCTGAAACGCAAAGGAAGGGAGCATGGTATTTTGATGTCTATCACAGCTGGCAGGATAAACCGGCTGTACAGCGTGGAGCTCTGGATGACAGTATGGGCAAAGAGGACTATCTTGATAAAGAAAATCTGCCGGAGGCTTTTGATACATCCTATTTTAAGCCAAACAGCTTGTTGGAGGAGCTTAGTGAATCAAAACGTGCCAATTCAGTTACACAGGTTGGGGACGAAGTGTGGAGTGAACCGACGAGCTTCCTGAGTGCGGCGGGCGGCGGAAATTACAGTGTCATGACGACATACAGCATTAAGCTCAGAAATGATACGGATGTTCCCAAAGTATTTGAATATCATAATTTGAGTTGGCAAAATATGGTGATGATGATTGCCAATGAACAGGAGAGCAATCCAGATAAGCGTTACACGGTCAAAGCCACCGGAAATTTTTATGACACCTATATAAAGCATCAGAAAGACAATGAATGGATGAATCTGTTGGACCGGGTGGAATTGAGTATAGACATTCCGGCGCATCAGACAGTCAGCTATACATTGACCGTTGTATTGGTTACGGCGGAGCCAATTCCAATCCGGAATTATGCAAAAATCAGAAATCAATAAGGAGATGAAGCATGATGAAGCGAATTTTAATTAGCCTATTGGTATTATTAGTGACAAGCTCATTTAATACAGCTGCATATGGATTAGAATTTGATCCCATATCTGAAACGGATGTGAATAACCGGGTTCTTTTTACAGGCCAGGGATATTTCAAGCTTGAAGACATCCCAAGGGAAAAAGGTGCACCGTATACATATGCTAGCTATAGTAAAGATGGAGTTTATTGGACAGGGATTGGAGACAGAGATTCGCACAGCTCGTTATTTGCACAATTTCTAAACTATGATAACACCTACAACGGAAAAGTTATGGAGGAAGACGACCGCTTTATTTTCCTCAGAACCACAAAGGCGGAGCATGGCCTGAATAACCTGCAGCAAAAGGGTAAAATCATTATTACTGACAAATCGTTTCATGTTTTGAAAACCTTGGACAGCGATTACTTTGTCAGCGATCTTTCCTGTATAGACGGTGTGTATTACGCCAATCGGTATACGGAGTATAATGATATCAATATCTATTATGGCGATTATATGACCAAACAGGAATCATATCGTTCTACAGATTTAGAAAACTGGACATTATATCGGGCGGACGGTGGGATTCCTTTTGTAAGTGCGGCAGGAAAGACAGTACTGGTACAGCATGGAAAGATTTTACGGGCAAACTATACAAGACAGGCCGGAACGACCTGGCTTATCCAAAACGGGAATCCGGTTCAAAAGATAGCAGAAGAACCTATGACAATATTCGATGTGATTCCTGTACGTGGATATTTGATAGGGAATCCAACCCAGGAAAGTCAATTGGGGAAAATAGGCATATCCAAAGATGGCGTATACTACAAAATGCTGGATTTGCCTCTGGAAAATGAGATCATGACAAAGGTGCATGAGCTGACTGGGGAGCGGGTTGATATAGAGACCCGAGTATATGATTTGAAAGGAGGAGCGGTCCAAGTTAATCACTATGTATGTGCAATGGAAGATTTATTTGCAGAGGCGCCGGAAGGCGGCATTTATGTCCAAGTGAACGATGAGGTTCTGGGCTTCTCCACACCACCGGTGACAGAGAACGACCGGACGCTGGTACCCATGCGGTTCCTGTTTGAAAAGCTTGGCGCGGAAGTGAACTGGGATGAGACAACGAACACGGCCATCGCAACCATGCCCGCAGATGTGACCGAACAGATTCAGACCTTCGGCATGGCAAAGGGAAAGAGTGTTTCGTTCTCCATAGACAACATCACCGCCACAGTGAATGGTGAAACAGCGGCCATGGATGTGCCCGCACGGCTGGTGAACGACAAGACGCTGGTTCCTCTCCGGTTCCTGTCTGAGAATCTGGGTTATACTGTCACTTGGGATGAGGCAAACAATACAGCGATTATAACAAAGTAAAGACTGACAAGCAGGACCGGCTATAGAGCTGGTCCTGTTTAGTTTTTGGAGTGACACTTTGCAAACGGCAAAAAATATGCTATACTGGTTAAAAATGGCCAGTATGACGGCGGTACTTTTTGGAGGGATTTGTGATGGCAAAGCAGAGTTGGATCGAGATTGAGGCGAACGCGGCGGCTTTCGTCCGGACTTGGAGGGCTGCAAGGGAGATGAACGGCAGGAAGCGCAGACCTTCGAGAAAGATTTTATGCATGTATTTGGCGTTGACTGGCATGAGGGGCTTCATGAATATCAGGTACGGGATGCGCAGGGGAAAATCGGTTATATAGACTATCTCCTGCCGGACAAAATCCTGATTGAAATGAAAAGAGAGGAGAAAGCCTGGTACGCGCCTATAACCAGGGGTATGATTACTGCAAGTGTCTATCGCCGGACGAATGAGCTGCTACGGTATCAGGAACTGACTGCCCCAAAATAGCATAAAAAGGAACCCCCTTCTCTCATACAGGAGGTTCCTTTTTGACTATAACTATCATTCAAACAAGGACTTTCAACGCTTAATTTCAAACGACCGCTTTTTGAAAAGAAAATGACCGCTTTCAAATTCAAAATGACCGCTTTTGGCTTCAGCCTGAAAAGCGGTCATTTTAGAAATCCTCAGAAAAGCGCGAAAAAAGGCGTAAACAGGCAAATAAACTGCCGCGTTCACGCCTAAAACAAAGCAAACCCCTTGAAATCAAGAGGTTTGCTTTGTATCAAAATTGGTGTTTCAATATGGTACGCCCGATGCGATTCGAACGCACGACCTTCAGAGTCGGAGTCTGACACTCTATCCAGCTGAGCTACGGGCGCATACAACAAAAATTAGTATAGCATATTTGCCTATTTTTTGCAAGAGGTTTTTCATAATTTTCTAAAAAATTTTTCTATACAAAAAAATATAAAATTTTTGAAAAAAAGGGTTGACAAATGCTTTGAAATGTTGTAGAATAAACAACGTTGACGCGGAAAAAGCCGCCGAAATACAATAAAATGCGGCCATGGCGGAATTGGCAGACGCGCATGGTTCAGGTCCATGTGCTCGCAAGGGCATGGAGGTTCAAGTCCTCTTGGCCGCACCAAACAGTAAAAATCCGAACCTTGTACCGGTTGGTAATGGGTTCGGATTTTTGATTTATTTGGATTATCCTAATTTTAATTGCAAGAGTAAGAAAGAATAATGTTGCACTTCGAGATAAGGCTTTAATCGATTTTGTCTCTTTTTCAATATTTTTCCGCACATTTGTAAAAGTAAATGCCTTCTGATAAAATGAAGATACAAAATTTAAAGGAGGCATTTACGCTATGAAAGAAAGATTTATTGAAAACGGAATTGAGTATGTAAGAAACGGAGATTACTACATTCCAAACCTGACTGTTCCCGATGATATGGTTTATAACATCGGGAAATACGGAAGACTACACGCAAAATTTATTAAAGAGAACAGACCTTGTTTCTATACTGCAAAGATGCTTGACGGAACTTGGCTTGCTTATCTTGAAGAAATTGACATATCTGCAAAAGAAATGGTTGACAGATTGATTAAAGAATTGGCTGACAAAAGAGATATCGCAGAGAAACTCAAAGTAAAAGGCCAAATGACTTGGGTTGGTATTATGAACAACATAAGACATTCCGCAGAAGAATTTGCGTTAAAAAATATTGTATATTCTATGGATGTACGGAGTGAGCTTTATAAGAACTTTTTTATGGAAACATAAATCCAAATGAGAAAAGATTTACTCAAGGTTCAAAATATGCAATAGCTTTAAGAAAATTCTGCGATAGTGAACAAAAATTATCTAAACAATTATCCGATGATAATCTAAACTTATTTAATAACTTAATAAACGCATATGACGAAGTTACTGCTTACACAAGTATAGAGAATTTCAAAATAGGTGTTATCCCAGGTGTTCGTTAATGACACTTGGACATCCATAGCGCAGAGGTTGCCCCACCATAACCTCCTAGGGATAGACTAAACTCCGCCGTCGGATCATACACATCGGGCGGACGTTCTGTACACTCTTTGATTATATTAAGGGTGAGTCCTATTTTATATGCCTCCTCGGAAGCAGTGGCAATCCAAGGCCTTCTCATTGTGTACCCAGATGAATGACGAGGTTCTAGCATACGCAGTAAAGTAACAAGTGCTTCTTCATAGGTAAGTTCATCATATAACCTCGCATAAGCATCTCCTTCTTCAAAACTTCCGGCAAGCAAACCTAAGTGGATAAGAGATAAGACTAAATTTTCATCTTCTGGGGCTACATCCACAAAGTTCAAGTCCATATTTAATTCCTTTGAATATTCTTCTGTAAGATTACGAAAAGATTCTCCTTTTTGCGGGTTAATGGTAGAACAATAAACACGTCTACCCCACCCAGCACCATATGCATATGGCGTACGTACAACAATATAAGCCATACTCAAAGCATCTTTTCGCTGTATAAAAGACGTCTCTTTCCATTTTTCTTTTACATTTCGCACAATGTCCAATGTTTCTAGATTGGCGATTATTGCATCATCATTTCTAGTATTACCTTGCCACTCTATACAATGGCCATTCAGACTGCAACATAACATAAATAGTAAAAATCCACATATTATTTTCTGAAACATATGATCCCTCCTAATTTGCATTTCTCCAAATATCAGGAATAATTCCCAATGTCATATTCAAAGTAGTATTTTCAAACGCAAATTGATACATACCGTAAAAATCGCTTGCACGTTGTTCAGATGTTCCTTCATAACTACATGGCATCCACGGCCAAAATCCAAAGCCATAACCGCTGACTGCATCTTTCATTTTTGCAGTTGAATCCAGCATCGAACCATATCCATCCGATAAAAGCCTAGGTGCCACAACTTGAGCGCCGTTTTTGCCGTAGCTTGCATTTAATTCCTTCCTAACACAATTTTCAACCAACATTGCTGTCATTTCCTGATAACCTTTTACGATATCAGAAGTGTACTTCTGCCTTTCATTTATATCTTGTCTCCAATATATGTCTTTTTCTACAGCATCATTATACCCTTGTTTTAGAGTGTATAAATGGGTTGCTTCGTGTGCTATTCTAGCAATCTGTTCGTATATGTCCGCATTAGATTGATTAACATTTAGCCAATACGAATTTTTAGCTTTATTTCCATCACTTGTCCCTTTGCTCCCATCTGAAACATTATAAAATCCAATTGAATATTCAGCCTCCGCATCATTAGCCATAAAGTTAAACAAATCTGCGGTTGTTTTTGATCCTACTTTTCCATCATATGAGAATCCTATAATTCGGTCTGGATTTTCTTCATCATACATAAATTTAACACTCTCGCCAAATACTACAGATACGGCATTTTTAAATGTTTCCGAATCTTTTTCCGCAACTGTAATGTATAGTCCACTAGGATCCACAAACGTCACCGGGTTATTACTACAGAACGCATACCAATTCAAGCCGTCCTTGGCAGGATCTTCGGTGATAAATCTTCCAATAGAGGAATCATAGTACCGCGCACGAAGGTACGCTTGTGTCAAGTAAAAACCAAAAAAATTTTTATTTTTATGTAAATCCAGGCACCAATTATTATTCCAAACTTTTGATGGCAGTTCTATTCGTCTAACATTAATTGACCGTTTTTCGCTTTCTGTCTAAGCAATTCCATTTGTTCTTTTTCAATTTGGGCAATACTTTTTTCCGGCGTCGGTAAATCCTCCGGCATAGTTCCGCCTATTTTCTCTATCGCCTCACGAACCTCCTTTCCTACAGAACGGTGGATTGATGTTGCTGTTTCCGCATCATCAATTTGATCTTTTCTTAATTTCTCTTCTGTCTGTGAGATTCTGAATAAATTAGCAATCAGTTCTGTGCTTCCCATATAATCAAGGATTTTTTGACCTATTTCCAAGCCTTTCTTTTTATGAATGTCATCTACTGTCATACCGCCATATAATCCCATATATCCTGCATTTTGAAATATGGAAAACTCTTCGTTTGTAATAACTCCGGCGCTTCTTGCCGTTTCCGCAAGAAGCTGATTCCATTGCTTGATATCTCCTCTGACAACAAGCCGCCTTGCATCCTCGTCAAGCTGATTAAACCTATCCGCTACTTCCTGACGATATGTTTGTATTGCAAAATATGTTTGACCAAGAGCAATTACTTCTTTTCTGGGATCGCCGTTTTGAACAATTAGATAACAGGCATACCGTGTAAGCTCATAATCAAGCATCGGCTTCTCAGTCACGCCCGCCTTCACGATTTTCCTGACCTCGGGAAAATCGTTTTCAACATCATGACCGCTGTTTTGACAAGCAAGCATTGCTCGTTTTATGACTTTATGAAAATTTTCCCATTTTGTATAATCCAGTACATGTGCCAATTCACGCGCATACCAAAATTCTGTACCGTCCTTATGGATTCGCTTGATATCCTCAAAACATTTATATTCTTTGGCAATTAAGGTACTCATTCTATTCTATCCTCTCCTTCGTGTCAATTATACCACATCTGCTGCTGAAAAGCAATTTTTAACTATGCTCAAAAGCCCCGATTGTCTGTCCTCGCTGAATTTCGGTTCTTGTATACTCATCAGCGTTACATGATGTATTTCCAAATAATGCAGTATCTTTTCCAACAATGCTATATCTCTGGAAAGTCGGGCGATATCCCTGACATATACCGTCTTAATATTCCCGCTTTTCACATCACATAAGAGGCGGCGCAATTCTTTCCTGTTCGTATTGATGCCGCTGCCGTATTCCGCGTAAAAAACAACCTCCTGTTCCAGCACCCCGGCTTCCTGCAAAACAGATTTCATGTACTCCTCCTGCAAATGCAGCGACTTTCCATCATTGTACGCACATCTGCAATAGCACGCTATTTTCATACGTTGCTCCCTCCTGTCATTTCCCGATAAATCTCTTCATATCTCCAGATAATCTCTATCCGCTCTGCGTCATAAACCACAATTCGTTCGAGCAGTTCCTCAACAGCATTTTTTGTCAACTGCTCCGGCGCTATTGCAGCATATCGTTTCATTAAAGTATAAACATCACGCTGATTTTGAACTGCCGCAACCTTTTTTGACTGTTCAGCAGTCTGCCTGTCAAGGCAGATTTTTTCAGTTTCGAGCGCTTCCCGTTCCCGAAGATACACATCCTTTGTAATATCGCCGCCTGCAAACGCTTCATATAACTTAATTGCTTCGCCGTCCAGCCTTTTTCGTCTCGCATCGTTGTTTACCGCTGCGGTATCTGCCGTCTCTTTTTGCAAACATTCTCCATATTTGCATTCAAGTGCGTCAAACCGTTGCTGCAATTCCTCCACTACCCTTCTGCGGATATCCATTTCCTTTAACCTAATATTGGGACAACGTTCTTGTCCAACAATATATTCTCTGGATTTACAAAAATACCGGCCATCTGTGCGTTTGCGATAAGACTTTCCGCAATGCCCGCAAACGATTTTGCCTACAAACAAAGCTTCAAACGCATCTGCCGGACGTTTCCGTTTGGTATCACGTTTTGTAAAGGTCTGCTGAACGGCGTCAAAATTTTCTGCCGAAACAATTGCCGCATGCCGGTTTTCCGTCACAATCCAATCTTCTTCTGCGCATTTGGTTTCAATATAGTTAATGCTCTTGTTTTTGCCAAAAATGCAGCATCCGGTATACTGACGGTTGGAGAGCAATTCTCTGACTGCCGAGGTATACCAGACATTTTTCCTGATTTTCTCCTCCGGAATCCCTTGTAACTGCTGCCGTCTGACGCTCGGTGTGAAAACGCCGTTGCTGTTGAGGCTCTTTGTAATCTCAACCAATTCCCAGCCTGCCAGCCGCTGCCCGAATATCCATCGCACTACCTCGGCCGCCGGTTCATCTATCATAAGCTGACCGGTGCTTTTATCCTTCCGATAACCAAAGAACGGCGGCATCAGTATAACTCCTTTTTCTGCCCGGAAACGCTTGGTTTGTTTAATCCGTTTAGACAGCCACTTTGAATAATAATCGCATCGGATATTTTTAAATCCCAGCACCATATCGCCCACGGCCGTCTGGTACTTGCTGTCGAAGTTGTCTAAGATAGAGATGAACCGCACATGCAGGAACGGAAACACCGTTTCCAGATAGGTACCGACCTCCACATAGTTGCGCCCGAAACGGGACAAATCCTTTACGATAATCACCTTAATCTGCCCCGCTTTCACCATATCCAGCATTCTCCTTACATCCGGACGATTGAAATTCGTCCCCGAGTATCCATCGTCCACAAATTCAAGCACTTCATATTCCGCAAATTCCGGATGGGAATGAATATAGCTGTAAAGCAATTTACTCTGATTCTCAATGCTGTTACTGACGTCCTGTTCCTTTTTATCGCCATCCTTTAAGGATAAACGCTTGTATAGCGCCAAATACTCACTCATGCAGAAACACCCCCGTCCTGCACCCGCTCTATTTCCTGCATCAGATATTGATATTCGTCTCTGTAACGGAATACAATCTCAAGTTCATAGGGGCTGTGTACATAAATTTTATCAATCAACGCATCCACAATATCCTTTGTTAGTTTCTTTTTGCGCCGGAACCGTTCAAACTCTGTCAGCCATAGATTGCTGCTGCCCGCCATGGTTCTTTGACGGTACAACTGAACGGTTAAGTCTTCGATCTGCGCCTCTGTGCGTTTCATCTGCTCCTCATACCCCTGCGCCAGCAAAAGATAATCCGCCTTTGCAACTATGCCGTCGCAATAATCGGTGTACAGATTTGTTTTCTTTACGGTCAGCTTTTTCTGTTCCCGTTCTGCGCTTTGCAGTCGTGACTGCAAGGCTTGCTCCTGCCTGTTATAGCTTGGCATTGCAGATAACTCTGCCAACAGTTTTTTCGTATCCACCGCAACCTGAATCTGCTGATGCACCGCTTTCATAATCACGTCAAACAGCTTTTCTTCGCTCTGATACCGGTTGGCACATTTCCCGCCGTTTTTATCTCTGGTAACACAATAATAGTTGTAAAGCAGCTTGCCTTTGTAATACTGGTGCCCGCGGCGCAGCGGTTTCCCGCAAAGGGAACAAAGCAACTTGCCCTTCAAAATGTTTTCTTTCAGAAGTCTCCTATACTTTCCGTCATTGCGTGCATGGGTTTCCATATCCGCCTTTTTTCTGCTCTGCACCTTTTGCCAAATCTCATCGGAGATAATCGCTTCGTGCATATGCTCCTTCACATACCAGTCTTCCTGCGGCACACGGATTGCTTTGCCGCCCATTGCATTTCTGCATTGCTGCCGCCCCTGGGCAATCGTTCCGATATATACCGGATTCATCAGCATTCGTCCGATATAATCCGCGCCCCACAAGCACGGCTTTGCAAACCGTTTATCCTTTAATATCCCTTTGCGGTATTTATAGTTTGACGGGGATTCTATGTTGTTTCGATTCATATAATCTGCTATCTCCTGATAGCTGCTCCCGTCCGCTCGCATCCCAAACATCAATCTGACATTGCCCGCAACCTCTTCATCAATCTCAAGCTTATGCGGATCGTCGGCAGAACGGACATATCCATACGCTGCATAAGCCGCCATGTAGCTGCCGCGCTCAAAATTCTCCCGGTATACAGCGTTGATGGCTTTGGAAATATCCTTCGCATAAAAATCGTTTACCAGATTATTCAGCGCGGCATTAAATTGCCGTTCCTCACCATCTGCTGCGTGAGAGTCATATCCGTCGTTGATTGCAATAAACCGGACATTCAGGCAAGGAAAAATGACCTCCAGCAGCTTGCCCGCCTCCAGATAATTGCGTCCGAAACGGGATAAGTCCTTGACAATAATGCAGTTGATATGCCCGCGCCTGACGTCCTCCATCAGCCGGTTGAACTCCGGGCGGTCGAACCGGGTGCCGGTCACACCGTTATCCACATAAGATTCCAACAGTTGGAATTCTGCGTGCGTTTCCACATACCGCTCCAGCATACTGATTTGCGTGAGGATGGATTCGTTTCCATTGCCTTTTTTCTCTTCGTCGATTGACTTTCTGACATAAATTCCGGTTCGGTAAACAACAGTTGCCGCAGCGGCTTCCGCTTTGGGTTCCTCCGTATGTAAGGCGGCAATTTGCATTTTCCGGCTCTTTCTCGCCATATCACATCGCCTCCTTGCTCGCTGCCTGTTCCAACAAAGCAAGCAGGCTATTATATTCATCCCGAAACCGGAACACAATTTCTATCCGCTTATCCTCATACACATAAATTCTGTCAATCAGCGTCACAACCAATCTGCGGTCTAATGCTTTCACATTGTGATACCGCTGATACAGCTGCATCCACCGCTGTTTTTCCGAACTGTTTTGCAGCGCCTGTTTTTCCTGCTTTCTATTCTTAATTACGATGTCTATTTTTTTGATTTCTTCGGAATACAGTTCATTCATGTTGCGGTAGTCTTCTTTATTGATGATGCCCTCGGAAAAATGCTCATAAAGCCGCAGCTTCCGTTTTTCCAGCCGCTCCGCTTCCTCCGTCTGCCGCCGGATTTCTTCGTCAAGCCGTTTGCTTTTATTCTCGTCTGCCGGAAGCTCTGAAATATATTTTAGCAGTTCCGATAATTCAACAACCTGCTCAATCTGAAACTGTACCGCTTTTAACACCGCTTGTTCCAGCCGTTTTTCGCTGACATTATGGGTGGAGCAGCAAGACGTATCATTTTTGTGTGTGCCGCAGATAAAATAGTAATACTTTTTGTCCTTGCCGGAGGTTTTGCGAATCATATTTTGCCGGCAGTCGCCGCAGAAAAGGATGCCGGAAAACAAGTACACGTGCGAGCTGTTCGGGCTGCGCCGTGTATCAAGCGCCAGCAGGCGGTTTGCAAGCGCAAACTCCTCATCCGATACAATCGGCTCGTGCGTGTATTCCCGGCGCACCCATGTGTCCTTTTCTTTCCATTCTACTTCCTTAACTTTATAGTTCACGCTGCCGCGCTTTCCTTGAATCAAATGACCGATATACACTTCATCTTTCAAAATCCGGTTAATCGTGACTGCTGACCATTGTGATTTGATATGGTTCTTGAAAAACGTCTTGTATTTCCCGCCGATGGAAACCTTATATTCCGACGGCGCCAATATTCCTTCGCGGTTGAGCTTGTCCGCAATATCCTCCTGATTCATTCCCTCGATTTTCCATGCAAAAATATCGCCGACAATTTTAGCTGCATATTCATCAATCACAAGCCGGTTTTTATTGTCCTGCGCCCGTGTATATCCATATGGGGTAAACGCACCGACAAACTCGCCGTTTTTTCGTTTGGTTTCCAGACTGCTTCTGGTCATAATGGAAATGTCCCTGGCATACGACTCATTGAACACAGGTTATTGGGGAAAGGGAAAGCAAACAGGCAAAAATCCAGTATTCATGCGGGTTTGCGGCGAGATGGCTCTCAAAAGCTAACCTCACAAAAGACAGATTATTGCACAATCACATATCGTTTCTAAGGGAGAATGTTGATTCCGGTCACATTCTCCCTTTTTTCATACCAAGAAACGAGGTGATTATCTTGAACACGCAAATCATCGCCATCGCCAACCAAAAGGGAGGTGTGGGCAAGACCACAACCTGTGCCAACTTAGGGATTGGACTGGCACAGGCCGGAAAGAAAGTGCTTCTCATTGACGGGGACCCGCAAGGGAGCCTGACCATCAGCCTGGGCAATCCCCAGCCGGATAAGCTGCCTTTTACCCTCTCCGACGCGATGGGCCGTATCCTGACCGATCAGCCGGTCCGCCCCGGCGAGGGGATTCTGCGCCACCCGGAGGGCGTGGACCTGATGCCGGCGGATATTCAGCTGTCCGGCATGGAGGTATCGCTGGTAAACGCTATGAGCCGGGAAACGATTCTGCGGCAATATCTGGACAGTGTAAAGGGGCAGTATTCCCATATCCTCATAGACTGCCAGCCCTCCCTGGGTATGCTCACCGTCAACGCGCTGGCCGCCGCCAACCGGATCATAATCCCCGTCCAGGCGGAGTATCTGCCCGCCAAAGGGCTGGAACAGCTGCTCTCTACGGTAGCCAAAGTCAAGCGGCAGATCAACCCGAAACTGCAAATAGACGGTATCCTGCTGACGATGGTGGACAACCGCACCAACTTTGCCAAAGAGATTGCCGCCCTGCTGCGGGAAACCTACGGCAGCAAAATCAAGGTGTTCGGCACAGAGATTCCCCATTCTGTCCGGGCAAAGGAAACCAGCGCGGAGGGCAGGAGCATTTTCGCCCATGACCCAGGCGGCAAAGTAGCGGAGGGCTACGCAAATCTGACCAAGGAGGTGTTGAAACTTGAAAAGCAGCGCGAAAAAAGTAGAGCTGGCATCGGTCGATGATCTGTTTACCACCGAGGAAAGCCGCGCCGACGCGGGGCGGGAAAAGGTGGTAGAAATCCCTTTAAGCGAGCTGCACCCGTTCAAGGGCCACCCTTTCAAGGTCAAAGATGATGATGCCATGATGGAAACAGCGGACAGCATCCGGCAGTACGGTGTTCTGGTCCCGGCGATTGCCAGACCTGACCCGGAGGGCGGTTATGAGCTGGTAGCCGGACACAGGCGGCATCGGGCCAGTGAACTGGCAGAGAAAGAAACCATGCCGGTCATTGTCCGGGATTTGGACGATGACGCCGCCACGATTATCATGGTTGACAGCAACTTGCAAAGGGAAAGCCTGCTCCCCAGCGAGAGAGCCTTTGCCTACAAAATGAAATTGGAGGCTATGAAACATCAAGGGGAACGCATGGATTTAACTTCCGCCCAAGTTGGGCGGAAGTCTGCTGGTAAAGAATCGAGAGAAATTTTAGCAGAACAGGTTGGGCAAAGCCGCAATCAGATTTCGCGCTACATCCGCCTGACCGAGTTAATCCCCGAACTGCTGAACATGGTGGACGAAAAGAAAATTGCCCTGAACCCGGCCTATGAGCTGTCCTTTCTCAAAAAAGAAGAACAGACACAGCTTTTGGACGCGATGGACAGCGAACAGGCCACCCCCTCCCTTTCCCAAGCCCAGCGGCTCAAAAAATTCAGTCAGGAGGGGCATCTGTCCATAGATGTAATGCGGGCGATTATGGGCGAGGAAAAGAAAAGCGATCTGGACAAGGTGACGTTTACCTCCGACACCCTGCGGAAGTATTTTCCCAAAAGCTATACCCCTGCCCGGATGCAGGAAACCATCATCAAACTGCTGGAACAGTGGCAGAAAAAGCGTCAGAGAGATCAGGAACGCTGAAAGGAGCGCCTATGAGAGATCACGTTGCCAGGGAGTTAAAGGGCCACAACATACTGGCTGTGGAACGGTTTCAGGATAAGACCCGCTGGATGGTGGAGTTTTCCGTCCTGCGGCCCCGCACCGCCTACGGCGCACCCGGCGATGAAACGCGCCTGTTTCTGGACGAGGACGGCTACCAGGCCGTTCTCGCCAGCCAGAAACGCCGGGACATCAAAATCAAACGGTATGCCCGCGTCATTGAGGGGCATATCCTGGACTTCAAGCCCAAAAAGAAACGCCACCCGTAAACCCGACAAATTGAGAGGAAGGAATGAATATGTGTACCGTTAAGGAAATCAGAGAAGCCATCCGGGAGGACTGCCGCTCCCAGCGCAACATGGAAACCATTGAGATTGACCGGATTTTTCAAACCCTGACGTTTCCGCAGTTAGAGAGCCTGTTTGACAAACCGCCCATGCCGCCGTTTTTTCACCGGTACAGGCAGAAGTCAGCCAGCAAATGAACGCCGCAATTCTTTTTAAGGGATTGTGGCTTTTTTCATGCCCTGGGAAACGAAAGGAGTGCAGAAAATGGCCGTTTTTCGCGTAGAACGCACACAGGGATACACCGTTATGAGCAACTATCATCTGCGGGACAAGAGCCTGAGCCTGAAAGCAAAGGGCCTGCTGTCCCAAATGCTCTCGCTGCCGGAGGATTGGGACTACACCCTTTCCGGCCTGGCTGTTATCAACCGGGAAAGCAAGGACGCCATCCGCTCCGCAGTCAATGAGCTGGAAAAGGCGGGGTACATCAAGCGCCGCCAGACCACCGACGCGGGCGGCAAGTTCAGCGCCAACGAGTATGTGATTTATGAGCGTCCGGTAACAGAGGAACCGCCCGCCCAACCGTTGCCCCCAAAACCGTTGTTGGAAAAACCGTTGTCGGGTTTTCCGACAACGGATAATCCGTCAACGGGAAAACCGTCAACGGAAAATCCAACGCAAATAAGTATAGAGAAATTAAATACCCAAAAATCAATTACTGACGGATCAATTACCGATTCCCTTCCCTTCCGGGGAACGGCGGCAAAGCCACCGGAACCGAAGCGAAGGGAAACGATGTCACTGACAGAGATGGAAAGTTATCGGGAGCTGATTTTGGAGAATATCGAGTATGACTGCCTCAAACAGCGGTTTGGGACCTACCGGGAGGACTTGGACGAGATCGTGGAGCTTCTGGTGGAAACCGTCTGCGCGAAGCGTAAGACCACCCGGATTGCCGGGGCGGACTTCCCCCATGAGGTGGTGCGTTCCCGCTTCCTGAAGCTGGACAGCTCCCACATCGAGTTTGTCATGGACTGCCTGCAAAAGAACACCACCGAGGTACGGAACATGAAACAATACCTTTTGACGGTGCTGTTCAACGCGCCCACCATCATGAGCAACCATTACACCTCACAGGTCAACCACGATATGTACGGCGGCTTCTGAAAGCTGGCCGTTTTTGTCTGCCCGGAACTGCCGGGAGAAAGGAATCTGTTATGAAACGACCGCTTGCGTATATCACCGCTCCCTGGAGCAAGAACCCCCATGAAAACGCGGCAAACGCCGCCAGCTACTGCCGCCAGGTGTATGACGCCGGATATTCCCCCGTCTGCCCTGTTTTGTTCCTGCCGCTGTTTTTGAAGGATGAAATCCCCCAGGAACACAAGGACGGAATCGACATCGCCAGAGATTACCTGCGCCGCTCCCATGTGCTGGTGGTCTGCGGACACTCGACCGATGAAACGGTCAAAAACGATATTGCCACCGCTGAACGCCTGCGGATCACCGCCACCACACTGGACGGGATTCTGACGGTGAAAGGCCAGGGCCGGGAGAAAGGGGGCGCACACCATGCCTGAGCAAAAGACCATCGGCCAGCTGATGGAGGAAATGCGGCTTAAAGCCGGGGCGCGGGAGTATTCCGGCCATAGTTACATGGACTTAAACCGGTTCGCGGAGGACACCCGGCACATGATTATTTTTGATACCCTGACCGCTGATTCCCCTGTTGGCTGGAAAGGGGAACGCAGCCGCGCCTTTCTCACCGAGGAGGGATATAAAAAGTCCCTGGAACGCCAGGAACAGGGGCATATCAAGATTGTGAGCCATGCGAAGGTCCGAAACGGAAACCTGCGCTATGACCGGCAAGACCAGCTCCGATAGAGAAACCATGCAGAAAATCCATAGAGAGGAGGCGAAACACCCATGCAGGACGAAGTGGAAAGCAAAACCCTGACGCTCATTGTCAGCGGCACAAAGTTCACCGGCAGGCTGTTCAAAGCGGCGATTATGAAGTATCTGGCGCACCTGAAAGAGCAAAAGATGCAGAAACAGCGGGAAAAGGGCGCGGAGGTCAAGCCCCAGGGAAAGCAGACGGTGAAGCAGCTCATCGGGCAGAACCAGGGCGTGTCCAATCTTGAGATCACAGACCCCTCCATCAAGGCGTTTGAACGGGTTGCCCGGAAGTACGGCGTGGATTACGCGGTAAAGAAGGACCGCAGCTGCTCCCCGCCCAAATACCTGGTCTTTTTCAAGGCCCGCGACGCGGACGCGCTGACCTCGGCATTTACTGAGTACACCCAGAAGAAGGTCCGCAAGGCGTCCCGCCCGTCTGTGCTGGCGAAGCTGAACCAGTTCAAGGAACTGGTGAAAAACGCGGTGGTGGACCGCACAAAGCGAAAGGAGCTGGAACGATGAAAAAGCCCCTGAACATCAAGAAGCTCGTTTTGCTGAACCTGCCCTATATCCTGATGGGGCTGTTCGCCACCAACTTCGGGGAGGCGTGGCGGATGGCCCAGGGCGCGGACGCATCGGAAAAGGCGCTGTCGCTAATCTCCGTCCTTCCGGCGGCGCTTGGAAGTTTCTGGCCCAGCTTTCACCCGCTGGACCTGCTGGTCGGGCTGTGCTGCGGCGCGGCGCTCCGGCTGGCTGTTTACCTGAAAGGCAAAAACGCCAAGAAGTACCGCCCAAATATCGAGTACGGTTCTGCGAGATGGGGAAATTCCCAGGACATCGCCCCTTATGTTGATCCGGTATTCCAGAACAATGTAATCCTCACCCAGACGGAACGCCTTACCATGAGCAGCCGCCCCAAGGACCCCAAGACCGCCCGCAACAAAAATGTGCTGGTAATCGGCGGTTCCGGCTCCGGCAAGACCCGGTTCTGGCTCAAGCCCAACCTGATGCAGCTCCATAGCTCGTATGTGGTTACTGATCCGAAAGGCACAATCCTGGTCGAATGTGGAAAGCTGCTCCAACGGGGCGCGCCGAAGCTGGATAAGGACGGAAAGCCCATGAAGGACAAGAACGGCAAAACCATCTATGAGCCGTACCGGATCAAGGTGCTGAATACCATCAACTTCAAAAAATCCATGAAATACAATCCTTTCGCCTATATCCACAGCGAAAAGGACATCTTGAAGCTGGTGACAACCTTAATCGCCAACACCAAGGGCGAGGGGAAAGCCGGTGACGATTTCTGGGTCAAAGCGGAAACGCTGCTGTACTGCGCCCTGATTGGATATATCCACTACGAGGCCCCGGTGGAGGAACAGAACTTCTCCACCCTGATTGAGTTTATTAACGCGATGGAGGTCCGGGAGGACGATGAGGAATACAAAAACCCCGTTGACCTGATGTTTGACGCGCTGGAATCCGAGAAGCCCAACCATTTCGCGGTGCGGCAGTACAAAAAATATAAGCTGGCGGCGGGCAAAACCGCGAAGTCGATTCTGATTTCCTGCGGCGCGCGGCTGGCGGTATTCGATATTGCCGAGCTGCGGGAGGTCACAGCCTATGATGAGCTGGAACTGGACACCCTGGGGGACCGGAAAACCGCCTTATTTCTCATTATGAGCGATACCGATGACAGCTTTAACTTCCTGATTTCCATGTGCTACACCCAGCTGTTTAATCTGCTCTGTGAAAAAGCGGACGATGTGTACGGCGGCAGGCTCCCGGTCCATGTGCGCTGCCTGATTGACGAGTGCGCCAACATCGGGCAGATTCCAAAGCTGGAAAAGCTGGTCGCCACCATCCGAAGCCGGGAGATTTCCGCCTGTCTGGTATTGCAGGCGCAGTCCCAGTTAAAGGCCATCTACAAGGACAACGCCGACACCATCATCGGAAATATGGACACTTCCATCTTTCTGGGCGGCAAGGAACCTACCACCTTAAAGGAGTTAGCCGCCGCCCTGGGAAAAGAAACCATTGACACCTACAACACCGGGGAGAGCCGGGGGCGGGAAACCTCCCACTCTCTCAACTATCAGAAATTGGGCAAAGAACTGATGAGCCAGGATGAGCTTGCGGTTATGGACGGTGGAAAATGTATCCTCCAGCTGCGGGGCGTCCGCCCGTTTTTGTCGGATAAATATGACATCACCAGGCACCCCAATTTCCAGTACACTGCCGACGCGGACGATAAGAACGCCTTTGACATTGAAGCGTTTTTGTCCACCCGGCTCAAACCAAAACCCAACGAGGTCTACGATGTGTTTGAAGTTGACGTAGACACCGAGGGCGAATAATCCCGTTCCGCAAGAAAGGAGTGATTTTATCTACCCGCCAGGGTCCCTGAAACCTGCCTCGGTTGAGGCCATTGGCGTACAAAGCGGACAGCTCAACAAAAAAATGAAGAAGGAGGATAGCCGGAATCGAGCCGCCCAAAACGCAGGGCGGTTTTGTTGTCCGGCTTTTGTATGCCTATGAACCAACACTAACCACAAAGCGATTCCGGCTAAATTAAAGTATGGAATTTTTCAACAGCGCAATCGACGTTTTGCAGACCCTCGTTATCGCACTGGGAGCCGGCCTTGGAATCTGGGGCGTCATCAACCTGCTGGAAGGTTACGGCAATGATAACCCAGGCGCGAATGCTCATGTACGGTAAGGAAGCAAGCAACCGAAAACAAGAGATAGAC
>CBCTHE010000012.1:0-92575 GCA_965146665.1 uncultured Ructibacterium sp.
GCCATGTAATTTATATCAACTTCCGGCGGCGTTGGTATATAATAAGCATCCGGCAACGGCAGTCCATGCTCTTCCGTGGTCTCCTTTATCATCCGCTTGCAGTAGATGATATGATTGCGCACCAGATACATATTTGATCCGTCCGGCCAGGCCGGGTCATTGCATCCATACAGATTGATTGCCTGCCAGTGTCTTACCTCCCTGACAAGCTCCGCCGCATACTCTTTGACAAGCACTTCCGGGCTCTTCTGCTTTTGTTCCATCTCTGTCACCTCAAAAATATGTAAAACCGGGACGGATTGCACCGCGTTAGAAAAAATCACAATTCTGAAATTTGGAAAAAGGAGGTTTTCACCTACCTTTCTCATTTTAATTTTTTAATATTTCCGTCCCGGTTATTACCTTAGTTAGTAATTCTCATCTGTTAATAATCATCTCTTACACCATCATTATCTGCATCTTTCTTTTTAAGTTTTGGCATCCCCTTTTGCGGAGCGCTGAATTCCTCCCATGACATGAATGACGTCACACTTTTGTCCCATCCAAGCTCCAAGGTTCCGGTTTCTCCGTCTCGGTTCTTGGCTATAATGAGTTCCGCTTTTCCGTGATTCTCTTCTGTTGGTTTGTAGTACTCCTCCCGGTGTATCAGCATTACAACGTCCGCATCCTGCTCAATATCACCAGATTCCCGTACATCACTCAACTGCGGCCGGTTAGACTTTCTTTCATTTCCTGCCCGCGAAAGCTGAGACAAAAGCACAACCGGACATTTGATTTTATCTGCCAGAATCTTTGCGGCCCGTGTCATTTCTCCTATCTGCAATCTCCGCTCCCGTGTTGCTGTCGCAGGAGATAAAAGGTGTAGGTGGTCAATCATGACGCATCCGATATGTGTTCTTTGGTCGGCAAGTTTTGTATTCATCCCGTAACATATATTTGCTATTGTCTGCATTGTTTGGAAGCCACTATCGTCAATGTACATGCTGTCCGGAAAAAACTTCCCAACCTCATCTGCGATCCTGATATATTCATCGTCAGATACATTTGCGGTTTTTAAGCGCTGTGATTTGATCCGCGTTTTTGCGGAAACAATTCTTTTCATAATTTCGTAGTTGCGCATCTCCAAGGAAAACAGCATAACTGTTTTACCGGATATTGCAATATTTGATGCTATGTTAAGTCCAAGCGCCGTCTTTCCCATGCTGGGCCTGCCGCCCAGAACATACAGCTTTCCGGGCTCCAATCCACCGGTCATTAAATCTAAGTCATCAAATCCGGTGGATATTCCGGGCAGCTTATCGCCCGATCTCTGTCTGCGCTCCAGTTCTTCCAGAAACGCACCGCCGGATTCCGCGATACTGTGAACATGGTTAATCTGCGTTTGATCTGCCAATATTTCTGACAACACATAGTCCGACACTTGCCGTACCTTTCGGCTCATATCGTACAGCCCATCCTTCGCCTTCTCGTATCCGTCAATCATTTTTCTGCGCGTTGCACAGTCGCGTACAACCCACGCATATTTGGCAAGCCGCTCTGAATCAGAGCTTGGCACAAAGTCCACTACTTCCGTCATGTGCTCTATGTAGGCCCTAATATCCAGTTCATTGCTCTTGCCCATCTGTACTAGTTTTTTCTTGATCATAACGAGGTCAATGCTCTGATTCTCTGCCATGCAAAGTCCGTATGCAATATACAAATCCCGATGATCGGAAAAATAGAAATCGTCCGGTTTTAGATATCGTTGTACCTTGAACAAGCACTGCTGGTTGAGAAACAGCGCACCCAAGACTGCCATTTCCGCCTCTTTGCTGTACGGAAGCTCTTTATTTTTTCCCACTACATATCACCTCTCATCTGGGCAAGCATCCGTTTTGTCTCGTCCGCGTCAGGTGTTGCGCTTACGCGCACTTCCGTATTACTCCCCTTGTTTTCGTCATCGTCCAAGTACCCCAAAAAATACGCCTTTTGTCCGACAAAATTTGTAGATCGCACTATGTATTGCTTATCTGTTCCCACTGCCTCAATCTCCGCAATGTATCTGTCAAGGGCTCGCAGTACCGCGTCAGCACCATGCGCCTTGGCGGCCTTGACAAAATTCTTTTCGGTTTGAGGACGGTTAAACCGGTTGGGATATTTGCTCCAAAATTCTTCAAACGCGCGTATATATATATTATTTATATTATTATTTACCTTTTTCTTTTTGTTGGCTTTACCGTTGGAGTTGTGCTGGCTGTCACGCTGTCTCAAATTATCGTTTTCCTCTGATAATACGTGCGTTTCCGCTGTCTGTTCCGCTGGCGTTGCGTTGGTTGTCTCGCTGGCGCGTTGCGGTCTTTCTGAAACTGGTTGATACAGTCCAAAATTAGTAACGGTTACAACACTATGATGGTTGTTGGATGCGACACTGATAAGGCCATAAGCAACCAATTTTTCGATACTGCATCTGACCTGTGACGGCGTGATCCGCAATTCCGCCGCAAGCTCATGTCTGCTTAGCACACATTGGCCAATGCCAAGAGCAACTGACCGACCATTAAAATATACAGTCTCCGGCTGGAATCGCGCGTTGTACAAAATACGCAGAAAGCATTGCAAGGATGATCCGTTGTGCATAACCGGATGGGAATAGAGCGCCCTCGGAAGCATAATATAACCATTCACGTCATGTCTCCTTTATCGAATCCATAAGAATAAATATTTCTCTCAAATTCTTTAAGTCTCGCTTAAATTTGTTAGCCATCCTGATCTGTTCGATCAGTGTTGCTCTTATTATTGTTTCCGATTCTGGGCTCACTGAGAGATGGTGGAGCTGTTCCGTTGCCATATAAGCCATATCTTGATACTTAACCATAAGATAATCAATCAAATCCGCGTTGCGTATGCCTTGACAAATTGTGTCATTTATAGTATCATAATGATGTTGTGATGTTTTCCCGTTCTGCGTTGCACCGCAGGCGGGATTTTTTTGTCCTTTTTTCATCTCTCTCCTCCTCCATCCAGCGTATAAAACAGCTTAAAACACACTGCCGCCCACGCTGCCGCCACGATGATCCACCCGACCGGTATATCCCGGCTCTCTCCCATTATCACCAGCGCCCAGCCTGTCACTATGGAGATTACCCCCGTGGCCAGCAGGGCTACTTTTCTTTTCATTGGTGCACCTCCCATTGTTCCTGTCTTCCATTTGGCGGAAAATAATCAAATACCATATTTTTCGGCAAGTTAAGCAGATCTAGTATTCTGTATGCAAGATCAATCGGCCATGACCTGAGCCCGCGGAACCGGTCTCCAACGTATGCCTCGCTTTTGTCCAGCGCCGCGGCGATTTCCGCATAAGTCAGCCCCGCCGCATATAGCTCTTTGTGCAATTCCGTAAACAACTTTTTCTTTCTCATATTAGGCCTCCTTGTCAGATACTTGATTTTCCTGTGCGCAGATGTATTCAAAGGTAACCCCAAACACATCCGCGAGTTTCCGCGCCATGTCTATGCTCAATTTTTTTTGGCGCTCTCCGGTTTCGATCATGTTGTAGTACTGCCTAGTAATACCCACTACATCTGCTACCATTTGTTGCGTTATATTTTTGTTTATCCTTAATTCACGCAAATATAACCTCAATTCGTCACCCCCATCCGTCTACATTTTGTTGACACCATGATTATAGCAACAATTTGTAGCTTTGTCAATAACTTTTTTTTAAATATTGTAGTTTTATATGATTTTTGTTAACTTTCTGTTGCATCTATTGAAATAGCAACAAAAAGTTGCTATAATCTTTATATACTTTATTTGATGGGGTGTATTTTATGTTTTCTGAACGATTAAGCCGTAGTAGACAGGATAAAGGATTATCTCAAAGCGATGTTGCTAAAAAACTCAATATTACCCGTCAGGCCTACAACCATTATGAAACAGGCCAACGTCAACCAACTCAAGAGGTTCTCGTAAAACTGGCTGACCTGTATAGTGTGTCTGTAGATTATTTACTCGGTCGATCCGATGACCCTCATCCCTTATCACTTGACGAGCAAATGGAGGGAATTGAATTTGCCCTGTATGGCGAAGTGAAAGAATTGACGGATGAACAGAAGCAGGAAATTCTGGATTATGTACGTTTTAAAAAACAGCAGGGAAAATAATGGGGAATACATATGAATCTTTTAGAGTTATATGACCTCGCCGCCTCGCATGGCATCGGGGTCGATCACATGAAACTAAGAACAATGAAAGCTTTCTCTGTGCCTGGTAATATTGTAATAGATATGGCACAGCTTCCTACCCTGGCGGAAACCAAAGTATGTTTTTCACATGAATTGGGGCATGAACTCAAAGCGGCATTTTATAATATTAAAAACACGCTGGAAACGCGGGAGAGGCAGGAGGAACGCGCTACCCGGTGGGCTGTTGACACCTTGATTCCTGCGGAAGCCTTGACGAAAGCTGTCCGCGCAGGATATAAAGAAGTATACGAACTTGCAGAGTATTTTGACGTTACGGAGGATTTTGTGCGCGAAGCCTATCGCATCCACAAATTAAAAGGAAATATAAATTAAATCATACACAAAGGAGAAAAAATATGAAAACGTTCGATGGATTGACACCGGATCAACTAAAACTTAGAAAGAAAAATTCTGAAATTTTAGGGATTGTTTTTATTATATTGGGTTTTATTCTGTTAGTGGTTCCTCTATTAGGGATAGGTGCTATAGGGTTTGGTGTATACCAGGTTGTTATGTCATCTAAATATCACAAAGCATATCTACAGAAATTTCCAAAGGACATGAATTCAACAAATATTACACCAACTTTTAATAACTTCCCCATTTCTGACTATGTGATTATTGATTTTGAAACCACCGGTCTAAATCCAAAAACGGATCGCATAATAGAGATCGGAGCTTTGAAAATACATAATGGCGAAATCGCGGATAAATTCTCTACCCTTGTTAACCCAATGAAAAATATTCCGAAAAGAATAACCGAGTTAACAGGCATAACTACTGATATGCTTTTGGATGCCACATTTGAGGAACCCGCAATTACTGATTTGGTAAACTTCATAAACAAACTACCAATAACATCCTATAACATAGATTTTGATTTAACCTTCTTTAGAGAAACTTTGAACCGAATTAACTCAGTTGTATTATGTAACTGTATGTCCAAAGTCCAATCCTTTGATACCCTTAAAATAGCACGTCAATATTTCGTGAACTTAGAAAATTATCGCTTAGAGACCGTCATGCAGTCAATAGAGCCAGATTTTATACAAACGCATCGTGCTTTAGATGATTGCTTTTCCGTCAAGAAAATACTGGATAATGTTCAAATCTCTAATATAAAGTGTGTGAAATATTAAATACATAAATACAGCAAACAAAGAGAGGGGAATGTATAATGGCAAAAGCTAAAAATAAAGTAATTGCAGGAGCAAATATGGGTAAAGCGGTTTCCTCAGTTATGGGTAAACCGTATATTGTTATGGGTTTTACAAAATCAGTATATCTGGATAATACAACAGTAGAGACTTACGAGGTTGTAACCGATGAACATCGAAAAAGCGCATCTTCTGGCGTTGCCCGTGGACTGATCGGCGGAGCACTTCTTGGCCCAGTAGGAATGCTTGCAGGCGGACTATCTGCAAAAAACAAGGGTATTTACCAGGTTGCAATCCAGTTTAAAAACGGAACAAAATCTTTGCTGGAAGTAGACGACAAAATATATAAAGCTATTATTGCAAGTTGTTTTTAAATAAAAATCCCCCGTGCGGTAACACGGAGGAAACGATGGATATACACCAATAGGCGCACACCCAACCACGAAACAATTATACCATGTGCGCTTATGTATGTCAAATATTATCTAGGGAGATGATAACATGAGCAAACGCATCAATACAGCGGTCTGGCAGGAAAAGTACAAACGTTGGCAAATCAACGTCCAGAAGGATGGGATCAGAAAATCATTTTATAGCTCCACTCCGGGGCGTACCGGCCAGCGGGAAGCAAATAAAAAAGCGGATCAATGGCTTGACGGCGACATACAGAATCCATCAGCCGCCGTTAACGTCTTGTATGCCGCATATCTAGAATCCGTAAGGCAGACGACATCAACGAGTAATTTTTTAAAAATAAAATCAATCGGGGAGGTTTGGATCTTACCAAACATTGGTCATCTTAAAATTGGCAAACTTACGGAGGCCCATCTGCAAAAAATCATTGACAGCGCTTGTGCAAAAGGTCTTGCAAAAAAGAGCTTGCTTAATATAAGGGCAACAATTATGGCATTTGTCAAGTATTGCAGAAAAGCAAAAGCGACAGATCTTATACCGGAGGATCTGACTATTCCACACAGCGCAAGGTCAAAGGGGCATAGAATACTACAGCCTGACGATCTCAAAACCCTATTTACCGTTGATTCAACAATCTATAACGGCAAGCGGATCAAGGATCCGCTCATAAACGCTTATCGGTTCCAGGTGTTGACCGGTTTGCGTCCCGGCGAGCTATTTGATCTTAAATGGTCAAATATCAAAGGCAGAGCGGTTAAAATCACAGGATCGCAAAACTGGTTAGGTGAAATCACAAACGGAAAAAACGAAAACGCGCTGCGTCGATTTACAATGTGCGAAAATGCTTATCAAGTGTTGCAGGATCAAAGAGCAATGAAAATAAATAATAGCATTTATGTTTTCGGCGAATTGAGCCAATCGCTCTATTACAACGCATGGAAACGGTACTGCAAATCAAATGGACTGTCCGATGTTACCCCATATGAGTTACGGCATACATTTGTCTCCATTGCAAAGCAACTCCCAGAGGGAGATGTCAAGGCACTTGTTGGCCATAGCCAGAGCATGGATACATTTGGCATATACGGACATGAGATGACAGGCGATGCTGACAGAGTTGCCGATAATTTGAACACTGTATTTGATACCATACTAGGATAGTGTGTTAAAAAGTGTGTTATTGTGCAAAAAGAAAACCCCGCAAACCTTATAGTTTGCGGGGTTTTCTTGGTGACTCCTAGGGGATTCGAACCCCTGTAGCCGCCGTGAGAGGGCGGAGTCTTAACCACTTGACCAAGGAGCCATATGTCCCACAAAAGTGGAACCTGGTAGCGGTAACTGGATTTGAACCAGTGACACTACGGGTATGAACCGTATGCTCTAGCCAACTGAGCTATACCGCCAAACATTAGCTTGTCTCTTCATGAGCACAAGCGTTATTTTAACAGAATTCTCGGCTTCTGTCAAGGGTTTTTGAAAAAATTTTTGAACTTTTTTTCATATCCCGGCTAAACATTGCAGTTTCGTTACTCATCAGTTACAACTCACACTCTCCACAGGGTTTTCCACAGGCGTATTCATAGATAACTGTGTATTTCTTGTCGTTTTCCACATTATTTTATCCACAAATGGGTGTGTATGCGCGCCGCAAATCCACAAGCAAAAAACGATCAGACGTCTAAAATACAACATATTATTTCCTCTTTATATCCCGCTCGCCTCCTGCCCAAAACACATCCAAAACGCCCTGACGCAAAATGGACGGGAAAGCGCTTCTGCTTTCCCGTCCATAAAATAACGACTACAGTCCCAGGCTCTTCAGATATTCACGGCTCATTTTTGCGGCCTCCATGGGAGGACGCTCCGCTGACTGATCCTGTTCCACAATCACAATCTCGGCTCCGGCCTTTTCCGCCGATTCCAAAATTGCGGGCATATTCTGGATCCCGTGTCCCACCGGCCGGAATTCAAATCCATTGTCTTCTCTGGAAGCCTTTTTCTCCTCTTGGCCGTCCTTGCCGATCAGGGCATATACAGGACCATTGCCCAGCTTTGTGCAGACGAAATCCTTTAAATGGACGACCTTGATCCGTCCTGCGTACTTCATCAGGTATTCAGCAGGGTCATAACCCGCATAGTGAACCCAGCAGGTGTCAATCTGAGGCTGGAGATACTCCGCCGGAATGGTCTCATAAATCCAGTCCAGCAGGAATTTATCATCAGCCTTGTTAAATTCAAAATCATGATTGTGATAGAGCTGCTGAATTCCGTTTTCCTTCAACAGTTTACCAACCTCTGTGAACATTTTTACCGTATTGTCCCACTCCGGCGTTCCAGCCAGCTTGTTCACATCAAAATGAGGGATTGCGCAGTACTTTGCCCCGATGGTCTTGAGATAGTCCACAGCTTTCTGTCCCTCGTCCGCAAACAGCTGCGGTGCCTGATGGACGGAAACACATTCCAGACCATATTTATCAAGCATTTCCCGCACTTCCTCTGCCGTGTGGTCAAAATAGCCTGCAAACTCCACATAGTCATAACCAATTTCCTTTACCTGCTTCAGCGCCGCATCCATATCCTTTGCCATATCGTCGCGGATCGAATACAACTGCAGTCCAACCTTAAAATCCTTCATTATCCTTTCCTCCTGTTTTCAATTTAATAAAAGCCCGTCACATTTCGGCGGCGGATAATACCGCCGCCGAAAAGAATACATGAACCCCGCCGCCTGCAGAGGCGGGGACATCTTTATTTCCCTATATTTCAGGAATTTGAATCTCAATCTCACGGCCGGCGTTGCTGGACTTCACAATGCCGTCCAGAATGGCCTGATTGTATATAATCTGACTGGTGGGCACCGGTGCGGTTCCGCCGTCCTTCACAGCATCCAGGAAGGAGCGGATCTTGTCATAGAACAAGCCCTCACCCTGTTTCTTGATGATGGGGATTTCGGTCTCAACCTGCTCGCCCGCGACCTCGTGGTAAATCTTCATTGGACCGCCGACCGAGCCGTTCCAGCACTCGGTGGACGGAATTCTCAGACTGCCCTCTGTACCCATGATGATGGTATCGCCGGGGGTATCCAGATTCATGGCCCAGGCGATACGGAAGTCCAGGATAATGTCGCCCTCCAGACGGATGAACGCCGCGGCGAAATCGTCTACACCGAACTTCTCCGCGTATTCGGGATGGGTGGGATAGTAGCTGGGCCGGGTGCCAAAATACGCGGATTTGTAGCCGGATACAGTCAGCGGCTTTGGATAGCCGATTGCGTTGAGCACCATATCCAGAGAATAACAGCCAATATCCCCCAGCGCGCCGATTCCGCCGGTCGCCGGATCAATAAAGGAGGTGCCGAAGGGTGTGGGAATGCCGCGGCGGCGGCCGCCGCCGGTCTGGATATAGTAGATCTTACCCAGCTCGCCGGATTCCACAATTTTCTTAATCATCTGCATATTGGGGTCCAGACGGGGCTGGAATCCAATGGATATAATTTTTCCGCTCTCTTTCTCCGCCCTGCAAATTTCTGCGGCTTCCTCAATGGTCACGCACATGGGCTTTTCCAAAAGGACGTTGACACCCTTTTCCAGTGCATAAACCGCGCACTCCGCATGGGTCATATTATATGTACAAATGCTCACCGCGTCCAGTTCCTCTGCATCCAGCATGGACTTGTGGTCAGGGTAGCATCGAACGCCCTCCACTTCCCATTTCTTAAAGAAAGCCTCCGCCTTTCCGGGAACCAGATCTGCGCCCGCCACAATTTCCACGTCCGGCATTTTCTTGTACTCCAGAATATGAGCGTCGGCAATCCAACCGGTACCGATGATACCGACCTTCAGCTTCCTGCTTGCGTCAATTACGGTTTCTTCCTGATTTTCCTTAAACTGATTCAAAATATCCTTTCCCATTTCAATTCTCCTTTACAATTTGATATACCACATCTTTTGCCTTTAGTATAGCACATGGAAATTTTTCTTACTACAAAATCTTTGCAAAAAAGTATCAATAATTTGTCATAGTATAGAAAAGAAGTCCGGTACATTCTGAACTGAAAATTGATTTTATACATAAAAAGTCTGCCCTGACATCCCACTTTGGCGATGTCAGGGCAGACAAGATCCGCTCAGCCTTTTACAACAATATTGATCAATTTTTTCGGGACCGCAATGCATTTCACGATCTCTTTTCCGTCAATCAGCGCCTGTACCTTTTTATTGGCCAGCGCCGCCGCCTTCATCTCGTCCGGTGTCAAATCCGCTGAGATCATCATTTTATCCCGGATTTTTCCGTTGATCTGAAGCACAATCTCAACCTCGCTCACCACCAGGGCCGCAGGATCCGCCTTCGGCCAGGGATATTCAGCCAGGTCCTCGCCGCGGCCGGTCATCTCCCACAGCTCAAAGGCAAGATGGGGCACAAAGGGCGACAGCAACACAATGAGGGTTTCAACCGCCTCGGTGAGAACAGGCTTATGATAGGCTTCTTTGGCCGTGTTTTCTTTATAGGCATACAGCGCGTTCACCATTTCCATGATCGAACTGATGGCCGTGTTGAAGCTGAACCGCTCACAGTCCTCGGTCACCTTTTTAATGGAGGCATGCACCGCAAAACGCAGCTTTTTTTCATCGGCGCTCAGGCTGTCAGCCTGCACCTTCTCTGCCGTGAGATAAGGAATGAGCTCCTCCACAGCGCGCCACACCCGGTTCAGGAACCGGAAGGCCCCTTCCACCGCGGTGTCGTTCCAGTCCAGATCCCGCTCCGGCGGCGCCGCAAACAGGATGAACAGCCTTGCGGTATCCGCGCCGTATTTGGCGATGATCTCCTCCGGACTGACCACGTTGCCCACAGATTTGGACATCTTGGTGCCGTCCTTGAGCACCATTCCCTGGGTCAGGAGGTTGGCAAAGGGCTCCTCACAGTCCACGTATCCGAAGTCATGCAGCGCCTTTGTGAAAAACCGGGCATAGAGCAGATGCAGAATCGCATGCTCCACACCGCCGATATACTGGTCAACATTCATCCAGTAGTCCGCCTTATTTTTATCGAATGGCAGCTGGGTGTTGTGCGGATCCGTATACCGCAGGAAATACCATGAGGAGCACACAAAGGTATCCATGGTATCGGTCTCCCGCTTGGCAGGCGCACCGCACTTGGGACAGGTGGTGTTGACAAAATCCGGACACTCGCTGAGCGGGGATTTTCCCTGTCCTGTAAACTTTACATTTTCAGGCAGCAACACCGGAAGCTGCTCCGCGGGCACTTCCACCGTGCCGCAGTGCGGGCAGTAGACCACCGGAATGGGCGCGCCCCAATAACGCTGGCGGGAGATCAGCCAGTCTCTGAGCCGGAAGTTCACCTTTCTCTTGCCGATGCCCAGTTCCTCTGCCCGGGCGATCATCCGCTCCAGGGCTTCTTTGTTGCCAAGACCATTGAATTCACCGGAGTTTTCCATGATACCTTCCGCCGCAAACGCCTCGGTCATGTCCCCGGCCTTCATATTCTGGCCTTCCGGCTGGATCACAATGCGGATTGGCAGATTATATTTTTTCGCGAACTCAAAATCGCGCTGGTCGTGAGCAGGTACGCCCATAACAATACCGGTTCCATAATCCAAAAACACATAGTTAGCTAAGTACAGGGGGATCTTTTCGTCTGTAAAGGGATTGATCATATAACAGCCGGTGAATACCCCTTCCTTTTCCGTGTCTGTGGCAGAGCGGACAATCTCGCTTTGATTCTGAACCTTTTTGATGAATTCACGGCATGCCACTTCCTGGGGCTTGCCGGAAATCAGCCGCTCCACAATGGGATGCTCCGGCGCAATCACCATATAGGATACGCCGAAAACGGTATCCGGACGGGTGGTGTAGACCGTCAGCGCCTCGTCTGTGCCGTCGATCCTAAAGTTCATCTCCGCGCCTTCGCTTCGGCCAATCCAGTTGGCCTGCATGGATTTGACCTTGTCCGGCCATCCATCCAGCTTATCAATATCGTCCAGCAGGCGCTGAGCATAGTCGGTGATCTTAAAGAACCACTGTTCCAGATCCTTTTTTCCCACCTCGCTCTTACAGCGCTCACATTTCCCATTGACCACCTGTTCATTGGCCAAAACGGTCTGACAGGACGGACACCAGTTCACAAAGGATTTCTTCTTATAGGCCAGGCCGTGCTGATAGAGCTGAAGAAACATCCACTGGGTGAATTTATAGTAATCCGGCTTTGCCGTGGCCACCTCCCGGCTCCAGTCATAGCTGAATCCAAGGCGCCTGAGCTGGTCCCGCATATTGTCAATGTTGGACCAGGTCCAGTCTGCCGGCGGCGTACCGTGCTTGATTGCGGCATTCTCCGCCGGGAGTCCAAAGGAATCCCAGCCCATGGGATGCAGGACATTGAACCCCTGCATTTTTTTATAGCGCGCCACCACATCGCCGATGGAATAGTTCCGCACATGGCCCATATGCAGGTTTCCTGAGGGATACGGAAACATTTCCAAAGCGTAGTACTTTGGTTTGTCCGGCTTCTCCTCAATGTGGAACGCGTCTTCATCGGCCCATTTTTTCTGCCACTTTTCCTCAATGTCTTTAAATTCATATCTCATTGGATTGTCCTCCGTTTACACAAAAATTTCTCGGCTGCCCCGTATCTTTCGCAGCGGACACAGGACAAAGCGCCGGATCAGAACCCGCAGGCTGAATCAGTTCTGCGCCGGGTTCATTTCGACCCGGCCTGCATCCTGCCAGATTCGCTCCAGATTATAAAAATCCCGGGTCTCACTCTGGAATATATGCACAATGGCGTCGTCATATCCCAAAAGCACCCATTCACCGGCGCGGTAGCCCTCCTTGTTAACGGGATGAATCCCCCGCTTGCCAAGCTCGTCCTCCACATGGTCACAAAGCGCCTGAACCTGCCGGTCAGAGCCGCCGGTCGCCAGGATGAAATAGTCCGCCAAGGTGGTCAGGCTGCTTACATCCAGCACCTCAATATCCCTTGCCTTCTTATCGTCCAGCGCCTTGAATATCGTATTCACCGTCTCATTTTTACAAGCCATACACATACTCCTTTATTTATTCACCGGCATCCAGCACAAAGTGCTCCTGCACCAGTTTTTTCGTCGCCGTTTTGTCATGGACAAAATAGGAAACACCGCCAATGTATTTCCCCTCGCCCGGGACAGAATAGATACTGACATGATCCTTCCCAATCAGCATCACATCCTTCATCAGCCCCAGGATTTCACCTGCCGTGAAGTCGGTCTCCGTGTTCTTTTTCACTGCGGAAAACACCGCCGGAGCCCGCACGATCCCCACTGGGGACAGCAGTTTCTTGGCCACCGCGTTATAGAGCTCTTTCTGGGCTGTAAGCCGCCCAATGTCACCGTCCGGATAACCGGTTCCGTCATTGCCTTTGCGGTAGCGCATAAACATCTCCGCCTTTTCGCCGTCCAGCTTCTGCTTTCCGGGCTGCAGGTCAATGACCAGATCCTGTGCCGGGTCATTGTATTCCATCCGGATTGGGACATCCACGGTCACGCCGCCCACCGCGTCCACAATATCCTGAAATCCGTCAAAGCTCACCATGGCATAGTGCTCCGGACGGAGTCCCGTCACCTGCTCGATCTCTTTGCTCATCACATCGAAGCCTGAGTAGTAAGCGGAGTTGATCTTTTTGTCGCTGCGCTTGTTTTCAATTTTGGTATCCCGGGGGATCTGAAGGACATTGACCGCCTTGTCCCGCCGATTCACCTGACAGAGCAGGATCAGATCCGTCCTGTATCCATCCTCGTCTACACCGGCTACCACAAATGTCTTCACCGAATCACTCCCGCCCTTGCTGTTGCCGAAAAAGCTGAACGGCTCTCCGGTCTGCAGGGCGATAATAAAATTATAAAACATCCAGATTACCACCAGAATCGTCACGACGACAATGATAAACCGGACTGGGGATTTGAGTTTCATATGCGCTCCTTTCAGGAAGTTTACTGGTCCCGCCGAACCAACAGGTCATTACGGCAATGCACCGTGTCAGGATGGATGGTCTTCCCCTGCTCTACCAGATCACAAATGGTAAAGTCGATCCCCTGAATGATTGCCGCGTCCATGTCGCGGCAGGTCAGCTCCCGCAGCTGGTCCACTCCCTCAAAGTCACGTCCGGGCTCTATGTAGTCCGCAATGTAGACGATTTTTGACAGCAGACTCATATTGGCCTTCCCGGTGGTGTGATAGCGGATGGCATCCAGCACCTCCGGATCGTAAATATCAAATTCGCTCTGGGCCATACAGGCCCCCAGAGGGCCGTGCAGCAGGCGCGGCATTTTAAGGGACATGGCGTCCGCTGTGATGCCGTAGCGCTCCTTCAGGATCCCCGCCGCGTCCTCTGGCTCGACCTCCTTGCCGCAGTCGTGCACAAGACCGGCCAGATACGCCTTTTCCTCGTCTGCACCATAGTGCCGGGCCAGCCGCGCCGCCGTCTCTGCCACGCCCAGGGAATGCTGGTAACGCTTTGGGCTCAGCATTCCCTGCAGATAATTCTTGATTTTTGTCGTCTCCATCATAAAGGGGATTCCTCTTTTCTGTCAGGTTTGTTTCCCATTCTCAATTCCGGTAAATCCGCTTTTCCTCCATATATGCCAAAACTTCGCCCCGTACAAGGTATCGGACCGAAAGGCCGCGGCGGAACCGCTCCCGTATCTCGGTGGAGGACACGGCAATCAGCGGCATGTGGACAACCTGAATCCGCGCGCCGAAGCGCGTCTCCAGCTCGTGCTTTTTCCGCTCAATCCTTTCCATGGAATAGCCCATACGGTTCACTGCCGCAACCGTACAGGCCCGAAAGATACGCGCGGGCTCCCGCCAGCGCTCCATATAATCCAGGGAATCCGCGCCCGCGATAAAGGTAAACGCGCAGTCCGGATGCCGGGCCGTGAGTTTTTCCAGCGTTTCAAAGGTATAGCTGTATCCGCCGCTCTCCGCCTCAATGGGATCCACGGAAAACTTTGGATTATCCCGGACGGCCAGCCGCACCATGGCAAGCCTGTCCTCAGGCGGCGCCGTCTGGGAGCTGTCCTTGTGAGGAATCTTTCCGGTGGGAATAAACCACACCGCCTCCAGCTCCAGCTTTTCCCGGACATATTCCGCCATGGCCAGATGCCCCACATGGGGGGGATCAAAGGTCCCCCCCATGATACCAATCTTTCTTTGCCCCATAACGGATCAGTAGAGAAGCGCCTTGGTCACGCCCTCGTCCATGAGCTTGATCTTGCTGCCCTTTTGGTTGGAATAGTAGAGCTTACCGGTCTGGTTTTCCCCTTCACCATCCCGCTTCAGAAGCAGGATCACGCCATCCTTCTTCATGCCGTAGGAGTTGACCCCGGTATCAATCTGCCGAATCTTGCCCTTGCTGCTGACACATTCCACCTCTCCCACAGTCATGGGATCGGTCTGGACATTTTTGGCGTAGACCATAGCCTCGCCCGCCTTGTCATAGGTGAATGCGCCGGCGCTGACGTTCTCAGCCAGGGTGACGGTGTTGGAGTTGGCATAGGAGACCAGGTTCACCGTTGCCGCATCCTTGTTATAGGCCGCCGCAAACCGCACGGTGGCACCGTCCGCCGAAACATTGCACCCATAGGCGTCATCCGAAATCCGTTTTTCCGTCCCCGCATAGCCGTTGATGATGTTCAGGGTAAACAGGGCACCCTTGCAGTTTTCCTCATCATATCCGCCGATATACGCGATTCTGGAGAAGTCCTCGCTGGCGTCAAACTGTACCTTTGCCTGGGGATTCTCCTTCACGTTCACCACGGCGTTTGCGATCTTCTGGGAGGCGTTTTCCGTGGCCGCAACAACATAATAATCGCTCTTGTTGGTCTCATAGGTCTTGGTATAGATCACAGCGCCTTCATCCTTGCGGACCCGCTCAATCTTTGTGATATCCTCCGCCATCTGATTGGTCTTTCCGGATGCAAAATCCACATAGCTGATGGTCTGGAAATTGTCGTGATAATTGCTGTAAGCATAGACCGCCTCCGCCTTTTCCAGAATCACCGGCGGCAGAAATGCCTTTTCCGCGTAGACCGCAGGCGCCTCATTTTCCTTCATGGCGCAAAGGCTGTAGGTCCCGGTCTCGGTGTCATATTCCTTGGCATAGAGGTAGATATTGCTCTTCGGTGTGGTGCCGAATACAAAGGCGGTTTTTTCATCAATCACCCGGCTCTCGGGCGCGGCGTCCTTGCCAAAGGCCCGGACGCACAGGTCGCCGGTATTCACAATGGGGTTAAAGTTCTTGATATACAGCGCGGAAAGCCCGTTCTGCGCAAAGACAAAGTTGTCAGCGCAGACATCCTGCTCCACAGCCACAGGCTCTTTTTGGGCCGCGTTCCAGTAGAACAGCTCCCCGTGATAACCGGTGTCATCGGTATTCTGGAGATACAGGACGGATTTTCCATCCTTGCTCACAACCACTTTATAGTAGACCGAGGAAGCCACGGCAGTCCGGCTCTTGGGGGAGTCGTTCTGATAATAGACCAGATCCCCGCGGCCGTTGTTCAGATCCACATTTTCCAGGAAAAAGGTGTGCAAACCGTCCTCTGACACATGAATCAGCTGTTTCTCCGTGGCGGCCGCCTGCTTGTACACCTTGGGATCCTCCGCCTTCTGCTTCTTGGCGCCGGCGCTCGAAGCGGGCTTCGGCGCGGCGGTGGCCGCCGGCTCCGGCGCGGCGTAGGCGCTCACCAGATTGCCGCTGAGCTCCTGCGGCTTTTTATCATAGACCATATAGAGCTGGTTGCCCTTGGTATAAACCGTGGGATAGTGAACATCGCCGTCCATCATATTGGCAAACAGATTGATGGCGCCGATGATCACCGCAATAACAACCACTGCCACACCAGCGCCAATCATGAGGCCCCGGCTCTTTCCAGGATCCCCGGCAGGACGTTCCCGCTTGGTCTTGGCCGCCCGCAACGCGGCCGCCTTTTCCCGGTCGGTCCGGCTCATCCGCTCCACATGGGCACGCCTGCCCGGTTCGTGGCGCTTGCCCTGACTCCGGCGTTCCCGGCGGAGCGCCGCCCGCTGGGCCGCCTCCTCCATCTCCTCCAGAGACCGCTGCCGGTGCTCCGGCTTTTTTTCATCGGCCTGTCCCGTCTTTTCCGGGTGAAGCAGTTCCTCCGCCCTGTCCTTGCCGATGCCGAGCTCCATATCCGCAATGGCCTGGCGAATCTCGCCCGCATCCTTAAAGGTCAAGGTATACTGGAGATCGAAGTCATAGGTATCCTTGGATGGATCTATGGCTGAAAAACGTCCGGTGTCCTGTCCCGCGGACTGCCGCGCCGGTTTGTCCGCCGAGCCTTCCTCTTTGATGCCCGGCTTCACAGGCGTATGGCAAAGAGGGCATACCTCTGCATTTTCAGGTAGGGTTATATCACACTTTGGACACTTCATGAAATATCACTGCCTTTCTGATGTGAATCAAATTCTTTCGTAGTGCGCGCCATCTGAAAAGCACGGCGCGTTTTCCCTGAGATACAATCTCAGCATTTTACCCTAATATGAATTATTGTACCATAATACCACCAGAATTACAACCATGTTTTCACAAGTTTTCGGTTTTTTTGAGTTCAGCTACCAAATTTTTCTCTTTTTCACTGAGATTGGCTTTTGAAAGCATACCCCGCCGCTTTCGGAAGGTGGTGCGCACGGACATCTCCCGCTTCCACGCCTCAATGTTCTTATGGTGTCCGCTCAGGAGGATATCCGGCACTTTCCGGCCATGCCAGAGCTCCGGCCGGGTATATTGGGGATATTCAAGCAGTCCGCTGAAATGGGATTCCTCGGAAAAGGCCATCTCGCTTTTCAGAACGCCCGGTATGAGCCGGGCCGTGGCGTCAACCACTGCCATGGCCGCAATTTCGCCGCCTGTCATGACAAAATCTCCCAGGGAGAGCTCCAAATCCACAATCTCATCTAAAACCCGCTGGTCCACCCCTTCATAGTGGCCGCACAGGAGTACCAGATGCCTCTCCCGGGCCAGCCGCTTTGCCGTCCCCTGCCGGAATGTCCGCCCCTGCGGGGAGAGATAAATGGTCTTCGGCTTATAATTGAGCCCCCTGCAGACGCTTTCATAGGCCAGAAAGATCGGCTCCGCCTGCATGACCATACCGGCGCCGCCGCCATAGGGATAGTCGTCCACCTGTCTGTGTTTGTTATAGGCAAAATCCCGGATCTGAACATAGTTGAGGGTAAGCAGCCCCTTGCTCTGGGCGCGGCCGATGATGCTGTCGTCCAGCACGGCCTGGAACATCTCCGGGAACAGGGTCAAAATATCAAACCGCATCAGTCGATCAGTCCTTCCATCAATTCTACCAGCACATAGCCCTCCTCAAGGTTGACCTCCCTGACTACCTGGTCAATCACAGGGATCAGAACCGGTTTTTTGCGCGGGCTTTTGAGCACATACACATCATTGCTGCCGGTCTTGATGACCTCGTCAATGGTGCCGAGCACCTCGCCCTCCGCGGTCCGCACTGTAAGCCCCTCCAAATCGGCGATATAGTAGGTTCCCTCCGGCAGCTCTCCCAGCATCTCCCGCTCAATGGTGACAATCTGGTTTCTGAGCTGTTCCGCGTCATTTATTGTTTCAATACCCGCAACGGCCACAATTTCACAGTTTTTGTGAAACCGGGTACGCAGGACCTCGTACCGTCTGCCGCCGATGTATAAATATGCAAGTTCATCAAAGATACCCGGATCGTCGCACCAGGGCTGGATCTTAATTTCCCCCCGGATACCATGGGTGTTGACCACCTTGCCGAGTTCCAGCATTTTTTCTTTCATAACGACTCCATTCCGCCGCTCCGCGCCGGCTTGACGAAATATTCCACAAAAGCCTCAAAACGCGGAGCAAGGAATGGAGGCTTTCATGCCGTGCGCAGTTTGCACGGTTACAAAGGGCTCCCGCAAAAGCGAGACATATCCCAAGCCTTTGCGGGAAAAAGGAGCGGCCGCGAAGCGCGGGAGGTTCCGGCGTCCTTAGCCGGAACGACCACAGCACAGCTTGCCGCGACGCTCCGCCAATACAAAAGGGATGCGAAACAGACGCACCCCTTTTGTGCAGCACTGCTGTGCTATACAATATCAACAATGACTTTTTTGTTTTCGCTGCTCGCCGCGGCCTTCATCACGGTCCGGATCGCCTTGGCAATACGCCCCTGCTTTCCGATGACCTTGCCCATGTCCTCCTCGGCGACATGCAGCTGCAATACGGTAGAGGTTTCCTTTTCCGTCACGGTCACCTCTACTGCTTCGGGATGATTCACCATTGATTTCGCGATAAACTCCAAAAGTTCCCGCATTGTTATCCCTCCAGACACAAGGTTAGATGATGCCTTTTTCTTTCAAAAGACGTTTTACAGTATCGGTCGGCTGTGCGCCGTTCTTGATCCATTTCTGAACCTTTTCCGCCTCGAACTCTGTGGTGGAAGGATTGGTCATGGGATTGTACGTACCCACCTGCTCAATGAACCGTCCGTCTCTGGGGTATCTGGAATCCGCAACCACTACACGGTAAAAAGGTGCCTTTTTCGCGCCCATTCTCTTCAAACGAATCTTTACTGCCATTTTAAAATTACCTCCAAAATATAGTATAAATGAATGATGTATAAATACATTGAGGCTCTCGCCTTAATCTTTTGCTGTATCGGGTGCGGGCTTTGGCGCCCGCAGATCACGCCGTCTCCCGGGGCCTTCCTGTTCGGACGGCGGACCGGCCGTGCGCTATCTTGGAAAACCGCCGGGCATGCCGCCGAAGAATCCCTTGCGCTTCTTCATCTTCTTGCCCATGCCGCCAGCGAGCTGTTTCATCATTTTCTGCATCTGCTCAAATTGCTTGATCAGCGCGTTGACCTCCGCCATGGAGGTACCGCTGCCCCTGGCAATCCGCTCCTTGCGGGCGGGTGTCAGTTTATCCTGCAGTTCCCGTTCTCTGGGGGTCATGGATTTGATGATGGCCTCAATATGGCCCAGCCGCTTCTCGTCCACATCCACGTTTTTCAGCGCGCTGGCATTGACGCCGGGCAGCATTCCCAGAACATTCTGAATGGGTCCCATATTCTTCATCTGGTCCATCTGGTCCAGAAAATCCGTAAAGGTAAACCGCTGTGTCCGAAGTTTGCGCTCCAGCTCCTCCGCTTTTTTCATGTCAAGGGCCTGCTCCGCCTTTTCAATCAGGCTCAGCATATCGCCCATGCCCAAAATCCGGGAGGCCATCCGGTCGGGATGGAACACCTCCAGATCGGTGAGCTTTTCGCCCATACCGCAGAACTTGATGGGTTTTTGGGTCACGGCCCGAACGGAAAGGGCCGCGCCGCCACGGGTGTCGCCGTCCAGCTTGGTCAGAACCACACCGCCGATCTCCAGCTCCTTGTTAAACGCGTCCGCCACATTGACCGCGTCCTGTCCTGTCATAGCATCTACCACCAGCAGGATCTCGGTGGGCTCCACCTCCCTGCAGATCTCCTTGAGCTCATTCATCAGGGGTTCGTCAATGTGAAGGCGGCCCGCCGTATCTATGATCAGAACGTCGTTGGAATGGGCTATGGCATGGGCCAGCCCCGCCTTGGCAATTCCCACCGCGTCTGTGCTTCCCTCCACGGCATACACCGGAAGGTCCAGCTTTCCGCCCACCACCTGCAGCTGTTTTACCGCCGCGGGACGGTAGACGTCACAGGCGCACAGGAGCGGCCGCTTTCCCTGCTTTTTCAGCAGACCGCCCAGCTTCGCGGCCGTGGTGGTCTTTCCGGCGCCCTGCAGTCCCGCCATCATAATAACCGTGGGCGGTTTCGGTGAGACGGTCAGCTTCTGCTCCGTCCCCCCCATGAGGCGCACCAGCTCTTCATTGACGATCTTTATGACCTGCTGGGCGGGGGTGAGGGATTCCATAACCTCAGCGCCGGACGCACGCTCTGATACCTGTTTGACAAAGTCCTTGACAACCTTAAAGTTAACATCCGCCTCCAGCAGCGCCAGCTTCACTTCCCGCATGGCGTCCTTCAGGTCCTTTTCGCTGACCTTGCCCTTGCCCTTCAGTTTCCGGAAGGTGTTCTGCAGTTTATCCGCCAAACTTTCAAATGCCATTGCCGCACCTCCATTCGCGCACGCTTCTATTCCTCATTCATCTCACCAATGATGGTGAGGATTTCATTGATCTTTCTCTTGATATCATCGGACAGATAGAGAATATTAGGCGACTGCTCTATCTCCCGGATGATATCGTCAATATGGCCCAGCTTTTCCTTGATGTTCAAAAACCGCTGTGCAAGCCCCAGCCTCGCCTCCACATCAAAGAGCGTGTGTTCCGCCCGTTTGATATTGTCGCGCACTCCCTGCCGGGTAATTCCCATATGCTCGCTGATTTCTGACAGGGAAAGGTCCTCGTTGTAGTAGAGGTCTATGCTCTCCGCCTGCCGCTGGGTCAGCATATTCCGGTAGATGGAAAACAGCAGACCGACCTCAACGTTCCGTTCCATACCCGTGACTTCCATCTGGCATCACCATCCTTATGACGTCTCCTCAACCGGTTGTTTATATTGTAAAGTGCTATCGCTTTACAACGACTATAAAATTTTAACCTAACGGGCTTTATTTGTCAACCCTTTTTTGAAAAAAAGTCTGAAAAAAATGCACAAAAAACGATACTGGTCCGGGGATTTCCCTTGATACAGCAAAACCCCTCTTCCATTGGGAGAGGGGCTGCGAAGCGATTTCAGAAAAAAACTGCGTCTTACATTGAAAGTCATCTTGGAAAGTCATCTTGACTGGCAGGGTACGCCACTGTTTATTTCACAAAATCAAATTCCACGCCGTACAGGCGGACGGTATCTCCCTCCTGAATGCCCGCGTCCTCCAGCAGCTTGATCACGCCGCTTTTGATCAGGGCCCGCTGGAAATACTGCAGGGATTCGTAGTCGTCAAAGTTGGTGGACCCAACAATCTTCCGCACCCGCAGGCCCTCCACCTCATAGGCGCCGTCCTCCGTCCTGGCCACAGTAATCCGTTCATCCTGCTTTGCCAGTTCCGGATCATACATCTCATACGCCTCGTCGTCTTCGGACTTCGGAAGCTTGGACAGGGTTTCCCAAGTATAGTTCAGCACGTCGGAAATCCCCTGCTTAGTCGCCGCCGAGATGGGAAACACCTTATGGCCCATCCGCTCTATCTCTTCCTTAAAAGTCTCATAGTTTTCGGCAAAGACGGGAATGTCCGCCTTATTGGCCAGGACAATCTGCGGCTTCTGCGCCAGCTTTTCGCTGTAGAGCCGAAGTTCCCGGTTGATGGCCATGAAATCCTCCAGAGGATCCCTGCCCTCTATGCCGGACACGTCCACAATATGAAGCAGAATTCTGGTCCGTTCCACATGGCGCAGAAACTCATGGCCCAGACCCACACCCTCGTGGGCGCCTTCGATGATCCCCGGTATATCAGCCACCACAAACCCGCTTCCGTCCCCCATATCCACCACGCCCAAATTGGGGCTCAGTGTGGTGAAATGATAGTTCGCAATCTTAGGCCGGGCATCACTGACAATGGACAAAAAGGTGGACTTTCCCACGTTGGGAAACCCCAGCAGTCCCACGTCCGCAATCAGTTTAAGCTCCAGCGTAACCATACATTCTTCTCCGGGCATGCCGGATTTCGCAAACTTCGGCGTCTGCCGGGTGGCGGTTGCAAAATGCGCATTCCCCCAGCCGCCGGATCCGCCTTTGGCAGCAGTCATCCGCTGGCCGTCCGCCTTCAAATCGCACATCACCAGCCCGCTCTCCGCCTCACGGATCAGTGTGCCGACCGGCACACGAACCTCAAGATCCTGACCGTTTTTGCCATTTCGCTTTGCGTCCCGGCCGCTGCCTCCGGCCTCAGCAGCGTATTTCCGCTTATAGCGGAAATCCATCAGCGTATTGATATTTTTGTCCGCCACAAAGACAATATTGCCGCCCCGGCCGCCGTCGCCGCCGTCCGGGCCGCCGGCCGCAACATATTTTTCGCGGTGAAAGGTGACGGCGCCATTGCCGCCGTCACCGGCCTTGATAAAAACTTTTGCGTAATCTGTAAACATGCTGATCCCTCCAAACTCATATCCTTAGTATGTCTCACATCCGCCGTCCTGATTCCGGCCGCGGCGGCCGTGCTCCAAAAGTTCCATAACAGCGGTTCCGTGCCCGGCGGATTGCCGAAAGGCAAGAAAAAAGGGGCGGACCGCTGTCCACCCCGATATGTTCTGCATTACTGGGCAATCTCGTAAACAGATACCTGCTTCTTATCCTTGCCCTTACGCTCAAATTTCACTCTGCCGTCGATCAGTGCAAAGAGGGTATCATCGCTGCCTTTGCCGACATTGATACCGGGATGAATCTTTGTACCTCTCTGACGCACGAGAATATTACCCGCAAGAACAGGCTGGCCGTCGCCCTTTTTCACGCCAAGGCGTTTCGCCTCGGAGTCTCTGCCGTTCTTGGTACTTCCCATACCTTTCTTATGAGCCATGTTTTCTCACTCCTTTATAACCGATTTAAACTGCGGAAACGGATCGCTCCGTTAATCAGCCATTGATCGCTGTGATCTCGACTTTGGTATAAGGCTGTCTGTGACCCTGTTTTTTGTGATAACCCTTTTTGGGCTTATACTTATAAACAATGATCTTTTTTGACTTGCCCTGCTTTGCAACAGTCGCGGTAACAGTCGCGCCGTCCACATAAGGAGCGCCGACCTTCAGGTCATCGCCGCCGACCACCAGAACTTTATCAAACGTAATGGCAGTGCCAGCCTCCGCCTCCAGCTTCTCGACAAAAACAACATCGCCCTGCTGAACCTTATACTGTTTGCCGCCGGTTTCAATAATTGCGTACATAATCGTAATCCCTCCTATTACCCAAGACTCGCCATATAAGGTGTCCCTCATGGGGAACTTAAACCTTTTCTGCGCGGTTACCAAAATAGTGTAGCATAACCAGATTGGTTTGTCAACAGGAAATTTTACTTTTTGTACACTTTTTTCGCAGTCCCCGTTCTGAACTCAGCCCCGCTGCCGGGTCATGTACATATGCTCCGTCCGCACCTCACGGATCAGCCGGGCAAACGTCCACCTTTGATTGGTGTCCGTAAGCATGGCTTTGATGGCCACCGGGCTGATCTTCTTCCGCTTGAAAAAGCTCATAAACATCTCAAACTGCATCCGGGAAAACCCGCACATCACCAAAATCTCCCCGCCGAATTCCTCCGCGGACAGATCCCCATCCTGAACCTCCGGCGCCTCCTCCCACACAAAGCCGTCCGCCCCGGCCAGGTAGCCCACCTTCTGATAAATATCGCCGGGTGCTACCTGCTCTGTCCGAACGCCCATCATGGCCAGCGCGCTGGTCAGCTGTTTTGCCTTTTCCAATGGTACCTGGTATAACAATACTTTTGGTTTCATGCGCAACCTCCTGTGGATTCGTTATTTCAGTTTAAATTTGTCCTTTCCCATGCCGCAGACCGGACATTTCCAATCCGCGGGCAGCGCCTCAAACTCCGCGGCCGTTCCCTCATAGACATAGCCGCATATCCCGCAGACATAGCGCTTTTCCACAGCCGCCGGCGCGTCCGGCTCCGCAATGTAGGTGGGCGCGTTTTTGGCGGTCTTTCCGTTTTTCACCTTGTGGTAGTAGGCATAGGTCATGGGCGGCTCCTTTTCCAGACGTCCCAGGTCCACAACCTCCCCAATGAACACCGTATGGGTAAGCACATCGACCTCCTTGATCACCCTGCACAGAATCCAGGAGCAGACCTTTTCATCCAGCACAGGAAACCCGTCCGCTCCGACCTTTTGGTACCGGAGCCCGTCAAACTTATCCACCTCTTTGGAGGACTGGAACCCAAATCTTCCGATTACCTCCTGCGGGGTGTTCTCAGACAGGACAGACAGCGTAAAATAGCCGCTTTTACGCACACAGTCCTCTGTATAATTCAGTTTATTCAGGGAAACGCCGACCGTCATGGGCTCCGCCGTAACCTGAAAAGCCGTATTCGCCACACATCCCACCGGCCGCGTCCCGTCCAGACTTCCGGCCACATAGACGCCGTAAGATAAATCGTACAGTACCGTTTGATCCATAGAAATGCCCCTTTCACGCCGCCGGAGCCAAAACTCCCCGCGGCCTTGTTTTCTGATGTATGTTTATAATTTTACCACAATTTGCACGATAATGCAAGAAAAAGAAACCGGAAAACCATAACATTTTCAACAAAACAACCAAAGCAGGCGCAAATGAGAAGTCACAGTACCGCGTGACGGCATCCGGCTGCCGCGCAATGACCCGACAGCCGGAACTGTGTTCTCACCTCGGTCACTTCTTCTCTCCCGTCTGCAGATCATACCGGAACAGCTCCGGATTCCCTTGATAGGTGATGGTCACCTCAGTCACCCCCTCCTGCTCCGGCCCAAGGATGCCGGCGTTGAAAAACAGGGTCAGCCCGCCGCCGTCAGCGGTGATAAAATACCCGGTCTGGCCCAGCAGTTCGCCGACGAGATCCTCCGCGTTGGAATAATACCGGTCCGGCTCCTCGCGGATTAGCGTCACAAATGAGGTACGCAGGTACTCGTCCGTTTCCATCCGGTTTGAAAAGTTCAACAGCTCATGGAGCGGCACGGTTTTTCCGGTTCCTGTGTTCCAGACCCCGGCCACCCAAACCTCCCGACTCTTCAGGACCACCGAAGCCAGTTCTCCCCGCCAGTACCGCTCCTCCTGAATTCCGCCGTCATCCGCTTCAGCGGAGACAGCGGGCTCCGCTCCATCCGCCGCCGGCACCGCGGCGGCGCGCCGGGCCGGAGCCTGAAACTCCTCCGCGGCGCTCTGCTTTTCTCTGGCCGCGGCGTGCCGCGTTACCTCTTCCACACTTTTCTGTGTGGCATACCAGCTTCCCGCTGTGGGTGCACAGACAAAAAGGACGGCGGCCGTCCAGGAGAGCACCCAAGCCATCAGCTTATTCCACTTCATGGAATCACTCCCTTTCCAGAGCCTTTTGTCCTCACGGCCGCGGCAGGGTCCGCGGACACCGCCTCCCCAGCTTGCATGGGTTCCATTTTCAGGCGCCGTTTGCTGCACGGAAATCTCGCACAGCAAACGCATAAAAAAGCAGACCGGCAAGAGCCAGCCTGCTTTTTTATCCGTTTCAGTTTTTCAAACACGGATTTCATGATGCGTAAAGGCTCTTCTACTTATTAAATTTCTCCAAAATTGCCTTTACAATACGTCCGGATGCAAATCCGTCGCCATAAGGGTTGACTGCTTTCGCCATTTTATGATACGCCTCGCTGTCTGTCAGCAGTTCCCGTGCCATCTTGACAATGTTCTCTTTTTTGACACCGGCGATCTTCACGGTTCCAGCCTCTACAGCCTCCGGCCGCTCGGTCTCGTTCCGGAGCACCAGAACCGGCTTGCCCAGCGAAGGCGCCTCCTCCTGGAGGCCGCCGGAATCCGTAAGAACCAGATACCCCCGCTTGATGGCATTGTGAAGCTCGTCCGCGTTCACCGGTTCAATCAGCCTGACTCGATCCAGATCGCCCAGTATTTCATAGGCCACCTCGCGGACAGCTGGATTCATGTGCACCGGATAGACCACCTCAACATCCTCATACGCCTCCACCAGCTCCCGCACCGCGCCGCAGATATTCCGCAGCGGTTCGCCCAGGTTCTCCCGCCGGTGGGCGGTCATCACAATCACCTTTTTAGAATCCCAGTGCATGGCCCGCAGATTTGCGTCCTTGAACACATAATCCTCCCTGACCGTGGTCTTGAGCGCATCAATAACCGTGTTTCCAGTCACATAAATGGCCGCGGGGTCCGTGTGCTCCTGCAGAAGATTCCGGCGGTTCCGCTCTGTGGGCGCGAAATGCATATCCGCAATCACGCCTGTGATCCGCCGGTTGACCTCCTCAGGATAGGGGAAATACTTGTCATAGGTCCGAAGCCCGGCCTCCACATGGCCCACGGCAATCTGATTGTAAAACGCCGCCAGACTTCCGGCAAAGGTGGTGGAGGTGTCGCCGTGTACCAGCACTATATCCGGCTTTGCCTCCTTCATCACTGCATCCAGCCCTTCCAGCGCCCTGGTTGCGATTCCAACGAGAGTCTGCCGTTCCTTCATAATATTGAGATCATAGTCCGGCTTGATATCAAAAATCTCCAGAACCTGATCCAGCATCTGCCGGTGCTGGGCTGTGACACAGACAATGGATTCAATCCGATCCCCATGCGCCTCCAGTTCTTTGACCAGCGGCGCCATCTTGATGGCCTCTGGCCGGGTTCCGAAAATGGTCATTACCTTAATCTTGTTCATCCTTTTCCTCCTCTAACGCAGATAGGTCCTTGGTATAGTCGCTGTGCTGAGCCGGATCCTTCAGCTCACCCATGAGCTTTAAGGAGACCAAGATGATCAGCAGAACCGCCAGAATCAGCAGCAGCCCGCGCATATACCCCTTGATGGAAATGACAACCGCCGTCAGACAGAGCACCGCGGTCATAGTATACAGAATAGCAACCGTCTTTTTCTGGGAAAATCCCATATCCAAAAGCCGGTGGTGCAGATGTCCGCGGTCCGGCGACATGGGGGACCGTCCGGTCAGAACCCGCCGCACAATGGCAAACATGGTGTCAAAGATCGGGAGCCCAAGCACCAGGAGCGGCACGGCAAAGGAGATGATGGCGGACAGCTTCAGGAATCCCTGCACGGAAATACAGGCGAGGATAAAACCGAGAAACAGCGCGCCGGTATCCCCCATGAATATCTTGGCGGGGTTAAAGTTATAGGGCAGGAAGCCAAAGCCCGCGCCGGCCACCGCGGCCGTCAGAATGGCCACATTGGGGTTGTTGCTGATCAGCGTCAGGGCCAGCAGGGACATGGAGGCAATGGATGACACGCCCACTGCCAAACCGTCCAGCCCGTCGATCAGGTTGACGGCATTGCAAACGCCCACAATCCAGATCATGGTCACAGCCACAGAAACCCAGAAATTGAGCACAATATACGGGGGCCCGAACCAGCCGGAAAAGGGATTGGCAAAATGCTCAATCCGAACGCCGGAATAAACCACCACGGCGGCCGCCACGATCTGACAGAGCAGCTTGACGATGGCCTTCATGTCCATCATATCGTCAATGACCCCAACCGTCACCACAATCACCGCGCCGATCAGGATCCCCATGGTCTCCCGGTCAATGGTAGCAAAGCAGAGCACGCTCACAATGAACCCATAAAAAATGGCCAGCCCGCCGATCAGAGGGATGGGCTTTGAATGGACTCTTCTCGCGTCCTTGGGCACATCAATGGCGTTGATTTTATGGGCCAGCGAGATCACCATGGGAGTTGCCGCAAAGGAGATCAGAAAGGCCACCGCCAGCGCCAGAAGCACATAGAGATTGTTATCAAAAAGCATATGGTTTCCTCCTGTGTCCCCCGGCACAGACGGCTGTCCGGGGGAATTCTGTATCGAATGCAGAGCGGGCGGGGCCCGCCGCTTTCTCTTTTCCTCAATTTACGGCTGAATAAAGCCGACCTTGCGGAGGACCTTTGAAAGGGTCTTTGCCGCCACGCGGCCAGCCTTCTCCGCGCCGGCGCGGTACACCTGCTCCAGGTAGTCCCGATTTTCCATCAGCTCCTGATACCGGGCCTGTATGGGCCGCAGAGTCTCTGCGACGCCTTCCGCCACAGCGGCTTTGAACGCACCGTAGCCCTGTCCCGCAAATTCCGCCTCAATCTCATCCATATTCTTCCCGGTCACCGCGGAATAAATGCTCATAAGGTTTTCAACGCCCGCCTTGCCCTCGCCCCGGCACACCTCAGCGCCGGAGTCTGTCACCGCCCGCTTGATCTTGCGGACCGCGGTGTCAATGGGATCCAGAAGCAGGATGTAACCGTTCTCATTGGTGTCGGATTTTGACATCTTCTGTGTGGGATCCTGGAGGCTCATGATCCGGGCGCCCACCTTGGGGATATAGCCGTCCGGAACCTTAAATGTCTCGCTGTAGGCATTGTTAAACCGGTTTGCAAGGTCGCGGGTCAGCTCCAGATGCTGTTTCTGATCCTCTCCCACCGGCACAAGATCCGCCTGATACAGCAGAATATCGGCGGCCATCAGGGATGGATAGGTGAACAGGCCCGCATTGATATTGTTCTCATGCTTCCGGGATTTGTCCTTAAACTGGGTCATGCGCGACAGCTCACCCATATAGGTGTTGCAGGTCAGTATCCAGGAAAGTTGGGCATGCGCCGGAACGTGGGACTGGAAAAAAATTGGGCTCTTTTCCGGATCCAGCCCGCAGGCGATAAACAGCGCCAGAAGGTCCATAGCGTTCTTCCGAAAATCTTTGGGGACCTGGCGCACAGTGATTGTGTGCAGGTCCGCCAGCATATAGAAACATTCGTATTCGTCAGTTTCCTGCAGGTTCACCCAGTTCCTGAGCGCCCCTACATAATTCCCGAGGGTCAAAGGCCCGGAGGGCTGGATTCCACTGAGAATTCTCTTTTTTACATTCGTTTCGCTCATCTTATTCACCCACCACTTCTTTCAGCACGTCACCCAGAATCCGGATTCCTTTTTTAATATCCGCCTCTGACGCGGTGGAGTAATTCATCCGGAAGGTGCTGTAGGAGGCCCGGTCATCAATCATGGTGGTTGAGCCCGGCACAAAGGCAACCCCTTTTTCCAGCGCCTTTTCCATGACCGCCTTGCTGTCATACTGCTCCGGCATGGTGCAGAACAGGAACAGGCCGCCCTGGGGGCAGGTGTACGTCACACAGGCCGGGAAATATTCGTCCATGCAATCCATCATTAGTCTGCATTTTCTGCCGTATACCTCACAAAGCTTTGCGATATGCGCGTCTATGTCAAAACGGGTCACAAATTCATAGGCGATCATCTGGGAAAGCACATTGGTATGTACGTCCTGCACCTGCTTGCAGATAATCATCCGCTCCATCAGCGCCGGATCACAGCTGGTAAAGCCCAGGCGCAGACCCGGGGACAGGATCTTGGAAAAGGAGCCGAGATATGCCACACGGCCGTTTTTGTCCATGGATTTGATGGTGGGAACATCCTCGCCGGCAAACCGGAGCTCACCATAGGGATTGTCCTCAAAAATCATGAAGTCATAGGTATCCGCAAGCTCCAGAAGGCGCTTCCGTTTCGCCGGGGACATGGTGATCCCAGACGGGTTCTGAAAGGTCGCAATGGTATACAGAATCTTGACATTGGGGTGGGCCTTCAGCAGGTCTTCCAGCTTTTCCATATCCATGCCGTCGGCCTCCACCGGCACGCCATAAATCTCGGCATTGTTAGAACGGAACGCATTGAGCCCGCCCACAAAGCTGGGCTCCTCGCAGATGACGCCGTCGCCGGGATTCAGCAGGGATTTTGAAGCCAGATCAATCCCCTGCTGGCCGCCGCTGACAATGATCGTCTCGTCCCTGTCACTGATAATCCCCTGCCGGGTCAGCCGGTCCTTCACCCACTGGCGCAGGGGGGCATAACCCTCTGTGACGCCGTACTGCAGGGCTACCTCCCCCTGATTGACCAGAATATCCGCCGCGATCTCAGCCAGTTCCTTTTTGGGGAACAGGGCGGGGTCGGGCGCGCCGCCAGCAAACGAGATGATGCCAGGCTTTGCCAAAAGCTTAAAGATCTCACGGATGGCGGATGCCTCCAAATGCTTTACCTTATCTGAAAATTTTGTCTGAATATCCTGCATGATGTTTCTCTCCTTTCAACCGCCCGAACCTCTGCCGGACGAAACTGCAATCAGATTCCTCAGTCCCGGGAATCCTTCCAATACCTGCTCACAACGGCCGCAACGGCCACCAAAGCAGCCGCGAGCATCACCAGATTGCTCACGATTTCCAAAGCCTGTTTAAAGCGGATCAGGCGCATGCTGCGCTTCATCTTCCGCTTATTGCGCCGGTAGCTCCGTCCCATTCTGCCCGCGGCGTTTTCCACATAGCTTCCCGCCTGCTTCACATAGGGCGCCGCAAAATCCACCGCCTCATCCCTGTACTCCTGCCATTTGCTCATAGGATAACCTCCTTTTCCGGATCCCCATCGGGATTCACTCAGCGTTTACCAGTTCTACCTCCGCTATGTAGGGCAGCTGGCGGAACCGCTCGCCGCAGTCCAGACCATAGCCCACGATAAATTTATCCGGTATTTCAAACCCGGTATAGTCCGCCTCAAATTCAACCTGTCGCCGGGATGGCTTGCTCAGCAGGGAGCAGACCCGGATGGATTTGGGCTTTCTCTGCTTCAGCAGGGGTACCAGCTGTGAAAGCGTATGCCCGGAATCCACAATGTCCTCGGCCAGAAGCACATGCTTTCCGGCGATATCCACATCCACATCCTTCTTGATAGTCAGCCTCCCGGAGCTCTCGGTTCCGTTTCCATAGCTGGAAACCTGCATAAAGTAGATCTGCACATCGCCGGAAAGCTGCCGCACCAGATCTGAGATAAACACAAAGCACCCCTTCAGGATTCCGATCACGATCAGCTCTCCCTCCGGATAATCCCGGTTTACCGCCTCCGCCAGTTCTGTCACCCGCCGATTGATCTGTTCCTCGGTCAGCAGTACCTCACCGACCTTCATCAACTGTGTCATAGGTAATCACCAATCCTCTCTTTGAATCATCTCCTATTTTATAAGGCTCCGCGATCCGGCGTCCGATCACCGCTACCACCTCTCCGCCATCCGCGCAGAGCAGCGGAACGGTTCCCCGCTCCAGCCGGGGGATTTTAAGGTCAATCATAAAATCCTTCAGCTTTCTGGTCCGTCCGTCCCGGTATACGGCGATTCTGTCTCCCCGCCGCCGGGTCCGGACCTCCAGGGAAAGGTCCCGCACTTTATCATAGTCCAGAATCATCTGGTTGGGCCGGAGTACAGCATCCGGATCTCCTAATTCCAGCGTCACGCTCCAGTCCTCCATATCATAGGTCCTGCCCAGCTCCACAGCATAGTGAATGCTGTCAGAAAACGCCGGACGTTCCCGCTGCGCGGCCGTCTCCTCCAGTGTTTCAAAAGCCAGCCAGCCATAGCGTACCGCTGCCCGGAGCCCCCCCGGCAGTTCAGCCTGTGCCCCGGTCTCCTTTTCCAGCAGATCCAGAACCGCATCAACATGGCGCCGCTCCAGCGCGTAGGCATCGCCCATGGCATCCCGGGCCGCCAGCCGAACCAGCCGGATCCGGACACAGGGCTCCACCATGGCAAGGGATGCGATGTCCAGCACCACCGGCTTTTTCGCCGGGGCCGGACTGTTGATCCGCCGGTACAGCCGACGCGTATAGCCGTCGATAAAGCCGCCGTCCTCTGCCATGTTTTCCGCCAGAACGGAAAGGGTCTGTACGATTCCGGGGTTGAACTGCGCCTGCAGTTCCGGAATCAGCTGATTCCGGATGCGGTTTCGGGTATAGCTGTTCTCCCCATTGGTACTGTCTGTGCAATAGCGCAGGCCATGAGCCGCGCAATAGGCCTCAATCTCCTCCCGCTCCACATCCAGAAGCGGCCGGATGACGCCGTCCCGCCGGCAGTATTGGATGCCGGCCAGGCCGTCGATCCCGGTGCCCCGCAGAATCCGCATGAGAACAGTCTCCGCCTGGTCGTTCCGGTTGTGCGCGGTGGCTGTCTTTGTGATTCCCTGTTCGCCGGCAATCCGGCTGAAAAAACGGTAACGCGCAAGACGTCCGGCAGTCTCAAGGGAGATTCCCTCCTCCTTGGCCAGCTCCCGCACCTGTATATTTTCTTCAAATAAAGGGACGTCCCACCGGGCGCAGAGTGACCGGACAAATTCCTGGTCCCGGTCCGCCTCCTCACCGCGGATCCCATGGTTCACATGGGCCGCCAGAACCCGGATTCCAAGCTCCCCCTGCAGAGCCCAGAGGACATGGAGCAGGCAGACGGAATCCGCGCCGCCGGAGATCCCCACCAGCACCGACTCCCCTGGGGCAAGCATATCATGCCGTCTGATTGTTTGGCGGACTTTTTCAGGTACCCGCTGTCCTGTTGTTTCACATTGCATGGTCGCCGCTCCAGTCTGTAAACATGGTATATTCCCCGATCCAGGTCAGGTATTCATAACCAACCTCACCGTTTCGATGCTTTGCAAAGTTACATTTGGCCTTATTGGGCTCTTCCGCGTCCTCATGATAATAGCCGTCCCGGTGCAGGAACATAACCATATCCGCGTCCTGCTCAATGGCACCGGAATCACGCAGGTCGCTCAAAAGCGGCTCGCGCTTTTCCTTGTCCGAAGCACGGCTGAGCTGGGACAGGGCAATGATCGGGATGTTGAGATCATTGGCCAGAATCTTGAGAGTACGGGATATTTCTGAGATCTCCTGCTGGCGGCTCCCCCCCTTGGAGGAACCGGAAATCAGCTGTAAATAGTCGATGACCACCATATCCAAACCCTTGTCCAGCATCAGCTTCCGGCACCGGGCGCCGATTTCGCTGACCGTGATGCTTGAGGTATCATCCACATAGATGCCGGCCTGGGCCAAAGCGGCAATGGCATTGCCGATCTTTCCCCATTCATCATCCTTAATATCCCCTTTTTTGATCTTTTCCGAATTGAGCTTTGCCTCACCGCTGAGCAGACGGTTCGCCAGCTGGACGCCCGGCATCTCCAGACTGAAAATGGCCACGTTTTTCTTGGCCTTAACCGCGACATTCTGCGCGATGTTCAAAGCAAAGCTGGTCTTTCCCATGGCTGGCCGCGCCGCCAGAATAATCAGCTCCGACGCGTGCAGTCCGGAGGTCCGGCGGTCAATGTCCAGAAAGCCGGTTGGAATCCCGGTGACCGCGTCCGTCCGTTTGGAAAGCGTCTCCAGCTTTTCCAGGCTCTCGTCCAGATACCGGCCGATATGGACCAGGCCCCGGCTGCTGCGGTCCTGGGATATGTCAATGATGGACTGCTGCGCAGCGGCCAGAATATCGTCTGTCTCCTCATCCCCGCGGTAGCACTTCCCCCGGATTTCGTCCGCCATGCGGATCATCCGCCGCTGTACCGCCTTGTTCTTGACAATGTTTGCATAATAGCCCACGCTGTCAATGGAGGGCACCAGATTCGCAACCTCTACCACAAAGGCGATGCCGCCGATCTTTTCCAGGGACCCGCGGAGGGTCAGATGCTCTTTCAGGGTGACCAGATCAATGGGGGTCCCCAGATTATAGAGCTCAACAATGGCCTCAAAAAGCTCCTGATGCCTGCTGATATAAAAGTCCTCGCCCCGCACCTTGCCCAGCACGTCCGGAATGCAGTTCCGATCCAGATACATGGCGCCCAGCACGGACTGCTCCGCCTCATTGCTGAACGGCATGGCCATTTCAGCCGGATTCTCCGGCTCCATGGGGGGCATTGGGCTCATTGGTTCTTCAATCATCTGTCTTTCACCTGATCTTTCCGGTTTATTCTGCCGTGCATCCATAGGAGAGTCGAACACATACGGCTCTCTGATGGCTACTTCGCCTCTGTGACCTCCACCTTAAAGGTTCCGACCACTTTGGGGTACAGCGTCACGTTGACATCCCGGATCCCGCAGGTCTTGATGCCGTCCGGCAGGTCGATTTTACGCTTGTCCACTTCAATGTTGAATTGTTCCTTTAGGGCCTGTGCCACATCCTTGGAGGTGATGGAGCCAAAGAGCTTCCCCTCTTTGCCCGCCTTGGCGGAGAGCTTCACCTTGACGTCCTTCATCCGCTCCGCAATGTTGGCGGCCTTGAGTTCCTCCTGGTTCCGCTTATACTGCTCGGCGCCCTTCTTCCCCTCCAGCTCATTCATCGCCTGCTTGGTGGCAAGCTTTGCAAGCCCCTTGGGGAGCAAAAAGTTATTGGCATAGCCGTCGCTGACATTGATCAGATCCCCTTTTTTCCCCTGGGATTTTACATCCTGTGTCAAAATTACCTTCATATATAATTCCTCTCTTTCTGGAAAATTTGCATAAAAAATTTACAAAAAATGAAACTATTACGCCTGGGCAAAGGGCGCTTCCTCAAAAACCACCTCGTCAATAGCGGCCCTGAGGCGCATCTCCGCAAAGCCGAGACTGTTGTTTTTCAGCTGGGCGCCCGCAATGGTGATATGTCCGCCGCCGCCGAGCTTCTCCAGAATCACCTGCACATTGACCGAATCCAGGGACCGGCCGCTGATGATGATTCTGCCGCCCACAGCCGCCAGCACAAAGGCTGCCTCGATCCCCTTGATGTTCAAGAGCTCATCCGCGGCCTGGGCGACCACGATCTGGGTATCCTGCCCTATGTCGTCACAGACCGCAATGGCAATGTTCTTTCTGTAGACCTTGGCATGGCTGATGATCCGGGACTTCTGAATATAGGTGTCCAGATCGTTCCGAAACAGCCGGCGCACATTGACCGGATCAACGCCCATCTTTCTGAGATAGGACGCCGCCTCAAAGGTCCGCACCCCGGTTTTGAAGGTGAAGCCTTTGGTATCCATATAAATGCCGCTGTAAAGCGATTCCGCTTCATAGCCGTCCAGATTCTGGCCATCGGCAAAATACTGGAGGATCTCGGTCACCATCTCACTGGAGGACGACGCATAGGGCTCATGATAGGTGAGCACCGTGTTCTCAATGAACTCCTCACTCCGGCGGTGGTGGTCAATCAGCACCACGTCCCTGATGTTTTTCAGCACATCCTTAAATTCCACCATGCTGGGCCGGTGAGTATCCACCACCACAAGCAGGGTCCCCTCATCAATGAGGTTCAGGGCCCGGTCCTCGCCTATGATCCGCTCCTGGTAGATCTCCCGCTCCAGAAGGCTGTCAAGGATCATGTGTGCATTGTTATGGCCGCGGTCAATGGCGATATACACGTCCGCCTTTCTGTCATGCAGGGCCCGGAACAGTCCCACAGACGCCCCGAGGCTGTCCGCGTCCCCGTTCCGGTGTCCCATGATGAGTACATTCGAGGCATGGTCCGCCAGATCCCGCAGGGCATGGGCCACAACGCGTGCCTTGACCTTTGTGCTCTTCTCAATCTCCCGGCTCTTGGCGCCGTAGAACTGGAATCCCTTGACAGTCTTGACCACCGCCTGGTCTCCGCCCCGTCCCAGCGCCATATCCAGCGCCGCCCGGGACAGCTGTTCATTCTCCCGCAGCGCGGCGCCGGATTTGCCGACGCCAATGCTGACTGTGACCGGAAGCCGGTTGCCCTGTTCGATCTTTTTGACCTCGCCCAGCACGCTGAACTTCTCCTTCAGCAGCGGCTCAAAGAGCGCCGCCTCAAAGAACACAATGAACTTGTCCCGCTCATATCTGGTGACGACGCCCTCGCCCCGCTCCACCCACTCGTTGACGCACCGCTCAATATCCCCGATCAGGGCGCCGTGGCTGGTATTGGGCGTACCCTTGAACACCTCGTCATAGTTGTCAATCATCACCGTACAGACAATGATCTTTTTCGCCTCCAGCCGCTTCTGCAGCTGATGGAGGCCGGTCAGATCCGTAAAATACAGGCCCACCATGGTATCAACAACCTCATCCTGATTGGTCCGCACAGCCCGGCCGGTAATCCTGTAATCTCTGTCCCGGTAGGTGTATTCCTCAGGCGTGGGGTCCTCATCCTCCACAAACCGGCTGAACTGAAGCTCTGAGAAAATATCCTGCAGATATTCGCCGAAGAGATTGCCCCGGCCGACCATGTGCTCAAACTGGGTGTTATACCACTGCACCGCGCCACCGACCGTGGCCACCACCATAGGCGACGGAAAATTCATCACCGCCGCCTTTGTGGTGTTTTCTGTACAGAACGCAAAGTTTTCCAGCTTTTCCACCAGAACCTGCTTCCGCTTTTTCGCGGCACACACGCCTGTTCCGGCAATGACCACAGAGAGCGCGATCTCCAGAACAGAGGCCACAGAGATCTCCCGGTGCCTCACCCAGCCAAGCAAAAATGTCAGCAGCCCAAAGACAAAGAACCCGCCGGCAACCACAAGGCTGTTCCGCAGGGATATGCGCTTTTCCATAGCTGTCAAACCCTTACTCGTGCTTGACATGATCTTCACCCGCCTTACTCAATCGCCTGAAATTAAACATTCCGTCAACCAGACCCAGAAGGATCAAAACCTGGGTAATCAGACCTATCATCACATAGCCCGCAAGTATCGCCGCCGCGTAGATCGCCGCCCGCGCATAGCCGGAGGGGAGCTTCTCGCTGAACTTATAGTCAATCAGGGAGAAACCGCACACGCCGATAAAGGCATAGAGCAGGCCGATCATATTTTTGAGGGCCGCCGTATAAATGGTGGAATCCTTGGAAAACGAAGCCACCAGAAACATAATCATGGTCACATAACACATACTCCGGGAGGCGTGCAGGCGGTTAAAGGGCGTGTACAGCACATGGCATATCCGAAGCCGCCGCAGAACATAAATTCCCATCATGCAGACCGCATAGCCCAGCACCACGGACGCGCCCACCACGAAGGAGGGCAGATATAAAAAGATCATCTCCCGCATCTGGTCAATCATAGTATTCAACACGGCCGTCAGGTCCTTGCCCTGGGTGCCGGCCGAAGCCAGCTTACCCATAACGCTGTTTAAAATCTGTTTTGTGTTTTCCAGCGTGCCGTCCACCAGCTTTTCAATCCCGTCTCCCCCGCCGCTGGCATTGAGCAGGATCAGCTGGAGCATAAGCCCGAACATCACCGCGCCGGCGGCGGCAAACACGGTTATCTGAAAGGAGGCCCGTTTTGAGATGGCATACCCGATTACCAGTCCGGGAAGCAGATCCACAATCCCCATCAGCAGGGCCGAAACAGGATCGCCGGTGAGCACAAACAGCACCAGTATGCTGGCCGCGCAGGCTGTGCCCGACGTCCCGAGTCCGTGCCTGACCCCGAGAAAGATCAGCGGCGTTCCGGCCACGGCAATGGAAAACAGCGCCAAGGGCGGGACATAAACCGCGATTACAAGCAAAAGTACAGTAACAGCCGTACATACAGCGCCGTCCGCCAGCGCCTTAACCTTCGTATTTTTCATATCTGTCCTTTCCATCTTCCAGGCAGGCGAGCAGAGCGCTCAGATCGCCGAACCGCCGCTCCAGGATATGACGCTGTGCAATGCCGCCGCGCAGCATTGCCCGCATCTCACCGCCAATCTCCTCAAATCCAACGCCAAGCCTGCTGCACAGAAGATAGGTCTGTCCAATGAGCCGGGCCGCATCCTGCGTGATCCGCTCCCGGGTCTCGCTGTCCGCCTCTGCGGATATGTCTCCGAACAGGTCGGTGACATTCTGCAGGATCTCAACCTTAAGCAGTTCTACTGCTTTGATATTGTTCGCAATGTCGATTTCCATACTAATCTTCAGAGCCTTTCTGCCCACAAATCATAACGGAACGATACGCCTCCAATCCATGGGCAGATCAGGCGCTTCATGAAAATGCGGTCCGTGCATTGTCCGCCAGCGGCAGAACACGGTCCTTCAGGTTCTCTTTCCTCTTCTTCGCGCCGGGACTTTTGGCACATATGGCCGGCCGAATCAAGGTTCTATTATAGTTATTATACTATAATAGCAAATAACGCCGTGTATTTCAACTATAATTTCAATAAAAAAGCAAATTTTTTCTATTTAAATCAGGATATTTCTCCCTGCGCCTTCCCGCGGCGCTCTGTATACCACGGTCTGGTTGGGCATCTCCAGAACGCCGTCTCTGGCATACCGTCCAAACAGCGCTTCCAGCGCCGCCATATAGGGGGCGTATACCGGGTCCTCCGGCGCTGGGGAATAGGACGCGGAGCGGAGCCGGTCCAGAAACCGCGGCCGGTCGAAATACAGGTTATTTTCAAAAACCAGCTTCTCACAGGTTCCTCCAAAAAAACCGCAGATGACCGCATCCATCTCCGCGTTTCCGCCGCTGAAGCCCTGAAAGCCGGGGCAGTATTCCTGACATATGGAATAATTCTCCCGCACAATGGGGCTGTCGCTGTCCCTGTTATTCCAGATCAGATAGACCCGGCCGCCGGGCTTGAGAATCCGCCGGCACTCCGTTTGAAACGCCGCCGGGTCAAACCAGTGAAAGGACTGCGCGGCCGTGACAGCATCCATGCTGTGCCCCGGGAGCGTGGTATGCTCCGCCGGGGCGGCAATGGAGCGAAAGCCCGAACAGCCGGCCAGGTCCGTCTCGGCACAGGCGCGCATATCCGCGTTCGGCTCTACAGCGCAGACCGAATACCCGCGCCGGAGCAATTCTTTTGTGAGAATACCAGTGCCGGATCCAATATCCGCCACAGCGGCATTTAGAGGCAGTTCACCAGCCAGCAGGTCAAACAGGCCGGCGGCATAGCCGGGTCTTGCGTTTGCATAGGCAGCCGCTTTTCCAGTGAATTTCTGTGTATTGTCCATGTGGGACCCTCCTGACTGTGTATTGATTTGCATAATCGCTTTGCCGGACAGCCAAAATCCGGGCAAAGCGTAATCTTCATGCTGGAATTGGAGTAAAGGCGCGGCATGACCGCGTTTCGCCTTCCTCGTATTCTACCCGAAATTCCGCCGAAAGTCAATGCCTGCGCCTTAGCCACAGGAGAGTTGCTCCTGATATGCCCTGCGCGCGGAAATATGATTTTTGTCGAAAGTTCTGGACTTTTTTCAAAGAAGTGCTATAATAAGGTTTGTATTGATTCAAAACAGTAAAACGGAGACGATGTGAAGGGGAAGCCTCACACCAGCCTCCGGGGGAATGGAGATTTTTATGGAAATTATAGTTGTGGGCTGTGGCAAGGTTGGGGCCGCTCTGGCGGGCAAACTTATGGATGAAGGTCACAGTATCACGGTCATTGATACCAGCGCGGAAAAAATCCAGCGTATTACCGAGGAACTGGATGTGATGGGCATTGTGGGGAACGGCTCATCCATCAGTATCCTCAACGAAGCAGGGCTGGAGGACGCGGATGTGCTGATCTCCGTCACCGGTTCGGACGAACTGAATCTTCTGTGCTGTATGTTTGCCAAAAAGGTGGGACACTGCAACGCCATTGCCAGAGTCCGCAACCCCATGTACAGCCATGAGCTGGACTTTATCAAGCAGCAGCTTGGGATCTCGTCAATCATTAATCCGGAGCTGGCCTCTGCCCGTGAAATATCCCGGCTCCTCCGCTTTCCCGCCGCCAGCAAAATTGACACCTTTGCCGGCGGCCGGGTGCATCTCATCAAATTCCAGCTGACGGATACCCAGGGGCTGGACCGGATGCTCCTCAAGGATATTCCGGTCCGGATGGGCTGTGACATCCTGATCTGCGCAGTGGAGCGCGGCCACGAGGTGATCATTCCGGACGGGGACTTCACTCTGCAGAGCGGGGATCTTGTCACCGTGCTGGCAACCCGGGAAAAGGCGGCCGAATTTTTCGGAAAGCTGAACCTGCCCACCCGTCCAGTGCACAGCACGCTCATTGTGGGCGGAGGGACCATTGGCTATTATCTGGCCAAGGATCTGCTGGCCCATAATATCCGGGTCCGCATTGTGGAGCATAACGCCGAACGCTGTGAGACGCTGGCGGAAAGTCTGCCCGGCGCCACCATTCTCTACGGCGACGGCACGGACCGCCAGCTTCTCATGTCAGAGGGACTGCCCATGGCGGAGGCTTTTGTGGCCCTCACCAATCTGGACGAGGAAAATGTTCTGCTGGCGCTGTTTGCGAAAAAACACAGTGCCGCCAAACTTGTCACCAAGGTCAACCGGCTGGAGTTTGACGATATCCTGGACGGTCTGGACATCGGCAGCGCGGTCTATCCCAAGTACATAACCTGCGATTTCATCCTCCAGTACGTCCGCGCCCTGCAAAACAAATCCGGCAGCAATATCAAGACGCTGTACCGGATTTTGGACGACCGGGTGGAGGCGCTGGAGTTCACGGTCCACCAGCCATCCGCGGCCACCAGCGCGCCGCTGGCGGAGCTGCGGCTGAAGCCGAATCAGCTGGTCTGCTGTATCACCCGCGGGGACCGCATCATCATCCCCAGAGGGAGCGACCGCATTCAGGTGGGCGACACGGTCATTGTGGTCACGCTGGAGCATGGTCTCCGCGACGTCCGCGACATCGTCGTGAGCTGACGGAGGTATGGCATGAATTTATCTATGGTATTTCACCTTCTGGGGAAGGTTCTGCTGTGCGAAGGCGCGCTGCTGGCCCTGCCTCTGGCGGTTTCTTTGATTCATCTGGAGTCGGGCGCGGCCCAGGCCTTTGTCATCACCATGGCTCTGTGCCTGATTTTGGGCGGCGCGCTGGCGCGCCGCAAGCCGCGCAACCGGGTCTTTTACCTGCGGGAGGGCTTTGTGATCACTGCCCTGAGCTGGATCGTAATCAGTATCATGGGTGCCCTGCCCTTTCTGCTCACCGGCGCCATTAGCGACCCGATTGCGGCGCTGTTTGAGACGGTTTCCGGCTTTACCACCACAGGCGCCAGCATCCTGCCTGATGTGGAAAGCCTGCCCCGGGGAATTCTGTTCTGGCGCAGTTTCACCCATTGGATCGGCGGCATGGGCGTGCTGGTTTTCCTGCTGATGGTGACACCGCTCACGGGCGGCTCCAACGTAAACCTGATGAAGGCCGAAAGCCCCGGACCGCAGGTGGAGAAGCTGGTTCCCAAGCTCCAGTCAACCGCGAAGATTCTGTACGGGATCTACATCGCCCTGACTGTTTTGCAGATCATCCTGCTCCTGGCCGGCGGAATGCCGCTGTTCGACGCGGTCACCACCTCTTTTGGGACGGCGGGCACCGGCGGATTTGGGATCAAAAATGACAGCATTGCCAGCTATTCCACCTATCTGCAGATCGTGGTCACGGTTTTCATGGTATTGTTCGGCGTGAATTTCAGCTTCTATTTTCTGGTTCTGCACCGGAAATTCAGACGGGCGGCCGTCCTGGAGGAGGTGCGCTGGTACCTGATTATCATTGGCGCGGCGATTCTGGTTATTACCTTTAATGTCCGGGGGCTGTATGAGAATCTGGGCCACGCCCTGCAGCAGGCCGCGTTCCAGGTCAGTTCCATCATCACCACCACCGGCTTTGCCACAACGGATTTCGGTCTCTGGCCGCAGGTGTCAAAGACCATTCTGGTCATGCTGATGTTTGTGGGCGCCTGTGCGGGGAGTACCGGCGGCGGGATCAAGGTGTCCCGCTTTGTGATCCTGTTTAAGACCGTCCGCAAGGAGCTGAAGCATTTTCTGCATCCCCAGCGGGTGGGCAAAGTCACCATGGACGGGAAGATCGTGCCGCACGAGGTGGTGCGCTCCATCAATGTGTTTATGGTGGCCTATGTGCTGATTTTCTCTTTCTCGATTCTATTGGTGGGCTTTGACAACCACGATCTGATCACCAACTTCACGGCGGTCGCCGCCACGCTGAATAACATTGGCCCCGGTTTGGAGCTGGTGGGGCCAACCCAGAACTTCGGGCTGTTCTCCGACGGTGCCAAGATCGTGCTGATCTTTGACATGCTGGCGGGCAGGCTGGAGCTCTTTCCTCTGCTGCTCCTGTTCACACGGGAGACCTGGCAGCGGTTCTGACAGCCTCACAGACAGAAAAGCCGGAGGAACACGGAGAACCGCGTTTCTCTGAGCGTGTTGAAAAAAGCTAATATGCAAAGAATAAGGAATATCTTGCCGGAGACAAGTTTGCGGGGAGCCCCAGACTCCCTTTTTATTCCGAAGGGTCTGATTAGATTTTCCGGGCGCTTCACGAATCGCCCCTACACGGTTAGGATGTGGGGTATGGAAAAAGCATATACCCATAAAACTCTGATACGATGTATGTGCTTCACTTTATCCGGTCTTTTTCAGCAAGATATTGCCCTGAATTTATTGCCCGATGCCCATACTTCCGCCTTCCACGCCTCGGCGGCAATGAAACAATATCTTGCCGAAAATCCCATAAAACTGCGGAAAATTTCATTTCATTGCCGTCCGGGAGAGGCATGGCGGAATTGGGCACGGCGATTAAATCAAAATGAAATTTTCCGGAAAACGGGGTTTTTCGATACGCTCAGGAACGCGGGGAACCGCGTTCCTCTTTTGTTTGGTATCACGCGGCGAATGAAACACAAAATAATTTTAAATTCCCTCTTGACTCTCCCGTAAGGGCAGGCATTACAATGGAGTCACAGGAAAGGAGAGCGACATATGTTTCGGATCGGAGAATTTTCCAAAATGAGCAAAACGACCATTAAAACCCTGCGGTATTATGACGAGGTTGGCCTGCTTAAACCTGAGGCGGTGGATCGTTTTACCGGCTACCGGCTCTATACCACGGAACAGCTGGTGCTCCTGCACCGGATTCAGTCCCTTCGGCAGATCGGCCTGTCCATTGAAGAAATCTCCCGTATGCTGTCCGGCGGTCCGGAACGGGCGATCCTGAAACGCAGGCGGGAAGAAATTCTGACCGCCCTTTCCGAATACAAAAGTCAGCTCTCCCGGATTGAATTTATTCTATCAGGCCAAGAGGAGGAATTATTTATGAACTATTCAGCAACAATCAAAGAACTGCCGGCGTGTACCGTGTATTCCAAACGGATGACGGTGCCGGACTACAATGCGTATTTCCAGCTGATTCCCGCCATCGGCAGGCAGGTGGCGGAGCGGTATCCGGATTTGAAATGCGCAAAGCCGGAATACTGCTTTATCACGTATCTCGACAACGAGTACCGTGAAAAGGACATTCGTGTGGAATTTTCCGAGGCCGTCACAGCGCTGAAGCCGGATTTTGAGGACATCAAATTCAAAAAGATTCCGGCGGTCACCGCGGTTTCGGTCTTCCACCGGGGAAGTTATGCCGGAATTCCGGACGCCTATGCCTTTGCGATGCAATGGATTGAGAAAAACGGCTGTCTCCCCGTGGGCAGTCCCCGTGAAAACTACATTGACGGCATCTGGAACAAGGAAAGCGAGTCCGAATGGCTGACGGAGATCCAGATCCCCATTGCGGAAAAACGCGAGGCAGAGGAACGGTACGGCGGGACCGACGCGTACCGGCAGTCAGCCCAAAAAAAGTATACCGATGACGAAAAGCGGGCTATCCAGAAGGAGGCGGACGAAATTTTCCGGGGCTTTGCCGAAATCCGCGAATCTGACCCGGCTGCCGCCCCAGCCCAGGCGCTGGTCAGACGTTGGCAGGCCCATGTCACAGCCCATTACTATGACTGCGGTCCGGAAATTCTGGCGGCTCTGGGGCAGATGTATGTCGGCGACGCCCGGTTTGCCGAAAACCTCGACCGGTTCGGCGAGGAGACCGCGGCGTTCATGGGACGGGCCATCGCCCATTACTGCCATACGCTGGAGGGCTAGGCGGGGAAAAACCTCAGCGGAAATTTGTCCCCGTGGTTGCAAAGTTCGCCGTGCTGTGCTATAATAATCTGCATATGAGCGCTGTGCCGGAGGCCGCGGGGGCCCGGATGTTCCGTCCGGGCCCCCGCGTGGTCTCCGGCGTGGCCGAATGATACTCGCACGCGCTGCCATGGCCCACGGTTTGCGTTTTTGATCTGATTCTGTGGGCCGGAAAGGCGAATGGTCGTATGCACAAGGAATTTTTAATGGGCAATGAGGCGATTGCGCTGGGCGCCATGGCGGCGGGCGTCAATCTGGTCTGCGGCTACCCGGGAACCCCGTCCACCGAGGTTCTGGAAACCGTGGCAAAGCATAATCACGGCGATATTTACATAGAGTGGTCTGTCAATGAAAAGGCAGCATTGGAGCTTGGGGCGGGCGCGTCCTATACAGGGGCCCGAACCATGGTGACCATGAAACAGGTGGGGCTGAACGTGGCCTCCGACCCGCTGATGAGTCTTGCCTATATTGGTGTCAAGGGCGGCATGGTGATCGTGGTGGCTGATGATCCGGGGCCAATCTCTTCCCAGACTGAGCAGGACACGCGGCACTTTGCCGCTTTTTCCAAACTCCCCTGCTTTGATCCCTCCTCCGCGCAGGAGGCCTATGATATGATCCAGGAGGCGTTTGCGTACTCAGAGGAATACCACACCCCGGTTTTTTTCCGTCCCACCACCAGAGTCTGTCACGGCTATGCCTCCATCACCATAAAGGACGATACGGAATACGCGGCGCACAAGCCCGAGGGGTTTGTAAAAGATTCCTCCAAATGGGTGATCTTCCCCCGGCTTTCGTACAACAGCCATATTCAGATTGAGGCGCGGAACGCGGCGCTGGCCGATGTTTTTTCCGCCTATGACCGAAACAGGATCTATCCCGCTGCAGAGGAAAACAGCGCGCTCCGGAAAGGGGTTGCCACCCACGGCTTCAGCTTCACCTATACCATGGAGGCCCTTGCGGAGAATGGCATGGTCAGGCTTTTGAAGGTCTCCACGCCCCATCCCTTTCCGGAAAAACTGGCGTTGGAATTCTTACAGGATCTGGACGAGGTGCTCTGCATTGAGGAGCTGGATCCCGTCATTGAGCGGGAACTGACCTATATCTGCGGAAAATACCGCCTGCATACCAAAATCTATGGGAAGCTCACCCAGCATGTGAAAAATGCCGGCGAGAACACCAGAGACAGCGTAACCCGGGATCTGGCAGGCTTTCTGGGCTGGCCGCTTCAGGAAGAAGCGGCCGCCGAAACGCCGCCTGCGCTGCCCGTCCGTCCGCCGGTCCTCTGTGCGGGCTGTCCGCACCGGGCCTCATTTTACGCGGTGAAGGAGGCCATGAAGGGGAAAAAGAGCATATTCTGCGGTGACATTGGGTGCTATACCCTGGGCAATGCCATGCCCCTTGACATGGTGGATACCTGCCTGTGCATGGGGGCCGGCGTCAACATCGCGCAGGGGGTTGGAAAAATCGAACCCGACACGGCGTGCTTTGCCTTTGTGGGGGATTCAACCTTCTTTGCCTCGGCCATGACCGGCGTGGTGAACGCGGTCTATAATCAGGCGGAGATGGTGCTGGTGGTGCTGGACAACTCCACCACAGCCATGACCGGACACCAGCCGCATCCGGGCACCGGACATACTATGATGGGCGAAATCGTACAGAAGGTCAGCATTGAGAACATTCTCCGCGGGATGGGGCTGACCGTGGTGGAAACCGTTGATCCGCTGGATCTGGGCGCGGCGGTGGCGTGTGTGAAGCGCATAGCCGCGGAGCCGGGTGTCAAGGCCATTATCTTTAAATCCCCCTGCATCGCGGTGACAAAACCCTCGGGAACCGTCCAGGTGGATCAGGCAACCTGTATCAACTGTAAAAAATGTATCAGTCAGCTGGGATGTCCGGCCATTGTGACAGAAAACGGCAGCGTGCGCATTGACAGCGCACTGTGCACGGCCTGTGGCCTCTGTACCCAGGTCTGTCCTGTCCATGCCATTGCGGGAGGTGAAGCGGATGAATAAGAATATTTTGCTCTGCGGTGTGGGCGGTCAGGGAACGGTGCTCGCCTCCAAACTGATTGCCGCCGCGGCCATGGAAAAAGGAATTCCGGTGATGAGCGCGGAGACCATTGGCATGGCCCAGCGGGGCGGCAGCGTATTCAGCCACCTGAGAATGGGTGAGGGCCTGTATTCCCCTATGATCGCCGCGCATTCCGCGGACATTATCATTGGGTTCGAGCCCGCCGAAACCGTCCGGATGCTGCCCTATCTCAAGGACGGCGGCTGGGTGGTGGTCAGCGCCCGCCCCATTATGCCGGTGACGGCGGCCCTCAAGGGCTCTGCCTACGACGGCCGGGAGATGATCGAATATCTAAAGTACCATGTGAAAAACCTCACAGTTGTGGACAGCGACAGGGCATGCCGGGAAATCGGCTCCTCCAAGGTGCTGAACATGGTTCTGCTGGGCGCGGCGGTGCGAAGCGGCGCGCTGGAGCTCACAGAGGAGGATATCCGCCGGGCTGTGCGGAAAAAAGTGGATCCCAGGTTCCATGCGCTCAATGACCGGGCGCTGGCATACGCAAAATAGAGCTACATTTTTTGAAAGAAAGGCAGCGGGAACAGTGAAAATAACCGAATTACAATTACAGCAGATCAACAGTCAGATCAAGGCCCTTATTTCGGCCAATAGCTTTTATGGCACCAAGCTGGAGGAATCCGGCGTTTCAGCGGTGCATACCCAGGAGGAATTTGAACGCCTTCCCTTTTCAGAGAAAGGGGATCTGCGGGACGCGTATCCGCTGGGGCTGATGACTGCGCCCGAGGAGAAGATCGTGCGCATCCATTCTTCGTCCGGCACCACCGGGCTCCCGGTCATCATTCCCTACACGGCAAAGGATGTGGATGACTGGGCGGTCATGTTCCGGCGCTGCTATGAGATGGCCGGTATCACAAACCGGGACCGGATCCAGATCACACCTGGCTATGGCCTGTGGACAGCCGGGATCGGTTTCCAGAACGGGGCGGAAAAGCTAGGCGCAATGGTGATTCCAATGGGACCGGGCAACACGGACAAACAGCTTCAGATGATGATGGACATGAACACCTCTGTGCTCTGTTCCACCTCCTCCTACGCACTGCTTCTGGCAGAGGAGATCGCAAAGCGGGGCATCGGGGACAGGATCCATCTGAAAAAAGGCGTGATCGGATCAGAGCGCTGGGGCGAAAAGATGCGCCAGCGGATTTCCTCAGAGCTCGGAATAGAGCTGTATGATATCTACGGGCTGACAGAGGTCTATGGCCCCGGAATCGGCATCAGCTGTCAGTATGGCTGCGGTATGCACTATTGGGATGATTACCTCTATATTGAAATCATTGATCCGGTCACAGGCAAGAACCTCCCTGACGGTGAACTGGGCGAGGTGGTCATCACCACGCTGGTGAAAGAGGGGGCGCCGCTGATCCGTTACCGGACCCACGACCTCTCCCGGATCATACCGGGAGACTGTCCCTGCGGCAGTCATTATCCGCGTCTTGACACCATTATGGGACGGACCGACGACATGATGAAGATCAAGGGCGTCAATGTATTTCCCAGTCAGATTGAAGAGGTGCTCCGGCAGTTTCAGGAGATCTCCAGCGAATATCAGATTAGAATCTCCCATCTGGACGGCAAGGACACCATGCGGATCTATGTGGAAACGGACGGAACGGTGGACTTTATGGATCTGAGCCGCCGTATCTCCGCGCTGGTCAAAAGCCGGATCGGCTTTACACCGCTGGTCAAGGTGGTGGAACTGGGCGTTTTGCCCCGAAGTGAAAAAAAGTCCAGGCGCGTCATCGACGAACGCTACAGTTAAACAGAAAAGAACCCCCGCATACTGCAAAAACAGTATGCGGGGGTTTCAGACTGTAAAAGAACGGAATAATGAGAGAGAAAGGAGAGAGAGCTTTCCGTAAAAAACGAAAAATAGAGCAGGAAAGGCAAAAAGAAGGGAGTTCCCATGCCCATATTGTCAGCTATTTCAGAGCCAGTGAAGAAAAGTCTGTAAATAAGAACTCTTAGATAAACTTGAGGAACTTTTAGGGGAGAAATAATCTCTCCAGCTCCTGATATATATTATCTTAAAAAATGCGTATGCCAAGAACAGGCAGGTGTATCCCTGTCTGGGTTCGGGAGAGATTTCTTGATACATTGTATAAAGCTCCAAACAGTTGTCATACAAAAACATCATAATTTGACAAAACATGACCTTTTCCGCTCTGTTTATATTGGCCGTGAAAAATGCATATTGAAATCTATGCCAAATTATGCTATTGTAATAACTGTGGATAAATCATAAACCAGGATAGAAAGAAGGTGAAAAAATGCGTCCATCTGTTATTTATTTAAGAAAATCCAGAGCCGATATTCAGGCTGAGATGCAGGGGGAGACAGAAACCCTGGCAAGGCACGAGGCGGCCCTGGTGTCCCTGGCAAAGGCAAAGAACATTTTGATCGGTAATATATACCGGGAGGTAGAATCCGGCGATTCCATCTCAGAGCGACCGGTAGTCCAGCGGCTGATCCGTGAGGTTGAAGATGAACGCTGGGAGAGCGTGCTGGTCATGGATGTGGACCGGCTGGCCAGAGGCGACACCATTGATCAGGGGATCATCGCTCAGACCTTTCAGTACAGCAGGACGAAGATTGTCACCCCGGTGAAAACCTACGATCCGAATAATGAATTTGACGAAGAGTATTTTGAATACGGGCTGTTCATGGCACGCCGGGAATACAAGGCGATCAAGCGGCGTATGCAAAGAGGCCGCGAGGCGTCTGTTCGGGAGGGGAAATACGTAGGCTCCTGCGCGCCATATGGCTATGACCGGGTCAAAATTGAACACGGCAAGGGCTATACGCTGAAAATCAATGAAGAGCAGGCCAATGCCATCCGTCTGATTTTTGAGCTGTATACCAAGGGACTGCCGGCGGCGGACGGAACCACAGAACGAATCGGCGTCTCGAAAATTGTACGCTATTTAAACCACCTGGGCATCAAGCCCAAAAGGGAAGCGCTGTGGTCGCCGGCGTCCGTTCGGGATATTTTGATCAACCCCGTGTATATAGGAAAGGTGCGCTGGAACTGGCGGCCTGTGAAATGGAAAATTGAAAACGGGGAAAAATCCTATGAACGTCCCCGAAACAGCGGCGAATCCTTTGTATTAACCGACGGACTGCACGAAGCGCTCATTGCTCAGGAGACATGGGATATGGCGCAGAAGTATATGAAGTCCAATCCGCCCCGGCCCATACAGATCCGGAACACAGTGAAAAACCCGCTTGTGGGCTTGATCGTCTGCGGCAAATGCGGCAGGAAAATGGTGCGCAGACCCTATGGAGACCGTCAGCCGCCTGCGCTGATCTGTCCATACAGCACGTGTAATAACGTAAGCTCAAAGCTGGAGATCGTGGAATGCCGGGTGCTCAGCTCACTGCAAAGCTGGGTCCGGGAGTATCAGCTGACCTGGAATGCGGAGACAGCGAACCCGCTGGCCGCGCAAATCAGGCTGAAAGAGGAAGCTCTGGCACAGCTTGACAAGAAGCTGCTGCTCATGAAGCAAAAGACAGAGAATATATATAACTTTTTGGAGCAGGGCATCTATAGCACGGAGGTATTTCTTGAGCGGTCCAGAAAACTGAGCGAAGAGACCAGCGGGATAGAAAAGCAAAGAGAACTGATCCAAAATGTGATAACGACAGAAAAGAAAGCCATGCAAAGCCGGAAATATCTGATACCCAAAATAGAGCATCTGCTGGATGTGTATTGGGAATTGGACAGTCCAAAGCATAAAAATGATATGCTGCGGGAAGTGATTGACAAGATAGAATATACAAAAGATAAACGAGGCACAGGCAACAGCCCGAATGACGACTTTGTACTGACACTCTATCCAAGACTGCCGGAGGATAACGCATAAGCACCGCCTTATATTTGTTATCCTCCTTTGGAATAAGGTTATACGATAACATTATGGAGCGAATGAATTAGCCCATCTGGAAATAGTTGGGACGATTGTACGCCAGCTGGTTAAAAATGCTACGACAAGCGAAATAGAAAATAGTCCCTTTGGGGCATATTTCATGAACCATGGACGCGGTGTATTTCCGGCGGATGCAACGGGCATGCCGTACAGCGCAAACAGCATTGCTGTCACTGGGGATCCGATCGCGGATCTGGTCGAGGATTTGGCTGCTGAACAAAAAGCGCGGGCCGTATATGACAACATCCTGCGGGTATCGGATGACCCGGACGTCAATGATGTAATAAAATTCCTGCGCCAGCGCGAAATCGTCCATTTCCAGCGTTTCGGTGAAGCTCTGGACCAGCTGCAGAATACACCTGCGCTGCAGGGCTTCTGTCCGGGAATGAATAATACAAAATAAAATGAAGTCCAAAATGGGAACCGCAAAATGCGGTTCCCTGAGGTCACTGACAAAGTGGCCGCCGATACGTAAAATTTCGAATGATTTTGAGATGAATTGACTGCCCAAAGCCCATAAATCCGTCGCCGGGCCCGTACGGCAGCGTCCAAAATCATTCCAAATTTAGATTTGTCAGCAGTCTGTGGGAACCGCATTTTGCGGTTCCCTTCATTTATAAAATTGTTTTGCAGCAAGATATTGTCCTGAATTCATTACTCAAAGCCCGCGAAACTGCGGAAGATTCCATTCCTTTGCCGTCAGGCGGATTAGGGGGGCCGAAAAGTGCCGGACTAACGCTGACGCCTTCCGGAAAAGAGGATGCGTAACAGAACGTTTAAACCTTTGGCGTTCTGAGTCAAAACAGACAAAACGCAGTTTACGTTAACGACGGACCGGGAACGGTTATCAATCCAAAATATTATTTTCCGCTTACTGGGGTATAAACCTTGCATCCGCTGTCCCCCGTCCGCACAAAAAGGCCCGGCCTCTGCCAAACACAGAGCCGGGCTTTTGGTCTGTCTGCTAAGCGTCCGGATTCTGCGCGGAAAAATCCTCTTCGTCCAGATCGTCAACGGTCACTTCGACTTTCTTGTCCTTGTGAAACAATTCGGAAACCTTGTCAATCGCGTCCGGTGCCATATCCAGCAGTCTGTCATAGATGCTGTTCTGCGGGGTCACGGAGATCATGCGGATCTTGCCGTTCCCAACCACCAAAAACGCCTCCGGTGTCAGGGAAATTCCGCCGCCGGTGGCACCGCCGAACATATTTTTCGGCGCATCCTCCGGACCGCCCTTTCCCGCCCGGTATTTCTCAAACTCAGAGCCGCCCACGCCAAAGCCCAGGGCCACCTTGGATATCGGAATGATCACCGATCCATCCGGTGTTGTGATCGCGTCCCCGACAATGGTGTTGACATCGATCATTTCTTTCAGTCCCTGCAAAGCCGTATACATGATACCTTCAATCGGATGCTTGTTTTCAGCCATGTTTTACACTTCCTTTGTTAAAATAATGATAGCAATAAGTAACCGCCAGCCTCCACCCCTGTTTTAACAGGGCGTTAATAATATGCGCTGGCCTTACCTTAATTATACTCCTAATTTCCAAATCAAAGCGCTTTTCGTAAAAATCCGGCGTGACCTCCATGGCCGGATAGGCCATGTGGACATACCGGCACGCCACCGGGTAGGCCATTCCCACAGCGCCCCATACGGCGCCGTAGGCCATGCCGGTATGGGCCGGGTTTCCCGTACCAAAATCCAGTCGGATCCGCAGCATAGGGACCTCGATCCGGTAACGAATATCGCCGAAAAACGTGTGGAGCACATCCCTGCCCTGTTCCCACAGGTCACGGTATTCCTCCAGAACCGCCTCAAGACCCCCTGGCTGGTAACCGCCTTTCTCCGGATCATAAATCCGCTTTTTATCCGCACTCCACCTCTCCGAGAACCGATTTTTTTTCGCCGTGCCTTTTCCCTGTTCCGGCTGTGGCGCTTCCCGCTCCGAACCGCCGGACTGCTCCGCCTCCGCCTTTGACGCAGGATTCTCCGGCTTATGCGCCGAAAAATCCCGCAGCAACAGTGTCCGGCGAAACCCAAGGGCACGCAGTTCCAGGGTCAGTTTCTTGTCCCGGACGTGCAGATACAGCGACCACGTTGTCCATATGCCAATGATAAGCAACAGGACAGCCGCCGCCAATGCCGCCAGCAGGCCCAGGAACACATACCGCATACACGATTACCCCTTTGCTTCGGATTCTATTCTTCCTCCGGGCAGGCAAAAACCGCCGCTTCCGCCGGTTCTTCCTCCGTCCCGTCCTCATTCTCCATGGCGAGCTGTTCATGATCCAGCTCCATTTCCAGCTGTTCCCCCTCCTCCTCGGACTGGCCGAAGGTCTCGAAGTCCGGAAGCTCCGCCAGCGCGGCGATTCCAAAACAGCGCAGGAATTCCTGCGTGGTGCCGAACAGGATAGGCCGGCCGGGCGCGTCCAGCCGTCCGACCTCCTCAATCAGGTTCCTCTCAATCAGCCGGTTTACAATATAGTCACAGTTCACGCCCCGGATATGCTCAATGGTGCTCCGGGTGACCGGCTGTTTATATGCCACAATGGCCAGCACCTCAATGGCCGCGTTGGAAAGGCTCTGCTTTCTTCTGGGCTCCGCCAGCATGGCCACATAATCGTGGTACTCGCCCCGGGTACACATCTGATAGGCATCCTCCATCTGGATAATATGGATTCCACGGCGCTCATAGTTATAGTCATCCATCATTTTTTTCAGGATTTCCCGCAGAGAACGCCTGTCCACATCCACGATATCCGCCAGCTTTTCAATATCCACCGCGTCCCCGGCCGCAAAGAGCACGCTCTCCAAAATGGCCTGAATTTCTCTGATTTCCATAAATGCTTCTTTCCTCTTCGCTTGTTAATCTTCGATATTGGTCAAATCCATCTCGTCGCTGTCATCATTGCGGTAGATCCTGGGATTGGCGATATCCAGGTTCTCTCCATATTCTACCCGGATTTTCTTCAGTTTAACCAGTTCCAGCACCGCCAGAAAGGACGCCACCGCCTCCGGCCTGGACTTTACGCCCTGAAACAGCTCCTTGAACATCATTCGGCTCTTGGATACCAGCCGTTTCCAGATCCCCATAACCTTTTTCCGGATAGACACCTTCTCATGTCCCACGATACCGTCAAAGGAATGGCGGGGCGGCGGCTGTTTCCGCTCCAGCTTCTGATAGGCACGCCGGTAGGCCGCCGCCAGATTCTCCGGCGTAAGGCTTGCGTAATTCCATTCGGCCGGCGGCCGTTCAATGGCATCCGGCGCCTTGAAAAACATGGACGCGCCGATATGCTGACGCGCGCCGAAAAACACCGCGGCCTCTTTGACCTTGTTGTATTCCACCAGCCTGCGCACCAGCTCTTCCCTGGGGTCAGCCGCCTCCTCTTCCTCTGCCTCCGGTTTGGGCAGCAGCATCTTTGACTTGATCTGAAGCAAGGTCGCCGCCAGCACGAGGAATTCGCTGGAGACCTCCAGGTCCATCTCCTGCATCTCCTGCATGACGGACAGATACTGGTCCAAAATGACGGAGATGGGGATATCATAGATGCTGACCTTGTTCTTCCGAATCAGGGTCAGCAACAGGTCCAGCGGCCCCTCGAAATGCTCCAGCTTAAATTTTAACTGCTCCATAGTAACACCGTGCTTTTCTCCTTTAGTGAATAAAAGTTCCAATTATCATATCATAGAATGCCATAATCGCGGATTCGCCCCGAAAGAGCAGCTCGTTAAAAATCGGCAGGTTGATCAGCAGAATCAGGACAATGAAGCCATACCGCTCATATTCCATGATCTTGAAATAGATCCGGGCGGGCAGCAGGGCGTTCAGAATCTTTGAGCCGTCCAGGGGCGGAATTGGAATCAGGTTGAACATGCCCAGCCCCAGATTGATCATGACCATATACCGGCAGAGCATATAGCAAACCGTGGCCAGCTGAAAGGAAAAGCCCGCATTGGACGCAAAGGTCATGCTCCCCAGGGCAACAACGCCGATTTCGGCCAGAAAGGCCATCAGGAAATTCGACAGGGGCCCGCCCAGTGAGGTGAGCACCATCCCGCCCTTTTTGCTGTTGAAGTTCCACGGATTCACCGGCACCGGCTTCGCCCAGCCAAAGCCAAACAGAAACAGGCAGATGGCGCCGAAGGGATCCAGGTGGTGCAGGGGATTCAGGGACAGACGGCCGGAGTATTTGGCCGTCTTATCCCCCATCCAGTAGGCGACCAGGCCGTGGGACAGTTCATGAACCGACAGGGACAGCAGAACGCAGAAGGCGATGACCAGAATATAGAGAAGCTTCTCGCCGCCGCTTAAACTGCCGTCCCGAAGCAGAGATAATAGCATAGTTTTTCCTCCGTTGTCTACAGGTCACAGGCGACCAGATCTTCATAGGTCTCCCGCCGCACTGCAAGGCTCGCCTTTCCGTCCTTCACCATGACAATGGGAAGCCGCGGAATCCTGTTGTAATTGCTGGCCATGGAATAGTTATAGGCCCCGGTGGCCAGAACGGCCAGCAAAGCGCCGGGCTCAGTTTTGGGAAGTTTCGCGTCCCGCACCAGCACGTCTCCCGACTCACAGCACTTCCCCGCAATGGTGACCACCTTCTCAGGCGCGCCGGCAGGGTTTTCCGCAAGCACTGCCTCGTATTCCGACCCATACATGATATGCCGGGGATTATCCCCCATTCCGCCGTCCACCGAGACATAGGTGCGCACGCCGGGTATCTCTTTCACCGCCCCCACCCGGTAAAGGGTCAGGCCGGCGGATGCAACAATGGAGCGGCCCGGTTCCATGAGGATGAACGGAAGCGCCACGCCCAGCTTTTCACTCTCCTCCCGGACAACCCCGGAAACGGCTTCAATGTATTTGTCATAGTCGATAGGGGCGTCCTCCTCCACATATTTAATGCCATAGCCGCCGCCCAGGTTCAGCTCCTGAATTTCCAGACTGTACTTTTCTTTCAGCAGGCCGATAAATTTCATCATGGTTCCGGCCGCCAGCTTGAAGGGCTCCAGCTCAAAAATCTGAGAGCCAATGTGACAGTGCAGGCCTACAACCTTCACATGCTCCATCTTCTGGGCTCTGCTGATAATCTCCTCCGCCTCGCCTGTCTCCAGGGCGACGCCGAATTTGGAATCAATTTGTCCGGTCTGCACAAAGCTGTGGGTATGAGCGTCAATGCCAGGCTTGATCCGGAACAGGATCTGGGCCGAGCTGCCCATCTCGCCCGCCAGACGGTTCAAACTCTCCAGTTCAAGCTGGTTGTCCACCACGATTCTGCCCACGCCGCTTTCCAGGGCCATGGCCAGCTCATCTTCGGTTTTGTTGCTGCCGTGGAAATAAATTTTCTCGGCGGGGAAACCCGCCTGCAATGCGGTATAGAGTTCGCCGCCCGACACCACGTCCACGCCCATGCCCTCTTCCTTCATGATCCGATAGACCGCCTTGCAGGAAAGAGCCTTGCTGGCATACAGCACCATGCCGTTGCCGTTATAGTGTTCTTCCATGGAATGCAGATATATCCTGCAATTCTTCCGGATTTCGTTTTCGTCCATCACATAAGCAGGGGTTCCGAATTCGCCCGCGAGATCCGTCAGGTCACAGCCGCCTATCTCAAGATTTCCCCTGTCATTGATTCGCAGACATTCCATCACAAACTGCATCCTTCAATGTCCTCCTTAATTTAATGTAACAATGATCCCTTGCATTGTAACATAAGCGGACTGCTTTGTCAAACCGCCATCCATGGGAAGTATGCACAGAAACAGGGGAAATCAGTCCTGAAATTATATTTGATTTTTACCAGATTTTTTACAAAAAACGCTTGCAACCGGAATCCACATATGCTATACTATTATGGCGTTTGGGTGTACAGGCCCAGACAGCTTAATTACACACGCCCGGCGATTGCCTGAAAAGTGCCGCACACCCATGACGGTTTCAGGGCAAAGGGACCCGGACGGAGGAAAAAAACTATGGAGGTGTTAAATCATGGGAGTCATTCAAATGAAGCAGTTGCTTGAAGCAGGTGTTCACTTCGGACACCAGACCCGCCGCTGGAACCCCAAAATGGCGGAATTCATTTTCACGGAGAGAAATGGTATCTATATCATCGACCTGCAGAAAACCGTGAAAAAAATTGAGGAAGCGTATTACTTTGTCCGCGACATCGCCGCAGAGGGCGGCACAGTCCTCTTTGTGGGAACAAAGAAACAGGCGCAGGACGCGATCCGCGAGGAAGCGGAAAGAACCGGCATGTATTTTGTGAACGCAAGATGGCTGGGCGGTATGCTGACAAACTTCAAAACCATTAAAAAGAGAATTGAACGTCTTTACCAGCTGGAGAAAATGGGCGAGGACGGCACTATGGCCCTGCTGCCCAAAAAGGAAGTTATCAAGCTGAACCTGGAGCATGAACGTCTGGAGAAATTCCTGGGCGGCATCAAAGAGATGAGAGATCTTCCCTCCGCTCTGTTTGTGGTAGATCCCAGAAAAGAGAAGAACGCCATTGCCGAGGCACACAAGCTGGGCATTCCGGTTATTGCAATCGTGGACACCAACTGTGACCCGGAAGAGGCTGACTATCCAATTCCCGGCAACGACGACGCCATCCGTGCGGTTAAGCTGATTGTCTCCACCATCGGCAACGCTGTTCTGGAGGGCCGTCAGGGCGAGCAGAACACCCCTGAGACTCCGGCTGCCGAGGCTGAGGTAAATCTGGATATGCTGGACGACTGATTTTCGTCCAGTCAAACTTGAGATAATATCATACAGAAAGGAAGATTAACATGGCATTTACAGCACAAGATGTAAAAAAGCTGAGAGAAATGACAAACTGCGGCATGATGGACTGCAAAAAGGCGCTGACCGAGACCGACGGCGATATGGACAAGGCTGTTGAGTTCCTGAGAGAAAAGGGTCTGGCCACCGCCGCAAAGAAGGCCGGCAGAATCGCATCCGAGGGTATGGTTGAAGCGGTTGTGTTCGACTGCGGCACCGGTGTTGCCGTCGAGGTCAACTCTGAGACGGACTTTGTTGCGAAAAACGCTGATTTCCAGAACTTTGTACACGCCATTGCCGAGGTTGTCGCCAAGGAGAACCCCGCTGATGTGGAGGCTCTCAAGGAGCTGAAGATCGACGGCGCACAGACTGTGGGCGAAGCCCTGACCGAAAAGATCGCCACCATCGGCGAGAATATGAACATCCGCCGCTTTGTCCGCTTTGAAGGCATCAACCAGGCATACATCCATGCCGGCGGCCGGATCGGCGTTCTGGTCAACTTTGAAGTGGCTGATGCCGCAAAGGCAAATGAGGACGCGTTCAAGACCATGGCAAAGGATGTGGCAATGCAGATTGCCGCGGTTATGCCCCAGTATGTTCGCGACGACGAGGTTCCCGCTGACGTGGTTGAGCACGAAAAGGAAATTCTCAAGGCACAGGCTCTCAACGAGGGCAAGCCTGAGGCCATTGTGGAAAAAATGGTTGTCGGCCGGATCAAGAAGTTCTTCAAGGACGTCTGTCTGGTTGACCAGCCCTTTGTCAAGGATCAGGAAATCACCGTTGGCAAATACGTTGAAAACGTCGCCAAGGAGCTGGGCACTGACATCAGAATCGTGAAGTTCGCACGTCTTGAAAAGGGCGAGGGACTGGAGAAAAAAGAAGAAAACTTTGCTGATGAAGTTGCAAAGATGATGGGTAAATAAAATTCCCCTTGAAAGAAGGTCCCGCAACCGCGGGGCCTTTTTTGCGTTCCTGCGCGACTGCGGAAGGGGTTCAACCCGCACCGCCGCTCTTGACTTTTTTGGTTTTTGCAGTACAATAGGGTGGCAGAGATAAAAACACGGTTCCGGTTGGTAGTCCGGACGCAGCCGCGCTGTCAGTAACCTGCCTCCTTGGTTGTCCCTTCTCTGTGCATCAGTGCAGAAAGGAGGAATCAGGTGATGGAAATCATCGAAAGCCGTTTTACCATCCTGTTTGACCCGCCGTTCTGGATCGGTCTCTATGAGCGGACCGCAGACGGTCAGTATCAGGTCTGCAGGATCGTATTCGGCACTGAACCCCGGGATCAGGAGGTATATGACTTCCTGGTCAGCCGCTGGAACAAGCTGTGCTTCACTAATGCCCTTCCAGAGGCGGAGCGCCCTTCCGCCCACCGCAACCCAAAGCGCGTCCAGCGCGAGATACACAGACAGGTACTGGACCGCGGAGCCGGAACCAAGGCCCAGCAGGCTCTGGCCAGGCAGCGGGAGCAGGATAAGCGGGAACGGCGCGCAAAGATACGTGACCGCCGCAGACAGGAAGCAGACGAACAGTTTGCCCTGCGGCAGGAAAAGAAAAAGGAAAAACGCAGAGGCCGATGAGCCCCTGCGTTTTTTGTATCCTGTTCATATAACGGTTGTCAGCGGACCGGCGGCTTTTTACACTGAATCAATCGTATCACATCCTCCAAATCCGTATCACACAGCACCCGGTCCCGGACCCAGCCGCCCTCCTCTCCGCAGGGATAACGGTTTGCCCAAAGTTCCCGCGCCTTTTCTGAGAGCTCCGCCAGCGCCCTTTCCAACGGCCGCACCTGCCGGTCTCCAATCTGCACCATCAAGGTGAACGCACCTTTTTCAAAAAAAGCATAGCACAGATGCGTTGATCTATGGGCGTATTTATAACCCCAGCCATAACTGTTTCCAAAAGGAAAGCGAAGCTCCCTTGTCAGGTCATACCGCGCCGCAAGGGCCGTCTCCAGCGCTGACAGCCGCGCATACGCGTCCGCGCCCATGTAAGCGCAGATCTGGCCGGGTTCCGGTCTCAGTGCCTTGTCAAGCATTCGTTCGTACATCATACACCTCCGCGTTCCGGCTGTTTCCGGTATACACAGCGGCGCCGGTCACGCCTCTCCCAGATACCGCTTCAGGTCCGCGGCATAGGTCTTTTGCATGAATTTCAGCGCTCCGGTCAAACTGGCCGCCAAATTCATGAAAAAACCGCGGATTTGCACTTCCTCCGTCAGGGTCAGTCTAGTTCCGCCCTGCTCGGTCTTTTCAAATTTGCCTGTGAAATGTCCTTTCATATTCCGGTTCCGCAAATCAAATTCATAGATTTTACAGCTGATTTTATTGGTAATGTAAAACTCTGTCTTTACACCCTTTTTTGTTTTTTCCACAAAAGTACGCCCATTGTCCAGGATTTCCACCCCTGCCAGATCGCTCCTCCACTGGTAATTCCGGTTATCGGTCACCGCGTTCCAGACCCTCTGAATCTCCGCATTAAATTCCACCGTCAAAACTGATTTTTTCATCTGAGTTTCCATCCTTTCCTGCTCCCATCACTTCATCATTATCATACAACAGTTTTTCCCAATTTGCAAGTAAATTGTTATTTTTTTCTTACCCCGGATTTTCTTTCATGTATGCACACAGAGACCTTTGCATATATTAAAACCGAAAAGACTGGAGGAGAATCATGGTACAAAAAATATTTATGACATTGACACTCATGCTTGCCTGCCTGTCCTGTTTTCTTCCCGCTGTTTGGGCAGACCCGGGAGTTTCCGCGCAGTCGGCCATTGTCCTAGAAAAAGATTCAGGCCGGGTGCTGTATCAAAAGAATGCGGAAAAACAGATGCCAATGGCCAGCACCACCAAAATTATGACCGCAATCGTGGCGCTGGAACAGGGTGATCCGGCCGCGCAGGTCCAGATCTCCCCGGCCGCCGCCGGCGTGGAGGGCTCCAGCATGTATCTGGAGACAGGTGAAAAGCTCACCCTGGAGGAACTGCTCTACGGTCTGATGCTCTCCTCAGGCAATGATGCGGCAGTGGCCATCGCCGAGCACTTCGGCGGGACGGAGGCCTTTGTGGGCCTGATGAACCAGAAGGCGCAGGAGATTGGGGCAAATAACACCCATTTCGCCAACCCGAACGGCCTTCCGGATGACACCCATTATTCCACCTCCCATGACATGGCCACGATCACAGCCTATGGTCTGAAAAATCCCAAATTTGCGGAAATCGTAGCCACCAAAAGCTATCAGATTGCCGGCGAGGGCAAGGCGTATACCCGAACCCTTACCAATCACAACAAGCTCCTGAATATCTGCGAGGGCTGCATTGGGGTGAAAACCGGCTTCACCAAAGCGGCCGGCCGCTGCCTTGTTTCCGCGGCACAGCGGGAGGACATGACGCTGATTTGTGTGACCCTCAACGCACCGGACGACTGGAACGACCACTGCAATCTCTATCAGGACATGTTTTCCAAATATAAGCTAACGCCCATCCTGCGCGCCGGAAAATCTCTGGGTGACATTGCGGTCCTTGACTCAGACACCGCCTCCCTTCCCATTTCATCCGCAGAGAATTACAGCTACCCGCTGACAGAAGGGGAACAGTGTATCACCACGCTCTCCATCAAACCTGACCTGGAGGCTCCTGTCGCGGATGGAACTGACGGCGGAACCGTCACAGTCCAGCTGGGCCAAGCCAATCTTGCCACCCTTCCTCTGACGGTGAACGGAACTGCCGAGAAGCGTCCGGTGCTGGAAAAGGTAAAGCGCGGCCTGCGGCTGAATCTGGGAGAGCTTTACTGGGGCTGGCTCACCCTTCTGCATTTTTGAACGCCGCCTCTTTTCTCCGGCCCGCTGTGATACTGCTGTCCGGAGAAATCAACCGCAGCCTGCGTCCGGTCCGGAGGCCCTCCTTTCAAAATTTGTTAAATTTTATACAAAGTGCACAAATTTCTGTTTGCAGAAAGCCTGCCGGACTGGTTATGTATCTTCGAAATTTGTATTGCAATCCCTCAGATAATAGGATATAATAGTGCCATATGGCGCAAAATGCCATATGGCTTTTTCTATGCCTATATATAAGAAGGGTTTGATGCTCCTGTGATGAGACTGCAAAAATTTTTGGCAAACTGCGGGGTTGCGTCCCGCCGCGGGGCAGAGGCCCTGATCAAGCAGGGCCGGGTCCGTGTGAACGGCGCTGTGGTCACCGAAATGGGCGTCCAGATTGATGAGGACAACGACCAGGTCGAATTTGACGGAAAACTGGTCCGACCCGAAAAGAAAATGGTGTATATCATGCTGAACAAGCCGGTTGGCTATGTGACCACGGTTTCGGATGACAAGGGCAGGGACACGGTCATGTCTCTGGTCTCTGACATTCCTGCGCGGATCTATCCGGTCGGAAGGCTTGACTATGACACCGAGGGACTTCTTCTCATGACCAACGACGGGGATCTGACCTACCGGATTACCCATCCGAAAAACAATGTGGAAAAGACCTATGTGGCGGAGGTGACCGGAAATATCTCCATGAACACGCTGGTTCAGCTCCGCGGCGGCGTGTATCTCGACGGCGTGAAAACCAGACCGGCCAAGGTTGAGGTCATCGGCGCGACCCAGTTCGGAACCAGACTGGAAATCACCATTCACGAGGGGAAAAACCGGCAGGTCCGGCGGATGTTTGAAGAGGTCGGCTGCATTGTCAAAAAACTGAAGCGTACCCGGGAGGCGGGGCTGATTCTGGGCCACGTGCCGCTTGGACGCTGGCGGAAGCTGACTGAGTCTGAGATCAACATGCTGAAGAAAATCGGAACCGGGAAAAAGACCTCTGCCGAAATGAGCCGTCAGCGGTTCCAGAAAAACAAACATAGTAAATAGAATAAATACCATATATCAAGGAGGCAACTTTAATGGGTAAGTTAGACGACTTGCAGCAGCGGCGCTCTGTGATCGAACAGGGCGGCGGTGCTGAAAAAATCAAGAAGCAGCACAGCAGCGGCAAAAAAACTGCCAGAGAACGTCTTGCCATGCTTTTTGATGAGGGGAGCTTTGTCGAGATTGACGCGTTTGTCACCCACAGATGCACCGAGTTTGACATGGCGAAAACCAATGCCCCGGGCGAAGGCGTTGTCACGGGCTACGGCACCGTGGACGGACGTCTGGTCTATGCCTACGCGCAGGATTTCACCGTAATCGGCGGTTCCCTGGGCGAGATGCACGCGGCAAAGATCTGTAAAGTGATGGACATGGCCATGAAGATGGGCGCCCCCATCGTTGGTATCAACGACTCCGGCGGCGCAAGAATTCAGGAGGGCATTGACGCGCTCAAGGGCTTCGGAGACATCTTCTACCGCAACACCCTCTCCTCTGGTGTCATTCCCCAAATCTCTATTATTTTGGGGCCGTGTGCCGGCGGCGCGGTGTATTCACCGGCCATCTGTGACTTTATTTTCATGGTTGACAAAACCAGCCAGATGTTCATTACCGGTCCTTCTGTCGTGAAATCCGTTACCGGTGAGGATGTGACCTTTGACGAGCTGGGCGGCGCCCAGACCCACGCGACCAAGAGCGGTGTGGCCGCCATGGCCTGTGCCACCGAGGAGGACTGCTTCGCTCAGGTTAAGGATCTTTTGGGCATGCTCCCCGCCAACAATCTGGAGATCGCACCGGTCTACGAATGTGAGGATGATCTGAACCGCCTGTCTGAAAAGCTGACCGCGTTGGTTCCGGAGGACGGCAATAAGTCCTACGATATCCGCGATATCATCACCGAGATTGTGGATAACGGCGAATTCCTGGAGATGTTCAAGGCCTTTGCCCCCAACATAGTGACCGGCTTTGCCAGAATGAACGGCGCGACGGTCGGCATTATCGCCAACCAGCCGAAAGTCATGGCCGGTTCTCTGGACTGCAATTCCTCTGACAAGGGCGCACGGTTCGTTCGCTTCTGTGACAGCTTTAATATTCCGATCATTACCTTTACCGACGTGCCCGGATACCTTCCCGGCGTGGAACAGGAGCACAGCGGTGTGATCCGCCATGGCGCAAAGCTGCTCTTTGCTTTCTCCGAGGCAACCGTTCCGAAGATCAACGTCATTGTGAGAAAGGCATACGGCGGCGCTTACATTGCCATGAACAGCAAGCATCTTGGCGCTGACATGGTATTCGCATGGCCCACCGCGGAGATCGCGGTCATGGGGCCCGCAGGCGCGGCAAACATCATCTTCCGCAAGGATATCGCGGCGGCCGCAGATCCGGTTGCTGCCCGCCAGGAGAAGATCGACGAATATGTGGATAAATTCGCAAACCCCTATGTGGATGCCTCCCGCGGGTATGTGGATGACGTCATTGAGCCTGATTCCACCCGTCCGAGACTGATCAGCGCGCTGGAAATGCTCATGAGCAAGCGTGAAACGCGCCCAAGTAAGAAGCACGGAAACATTCCGCTGTAAGCTGTCATCGAAAGGAGAATTCATATGTCATTAGCTGAAGCTCTGGGTGAAGGTTTGCAGGTTACCGTCATCGGCCTGATCATCGTCTTTTCTGTTCTAATCATACTGATGCTGGTCATGATGCTGATGAAGGTCATCTTCTATAAGCCGCAAAACGACGCGAAAACAGCACAGAAGCCGCCCGCACCGGCACCGGTTCCTGTATCTGCCGCGCCTGCTCCCGCGTCCGCTGTGAAAAACAGCATGGACGAAGGCGAGCTTGTGGCTGTTCTCACCGCCGCAATCGCGGCGAGTCTGAACACCTCTACCTATCATTTGAATATCAAGTCCTATAGAAGAATTGAAAACACCTCGCCCGCCTGGAACAAGGCCGGCTTGAGAGACGTCATTGACGCAAGATTTTAAGGAGGAATATCCATGAGAAAATTTATTATCAATGTAAATGGCAATTCTTATGAAGTTGAAGTTGAAGAGGTCGGCGGCGCGCCTTCTGCTGCTCCCGCGCCTAAGGCGGCTCCCAAAGCCGCAGCACCCGCACCTGCTCCCAAGGCCGCACCGGCGCCTGCCGCCGCACCGCCCGCAGGCGCAGCCAATGTCACCGCTCCCATGCCCGGCAACATCGTATCCGTCAAGGTCAAGATCGGCGATACCGTCAACTCCGGCGATGTTCTCTGCGTGCTGGAAGCTATGAAAATGGAAAATGAGATCATGGCTCCCAAGGCTGGTAAAGTGGTGGCAGTCAGCACCTCCGCCGGCAGCACCGTAAACACGGGCGACGTCCTGGTTTCCCTCGGCTAATCCTGCGGGATTCGGCCCTACATTTGACGAAAGGGTGATATTGTGTTACAAAGTTTTCTCGACTTTTTGAGCAGCACAGGCATAGCCGCGCTCATTGCCAACGCCAAGGACGCACTTTCCAGCGGTCTCTCTGGCTTTGACCAGCTCATTGGTGTGATCGGCACCCCGATTATGATCATCATTGCCTGTGTTCTCCTCTATCTGGCTATTGTGAAGAAGTTTGAGCCTCTGCTTCTGCTTCCCATCGCCTTTGGCGTGCTTCTTTCCAATCTGCCGATGTTTGCAAATTCCGGCGCGATCATGATGCACACGGAATTCTTTACCGATCCCGCCTTTATGGTTAACGGGCATCTGGATATGCAGCGTATTTTCTCAGAGGGCGGTCTGCTCGACCTGCTGTACCTGGGGGTTAAGCTGGGTATCTATCCGCCGCTGATCTTCCTGGGTATCGGTGTCATGACCGACTTTGGCCCGTTGATTGCCAATCCCAAAAGCATTATCCTGGGCGCCGCGGCACAGGTTGGGGTGTTTCTCACCTTCCTTGGCGCACTGGTATTGGGGGCCTGTATCCCGGCGATTAACTTCGGCGTCAAGGAGGCCGCTTCCATTGGTATCATCGGCGGCGCGGACGGCCCCACGGCCATTTATGTCACCAAAACGCTGGCCCCGGCTCTGCTGCCGGCCATTGCCATTGCCGCCTATTCCTACATGGCGCTGATCCCGGTCATCCAGCCGCCGATCATGAAAGCAATGACCACCAAAAAGGAGCGTCAGATTGTCATGGAACAGCTCCGCCCGGTCAGCAAGACCGAGAAGATTCTCTTCCCGATTATTGTTACCATTGTGGTTGGTCTGATCATTCCTGACGCCGTCACTCTGGTCGGATGTCTAATGCTCGGCAACCTCGCAAAGGAAAGCGGCGTTGTGGAGCGTCTCACCAAGACCGCCCAGAACGGCCTGATGAATACCATCACCATCTTCCTTGGCCTGACTGTGGGCGCAACCGCAAAGGCGAGCACCTTCCTGACCGCAGAGACTCTGGGCATTGTCGTCCTCGGTCTGATTGCATTCTGCTTCAGCACAGCCGGCGGCCTGCTGCTGGGTAAAATCATGTGCAAGCTCACCGGCGGCAAGGTCAATCCGCTGATCGGTTCTGCCGGCGTATCTGCTGTACCCATGGCTGCCCGAGTCTCTCAGACCGTCGGGCAAAAGGAAAATCCCTCCAACTTTCTGCTCATGCATGCCATGGGCCCGAATGTTGCGGGCGTTATCGGCAGCGCGGTTGCGGCCGGTGTGTTCCTGTCCATGTTCGCTTAATCTTTTGACAATAATATAATTTATAAAGGAGGTATTTTCTATGGGTAAAGTAGGAATTACAGAAACCATATGCCGTGACGCGCATCAGTCCCTGATCGCCACCCGTATGACCACTGAAGAAATGCTCCCGGCCCTGCCCCTGATGGACAAAGCCGGTTATCATGCCCTGGAGGTATGGGGCGGCGCCACCTTTGACGCCTGCCTGCGCTTCCTGAACGAGGACCCCTGGGAAAGACTGCGGAAAATCAGAGCCGCCGCTCCCAACTCCAAACTGCAGATGCTGTTCCGGGGCCAGAACGTCTTGGGCTACCGCCATTATGCAGACGACGTGGTGGAGTACTTTGTTCAAAAATCCATTGCAAACGGTATTGACATCATCAGAATTTTTGACGCGCTGAACGATGTGCGTAATCTGCAGACTGCAATCAATGCCACAAAAAAAGAAGGCGGACACGTACAGGCCGCCATCTCTTACACCATCAGTCCGGTACACAACAATGAGTTTTTCGTCAAGCTGGCGAAGGAATACGCGGACTGCGGCGCGGACTCCATCTGTATCAAGGACATGGCCGGTCTGCTGACCCCGTATAACGCCTATGACCTGGTAAAACAGCTGAAAAAGGCTGTAAAAGTTCCGCTGGAGCTCCACACCCACTATACCAGCGGCGTCGCTTCCATGACCTATCTGAAAGCCATTGAGGCGGGCATTGACGTTGTGGACTGCGCCCTGTCTCCCATGGCGCTGGGCACCTCCCAGCCCCCCACGGAGCCGCTGGTTGCGACCCTGCAGGGCACGGAATATGACACCGGCATGGATCTTGATGTATTGGCCGAAATCGCCGAATACTTCAAGCCTCTGCGTGAAAAGTATCTTGCGAGCGGCCTCATGAGCACCAAGGTGCTGGGCGTGGACATCAATACCCTCAAGTACCAGGTTCCCGGCGGTATGCTCTCCAACCTCGTGTCCCAGCTGAAACAGCAGGGCAAGGAGGATAAACTGGACGAAGTGCTCAAAGAGGTTCCGCGGGTCCGTGAAGATCTGGGATATCCGCCTCTTGTCACCCCGACCAGCCAGATTGTCGGCACGCAGGCTGTCCTGAATGTCATTATGGGCGAGCGCTACAAGATGGTATCCAAGGAGACCAAGGGCATCTGCAAAGGCGAGTATGGCCGGACTCCTGTCCCCATTAAGGACGAATTCCGGAAAAAGATCATTGGGGACGAAAAGGCCATCACCTGCCGTCCTGCTGACCTGCTCAAGCCCGAGCTTGAAAGACTCAAAAAGGAGTGCGCTGAATGGGTGGAACAGCCAGAGGACGTTCTCTCCTATGCACTGTTCGACCAGGTGGCTGTCAAGTTCTTTGAACAGCGCCGCGCGGCAAAATACAAGGTTGACAAAGATATGGTGGACATGGAGGAAAAGACCCATTATATCTGATACATCTGTCTGCTTCAAAACCGGCACAGCTATGGCTGTGCCGGTTTTTTGTCATTCAATTCTCATTTATCTATCATGAACAAAAATACTTTCTCCCCAAATGTATACTTATTATATTTTATCGGTTTACATTTGTGTGATTTTATGCTATACTTTTCCTATCAACTTTATAACATTTGGAGGTTATTTGCATGAAACAGTCTTCCTTTACCCCGCAGGCACTTTGTCTGTGCGCCCTGTTCACCGCGCTTATTGCTGTGGGGGCGTTTTTGCGCATTCCCCTGCCCCTGATCCCCTTCACCCTGCAAACTCTGTTCATTATGCTGTCCGGCCTTTTGCTGGGCAAAAAATGGGCTCCTGTCAGCTGCGCTGTTTATCTTGTGCTTGGGCTGGCTGGGCTCCCGATCTTCACGCAGGGCGGAGGAATCGGCTATGTCCTAAAGCCCACCTTTGGCTATTTGCTCGGCTTTATCGCCGGCGCCTGGGTCATTGGCGCGCTTGCCGGAAAAAATGCCGGATACCGCCGTTTGCTTCTGGCGTGTTTTGCCGGGCTGGCTGTGATCTATTTGTTTGGTACCGTATACTATTATCTGCTCTCCGCCTGTTATCTGGGCAAGCGTGTCGCAGTCTGGCCCATGCTGGTGAGCTGTGTACTAACCACCCTGCCGGGAGACATTCTCCTTGCGCTTGGAGCGTCCTTCCTCTCCCTCCGCCTTCGCCCTCATTTGCACGCGTCAAGGTTCAGATGAAGCTTGCAATTTTATGGCCGTTGGTATAAAATAGAAAAAGCGGAAACCCACGCTGGATTTCCCTGTGCTGGCATCTGCCGTAAAATTTTCAAAAAAGAGGTGTATGAGAAATGAAAAAAGTACTGCTGCTGGGAGATTCTATCCGCATGGGATATCAGACTTATGTAAAAGAACTGCTGGACGGGGTTTGTGACGTTTATTTTTCAGAGGATAACGGACGTTTCGCCTCCTATACGCTGTGGCAGGCCAATCAGATGTTCAAAACTCATGGTGCATTTGACGTAGTTCATTGGAACAATGGCTACTGGGATATGAACATAGAGTCTCCCATGACGGAACCGCTTCATCCTATTCCGGAATACCTCCATTTTCTCAAACGAATTATTCAGGAGGTACGCAGAAACGGGGCAAAGCTTATCTTTGCCGCCACGACACCGATCTATGAGCCCGGTTCCTCCGCCGATAACACCGGAACCGGAGCAGAGCTTCGCTATTCCAATGACTGGGTCTGCGCATATAATAAAGCGGCTGTAGAACTGATGGCACAGGAAGGCATTCCGGTCAATGACCTGTACACTCTCATGCTTCAAGGAGACCGCTGTTACAAATGCCCTGATCTGCTTCATCTGACCGAAGAGGGCTCCAGACTCTGTGCCCGGCAGGCCGCAGACATGATTCAGGCACTGCTGTAACGCAGGTTAAGGCATCCAAGGCTTTTGCCTCGTCAGGGACTTGATAGATGTCTTGAATAATTGGAAACAGCTTCCGATCTTTGTCCGGGACATATTTCAAGGTGTTGCGCACACGGCGGACGAGGCAGCACTGGTATTCCATCCAAGGAAACGGCGCTGCGGTTGCCTCTTTCATGCCCGTGAGACTATCTGCGCACAGAATCAGGATGTATTGCCATGCTGCTGCCGAAACGACTGCTGACCTGCTTGCTCCTGCACCCGTTTCGGCAGTCTTCATGTCTGCGTGTGCGGACTTATCGCGGCTCAAATGCTCGTCCATAACCGCTCCCATAAATCCCCTGTAAAAACGTATCTCTGACGGCTTCCAGATAGCCGTATCCATATAAATCATCCGGCTCCAGATAGCTTCCCTCAGTCCATTCGTTCCAGCTATTGACTGTAATCAGCGGCACATTTGTTTTTCCGGCATCCACAAATTTTTTGGCCTCTTGAAAAGCCTGTTTTACGATTTCCGGCGGATTGTTTTTCAGAATACCGGGCTTCAGTCCATGGTGCCTGGGGTTATTATCCCAGCCAATGGAAACATGCGGGTAATATGGAATCTTGCTGTGCTCTGCCACATAGTTCCAGACTTCCGCAACTCTGGGTATTATTTTTTCATAGTCGGTATCAATATCAATAAAGTGTACATATTGATAGTGCGTCAGGGAGTCAAAGCCCAGATCAACAGCCATTTTCAGGGTATCAAAGAACACCGGATTATCCACTCCGCTGAGATTTGTTTTGATCCGGCCGCGGAGCGTCGTCTGGATATTTACGCCAGGCAGTCCCGCGCGCAGGCATCTTTCCCTAAAATTCTCCAGAGCCTTTTTTACCTTATCAGGCCCGCCAAGCCCCAAAAGCAGGTTGGAGAGCTCATAAATGCAGAATACGGGTTTTCCAGCAATTCTATAATAGTTCGGCAGTGAAAAATAGCGCTCAATGACATACTGTGTTGCACACTGAAATTCATACGCGGAATGGGTGCCGCGGTATAGAATGTCTGATACATGGTCCGCGTTCCTCTTATCCCATAGATAATTGACGTCGTGGTTTGCCCACATCAGATAAAAGGATATTTCCTGATTGTTTTCCGCCTGTAAAAAACCATCGGTCAGACAATTTTCCAAATAGGGCCGGTTATCATACCAATACCAGTCGTAAATAAAGGTGTTGACCCCATATCTGCATGCGGCGCGGATCTGCATCTCCATAATATCGGGGTTTGCCTCATTGACATATCCCCACAGCGGCCTGCGCGGCCACGCGTGGCCGTGAAATTTGGGTTCCGCCGCCATAACCGTCTGCCATTCTCCGAATCCCTTTTCCCAGAAAATCCGCGTCTTTTTTTCATCGCCTGTGTAAGCGGGCCATATATATGCCGCAACATCATAGTTCTGTTTCATGTGCCCGATTCCTTTCTGTACCATGCTAATTCATTACGCAAGGCATATTTTTCAACATATACAGCAACATTATAGCGATTCTTCATCATATTTGCAATAGATGAATTTGTTTCTATTCTTTTGCAAAGAGGGCTTGCAACCTGCATGGATTTCCGGTATAATAGTTTGGAGAAAATTTTGTTTGGAAGAGGTGCCAGCCAATGTCAATGATTGGATTTGATAATGAGAAATACCTGCGTATGCAGTCAGAACACATCCGGGAACGGATTTCACAATTCGGCGGAAAGCTCTATCTTGAGTTTGGCGGAAAGCTGTTTGATGACTTTCATGCTTCGCGGGTCCTGCCCGGGTTTCAGCCGGACAGCAAGCTTCGGATGCTGCTCCAGTTAAAGGAGCGGGTAGAAATTGTCATTGCCATCAACACGGCTGACATAGAAAAAAATAAATTGCGGGGCGATCTCGGCATCACCTATGATTTGGATGTGATCCGCCTGATTGACTGTTTCCGTACCATCGGTCTTTATGTGGGCAGCGTAGTCATGACCCAATTCCAGGGCCAGCCCACGGCCGAGGCTTTTCAAAAACGCCTGGAATCTCTTGGCGTCCGGGTCTACCGGCACTATCCCATTGACGGCTATCCATCTGATATTGCCAAGATCGTCAGCGACGAGGGCTATGGCAAAAACGAATACATTGAAACCACGCGGGAGCTTGTGGTAGTCACTGCTCCGGGTCCAGGCAGCGGCAAAATGGCCACCTGTCTCTCCCAGCTTTACCATGACCACAAACGGGGAATCCAGGCGGGCTATGCCAAGTTTGAAACCTTTCCCATCTGGAACATCCCGCTCCAGCACCCGGTCAATCTGGCTTATGAGGCGGCGACTGCTGACCTGAATGATGTCAATATGATCGACCCATTTCACCTGGAGGCCTATGGCAAGACCACCGTAAATTACAACAGGGATGTGGAAATTTTTCCAGTTGTGACAGCCATGTTTGAAAAGATAGTTGGGGCATGCCCGTACAAATCCCCAACGGATATGGGGGTCAATATGGCAGGGAACTGTATCGTTGATGATGAGGTTGTCTGCAAGGCCTCCTGCCAGGAGATCCTCCGGCGGTATTATACCGCGCTGTGTGACCAGCGCAAGGGACTCATTGACGAGGACGTCATCTACAAGCTTGAGCTGTTGATGAAAAAGGCGGGGATCACCGTCCACGACCGTATGGTCACGGCACCAGCCCTGCAGAAGGCGGCGCTGACCGGAGCCCCGGCCGCGGCAATGCAGCTTCAGGACGGAACCATGGTGACAGGCAAGACCTCGGATCTGCTGGGGGCCTCATCGGCTCTGCTGCTCAACGCGCTGAAGACTCTGGCCGGAATCAGAGACGAAATCCACCTGATCTCACCGGTCATTATTGAACCCATACAACACCTGAAGGTTGACCACCTGGGCAACCGCAACCCGCGTCTTCACACAGATGAAGCCCTGATTGCGCTCTCCATCTGCGCCGCCACCGATCCTACCGCAGAGCTTGCCATGGAACAGCTCTATAAGCTCCGGGGCTGTGAGGTTCATTCCTCGGTTATTCTCTCCGCTGTGGATGAAAAGGTCTTTCGCCGTCTTGGTGTGAATCTGACCTGCGAACCCAGATACCAGGCCACAAACGACAACGATCAGAAGGACTTTGCGTAATCCTGCCTGACAGGAAGGGGAACTGCCATGATATTGGAAACAGAACGCTTACTGCTCCGCATCACCCTTGAGGATGCACCGGATATTTTTGCATATTGTAAGAATGAATGCAATGCCATTGTGAAATGACTTTTAAGATACTCTTTGTTAAAAATGAAACACCTTTCTGCAGATCATACAGAAAGGTGTCCTTTTAACATCCAGGGCCTAGCTTCGTGCATCGTCCTGTGTCGGCGGGATCGCCTTTTCTTTTGCATTCTCTATCTCCTGCCGCCATACTTCAAAATCAGAAATGGAGAGCGGTTTGGAAAAAATATATCCCTGCACCATATCGCAATTCAGTCTCTGCAGGCATATCAGCTGCTCCTGTGTCTCAATGCCCTCTGCCACAATACGGATATTCAGTTTTTTCGCCAGCTCAATAATGCTGGATATAACCTTCTGTGCCTTATCGCTCTGGATGTCCGTAAAGAATAATTTGTCCAGTTTAATCGTATCCACTTCAAATTCCCTCAGCATAGCCAGAGAGGAAAAACCAAATCCGAAATCATCCAGTGAGCACAAAATCCCATGGCGATGCATCTCCATAATAGAGTTTTTGACAATTTCAATTTGTTCCCGGTTAAAAAAGATTGATTCTGTCAGCTCCAGTTCAAGAATTCCATCCGGAATCTGATATTTCTCTTTGATCTCCAAAAAGGACTGCAAAAAATGTGGAATACTAAAATGAATGCGGGAAAGGTTGACCGATACCGGGACAAGAGAACTCCCTTCATCCATCCACCGCCGCAGCAGAACGCATACAGCCTCAAATACATAGAGGTCAAGCCGTACTATATTCCCATTTTTCTCAAACAGAGGAATAAAATGTGCCGGGGAAATACGACCGAGCTGTGGGTGGTCCCAGCGGACCAAAGCCTCCGCACCGCCCACTGCCTGACCGGCAAGCTGTACCTTCGGCTGGAGAAAAACCTGAAAATCGCAGTTTTCAATGGAGCCATCAAAGGAGGCACTGAGTTCCTGCTCCCATTTCATCTTTTTTGTCAGATCCGCAGTATAAAAGACACACTTCTCTTCGCTTCCTGCCCTTTGGCAAGCCGTCCTTGCGCGGTCCTGCAGTCTTGTGACGTTCATACCAGGTTCATCAATGATACAGGCTCCCTGTGTCAGTTTCAGACGATACCGGCTGTCACCAAAACACTTGTCCGAATAAATATAAATATCCGCCAGCATGTCATTTAACCGTGTCTGTATGCTTTCCTGTCTGCTCTCCCGCAGACACAGGAAAAAATGGTCTGCCTCTCCCCGTGCGGCGGTCTCATTTCCACGGATATGTCTCTGGAGTACCTGATAAATATATTTCAGTGCATCATTGCCCGCCTCAATCCCAAAGCGTTCGTTTACAAATTTAAAGTCCTTTACATTCAGCATTACAACGGTATAGGTTTTTGGCAGCATATGCACTGCAAGCCTGTTATATTCCAGTTGAAATGCAGTTTGGTTCATTCCGCCTGTGAGCGGATCAGTGCAGGCAGCTTTTTCTATCTGAATACGATTTCTTCTAAATGACAGTATAATAAATATTAAAAGCAGTACAAATATGACAATCACGCCGCCGACAATGCTAAAAGAGCGAAAAATATACTGATTCGCATACCCCAATATCAGACCGGCTGGTACAAGGGTCAGCAGAACCCAATCGCTCACTCCGACGGCATGATAGGACAGCACCAGACGCGTATCATCCACGGCCGTAAAATAAAATACGCCCGATGCGCCGTTTGTCATATCCTTCTGCATCTTCATGATCGCTTCTGTAACCCGCTGTTCATTTCTATTCTTGAAAATGTCGTCAAGCTGCATAAACGGCTTCAGCTCTGTGGGGGAAATAAGCACCTTTCCGCTGCTGTCTACAATACAGGTCAATCCCGTACCCTCAAAACTCTTCGGCCGGATCAGCTCCTGAACATTTTCCTTCCTTCGTATACCAATCAGGGTCCGGCCCGTCTCTCCCTGCTCATAGACCGGCACGAAGAAGATCAGATTCTGACCTATCACACAGATGTCCCGATGATCTGTACGCGCTTCTGCATATATGTCTGCAAGATTACTGAGGCCAGGAATGTCCATATCTGCTGGAAAAGAGCTGCCATCCGGATTCAGAATCACAAAGAAATCAAAATCCAACAGCTTCGCCTTTCGGCTCAAATATTCTTCTATACGCTCCGCATTGATAAGCGTTGGCAGTGAATCAGCTATCTGTGCCAGAACCTTCTGATCAGTTTCCAGCCGGGCAGCAATATCACTGGCAAGTTGATATGATACGTCTTCCACATAAGTGTTTGTGCTGCTTTCCAGAACATTCCACAACTCGGATGCATTCCAGATCATAGCAGTAATGATAAATATAAGAATCACAGTGACCACAGCAATCTGCAGACCGATACCGGCAGGGATACGCTTGGCAAACAATATTATCTTTTCTTGTTTCTTCATATAAACAACTCCTGCTTAATGCTTCATATCTGAGTCCACGGCAATCCAAAATGGATTTTATATATTATTTTATCATAATTATAAAAAATAAGCAACTGGGTATTTGTGTCCGTAAGCATATAATACATTATTTTCTTGGGGTACTGTATCTGCTTCAGGAGCCGTATATCCCGCCCCTGAGAGCAGCAGGCATCGGTCAAATCCGCAGTGACATAGGCACCGTCCGCCAGGAATCCGCCGCAGTGATCTTGGTAACCGCATCCTGCTCTGGCTGTACGCTGGGATTGAGCACCAGCGTATTATGGCAGCTTCGTTTGAAAAAACTCTGACTTGCTTATCCATATCCGATTTCTCTTTGTGCCAGACCTTGCTTTTATAATTTCAATATTAGGGAAATCCATATGATAGTGCTGTGATGGAATCATTCTATCGAACATTAAAAAGAGAGCTTGTTCAGGATGCAGATTACGACAATCCTGAACAAGCTCGCATGGATTTTTTAATATATTGAATTATATTACAACACCAAACGGATAAATTCTGCTATTGGATGGGTCAGTCCTTGTCAATTTGATATGCAAGATTGCAATACTTCTTAACTTTGTGTCCAGTTTTTTTGACATGACCAACGAGTCTTTTCTATTGTCCGTTTTTACTGATGCAGTTCAACAGATGAGCCGTCTCTTTTTGTTTTCATTCTGCGTATGCGTCAAGGGACTACCGGTAATTTTTGCAGAGGCCCAGAACCTTTCCATAGCACCGCAGAGAATCCAAATCATGAAAATAAATGGTGTCATATTTGGGATTGTGGGAGAGGAGCCCCTCCATAGCCCGCTCCTTGACATAGACGGAGCCGTTGACGTAGAAGATTCCAACCTCCCCCGGTCTGATATCCTGACAGGGCGCGACATAGAGCTTATCACCGTCGTGGTAGGTGGGCTCCATGCTGTCCCCGCAGACCCGGACAACAAATTCGGCGCCTGCAGGGGGCACCTCCAGCAAATCCAGCGTGATACATTGTTCGCTGTCCATAAACTGCCCGGTTCCGGCGGACACCGGCGTGTCATAATATATGATGGAACCCAGCACCTCCGGCTCTGCGGCCGCCATGTATTTCGGCATCTCCGCCAGCATGGCCACATATTCCTCAGCCCGGCGCCTGCCCTCGTCATTCAGCTTCTCATACAGCTCCATATACCGGTTCTCCAGGCCAAAGGCGCGGATCACCTTCCCGGAACGCGACGCCCGTTCCAGCGTATGCGCGGCCTGACAGCCGGAAGCCTGATCCAACCCGCCCGCCAGCTCATTCACGTCCATATCCATAGCCGCCGCAATCTGCTGCATGGTTTGAAACGACGGCATGATGGGCCGCTTTGTGCGCGGATTTTGATTCTTTTCCAGCATGGAGACATAGCCCTTGCTCAGTCCAGCCCTGTCGGAAAATGCCTGCATGGTGGTATTAGTTTTCTTCCGGTATTGCCTGATCATTTCTCCCAGTGTCATACCCACGCCTCCTTTTGTTTAATATATTATACACCAACCTCCTGCCGCTTGTCAATACACAAAATAAAAACTGGGTAGAATTTAATAAATGCCAATTTTCCGTTTTATTTGTTTGCTATGTTAAATTCTGTTTACCGTGCTTGACAAATTGAGTTTATTGTGTTAAACTATCATTGTCAGTTCCAGAAAACAGGGCCCCATAGCCGGGCCTGCTGAGAAACTACAGATAATTGGAAAGGGAGTACATACCATGACAAATGCAAACGCAACAGGAATCCTGACCGCGCGGCCTCTGGCCTCTGATATTAGAGCGCTCCGCCCAAGCAAAGCCGCCTATGCCCCCGCACAGTACCGCACAGTGGTCTTTGCGGCCATTCTGGGACGCATGATCCAGCTGCTGCAGTGGACATGCCTGATCCTTGCAATCTGGCTGGTCAGCTGTAACGAATTCTATGATACGCCTCTCTGGATGCCTCTGGCGCTGGGCGCCGCGGCTCTGTCTCTGTTCCGGCTGGCCCCAAAGCGTCTGCGCGCCCGCCGTTCCTGATCTTCTCTGTTACAGAAAATCTAATCCTCCTTATATAGCAGAAGCCCCGCTTCCAATGAAAGCGAGGCTTTGCACTTCTTTCCGTATTACGCAAAATCCAAAAGATTCAGGCCGATCTCCCCGGAAAATCTGCGGCCTGCCGGTGCGCCGGCGGGCACAATCACGATTTCCCCGGTGGCGCTGACCACGGCGCGGTTCAAATGACCGCCCCGCACATTCTGTTCCTCGTCCGCCACCGCAATGTGCAGATGGAGATAGGGCTTTCCGTCCATCCGTGTGATGTTTCCCGTCAGGGAAACGATCTCAAAATCCCCCTGCAGTTCTCTGGAAATATACCGCTTCTCCGCCGTTTTGAAAAGCCCCATTTCGACCGTCCCCACCGCGCCGATGCCCATGACAAAGCCGGCCGTGATCTTCTCCTTCTCGCAGAGTTCCCCAATGCAGGTCAGGAGCTCTTCGCCCCGCTCTGCCCGTAACAGATACATTTCATCCAATTTTTGATATTCCATGTGCGCCTCCTGTGCTATATATTTTTCTATAGTATACCACATTCCTTTCCTATTTTCCATCTCTGATTTTCTCCTTTGAATACATCAAAATATCCAGCCGCCTGTCAGCCTCCGGATTTTTTATATTCATATTCTATTCGCAGTCTGCCATATAATCCTCGACAACATCCAGAAGATGTTCCTCCGCGACCTCCCAGGCATTGCACAGGCTGATCAGGTCCCGGACATATCCTTCATCGCTGGAAATATCCCTGACCTCTGTCACCTTTACGCCATCCCTGTAGCCGGCGATTCCATAAGCCGTATAAGCATCGCCATCCACTTCGTTTTTCTCTTGGATCTTATCATATGTAACCATTGTTATTCAACATCCTCCCTTACTTATTTTTTATGTTATTTATGTGAATAACCTGACATTTGAATTATCCTGACAGAAAGACTCTGATGCAAATACTTTTGGATAAAACTGATTGAACAAAAACATTGATATCTGAAATTTCGTACGCCGAGGCCTAAAAACCGGGCCTGAAGAACAACGAGTCTATTATACCACCATATTTATCCAAAATCAATGCCATAAAGTTCCCTTTTTCGCCCTTAAAGTACCCAACCTATTTCTTATTTTGCACTGCTCTTTTATAATTATCAAGTACACAACAAGTACATAGTAAGCCTATAAAGGAGAGATAGCCGTGACAGAACAAAGATTGAAAAACATTTTTGCCGACAACCTGAGAAAAGCGATGTATGAACGGGGACTGACCATGGCCGCCCTAAGCAAAAAGGCCGAGGTCTCATCGAAAACCATTAGAAAGATACTGGACGGACAGAACAACACCAGTATGAAAACTGTCAACAAACTGGCAAACGCACTTGCGGTTGGGCCGGACATGCTCCTGAAATCCCCGGTCAAATTGGATGAGATTGAGGATATGAAAAATATGATTGAGTTCTTTGACAGAATTACCGCAAACGCCATTGAATGCAAAAAATTTCTGGCCAAACAGGTGTATGAGTCCTCTTGAGACCGTTCACAGATCTAAAATTCTCCCGCTTTGAGCCTGCAAAAATTAGAAAAAGGCAGTGTCCTGTGCGGACACACAGGACACTGCCTTTTTTAACAGCTCTTAAAGTTCCGAATTGATCTCCTCCGCCTCAATGACGTCCGGTCGTTTTTCCACCTTGACCAGCGCCAGAGCGGCCCACAAATTCTGAATTCCGTCAATAATCAAAGTGATGCCGATCAGCCGCATGAACAGCGCCGCCCCCTCAAAAGGATTAAAAACCAGCAGAATTCCAAAGCCGCCTGCAACGATTGCCAGAATCAGCATCAACCACCACCGCGGCATGCCGAAACGCTTGGCATCCAGCGCGGTCTGCAGCTTGAAAACGCTGTCAATGGCAATATACAAGCCGATCACCACCGGAAGCAGGGCAATGATGGGCCGGGGATGGAACAGCAGGATAATTCCGAATACCAGCACAAAAATCCCCAGTGCAAGGTCAAACTGAAACGCCAGCCGGTACTGGTCCTTTGAGAAATATCCAACCAGCCGAATGATGCCGTAGATCACGCATAGACCGCCCAGCACGCAGCAGAAGGTGACAATGGAGATTTCCGGCCATATGGTCAGGCACAGGCCGACCAGCATAAAGATTCCGGACAGAATCATATAGGCCCGCTTTGCCTCTTTGACTAAACGCATAACCGTCCCTCCTCAGCAATAGGATTTTTTCAGCGCTTTTGCAAGGATTCTTGGATCCTTTTTATAAGGTGTCACAGGACAGATCTCCCGGTCGATGTCGAACAGCTTATACACAGCAATCCGCGCCGCCCGTACAGAATACTCCTCTGTGAATACCATGTCCTCCGGTATTTCCACAAACTGGCTGATCATGGCAAAGTTTGTGGACCCCTCCGGCACCACCTGCGGCCGGTCGTTCATGGCCCGCGGCTGGAACTGTGCGTCCACATAGGGCATCATGCAGGGAATCACATTGACCACAGACTCCATGATTTCATCCTTTTCCTCCAGCATGTGCAGATGATAAAGCAGTTCTTCCAGGATCTCTGCGCCTGTGCAGTCCCGCATGGGCTTCTGAATATGGTTGCCCGCTGTATTTGTATAAAGGCCGTATCCCCAGAATATGGTGGTATCCATTTCCTGTGCTTTAAAATGCGGCTGGGCGGCCACAACAATGCTCATGAGCCAGTTGGAATCCTTAAAGGTCATCAGCGCGCCGCTGCCCGGAATATTGCCGGAAAAATTCTCAATCAGTTTTAACAGCTGATTCCCATGCATGGTGACTGTAAAGCTTTCCCAGTTGGTCTCCTCCGGGTTTCCAAAGAACGGCCTGGGATTGCCGAGGACGGGTTTCTTCGCCGCTACCTTTGCCCAGAGATCGCCGGATACTGGATTTTCCGGTGCCATGGGCGCGGGTGTATGCAGGTCCCCAAGGGCGGCGCTGTCTGTCATACAGCCGTTTGTCATGATGCAGACGTCGCCGTTTGCCAGTTCAATGGTCTTTTCTCCCGCTTCATCCTCCATATGAATGGCGGTAACCGTGATGCTGTCGCCCTCCGCGAAATCAAGATCCGTAACGGTTGCCTTGATGGAAAAATCTACGCCATGTCCCTCCAGATAGGTACGAAGGGGCAGAATCACACTTTCGTATTGATTATATCGGGTCCGCGTCACCCCTTCCAGGGTTTCAATCCGGCTGAATTCAAAAATCATCCGCTCCATATACCGCTTGAACTCAAACAGACTGCTCCACTTCTGGAACGCAAAGGTGGTCTGCCACATATACCAGAAATTTGTCTCAAAGAAGTGGGGGGTATTCGCAAACCAGTCGCAGATCCGCAGATGATCCAGCTCCTTCTCCGGCGTGATCATCAGTTTGCCAAGGGCCATGCGGTCCTCGTTGTTAAAGCCCATGCTGGTCACGTCCAAAATCCGGCCATCCTTATCCACAAGCCGCGCCTTTGCGCAGGTGGGATGCGCGTGGTCAAAATCCAGAATCTCCTGTGTCACGCTGCAACCCGGCCGCTCCAGAGACGGGATGGTGGAAAACAGCTCCCAAAAGTTCTCATAGGTCTCCTCATTGAGCATCCGGCCGCCCCGGCACACAAATCCCTCTTCCATAGTGCCGGCCCCGTCATTGCTACCGCCGAGCACAGGCATACTCTCCAGAATATGAATTTTTGCTCCCTCAAAGCCACAGTCCCGGATCAGATAGGCCGCACCCGCCATACTCGCCAGTCCGCCGCCGATGAAATACACCTTTTTCTGCCCGTATTCCCGGTTCCGCACTGCGTTTGCCGCCCGCTTTTCCTTTTCCTCCTGCTGAGTTTCCTTCAGCTTCTTTGCCATAGCCGCCGCACCGACCGATGCGCCCACCGCCGCTGTCAATCCCAGCAGCTTCTTTACCGTATTTCCTTTTTTCATGGTTATTTCCTCCTTTTATATGTGCCGCTTTCGGCTTTGCTCTGTCTCATATTTTTATTATACTGCTTTTTGGCAAGAATACTACGGACAAAAAAATAACAGTGCACAAAATTTGTGCACTGACGCAATTTTGTCTGAATTTCAGGCAAATGTCCAAATCTGTTTAGAGCGCTCCCCGTCCCTGTGCCTTCGCGCTGTTAAGCAGAGCGTATTTCACCGTACCGTCAAACAGCACGCCGATCTTATGAATGATCCGCTCCGGATCCTCCTTCATGTCCCGCCTGAGCCATTCCAGCACCATACCGTTAAGCGCGGCCTGATAGAACGCCGCCACCACCAGAATATCCTCCTCGGGAAGGTCCATCCCCTGCGCCTCCCGGCGCACAAAGGCCTCCATCATCTTTTCCATAAGCCGCCGCATATAGTCCTCCAGATAGTCCCGCGCGCCGGACTGGTATACATGATAAACCGCCCGCTTGTTCTCTCTGGCAAACTCTGTGCAGACCAGCAGTGCCTCCTGCCAGGATCCTGCGGCGCCATCCTCTTTCAGTATTTTCTGAAGCTCTGTGCGGAACAGTTCATCCAGAAGCGCATAAATATCCTGAAAGTGATAATAAAAGGTATTCCGGTTCACGCCGCAGTCATCCACAATGTCCTTGACCGTGATCTTATCCAGCGGCTTCTCATTCAAAAGTCTGATAAAGGAGTTTACGATTGCCGTCCTGGTGAATTGTGCCATAAGCCCCATCCTTTCCAACTCCTGTCCCTTTTTTGCATTATAGCACAAAACCATTGAAATTGCAACGGGACAGCCGAAAAATAGAAAAAGCAGGCAGTCAAACTGCCCGCTTTACCCCTAAAACGATGCAATCCTCATGAAATCAAGAGGTTGGCATCGTCTCAAAATTGATGTTTCAATATGGAAAAGCTGTACAATTTAGATACCCTAATTACGACATCAGGGCCCCCGCAAAGCGACTCGCGCTTTGTGGGGAAAAGGAGCGGCAACCGACAAAACGAAGCCGTATTTTTACATAAAAATACGGCAAGCCAAAAGGCTTGCCGCGCGACGTGGTCGGAGTGACTGGATTCGAACCAGCGGCCACCTGAACCCCATTCAGGTACTCTACCAAACTGAGCCACACCCCGTTGCAACAAAAGATAGTATACACTATTTTGCGGAAAAATGCAAGACATATTTGCAAAAAAATTAAAATTTCTTTTTCTGTATGAAAGTTGTTTTCCTGTAAAAATAAATGTTGTGCTATATACACAAAGAAATACAATATTTTCCGGAAATTTATTCCATACTACTTCTGCGCCATGCCGGAACACAAATATAATTTCCCCGTCTGATTGGGCCGCCGCGTGGTCAATGTCTGCTGTCCATGCCTGAGAGAGGCAAAAAAGCCTCCGCCGCAAGGGCGGAGGCCGCAATTCAAGCACTTCCCTGTCACATTCTGATTCCGCTGTATTCCTGGGCAATATTCAGGGCATGATCGCCAATTCTCTCATAATCCACCAAAAGCTCAGAGTAGATAATGGCGGTCTCCATAGAGCAGGACTCATCTTTGAGCCGGACCAGCTGCTGTTTACGGTAATTCGCCACAGCCAGGTCAGTTTCCCGCTCCATGGCATGAACATGCTCTGACAGCCGCGCCTGATCCCTGGGCTCCAGAATCGCTTTTTTCAGCTTTGTGCTGAACTCCTTCATCTCGTTCAGCTCAGCGAGTGCCGCCTTGCTGAATCCCAGTTCCTTTTTCCGAATCAAAGCCTCATAGCCCGCAATGTTCATTGCATGATCGCCGATCCGTTCCGCATTTCCCACCATACTGAAAATATGATTGAGGGTCTGAGCCTCCTCCATGGACTGGCCCAGAGTCATAACTTCGGAGATTTTTCTTGAAATGGCAAGGTTGCTCTGATCAATCTGTTCTTCCCGCTTTCGCACTTCGTCCAGCCGGGCCAGATCATTTTCCAGAATCGCCGCAAATCCATCCTCCACATTTTGAAATGCCAGCATAATCATATCCCGCGTGTCTGACAGCAGTTCGTTAACCGCAATAGCTGAAGCCCCCAAAACATGCTTGGAGTCGTGCAGGCCTCTGAGCCATTGCTCAGAATCCCGCTTCTCCCTGGTTGATTTATCCGGCAAGATGCGCTCTGCCAGCTTGGCAAGCAACGTACCAAAAGGCAAAAGTATCAGAGTCGTCGCAACATTGAATATGGTGTGAACATTGGCGATCTGTGCTGCCGGACTGTTGGGGAACCATGCCGCAATCCATTCTGTAAACGGCAGACACATAGTCAGGGTCACAAAGATGAACGTTCCAATGATATTGAACAGCAAATGTATGATGGTTGTACGCTTGGCATTCCGGTTTGCTCCCACAGAAGCCAGAAGCGCCGTAATACATGTTCCGATGTTCTGTCCAAACAGAACGTATACCGCACTGTCAATCCCAATCAGCCCGCTGACCGCCAAAGCCTGCAAAATGCCCACGGACGCAGACGAAGACTGGATGACCGCTGTAAACAGCGCGCCCGCGAGGATTCCAAGAAGCGGATTGGAGAAGCTCGTCATTAAATTGATAAAGGTCTCCGAATCCCGAAGCGGCATCATGGCATCGCTCATCATGCCAAGGCCAATGAAGAGCACGCCCAGTCCGGCAGCAATGCTGCCAACCGCCTGAATCTGCTTCTTTTTGGAAAACACAACCACCGCAACGCCGGCAAAGGCAATCAACGGAGCCACCTTTCCAATATCCAGGGCTACAAGCTGTCCTGTGATCGTGGTACCAATATTCGCGCCCATGATAATCCACACGGCCTGCTTCAGCGTCATCAGCCCGGAATTGACAAATCCCACAACCATAACCGTAGTAGCAGAGGATGACTGAATCACAGCGGTGATCCCTGCGCCAACCAAAACGCCGAGTATTCGGTTCGAGGTGAGTTTCTCCAAAATTTGCTTCATTCTGGTTCCCGCAACAACCTCCAGGTTTGCGCTCATCATCTGCATACCATATAAGAACAGCGCCAATCCTCCCAAAAGAGCCAAAACCAATTCCACTCCCATAACCATACTCCTTTATATGCTTGTATTTTTCATTCCTGCCCCGCCGCAGGGGACCATACACAGGCAGAAAAAAAGACTTTTATTGTACCCCAAAAAGGCACAATAAAAGTCTCGTTTCTGAATTCAGGATACAGCCCGGTATTTCTACGGGATGACGAACTGTATCACACAGCTGTGGCTGCGCAAACTACTCCCCTTTACTGTCTCTTTATTTTATCAAAAACCATACGCATTTGTCAACTGTAGGCTTTTCCAAACTCCGGGCATTTTCATGCGGAAATACGGTCCATTTCCATGCAGAATGACGAATTTTACCGGGGTTCCGTCCATACTTAAAGCACATCATCATTTCCCTGATCACACTTCTATCCCCAAAACGCCTGTTTCCGGTCAAACCACTCTGCCTCCGGCAACGCACTTGCATCCATTCGAATTTCCATGCATCTCTCTGTATCACAAAAGCCGAAGAGCACACTGCCTGAAAAGCCCACAGCTGACTTTTGTAACAGCGTCAGAATCGGCGGTTCGCCTGCCCCACACAGGTATCAGGGCAGAATATATGTTGTTAAAAAGGTATGTCTGCATATCTTGTATCATCTGCAAGCTCTCTTGTTCTTTAATCATTCTCCGGCCCAAATGCGGCATTGCTGCAGCTTTGGCTCCGGGTCGAAACCCTGATCCTTTCCCATATTAGCGAGCATATCACAAGGAAACTCCGGGCATTTCCCACAGTGATCCAAATCTCTTGCCTCACAGCAGGTCTTCACCTCACAGTCCCCGCCCCAAAAGGGCTTTTCCATACACAGACACCCCCTGCAGTTGACCTGAAACTTTCTGGTACATTCATTACAGCAAACACCGCATCTTGACTGAAACATATTACCCCTTCTTTCTTGTCTTCTATTCTACTGCTTTCGACAGGAAAATGCAAGAGCTTCTATATAAAAAGCCCCTGCAATCATGCAGAGGCAAAAACAATATGAAACTATACCTTCTTCTTGACAGGTATCCAAAGCTCAGAATAATAATTCTCATCATTTATTCCATTCTCATATTTCTCCGCATCGTCATACAGCTCAATGCAGTATCCAGCCGCGATTTCATATTCCCTGCACGCGGGAAGCCATTCTGAGAAAATTTTGGTGTTGGTTGCCTGCAGGGTGTCCGGCATTGCGCCCTTGCAGGGAAAAACTGCCCAGGTGTACGCCGGAATGACCTTTGTAACAAACCCCTCCGGCACCTCTTTCGTCGGATCATAGTTGTCGGCAATCATATATTCAAATACATCACCGGCCATGGCCTCATCATGATTGATTCCATACATACCGCAGATGTTTTTGCCGTTTTCCGAAGCAAAATGTTCCTTCCAAAATACAGGAACCTCCTCATGCGCATTCTGATACTGAAACATTTTCAATGCCCCAACGACAGTGAAGCTGTCCTTTTGCATGATTTTGTAGTCCATAAGATAACCGCCTTTCAATGTTAGATTGATTTTCAATGGTGCAAAGGCCCGAAGCGTGGCGCCCTCTTTTCGCACCATACCAGGTGTGATTCCATGGAAACGGGTAAATGCCTTCGTAAAACTGTCAGGAGAATCATACCCATACTTCAGGGCGGCATCAATAACCTTTACATCCGTAGAAACAAGTTCAGCTCCAGCAAGCGCAAGCCGGCGTTTGCGGATATATTCGGAAACCGTAAAGCCGCAGAGCAGACTAAACCCCTTTTGGAAATAAAAGGGCGAAATACAAACCTGTTTGGCAATTTCGCCAACAGACAAGTCCTCCATAATATGTTCCTCAATGAAGGTGATTGCTTTTCCGATTGCTTCCGTCCAGTCCATGTTTTCACCTCTCTGTGTCTAACAATATAACACTTTCTAAGCAGTTCTGCCCGACATTTTCAGCTGTCTTTTGTCCGCGGCTCACAGATTTGGTTTCCTCTAGTGCTGGACAATTCGGCTATGTACTAATGCTGTTCTCAAATTTTACATCATATGTATAAGGATCTATAGAGTCTAAATTCAAAAAGCAATCCTCTTGCTGAGGATTGCTTTTTGCTGTATCTATACGCAGCAAATATCTCTCTTATTCGTTCCAGGATACCAGAACCATTGCAACATCTTTGGAATCGATTTTACCATCGCGGTTCAAATCATATTTGATGTATTCCGGATGCGCTTCCACCGTTATTCCTGTTTCTCCAAAATAAGAGACAACAGCCGAAAGATCATAAATATTTATCTTTCCATCATTGACAATCTCACCAGCCAAGAAGTTCTTTGTCTCACCATCCACCGCATTTTCAGCATCCTTCACATTGTTCCAGAATACTGCCTCTGTGCCGCCTTCCTGCAGCAAAACTGTTTTTCTCGCTGTGCGATAGCCATCACCGCTTACCGTAACCGTATACCGGGTATTAATTGGAAGTGAAGCAGTGATTTCTGCTTTATCCGCTGTATAGGTAGGTCTCCAGCTATATTCATCACCGATCTCATGCACTTCCTCATAGCCGTCAGCGCCGGTGATAACCACCTTCATTTTGTTATAAGCCGGTTTATTCTTTGCAGTAATTGGATTATTAAAAGCTATTGTAACTTTCAATTCACCCTGTACTTCCTGGAAATCATAATCCAGAAATGCTTTCTTCAAAGAAACTGTTTGTGCAATACTATTCTCAATTTCGAGTTCGGCCGAAGCGCCGTCTTCCACAACCAGGCTGCCCTTACCATAACCATCCAGTCGTACACTGCCGACCGTTATTCCTTCACCGTTATCCGCCAATCCGGTCACCGCCGACTGTGCATCCAGGTAAATCATATACTTTCCATTCTGCTCTGCAATCCCCAAACCATCTGCTGCCTCTACTGCATAAGTAACAGCGCCTTCTGTGCAAGTATTGCTGAAAGAAAATTCAACCGCTTTAAAGTCAACAATTTTATTACCGTTTGTTCCTTTTATAACAATATTATACAAGTGACTGTCTGTTTCATCCTGTACTAAAACCATATTTGCATCGACATCAACAACAACATAGTTTCCATTTTGATCCTTTACAGTTGTCTTGCCTTCGTCCGTATACTTACCAATATCTTTATCAAAGGTACCACTTGCTACATTTACCTTAGTTTCTTCATTGACACTGCCTACAATATCCACTGCTTCCGGGCTGTTGCTGACAGTCACTTCTGTCATCTGATAGTTAGACGCTTTTTGTGTCTTACCGAAAATAACGCCGACATCGGTTAAATTCTCTGCTTCCACTTTCATATCCGCAATTTCTGTATTTTCCACGGTTACGTTTACATCAGTCGCAGCTGTGGATCTCCAATACACACCGCCAACAACCGCTGCTGCTTCATTTATACTGTCCTTTGCAACAATTGACAAATTCTGTACCGTACAATCTTGGATACTCATGGTATTAGTTTTCGACGGAGAATACGATCCAATCAATCCGCCTGACTGCTCAACCGTACTCTGGGCAGAATCACCAATTACCGTGTTTGTAACTGTGCAGTTAATCAACTTCTTATTTCCATAATTTGCAAAACCAACAATTCCGCCCAAATTATCTTTACCAATAATACTCGAATTGGTTACATGATTATTTTCCATAGTTGCGCTGTCTTCATTCCACTGACCAAGAACACCGCCGCATTTCCAATAAGACGCAGATACTTGTACATTATCCACTGTACATCCCGTAATGGTGGAATATCCCGTTCCGGCAATTCCGCCCACATACTGATATCCTTCCAATGTGGAATATGAAACCGCACAATTCATAATTTTCCCTGTATAATTTGCGCCTACCAAAACACCGCTGGCGCTAGAATACCCAGTGGAAAAGTTTGCATTCGTTACTGTACAGCCGCTTATTGTCGAACCAATCATTCTGCCAATAAGGGCACCTGTATTCTCTTTATTGCCACTTATGGTCACCGTATCAAGCGTTACATTCTGCACTGCCGCACCATTAACTACACCAAAGAATCCGGTATCATTACCAGATCCATGAATATCCACATTTGAAATTGTATGTCCATTTCCTTCAAATGTTCCCTGAAAAGAAGCTGCGGCTGTTCCAATCGGAGCCCACTCTATACCTTTCAAGTCCAATGACGCATTCAAATTAACGGTCACGTTTTTGTAGTTTGTTCCTGCATTCACCGTCTGTGCAAAATTCTGCAGTTGTTCTACCGTTGCTATTTCTGTAATTGCAGTATCTTCTGTTCCTGCAAGTGCAACAGATTCACCATTTATTTCCATCGCAACTGCCTGATCAATAACTTCGGGGACATTAAGCTCATCAGCATATGCAAAACACGGTACGCCAAGCATTGCCGCAGCTGTCCCCAGACAGATTAAGGTTTCTCCAATCTTTTTCATAAACTCATCCTCCAAACTATTATAAATATATTGGTAATATATCATAAATGTACCACATTGTCAAGTATATATCATCCAAAAAAACAGACCTGAATTGTAAATGTACAACAATATTGAACAGTGCAAAAAAAGTTAAAAACAGCGGCAAAAGCGATACTCCTCACCAATGAATCAATATGCCCCTTCCTAAAAATGATTTTATATAAAAAAGGTGATTGACCGCACCGCGCACCAATCACCTTTTGTCACTTTTATAGTTCCTTAGTACAAATCAAAAATACATTCTGTTTCTAACCATTCACCACCTAGACTTGATAAGTGCAGAACTAATGACCGCGTTTCTCTTTCTCCTTCATGTTCATTTTTTCCTATCTATAATCCTCCCATTTATATTCCTTTGTTTCCTTTTCATCCAGATAATAGCTGTGTGTTATCGTTGCCTCTAAAACAATTGTATAATACCACTGCTCCGGGTCCAAATCAGTATAAGGATTAAAGTCAAGCGTTTTAATATAGGCCTCATCCGGCTTTCTGCCAAGGATACGGTTGATAATCGTCATGACCTCTGCCCTGGTGATTTCATTTTCCGGCCGGAAAGTACCGTCTTCATAACCGTCAATGAGTCCCGCTTCATAAATTGCCAAAATATCCTCATACGCCCACAGCTTATCACTTACATCCGGGAATACAGTCTCTGCTTCCTTCGGAACATCTAACTGGGCAAACCTGCGCACCAACGCTGCAAATTCCGCCCGTGTCAGATTCTGTTCCGGCTGATATGTACCGTCTGGATAGCCTTGAATAATCTCATAATGAGCCAGATATTCAATCTCCGGCATGGACCAGCGCTCTACGGGTACATCTGAAAAAACGTTTCCAGTCGCTGTCACAGGTGTATCATAGGTTTTATTCTTTACGCGGTGCAGCACTGCGGCAATCTCTTCTCTCGTGATTTTTCCAGCTGCCTGCACACTGCCGTCAGGATAGCCGTTGATATAGCCGATGTGGGTGGGGTGCTCCGTGCCGAAAATATCCTTAGTATATTTTCTGGTATTGTCAATCGGCGTACTGCTCCCTCCGCCTCCGCCGCCTCCCCCGCTGATTTTCGTGGGAATGGTATAACGATAGCTCCCTGTCTTTCCATAAACACCGTCAAGGCATTCAGCAAACTTTTCATCCTTACAGTTCACACACGTTCCGCAAGCACTAAAATATACTGCCTTTACCGTTGTATTGCTCTTAATTGATAATTCTTCGCCGCTATATAGCTGTCTTGTATCATTGTTTCCATCAGCCGGATCACTGCCGTCTGTCGTATAATACAGCAAAACCGTTTTGTCATCCGGATAGTCGTTGAGCAGTGTATACTTTGTACCATATAAAACCTCTGTCTTGCCAGCTGCCTCAAGGGAAGTTTTGGGAACTTCAAGCCTTACAAACTCAAACGGGAAACTTTGCATACTTCCTTCAATCACTGTTTCGTTCTCATCTACCAACCATGCCGTTATTTTTAGCCCGGTCATTGCCGTAGTGGTCAGAATGGGCGAGTTGTCATATATCATATTGTTTGTAGTGATAGATGCTCCATCTTCTGTCTGATACGTATAGTAATAGTGGATTTTTGCTTCATTGTTTACCGTCAGAAGCTTAATCCCCTCTGAATACGGCGCACTGGCAATTGTGTCCACACTGTAGCGCACACCTTTGTCATACGGATACCCCGCGTAGACGGTTCCATCCGCCGCCGCGCGGTCAATCACATAATAATTGATCCTATTTTTACTGGTTTTTCCGCTGCCGTCCTCAATGACATATGCTTTAATCGACATAGTGTGGTCAATTTCTATTTCTGCACCGGTATAACGCACATCCTTATCATCGCCGTTTCTGCGGTACATAATAGTGTATTCCCGATCCTTTGGGGCTCTGCTGTCGAGGCTGATTTTGGTGTACTTTGTTTCTGAATAAGTTCCGGAGGGCAGCTCAATGACCGGTGCAAGCGGCGTAAATGTATAAACATAGCTGACGGCATCGCTGTAAACACCGTCTTTTTCGGTACGGATCAGCAATACGGTGTCATCCTTTATTCGAATCACATCCTCATAAGGAAGCCATACGCCGTCATTATTTATCATATACTCGATTTTTGCACCCCGATTTAAGCTGAAAAGCTGCACCGAAAGCAGGGTATTGTCCGCATCCGCAATCTGTTCATATTCGCCTGACACCTTATTGGCGTAAGGAGCCGCCAAGGTTCCGGGCTTCGTGGAAACATCATACCGATACTGATTTTTCTCACTGCTGACACCGTTTAGTTCCGCCCATGTTTCCAGCCTGACAGGAGCCGTCAAGGATTGCGTGCTTGCCGTACCAAGCAGCTCTGTACATGCAGCATCCCTATAAGCGCTGCCCGTTTTGACGTCGATATAAAACCCGGTCCCTTCATTCAGTACAAAAGTATTTTCAAATCCATTGATACTGTAGTGAACTGTACTGCCTGTCACAGCAGTCACAGGAATCACCGGAAGTTCTCCTTCGATGGCAGCACTCGGCGGCGCAGCCGGTGCCTCCGGCACAATTGTATAATCAAAAATAGCAATATCGCTCTTTGCACGGAATGCATTGACAGCAACCGCTTTTATCATCGTTTCGCCGGTAATGGGGATATCGCTTCCAGGAACATATTCCATAGCAGCACCTGGCACAGGATCTTCTGGCGGGTTCTCCCTGGTTCCAACAGTATAATAAATTGTGATACCGTTGGAAACCGGCATAAACTGTGCAGAGAATCCTTCCATATTGTCCGCATCCTGAGTATAAACGCCTTGGGGTAAGGTCGTCAGCGGTCTGGCCGGCTTTGTTGTTACCAAATCATAGGAATGGGAAACAACATTTGAATAGACTGTACCGTTTCTAACCGCTGCCGCAGACAACACTGTATACTTGGTAATCGGGACCACAACTGAATCACCGTCTGCCAGAATGCCGTTTACCGTTGGGTCACTGCCGTCTGTCGTATAATACAGCTGATAAGATTCACCCGTTTCCTGCAGGTAAATGGTGACATCGCTCACAGCACTGAACTGTGTTGTTTCAGGGGCAAATACAGGCGGGAGCGGTTTTATCTTATAAATAAAGGTATATATCTCGCCTTTCTTTCCCTGTCCGTCAACCGCATAGGTGGTAATTGTGGTATCCTCTGTAATAGCAAGGATTTCCCCGCGGGTATATTCTTTGTAGCTGATTCCATCTGTTGCATACCAAACTGAATTATCTGGGTTTTGCGGCTGCAGCGTCACATTCACGCTTCCTTCATAGACACCAGACGGATAAAATGCATCAATTCCATAATCGTCAATCTTGGTAAACAGATAATAATAGGATGTAACATCACTATAGATATCCCGATATTTTGCCACGGTACGAAGCGTTGTATCCTTAAACAGTGTCAGCGGTGTGCCGGTATAGAGAATACCGTTTTCTCTCGGGTCACTGCCGTCCGTGGTGTAATAAATTTCAGCGCCCGCAGTTTCTGTTGATAAGGTCACATCTGTTTTGGTATCATACTGGTTTCCGGAACCCGGGGCCGCTGTTACGGACGCCGGGCGGATACCAAAGGAATACCAGGATGCCTCACTGAAAACCTCTCCCTTTTTGGTAATCAGGCGCACAATGGTAGTCTTATCAATTTGGATGCTCTGATATGCCGCGCCCTTTGTCACTTTCACCCACTCTGTGTCCGGATTGTCCGCCCCTTCTGTAATCACCGGTGGTTCTGCGGACAGAGCAGAAGAAAAGGTATAATATACTTCGCTGTCATCCGAAATATCTGCAAAATCCTTTGCATCCGAAACATAAACCTGGAATGGTGTGTCACTGTTGTAGATATTGGGCAGCCGTTCCTTGGTCCCGTTTTTGTCGGCAAACAGGTACGGCGGTGTCGGAAGCATGGTATATGTATAAGAAACCGTATTACTCTGCTTGCCGTCAGAAATTCTTTCCGCATAGCAGCTAATGGTCGTGGTAACGCCGACATCAATCGGCCCCGTATATTCTACATAGGTTGTACCGTCTGTTGTATAGAAAATTTTGCAGCCTTCCTCCGTGGTCAGTGTGACCTTCTGCGGTTCTGTATATCCGCCGGCTATAGGACTGGCAACTGGTACAGAAGGCTTGAATTTATCCTTAATCGTTATCTGATGGTACCCGCCGTTTATTACAGTTGTCTGAAATGCCGGAGAATAATCATCAACGGCTGCATTCTTGGCCAGCAGCTCAAGAGAGAATGGATCATCCGAATCAGCAGCAATAAACACCTCGGTCTGCCCTGTCCGCAGGGGAGTCAGCGGAAGCATACAAAGGTTATACCAAAGCTCATCACTGCCTTTTTGAGGCAGATAGGTACCGCTGAACAGAATGGTAGCATATGCCGTTTTATATTCCTTCCCATTAATCACTGCCGTATCACTGCCGTGCTGATAGGTATAAAAGCCAACCTTATCACTTGTCCCGGAATCCACACCGCCCAGCTTATCATTTGGTATCGTATAATTGATTGGCTGGGAGCTGTCGAGCGCATAATCAAAATATACCGGATCAAAATAGAATTTAACGGTATAGCCATTCATATCGTACTGCGGCTCCAGATGAGTTTTGGTATCTGCATCATACGCACCTTTGTTTGGATCGTCAACAGCCAAATAGAGGTTAGTGGTATCGCCCATATAGACAGTACTCACGTTTGTGGTTTCCTGTGGATTTTCTCCCAGAGCATGCACAAACACCGTCCGCTGTCCCGGGTCATCTGCGGCAAATGCCGCCGTTCCGGAGAATGTGCTTATCAGCATCATCAGAGTCAATATACATGCAGTGGTTCTTTTTAAATTCATTAAAACACGACCTTTCCTTCTTAATATCTAATAATATATTTTTGCCTCCGGGAAAACGGACAACGGATGCCGTTGTCCGTTTTCCCGGAGGGCGGGGAATTCCCCGCACACTCCAGTGCCTTTGATTTTAGTTCC